>CABOHA010000001.1:87396-1228892 GCA_902399975.1 Coriobacteriaceae bacterium | reverse complement strand
CGGGCCCCCGTCTCATTTTTCGCCAGACACCGACGCGGTGGTGGGCCGTGTGCGCCGTGGGTGGGGGAGTTTGGGGGCGATGTGAACGGCGTGTAAAGGGACGTAAAAATCGCCTCAAGGTCAACTTGAAGGTTGAGGTTGAAAGGCGGGATGCCACAGGTGGCATCCCGCCGTTGCTGTAAACACAACATATTGTGTTTTCGAACATATGATTGGGGGTGTTTTGCAATATATGGTGGGTGGAGTGGTGGGGCGGGGTGGGGGAAGGGGTGGGGAAAGGTGTTGAAAAATGGGGCGGTTCCCCATATTATTAATGACGTCGACAGGCGGGGTGGTTCCCCGCGTACGTGCCATCTGAGTAACCGAGGGGAGGGCGCACATGGGAATGACTGGTGCATACGAGCGCAATCTCGATGCAAAAGGTCGTCTGTCCCTGCCTGCACCCCTTCGCGAGGAGCTTGGAGAGCACGTTCGCGTGTTCAAAGCCCTGGATGTCGATGCTCTGTACGTGTTCTCTGCCGAGGCCTTCGATAAGTGGGTCGAAGGACTCTTCGCGGGTCGTGAGGGCCACGAGGGCTTTAACCCGCGTGACATCAACGACCAGAAGCTCATGAGGGCGATCAACAAGCGCACCACGTCGATGGACGTGGACAGCGCCGGTCGTATCGGCCTTTCCGAGTCTCTCCGCAAGCAGGCGAACCTCGACCGCGAGGTCACGGTTGTGGGCAACTACGACCACCTTGAGGTTTGGGATCGCGCCGCGGCCGATGAGGACGATGACGATGAGGCCCTGCTGGACCTCTTCTTCTCGTAAGGGCAAGGCACGGGTAACGGATGGAGCGTGGGATCTTGACACAAGAATATCGGCATGAACCTGTCATGCTCGGCGAAGTGCTTGAGTCGCTGCGGCTAAAGAGCGGCTCCGTTGTCTGCGATTGCACCCTTGGCGGTGCCGGCCATTCGGTAAAGATGGCCGCGCAGGTGGGGGAGACGGGTCTTTTGCTCGGCGTCGATCAGGACGACATGGCCCTCGAGGCCGCTGGCGCCCGTCTGGACCGCGAGGTTCCCGGCGTTCCGCACCAGCTGCTGAAGGGCAACTTCGGCGACTTGGACGAGCTGCTTTGCTCGGCCGAGGTGCCCGGGGTCGATGGCTTCCTGTTCGATTTGGGCGTTTCGTCACCGCAACTCGATATCCCTGGAAGGGGCTTTTCGTATAACGAGGACGCCCCATTGGACATGCGGATGGATCCGGGTAATAACACCTTAAACGCAGCTGAGGTCATCAACACCTATAACGAACACGACCTCGCCCGGATTCTACGCGTCTACGGCGAAGAGAAGTTCGCCTCGCAGATCGCGCGCGAGATCGTGCGCCGCCGCGAGCAAGAACCGATCGAAACCACCGGCCAATTTGTCGAGATCATCAAGGCGGGTATCCCGGCTGCCGCTCGTCGGCATGGCGGACACCCGGCCAAGAAAAGTTTCCAGGCCATTCGCATCGAGGTCAATCACGAGCTCGATGTGCTCGAACGAGGGCTTGATGCCGCCACCAGGTGGCTCAACCCGAGCGGACGTATCTGCGTCATCTCATATCACTCGCTCGAGGACCGTATCGTAAAGAACCACTTTAAGGAGATGAGCCAGGGGTGCACGTGTCCGCCGGAGATTCCGGTGTGCGTGTGCGGCAACGTGCCGATACTCAAGGTCATCACCCGCAAACCCTTGGTTGCACAGCCTGATGAGGTTGAGCGCAACCCTCGGGCGAGATCAGCCAAAATCCGCGTGGCGCAGCGTCTGTAGGCGCGACCGCGTGATATTGGACCTCCCGCTCGCACCATAAACGAAGCTTAAACACACTACCAACGTACTCGGGATGGGAGGCGGCATATCATGGGCTACAACACTTCAAGCGCAGCACTCGCCTATGATATGAACGCCATGCCCGCCTATCGTGAGACGCCGCAGGCCCCCGTTGCTCCCCGTGAGCAGCGCACGCCGCGCTTTGATGTCTACACGGGCGCGGGCCGTCAGGCAAACCAGGCGGTAAGCCCGGTTTTCATGAGCGTTCTTAAAACGTTTTGCATCATTGCGGCCATCTTCATGACGATCGGCGTCGCCCGCGTGGCGCTCGCCGGCGTTACGGCCCAGGTGCTCAACAGCAACGCCGAGCTTACCAACACGCTCGAAAAGGCGACCGATGAGAGCTCCGACCTGGAGGTCATGCATTCGGTCTATGGCGCCGACACGCGTATTCGCGACCTTGCGGGCGCTTATGGCATGGTGGAGCCCAGCGAGAGCGTTACACTTGACTTTTCGCAGGATGCAGCCGCGGGCGCCAACGCGACCGCGACCGCTCAGTAGCAAGACGGTAGCTGAGTATGACAAATGACTATCGCCGCGGTTCCGATGGGGGCCGCGGTTCTGGACGTCCCTCGTCGCGGGGACGTTCTGGTTATCAAGGAACGGGTCGGCAATCTTACAACGCCGGGCAGTCCCGTGGCAACGACCCGGCGTCGCGACTTCGCGGCTCGGGCGGCCCTCAAGTGCATAACACCAGGTCGCGCAAGAGTTCGTCGACCGAATGGCTCACGGGCACGCCTCTGCCTCGCCGCAAAGCCGTCATGGGCTTCATTGGGCTTGGCTTGGGCTTGGGCGTCTTTCGCCTTGCCGACTATCAAATTGTCGAAGCCGATAAACTGCGCGAGCGTGCCGATGCGCGCCGCCTGCTTGCGCAGACCCTCTATGCCAAACGTGGCACCATCTACGACCGCAACGGTAACGTGCTGGCGTCGTCGGTCGAATGTCGCAACATCGCCGTGAACCCCCAGCTTGTCGAGGATGTTGACAAGACGGTGTCGGCGCTGGTCAAGGCAACTGGAATCGATAAAAAGACCTGCCGCAAGCTCGTTGAGTCCGATGGAACCTGGGTGTATATCAAGCGCCAGGTGGACGAAGACGACGCTGCGGCGCTGGAGAAGAAGAACCTGCCCGGCGTGCTTTTTGAGCAGGCCATGAAGCGCGTATATCCATACGGCAATCTGGCATCGCAGGTGCTGGGTGTAGTGAATGTAGACAACGACGGCTTGACGGGTCTCGAAAAGCAATACAACAAGCTTCTGACCGGCACGAACGGTTCTCTCGTACGCGAGCGCGCGAGGGACGGCAGCTATATCGCGGGCGGTGCCTATAAAAAGGTGGCTGCGGTCGACGGCGTTGATATCGTGACGACGCTCGACGTCAATATCCAGCGTGCGGCCGAGGATGCCCTGGCAGAGGCTGTCGAGAAGACAAAGGCCAAGAACGGCTCGGCGCTGGTCACCGATCCTACGACAGGCGAGATCTTGGCAGCCTGCTCGTATCCGACCTACGACCAGACCAATTTGGAAAACGCCAAGACCGAGGATATGAACCTGCGCCTGGTCACCGACGCCTACGAGCCCGGCTCGGTCTTTAAGACGCTCGTGGCGGGCGCCGGCTTCGACTTGGGTGTCGTGCGGTCGAGTACGTCGTTTGAGGTGCCGGCGAGCATCAAGGTGGGCGACGATACCGTCACCGATGCCGACAAGCGCGACTATGCCATGACCATGGATGTGCGCGAGATGATGCGCCGTTCGTCCAACGTAGGCTTTGTCCTGGTGGGGCGCAAGATCGGTGCCGACGACTTTGCCGCCTATGTGGACAAGTGGGGCATCGGTCACAGCTCTGGTGTCGATTTTCCGGGCGAGAGCCTGGGCATCGTCAAGGAGCGTGACCAGTATGACGGCGCCACGCTGGGCTCGATGAGCTTTGGACAGGCGCTGTCTGTCTCGCCGATTGAGATCGCACGTGCCGTGGGCGGCATCGCCAACGGCGGCGTGATGATGACCCCGCACTTCTATAAGTCCAGCAAAGGTGACGAGAAGGACTGGGGCGAAGGCGAGCGCGCGATTTCGGAGGATGCCGCATCCCAGGTGACATCGTGCATGCAGACGGTCGTGTCGGAGGGAACGGGCGTTGGCGGCGCGGTTGACGGCTATGACGTGGCGGGTAAGACCGGTACGGCCGAACGTGCCGACGAGAACGGCGGCTACCTCAAGGAGAACTACATGTCGTCCTTTATGGGCTTTGCACCGGCACAATCGCCCAAGGTGCTGTGCTATATCACGCTCGACGGAACGCCGAGCGGCTCAGATGCCGCTGCGGTTCCGTTCCAGTTCATTATGGCCAACGCGCTCGACGTGCTGGGTATCCCGCACACGAAGTAGGGGGTTACAATCTTTGGGGCGTGGTTTGTTGTCCCATATGAGGGGTGTTCACATGCCCTGCACCACGCATACGCGGCGCTGGGATACAATACGCCGATAGCATTATTAGGTTTACAGGGGAGCTGCAATGATAGAGATCGCCGTCAACAACCTCGCGGCCGCAACAGGGGCCCGAACCGTGACGGGAGAAGCCGATCGGGTATGCCGCGGGTGCGTTATCGACTCGCGCCAGGTCGAGGAAGGGACGATTTTCGTCGCCTTTCCCGGTGAAAACGTCGACGGCAATGATTTTGCTTCCCGTGCCGTCCAGTCGGGTGCCGGCGCCGTCGTGATGACGCGTGAGCCCGAGGCCGAGCTGGTCTCGCTGGCGCAGGACAAGGGCTGTGCCATCTTGCTGACCGATGATCCCGAGGAGTTTCTGCTGCGTTTGGCGCATGCGTATCGCCTGGAGCTTGGCTGCCTGGTCGTTGGCATTACCGGTTCCATCGGCAAGACGACGACCAAGGACGTGCTCGCCGCTGTGCTCGCCAAGCGCTATCGTGTCTGGGCCACCAAGGGCAATTTCAATAACCTGATCGGCATGCCGCTCACGGTGCTTTCCGCTCCGGCCGATACCGAGGTTCTGGTGCTCGAGATGGGCATGAACCATTTCCACGAGATCGAGCGCCTGTCCCAGTCCGCCAATCCCAACCTTGCCATCGTGAGCAAGATCGGCACCTCTCATATCGGCATTTTGGGCAGCCGCGAGAACATCGCCCGCGCTAAGGCCGAGATTGTACAGGGCATGTGCGCCGCCGGCGACTATTTGCCGCTGCTGGTTTTGGGCGGTGAGGACGACTTTACGCCGTTCATTCGCGATACGTTCGCCCGGCCTGCTGGTATCGACGTGATGCTGGCCGGTGTCTCTGACGATGATGAGGTCCGCGCCCGCGACGTTCGCGTTGATGACGAGGGCCGTCCGGTCTTTACGCTCGATTTTGGTCAGGGCGAGACAATCGATACCATGCTTGCCATCCCCGGCGTGCAGTCCGTTCCTAATGCCGTTAAGGCCGCCGCGGTTGCCTATCGCCTGGGCGTGACGCCCGAGCAGATCGATGCTGCCTTTAGGGGTCTTACGATCACCGGGCACCGCCAGGAGATCAAGCGCGCCAAGAGCGGTGCACGCATCATCGACGATTCCTATAACGCCAGCGCCGAATCGATGGCAGCCGGCCTCGATCTGCTGTGCTCGCTTTCATGCACGGGGTCTCGCATGGCGATCCTGGGCGAGATGGGCGAGATGGGCGATGAGGCTCCTCGCATGCATGAGCTCGTGGGCGCCTATGCCGCCGCCAAGAAGCTCGACATGCTGGCGTGCGTGGGTGGTGAGCTGGCCCAGCTTATGGCCGATGCCGCGCGCATGATGGGCATGGACGAGGACCGCATCCAGGTGTTCTCCGATTATCAGCAGGTGCTCGACCGCATGGGCGGCGCGCTTGAAAAACATGATGTTGTACTGGTCAAGGGTTCCCGCTTTGTTGAGCTCGACCGCTTTGTGGAAGGTGTGTGCTAGCCCATGTTCGGCAATCCCTCGTATCCAACGTATCAGGCTTTTTTGGGGCTTGGCATCGCCGCAGCCATTGCGCTGCTGCTCATGCCGTGGTGGATCAAGCTGCTCAAGGTCGAGGGTATCGGCCAGCAGGTTCGTGCCGACGGCCCCAAGCGTCATTTGGTTAAGCAGGGAACGCCCACCATGGGTGGCGTTGTCATCCTCGTCGCGATCTCGCTGACCTGCCTGCTGATGGGCAAGCTCACCACCGAGCTCGTACTCGTACTGCTCGCCACGCTGGCGACCGGCGTGCTGGGCCTGATCGACGACCTGACCTCCGTTACGCATGGGCGCTCGCTCGGTCTGACGCCTCATGCCAAGATGATCGGCCTAACCATTATCTGTGTCACCTTTACGGTACTTGCCGTCAACTGGTGCGGCGTCGCCCCCGAGATTCGTTTTCCCGGTGGGTTGACGATCGACCTTGGCGTGCTTTCGACCACCATCTGCGGCTATTCGTTCCCGTGGCTCTATATTGTCTTTTGCTGGCTGATGATTGCCGGTCTTTCTAATGCCGTGAACCTGACCGATGGCCTTGACGGTCTTGCTGGCGGCACCTCCATGATCGCCATGCTCGCCATGGCTGCCATGGCGTTTTTGCACGGAGACGTGAACCTGTCCATCTTCTGTACCGCGTGTGCCGGTGCCTGCTTGGGCTTTCTGTGGTTCAACTGCTATCCGGCGAGCATCTTTATGGGCGATACCGGCTCGCTTGCTCTGGGCGCCGCGTTTGCCTGCACGTCCATCATGACCAACACCGAGGTCGTCTCCCTCATCATCGGCGGCCTGTTTATCGTTGAGACCCTGTCGGTCATGATTCAGGTTGTCTACTTCCATTTTACGCACAAGCGCGTCTTCCTTATGGCGCCCATCCATCATCATTTCGAAAAGAAGGGCTGGGCCGAGACCAAGGTCGTCATCCGTTTTTGGATTATCGCTGCGGCCTTTGGTGCCGTTGGCCTTGCTCTGTTCTTCCAGTTGGGATAGTGGTCTTTCATGCCTCTTGCTGATGTCTTTAGCCTGCTCGTTTTGGGTCAGGGCAAATCCGGTCTCGATGTCGCCCGCTGGGCGCTGGCACATCCCGAGCGCGTAAGCGCCGTTACCGTGTATGGCGGCGGCACCTCTGAGCCCAATGACGCCACGCGTGCGCTCGAGGCTGCTGGTGCGTCGTTTGTCTATGGGACCGAACAGGTCGAGGGCGCCTATGACGTATGCGTGACGTGCCCGGGCATCTCGGAGTTCTCGGGCTTCTTTAAGGCCGGGCGCGAACATGCCGCTCAGATTATGGGTGAGCCAGAGTTTGCCTATCGCCTGTCGCCCGATAACTGGATTGCCATCACGGGCACCAACGGTAAGACGACCACCACGTCGCTGACTGATTATCTGCTCAAGGCTGCCGGCGAGGCCAGCGTAGCTGTCGGCAACATCGGCGAGCCGCCGGTCAACGAGATTGACGGCCGAGCCCACAACGAGTGGTTTGTGGCTGAGCTCTCGAGCTATCAGATTGCTACGACCACCGAGCTCCACCCTCGCGTGGCAGTGCTGCTCAACATCACTCCCGACCACTTGGGCTGGCATAAGAGCCATAAGAACTATGCGCTTGCCAAGATCAAGCTGTTTGACAATATGGTCGATGACGATCTGGTGGTTGTCGACGTCGAAGACGCCGGCATTCACGAGTTCGATGAGTACATCTATACGCCGGGTCGCCGCATCTGCAAGGTCGCTTTTGACGAGCCCGAGGGTGCAGACGCCGCCTTTGTGCGCGACGGCAAAATGGTCGTGCGCCTGAAGGGCGTCGAGACCCAGCTTGTCGCCACGTCCGAGCTCAAGATCTCGGGCCATCACAATGTCATCAATGCCTTATGTGCCGCCACGGCTGCTCTGGCCGTCGGTGCCGATGTCGATGGTGTCCGCCGCGGTCTGGCCTCGTTCCAGCCGCTCGAGCATCGCGTGGAGCCGTGCGGCGAGATTGACGGTGTGCGCTACGTCAACGATTCCAAGGCGACCAACACCGACGCGGTCGAGAAGGCACTGACGGCATTTCCCGATGACGACGTGATCTTGCTGCTCGGCGGCCACGATAAGGGCACGCCGCTCACGGACTTCGCGCGCGTTGTTATGGATAACGTGCGCTCGGTCGTCTGCTTTGGCGATGCGCGCGAGCGCTTCACCGCCGCTATGGACGAGGCCGATGTCGATGGCGATGTGGATATCGCCCAGGCGGATGACCTACGCGATGCCGTGGACGTTGCCCGTTCGCTGTCGAGCCGTGGCGACGTGATCTTACTTTCTCCTGCCTGCTCTTCGTTCGATGAGTTCTCGGGCTATGAGGAGCGCGGCCGCGTGTTTAAGGACTATGTGGCCCAGCTTGCCGCTGCAGCGAAATCGCAAATGGAATAGGGGTTGCCGGTGAGAGAGGAGAGCCCCCGACAAGGTATGAGGAGGCCCGACTCGGACCGTGCTTCCTCGCGGCGTAGCACACCGCGTTCCGGTCGCGGCGGGCGGTCGTTTAGCGAACGCTATATTGCCGGCGTTCCCGCCCGCATCATGCGCCCCCGTCTGATATTCATGGCCTGTCTGTTTATCTTGGTGTGTTTTGGCCTGCTGATGGTGTACTCGGCGTCTTCGGTCGAGGCGCTGCACGAGAATGGCTCAGCGACGTTTTTTCTGGGTCGACAGGCTGCGTTTGCCGTGGTCGGTGTTCTGGCGCTGATTGCCATCGTGCGCGTTTTGCCGGACAGCTGGTTTGGGGAGGATGTGCTCAGGATCTTCCTCATAGGCATGATAGGGCTACTGTTTCTGGTGTTCTTGGTGGGCAGCGGCAGCCGTGGCGCCACGCGCTGGCTCAACATCGCCGGCATTCAGTTCCAGCCTTCCGAGTTTTTAAAGCCATTTGCCATTGCGTATTCGGCCATCATGCTCGATCGCTTCTTTTCGCCCGGTGGCAACATCAACGAATTCCTTCGCAAGATGGGCATCTACCTGGGCATTTCGCTCTTTCTGATCTTTATCCAGCCCGATTTCGGTACCGTCCTGATCATCCTGTTGACCCTCATGTGCATGGCGTTGTTTGCGGGTCTCGACCCCAGATTTATCATCGGCGTGCTAATCTTCGGCATTCTCGTGATCGTGATTGCGCTTGTCGCAGAGCCATACCGTATGGTGCGTATTCAGGTTGCCTTGAAACCTTGGGCCGACGAGTATGGTGACGGCTATCAGGCCACGCTTGCCATCATGGCCTTTGCCTCGGGCGGTCTGTTCGGCCGTGGCATCGGCAACTCAACCATGAAGTACTCGTATCTGCCCGAGGCGCACAATGACTACATCCTGGCCATCATTGGCGAGGAAGTCGGTTTTGTCGGAACCGTCCTGTTCTTCTTGGTGTTTGCGATGCTGATCTACTCGGCGTTTCGCATTGCCGAGCAGGCGACCGATCGTCGGGGCGCGCTCATGGCGTCTGGCTCTGCGGTCATTCTCGCGGTGCAGTTTTTGATCAATGCGCTGGGCATCCTCAACGTGTTTCCCATGACGGGCAAACCGTTGCCGTTTATTAGCTATGGCGGTTCGTCGATTATTGTGTCGCTTATGCTTGCCGGTCTGATCCTACGCGTTTCGTACGAGAGCGCCCGTCGCGATGAGTACGACCGTCGCCGCGAGAGCTTTGCCATTATGGACGAGAGTACCGCCGGCGTGCCCCACGTGCGCGGCGAGCGGTCTTCGCGTAACGGCTTTACCGTTCTGGATGGCTCTGCGACCGAGCCGGCAGCCCGTCCGCGTCAGCGAACGGCGCCGCAAGGTCGTCCGCAGCGCCCAACTCCTCGCAATGCGGGCGGCGGATATAATCGAATCGATTTGAACTCGGACCCGTCGGCGCGTTTGCGCACCGACGACCAGGGACCGCGTGTACGAAGGGACTACCATGACCGATAAGATGACCGTTGCTATTGCAGCCGGCGGCACGGCAGGGCATATCAACCCCGCGCTCGCCTTGGCCGAAGAGCTGCGTGACCGTGGCCACCACGTTGTGTTCGTGGGCCAGTCGCGCAAGCTCGAGGGTCGTCTGGTCCCCGAGGCTGGGTTTGATTTTGTGCCCATTACGGTTACGGGCTTCGACCGCTCCCGTCCTTGGACGGCGCTGACCTCGCTGTGGCGTGTCAACAAGGCCAAGCGTGCGCTCGCCAGTCATTTCTCAAAGGTCGGCAAGCCCGATGCCGCCATCGGTTTTGGTGCCTATGTCGAGGTTCCGTTGCTGGGGTGGTGCAAGGGCGCAGGCGTTCCGTATCTGCTGCATGAGCAGAACTCTGTTCCGGGCCTGGCCAACAAGATGATGAACTCCCACGCCGCTCGCGTGTGCATCTCGGTGCCGGCAGCGCGTTCGGTCTTTGAGCGCGAAGGTGACCCTGACCACGTGCTCATGACCGGCAACCCCGTACGTCGCTCGGTGATCGAGGGCGATCGCGCTCGCGGCCGCAAGGCACTTGGCGTTCCCGAGGACGCTACGCTGCTGCTCGTCTTTGGCGGTTCACTTGGCGCCCAGCACCTCAACGAGCGCGTGGCTTCGCTCAAAAACGAGCTGCTTTCGCGCAAGAACCTCTATGTGTTGCATTCGACGGGTGCCGACGGCTTTGAGGAAACCGAGCGCGCTTTGGCGCTGACGCCCGAGGAGGCGAAGCGTTACCGCGTCCAGCCTTACATCGACAACATGGGCGACATGCTGGCTGCTGCCGATTTGGTGCTATCGCGTTCGGGCGCATCGAGCGTGGCCGAGATCGCTGCGCTCGCCGTGCCCTCGGTGCTCGTGCCGTACCCGCATGCGACGGCCGACCACCAAACCACCAATGCCCGTTATCTGGTCGACGCCGGGGCCGGCGTGCTCTGTGCCGATGCCGATATCGACGGTTCTGCCTTTGCCGATGAGCTGCTGCACCTGGTCGATGACGCGGCGGCACGCGACGCCATGCGTCAGGCGGCGCGTGGTCTGGCTCAGGATAGGGCCGCCGCTCTTCTGGCGGATGCGGTAGAGGGTTTGCGTTAGTTAGACGGGATATCGTCGGTCGCCCTCGCGCTGATGCGGTAGGTGCGGTACAGTTAACGGGTTACAGGCAGTGTTTACGCAAGGAGTACACGAGCACATGGCTGATTCCCAGACTGCAACCTCCGCGCCCGAGTTTAAGAGCGCCCACTTTATCGGTATCGGCGGCGCCGGCATGAGCGGCATCGCCCTCGTTCTGCACGAGCGCGGTTATGCCGTTACCGGCTCCGACCTTAAGACGTCACGTTATATCCGCCAGCTTACCCGCGCTGGTGTGAAGGTGCATGTGGGCCATGAGGCCGCCACGATCGACGAGGTCAAGCCCGACGTGGTTGTTGTGTCCACCGCTATTCCGGAGTCCAACCCTGAACTCGTGCGCGCTCGCGAGCTGGGTATTCCCGTGTGGCCCCGTGCCAAGATGCTCTCTGCTTTGGGCCACGGCTACACCACCGTCGCTGTTGCCGGCACGCATGGCAAGACCACCACGTCTTCGATGTGCGCCACCATGCTCGACCGCATGGGTCTGGATCCGAGCTTCTTGATCGGCGGCATCGTCGAGGGCTATGACACGAACGGCAAGAACGGCTCGGGCGACTACTTTGTCGCCGAGGCCGACGAGTCCGACAGCTCCTTCCTGTTCCTGAACCCCAACGTGGTCATTGTGACCAACGTCGAGGCCGACCACCTCGATCACTACTCGGGTATCGAGGAGATCGAGGCAACTTTCGCCAAATTCATGAGCCTGGTGGGCGAGGACGGCACCGTCATCGTCTGCGGCGAGGACCCGCATCTGGTCGAGCTCGCCAAGTCGACGGGCCGTCACGTGCTTTCCTACGGCTTTGCCGAGAGCAACGACATCGTCTGCGTGCACCCGGATGTCAAGGGCATCCAGAGTGACTTTATCGTTCGCTTTGAGGACGGCACTGAGCACGCTGTGGAGATCAAGAGCAACCCCGGTCGCCACAACATGCTCAACGCCACGGCGGTGCTCACCGTCGCCCATGTCCTGGGCCTTGACATCGACGCCGCCGCCAAGGCGCTCTCGAGCTTTGAGGGCGTCCGCCGTCGCTTTACCCACGTGGGCGATATCGATGGCATCACCGTGGTCGATGATTACGGCCATCACCCCACCGAGATCAAGGCGACGCTTGCTGCCGCTTCCTCGCTGGGCTACAAGCACGTCGATGTCGTGTTCCAGCCGCACCGCTATTCGCGCCTGCAGGCCCTGTGCGACGACTTTGCCGATGCATTTGCCAATGCCGATAAACTGCTGCTGATTGATGTGTTCTCGGCTGGCGAGATGCCCATTCCGGGTGTCACCTCTAAGATGCTCGCCGATACCGTGCGCGCCAAGCATCCTGGCAAGGAGGTCGTGTACTGCTCCAGCCGTCTTGAGCTCAATCAGGAGCTCAAGCAGATGGTGGGCGAGGGCGACCTGCTGCTCACCATGGGTGCCGGCGACGTTACGACCGTCGGTCCCGAGTTCATTGAGTATCTGACTGCCAAGAAAGACGCTTAAGTCTAATGGGTCTGTTTAACGCCGTCATGGCGCTCTCGGGCATGATCGACACGGATGTGATCGAGGACGAGCGCCTTGCGCGTCATACGAGCTATCGTATCGGCGGCAAGGCCGACCTCTTTGTGACGTGCCATAGCTATCATGCCCTCCGCCGCGCCGTGGCGGTGCTCGATCGCGAGCAGGTGCCGTGGGTCATCATCGGCAAGGGCTCCAATCTGCTGGTTGCCGATGGCGGTTATCGCGGTGCCGTCATTTCGCTCGGACGTGAGTTTCAGCGCACGGTTGTTGCCGATGACGGTTGTACGCTGACGGTCGGTGCGGGCGTGATGTTTGCGCGCCTGGTCAACGATGCCCTGTCGCGTAGCCTCTCGGGCCTTGAGTTTGCCGTTGGCATTCCTGGTTCGGTCGGCGGTGCGATATCTATGAATGCCGGCACACGGACCGAGTGGATTGGCTCGCTGGTTGAGGATGTCGTAACGTTTGACCCGGCATCCGGTATCAAGCATTATGCGGGGTCCGAGATCACTTGGGGCTACCGCGAATGTAGCCTTCCCCGCAATGAGATCATCCTCGAGTGCGTGTTCAAGCTTAAACCGGCGCCCAAGGCCGACATTCGCGAGCGCATGGAGCGGTACCTGACGAGGCGCAAGCGTACGCAGCCCATGGGTCGCGCATCCTGCGGGTCTGTCTTTCGCAACCCGCCCGATGCGAGTGTGGGCAAGCTTATCGAGGATTGTGGATTAAAGGGTTTTTCGATTGGCGGCGCGGAAGTTTCGCCCGTTCACGCTAATTTTATCGTTAATAACGGAACTGCCTCGGCCGATGACGTTGCCGCGGTTATCAGACATGTGCACGAAAAGGTGAGGGAGGCGTATGGCATCGAGCTCAGACCGGAAGTTAAATTCCTCGGCTTCTAGAGCATCGAAACCCACCTTCCGCCGCGCCGGAGGGCGTTCCGGCGCGCCTGCCAAACCTCAACGCAATACCGTCGCGCACTCTAAGTCTGTCGGGCATGCTCGACAGACCAGTCGTCCGGTCGTCGGCTCGCAGCTCGGTAATCGTCCGGCCGCAAAAAAGTCCTCGCGTCCCTCGATGACGTCAAAGCCTGTTATGGGCGCCAAGCCTGCCCGTCCCATGGCAGCTCCCAAGCCCTCGACGGGAACTAAAGCGGCGCGTCCAGGTCTCACGCTGGGCGCATCGAAACCGCGCTCGCTGACATCGGTGCCGGCTACCGCCAAGAAGCCTTCGAGTAAAAAAGGTTTCAACCCGTTATCTTCACTTGGGGCGATGGCAAATAAAACATCAGACGCCGCTTCTGTCGTTACAGGCAAAGGCAAAATCGTGGGCGGCGTTCTGGCCGTCTTGGCCGTGCTCGTCGTCGTTGCCATCGTGGTGATCAACTCTGGACTGTTTACTGCCACTGATATTCAGATTCAAGGCAGCGAGCATGTGACGAAGCACGATGCTATCCAGCTGATCGACTTGCCCGAGGGAACGTCGCTTTTTAACGTCGATCCCGACCAGATTACCGAGGATCTCAAGCAGAACCCGTGGGTTTCGGGCGTGGATGTCCAGCGCCAGTTTCCCCATACGCTTATCATCACGCCGACGGAGCGTAAAGTTATCGCCATTGCGTATATCAGCTCCGACGACCTTGCCTGGGCTATCGGAGACGATGACACCTGGATCGCCCCGCTGTCGACGTCGGTCGAAGTGGACGACCAGGGCAACGTCATCACGACAGGGCAGGGCTCAAATACCTTGACCGGAATCGATGCCGCGCTGGCGCTCGCCAAGCATTATGGCGCGGTGTTGTTGACTGATGTCTCGGCGGATGTCGCTCCGGTTTCCGGCCAGGCGGTGAACTCCAAAGCCGTTAAGGCCGGCCTGGATTATGTGCGTGGTTTTTCGAGCGAGTTCTTGGGACAAGTCAAGGATATTTCCACGCCTTCAGTCGAAGCCATCTCGGCAAACCTCAATAACGGCATTGAGGTGTCGCTGGGCGATTCGGACGATATCGCCAAGAAGGAACGCGTAGTCACCAAGTTGCTTTCGCAGGTAGAGGGCGTAACGTATATCAATGTGCGCTCTCCGGGCAACTACACATTTAGGAATGCTCCGACCTCGTAGCGCTGGTTGATGCTTTGTTGAGGGGCCATACCACGCCGTTTATCTGGTTTGTTTGGTTTTCACGGTCAATTATTTGACTGATACGTTCATAATGTGCAAACATAATACGGTTTACCTTTGCATTTACTTTCAACCTGAAGGTTAATGTGCGCAGGGGTCGACCCATGCTATGGCTATAACCTTTGTTCGGAGGACCGACATGCACGAGACAGAGATCAACAACTACCTTGCCGTCATTAAGGTGGTCGGCGTCGGCGGCGGCGGTACCAACGCGGTCAATCGAATGATCGAAGAGGGCATCCGCGGCGTCGAGTTTGTTGCCATCAACACCGATGCTCAGGCACTCGCGATCTCTGATGCCGATATCAAGGTGCACATCGGCACCGACCTTACCCGCGGCCTGGGCGCCGGCGCCAACCCCGAGGTTGGCCGCAAGGCTGCCGATGAGTCCCGCGACGACATTGCCGAGGCGCTCGCTGGCGCCGACATGGTGTTTATCACCTGCGGTGAGGGCGGTGGCACCGGTACCGGCGCTGCTCCCATCGTTGCCGATATCGCGATGAACGAGGTCGGCGCACTGACCGTCGCCGTCGTGACCAAGCCCTTCACCTTCGAGGGCCGCAAGCGCAAGAAGAGCGCCGAGGAGGGCATCAAGACCCTCTCCGATTGCGTCGACACCATGATCGTCATCCCTAACGATAAGCTGCTCGACATCGCCGAGAAGAAGACCACCATGCTCGAGGCCTTCGCGATTGCCGATGGCGTCCTTTCCCAGGGCACCCAGGGCATCACCGACCTCATCACCGTCCCCGGTATCATCAACCTGGACTTCGCCGATGTTAAGACCATCATGAAGCAGGCCGGTACCGCCATGATGGGTATCGGTACCTCTTCTGGGGATACACGTGCCGTCGACGCTGCCCAGCAGGCCATCTCCAGCCCGCTGCTCGAGAGCTCCATCGATGGTGCCACGCGCGTGCTGCTCTCCATCGCCGGTTCCAAGGACCTGGGCATCCAGGAGATCAGCGACGCCGCCGACGTTGTCGCCAACGCCGTCGACCCCGAGGCCAACATCATCTTCGGTACCGTTGTCGACGAGTCCCTGGGCGATCAGGTGCGTATCACCGTCATCGCTACGGGCTTCTCCGATTCCAACGTCAACCGTCAGGACGAGCTCTTTGCTGCTCAGCAGTCTCAGAGCAAGGCCGCTGCCTCCGCTGAGCCGCAGCGCACCGCTCCGGCTGCCAGCCCGGCTCAGGCCGCTCCGACCCGCAACGTCGGTGGTACCGAGCTGCCCAACTTTGGCAACGACCAGTTCGAGCTTCCCGACTTCCTGAAGCGCGGTAGCTTCTAGTTCGTTTTTCTCAACGACATGCACGGGGTGTGTCCATTTGGATGCACCCCGTTTTGTTTCTCGTTTGTAAACGAAAGCCTCCAATCTCCTTACGTTCCCTTTACGTTTGGTCCCTACCGCTGCGGGTATCCTTTTAGGGAAGTATGACAGCCGTATAAACGCTGGCTGTAGCGGCGATGCCGCGGTACTTGTGTTATTAGGAGGCTTTAGTATGGCAGCACGTGCGGACAACGTTTCGCGTGTCGACCATGATGGAGTTACGTTGGTGGAGGGCGCGACATCCGATGTTCGCTTTGCCTTTACCGAGCGCACCGGTGGCGTTTCTGAAGATGCGTACTCCTCGCTCAACCTGGGCTCGCATGTAGGCGATGACCCCTTTGCTGTTCAAGAAAATCGTCGTCGAGCGCTCGAAGCGATGGGCGCCACTGAGTGCGAGCATAATCTGCTCGTGCCCAATCAGGTACATGGTGACCATATCGTTACGGTGACTTCGAACGGCGCCGACGATCTTGAGGCTGTTCGCGAGCAGATTGCCGAGGGCTGCGATGCCATCGTCTGTACGGCCCATGACGTGCCCGTGCTGCTCTGCTTTGCCGACTGCGTTCCCGTGGTGCTGGTGGCCCCTGGCGGATTTGCCGTGGTGCACTCCGGTTGGAAGGGCACGATTGCACGTATTTCTGCCAAGGCGTGCCAGGCGCTTTGCGATGCTGCCGGCTGCGATGCGAGCGACGTTTCCGCCTATATCGGCCCCCATATCTTGGCTGACGAATATGAGGTATCCCAGGAACTCATGGATCGCTTTGCCGTCGAGTTCTCTTGCATCGATGCGAGCATCTCTCGCATGCTCGATCTTTCCGCTGCCATTTGTGAGGCGCTGGTAGATGCCGGTGTGGACGCGGATAATATCGTGGATACCCAGCTTTCGACTGTGCGTCAGAACGACCGCTTTTATTCCTACCGTAACGAGGGCGGCACCTGTGGGCGCCATGCTGCGATCGGCGTGATGCTATGAGAAAGATCGTATCGGTCCTGAGCGCCGCTGTGCTTACGCTTACGCTGTGCGCCTGTTCTTCGGGATCTTCTACCTCTTCCATTACCGTGGCCGGCTCCACGACCTGCCTTCCTATCGCCGAAATTGCGGCAGAGGGCTTTAAGGAGGAGACCGGCATCGACGTGCTCGTTTCCGGTTTGGGCTCTTCCGCTGGCATCGAAGCCGTCAGCGCTGGCACGGCCGATATCGCCAGCTCCTCCCGTGGACTCAATGCCGACGAACAGGATCTGGGCCTGACTCCCATCGTCATTGCCCACGACGGTATCGCGGTCATCGTGAACGAAGACAACCCCGTCGATAACCTCTCGACCGAGCAGCTCCGCGATATCTATGCCGGTAAGATCACCAACTGGAAAGAAGTCGGTGGCGAGGACCTGAGGATTCAGGTTATCAACCGAGATGAGGCGTCTGGCACGCGTGAAGCCTTCCGCACCATCGTGATGGATGGCACCCCGTTCGATCGCCGCTCCGCCGTTCTTTCGGGCACGGGCCAGGTGCGCGACGTGGTATCTCGTTCGCGCGGTGCCATTGGCTACATTTCGCTGGGCTTCGTCGATAGCCTCAACGCCAAGACCTCGGTCAAGGCCGTCTCGGTCAATCATGTTGAGGCGTCCGAGAAGACGGTCGCGAGCGGCGGCTATCCCATCTCACGCGACCTTTACTTCTTTGTGAAGGGTGCGCCTTCGCAGCAGGCGCAGGATTACATCGACTATGTGACGTCCGAAAAGATGGACAAGCAGATTCGCGAGGCGGGCTTTATCCCCGTCACCAACGACGAGAAGGGGAGTGAGTAGCATGGAAGCACAGGAAAACTCCCAGACTGAGCAGAATGGTCAGGCGCCCAAGAAGCGCGAGCTGGCGCTCGTATCGCGCAGCACCTATATCAAGGAGAAGGCGCTGCAGTGGATCTTCTTTGCCTGCGCGTTCTTGGCGGTCGTTACCGTCATCCTGATTTTTGTCTTTACCACGTACTCGGCGCTGCCCGTCTTTACCGACATCGGTCTGGCGGACTTCTTTAGCTTTACGTGGGCGCCCTCTGAGGGTCACTACGGCATCGTGTCGCTGCTTGCCGGCTCGGGTCTGGTGACCGTCGGCGCGCTCGCCATGGGTGTGCCCCTAGGCGTGGGCACGGCCGTGTATCTGGTCGAGATCGCCAGCAAGCGCGTGCGCAAGCTCATCAGCCCTGCCGTTGACCTGTTGGCCGGCATCCCTTCTATCATCTATGGCTTCTTTGGCATGATCATCATCCGCCCGTTTATCGCACAACTGACCGGCGGTCTTGGTTTTGGCGCGCTGACGGCGTGGTTCGTGCTCGCCATTATGATCGTGCCCACCATCACGACGCTTACCATCGATGCTCTCAATTCCATTCCCATGGGCATTCGCGAGGCATCGTATGCCATGGGCGCCACCAAGTGGCAGACTATCTATAAGGTCGTGTTACCTGCCGCCAAGCTGGGTATCGTGGATGCCATCGTGCTGGGTATGGGCCGTGCCATCGGCGAGACCATGGCCGTGCTCATGGTCGTGGGTAACGCCCCGGTTATTCCCGACAGCATTGCGAGCCCCATCTCGACGCTCACGAGCCAGATTGCGCTCGACATGAGCTATTCCTCGGGTCTGCATCGCTCGGCGCTGTTCGGCATGGGCGTGGTCCTGTTTATCATTTCCGCCACGCTGGTGGGCATCGTCCGCCTGGTTTCCAAGAAGAAGAGGGGGTAGGCTATGTCCGATTCCGTTGACACGACGGTCGATACGACCTCATCGCGCGAGCGCATCAAGCGTGCCCTTTCCCACGGCAAGAAGGGCCGCATCAACAAGGACCTGTCCAACAAGATCATGCTTGGCGTGTTCCGTGCCGCGGCATACATCACCACGCTGGTGCTGGTCGCTATCATCGCCTACGTGGTCATCAACGGCCTGCCACACATCTCGCTCGACTTTATCTTCGGTTGGCCCCAGGGCGTCAACGCCGAGGGCGGTATTTGGCCCACGATCGTCTCGACCGTCTATGTGACGGCGCTCGCCATGCTTATCTGCACGCCGATCGCTGTGCTGGCAGCCGTCTATCTGGCCGAGTACGCCAAGCAGGGCAAGATCGTCGAGCTCATTCGCTACGCTGCTGACGCTTTGGCCTCGGTGCCCTCCATCGTTATGGGCCTGTTTGGCTACGCCTTGTTTGTCGAGGCTATGGGTCTGGGCCTTTCGATGGTCTCGGCCGCTCTGGCGCTTGCGCTCTTGATGCTTCCCATCGTCATGCGCACCACCGAAGAGGCCATTCGCGCCGTTCCGCGCTATATCCGTTGGGGCGCGTATGGCCTGGGCGCCACCAAGTGGCAGGTTGTCTCCAAGATCGTGCTTCCTTCTGCCTTTGGCCGTATTGCCACGGGCATTGTCCTTGCCATCGGCCGTGCCATTGGCGAGACCGCCGTGGTGCTCTACACCATGGGCCAGGCCATCAATCTACCTATCTCGCCGCTCGATTCCGGCCGCCCCATGACGGTTCACCTGTACCTGCTTGCCAACGACGGCATCAACATGAACGCAGCCTACGGCACCGCGCTCTTGCTGATGGTGATCATTCTGGCCTTCAACCTGTTTGCGCGCTTCCTGTCGCGCAAGCGTCGCTAGTTAAGGAGTCCCATGTCCGTTTACCAGTCCGCTCCCACGCTGGAGCAAGCGGCCATTACGGCCAAGGATTTCAACTTTTGGTACGGTGACTTTCATGCGCTGACGGGGCTCGACCTCAACATCGCCAAAAACGCCATCACCTCCTTCATTGGCCCTTCGGGCTGCGGTAAGTCGACGTTTTTGCGCTGCATCAACCGCATGAATGATCTGATCGAGGGTACGCGCGTCGAGGGCACCATGACGCTCGACGGCAATGATATCTATGCCGAGGGCGTCGACCCGGTCGACCTCCGTCGTCGCGTGGGCATGATCTTTCAGCAGCCCAACCCGTTTCCTAAATCCATCTACGAGAATGTCGCCTTTGGCCCTCGTCTGCAGGGCGTGACTAGCAAAAGCGACCTCGATGACATCGTGGAAGAATCGCTCAAGCGCGCCAACCTCTGGAAAGAGGTATCCAATCAGCTCAACAAGGATGGTTTGGCGCTCTCGGGCGGTCAGCAGCAGCGTCTGTGCATCGCGCGCGTGCTTGCGGTGCAACCCGATGTTCTCCTGATGGACGAGCCCTGCTCCGCCATCGATCCCACATCCGTCTCTAAGGTCGAGGATCTGATGGCCGAGCTGGCGCCCGAGATGACGATCATCATCGTCACGCATTCAATGCAGCAGGCAGCTCGTATCAGCGACTACACCGCATTCTTCTTGCAGGAAGTTGCCGGCGAGCCCGCCACGCTCATCGAGTATGGTCAAACCGACGCGATCTTCACCAGCCCGGTGGACTCGCGGACGGAAGACTATATCACCGGCCGCTTTGGCTGATCGGTGCGACTAGTCCCAAGCCGATCGGACCTGGTCCGGTGCGTATTCACTGTGCGGGCGGCATGACCGCACCCAACTGATTGGAGTGAACCATGCGTAAACTGTTTTCCCGTCAGCTCATCGAGGCCCGCCACGAGATGCTGAGCATCTACGAGGCCGTCGATCTGGCCCTCCACGATGCCGTTAAGGCCTATGTGACCGACGACCGCAAGCTCGCCACCAAGACCAAGAAGCGCACGCTTTCGATTGACGCGCGCTGCGCCAACTTGGAGGCCGTGTGCTACAACCTGATCGCCACGCAGTCGCCGGTCGCCTCCGACTTCCGCTTGCTGCAGACGATTATCTACGTCGACTTTAACCTGCAGCGCATGACCGATAAGGTTCGCCAGATCTGCCGCGCCACGCGTCACATGGTCAAGGCCGACATCTCGCTGCCCCAGGAGCTCGTCGGTACGGTTGAGGCCGAGGCCGAAGCTGTTTACCAGGTGCTGGGCTCTTCGCTTTCTGCGCTCGTCACCAATGACATGTCCATCATCTGCAACTTGGCCGTCGAGGACGAGCCGGTGCACGCCGCCTACGAGAAGTTCTTCCGCACCTTTAACCGTATGGATACGGGCGACTTTATGGACGACGACAGCAACTATGACGACCTGCGCCGCGCTATCATGGTTTCGCGCTACCTCGATCGCATCGCTTCGATTTCCATCGATGCCGCTTGCCGTCTGACCTTCCTGTTGACTGGTCAGCGTATGAACGCCGGCGATATCGCCCGTGTGGACGAGGATGAGCTCGAGAGCATGCGCGTGCCTTCGGGCGAGGGTGTTATCATGAGGCCCGCCGTCGACGCGCGCTACGTTGCCAAGGTGCCCGCTAACGAGGTCAGCGAGGGTCTTCGCTACCTGCTCGATCATCTTGAGGACGAGGACGATGGCGAGGACGACGAGGAGTAAGTGACCCCGTTCGTCGAAAGATTGTAAATACCTAAGTGAGCGCGGCCTTGCACATGCGGGGCCGCGCTCTTGCGTTAGCATGGGACTACTTGTTTGGCTGTCAGCGGAGGCGATTGGCAATGGATAACTATTTGGACTTGATGCGCGCTCGCCGCGAGCAGATTCTGGAACGTTTTTATGCGGCGCTCGATCGCGCGGGCCGCCCCCACGACGCCGCGCGCCTCATTGCCGTGTCCAAGACCGTTGGTGTCGATGAGACCGTTGCCGCCATCCAGGCGGGGTATCGCCATTTTGCCGAGAACCGCCCGCAGGAGCTGGTTCGCAAGCTCACGGGTCTGGCGGAGCATCCGGAGCTGCCCGAGGTGCGCTTCGATATGATCGGCAACCTGCAGACCAATAAGATCAATGCGGTGCTGGGCTCAGCCGAGCTGATTCACTCGGTGGGTTCGCTGCATCTGGCACAGGCGATCTCGAGCCGTGCTGTCCGCAAGATTGAGGCAGGCGAGCTCGCCGGCCCCCAGCGTGTGCTCATCGAGGTCAATGTGAGTGGTGAGGAGTCGAAGGGAGGCTTTTCGCCCGATGAGATTCGCGCCGCCGCGGGTGAGCTTGCGGAACTTGAGGGAATTTGCGTACAGGGGCTTATGACTATGGCGCCCCGGGGGAATAAGGATGTGGCACGCCGCACCTTTGCGGGGCTTCGTGAGCTGAGGGATGAGCTGGAGGCGGCGCATCCCGATTTGAACCTGCCTGAGCTTTCCTGCGGCATGAGCGAGGACTTTGAGCCTGCCCTTGAGGAGGGCTCTACGCTCGTTCGCCTGGGCAGGGTAGTATTTAGCCCGGAGTTTGCAGTAAAATAAGGCTCTGAAGTGCGCACTGATTATCGGGGCGCCTGCACTAAACCGCGAGAGGACACAACCATGGGCTTCCTTGACGAGATTAAAAATAAGATGCACCTGGGCGGCCAGCAGGGTTACGACCAGGGTTATGGCCAGGACGACGACTACGGCTACGATGACGGCTATGACGATAGTTATCAGGGCAACGGCTACAGCGGTGCTTCGGGCGAGGGCTTCTACACCCAAGACGAGCCGAGCAACGGCCTGCTTGGTCAGACGCGCCGCGGTGAAGCTGAGTCGGTTGCCGTGTATACGCGCTCCGGTCAGCTGGTCGGCGATGACTCCCGCCATGCCACGACGTATAACCCGCCTTCGCGCTCGCAGGACAGCGTTGCGAGCGGTTATCGTCCTGGTGCCTATGACACGCCGTCGAGCTACGCCGAGAACACCCGCGCCCGTGCCGCCGCTGCACCCGCGCCTGCACCGAGCGATGCCTCGGCCTATGCGAGCAATATCATCAACGCCACGCCGCAGCTGCCGGCCTATGTCCTGCGCCCCGAGAGCTATGACGACGTGGAGACCGTGGTGCGCCGCGTTCGCACCAAGCAGCCTGTCGCACTGATTTTTGTGGGCGTACGCACCGAAGTTGCCAAGCGCGTCTTGGACTTCTCTTACGGCTTTGCCTGCGGTCTGGGCGCCACGGTCAAGGAGGTAGGCGACCGCGTGTTCATGGTGCTGCCCGCCGGTTGCGAGGTCAAAGATTCCGATCTCAAGAAGCTTCGTGCCGACGGCTACCTTAAGTAAAGACAAGACGAGGAGATTCCCATCAACATCTACACTATCGTCCAGCTGGTCAACACGCTGTTCAACTTCTATTCCACGCTCATTGTCGTCTACTGCTTTATGACGTGGATTCCCATGAAGCAGGGTGGTTTACTTCAGGATATTGCTGTGGTGCTCGATAGCGTGTGCGGTCCGTGGCTCAACCTGTTCCGTCGTTTCATTCCGCCGATGGGCGGTATTGATTTTTCGCCGGTCGTTGCGATTATTGCGTTGCAGTTGGTGCAGAGGCTGGTTCTGCAGCTTCTTATAGGTATACTCGTATAGAACTGACTTTGTAACTTACGTCGGGCGTGTAGCGCCGAGGCGATGAAAAAGGAGACTTGTTATGGCTATTACCCCTGCAGACATCCAGGCTCAGACTTTCTCTGAGGCCAAGCGTGGCTACGATCCTGCTGAGGTCGACGTCTTCTTGGAGACGCTGTCCTCCGAGGTTGACGCTATGCTCGCTAAGATCGTCGACCTTAAGGGTCGTCTGACTGCTACCGAGCAGCAGCTTGCCGATGCACAGGCTCAGCTTGCCCAGGCTCAGGATGCCACCGCCCAGGCCGTTCCTGCCGCCCCTGTGGCTGCTCCCGCCCCTGACTTCTCCGCTCAGGAGCGCCAGATTTCCGCTGCCCTGATCGCTGCCCAGCAGACCGCTGAGACCATCGTCAACGATGCCAACGAGAACGCTGAGCGTATCCGCAACGAGGCTGACGCTAAGGCCCGCGAGGTTATCCGCCAGGCTCTGACCGAAAAGCAGGCCGAGCTCGAGGAAATCGATCGTCTCAAGGCTTCCCGTGAGGAGTTCAAGGCAGAGTATCTCAAGCTCATCCAGCACTTCATGGACGATGCCCAGAACTCCTTCCCGGCCGACCTCATGGCCTCCACGCCGGTCGGTTCTGCCGCTTCTCCTGCGGTGACTGTTCCCGCCGAGCCGCTGCCCGTCGCTGACCCGGTTGTCCCCGTGGCCGATCCCTTCGCCCCGATCGACAACTTTGCCGCCGACGACCTGGACTAGCATCAGAGCTACAATCTAGTGTCCTTAAGAGGAGCTCGCACCTGCGGGCTCCTTTTTTGTGGCTGTATACGGGTTGGGAAACAAAACGCCGAGCTCTGCATGCGATAGGACAGAACTCGGCGAAGGGCGCGTGGTAAAAGGTAGATTTTAAGGTATGTCTAAAAACTACTTGAGGAGGAAGTTGGAGAGGGGAATAGTGCGGGCCTCGCGATGCTCGGGATCGGCGATGTGGTCGGCGGGATAGCCACAGACGAGCATGTGATAGGGATAGACGCCCTTGGGCAGATTGAACTGCTCCTGTGCCACCTCAGGCTTAAAATGGCATACCCAGCACGTTCCCAGGCCCTGCTCGGTGGCCTCCATCATCATCTGATCACACACGATGGACGTATCGATTTCACTGGAATTCATCTGGTCATACGGGCGTACCCAAGCATCATCGGTAACGCTGCAAATAAGGAAGACAAGCGGAGCTCCAAAGATAGACCCATCACGAGCAAACCGAGGCTGACAAGCAGCAGCCTTCTCCAACAGCTCAGGCGTATCCAGCACCATCACACGGGCTGGATGATTATTACAAGCAGAAGGAGCAATACGCCCAGCCTCAACAATGGCATCCACCACAGCCTGCTCAACAGAACGATTCTCAAACTCGCGACAAGAATACCGAGACCGAGCCAGATCCAAATAAGACATACAAGCCCTCCAACAATTAAAAATCAAACAAACCCAAAGTAACCCAAACAATACCCAAAGCAGCAATCAGCCAAACGCTCATCAAGGGCCAAAGTGTCCGAACGGGTACCATAGGTCCCTTCAGCCAAACCCCCCATCGCGCTACAACTATCAGCCAAAGTTCCCAATGGTGGTACGTAAGGCGAAGGGCCGGCCACGGTTTACTTTCGAACGACTCTGCAAAGCAGCCGGAGTGAGAAAGCAAACCGTGGCCGGCCCTTCGCCGCCGGGACACGTACCCCCAATTAACTGTTCTTCATGACGATCGAATCCACGACATCGGCCACATTCTCGCAGCAGTCGGCGCAGTACTCCAGGAAGGCGTACACGTCACGCCAAGCGATGACCTCGAGCGGGTCCTTGCCGTTAACGTGCAGGTTACGCATGGCGTTGATATAGAGCTCGTCGGCCTCGGACTCGATGGTGTTGATCTGGATGACGAGCTCGCGCAGCGTCTTGGACTTGCGGTAGTTGGGCAGCTCGACCATCAGGTCCTTCATGGCGCGGCAGGCGTCGGTCACCTTGTGGGCGATCACGATGGCATCGGGATGGATGCTCTGGATGTTGGTGAAGTAGACGCGCTGCACGACGCCCTCGATGCGGTCGAGCACGGTGTCGAGCGAGCAGCTCATCAGGTCCAGATCCTCGCGCTCAAGCGGGGTGATAAAGGCGGTGAGCAGGGCGTCCTCAAGCTCATGGTGCTTCTTGTCGGCCGCATGCTCGATCGCGTGCATCTTGTCGAGCATATCGTGAATCTTTGCGGGATCGAAGTTCTCGAAAATCTTGGTAAGCAGCTCGGCGGCCTGGACGGCGAGGTCGGCGCAGGCGACGTAGTTGTCAAAGTAGAACGAATCGGGTTTCTTTGCCATGAGTGGGTCCTTTCGAGGCGAAGACGGGTGGGCGAGGTGTTACGGTCCGGATGGACGTTCGGTTTGACTAGATGAACATCATGAACAGCTTGGCCATGACAAAGCTGATGAGTCCGCAGGCGGGGAAGGTGAAGAACCAGGTGAACATCATGTCCTTGACGACGCCGAAGTTGATGGCCGAGAGGCGTTTGACGGCACCGACGCCCATGATGGCGCAGGTCTTGATGTGCGTGGAGGACACGGGGATGCCGGTAAGGGTGGCAAGCAGCAGGTTCGCGGCACCCGCCAGGTCGGCGGAGAAGCCCTGGTACTTTTCGAGCTTGACCATGCTCTGGCCAACGGACTTGATGATGCGCTCACCGCCCACGCTGGTGCCGATACCCATAGTGGCCGAGCACAGCAGCATAATCCAGATGGGGATGCCGGCATCGCCGACGCTAGTCTGGCCGTTTGCGAAGGCTACGCCTAAAAAGAGCACGCCGATGAACTTCTGTCCATCCTGCGCGCCGTGCATAAAGCTCATGGCCGCAGCGCTCGCAATCTGAGCGTATTTAAAGAAGACGTTGGCACGTCGCCTGTTGGCGGCGGCGAAAAGAATCGAGACGAGTTTGCACAGGACCCAGCCCATGACAAAGCCCAGGCCGATGGAGAGTGCCAGGCCGTAGATGACCTTCATCCACTCGTGGACGTTGACGCTGCTCGCGCCGCCGAGGGCGATAGCGGCACCGGTCAGGCCGGCGATAAGGCTGTGGCTTTGCGAGGTGGGGATGCCGAAACGCGATGCTGTGGCGCCGTAGACGACGATGGAGAACAGGGCCGCGCACAGGCAGGCGAGCGCCATGGTGCTGTTTCCGCCAAAGTCAACGATATGCGAGATGGTATTGGCGACGCTCGCGTTAAAGTGCGTCATGATGAGCACGCCGAGGAAGTTGAATGCGGCGCTCATGAGAATGGCGGCGCGGGCGGGCATGCAACGCGTAGTGACGCAGGTCGCGATGGCGTTGGGCGCGTCGGTCCATCCGTTGACGAAGATGGCGCCCAACGCGAGGATCACGGTGACGGCAAGGACTGGGTTCGACACAATTTGGCCGAGGAAGGTTGAGAACGTTACGTCCATATATGGGCTTTCTCGAAGTTTGCAGGCACGTTACAAAAACATGATAAATCGTATCACCTCCTGCGGGTTTCTTTGCCGAGTTCTGATGGGAGAAGTAATTTTTTGGCACTAAAATTGAATATTAGCCCTGTTGACCGCGGGTGTTCTTTTTGCTATCACGCCATGCGGACACGTGCGATTGCTACGACACTCCAAAACCACAGTCTGTTCGCTTTACAATATGCAAACATGCGTTCGATAATAGGAGACATGGAATATCGACAGACAGATGGCAAAACTCGGCGCGTGCACAAGCAGTATGTGGACGTTGTGGCTCGCATCCTCGCGGGCGGACAAGTCGTGCCGGTCACCGTCTGCTGGGTCGACGGTCGTTGCTTTACAATTGACGAGATTGTCTCGTCCACGGGCTTTGGCTTAACGGTTCACGGTGTTCGTACGGCAACGTATAAGGTTCGTTTTGGCGGGCATGCGACCGAGTTGTATCTGGAGGACCAGGCGTGCGGACGGCCGGACGGCTCGCAGGCCCACGTGATGCGTTGGTGGGTCTGGGCGTTTGATCGTACGCTTGAGGGCGAGCGCCGTAGGTAAGGACGCACGGCGTTCGGGTACAATGACAGGAATCTTGTCAGCTACTGCGCCGTTATTTGTGGCGCTTTTTGAAAGGACGAACCTATGAACGATATCCAGGGCTATCAGAACGGCCCCGTCGAGAGCGGCGCAAGCCGCGCCAAGGAGATGTCGCCGCGCGCGTACAACCTTGTCATGTCTGCCCTGATCTTTTTGGGCTTTTGCGCCATGGGCGCCGGCGCCTACTTTACGAGCACCATGGCGTTTGCCCGCATGATGATGAGCGGCGCCGCTTTGCCGCTGGTCTTTGGCTCGTTTATTTTGACTATCGTCGGCATTGTCATGATGTCGGCTGCCGCGGGCAAGCAGTCTGTGGGCCTGTCGCTCACGGGTTACGTGATCTTTGCGAGCACCTTTGGCCTGACCGCGTCGTTTGGCCTTGCCAACTACGACCTGCCCACCATCAACACCGCCTTTATCGCCACCGCCGCCATCACCTTTGTCTTTGGCGCGCTGGGCGTGACCTTCCCCAAGTTCTTCCAGCGCGTGTACGGCATCGGTTTTGGCGTTCTGCTTGCCACGATCCTGGTCGAGATCGTGCTGATGTTTATGGGTGTTTCGCAGTCTATTACCGACCTGATCGTGATCGTGGTGTTCGCCGGTTTTATTGGCTACGACACCTATGTGGCCACGACGGTGCCGCCCACGCTGCCCAACGCCGTGCTCATGGCGTCCAACCTGTTCGTGGATATCATCAACGTGTTCCTGCGTATCCTGAATATCCTTGGTCGTCGCGACTAGCGGCGAGTTGCAGCGGTGCTCGCCGCGTGCGTAAATCAATGCGAAAGGCGGTCCTTCGGGGCCGTCTTTTTTGTACGTGGCGGGGTATCATGGATGGGAAAAACCGAAAGCGGCAGCGACAGGAAAGGTGACCACTCATGGCAGATGTCGACAACAGGAACCGTAACCGCAGGCCCAACCGCGCGGGACAGCCCAACCCCAAGCGTGAGGCTCGCGCAAAGGCTGCCGAGCGCCACGTGGCGGCTGTGTCCGAGGCGTGTGCCAAGGATATCGAGCGCTCGCTTGCCGGCGTTCGCGAATTCGACGGTATGCCTGCCGGCTTTGTCGCGGCGATGAAGGCCAAGGCCCAAGCGGCTGCGGCTGCCGAGGAGCCGGTTGCCGAGGAGTCTGAGTCCGCCGAGGTCGAGGCCGCTGAGGTTGCGTCCGTCGAGACCGAGGTCACGGACGAGTCTGCGCCTGCCGAGGAACCCGCAGAGACCGAGTCCGCGCCTGCCGAGGAGCCCGCTCCGACCCTGCCCGAGGTCACCGTGCTTGATGCCTCCGCCACGCAGGCCATTCTGGACAACGGCCGTGGCTATGCGCAGTTTTGCGACATGGCAGTGCTCGCCTTTGCCTCGTTCACCAACCCGGGTGGCGGCTACGTCCAGGGCTATCTGGGCCAGGAGGCTACGCTCTGCGCCGATTCGTATCTGTACAACGTGCTCGACAAGCAGCGCAAGTGGTATGGCGAGAACCGTCGCCGCAATATCAACTGCGAGCTCTACCGCAACCGTGCGCTGGTAGTGCCTGCGGTGCGTTTTGACCGCAACCACGTGCATGCGTATGCCGATGTCATCGTGGCCGCCGCGCCCAATGCCAAGCGCGCACGCCAGGAGTACCGCGTGAGCGACGATGCGCTGCTGGACGCGCTGCGCGACCGTATCCGCTTTGTGCTCGCCATCTGCGACGAGCTGGATCGCGAGAAGCTCGTACTGGGCGCTTGGGGCTGCGACAACAACGGTTTTGATGCCGAGGCCGTGGCCGAGATTTTCCGCAAGGAGCTCGCATCGGGCGACTTCAAGGTCAAGCAGGTCTTCTTTGCCGTGCCTTCTACGCGCTGGGATGAGGATTTTGCCAAGTTCGAGCACGTGCTGGCAAACTTCCCCGAGCGCAACGAGGAGTCCTATGCCCAGGTTGCCGCTCGCGCTGCGGCAGCTCGCGCCGCCGAGCAGGCCCAGGCTGCTACCGAGGATGATGAGGACGAGGACGATTGGCGCAAGTACCTGTAATCGGTACGTGCTGACAGATAGGTCGAGCCGACGGGAGAGGCTGCTTCCGTCGGCTTTTTACTGAGCGAGGGGCTTACGATGAAAAACGTTCTATGCTTTGGCGACAGCAACACCTATGGTTACGATCCGGCGGGCATGCGCGACGGCACCGCGGTGCGCTATGCGCAGGATGTGCGCTGGTGCGGCGTGGCCCAACGTGACTTAGGCGAGGGCTGGCATGTAATTGAAGAAGGCCTCAACGGCCGCACGACGGTACGCGACGACATGTGCCATCTGGACACCAATCTTAACGGCATCCGCGCACTTCCGATGCTGCTCGAGGCCCATAAGCCGCTGGACGCCATTGTGATCATGCTGGGCACCAACGACTGTAAGACGGTCTTTGGCGTGACAGCTTCCGATATCGCCCGTGGTGCCATGGCGTTGATTCGCGCCGTCCGTGCGTTTGCCTGGACCGATGCCGCGCCCTGCCCACGCATCCTGCTGATGGCTCCTATCAAGATCAAGCCGCAGATCGCCGATGTGTATATGACCGACTTTGACGAGCATTCCGTTGAGGCATCTGAGCATTTTGGCGAGTACTATGCGCACGTGGCCGAGCAGTTTGGCTGCGACTTTTTGAATGCCGCCGAGTTTGCCGAGCCGGGCGATATCGACTATCTGCATATGATGCCCGAAAGCCACGAGAGCCTGGGTCACGCCGTGGCAGCCAAGCTCAAAGAGATGCTCGGTGAGTAGCACGGCCCCAAGCCACCGCAAAGGGGACAGGCACCTTTGTGGTGGTTTTGCCCGGGTAAACGAACGGATTGGCTGCCATATGGGCATGGACGAGCTCATCGACCTCTTTGCCGAGGGCGATGAGCTCGTCTCCAATACCGCTTTTGAGGATTTGGATCTTGCCTACGACGTGGCGAACGGCGCGACCTTCGATGGCGTTGTGTTCCGATCTTGCGAGTTCGATAGCGTTGACTGGAGCGGCTCGACGTTTCGCGACGTGGTGTTTCGCGGTTGCCGCTTTATCCGCTGCAACATGGAAGGCTGCTGGCTCAGCCGCTGCGACTTCGTTGACTGCTCGGCACCGGGACTCAACTTGCTCAAGGCGCGCCTGTCGAGCGTGTCGTTTGGATCGTGCGATTTGAGCTATGCGAACCTTTCGGAGGGACGCATTGGCCCTATGACAGCATGCGATACACGTCTGAGAGAGGCTGCGTTTCAGGGTGCCAAGCTGGGTCAGATACGCCTGGATGGCTGTGACCTGACGCGTGTTGATGTGTTCAAGACGTCGCTTTCCGGCGTTGATGTGTCGCGCTGTACATTTGCAGCGCCCGTTGTTTCGGGCGATTACCATGAGCTGCGTGGCCTGACGGTCAATGCCGAGCAGGCGCTGGCACTCTCGGGTTTGTTGGGAATTCAACTCGCCGACGACTAGACGCCCCGGCCCTTTGCTCGACCGCTATCTAAAATCAAACCGTCGCAACATCCGATGATTTTTCGCGTTTGCACGATTTTCATCGAATGTTGCGACGGTTTTTGGTGCAAGGTAGCCTGTCTCTTTTTGGCAGGTTACTGGCTATTTAGTACTGCCACATGTGGTTGACAGGGCCGGAGCCTTTGCCCATGTTCAGGCCGGCGGCCAGAGCGCCTGTCAGGTATGCCTTGCCGGCGTTGACGGCATCGGCAAGATCCATGCCCTGGGCCAGCGCGCAGGCGATGGCGGACGAAAGCGTGCAGCCGGTGCCGTGTGTGTTGTCGGTCTCGATGCGCTTGTGGCGGAACCACGTGGTGAGCGGATCGCCCAGATGGTTGCCCTCGTCATCGAGTGGCGCGGGTTCGGCCAATACATCGTTGGCCTCGTTGACAAGATGCCCACCCTTAACGAGGGATGCGCAACCAAAGCGGCGGGTGAGGAGCATGGCAGCATTTTGCTGTGTGCGCTCGGAGTCGACCTCGTAGTCAAGCAGGGCCATGGCCTCGGGAATATTGGGCGTGATGACGGTTGCAAGTGGGAACAGGCGGCGGGTGAGCGCCTCGGCGGCATCTTCGGCAATCAGCCGTGCGCCCGAGGTGGCTACCATGACGGGGTCGACGACCACGTTTGTCGCGTTCCGGGCGCTCAGGCGGTCGGCGATAACCTCGATAATCTCGGCAGAGGAAACCATGCCGATCTTGACGGCGCTGGGGCGGATATCGTCAAATACGGCGTCGATCTGCGCAGCGACGATATCAGGGGAGATATTCTGCACGGCGGTGACACCGAGCGTGTTTTGTGCGGTGATGGCGGTGATGGCCGTCTCGGCATACAGGCGGTGCGCCGTGATGGTCTTGATGTCGGCCTGAATGCCGGCGCCACCGCTGGAATCGGATCCTGCGATGGACAGGACGGCAGGTACCTTACTGCGATCCATGTTTGCTCCCTTGTTCGGTCGGAATCAAATGGGTCTTTAAGCCAGCATTATAAAGATGCCCGGGCCGACTCTATGTCGAACCCGGGCGGGCGATGCAATCTTTACGCAAATGTAAGCAAATGTTCACACGTCAACAACGGTCGACGTCGCGGTGCTTCCAAAAGCAATCGTGGCGACGAGTTAGTCCTCCATGCCGAGGTCGATTGTCGTGCCCTCGAACACCTTGTTGACAGTGCGGACGGCGCACATCTTGCCGCACATGGTGCAGGTTCCCTCAGTGGCGGCGGGGGATTCCTCGTAGCGCTTCTTGCCGGTGACCGGGTCGAGGGCGCACTTCCACATGGCGTCCCAGTCGAGCTTGCGGCGTGCCTGGCCCATCTTGTCGTCCATGTCACGGGCGTGCGGTACCTTCTTGGCGATGTCGGCGGCGTGTGCGGCAATCTTGGTGGCCATGAGGCCATCGAGCACGTCCTGGGCGTTAGGCAGGCATAGGTGCTCTGCCGGTGTCACGTAGCACAGGAAGTCGGCGCCGGAACTGGCGGAGATGGCGCCACCAATGGCGGCGGTGATGTGGTCGTAGCCTACGCCGATATCGGTCACCAGCGGCCCCAGCACATAGAACGGGGCGTTGTGGCACAGGCGCTTCTGCAGCTTCATGTTGGCTGCGATCTCGTCGAGCGCCATGTGACCCGGGCCTTCGACCATAACCTGGACGCCGGCGGCCCAGGCGCGCTTGCACAGCTTGCCCAGCTCGATCATCTCGGCGGTCTCGGTTGCGTCGTTGGAGTCGTAGAGACAACCCGGGCGGCAGGAGTCGCCGAGCGAGATCGTCACGTCGTATTCGTGGCAGATCTCGAGCACCTCGTCGTAGAACTCGTAGAAGGGGTTCTCGTTACCGGTGACCTCCATCCAACCAAACAGCAGCGAGCCGCCGCGGCTGACGATGTTCATGAGGCGGCCAGTCTCCTTAAAGGTCTTGATGACCGACTTGTTGATGCCGCAGTGGATGGTCATAAAGTCCACGCCGTCCTCGGCGTGCGCGCGCACGACCTCGAGCAGGTCGTCCTTGGTCAGCTTGACCAGCGGCTTTTCCATGTAGCCGATGGCGTCGTACATCGGCACCGTGCCCACCATGAGCGGCGTCTCGTCGATGAGCTGCTGGCGGAACTGGCGCGTCTTGCCCGAGTTGGAGAGGTCCATGATGGCGTCGGCGCCAAAGTCCTCGGCGATCTTGACCTTCTTCCACTCCTCGGCGGCATCGGCCTTATCGCCCGAGATGCCCAGGTTGACGTTGACCTTGGTGGAAAGGCCCTCGCCGACGCCAAAGGCGCGCATGCCCTTTTTGATATGCACGATGTTGGCGGGGATGGCGATGCGGCCGTCGGCCACGCGCTCGCGGATGTACTCGGGGTCGCGATGCTCGCGCTCGGCGACTTCTTTCATCTGCGGCGTGATTTGCCCGGCGCGGGCGAAGTCGATTTGCGTGACGAGCTTGGGCTCGGTCTGTGTGCTCATTGGCACGGCTCCCTTCGTTGGCATTACCCATATCAGGTTTGCGGGTCAGGGCGGGCGCGCCCAATCTCAGCCTGCCGTCTTGTCCTGCAAGCTCCCCGTTATGTCATGGGCTCAAGTATAGCCTGAATGGGTACGATTGGGCCAACGAGCATGTCCGTGGGGAGGCGAACATGGAAGACAAGCATCTATATCGAGAGACACAATGGGATGTATCGGCCGAGGAAAGCCGTGCGCACCATGGCCTTGTCGCGATTGGTTTTGCGGTGCTTGCCGTGCTGGTGATTGCCTTTTGTATCTGGACGCTTGGCGGTCGCGGCGGCGCTGCATGGGAGTTCGAGGCTGATGATAGTCTACCGATTATGACGATGAGGAGTACTGGCGGTAATGCCAATACGCTCGCCGTTCCGGGCGATTATTGGTATCCGCGCGACGAGTTTGTGCAATTGCAACTGAGTGGCGGATCCATTCCGGGCGAAGAAATCGAACGCGTGACGTTTGATGCGACGCTCAAAACGCTGACGGTCGAGCTCAAAGATCAAGGGGATGTGCCCACGACGATGGATATCGCGCTGACGGAATGGCGCCTGGAGCCCCCGTCGGGCGTCAAAGTATCCGACGTAGAGCACGTTAAGATTACCTACCAAGATGGCTCGACGAGCGAGATTGCAAAGGCCGACGGCTTGGCGGAGTAACGGGGTGTTTGGAAACGGCGGGTCTATTGTGCCTGCGCGTTCATGAAAACCAGGGTGTTTTTGTCTGAAAGCTCGGGGATGTGCCGATAGCCGATGTTGAATGCGGTAAGTTCGCTTGCATCCTCGAGCTTGTTTTCTGCCATCCACCGCACCATGGAGCCGCGCGCCTTTTTGCTGGCGGTCGACCGTTGGATGGGCTTGCCGTTGCGGATACCCTCGCCAAAGAGGCATGTGACGGCCGTGGCGTCGCCCGCGAGGTGGGGCAGAACGGCTTTGGCATACTCTACGCTGGCGAGGTTGACGATCGTGGTGTTTGAACCTGCCGGGGCGATAGCCCGTGCGAGCTTGTCGCCCCAAAACGCGTAGAGGTCTCGGGTATCGTCGACGGCAAGCTTTGCGCCCATCTCCAGCCGATACGGTTCGACGGCATGAAAGGGGCGAACGCACCCGTAGAGGCCGGAGAGGATCCATAGATGGTCTTGCAGCCATGTGAGCTGCGCGGAATCCATCACCTCGGGCGCCATGCTCTGGTACTGAATGCCGTGATAGGACATGATGGCAGGGGAGATGCGGCGGGCGAGTGCGGGATTGTCGAGATCGCCGTTATTCAGGATGGGCCGGAACTCATGCAGGGTGTTGAGGCAAGGCCCCAGCAGTTTGTCACTCACGTTCCATAGCGCCTGCAGGCTGTCGCTGCCTTCATTCCGCTCGATATCTAGCAGTGCGCGGTGGAGGCGAGCCGTCTCGCGCGCAAAGGGTGGAATGCCCAGGACTTCAAAAGCATCTTGGGCCGCGCGCATCTGCTTGGCGGGCGAAATGACGACCTGCAGCATGGACTCTCCTCTGCCAAAAAGGAAGTTGCGGTGGAATACGGTCTGTTTTGGCCGTTTATGGGCCAGGTTAGTCTGTATTTCACCGCAACTGATGAAGGGTTGGTTACGCGCGCTCGATGAAGGCCTTGTAGCCGCGATAGGCCTCGTAGATATCGGCCTTGTTAGCGACCTCCCACAGGGCGTGCATGGACAGGACGGCAACGCCAGAGTCGATGACGTTCATGCCGTACTTAGCCATGATGTATGCGATGGTGCCGCCGCCGCCCGCGTTGACGCGACCGAGCTCGCAGGTCTGGAAGTCCACGCCGGCCTCGTCCATGATGTCGCGGATGAGGGCCACATACTCGGCGTCGGCGTCGTTAGAGCCGCCCTTGCCGCGGCTGCCCGTGTACTTGTTAAAGCACAGGCCGCGACCCATAAAGGCTGCGTTCTTGGTTTCGAACTTGCCGGCGTAGCCCGGGTCGAAGCCGGCGGACACGTCGGAGGAGAGCATGCGGCTGCGGGCGAGCGCGCGGCGCAGGGCCAGCGGGCTATCCTCGCCGGCGAGCGTCATGATCTCGGCGACGGTGTTCTCGAAGAAGCGGCTCGTCATGCCGGTGGCACCCACGGAACCGATCTCCTCCTTGTCGACGATGAGTGTGATGCTCGTGCGCTCCACATTGGCCACATTGATCTGGGCGAGCATGGACGGATAGGCGCAGACACGGTCGTCGTGGCCATAGCCCAGAATCATGGAGCGGTCGAGGCCCATGTCACGGGCGGGGCCGGCGGGCACGACCTCGATCTCGGCGGAGAGGAAGTCCTCCTCCTCGACGTCGTACTGCTCCTTGAGGATATCCAGGAACATCTGCTTGACGGGCTCCTTGGGAGCGTCCTTGTCGTCCTCGTCAAACTTGACGGGGCGGCCGCCCACGATCACGTCGAGGATCTCGGCGTCGACGGCGTCCTTGGCGGGCTTGGCCATCTGCTCGCTCGAGAGGTGGATCAGCAGGTCGGAGATGGTAAAGACCGGGTCGTCGGCCTTGTCACCGATGTTGATGTCGACGGTGGTGCCGTCCTTTTTGCAGATGACGCCCACGAGTGCGAGCGGGGAAGCGACCCAGTGGTAGCTCTTGACGCCGCCATAGTAGTGCGTGTCGAGATAAGCCATGTCGCCGGCCTCGAAGGCGGGGTTCTGCTTGAGGTCCAGGCGCGGCGAGTCCACGTGGGCGCCCAGGATGTTAAAGCCCTGCTCGAGCGGGGCGGTGCCCAGGTTGACGAGCATGAGGTCCTTGCCGTGGTTGGCGGCGTACACCTTGTCGCCGGCCTTGAGCGCGCGGCCCTCGGCGATCACGGTCTCCAGATTGACGTAGCCCGCCTCCTCGGCCATCTTGATACCGGCCTTGACGCACAGGCGCTCGGTCTTGTTCTCACTCAAAAACTGCTTATAGCCGCGGCAAAGCTCCTCGAGCTCCTCGATCTGCTGTGGCGTGTACTTTTTCCATGCGCTGGGACGCTCCATGACGCAGGCTCCTTTCGGATCGATCGTGCTGGTTGATGTACCGTGAGCCATCGTATCACGCGCGGGCCCGCGGCGGCAGGGAAGCCTGATGTGCGGTGGCCGCGGGGCGGGGAGCGTGTAAACTGGTGTGAGCAAACCGTGCCCAGCCCAAAGCGAGGTATTCAATATGTCTGAAAAGCGCCGTACCTTTGCCGTCATCGACGGCAACTCGCTCATGCATCGCGCCTTCCACGCCGTGCCGCCGACCATGAACGCGCCGGACGGTCGCCCCACCAACGCGATCTTTGGTTTTCTGAACATGTTCCTCAAGATGATCGATGCCTTTAATCCCGACGGCGTTGTCGTGGCGTTTGACAAGGGCAAGCCGCGCGTGCGTATGGAGATGCTGCCGCAGTACAAGGCGCAGCGCCCGCCCATGGACCCCGACCTGCACGCGCAGTTCCCCATGATCAAGGAGCTGCTCGCCGCGCTCAACGTGCCCATTTTGCAGTCCGAGGGCTGGGAAGGCGACGATATCCTGGGAACCATGGCGCGCCTGGGCGAGGAGGCCGGCTGCGACATGCTGCTGGTGACCGGCGACCGCGACATGTATCAGCTCGTGACCGAGCACGTCAACGTGGTCTCGACTCGCAAGGGCCTGTCCGACGTGGCGATCATGACGCCCGAGAGCGTGGACGACCTGTATCACGGCATCACGCCGGCGCTCGTGCCCGATTTTTACGGTCTGAAGGGCGATACGTCGGACAACATTCCCGGCGTACCGGGCATCGGCCCCAAAAAGGCGAGTGCGCTCATCGCGCAGTACGGCAGCCTTGACGAGGTCATCGCGCATGCTGACGAGGTTAAGGGCAAGATGGGAGAAAACCTGCGCGCACACATCGACGACGCGCTGCTGAGCCGTAAGGTGGCGACCATCCGCACCGATGCACCCGTTGAGCTCGATTTTGAGGCGACGTCCTTCCCGGCGTTTTCCGCCGATGAGGTTTCCGCGGCGCTGGGCACGCTTGGTATCACCGCCATGCAGAACCGTTTCTTGGCGCTGATCGGCGGCGAGGGCGGGGCAGCTGCCAGCACGTTTGAGATTCCCGCCGTTTTGCGCGCAGCCGCCGGCGATGCTGGCGCGCTTGGTGCCGTTGCGGCTGAGGTCTCCCGCGTGATTGATGCCGGCGAGTGGGTCGCCGCCGTGGTGGACGATGACAAGGAAGAGGGCGCGCTCTTTGGGCTGACGCGCACGCTGTGGTTGGCGACGTCCAAGGGCCTGTTTGCGCTCGAGGAGGGCGACAGTGGTGCGGCGGCTGAGGTTGAGGGCTTCAACTTCGCCCACGGCGTGATTGCCGGCGTGCTCGCGCGTCTGTTTATGGAAGGCCGTGTGGCGAGCCCGGATATGAAGGCGCTTCTGCATGAGCTTTCGCCCATCGATTCTTCTGAGCTCGAGCTCATGGATCCGCTGGCAGTCGATTCCACGCGCATCTTCGATACCGTTGTTGCCGCCTACCTGTTGGATTCCGACCGCTCCGAGTTTGACGAGGTGTATCTGGCCGATACGTATCTGCAGATGGCGCTGCCTGCGGCGCGCGGCGCAGAGGGTGCTGGCGAGGACGCTCCTGCGCCCGCCGCTCGCACGGCGGCCTTGACGCTGGCGCTGGTTGCACCGCTGCGTGACCGCATGGCCCGCGAGAACGCCGCCAACGTGTTCGATGGGATCGAGATGCCGCTCGTGCCGGTGCTTGCCAAGATGGAGCGCGCGGGCATGCTCGTGGACCCCGACCGCCTGCACAGTCTGTCCGAGGGCCTGGCGACCCAGATTGCCGATGTCGAGCGCAGCATTCGCGACCTGGCCGGCGACGAGACCTTTAACATCGGCAGCCCCATGCAACTCTCGCACGTGCTGTTTGATGTTATGGGACTTCCGACCAAGGGCCTCAAAAAGACCAAGCGCGGCTACTATTCGACCAACGCCAAGGTGCTGAGCGACCTTGCCCGCGACCACGAGATCGTGCGCCTGATTTTGGACTGGCGTGAGAAGTCCAAGATTAAGTCGACCTATCTGGACACGCTGGGCCCGCTGCGCCGTGGTGACGGGCGTGTGCACACCACGTACAACCAGACCATCACCGCGACGGGGCGTTTGTCTTCGAGCGACCCCAATCTGCAAAACATTCCGACGCGCTCGGAGCTGGGGCGTACCGTCAAGACGGCGTTCTCGGCGGGCGAGGGCAGCGTCTTTTTGGCGGTGGACTACTCGCAGATCGAGCTGCGCCTGCTCGCGCATCTTTCGGGTGACGAGCACCTGGTGCGCGCCTTCAACGAGGGCGAGGACTTCCATGCCGAGACGGCCGCGCGCGTATTTGGCGTGCCGGTGTCCGAGGTGACACCCGACCTGCGTAGCCGCGCCAAGGCCGTGAACTTTGGCATCGTGTACGGTCAGCAGGCCTATGGTCTGTCGCAGTCGCTGCACATCTCGATGGCCGAGGCGCGCGATATGATCGATCGCTACTACGAGGCCTACCCGGGCGTGCGCACGTTCCTCGACAATGTGGTGGCGCGAGCCAAGCAGACGGGCTATGCCGAGACCATGTATGGCCGCAGACGCCATATTCCCGAGCTCAAGGCCAAAAACCCACAGCTCCGCGGCTTTGGTGAGCGCACGGCCATGAACCACCCCATGCAGGGCACCGCCGCCGACATCATCAAGATCGCCATGGCCCGCGTAAGCCGTCGCTTGGAAGAAGAAGGCTTTGCCGCCCACATGATCCTGCAGGTACACGACGAACTGGACTTTGAGTGCCCCGTCAACGAAGTCGAGCGCCTAACCACCATGGTCCGCGACGTCATGGAACACGTAGTAGACCTCCGCGTCCCCCTAATCGCCGAAGCCAGCACCGGCATAACCTGGGCCGAGGCCAAGTAGCGAGCGACGAGCTTGCGGGCGATGACCATGGGTGCGACGCTTCTGGCCGCCCGATGGTCGCAGGTCGCCAATGCCGACGCCGCGGAACGTTTCCAGGCTTGGATGCGTCCCGCGGCGTCTTTCTGTGCGGTTAGCAGCTCCTGCGGCGCACGAGCTCTACGGGGGCCACGGTCTCCATGGCGGGGGTGCGGCCTGCGATGAGGTCGAGGAGCGCCTTGCAACCCTCTTGTGCCATGAGCTCGGGGTGGCGCTGAACCGTGGTGATCTGCGGCGTGGTGAGCTTTGAGTAGATGGAGTCATCGTAGCCCACGATCTTGATGTCTCCGGGCACGTTGAGACCTGCTGCCTGCACGGCGCGCAGCGCTCCTGCGGCCGAATGGTCGCTTGTAGCAAAGATGCCGTCGAGCGGCATGCCCGCATCGATCATTCCGGCAACGATATCCTGAGCCTCGTCCATGCTAGGACGCTGGCCGGTGACGTAGGCCATGTACTCGCGGCGAAGCGGCAGGCCATGATCGGCGAGCGCATGCATATAGCCCGTGAGGCGGTCGTTGCGGTCGTAGTCTGCGGTAAAGCTCGAGATGGTGAGGATGTTTTTGCAGTCGCGGTCAATGAGTGCGCTCGTTGCCAGGTAGGCGCCGCGTTCGTCATCGGTCCCCACGTGGGGGATGGCGAGGTCCGACTGCGGCATGCGGTCGATGCAGACCACGGGGATACCGCGCGTGACGATGTCGTTCGTGAGCTCACGCAGGCCCGAGATGCATATGATGCCGTCGGCCTGCTTGCTGGCAAGGCTATGGAAGTAATCGCGCTCGCGCTGCGGATCGTTGCCGCTGTTGCAGACAAAGACAGAGTACCCCTGCGCCGCAAGCGTGCGCTCTACATGGTAGGCGATCTTGGAAAAGAAGTCGTTGGATATATCGGGCACGATCATGCCTATGGAGCGCGACTGCGCTTGGCGAAGCGTCTTGGCGGACTGGTTGGTAACGTAACCGTACTGGTCGATAACATCCTGCACGCGTTTGCGCGTGTCCTCGGAGAAACGGCCAACGTTGTTGACCACATGGCTCACGGTGGCTACGGAGACCCCGGCAAGTTGGGCGATTTCTTTCATTGAGAGCTGTTTTTGCGCCATGGGACCTCCAGCTTGGTTAACGCCTGCTGGTTAACAATTATAACGTCCTATTTGGTTAACACTTGATTATACGATTAACCATGAATTAGGTACCGTTCACGGAGTGAATAACTACCGCTTACCGATTCATACACTGGCATTTGGTAGATTCTCAGCTGGTTATACGATTAACCAAATGACGCTCTTGGACGAATTTGTGAGGGATCATCTATGCTTCTCTGCCCCAGTATGATGTGCGCCGATTACGGCGAGCTTGCCAACACGGTGCGTGAGCTCGACTCCGCGGGTGCCGATATCTTTCACTGCGATGTGATGGACGGTAGCTTTGTACCTAACTTTGCGATGGGCCTCGAGGACATCAAGGCCGTGCGCGCTGCCACGCAAAAGCTCGTCGACGTGCATCTGATGATCGAGAACCCGGCGGCCAAGATCGACCTCTTTGCCGATGCGGGCGCTGATATCATCTACATTCATCCCGAGTCCGAGCGCTATGTGGTCAAGACGCTCGCCGCCATCAAAGCGCTCGGTTGCGCTGCGGGCATCGCCGTCAACCCCGATACCGCGGTGACCCTGCTCGAGGAGATTCTCAACCTCTGCGACTACGTGATGGTTATGACGGTCAATCCCGGTTTTGCCGGGCAGGCGTTTATCGAATTCACTAAAAAGAAGATTGAACAGCTTGCGGCTCTCAAGGATGAGTACGGCTTCAAGATCATGATCGACGGCGCCTGCTCGCCCGCGCGCGTCAAGGAACTCTCGGCCATCGGTGCCGACGGCTTCATCTTGGGCACGAGCGCATTGTTTGGCAAGGACATGACCTATGCGGAAGCGCTTGAGAAGCTGCGTCAGGGAGAGGAGTACTAACCGCGGCAGGCCAGAGGCTGTCAGTTAATAGCAAAGAGCCATGTGGCTCGATCGAAAGGAACCTGTAAATGAAGATCGCAATCGGTAACGACCACGTGGCCGTCGAGCTCAAGAACATCATCAAGGAGCACCTGGAGGAGCGCGGCTACGAGGTCGTGGACTTTGGCACCAACTCCACCGAGCGTTTTGACTATCCCATCAGCGGCTACAAGGTCGGCTGCGCCGTGGCGGCAGGGGAGTGCGATCTGGGCGTTCTTATCTGTGGCACGGGCGTGGGCATCAGCCTGGCAGCCAACGCGGTTGAGGGCGTGCGTGCCGTGGTATGCTCCGAGCCCTATTCGGCCAAACTCAGCCGCGAGCACAACAACACCAACATCGTGGCCTTCGGTGCCCGCGTGGTGGGCTCCGAGCTCGCAAAGATGATCGTGGACGAATGGCTCGACGCCAAGTTCGAAGGCGGTCGTCACCAGCGCCGCATCGACATGATCGCCAAGATCAAAGAGACGCAGCAGCTCGAAGCGGCTGAAGCCTAGCCAAATTGACCGTACAGAAAAAGGGCTCGTATCAACGACGAGCCCTTTTCAATTCAAACAATTCAGCCAAGTATCTAGGCACCAAGACGCCATCCAGGCGGCAAGCAAGTAGCCCAAGGACCCGACTCGCCCGGCCAGGTCCGACGAGCAACGTTAACGTGCCGCCAGGATAGCGTCGATGAGTGTCAGTACGCCCCCGTCGTTGTTGCTCGGAATGCGCCATTTGGCGTGCGCGTTCATGTGCTCCTCGGCATTATCCACGATAAAGCTATGCCCGACGCGCTCCAGCATGGGGATGTCGTTGTACGTATCACCCACGGCGGCGGCATCAGCGATATCAATGCCCAGCTGCTCGCACAGGTGCGCGACGCCCGACCCCTTGTCGACGCCCAGGTTCATAAAGTCTATCCACTCGCGCCCGGCGTTGGTGACGTAGAGCTTGTCCGAGAACTCGGGGCTGTAGTTCTCGCGAAACGCGGGCTCGGCATCGTAGGCGGGGAAGAAGATCGAAATCTTGTTGGACTCGATATCAATGCCCTCAAAGCTATCGACGTAGTTGATCGTGTTGTAGTAGACGCTGAGTTCGTCGTGGTATTGATGGTCACGGGCAAGTACGTAGAACTCGTCGTAGCAGCATAGGACGGGGACGGCGCGAGAATCCTCCGAGGCGCGGCTCAAGACCTGCTGATACAGCGCCACATCGATGTTGCTCTTATAGATATAGTTGCCGCGATAGATGACGCAGGCTCCGTTGTCGGGGCAAAAGGCGAGGCGGTTCTTGATGCCCTCGAACATCTCCTCGAGCTTGGGGGCTGGACGTCCGCTGGCGGGGCAGAATACGATGCCGGCGTCGGCGAGCTTGTCCAGGCGCTCATCAAGACCCTGCGGCAACACGCGCTCGTCGGTGAGCAGCGTCTTGTCCATGTCGACGGCGATGAGTTTAATGTTGCCGATGTTAGCGTCTGATTCATAAGTCTGCATAAATGCTCCTTTCCGTTTCCAGATTGTTTCGGGCGTAATGACCCTCTGCTATGTAATCGAGCGTATTTTCGCAGGAATGGTGCGTACTTGCACTGCAATTCACAAACTAATGAAAAAACTTTTCAGAAATTTGAATTTGTCGCTTGTACAGCAGGCACTTTAGCGTAATATAGCGACCATCGAAAACGGAGACGGCAAAAGCACCGCTTACCGAGGAAAAGGTACCGTTTGCGATATTAGAATTGCGCCCGGCGATAGGTGAAAGGAGAGGCAGATGCAGTTCGTAAAGATCATCACCACTGCAGATAATGCCATCCGACGCCAGCGCGCAATTTCCCGACGACGATAACAATCGTCTCTGTTCGTATGGGGTGAAATGCCCCAACAGAGTCATTTTGAGGTCGTTGGGTTTTAGCACGATATAAACGCATGTTTCTAGAGCATGCTGTGCTGCTTTTTGCTATTTAACCTGATATTGCACGGTTTTTTGACCTCGAAATGACTTGCAACTGACCGATGTTCTAACTAGCTACCAAGGGCGAAAGGAAACAGCCATGAGCAAGGAAAAAGTCGTTCTCGCATATTCCGGTGGTCTTGATACATCCGTATGTGTCAAGTGGCTCCAGGACGAGAAGAATCTCGATGTCGTTTGCGTCTGCGGCAACGTGGGCCAGGAGGAGACCGGCTTGGATGCCAAGAAGCAGAAGGCGCTTGACCTGGGCGTTCTCGATTGCCAGGTGCTCGACCTGCGCGACGAGTTCTCCGATGAGTTCCTGACTAAGGCCATCGCCGCAAACTCCATGTACGAGAACAAGTACCCGCTGCTCTCCGCGCTGTCTCGCCCGCTGCTCGCCAAGAAGCTTGTCGAGGTCGCTCACGAGTTTGGCGCGACCTACGTCGCCCACGGCTGCACCGGCAAGGGTAACGACCAGGTTCGTTTTGAGGCTGCCGTCAAGGCCCTCGACCCCGAGCTTAAGGTTATCGCCCCGGTTCGCGAGTGGGATCTGAAGTGCCGTCCCGATGAGGTTGCCTATGCTCACGCCCACAACGTGCCGGTTCCCGAGGGCGCCAACGACAACCCCTATTCCATCGACGACAACCTGTGGGGTCGCGCCATCGAGTGCGGTCACCTGGAGGATCCCTGGAACGAGCCGCTCGACGACGCCTGGGTTATGACCAAGAACCCCGAGGACACGCCGGACACCCCGACCTACACCGAGATTGAGTTTGAGGCGGGCAAGCCCGTCGCCGTCGATGGCAAGAAGATGAAACTCTCCGAGATCGTCATCGCCCTCAACAAGATTTCGGGTGACAACGGCTTTGGCCGTCTCGACCTGGTCGAGGATCGTCTGGTGGGCCTCAAGAGTCGCGAGTGCTACGAGGTTCCTGGCGCCCTGACGCTCATCACCGCCCACAAGGCGCTCGAGGACATCTGCGTCGAGGGCGACCTGCTCAAGACCAAGATTAAGCTCGAGCAGGATTGGGCCACCGCCGTGTACAACGGCCAGTGGTACAGCCCGCTCAAAAACGCGCTCGATGCCTTTATGGCCGACACCCAGAAGTTCGTGACCGGCACCGTCCGTCTGAAGTTCTTTAAGGGCAACTGCCATGTCGTCGGCCGCAAGAGCCCGTTTAGCCTGTATGACTACGGTCTGGCTACCTACGACCGCGACACTACGTTTGACGAGAAGGCCAGCGCCGGCTTTATCGAGATCGATACGCTGTCGCTCAAGACGTGGGCTAAGGTCCAGGGCCCCAGCTCTGCTGCCGCCCAGGCCTAGCGCCTCCTTCCTTTGGTATCCGCGCGGCCCATCCGCGTGATACATAACGGGCGCATGGGGTCCCTACCTTTCGTTATGCTTGCTGACACTTCTTAACATCGGTGGCCCCTACGTTCCGCCCGCATATATGATGCCGCGTCTGCGGCTGAGTCCGAGCCCCGCCGGGGTTGTCCGGCGGGGCTCCTCCTATCAATTTGACGGCCCTGCGCCTATATATATGGGGAGTATCCATTATGTTCAATGCTATCGCGCATGCTTTACTTGCCCTCGCGCCCGAGTTCGATGCTGCAAAGGTCGAGGACGTTCCTATGAGCCTAAAGGCCTGGATCGATGGTTCGCAGGGCAACATTCGGAGGGAGACGTTGGGCGCCAAGTGCATGGCGCGTCACTTCTTTGCAAATTAGCTATAGGGCCTCGCACATGGTGGGGAATATACAAAACTAGCGGTTGAGAAATCGCTTTAGCGACAGGGCGCATTGCTTTGGGCGCTTGTTTTGGGATTTGATGAAAGGGGACGGTTCCATGGCTCTTTGGGGCGGTCGTTTTGAGGCAGGCGTGGCCGAGGTCACGCAGGAGTTTGGCGCGTCGTTGCCGGTTGACAAACATCTCTATAAGCAGGATATCGCCGGATCTAAGGCACATGCCAAGATGCTGGCGGCCCAGGGCATTATCAGCGCCGAGGACGAGCAGGCGATTGCCGAGGGCCTGACTGGAATCGAACAGGATATCGATGCCGGCAACTTCACCTTTGATATCAACGACGAGGACATTCATATGTCCATCGAAAGCGAGCTGACGCGTCGTATCGGCGAGGCTGGCAAGCGCTTGCATACTGGGCGTTCGCGCAACGACCAGGTGGCGACCGATACGCGCCTGGGCGTCAAGGCGCTGGCCAAGGAGCTCATGGAGGCCAATCTTGAGCTGCGCCATGTGCTGGTGGATGCGGCCAAGAAGTACGACAAGGTGATTCTGCCGGGCTACACGCATATGCAGCACGCTCAGCCCGTGCTGCTCTCGCATCATCTGCTGGCGTATTCCTGGATGTTCGCGCGCGACTTTACGCGCCTGAAGGTCGCCTTTGATGCCGCCGACAACTGCCCGCTGGGTGCTGCCGCGCTTGCCGGTACGAGCTATCCGCTCGATCGCCAGATGACGGCTGCCGAACTTGGCTTTGCGGGCGTGATTCCCAACTCGCTCGATGCGGTTTCCGACCGTGATTTCCTGCTCGATCTGCATTACGCCGGATCCGTCATGGCGATGCACCTGTCGCGTCTTTCCGAGGAGATCGTGCTGTGGTCGAGCTCCGAATTTGGCTTTATCACGCTTTCAGACTCCTACTCCACCGGCTCGTCTATCATGCCGCAGAAGAAGAACCCCGACTTTGCTGAGCTTATCCGCGGCAAGAGCGGTCGCGTGTACGGCAACCTGGTGCAGCTGCTCGTGACCATGAAGGGCCTGCCGCTTGCTTATAACAAGGACTTGCAGGAGGACAAGGAGGGCGCGCTCGATACCGCTCACACGCTCATGCAGTGCCTGTCCGTTATGGCCGGAATGATTTCGACCTGGACCGTCAACGAGGATGCCATGGCGCGCGAGTGCGGCGTGGGGCATCTTGCCGCCACCGATGTTGCCGATTACCTGGCTAAGCGTGGTCTGCCGTTCCGTGAGGCACATGCCGTGGTGGGCCATCTGGTCCTGATGTGTGAGAAGCACGGCTGCAATCTTGAGGACCTGCCGTTTGAGGTGTTCCAGGAGGCAAGCCCGCTCTTTGAGCGCGACATTACCGAGGCGCTCGACATCCCGTCGATTGTCGCCGCACGCACGACCGAGGGCGGTACCGCCCCTGCCGCCGTTGCCGTGCAGCTGCAGCGTGCCGAGGCGCAGCTCGTGGCCGACGAAGGCGTGTTTGGATCGCTAACCAAGGTTGTCGAGATGGGTCACGGGGCAAAGTAAAGGTTTGGCTGAAGACGTATTGTCCATTTATTGATAAATCGTTTTTGTTTTACGGGCGTCTGCTGATGCGGGCGTCCGTATTTTGTTGCTATGGGGGAGGGGCTTGTCGAGAACTTCTGTAGGACCTTTGGGCAGGTTGTGTAGGGGGTACGTTCACAGGCGGCAACCGACCGTCCGCTCGGTTCGATGCGGTTGATGGGCGGTCGGATGGTACTCTAATCAGGCTTCGAAACAGAAGTGACACATATGGAGCGCTTTAATAAATTGTAGCGCTTCAATAAACAGCTTTTTGTTTAACTGCAGCTAAAACTCTGTTACGATGCAGTCCGGGCGGGTGCCGGAATGGGACTTGGGCACGCGCGAACCTACTTGAAAGGCTACCTTATGGCTATCGAGAAGACCTTCATCATGATTAAGCCCGACGCGGTGCGCGATCGCAAGATCGGCGAGATCGTTGCTCGCATCGAGCGCAGCGGCCTTGTCATCGAGCGCATGGAGATGACCACGCTCGAGCGCGCTACCGTCGAGGAGCACTACGCTCATCTGGCCGACAAGCCCTTTTTTGGCGGTCTCTGCGACTTTATGACGAGCGGTCCGGTCGTCAAGATGGTCGTTTCCGGTCTCTCCGCTGTCTCCAAGATGCGCACCCTTATGGGCGCTACCAACCCGCTTGATGCTGCGCCCGGCACCATTCGCGGCGACTTCGCTGTCGATGTCAACGCCAACGTGATCCACGGCTCCGACTGCCTGGAGAACGCCGAGATCGAGATCAAGCGCTTCTTTGGCTAAACCAGCTTTGACTCCTTAAAGCTGTTAGCGTGTGGCTTGGGCGCCGCGGAACTCCATCCGCGGCGCCCTTTTATATTCCAGCTGATTTTTGGGACATGCCTAGAAATCTACTAAAAAGCCCCCGCCTGGAATGTGCGTGCATTCCAGGCGGGGGCTGTCGCTAGCGTATGGCGTTGTAAGTCTTTAGGCCTCGTCGACGACCTTGAGACCGCGGGTCTGGTCGATCTCGTTGAGGAGGTTGACGCGACGCTCGTGGCGGCCGCCCTCGAACTCGGCGTCGAGCCACTCGTCGACGATCATCTTAGCGAGCTCGGAGCCTACGACGCGGGCGCCAAAGGCGAGCACGTTGGTGTTGTTGTGCATGCGGGAGAGCTTGGCGCTGAAGGGCTCGGAGCATACGACGGCGCGTACGCCCTCGACCTTGTTGGCAGCCAGGCTGATCCCGACGCCGGTACCGCAGATCAGGATGCCCAGGTCGACGTCGCCGTTGGCAACGGCCTTACCCACCTTGTAGCCGGCGATGGGGTAGTCAAAGCTCTCGGAGGTGTCGGTGCCAAAGTTCACGACCTCGCAGCCGCGCTCCTTCAGGTGCTCGGAAATGATGTTCTTGAGCTCGACGGCGGCGTGGTCGTTACCGATACCGATCTTCATGGATGGTTCCTCTCTGGTCTGTGCGGCGCAAATGCTAAAGGTGTTTACCGCGTTCGACTGCATGATAGCGCGACTTTTGCGTAAACGCTCGGGCGTTTTTTGGTCAAACGCTTTAGCAGGCAACAAGACCCGCTTTTCATGAATGAATGCCGCCAGTTTGTGCTTGAGCGCCGTCCGCCGGAACCATGGTTGCGGTTTTTGATGCATTGTTATCAAATAGAAGAGCTAATTATTTTTGAGAGACCAGCCCGTTATGCAAGCAGGAGATACCTATGCCTACCGATTCCCTTCGTGATGCCGCGTTTTGCGATGTTTTGAACCGCGAGCTTGTCTGTGCGCTCGGCTGCACCGAGCCCATTGCCGTTGCCTATGCGGCGGCGCTGGCGAGCCAGACGCTCGGTTGCGAGCCCGAACATATGGATGTTGCCTGCTCGGGCAACATCATCAAGAACGTTAAGAGCGTGACCGTGCCCAACTCGGGCGGTATGCACGGTATTGAGGCCGCGGCCGTGCTGGGTGCGGTGGGCGGTGACGCCAAGAGCGCGCTCGAGGTGCTCGAGAGCGTTGACGATGCGGATCGTGCTCGCGTGACTGAGCTGCTTGTCGACGCCGACTACTGTGATGTGTCGCTCGTCGAGGGCGTGCCCAACCTCTACATCAAGGTGACTGCCACGGCTGGTGGCCATACCGCGGTCGTCGAGATTACCGATCACCACACCAATGTCACGTGCCATACGCTCGACGGTATTCCGGTATGCGGCAAGTCGGCGGGGGAGTGTGCCGCCTGCGCCGAGCGCGTGGTGGCCGAGCGGGCGGCGGATAAGGCCGACACACCCATGTCGATCGAGTCCATCATCGACTTTATCGAGGCCGGCGACATTGAGGATGCCCGCGCGGCCGTCGAGCGTCAGATTGAGCTGAACGGCGCGATCAGTGCCGAGGGCCTCGCGCACGCTTGGGGCGCCGAGGTGGGCCGTACGCTGCTGGGCGCTCGTGCCGATGACGTCGCCTGCCGTGCGCGTGCGCGTGCGGCCGCCGGCTCCGATGCCCGTATGAACGGCTGCGCGCTGCCGGTCGCCATTGTGTGCGGCTCGGGCAATCAGGGCATTACCTGCGCCTTGCCCGTCATGGAGTATGCCGAATACCTGCGCTGCGACCACGAGCGCCTGGTGCGCGCCGTGATGCTGTCCGATCTTATCGCCGTGCATATCAAGAGCTATATTGGTGCGCTCTCGGCGTTTTGCGGTGCTATCTGCGCCGCGTGCGGCGCCGGCGCTGCGATTACCTGGCTGTGCGGTGGCACGCGCGAGCAGATTGGCGCGACGGTCTCGAATACGCTCGGTAACGTGGGCGGCATCGTGTGCGACGGTGCCAAGGCGAGTTGTGCCGCCAAGATTTCGGCTGCCGTCGATGCGGCGATTCTGGGACATGACATGGCCATGCAGGGGCGTGGCTTCCGTGCCGGCGAGGGTTTGATCCAGGATACCGTCGAGCAGACGATTGCCAGCATGGGCTACGTGGGCCGTGTGGGTATGAAGGACACCGACGTCGAGATCCTCAACATCATGATCGGCAAAACCCAAGTGTGCTAGGACAGTTCGTCGGCTACTTGGTGTTCGTAGAAGGCTTCTACTACGGCGTTAAAGTCGCGGGCGAAGCCTTCCATGGTTCCGCGCCAGGTGACTCGGTTGGGCTTGCCCTGGCCTACATAGGCAGTCTGAATGCCGCAGGCGGGGTTAGGGAAGTCGCGTTTGGGATCGTTGCCCACCATAAGGACCTCGTGCGGTTCGAGCCCCATCACCTGAAGCTGCTCTAGATAGTAGGTGGCATCAGGCTTGCAGCGGGTGGCGTTTCCCATGTGCGTGACGAGCTCAAAGGGGGCGTCGGCCAGGTCGCCCCAACCCATGCGGCACTCGATGGCCCCCTGCGGAAAGCTGGGGTTGGTAAAGAGCGCGCAGCGCAGCCCTGCGTCCTGTACGGCCTGGAGCGCGGCGTGTGCGCCCGGCATGGCATGGGCGTTGATGAGTTCGTCATTCTTGTACGGAAGAACTTCGCGGTCGTAGTAGGTAAACGCCTCGTAGATGAGGGGATCGGAGAGGCAAATCCCGCATCGGCGCTTGACCTCTTCTTGGTAAAACTCAAGATTGGTGCGGTTGTCCGTGCCGCTGCGGCGATTGGCGTTGAGGTCGACCAGGATGGTGCCGAGGCGTGCCATCGTGCCACCGCGGCTGCGGCGCCCGATATCCGCGAGCATCGAAGAGACATCCTTAAAATAGCGAAGGATGAACGCGTTGAGGTTGATGCTAAGAAGCGTTTCGTCCATATCGAAAACGACTGCTTTGAGCACGCGGGCACCTTTCTCGAAAAATCGATCTAGAATCGTTGGCTCCGGATACTTTACCCCAAAGCCGAATGCCTGGCTGGTTATCGTCAAGTTGCGGAGACGTGTGTTCATAAGATTACGAAAAAGTCTCCACACGAGTAAAAAATCGCAGTTCACGCTTGAAATCGAACTCATTTCCCCGTAACCTATACGAACGTGATTGCATAAGCGTCACATTAGTATCTGTCGGCTCCCGAGTGTTCCTAAACGTTGTGTGCTTGTCGCACCCTTCTGTAGGTCCTAGCAATCGGGGCCCCGTAGTTCGAAAGGGGTCCACCTTTGAGTGAGATTCAGAACTCGTCCATTTTCTCTCTTGACGATGTCAACGAGGAGGAGATGAACAACCTCATCGACGGTACGATTACCGACTTTGATGAGGGCGATCTCGTTAACGGCACTGTCGTTAAGATCGAGCATGACGAGGTGCTCGTTGACATCGGATTCAAGTCCGAGGGCGTTATCCCGGTCCGCGAGCTGTCCATCCGCAAGGACGCTAACCCTGCAGACATCGTTGCACTCGGTGATCCCATCGAGGCTCTGGTTCTCCAGAAGGAGGACAAGGACGGTCGTCTGGTCCTGTCCAAGAAGCGTGCCGAGTACGAGCGTGCTTGGAACCGCATCGAGGAGAAGTTCAACTCCGGCGAGAACGTCGAGGGCGAGGTTATCGAGGTTGTCAAGGGCGGCCTGATCCTCGACATCGGCCTGCGTGGCTTCCTGCCCGCTTCCCTCGTCGACCTCCGTCGCGTCAAGGACCTCACCTCCTACATGGGCACCCGCATCGAGGCCCGCGTCATCGAGATGGACCGCAACCGCAACAACGTTGTCCTCTCCCGTCGCGTCGTGCTCGAGGAGTCCCGTAAGGCCGAGCGTTCCGAGATCCTGTCCAAGCTCAAGTCTGGCATGCGTCTCCAGGGCACCGTTTCCTCCATCGTCGACTTCGGCGCCTTCGTCGACCTCGGCGGTATCGACGGCCTCATCCACATCTCCGAGCTCTCTTGGAACCACGTCAACCATCCTTCCGAGGTTGTCAAGGTCGGCCAGGAGGTCGAGGTCGAGGTTCTCGACGTCGATCTCAACCGCGAGCGCATCTCCCTGGGTCTCAAGCAGACCACGGAGGATCCGTGGCGCGCACTGGTCAAGAAGTACCCCGTCGGCGCTATCGTCGAGGGCACTGTGACCAAGCTTGTCCCGTTCGGCGCTTTCGTCGACCTGGGCGAGGGCATCGAGGGCCTGGTGCACATCTCCGAGATGGCCAACAAGCACGTCGATCAGCCTTCTCAGGTCACCCACGTGGGCGACAAGGTTCAGGTCAAGGTCATGGAGATCGATCTCGACCGTCGTCGTATCTCCCTGTCCATGAAGTCTGCTGCTGAGACTCTGGGCGTCGAGATCGAGGTTACCCCGCTGCCTTCCGAGAAGAAGGACGAGGAGACCGACGCCGAGTAATTCGGTTTGACGATCACTTGTTTTAAGGGATTCGTCCGTAATGGACGGGTCCCTTTTTGCATTTGGCGCCGAGATGCGCAATGCTGCCGGGCTGTCCACAGGCTATTGGATTGTCGGTGCATGAAAAAAGCCGACATCCCGCCTCGGGGAGGAGGCGGGAACACACCGAGTAGACGGAGGGGTGCGGAGCGCGGTCGCGTCTCGACTGACGACGTGGCCCATCGACAGGACCATTGTAGCGCATGGCGGTTCTTGGTTTATCGTGTCGAGCGTTTGCGTTGTGCCATTGCCTGCGGTAACGGTGTGCTACACTCTTGCACTGCTGAGTGGGCCAGACGGTCGCGCGATGTGCTGCTTGCAGTACGCGTGAGGAAAGTCCGGGCTCCAGAGGGCGGGATGCCGGCTAACGGCCGGGCGGAGTGATCCGACGGAAAGCGCCGCAGAAAAGAAGACTCCCACCTGCGCCGCAAGGCGTAAAGGGAAAAGCTGAAACGGTGGTGTAAGAGACCACCAGCGTCGTGGCAACACGGCAGCTTGGCAAGCCCCATCCGGAGCAAGCGCGAATAGGAACGCTATGGGCCGGCCCGGTCCGCGTTCGGGTAGCGTGCGTGGAGCTGCATGGTAACGTGCAGACAAGATAAATGACCGTTCACGACAGAACCCGGCTTACAGGCCCACTTGGCATTTTTGTTACCCTGACAATCGGTACGGCCTTTGCCGTATTATTGAAGCTGTTCGTTGCTGCGCTTTATTTTGTTGAGGGGCTTTGTTGGACAGCTATTTTACTCTGCAATCGAATATTGAGGCTTCGGGCGAGTTTGTGGACCGCAAGAGCCGGTTTATTGCCCAGCTGGTCCATATTGTGTCCGAGGACGAGGCGAATGCCTTTATCGAGATGGTTCGCAAACGTCATTACGACGCTCGACACAATGTTCCCGCGTGGATTTTGGTCGATGGACGCGAGCGCCAGAGCGACGATGGTGAGCCGAGCCGCACGAGCGGTATGCCGACGCTCGAGGTGTTGCGCGGTGCGGAGCTCAAAAATGTTTGCTGCGTAGTGACGCGCTATTTTGGCGGCACGCTGTTGGGGCCGGGCGGCCTGGTTCGCGCCTATACTGCGGCGACGCAAGCGGCGGTGGCCGCGGCTCAGGAGGCCGGGCAGATCGTCGAGATGACGAGTGTCGTGCCTGTTGACGTGCATGTGGCCTATCCGCAGTATGAGCAGGTGCTTCGCTTGGCCCAGGATTCCGGTGCCAAGGTTTCGGATACCGAGTACGCGGATGCCGTGACACTTCATTTGGTGTTTAAGGCGGGGGAGCAGGAGTCGTTTTGCGCTAAGATGCGCGAGCTTATGGCGGGGCGCGAGGAGATTGAGGTCAGCACTCCCGAATTTGCCGAGTTCTAACGGCGACGGCCGGCGTGCTTTTGGACGGATCCCAAGCACACCGACCGTCGTTTTATGTCGCTGCCGTTTACTCGGCGAGCTGCTTTAGTACATCACAGGCGATTTCGACGGCATCGTCGATGCAACCGGGACAGCTGCGGAGCGGACCCTTGTCCGATCCGATGCCCTTGAGCGTGCCGCAGACGGTCGTCGTGTTCTTCTCGCCAAAGCGCTTGGCAATCTCGCGCGACAGTTTGTAGGTCTGGCCCTTGGTCTTGGGGTTTTCCATGCCATCGCTCATTACAAAGCCCATGATGGCCACGGCGCCCGAGATGGCACCGCAAGTTTCGGTCATGCCGCCCATGCCGGCGCCAAAGCCCTCGGTGAGGGTAAAGGCGACCTGGGGGTCGAGCCCGACGGCGGGCGCGAGCGTGCAGGCGACGGCCTGCGCGCAGTTAAAGCCGCGGGCGTGGTATTCGGCAGCCTGAGCCTGGCAGGTGGCAGTGTTGAGCTGAGTGGTATCAATCTGCTTCATCGGTGTCTCCTTGATTGCGGTGTACCCGCCTATGGTACCCTTGCTGGCGCATTCGCTTATCGAGACCGCAGTGCATATCTCATTGTTTTTCGCCATCGAACACTTTCTTAAGATTTGGGACAAATAAACATGATTAATTTGTCCCATAACCTATCGGCGGGATGGGTTGAGAGGGGTGCGGGGTAGCGGTATCGTAAACCGAATAAAAACAAAACCCAAGTAAGGGAGTTGGATATGAGCGAGCAGACCATCGGAACTACATGTGTTCAGGGCGGCTATCATCCGGGCGATGCGGAGCCGCGCCAGGTGCCCATCTACCAGTCCACCACGTGGAAGTACGACACGTCCGAGCACATGGGCAAGCTGTTTGACCTGGAGGAGTCGGGCTACTTCTACAGCCGCCTGCAGAACCCCACGTGCGATCTGGTCGCTGCCAAGATCTGCGAGATGGAGGGTGGTACCGCGGCGATGCTCACGAGCTCGGGCATGGCTGCGAACTTCCTCGCGATCTTTAACGTTGCCGGTGCCGGCGATCACGTGGTCGCAAGCTCTGCCATCTACGGCGGTACCTACAACCTGCTCGCCCACACCATGGGTCGTATGGGCGTCACCTGCACCTTTGTTGCCCCCGACTGCACCGATGAGGAGCTCGAGGCCGCCTTTAAGCCCAATACCAAGCTCGTCTTTGGCGAGACGATTGCCAACCCCGCCCTTGCCGTGCTCGATATTGAGCGCTTTGCCAAGGCCGCGCATGACCACGGCGTGCCGCTGATGGTCGACAACACCTTCCCGACGCCCGTGATGTGCCGTCCCTTTGAGTGGGGCGCCGACATCGTCACGCACTCTACCACCAAGTACATGGATGGGCATGCGGCCTACCTGGGTGGCGTGATCGTCGACCACGGCCAGTTTGACTGGATGGCCCATGCAGACAAGTTCCCGGGTCTCACCACGCCCGACGAGAGCTATCACGGCGTGACCTATGCCGAGAAGTTCGGTCGCGAGGGTGCCTTCATTACCAAGGCAACCGCTCAGCTCATGCGCGACCTCGGCCCCATGCAGAACCCGCAGGCGGCCTTCTTCCTGAACAGCTCGCTCGAGAGCCTGCATGTACGCATGCCGCGTCATTGTGAGAACGGCCTGGCCGTTGCCAAGTTCCTGCAGAGTCATCCCAAGGTGCGCTTTGTGAGCTATCCGGGCCTGGAGGGCGATAAGTACTATGACCTGGCTCAGAAGTACATGCCCAACGGTACCTGCGGCGTCGTGAGCTTTGGCTTTAACGGTGGTCGCGCGGCGGCCGAGACCTTTATGAAGAGCCTTAAGCTCGCCCAGATCGCCACGCATGTGGCAGACGCCCGCACCTGCTGCCTGCATCCCGCTAACGCCACGCATCGCCAAATGAACGATGAGGAGCTCATCGCCTGCGGCATCTCCGCCGACATGGTGCGCCTGTCGTGCGGCCTCGAGGACACGGCCGATCTGATTGCCGACCTTGAGCAGGCGCTCGAGCAGTGCTAGGCTAGCGTTCGCACAAGTCGCCGATGCTGGCAGAAAGCTTCGGCGACCTTTAGTTCCGATTCCGTAGGCGGGACCCCAATCGCGACTGTTCGCAGGCGATTGGGGCCCCGTTTTTGCGTTGCACCACTCGAAAGGATGGATATGGAGAAAACTGCAGAGCAGCTGCGCCGCGAGCACATTGCCCTTGAGGGCGACACCCATGGCAAGAACAAGTGGGCGATTCTGTTTACCGTGCTCATCATGACGTTTATGGTGTGTCTGGATTCGACCGTCGTGACCGTGGCGCTGCCCGTGATACAAAAGGAGCTGGGTGTGGGCCTCGATCGCATTCAGCTGGTAAGCTCGGTGTATCTGCTTGCGACATGCGTGGCTATGCTGCCGTTTGGCCGCTTGGGCGACGTGCGCGGCAAGGTGGGCGTATTCCAGCTGGGCGTAATCGTTTTTACGGCCGGCTCGCTGCTTTGCGGCCTTTCGAGTTCGCTCGAAGTTCTTATTCTGGCACGCATTGTGCAGGGCGTCGGCTGCGCGGCGGCCATGGCTAACAACATGGGTATCATCACCGAGTCGTTTCCGGCGCGCGAGCGCGGTCGTGCCATGGGTATTCTCGCGACCTTCGTGGCCCTCGGCATGATGTGTGGCCCCGTGCTGGGCGGCATGCTGGTGGCAAGCTTTCCCAGGGAGAGCATCTTCCTCATCAACCTGCCCATTGGCGTCATCTCGTTTATCGTGGGGCTCTATACGCTGCCGCATGTTAAGCCGGAGGCTGGCGAGCGCCCCATGTCCCTGATCGAGGCTGCTCGTCGCTGCTTTGCAAATTCGGCCTTCACCATCAACCTCGCCTGCATGCTCATCGTGTTCGTTGGTATTGGCGCATCCGAGTTTATCCTGCCGTTCTATTTTCAGGACGCCCACGGCTTTGGTTCCGACATCTCTGGACTACTCTTTTTGGCGTTGCCGATGGTGAATGCCTTTATCGGCCCGCTTTCGGGTACGGTTTCGGACCGTGTTGGCTGCGAGGGCCCCACGGCGGTCGGCCTGGGTGTGTACGTGTGCGGTCTCTTTGCGGTGAGCACGCTCAACGAGCATTCCTCCATCCTTGTGATCGTGTGCTGCGTCGCATTTATGTCGCTCGGTACGTCGATTTTCCAAAGCCCTAACAACTCCCTGTATATGGGTTCGGCCCCGCGCGAGGCGCTCGGTTTTGCGGGCAGCTTGGGCAGTTTGGCGCGCTACGCTGGCATGGCATTCGGCATTACGGTGGCGTCGCATATCCTGTATGGGCAGATGAGCGTGGCGATGGGCGAGGCCGTAACCAGTTTCGTTGCAGGCCGTCCGGATGTATTCCTATTCGGTTTTCGCTCGGTGTTCTACGTGCTTATGGCTGTGGCCGCTGTGGGTTTTGCGCTCGCCATGGTGCGTTTGGTGAGGATGCGCGCCCGCCATTAGCGTGTTGGGAGGCTGCCTGCCACGTATTCGCGCCGTCCCAAAAAGACTGGTTTGTGGTGCGATGCGGCTTGTGGGACAGGCGGGGGTCGGTCCGTGGTAGACTATCGAACAACGTTTATTAATCGCGCGGTATCGTTGCCGCGAGAAGGGGTTGCGCCATGCAGGAGCTTGAGGATCGTATTCGCCATGACGGCATCGTAAAGGCCGGTAACGTCCTTAAGGTTGATGCCTTCCTCAACCACCAGTGCGACGTTGAGCTGTTCGACCACATGGGCGCCGAGTGGGCCCGTCTGTTCAAGAATGTTGAGATCAACAAGATCCTGACGATTGAGGCTTCGGGCATTGGTATGGCTTGCATTGCAGCCCAGCACTTTGGCGGCGTGCCGGTGGTCTTTGCCAAGAAGGCCCAGTCCATTAACCTCGACGGCGAGCAGTATGCCACGACCATCTACTCCTTTACCAAGCAGAAGGAGTACCCGGTCATCGTTGGCAAGCGTTTCTTGTCCGAGGGCGACAAGGTCCTGATCATCGACGACTTCTTGGCCAACGGCTGCGCGCTCGAGGGTCTTATCAAGATCTGCGAGGCTGCGGGTGCCGAGGTGTCCGGTATTGGCATTGCGGTGGAGAAGGGCTTCCAGGGCGGTGGCGATAAGCTCCGCGAGCGCGGCTTCCGCGTTGAAAGCCTAGCCCGTATCGCCGATATGGACTGCGATACCGGCGAGATCACCTTCGCCTAAGCGCGCAACACAAGCGATTGGTATGCGATGTGACAAAGGGACTTTCCCTTTGTCACATTTTTTATGAGGGGAGGTGTTGATATGGATGAGAACAAGATGGGATGGCGTGAGTATGCGCGCTATGCCGCGATGGCGGCCGAAGAGTTGGCGCGCGATTGCGAGGTTCAGGTGTTTCGCGCGACGGGTCCGGGCGGACAAGGCGTGAACACGACGGACTCGGCGGTGCGCATGAAGCACGTGCCCACAGGGATTACCGTGACGGCGCGCGAGAGCCGCAGCCAGTTCCAAAATCGCGCGAGCTGCCTGCGTAAGCTGCGCGCTGAGCTTGAGCGTCGCGGGCGTCCACCGCGCCGACGCGTAAAGACCAAGGTACCCCAGCGCTCTCGCCAACGCAGGCTTAATGACAAGCACTTCAAAGCCATTAAAAAGGCCAACCGTCGCAAGCCGGGCAGCGACGAGTAGCCGTTTGTCCCGCTGGCCTTGCTAGCGGGCGGGGTGCCAAACTTGGAGGGCGCTGCCGAGGACGTCAACCTCGATGCGCGAGGCGACAATGGGCTCGCCGTCGGCCTGGATGGGGAAATCGGGCTGCTCGAAGGTGAGCTCGGCATGGCGGCAGCGGCGCATACGAACCGGCGGCAACTTGGTGTGGTGGCCGTCCTTGGCCGAAAGAAACATAGGCAGGGCAACGGCGCGGGGGACGGGGCCGCAGGCGTAGCAGACATCGAGTATGCCGTCGCAGGGGTCGGCATCGGGGCAGATGCGATAGCCCGAGCCATAGGTGGGGCCCAGCTGAATCGCCATGATAATCGCCCGCACGCGCTCGGCGGGCGCGCCGTCAAAGCTGACTTTCATGGGGTAGTTGCGATAGCGTAGGCCAAACTGCTCAAGGCCCGAGAGGGTGTAGAGCGGAGCGCCCGTCAAGCCAGTCTGTTTGCGCAGCTCGGTGGTTCCCAGGCCGATGGCGGCGTCGATACCGACCGAAAGCGTCTGGTCATAATACTCGACCGTCGCCTCGCCGCTACCGCTTGCAGGGCTCCATGAGCGAATGCGCCCGATGTCCTGACGTTGCAGCTCGCAGGTGAGCAGCGCGCCAAAATCCTTGCCGGAGAAATCGTCGATACCGAGCGTTTGGGCAAAATCGTTGCCGGAGCCCACGGGCAGGACGGCAAGGGCGGGGCGGGCGTCCTGCTTTTGCTTCATAAGCCCATTGACGACCTCGTGGATCACGCCGTCGCCGCCAAGAGCGATAACGGTGCGGTAGCCCTGGGCCTGTGCGGCAAGTTCCTTGGCATGCCCCATGCGCTCGGTCAGTACCAAGTCAAACTGGGATGAGCGCGCGGTCATGTCTAAAAAGCGCTGCAGGCGCTCAGCGACCTCGCGCGCCGCACCCGACTGGGCGGCTGGGTTGGCGATGATGAGCGTGCGACCAAAATCAGTTGCGTGCATGGGGCGACTCCCGGCGTGTGGCATGACAGTGCGGTCGCGCTCAGGTCGAATTGCCCCCGATTGTGGCTGCACGGCGATTATTACATCTACTCTATCAGGTCGTTGTGGCGCTCGATAGCATCCGCTACCGTACCGCCCTCATCCACAATAAGCGAACGGCGCTTGGGTGAGATGATGCGCTGGGCGGGGTACACGCCACGGTGGCCGCCGACGAGATAGCTAATAAACGAGACGATGACAAAGAAGCCCGCGGCTGTTCCATGGAACAAGTCGATAGCCATCATGCAGGTGGTGATGGGCACGTTGAGGCCGGAGCAGAACACGCCGAGCATGCCGAGAGCCGCCAGAAAACTGGGGTCAAGCCCGGTAAGGCAACCGATCCAGCCACCGAGTGCCGCACCGATGCCAAACAGGGGCGTGACCTCGCCGCCTTGGAAGCCCGCGCCCAGGGTAAGCGCTGTGACGACCAACTTGATGGCTGCGTCCGCCAGGGTGGTGTTGCCTGCAAATCCGGCGCCGGAAAGCCACGTGGAAAGGCCGGCGTAGTTCCAGGCGTCAAGGAGGGCATAGGCGGCCAAAACCACGAGTGCGCCTATGAGTGCGCGGACGAGGTAATTGGCGATAAAGCGACCGTACAGGCTTTTGACGGTTCGAACCGACCAGGCAAAGAGGCGTGCCGTCAGGCCGAAGATAATGGCGCTGATAACAACGATGACAACCGTCCGTGGTGTCATGTTGGGAACGCTGGCGATGACATTCGCCTCGTACTCGGTTCCCAAGGCAAGCGACGTAAAGTAGCCGGTAAACGAGGCGACCAGGCAGTAGATGCCCGCGGTGTAGTCGATCTTGCCGATAAAGCACATCTCCATGCCAAAGAAAGCTCCAGCAAGGGGCGAACCGAATACGGCGCCAAAGGCCGACGAGATGCCGGCGAGCATGAGGTCGTGGTGGTCATGCTTTTTGAGGTGGGCGAGGCTCGAGATGTTGCTGGCGATGGTGCCGCCAATCTGCACCGCAGCTCCCTCGCGACCGGCCGACCCGCCCGTTAGGTGCGTGAGCGTGGAGCAGACGAAGGTGAGAACGGCCATGCGCGCATGGATGAGTCGTGTGCCCAGGGCGGAGTCGATGACCAAATTGTTGCCGCGCTTGGCGGCGAGACCGTGGTTCTTGTAGACCCACGCGGTGGCCACGCCCACGACGGGGAGCAGGGCGTAGATCCACGCATGGCTCTCGCGATAGTCGGTCGCGATATTCAGCGAGGCCAAAAACGCCCAAGCGGCAACGCCCATGGCGAGCGAGACGATAACTACGAGCACGAGCAGCTTGGCGCTCGCGAGTAGGTTGCGGGCGTTGCGGCGCGTGTCGGCAGCCAAGAGATGCTCGGAGCGGGTGAGCTGTTGCCTGCCTGCCATGATGACGTCGTTAAGGGAGAAAAGGCCGCCGTCGTCGAGCGGCTGGGAATGATCCTGCGCCTCGTTTGCGCTTTCGGGTTTGTCGGTAAAAGTCATACGTTCCTCTTTTGGGTTGCAACACGAGCATTATAAAACGCGGTAAACGCGACGAGCCGGTGGGTTGGTTTTGGTTTTGTTTCGCGGCTTGCGGCCGACAGATGTATTTGCGGGTACAGGCCAAGTCGCGGTCGCGCGTCGAGGGATTATACTGAGAGAAACATAAAGAATCGGCGCTTTTGTTGCGCGCCGCAGCATGCTAGAGGTGTATATGGTTGAGAAACTCATTCCGTTGGAGGACGCGCAGGCGATCGTCTTGTCGCACGTGAATCGCACCGAAGTTGTCGAGATTCCCGTGTGGCAGGCCGCCGGTCTTCCCTTGGCAGAGGACGCGGTGGCCGATATCGACATTTCGCCGTTTGCCAACAGCGCTATGGACGGATATGCCGTGCGCTCGGCGGACTTGGCGCAGGCATCTGGCGAGGCGCCGGTGACGCTCGACGTTGTCGGACACGAGGCCGCGGGCCATGTCTTTGAGGGCGTGGTCGGCGTGGGCGAGACGGTCCGCATCATGACGGGCGCGCCGGTACCCGAAGGTGCCGATGCCGTGGTGAAATACGAGATCGTCGAGGTGCTTGACGGCGACGGCAACGAGGGCTCGCACGTGAGCTTCTCGGCGCCTGCCAAGGTAGGGGAGAACGTTCGCTCTGCCGCCGAGGAGGCCCATGTCGGCGATGTTGTGATGCACGCCGGCGAGGTTGTGGCCCCGGCCGGCGCTGGCCTGCTGGCGAGCGCCGGGTATGCGAGCGTGAAGGTGCATGCCGCGCCGCGTGTGGGCATTATCTCGCTGGGCACGGAGCTGGTCGCGCCGGGTGAGCTGCCGGCGCGCGGGCAGATTCGCGACTCCAACTCGTCGGCGTTGATGGCCGAGGCACTCGATGCCGGCGCCGAGCCGGTGTTCTTTGGCATCGCTCCCGATGATGAGCAGGCAATCGCCGAGCTCGTGCATCGCGCCGTGCAGGAGTGCGATTTTGTCATTACGAGCGGCGGTGCCTCGGCGGGCGATTACGACTATGTGACGGCGCTCGTCCGGCGCGAGGGCGAGGTGCTCTTCGACCGCATCTCGATGCGTCCCGGCAAAGCCATCACGTTTGGCCTGCTTGGGGGCAAGCCGTATTTGGGGCTTTCGGGCAATCCCGCGGCGGCGTATGTGGGCTTTGAGATGCTCGCCCGCCCCGCGATCCGCAAGATGCGCGGCTTTGCCGAGGGTACGCGTCCCGTGCAGCAGGCGATATTGACGCACGGCGTAAAGAAGCGCCAGGACCGACGCTTCTTCGATCGCGCCACGGTTTTGCGTGACCCCGAGACCGGTGAGCTGTTGGTGACCGAGGCCAAGACGCAGAATTCGGCGCTGCTCGGCACGATGCAGCGGGCTAACTGCCTGTTGCGTGTTGACGAAGGACCGTGCGACCTCAAGGTGGGCGATGTCGTGGACATTGTTCGCGTCGACCTGCCTGAGGGCGCCGTGTTGTAGGAGGAATACTATGGAGCTGAAGATATCGATCGTGACGTGTTCGGACACGCGCGATCTTGCCCAGGATGAGGCCGGAGCCGCACTCGAGGAACTTATCGAGGCGCAGGGCTGGACGGTCGCCTCACATGTGGTTGTGCGCGACGACGTCAGCGAGATCGGTGATGCCATTGTGGAAGCCGCCGATGAGTGCCACGCCAATGTCGTGCTCACCTGCGGCGGCACGGGGCTTTCGATGCGCGATGTGACGCCCGAGGCGACGCGTGCCGTTTGCGAGCGCGATGTGCCGGGTATTGCAGAGGCGATCCGTGCCTACTCCATGACCAAGACGCACCGCGCTATGCTCTCGCGCGCTATTTGCATGCAACGAGGTCATACACTTGTCGTAAACTTTCCCGGTTCTACGAAGGCCGCCCGCGAAAGCTGGGAGGCCATAGCGGACCAGCTGGAGCATGCAGCCCAAATGACAGCGGGCGGCGGACATACCAACTAAGCGGTTTACCTGCGGCGGGGCGACCTGAACGGCTGCTCCGCCTATTATTTGCGCCCAAGGGGACGGCATTCTGTAGGCGTGCCTGAAACTATATTCTCAGACAAGAATAATTTCTCAGAATCATTATTCGCACCGAAGTATAATCTAATTACAGAATAAAGCCTGCGGCGAGGTGCCCGGGTGTATCGTTCGAAAGGGTTGAACATGTTCGATATGGTTTCTCGCCGCGGATTCGTCTCGCTCTCTGCTGTCGCCGCTGCCGGCCTTGGTCTTGCCGGCTGTTCGGGCAGCAAGACGTCCGAGCCGGCCGGATCAGATGCCGGTTCTGCTAAGGCATCTTCCAAGAAAGCTGTCGAGCTGCAGGTCTTTGCCGCCAACTCGCTCGAGAAGGCTCTGCCCGAGGTTCAGGAGCTTTACACCGAGCAGACCGGCACCACCTTTGCCGACACGCAGTTTAAGGCCTCCGGCGACCTCGTCGAGCAGATGCGTGCCGGCGCCACGGCCGATGTGCTCATCACCGCTTCCAAGGGCACCATGGATGACGCCGAAGCCGCCGAGCTCGTCGACACCGACACCCGTGAGGATATGTTCGTCAACGACCTTGTGATCATTCGCGCCGAGGGCTCCGATACCAAGGTCGAGGCCATCGCCGACGTTGCGAACCTGGACGGCAAGATCGCCATCGGCGACGCCAAGACCGTTCCCGCCGGCAAGTATGCTAACCAAGCGCTGGCTTCCGTGGGCCTCTACACCGGTACCGAGGGTGATGATGGCGAGTACGCACCCGAGATCGCCGGCAAGGTCGCACTGGCAGACAAAGTTGGTACCGCCGCCGCCTATGTGTCCACAGGCGACTGCGTGGCCGGTTTTGTCTACAGCTCTGACATCTTCCGCTACGACGGCATCGAGGAGGCCTTCGTGTGCCCCGAGGATTCGCACAAGCCCATCGTGTACCCGGGTGCCGTTGCCGAGAGCTCCGAGCACGCCGACGAGGCCAAGGCGTTCATCGACTTCTGTCTGACCAACAAGAAGGCGCAGAAGATTTGGGCTAAGTACGGCTTTGAGCTTTCCGAGTAGTGCGGCTTGGCGCGATAATTCCATCGTTTTGTGTTTCACTCCGTCCTTGTATTCGCTTGGAGCTTTTCGTGCTTAAAAGATTCCGCATGCTTGTCGCCTGTGCTTTGACCCTCGCGCTTTGCTGGGTGCCGGGATTTGCGGTTGCTGGGGACGCTGAGGACGGGGCCCAGGTTGCTGCGACCGCTCATGGGCTTTCCTATGGGATCGAGGGTTTTGAGCGGTTGGCCAAGGGGACCGCTCGTGCCATGGAGGGCCAGCCTGAGGGCTACCGGTTTCCCGTTGACGAGGACGTGGACCTTGTGGTGGCGCCCGCTGCCGATCGCGTTGTGGTGTGGATATCGCCCAAGGCAGTCGAGAAGTATGGATTGGATCCGCAGGACAACGAGTGCGTATCGGGTCTCAAGGCCCTTGTCTGTGAGCTCGACAGCGCAAACTGCATGGGAGGTGCGCAGCTAGGGGACGTGGATCTTCCTTGGTATGTCACGGCGGAAACAACGTTTGATGCCGGCGGGTATACCTATGGCTTTGATGCGCGTGGTGCGGATGGGGACCGCTATGTGGTGATTGCATCAGCCTCGGGTGATGCCAAGGGCGGCGCGCGTTGGCTTGATAGCGCTCAAATGGTAGAGGCGTCGTCTGTCGCGTTGCGGGATGAGCAGGGCCCCTTGACCTCTCTGGCTTCCTTTTTGGGCGACATCGACTATCGCCCGTTTTGGGTGTCCGTTAAAACGAGTGGCCTTGCCCTGCTGATCTCCTTTGCGCTGGGCCTGTTCGCCGCGTGGAAGACTATGGGTACCTCGAGTCGCATCAAGGGCCTGCTCGATTCGGTCTTTACGATTCCTATGGTGCTGCCGCCCACGGTTTGTGGCTTTCTGCTCCTCATGCTGTTTGGCCGCTCGACCGGGGTGGGCCAGTGGCTCATCGCGCACGGCATCTCGATTGTCTTTACGTGGCCGGCGGCGGTCATTTCGGCCGTCGTTGTGTCGTTTCCGCTGGTCTACCGCACGGCACTCGGAGCCTTCGAGAGCCTCGACACGCAGATGCTCGACGCCGCGCGAACCTTGGGATGGTCCGAGTGTCGCATCTTTACCAAGCTCATGATGCCGCTCGGCTGGCCCTCGATTGCCGCCGGCACGGTGCTCGCCTTTGCCCGCGCGATGGGAGAGTTTGGCTGCACCCTGTTCTTTGCGGGCAACTACGCCGGTATTACGCAGACCATTCCCATCGCCATCTACTTTGAGTGGATGGGCGGCAACACCTCGGTGGCCCTCTTTTGGGTCGTCGTCGTGATCGTGTTTAGTTTCCTGGTAATCCTGTTCATCAACATGTACACGGCGCATTCGCAAAAGTATCGCGAGCGTGGTCTCTCCCGTGCGGAGCGCAAGCAGGCCAAGCGGCTGGGCAGCCAGACCGATTCGCTCGACCCGGTCGGCGGCGATGCCTTGCGCATCGATCGCGAGGCGCTGGCCGAGCTTATGCGCGACGACGCAGCACCGCAGGGAGGTCGATAAGCTATGTCGCTCGTTTTGGAAATCAAAAAACGCTATCCCGGGTTTATGCTCGACATGCAGCTTGAGGCCGGCGAGGAGCGTGTGGCGCTGCTGGGCGCCTCGGGCTGTGGCAAGAGCTGCACGCTGCGCTGCATTGCCGGTGTGGAGACGCCCGACGAGGGAAAGATCGTCGTCAACGGCGTGACCTTCTTTGACTCTGCGGCGGGCATCAACCTTTCGCCCCAGGAGCGAAAAAGCGCCCTGATGTTTCAAAACTATCAGCTGTTCCCTAATATGACGGTGGCCGATAACGTGTGCGCCGGCGTTGAGGGTGCAGGTGACGCCGCAGCGCGCAGGCAACTTGCCGAGCGCTACCTGGGCATCTTTGGACTGGCCGACTTTGCCGACCGTTATCCCGCGCGCCTCTCGGGCGGCCAGCAGCAGCGTGTGGCGCTTGCTCGCATGGTGGCGGCACACCCGGGCATTTTTATGTTCGACGAGCCCATGAGCGCGCTCGACGCGTATCTCAAGAGCGCGCTTGAGCAGAACATGCTCGACCTGTTCGACGTCTGTAACCGTACCGTGCTCTACGTGAGCCACGATATTGACGAGGCATGCCGCCTGTGCGAGCGCATTTGCGTGATGCACGACGGGCATGTTGAGGAGATCGGCTCTGTCGAGGACGTGGTCCGCCGCCCGCAGACGTTGGCGGCACTGCGCCTGACGGGCTGCAAGAACACGAGCCGTGCGCGCAAGATCGGCGACGAAGAGGTTGAGGCCCTCGACTGGGGCATGACCTTTAACGTGGGACGCGAGGTTCCCGATGATGTGGCGTACCTGGGGATTCGCGCAAGTTACTTCCATGTTGACAATCGTGCCGAGCGGGGCCGCAACAGCTACGATTTGCACGTGGCCCGTGTGAGTGATTCGCGTTTTGAGCGGCTGGTGCTGTTGGACGTGCCATGTGTTGATGCACCCACGCGTCTGCAGTGGAAGGTCAACAAGGTGAGCGTGTCTGTAGAGGAGTTGGCGCAGGCGGGGGAGACCTTGCGCATGCATTTTGATGCGAGCAGGATTCATTTGGTTTGTCGATAGCGCCGGGTAATGCCGTCGGGGATATAAGCCTCGGCGGCTTTGTTTTTGCCGTTCGTCGAATGAGAGATGACAAACTCTTATCAATCAGGATAATAATTTATTAAAGGCGGCACACGACGCTGTCGTACGAATGTCAACGGTGTTCGCATGGTCGATGACCGTTGATATAGTTGACCTCAACTTGTAAAGGAGGGTGCGCACATGCCGCAGACGACATACATTTGCCGCGTTGCCGCGCGTGCCCTATATATCGCTCGGAGCCGCATATGAGCAGGTATGTTCACGGCTCCGGGAGAGACGACGCACAACTAAATAGTCAACCGCAAAGCAGGTTCCCCAAAATTCCGGGTTTGAGCACGGCAGGGCAATCGCCGCCCGTCGTGCATCGATACCGCTGTTATCCGTTTTTGGTTCGAGAGGGGAACCGCCATGGCTGAAGAATTCGATTTCCATCCGATGTGGGAGAGCCTCGGCATGAATCTTGCCGACCACGATATGCTGCTGGGCGCCGTGGGCCAGATGTACGGCGACATGTTCCTGACGCAGAACAATCGCCCCAAGTCCACGTCCTACCTGGACTTTGTGGCCACCAACATCCATAGTGGCCGCATTAAGGAGATGCTCGACAAGAAGGAGGCTGGCGAGGCCACCAAGATCGTGGGCTCGTTCTGCGTCTACGTGCCCGAGGAGATCGTGCTTGCCTGTGACGGCATTCCCGTTGGTCTGTGCTCGGGTGCCGATTGGGCAACGGACAAGGTCGAGGAGCACTTGCCGCGCAACACTTGTCCGCTTATCAAGAGCTTTGCCGGATTTAAGCTGGGCGAGGTCTGCCCCTACATTGAGTCGAGTGACTTGGTGGTAGGCGAGAACACCTGCGATGGCAAGAAGAAAGCCTACGAGTTTTTTGCCACGCAAAAGAACATGTACGTCATGGATATTCCCAACGTACACGACGAGTCGACGCTCGTGACCTGGAAGGCCGAGGTCAAGAAGCTCGCCGCCAAGATCGAGGAAGAGTGCGGCGTCACGATTACGCCTGAGCGTCTGAAGGCCGCCATCCGCGCCGTCAATGAGAAGCGTCGCGCCCTGCAGCGCCTCGCTGCCACGCGCGCTGCCGACCCGGCGCCCATCAGCGGTCTTGACAGCCTGCTGACCGTTCAGGCCGCCTTTATGGACGACACGCCACGTCTGACTGGAGCCATTAACGATATGGCGGCTGAGTGCGAGCAGCGTGTCGAGACCGGCGAGGGCGTGGCGCCCAAGGGGACCAAGCGCATTCTGTACACCGGCACGCCCATGGCCGTGCCCAACTGGAAGCTGTTCAACCTCATCGAGAAAGCCGGCGGCGTTGTGGTAGGCGAGGAGTCCTGCACGGGCTCGCGCTACTACAGGGACCTGGTCGACGAGTCCGGTGAGACGGTGGACGAGATGCTCGATGCCATCGCCGAGCGCTACTTTAAGATCAACTGCGCCGTCTTTACGCCCAACGACCAGCGTATGAAGGACATTGTCCAGATGGCCAAGGACCTGCATGCCGACGGCATCGTGGACGTGGCGCTGCAGTTCTGCACGCTCTATGAGATGGAGTCCTTCCAGGTCGAGAAGGCCGCCGAGGAAGCCGACATTCCGTTTATGCACATCACGACCGACTACGCCGGTGAGGATGCAGGCCAACTGCAAACCAGGATCGAGGCCTTCTTGGAAACCATTTAGGGCTATCCGTCCCGGCGGCTTTCCCAGGCACCCGATCTTGCCGTTCAAACCGTCGCTTGCGTGCGAAAGTACGCGGCGCGCCTCTTTCACGGCAACCTCGGGCACCTGGGAAAGCCGCTTCCTTGGTTGGTTAAAAGGTTTAGGAGTTATATGTCGGAAAATATTGAGCAGCCGTTGCCCAGCACGTTTGAGGAGTTCAACGAGCAGCGCAAGGCCGCGTTTATTCGCGTTAAGGATTATAAGCAGGCGGGCAATCGCCTGGTCGGCTTTTTGTGCAGCTATACGCCGCTCGAGATTATCGATGCCGCGGGGGCCGCAAGTGTCGCTCTGTGCGGTACGTCCGATGAGGTGATCCCCGAGGCCGAGAAAGTGCTGCCGGCAAATCTGTGTCCGCTCATCAAATCGACGTACGGCTTTGCCTACTCGCAAAAGTGCCCGTTTACGTACTTTAGCGACATGATCATCGGTGAGACCACCTGCGACGGCAAGAAGAAGATGTACGAGCTCTTAAACGAGCTTAAGCGCACGCACATTCTGCATCTTCCGCAGGGTCGCGACCGCGCCTACGAGCGCGAGGGCTGGTACGAGGAGTGCCGCCTGCTCAAGGAGGAACTCGAGGGCTTCTACGGCATCACGATTACCGACGATGACCTGCACGCTGCCGTCCGTCGTCGCAACCGTTTGCGTGCGGCTCAGCTCGAGATGTTTGCGCTGCAGGCCAACCAGCCGGCGGCCATGAGCGGCGTCGACCTGATGAGCACCATGTTCGCCGGTACGTTCAGCTTTGATATCGAGGCCTATACGCAGCAACTGGAGCAAAAGGTTGCCAAGCTGCGCGAGGCCTACGACGCGGGTGAGCGCCCGGTTGCGGCGGATGCCAAGCGCATCCTGATCACCGGCTGCCCCGTGGGCGGCGTGATCAACAAGATCGGTCGCACCATCGAGTCCAACGGCGGCGTGGTCGTGTGTATGGATGACTGCTCGGGTGAGCGCACGGCGGCCATGATGGTCGACCCGGATGCGCCCGACATCCTGCGTGCGATCGCCGACCGCTACCTGGATATCAACTGCTCGGTTATGACGCCCAACGACGGTCGTATGGAGAACACGCTGGCCATGTGCAAGAAGTATCACGTCGATGGCGTAGTGGAGAGCGTGCTCCAGGCGTGCCACACCTTTAACGTGGAGAGTGCACGCATGCAGGAGGCCGTCGAGGGTGCGGGTATTCCGTATATGAAGATCGAGACCGACTACAGCAACGGCGACATGGGCCAGATAGAGACGCGCATCGCCGCCTTTATTGAGACGCTCTAGCTTCCTCAGGCACCGGATCTTGCCCCTCAAACCGTCGCTTGCGTACCAAAGTACGCTGCGCTCCTCTTTCTGGGCAACCTCCGGCACCTGAGAAACCTAGAGCTAAGGCGCCTGAGCGCGCCGCTGTCCTTGATGTTTTGATGAGGAGAGAGCCATGATAGGTATCGGGATCGATATCGGGTCTACGGCGGCTAAGGCCGCTGTGGTCGATGGAGAGGGTTCGGTGGCGTGGACGTGCGTGCAGCCAACCGGGTATTCGTCGGTCGATGCGGGGGAGCGTCTGCGCTGTGAGCTTGCCGCTGCCGGCTACGACGTGGCGGCCGACGACGTACGCGTGGTCGCGACTGGATACGGCCGTGTTGCCGTGCCCTATGCGCACAAGGTTGTGACCGAGATCACCTGCCACGGCACCGGTGCCGTGCGTCTGTTTGGCGACCATGGCACCGTGATCGATGTGGGCGGCCAGGACACCAAGGTCATTCAGCTTAAAAGTGGCCGCGTGGCCAAGTTTGCCATGAACGACAAGTGCGCCGCCGGCACGGGGCGCTTTTTGGAGATCATGGCCGACCGCCTAGGCATTTCCCAGCAGCAGATGGCAGACCTCGCCCGCACCGGCGAGCCTACCAAGATCAGCAGCATGTGCACGGTGTTTGCCGAAAGCGAGGTTATCAGCCTGATCGGTCGCGGTGAGCCGCGCGAGAACATTGCGCGTGGCGTGATCGATAGCGTGGTCTCGCGCGTGGCGACCATGGCCGGGCAGGCCGCGGGCGCCCCGTACTACCTGACCGGTGGCCTGTGCGAGAACGCCTTCGTGGTGGAGCGGCTGGCAGCGCTGCTGGGGTCGCCGGTCACCACCTCGCCCCAGGCCCGCTTTGCCGGTGCCATCGGTGCGGCGATTCACGCACAGGCGCTCAATTAATGCATCCGCTGCAGGCTCGCATTCATGCGTATACTGGGAGAAAATGATTGACCGATGAGAGGAGGTATCGATGGCTGACGATCAGATTAAGCTCACGTCTATGACTGCCGCGAGCGGTTGAGCCGCTAAGTTGGCTCCCGGAGCCCTCGCCCAGGTCCTGGGCGACTTACCCAATGTGCATAACGACAACCTGCTCGTGGGGTTCGATACCTCCGACGATGCGAGCGTTTTCCGCGTTGGCGAGAACTTGGGTCTCGTGCAGTCCATCGACTTCTTCCCGCCGATGGTCGACGATCCCTATCTGTTCGGCCAGATCGCCGCGGCCAACTCGCTGTCGGACATCTACGCCATGGGCGGGCGGCCGAGCCATGCCATGAACTTGCTCTGCATTCCCAATTGCCTGGGCGTTGAGGTTGCCGGGCAGATTCTGGCGGGTGGCGCCGACAAGTGCGTCGAGGCCGGCTGCTCCATCGCGGGCGGTCATACCATCAACGACGACGAGCCCAAGTATGGCCTGTCCGTGAGCGGCTTTGTCGCGCTCGACCGCATGCTCGCCAACAGCGGCGCGCACGTGGGCGATGTTCTGCTGCTGACCAAGGCGGTCGGCTCGGGCATCATCACCACGGCCATTAAGGGCGAGCTCATCGAGCAGGACGAGGCCGCAGCCATGTTTGACTCGATGCGCACCCTCAACGAGGCGCCGATTCGTCTGGCCGAGGGACTTGAGCTTCACGGCTGCACCGATGTCACGGGTTTTGGCTTGATCGGGCACGCGTGCGAGATGGCCGAGGGCTCGGGTGTGCAGATCGAGCTTACGTCGGGGGCGGTGCCGCTCTTTGATCAGGTGCTCGACATGGCACGTCTGGGCATTATCCCCGCGGGTTCCTACCGCAACCAGGACTTCTTTGGCCCGCGTGTGGCTGCCGACGAGGACCTGGAGCCGGGTATGTTAGATGCGCTGTACGATCCGCAGACCTCGGGTGGTTTGCTCATCGCGGCGCCCGCGGCGGATGTGGTTGAGCTTGCGCGTCGCCTGGATGCCGAGGGGCGCGTTGCCGCCGTTGTCGGTCGCGTGTGCGAGGCGGAGCCGGGCGGTCCTGCCGTCCACGTTGTTCGCTAGCCCGCACGTTTATGTAACTGTTTACCGTTCTCTAGAACGGTTCTTTCGAAAGGATTTGCTATGTCTACCAAAATTGAAGTCAATGCCATGGGCGATGCCTGCCCGCTGCCCGTCGTCAAGACGCTTAAGGCACTCAAACAGCTTGATGGCGAGGGCGCCGTCGTGACCTCGGTCGACAACGAGACCGCCGTCAAGAACATCTCCAAGATGGCGCAGGAGAAGGGCTGCACGGCCTCGGTCGAGAAGATTTCGGACGCCGAGTGGCACGTGACTGTCGCGACCGCCGGTGCCGTGGCCGTTGCAGACCCCGAGCAGGACGGTGCCGCTTTCTGCGACGCCAGCGCCGGCAAGGGCAAGCTCGTCATTTCCGTCTACACCGATTGCATGGGCCGTGGCGACGACGAGCTGGGCCACAAGCTCATGAAGGCGTTTATCTTCGCCGTGACGCAGCAGGAGGAGCTGCCCGCGACCATGCTGTTCTACAACGGCGGCGCCAAGCTCACCGTCGAAGGCTCGCCGGTGCTCGATGACCTGAAGGGCCTGGCGGAGCAGGGTGTCGAGATTCTCACCTGCGGTACCTGCCTCGACCACTATGGCATTAAAGACCAGCTTGCGGTGGGCGAGGTCACCAACATGTACGTGATCGTGGAGAAGATGGAGCAGGCCGTGCGCGTCGTGCGCCCGTAGCGTATTGGTTGGAGTTGCCATGAGGGAGAAGCGCCCGGCGCTTGTCATCACGTTTCCCACCACGGCGGCCGCCATGGGCTGCGAGTCCCTGTGCATTGAGCGCGGCCTTCCTGGGCGAACGATTCCCGTGCCCGGGGAGGTCGCTGCCGGCTGCGGTCTGGCGTGGAAGGCGTTGCCTGCCGATGAGGAGCTGCTGCGCAGCGAGCTTGCCGCGGCGGGCGTTCCCACCGAGGGCTATACCGTGATTGATATGTGGGAGGTCGTGCGATGATCTACCTGGATAACGCGGCGACGACCATGCACAAGCCGCAGGCGGTCATCGATGCCGTGACGCAGGCGATGTGCTCGCTTGGCAATGCCGGGCGTGGCGCCACGTCGGGTGCGCTCGACGCGGCGCGTACCATCCACGGCTGTCGCGCCAAGCTTGCGCGCTTGCTGGGCTGCCCGCGTGCTGACCATGTTTGTTTTACGCCCAACTCCACCGCGGCGCTCAACACCGTCATCAATGGCGTGGTGCGCCCCGGCGACCGCGTGGTCACAACGGTGCTCGAGCACAACTCCGTGCTGCGTCCGCTCAACCGCCTGGCGGCAGAGCAGGGCGTGACCGTTGAGCATGCGGGCTGCGACGCGAACGGCGTGCTCGACTACGACGAGCTCGAGCGGTTGGTCACGCCGGGCACGCGTGCTGTGGTGGTGACGCACGCCTCCAATGTGACCGGCAACGCGGTCGACATTGCGCGCGTGGCTGCCATGGCCCATGCAGCCGGTGCGTTGGTGATCGTCGACGCTTCGCAGTCTGCCGGCACGGCGAAGATCGATATGGCTGGTATGGGGCTCGACATTGTGTGCTTTACCGGCCACAAGGGGCTCATGGGTCCGCAGGGGACCGGCGGCCTGGCCGTGGCGGAGGGCGTCGACGTGGCGCCCTGGGCTATGGGCGGTACGGGCGTACACAGTTTCGCTGCGCTGCAGCCGCTTGAGTGGCCTACGCGCCTGGAGGCGGGCACGCTCAACGGCCACGGCATCGCGGGACTTTCCGCAGGTCTCGACTTTATCGAGGCGCAAAGCGGAGTCGAGGCGATTGCGGCGCATGAGCGAGCACTGGCGGATCGCTTTCTCGCTGGCGTGCGCGAAATCCCGGAGATCAAGCTCTACGGCGCCTTTGACCAGCCGTCGCGCTCGGCGATCGTCTCACTCAACGTGGGTGATATCGACTCTGCCGAGATCTCGGACGCGCTCATGCAGGGGTGGGGGATTGCGACGCGCCCCGGTGCCCATTGCGCCCCACTCATGCACCGTGCGCTGGGAACCGAGCGCCAGGGCGTAGTTCGCTTCTCGTTTGGTTACTTCAACACGGCCGAGGAAGTCAACATGGCGATTGAGGCTCTGCGCGATTTGAGCTGCGATTAGACCAACCTTTTGCGCCCTTAGATAAACCGTTTACGCTACCTTCCCGCATTGTCGCTTATACAGGGTAATGTGAAATGATGGCCCACACTGGGACTCTGTATCTTTGCGAATTGCGGGAAGGTTCCTATGAACAGGATCACTGCTGCCCTCTATAGGTTTTTGGTTGTCTATCTTTCGGTTGCGATGGTCGTGACCTCGATACCCCTTGCGCCCCGCGCGGCCTATGCCGATGATGCCGGGGCGGTCGCCGTCGAGAGCGAGGCCCAAGAGACCGACTCGAGCTCTGACGCTGATGTCGATGCGGTCGATAACGCGTCGTCTTCGAGCGAGGGCAGCTCATCCACAACTTCCGACCAAACGAATAACGCTCAGGACGAATCGTCCAGCTCGGATACCAGCACTTCCACGTCGAGCTTGGCCCAAGACCTTTCGAGCTCCGCGACCAACTCCGATGCTGCAAAGAGCTTGGCTGCTACGGCGGAACCCTCGTCCGATGACAGCGAAGTCGATTCCCTCGTGTATGAGGACCCAACGGTCTATGAGTATGCCAAGCTTATGCCGAACGGCTATGTGTATCCGTGTGATGCAAGCGGAAACGTTACGGTAGAGATCGATGGAAACGACCCGTATGAGAACTCTGTCGATGGTAAATTGGTAACCAATCTGATCGTTGATTACGGAGTGGATGGGGTCCCCGGATATATTTGTGAGTATTCCTCCAATCTGCGTTCGGTGCGTTTTGAGAACAGCTCTATTTCTTCAATTGGACTACACGCCTTTTCTGGGTGCTCCAATCTCGCCGATATCAGCTTTTCCGGTATGACCATTGGAAGTATCGGAACAGGGGCCTTTTCTGGGTGCGGATCGCTTACGAGCCTGAACATTAATGACGTTGCTACCATCGGCTCTATGGGCGATGCCGCGTTTGCCTGGAGCGGGCTGCGGTCTACGGGTCTCGACAAGGTCGTTGGTCTCAGTTCGATTCCTGAGAACGCTTATAATGCCTGCAGCGCTCTGACCGATACCGGTCTGGGCGGGAACACATCCATCACGTCAATCGGCGTTAATGCGTTCAAAAACTGCTCCCGCCTTGCGACGACCGGACTTGAGAGCAATACGACGATCAAGACGCTCCGCGAAGGTTGCTTCTCCGGGACCAATATGAGCGGCGGGCTGACGCTGCCCCTTTATTCCAAAATCGAGGAACTGCCGAGCCGTGCGTTCTATGGCTCTAAGCTCGAAACCGTGTACCTTGGGTGCGACCATGTGGTGCTCATTAATTCCACCACGTTTCCCAAGCAATACATGACTGTCATGGTCCCTGCCAAGATGGTTTCGCAATACGAAAGCGGCCACCCTAAAGAGGTTTGGGAGAGCTGTAATGGTAGCCTGCCCGTCCCCGTAGGCAAGATGCTCCAAAAGATTGAGATCTCGCGTGATCCCGACAAGATGGCCTATCAGCCGGGGGAAAAGATCTCGCTCGAGGGCATGAGTGTCACATTTCAATATCCTCATTCGACGATGGATAGCGACTACGAAGCGCTCATAAAGGAAGAACTCGGCGAATACCTTACGGCGACCCCCTGCGATGGTGATGTCTTCGACGAGTCGATGGACGGAGAACCTATACAGCTCGTGTACGACGATGGCTACACGCGCCTTGTCGCGTACAGCAAGGGCAACCTGCAGCAGGCGGCCTACGAGTATGCCAAGCTCATGCCCAACTACTATCTGTATCCGTGCGACGCAAACGGAAATCTTACAGTAGAAATCGATGAGAACAGCCCGCGCGAGAACTCCGTCGACGGTCGAATGGTAACGAATTTGATTGTCGATTACGGGGTGGATGAAGTCGACGCACAGCTCTGTGCCGACTCTACCAATCTGCGTTCAGTGCGCTTTGAGAACACTTCCATTTCCAAAATCGGATTGCACGCCTTCTATAACTGCCCGAATCTCACCGATATCAGCCTTTCCGGTATGACCATCGGCACCATCGGGAAAGAGGCATTCTATGGCTGCAAGTCGCTTGCGAGCCTGAACATCAGCGAGACTACTACCATTGGCTCGATGGGCGACGCCGCGTTTGCCGAGAGTGGACTGGTGTCCACGGGGCTCGACAAGGTTATCGGCCTCACATCGATTCCCGACAGAGCCTACGAAGGCTGCAAGGCTCTGACCGATACCGGCCTGGACAAGAATGCCTCCATTACATCGATTGGCGTTTGCGCGTTCAGGTTTTGCTCGAACCTTGCTACCACAGGGCTCGAGAGCAACACAACGGTCGAAACGCTTGGCCACACCTGCTTCTACGGCACCGACTTGAGCGGCGGACTGACGCTGCCATATAACTCCAAGATCGAGGAGTTGCCGGAAAAGGCGTTTGGCAGTACCAATCTCGAGACCGTGTTCTTTGGGTGCAACCATGCGGTGCTCATTAACACCGACACGTTCCCCAAATACAACATGACCGTCATGGTCCCTGCCAGGATGATTCCGAAGTATGCTAACGGGCATCCCAAAGCTGTTTGGGAGAGGTGCAACGGCTGCCTGCCCGTCCCGGTGGGCAAGGTGCTCGAGAACGTTGAGATCTCACGCGACCCCAACAACATGACCTACGAGACGGGGGAGACCATTTCGCTCGAGGGCATGAGCGTTGAGCTCGATTACCCGCATACGGTATCGATTTGGAACTACGAGGCGCTCATACAGGAAGAGCTCGGCGAGTACCTTACGGCCACCCCCTGCGACGGTGACGTCTTCGATGAGTCGATGGACGGACAGCCCGTAAAGCTCGTGTATGACGACGGCTATTCGCATTTTGAAACCCAGACCAAGGGCACGCTACGGCTCAAGAAGCCTGAGCCGACGTCGTTCCAGATCTCCTATGCTCAAACGATCGATAAAGGCGAACGCAAACTGATGGACGGCGTTGAGCTGCCCGATGTTTCCGGCGCGACGACGATCGATGCGGGCGCCGAGGTCACGCTCGATGCCGGTGCTTTGGGGATGCTCAACGACAACATCACGTTTAAGGGTTGGTATGACACCGAGTCCGGCAAGTACATCTCCAGGGAGCCGGTCTACACGTTTACGCCGGATAAGGATCTGTCCCTGGAGGCTCGCTTTAAGCTCAAGGACTATGCGGTGCATGTCAACGATGCGCAGGCGACCGATTCGTCGCAGGACTATGCGCACCTGAGTGTTACCGCCCAAAACTGCTATCGCAATGCCGGCGAGACGGTTGAGGTTTCTGCCGTCACGGATAACGCCCTGTTCCTGGGCTGGTATCTGGGCGAGGGCGATGATGCGTTCGCCGCGAGCGATCAGCTCGACTTTACCTATACGGTGGACAAGGCGGACGCGATTGTGTCCGAGGACAAGACTGACGCTAGGATCGAGATCACTCCGCGATACTGCGCTCCGCAGGCGAGCGTTGTGCTGAGTGTGGATGGGGTCGATGAGAACGGGCAGCCGCTCGGGCAGTTCCTTTCCACCGGTCTGTACGGCATCGGGTCGCGCGTAACGGTCGTGGCGGTGCCAATGCCTGGCTATGTGTTTGACTACGCGACCGATGCCCTCGGCAACGTTGTCTTTACCGGCGACGATGGTCCGTCCTACACGTTTGTGCTCGAGGGAGATGTGCAGTACACCGCGCATTTCCGCGAGGCGACTGACCCCGACGAGTCACTCGCGGCGCTGAAGGCCGCGCTCATCGCCGCGATTACGGCTGCGGCCGTTCTCGCCACCATGTATGGCCTGGGCGAGACTGTCGACCCCATCGCGGCCGACGCGGTGATTGAGATCGGTATGGCCGACAACATTGAGGATGTTGCCGCTGTGGGCACCAAGGTGCTCAAGGAGATTAAGGACATCATCGACGACCACAAGAAGCCCAAGCCTCATGGCGACCATAAGATTGAGATTATTGCCACCGCGCAGCCCGAGGTGGGCGGTGCCGTTACCGGAGGCGGTATCCACTATGAGGGGACGGTCGCCACGCTCGAGGCTGTCGCCAATCCCGGCTATCGCTTCGTATGTTGGAAAGAGAACGGCGTCGAGGTCTCGACATCTCCTCTCAAGACGATGACGATCACGGACCTGACGCCCGAGGTTGTAAAGATGACGGCCGTCTTTGAGAAAAAAGTCGAGGTCACGGCAGTTGCCGAAGCCGATGGCATTCAGGCCGATTTTTCGACGGGCTGCACCGCAAGCCCTGTAAAGCAGAGCATCACCCGTGGCGATCAGGCTATGGTCACTGCGAGCGAGGGTCCCGACTATGCCTTTGTGGGATGGTTTGAGGACGGCATCGAGGTTTCGCCCGAGCGCACGTATATCTTCAAGGCCGAGGTCGACCGCCATCTGGTTGCGCGCTTCCGCAAGGCGGACAAGACCATCCTAGTGAATACCGATCCCTTCGACAGCGCCGAGGTGCTGTGCGATGGTGTGCCGGTCGTGGATGGCAAGGTTCGCGCGAAGGATGGGGACATTCTCACGTTTACGATGCGGCCCAAGGTGCGCCCCGACAATCCGGAGAAGACGTACCGCTTTGTAGAGTGGCGAGAAACCGATGCGCAGGGTATCACGATTGCCAACAAGCAGGAAGTTTGCGAATACCGCGTTAACGGGAATGCCCGGATCGAGGCTGTAATGGACGGCAGGGATGCGCATACTGTGCGTGCCGAGGCCGACCCGCTCGAGGGCGGTACCGTTACGCTGAAGCGCGGTGAGACTGCTGGCATGGTACTCGAGGTTCCCGAAGGCGAGCGCGTGACCGCGGAGGCCACCCCATCCGAGGGCTATATCTTCGACGGTTGGTATCTGAGCAACGGCGGCTCGGATGCCACCTCGACGCTGGTTTCGAGCGAGCGCTCCTATACCTTTGAGCCCATTACCGACTGCGTGATCCAGGCAAAGTTTACGCGTGCCTGCAAGGTGGACGTTGTCGTTGAGCCGGCCGCGGCCATGGCGGGCAAATATTTGGTGCACGGCGAGGGCTACTGCATGAAGGGCGAGCCTGCCACGCTGAGCATTGAGCTCACGGCCGAGGCGAGCAAACAATTTACCTTTAAGGGCTGGTACGACGCCAAGACGGACCTGCTTTTGGGCACCGACCCCAGCTACCTTGAGTTCTATCCCGAGGACGTGGAATGCACGGTGCGTGCGGTGTTTGAGGAAAACACGTATACCGTGACGGCGAAGGCAAAAAAGACCTTTGTGGAGCGCGGTGCCGTTGAGATCGAGGGGCATCCTGGCGCATCTTCTGTTACCTGTGGCTACGGCGATACAGTGATGCTCAAGGCAAAGGCCAACGACGGCTATCGTTTTGACCATTGGAAGGATGACTCCGGTAGGGAGTACGACACCGCCGAGCTGGTCGTCAAGGTCACCAAGAGCGATACCTATACCGCGATTTTTACCGACTCAAAGCCCGAGGTCATCGTCACCGCCGATTCATGGCTCGGCGGTACCGTGACGTGCAATGGGACCGTGGTGAAGCCTACGACCGATACGTTCAAATTAGGGGAAACCCTTCATTTGACGGCCAAGGCCCATCCTGGCTTTTTGTTCTGGGGTTGGTACGTCAATGGCCGCCTGAAGAGCCTTAAGCACGAGACCTCGTTGGTTGCGAAGGCTCGCGGTAAAACCGGGCACTGCGTTATTACCGCGGGCTTTGTGCCTATCGATACCGTCTGCGTGCCCCTCGCTGATCCTGCGGAGGGCGGCACCGTCAAGGCGAGCCGCGTTCTTGCGGACCGCGGCGCGGAGGTTGCCCTTAAGGCAACGCCCAATCCCGGTTATGTCTTTACTGGTTGGTATACGGCAGACGGCACGTTTGAGTCTGCCGATGCGGAGTTCACCTGCCACCAGGAGCGCAGCCATGTGCACATCGCTCGCTTTATGGCAAAAAGCTATGAAGTCGACGCCACGACGGTAGTCGATTCCGGCACCGGTTCGCTGGTCGAATCGAGTGTCGCCGGCTGGGCCGAGGGCACGGGTACCGTTGAGGCGGGGCATGCCGCCACGCTGACCGCGCATGCGCTTTCGGGCTATGCGTTTGAGTATTGGGCCGATGCTTCGGGCGCCGTGGTAAGCCGTGACAGCACCTATCACGTGGTGCCGACGTCTGACACGACGCTTCAGGCCGTGTTCTCGGCAAAACAATATACGGTGGACGTCTCGTGCGAGGAGAGCATGGGCACGGTCGAGGGCGCGGGGGCGTATGCCGCTGGACAGGTCGCAACCGTGCGTGCGGTCGCCGCCGAGGATACGGCTTTTGTGGGCTGGTTCCGTAACGGCACATGCGTGAGCTCCAAGAAAACCTATCGATTTGCCGTGCGTGAGGATACGTCGCTCTATGCCGTCTTTGCGTCGGGTTCGTATGTCGTGCATACCGTTGCTTCGCCTGCCGAGGGCGGAGCCGTGAGCGGCTTTGGTGGCTATGAGGCTGGCGACCGCGCAACGCTTCGTGCGATCGCCAACACCGGGTATTCGTTTGCGGGTTGGACGGACGACAAGGGCGAGACAGTCAGCGAGAACGCCGACTATACCGTTAAGGTCGCGGGTGACGCCACCTATACGGCGACCTTTACGCCTAAGTCCTATCAGGTCGTTTTGAGCGCGAGTGACGATAGCGTTAGCACCCTGAGCGGCGAGGGCTCCTATCAATTCGGTGATACGGTCGAACTCAACGCTACGCCTATGGGTACCAAGCGATTTGTCGGTTGGTATGTCCTGGATGCCGAGGGCAACAAGTTGCTGCTGAGCTGCGACGCCCATTGCTGGGTTAAGCTCGACAAGGACATGGTCGAGGGGCTCGAGGACGATACGTTGGAGCTCCAGGCCGTGTTTGCCGATCCGTACGAGGTGACCGTTACGGGCGAGGTCGTGGTGAAGGACAAGGCTTCGAACAGGGGCTGCCGTGTTACGGGCAGCGGTAGCTTTGCCGTGGGCGACCAGGTGGAACTGTCCGCTGTTGCCGGTATGGGCTATCGCTTTGTGGGCTGGAGCACCGATAAGGAGGGCACCTCGATTGTCGAGACCGCGACGACCCTCGATGTGACCGCCACGCAAGACATAACGTACTACGCGCAGTTCGAATCCGATGGACAGGTGACCATTACCGTCACTGGCTCGTCCATCTTCCGCGGTACGGCCCTTCTGATCGACGGCATTCCTGCCGGCAGCAGGTCCTACGACAGGGGCGACATGTTTATGGCCATCGCGATTCCGTGGAAGAAGTACCACTTCTCGCATTGGGTCGACGATGCGGGTGTCACGGTGAGCTACAGCGCGTTCTATATCGGTACCGCAAAGGAGAATAGGCAGCTTACGGCCGTGTTCTACGAGACGGGCTGCGATGTTCAGGTCGCTACGTATCCTAAGGATGCTGGCTTTTCGATGGTAGCGCTCGGTACGGGTGGCTCCTACCACTCCGCGGCGATTATGTTTACCGTGCCGCATAAGGGTTGGAAGTTTAAATACTGGGTCGATGAGAACGGCATGCCCGTTGGCTTTACGCCGGTCATTAACCGCGTGGTGTTTGGCAACCGAACCTTTACGGCCGTTTATGAACGGGCGACGATGTCGGTTACGGCGGTTGATCCGCGTCAGGGCGGACACGTCGAGGGCTCCTCCGAGGACGAATCTCTGGGCTATGCCGTGACCAACGAAGTCGAGAACGGTGAGTCCACGACCCTGACTGCCGTTTCCGATGCGGGGTATGTGTTCGATGGGTGGTATGCGCGCAATGATGACGGGTCGTTGGGCGATGAGCCGCTGAGCACGGATGCTACCTGGACGTTTGTCCCCGAGGACAACATGACCGTCGAGGCGCGCTTTGCGGAGGCGCCTAAGTACAAGGTGACGGCCCGAGCGGTCAACGGATCGGTTGATTCGGAGTCTGCTTTGGACGCTACGGATGGTAAGGTGACGCTTTCGGCGACGCCCGATGAGGGCTGCTACCTGACGCGCGTGACCGTTGCCGAAGAGGCAGGTGATGACGGTTCGGCCGGCAATGCCTATGACCTTGATATTTCTGACTATAAGGGTGGGGCGTACGAGGTCACACTGAGTGGCGTGAGTGCTCAGCAAAAGGTCACGTTTGAATTCGAGAAGGCTGCGGCTCCGGAGGTGCTCGCTCAGCCGCGGGATGCGAGTGCTTACGAGGGCGATCCGGTTGAGCTTTCGGTCGTCGCCGAGGCGGGGCGCAACGTTCGCGTCCATGCGGCCGTGTCTTCTGGATCCGCTGCAGACGTCAAGCTGAGCTACCAGTGGTATCGCGTGTCTGACGATGGCGGCAAGGCGGTGGCGCTGAAGAGCGAGACGGGGGAGACTCTTTCGATCGCCCAGCTCGACAGCGACGGCGAAGGCGAGTACTTCTGCCGCATTACGCAGAACTACCTAGGCACGGTGGCAAAGACGGATACCGAACATGCGAAGGTATCCATCGTGCCCCGAGAAGCACTTGTGTTTAACGGGCGCGTGCTGCCGGTGGCGACCGCTCACGATGAATACCGCGCGCAGATTGCCGGCGCTATGGGCGGCAAGGCGCCGTATGCGTACAACTTGGATGATGTTGAGGTTCCTGAGGGCATGCAGCTGACGCTGGCAGATGACGGATCGGGCGCCTTGGTGCTCTCGGGCGTGCCTGCGGCCACGGGTGCGTGTCGCTTCAAGATTAGGTGCACTGATGACCTGGGCAACAAGTGCGATGCGCACTTCGTGCTGCTCGTGAAGGCGAAGAAAGCCCCGCTTGCATTTGAGGGCCAGACCTTTACCTACAACGCGACGGCGCAGGCCCCGGAGCTCTCGGGCGTGCCCGAGGGTTGCGAGGACGATGTCAAACTGACCTATGTTGGCACGGGTGACACACATTACTCGTCGGATCAGGCGCCGGTGGATGCCGGCACGTATCGTGCGGTGGCGACGCTCGATGCCAAGGGATATGTCGGTAATGCCTCCTGTGACTTCACGATCGAGAAGGCCCCGGTCGATATTTCGATCGAGACGGCTGATGTGACATACGATGGCGCACGACACGGTGCGGCGGTTGCGGTTGCCGGTCTTGATACGTCTGCCTATTCCGTTGCCTATCGAGGTATAGATGGAACGTCCTATGGTCCGACGGCGCTGGAGCCGTACGACAGTGGCAACTACCGCGTCACGGTTAAGGTGACTGACCCCAACTATCAGGGTAAAAAGTCCGCCGAGTTCTCGATTGCAAAGGCAAGCCAGGTCATTACGGGAACGACGAGCTATTCGGGTGTTTACGGTGGAGACCCCATTGTGTTTAACAACGTTGCCCAGACTCCCGTGAGCTTTGAGCTGGTTGATTCCGATGACGATGCGAGCCCGGTTTCGATTAAGGGACGCTGTGCGACGGTGAAGGCCGCCGGTACGGCGCGTGTTGTCGCCCATGCCGCTGCCTCGCGTAACTATCTTGCTGCCGAAGACGTTGAACTGACGGTTGCTGTTGCGCCGGCTCAGCTGCTGGTGAAGGTCGACGATGCCGAACGCTTTGAGGGCCAGGAGAATCCCGAGTTTACTTCCAGCTTGGTGAGCCGTTGCGACACCTCGGACGTAAAGGTCACGTACTTCTGCTCGGCGAATAAGAAATCGCCAGCGGGTGAGTACCAGATCGACGCGGCGGTCGCCGATCCGAACTTTGATGTCGCGGTCGACCCCGGCACGCTGACGGTCAAGAAGAAGCCCGAGCACTACAAGGTGACGGCGAAGGCAGTCAACGGTTCGGTCAACAATGCTTTGGTTTCGGTTGTTGAGGGCGGGGACGCGATCCTCTCGGCGACGCCCGACGAGGGCTGCTACCTCGAGCGCGTGACGGTCGTGCAGGCCGGCTCGGATGCGACCGTTGACCTCGACATTTCTGATTACAAGGGCGGGGCGTACGAGGTCACGCTGAACGATGTCACCGCATCGCAGGAGGTCACGTTCGAGTTTGCGAAGGCGGACGCTCCGCGTGTGGTCGCGCAGGCGAAGGACGTGAGCGTCCACGAGGGCGATACCGTCGCGCTCTCGGTCGCTGCCGAGGCAGGCAAGAACGTCGCCGACCACGCGGCCTCGTCCACGGGTTGCGCTGCCGAGGTTGAGCTTTCCTACCAGTGGTTCCGCATGGCGAATGGCAAGGCCGTGGCGCTCGATGGCGAGACGGGGGAGACGCTCTCGCTCGCGGACCTCGATGACGAGAAAGCCGGCGAGTACTTCTGCCGCATCACTCAACGCTACCTTGGTACTGAGAAGCAAGCGGACAGTGATTGTGCCGCCGTTTCCGTCGTGCCGTGGGACACCCTTGTGTTTAACGGCGACCTGCTGCCGGCAGCGAGCGCGCACGGCACGTACCTCGCAACGATTGCCGGGGCCGCGGGCGGCAAGGCTCCGTACGAGTACGCATGGGATGAGACGAAGCTCCCCGACGGATTCAAGCTTTCCCGTACACCGGGCGGTCTGACGCTCTCGGGCATCCCGTCCAAGACGGGCGTTTCCGCCTTTGATATCACGTGCAGGGATGCTCGTGGCGAGGCCATGACCGCCCGCTTTGCGCTTGTTGTCCAGGCAAAGCACGTAAAGCTATCGTTCACGGATAGCGACTTTACCTTTAATGGCGCGTCGCAGGCGCCCGAAGTTTCCGGTGCTCCTAAGGTCTGCAAGGGCGACCTTAGGGTCTGGTACTTCGGTACCGGAAGCACGCAATATTCCTCGACGGAGGCCCCGACCGATGCCGGCACGTACCGCGCTGTCGTCACGCTGCGCAGCCACGGCTACATCGGTGCCGCTACCTGCCAGTTCGAGATCGCTCCGGCAAAGCTCAAGGTGAAGGTTGACGACGCCGAGCGCTTCGAGGGAGAGGCGAACCCAGCGTTTACCTCGCGCCTGGAGGGTGCGGTTGACACTTCGGGTGTGAAGGTCGAGTATTCCTGCGATGCCGATGAGAGCTCTCCTGCTGGCGAGTACCAGATCGGCGCGACGGTCACCGACCCGAACTTCGATGTCGAGGTCGTGCCCGGAACGCTGACGGTGAAAAAGAAGCAGGAGCCCGTCGATCCAGACCCGGTGGTTCCGGACCCGGACAATCCTGATCCGGACAACCCGGATCCCGATCAGCCTGATCCTGGTCCCAACCCCGACCCGGATCCTAACCCTGAACCTGATAATCCTGATCCGGGCCCCAAGCCGGATCCCGATAATCCCGACCCTGATAACCCCGAGCCCGATAACCCGGACAAGCCCGAGCGCATTGAGGTGACGGCAAAGGCGGTCAACGGTTCGGTCGACAACGCTTCCGTCACCGTTGATGCGGGCGGCGACGTGACGCTCTCGGCGACGCCCGACGAGGGCTGCTACCTCGAGCTGGTGACGGTCACGGAAGCCGGCTCGGACAAGGCCATCGATCTCGATATCTCCGACTATGAGGGCGGGGCGTACGAGGTCACGTTGAGTAGCGTCACCGCGTCGCAGGAGGTCACGTTCGAGTTCGTGAAGGCGGACGCTCCGAAGGTGATCGCCCAGCCGCAGGATGCGAGCGCCCACGAGAGCGATGCTGTCGTGCTCTCGGTTGCTGCCGAGGCGGGCAAGGGCGTCCTCGACCACGCGTCCTCGTCCACGGGTTCCGCCGCTGATGTCGAACTGTCCTATCAATGGTTCCACATGGTGGGCGGCGAGGCCGTGGCGCTCGAGGGCGAGACGGGGGAGACGCTCCTCATCGAGGGCCTCGATGACGATTGCGCCGGCGAGTATTTCTGCCGCGTCACCCAGCGCTACCTTGGTACCGAGACGCAGGTGGAAAGCGATCGTGCCGTCGTTTCCGTTGTGCCCCGGGATGCCCTTGTGTTCAACGGCGGTCTGCTGCCGGTCGCACGTGCGCATAGCACGTATCGCGCGACGATTTCGGGCGCCGCGGGTGGCGAAGCTCCGTATGAGTACACGTGGGACGACGCTAAGCTCCCCGACGGGTTTAAGCTTACCCGCACAGCGGGCGGTTTGACGCTCTCGGGCACCCCGTCCAAGGTCGGAGTGTCTACCTTTGACATCACGTGCAAGGATGCTCAGGGCAAGACCGTGACCGCGCACTTTGTTCTAGTCGTTCAGGCGAAGCGGGTCGAGCTTGCATTTGAGGGCGGCAACTTCGTCTATAGCGGTGATGCTCAAGCGCCCAAGGTCACGGGGGTTCCCAAGGCCTGCGAAGGTGACCTGAGGGTTAGGTACTACGGGACGGGCGGCACGCACTATTCGTCGAGTGAGGCCCCGACCGATGCCGGCACGTATCGCGCCGTTGCCACGCTGCGAAGCGACGGGTATATCAGCGCCGCCTCGCGCAAGTTCAAGATTTCACCGGCGAAGCTTAAGGTAAAGGTCGACGATGTTGAACGCTTCGAGGGAGAGATGAATCCCGCCTTTACCTCGAGCCTAAAGAGCTCGGCTGATACCTCGGGCGTGAAGGTCGAGTACTCCTGCGTCGCCGATGAGAGTTCCCCGGCGGGCGAGTACCAGATCGGGGCGACGGTCGCCGACCCGAACTTCGATGTCACGGTTGAGCCCGGTACGCTGACGGTGAAGAAGAAGCAGGAGCCTGTCGACCCGGACCCGGTGGTTCCCGATCCGGACAAGCCCGATGGACCCGATCCGGACAAGCCGGACCCGGACAAGCCCGAGCCTGACCAGCCTGATCCGGGCAAGCCTGAGCCCGACAAACCGGAGCCTGATCAGCCGGACAAGCCGGACCCGGATAACCCGGATAAGCCTGAGCCTGACAACCCGAGCAAGCCAGAGCCGGAAAAGCCCGGAACGCCCGATTCCGACCAGCCGGATTCAAAGGATCCGACAAAACCCGGTAGTTCGGATGACTCCGCAGCTGATAAGGCAAAGGCTTCGGGCGCGGAAAACTCCGGCAAGAAGGAATCTTCCAAGTCGAGCGCTCAGCAGCTCGCCGACACGGGCGATCGTGCGCCATTGGCCGTCGCTGTCGCTGCAGGCGCCGTTGCGCTTGTCGCGCTGGGACTCGAGCTGCTGCGTCGCCGTCGCTCGGACGCGTAACGGCTCAAAAGGGGCGGCTAGATTGAAGCTTTGCGCGATTTAGTCTGCTAAAGCGTATATACTTGCGGGACGGGTCTTTTGCCCGTCCCGTTTTTGTTTTTGACTCGAAAGGTGGTCCCATGGCTTCATCCGCTCCGCGCGGTCTGCGCTCCGACCATGTCGTCACCGTCGGCATCGCTCTGTTCTCGATGCTCTTTGGCGCCGGCAACCTCATTATTCCGCCGCTGCTGGCGCTGCAGGCAGGTTCCGCCACGCCGGTCGCCATGTTCGGCTTTCTGATTGCCGCCATCGGCCTGCCCGTCATGGGCTTTATCGCCGTGGCGCTTGCCGGAACGGCGCGCGAGCTTGCTGGCCGCGTGCACCCCAAGTTTGGCGAGTTCTTTGTCGCGGCGGTGTATCTGGCCATTGGCCCGTGCCTGGCCATTCCGCGTACGAGTTCCACGGCCTTCGAGATGCTGGTGCCGCTGTTGCCCGAGGGCGTCTCGCTCGGCACGGCGCGCCTGGTGTTTGCCGTCGGCTTCTTCGTCGTCGCGTTTGCGCTCACGCTGCGCCCGGGCGTCATCACACGCGTGCTCGGCCGCATTACGGGCCCCGCGCTCATTGCCCTTATCGTATTGGTCGTGGGTGCCGCCATGGTCTCGCCGCTGGGCCCCGCCGCCGCGCCGCAGGCTCCCTATGATGCCGGTGCTGCCGTGCAGGGCTTTTTGACCGGCTACCAGACCATGGACCTGCTCGCGTCGCTCGCCTTTGGCATCATCATCGCCGAGACCATCCACGAGCTGGGCGTTACCGATGACAAGCGCGTGGCCTTCGAGATTTCGCGATCCGGCGTGATCGCCGGCGTGCTCATGGCCATCATCTACTGCGGCTTGGGACTTGCCGGTATGCAGCTCGGCACCGTGATGCCCGACGCTACCAACGGCGCCGCCATCCTCGCCCGTTCGGCCTCCATGCATTTTGGGCTTGCCGGCACGGTCGTGGTCTTCGCCATCTTCTTCCTCGCCTGCATGAACGTGTGCATCGGCCTCATCAGCTGCTGCTCGCGTTACTTCTGCGAGACGTATGTGGTCGAAGGGGGAGCGGAGGCCTCTGAGGAGGCCATGCGCCGTCCCTTTGCGGTTCTCGCCTTTGTGTTCGCAGCGTTTTCGTGCGTGCTCTCCAACGTGGGCCTCGACGTGATTCTTATGTTCTCGGTGCCCATGCTCAACGCCTTGTATCCCGTTGCCATCGTGCTGGTACTGATGGGCCTGGTGCACGGCTTTTGCGACGCTCATCCGCAGGTGTGGGTCTGGGTCGGCGGCGTTGTCGCGGTGCAGAGCGTGATTACCTCGGTCCGCGATGCGTTCTTTACGGGCGCGTGGCTGCCGTTCGATGCGCTGCCGCTGGCAGACATTGGAGCCGCGTGGGCGCCGGTTGCCGTGGTGGCGTTTGTGATCGGCCTGCTCCACAGTCGGTTTGTCGTACATTCGAGGAGCTAGGGTATCGTCGCTTGCACAGGCGGGGAGTCTCCCCTATAATTTCCTTCGCTTTGGGACACGCAAGGTTTAGACCTTAGCTGCTCAACACCTTCGGGACGTGGCGCAGTTTGGTAGCGCGCCTGCTTTGGGAGCAGGATGTCGCAGGTTCAAATCCTGTCGTCCCGACCATATCTTGCGGGCGTAGTTCAATGGTAGAACCCCAGCCTTCCAAGCTGATGACGCGGGTTCGATTCCCGTCGCCCGCTCCATAAGAATTGTTTTAACGGCTTTGGTTTCCTTTGGGGATCAGAGCTGTTTTCGTTTACGCGCCGGGCGACGGGAATCGAACCCGCCAGGGTGCGGAGCTGAGAAAATGCGTGAGCATTTCCAGCGCAGCACGCAAGGGCCGAAGGCCCGCAGCGAAGCAAATCCTTGGACTTCCCGTCGCCCGCTCCAAGCTATATAATCGCAGGCCAATATGCTAATTTGGCTCGCGTTTATTTTTTATACCGTCCGACCTCGCAGGGCAAATGAACCAGGAGCGTTTGTCCCGAATCGTAAGAAAGAAGTGATTTCCATGGCACAGAGTAAGGCAGAATACCCCACCTCCGATTGCCTGGCGCCCGCCGCGATCGAGGCGAAGACCGAGGCCGCAGGCGTTACCAAGGCCAACCTGCCGGTCTCGAAGGCCTTTTTGCTCGCCATGTTCGCCGGCGCGTTCATCGCCTTCGGCGGCCTGTTCTTCACGGTCTTTCTGAGCGATCCCACGCTTTGCTGGGGCGCCCAGCGCTTCGTGGGCGGTCTTGCTTTTTGCCTGGGACTGGTGCTCGTGCTCATTTGCGGCGCGGAACTGTTTACCGGCAACTCGCTTATGGTCTGCGCGCTTAAGAGCAACAAGATCACGCTCGTCCAGATGCTCAAGGCTTGGGCTATTGTGTGGATCGGCAATTTTGCCGGCGCCCTCTTCGTTGTCTTTTTGATTTACATGGCAGCTATTTACAAGCTCAACGGCGAGGCCGTCGCCAACGCCATGGTGAGCGTCGCCGCCGGTAAGGTTACGATCGACGCCGTTACCATCTTCTTCCGCGGCATTCTGTGCAACATCTTTGTCTGCCTGGCCGTATGGATCGGCACTGCCGGCAAGACCGTGGTCGATAAGGTCGTGGGCATTTTGCTGCCCATTGCCGCCTTTGTGGCCTGCGGTTTTGAGCACTGCGTTGCCAACATGTACTTTTTGCCCATGGGTATTTTGATGCACTCCTGCGGCTATGGAGCCGATGTCGCTGGCGCCGATGCCCTCAACGCTGCCGGGTTGGCGCTCAACCTTACGGTCGCCACGCTGGGCAATATCGTGGGTGGCGCCCTGATCGTGGCGCTGGGCTACTGGTTTATCTACGCCAATAAGGAGGCCTAAAGCCACCAAGCCATAACCGACCAAAAAGGGACAGGTTTATTTTGGCAGGTTTTAGACGAGGCGCTTCGACGTCTTGTCACGAGCTGCCATAATGGACCTGTCCCTTTTGCGTGCGCGCCGGTATTTATTTGCCCGATGACGATCGCGGGGGACCAGCTTTTTATTGAACATGTCGAAAGGCTTTTCATGAGCGACTGCGAATCCATGTCTGCCGAGGTGCGCGGCCGCCTGCGTTCCATTCCCGCCGTTCACGAGCTGCTTGCCGAGTGGCCGGTCATGAAGGCTGCTGGCGATGCAGGCGACACGATGGTACGCGAGGCGATTGACGCCGAGCTCGATGCCGAGCGCGCGGCGATTCGCTCCGGCGCCCCTGCAAGGAACAAGCGCGAGCTCGCCTTGGCAATTGAGCAGCGGACCCATCGCCTGTCGCTGCCGACCCTGCGCCCTGCCGTCAACGCGACGGGCGTTGTGATTCACACCAATCTGGGCCGCGCTCCGCTCGCTCCCGCGGCGGTGCAGGCGGTGACCGATGTCGCCCGAGGCTACAGCACGCTTGAGTATGACGTCTCAACCTGCGCTCGCGGGGGCCGCAAAGAGCATGCCGCGCGTCTGCTGCGCACGCTCACGGGGGCGCAGGACGCCTTAGTTGTCAACAACAATGCCGCCGCGGTGCTGTTGGTGCTTGCCGCGCATGCCTTCGGCAAAGAGGTCATCGTGAGCCGCGGCGAGCTTGTCGAGGTGGGCGGCAGCTTCCGCATCCCCGACATCATGGCGGCTTCGGGTGCCAAGCTTGTCGAGGTTGGCTCTACCAACCGCACACATCTGGATGATTATCGAAACGCCATCACGCCCAACACGGCGATGATCCTCAAAGTCCATCCTTCCAACTACCGTATCGAGGGCTTCCACGAGGAGGTTTCCGTGGCGGAGCTTTCTGCGCTGGCGCATGAACATGGCCTGTTGCTTTACGAGGACCAAGGCTCAGGCGCTTTGCTTGCAGATGGGGTACTCGCCGATGCGGGGGAGAGGCCCACGTCCGTGTCTCTTGGCGCCGGCGTTGACGTCGTCTCGTGCTCGGGCGACAAGCTGCTCGGCGCCTCGCAGGCGGGCATTATTCTCGGTAGCGCCCAAGTAATCGCCGCCTGCGCTTCGCATCCGCTCATGCGCGCGCTTCGTCCCGGCAAGCTCACACTCGCGGCGCTCGAGGCCACCCTGCGTCTGTATGTGGCCGGTCCCGATACGGCACATCGTGAGATCCCGGTGCTCAACATGCTTTCCGGCGCGCCGGTTCCGCTTGATCGTCAGGCCAAGCGCCTGCACGACCGCATGCTGCGCAAGCTTCGCGACTCTCAGTTCGAGGAGGCGGTGGAGCTGCAGGTTGTCGAGGGCGCCTCTGCCCCGGGCGGCGGGTCGCTGCCGACCGTCGAGCTCCCAACTTTTTGCGTTGCCGTTTGCCCCGTCGATGGGCGCCTGTCCGCCGATGGCCTAAAGCGCGCTATGGTACAGGAGTCCGATACGCCGGTCGTGACGCGCGTGCAGCATGGTCAGGTACTGTTTGACGTTCGCACGCTTTTGCACGATACCGACCTTGATCTGTGCGCGTCCGCGTTGACCGATGCCGTGCGGGCGGGTTTGCATCGATGAGTGCGCGCGAGCTTGTCGAGTGTCCCGTTGTCGTTGGAACGGCAGGACACGTCGACCACGGAAAGTCGGTCCTTATCGAGGCGCTGACCGGCAAAAATCCCGACCGCCTGGAGGTCGAGCGGCGCCGCGGCATGACCACGGAGCTCGGTTTTGGCGAGCTGGCGCTGCCGAGCGGCAAGCTTGTCGGCTTGGTCGACGTGCCCGGGCATGCGCACTACCTGCGCGCGATGGTACAGGGTGCCACCGGCGTGGGCGTTGCGTTGCTGGTGGTTTCTGCCGTTGAGGGCGTGATGCCGCAGACGCGAGAGCACGTGTACGTGTTGGAGCTGTTGGGCGTGAGGCACCTCGTGGTGGCGCTCACGATGCGCGATCTGGCCGATGACGAGACGGCGGAGCTCGCCGAGCTCGACGTGATGGACTTCCTCAGCGATACCGTCTTTGCCGATGCGCCCGTGGTGCCTGTTTCCTCGCGCACGGGCGTGGGCATCGAGGACGTTCGCCTTGCCCTCGATGCCGCCATCGACTCTTTCCTGGCCGATGCCGCATCCCGCCCGGTGCGCCCCGGTCTGGCCCCGCGCCTGCCCATCGACCGCTGCTTCACCATCAAGGGATCCGGGACGGTCGTCACGGGCACGCTTCACGATGCCCCCGTAGCGGTGGGCGACGAGCTCGTCTCATGTCCCGCGGACGTGCGCTGCCGCGTGCGCGCGATTCAGGTGCATGGTGATACTCCTCGGGCGTTGCCCGGACAGCGCGCGGCGCTCAACATCGTGGGCGACGGTGCGGGCGACCTTCCGCGTGGCGAGGTCCTCTGCGGGTCTGGTGCCGAGGGCTCGACGCTCAGGCTCATCGCCCGCTTCACGTATCTGGGGCGCGAGGGCACCAAGCCCGCGCCCTTCGAGTCCGGTACGCGCGTGCATGTGATGGCGGGCACGGCGGAGGTCCTCGGCCGAATCATGCTCATGGAGGGTGAGGGTCCTATTGAGGCTGGCGAGACCCGCATCGTGCAGGTCCGTCTGGAGGAGCGCCTTCCCGTGCGATCGGGCGACGGCCTCATTGTGCTCGCGTTCTCGCCGGTGGTGCTTATCGGCGGCGGTCGTGTTCTTCTTTCGCGGTGTCGCCGCTCGCGCGTCCTCTCCGCGGGCGAGTGCGCGCTGCTCGGGGCCCTGGATGCCGACGACCGCGCCGCCGCCGTTGCCGCATGGTTGGGGCTGCAGCGCCTGCCCGTGTCTGCCGCGGCCGCAGCCCGTGCTCTCGATCTTTCGGGTGCCGAGGCGGCTGCGCTCCTGCACGGGGCGGTTTCCTCGGGTGACGCCGTGGCGCTTCGTGCCGAGCGCTCGACCGAGGAGCTCTATGCCGCCCCCGCTGTGCTCGATGCCGCCCTCGCCACGCTCTCCGTCACGCTGGCCGCCATGCACGGGGCCGCGCCCAAGCAGACGGGTTTCACGCCGGGCGAGGTCGCGCATGCCGCCTGGCCGACAGCGGGCGAAGACGTCGCGTCCGCGCTCGTTCTCGAGGGCTGTGCGCGCGGCGTGTGCACCGTCGACGGTGCCGAGGTGTTCGACCCGCACTCTGCCGCTGCGGCGATACGTGTGGTGCGCGAGGCGAGCCAGCGCATCGTGGCCGCCCTCGACGAGGCGGGTCTCGGTGCGGCGACGCTGCCCGAGGTGGGTGAGCGTCTGCAGCTCGATCGCGACACCATGACGCGTGCCCTGCGCGAGCTTTCGCTCAACCGCGCGATCGTTAAGATCGAACGCGACGTTGCCCTGTCCGCCGCCGCGGATGCTCATGCGCACGAGCTTGTTGCCGCCGCTATCGAGGCTGCCGGCGGTGCTGCCACCACGAGCGTGCTGCGTGAGGCCCTGGGCGTGTCGCGCAAGCGTGCCATCAGCATCCTGGAGCATCTGGATGCGGTGCGTTTTACGGTGCTCGACAAAGAGGCCGGCGGCCTCAGATCGCTTCGCTAGGGCTCCGAATCGCCGCTCGCCACAAAACCTGCCTATCTACTACGTTTAAGTGACTACCCTCGACCATTTCAAAAACCGCAAAAACAAAACCGCAGGTAGATGACTTGCCGATGTTACGAAAAAGTGGGTATGGCTAACCCTTGCTGGTTAAACGTAGTAGATGGGCCGTTTTCGTGGCGCGACACTGCGCGTTTGGTAAAATACCGCCACGTTTGGGAACGGATGGGCTCCGGTGGGCCCCGCGGTCCTCAAAACCGTTGTGAGGCGTGCAAAACGTCTTGGATGTGTTCGATTCACATACGTTCCCGCCAACGCATCCTGCCAACCACCACAAAGGTGCCTGTCCTCTTTGTGGTGGTATGGACCATGTGGACGAAACAGCTTCGAAACACGCGATTTGTACGTCGGGTGCTCAAAAACGCTTCTACCTGCATCGTAATCAAAACGAAACATCTGCTCGTCGGCTTATGCGAAACTTTGCTGCAACAGTGCGATATTATCCATACTCGATAAAGCTCACGGCGCATGGGGCGCCGCGAACGACACCTTTCTTTTCCATCAATTGGAGGAAGCATGAGCTACACGCAGAAAGTTCTCGAAGAGCTCAAGGCCCGCTATCCCGAGCAGCCTGAGTTCATCCAGGCCGCGACCGAGATCCTCGGCACCATTCAGCCGGCGCTCGACGCCCACCCCGAGTACGAGGAGGCCGCCCTGCTGGAGCGCCTCGTCGAGCCCGAGCGCATCGTCATGTTCCGTGTTCCCTGGGTCGATGACCAGGGCAAGGTCCAGGTCAACCGCGGCTATCGTGTCGAGTTCAACTCTGCCATTGGACCCTACAAGGGCGGTCTGCGCTTTAACCCGACGGTCACCCTGGGTATGCTCAAGTTCCTGGGCTTGGAGCAGATCCTCAAGAACAGCCTGACCACCCTTCCCATGGGCGGCGGCAAGGGCGGTTCCGACTTTGACCCCAAGGGCAAGTCCAACAACGAGATCATGCACTTCTGCCAGTCCTTCATGACCGAGCTCTATCGCCATATTGGCCCCAATACCGACGTTCCCGCCGGCGACCTGGGCGTTGGCGGCCGCGAGGTTGCCTACATGTTCGGTCAGTACAAGCGCCTGACCAACGAGTGGACCGGCGTCCTTACCGGCAAGGGCCTCTCCTTTGGCGGCTCGCTCGCCCGTACCGAGGCCACCGGCTACGGTCTGGTCTACTTTGTGGACGAGTACCTCAAGAGCCGCGGCGAGTCCTTCGAGGGCAAGAACGTCGTCGTTCACGGCTCCGGTAACGTCGCCATCTACGCGGTCCAGAAGGTCGCCCAGCTCGGCGGCAAGGTGCTGGCCTGCTCCGACACCCACGGCTGGGTCGAGGACCCCGACGGCATCGACTACACCGTGCTCGAGCATGTCTATAACAAGAAGCGCTCTGGCCACGACAAGGGCGTCACGCTCGCTATGTACGTCGACGAGAAGCCCAATGCCACGTGGCACGAGGGCGACGGCCGCGGCGTGTGGCAGCTGCCCTGCGACATCGCGCTGCCCTGCGCTCGCGAGAACACGCTGCTGCTCGAGGACGCCCAGGCGCTCGTCGCCAACGGCTGCAAGGTGGTCGGCGAGGGCGCGAACATGCCCACGACCATCGAGGCCACGACCTACTTCCAGGAGAACGGCGTCGCCTTTATGCCCGGTAAGGCTGCCAACGCCGGCGGCGTGCTCGTGTCCGGCCTGGAGATGAGCCAGAACGCCGAGCACCTGTCCTGGACCTTCGAGGAGGTCGACGGCAAGCTCGAGCAGCTCATGCGCGGCATGTTCCACAACGTGGACGACACCGCCAAGGAGTATGGCCAGGAGGGCAACTTCGTCATGGGCGCCAACATCGCCGGCTTCCTGAAGGTCGCCGACGCAATGCTCGCCCAGGGCGTCTGCTAAATTCAGCTCGACATAGCTCCGTACAGCACCAGCTGATGCGTCTAAGGCTCCCGGCAATTCCTGCCGGGAGCCTTTTTCTATGGCGGTGAGGGTCGTGCGCCCTCGTTTGGTACACTAAGAGGTACTGGACAAGTAAAGAGATGGGGGAGAACGTGCTCAAGTTCGGTACCTACGTCCGTGTTGGAAACGCGGCCGAAGCCTATGAGCTCTTGCAGAAAAACCGCAACAACAAGATTGTGGGCGGCGGCATCTGGATGCGCCTTGGTTTGCGTCGCGTGGCGACGGCGATTGACCTTTCGGCCTGCGGACTCGATCAGATCGAGGAGACCGAGACCGAGTTTCGCATCGGTGCCATGTGCACCCTGCGCCAGCTCGAGCGTCATGCCGGGCTCAATTCGCTTGTCAACAATGTCTTTGAGTTTGCCGTCCACGACATCGTGGGCGTGCAGCTGCGCAATACCGCCACGGTGGGCGGCAGCATCTACGGCCGCTTTGGCTTCTCGGACGTGCTTTCGGCCTTTTTAGCGCTCGACTCGTACGTTGAGCTGACGGGTGCCGGCCGCGTGCCGCTGGCTGAGTTTGTGAACATGGGCTACGTGCGCGACGTGATCGAGCATGTTGTGGTCGTCAAGCACGAGTACCGTGCGAGCTACGAGGCCGTGCGCAAGGCCGCGACCGACTTCCCCTCGCTGAACGTCACCGCCGCTTGGTGGGACGGCTCCTGGCACGTCACCGTGGGCGCCCGCCCGCTGCGCGCAACCCTGCTGCAGGGCGAGGCGTGTGGCCTCACCAGCGAGCAGCCTTCCGAGGACGAGCTGCGCGCCCTGGCCGCGTCCGTGCGTGCCCTGAGCTACGGCACCAACATGTGGGGCTCGGCCGACTACCGCCGCCGCATCTCGGCCCCGCTCGCCGTCCAGGCCGTGCGCCGCGCCGCCGGCATCGAGCTTTCGGCCGCGCTTGCCCGCGAGCTCGAGACCGTTCAGGTCCCCAAGTTTGCCACGGACGAGTATTCCTGCCGCCGCGTGCCCGGCGTCGATTCTAGCGAGGTGCGCTAATGGCTGCCAAACTCATCGATCTTTCCTTTACGCTCAACGGCCGCAAGGTCAAGGTTCAGATTGCCCCCGACACCATGCTCTTTGTACTGCTGCGCGAGCAGGGTTGCGCGTCGGTGCGCTGCGCCTGCGAAACCACCAACTGCGGCCTGTGCACGGTGTGGCTCGACGGCGACCCGGTGCTGAGCTGCTCGGTTCCCGCCGCGCGTGTCGAGGGCCGCTCGGTTACCACGCTCGAGGGCCTCAAGGCCGAGTCCGAGGCGCTCGCCCACGCCATGGCCGCCGAAGGCGCCGAGCAGTGCGGTTTTTGCGCCCCCGGCCTCATCATGAACGTGCTGGCGCTCGCCCGCGCCGCCAAGGAGGACCCGAGCCTCGTCGCCACGCGCGAGGAGCTCTCGCGCCAGCTGGCCGGCAACCTCTGCCGCTGCAGCGGCTACGAGAGCCAGCTGCGCGCCATCGTCCGCTTCCTCAACGAGTCTGGCGTACAGGTGGGCTTCGAGATGCCCGAGCTGCCCGTCAACGACACGAGCTCCGACGGCGTCTCATACAAGCAGATCACCCACAAGCAGCCCAAGAAGGACTCGAAGGCCCTGCTCGAGGGTCGTCCGGTCTACACCGGCGATATGGTGCCCGCCGGTGCGCTCATCGTCAAACTCAAGCGCAGCCCCTATGCCCGCGCCAAGATCCGCTCCATCGATACGTCGCGCGCCCTGAAGGTGCCCGGCGTGGTGGGCGTCTACACCTACGAGGACGTTCCCAAGCGCCGTTTTACCATTGCCGGCCAGAGCTATCCGCAGCCGAGTCCCTACGACCGTCTGATTCTCGAAAACCTCGTCCGTTACCAAAACGAAGAGGTGGCGATCGTCGCCGCCGAGACCGAGGAGGCCGCCGATAAGGCGCTCAAGCTCATCAAGGTCGACTACGAGGTGCTCGAGCCCCTGCTCGACTTTACCCAGGCGCTCGATAACGACATCGTGGTCCACCCCGAGGGCGACGTGACCTTTATGTTCCCGCAGGGCGGCGATGTTCCGCGCAACCTGGTGTGCAGCGGTACCAGCGATTATGGCGATCTGGACGAGGCCTTCGCCCAGAGCGACATCGTCTTTGAGCGCACTTACACCAGCCAGGCCACGCAGACCGCGCCCATGGAAACCTTCCGCGCCTTTGCGACGACCGACGCCTTCGGCCGCATCTCGGTGACCACCTCGACGCAGGTGCCCTTCCACGTGCGCCGCATGGTCGCGCAGTCGCTCGACATTCCGCAGTCGCAGGTGCAGGTCATTAAGCCGCGCATCGGCGGCGGCTTTGGCTCCAAGCAGACGGGCTGCTGCGAGATCTTCGTGGCGTTCGTCACCCAGCAGACCGGCCGTCCGAGCTACTGCTGCTACACCCGCGAGGAGACCATCACTGCGGGCAACTCGCGCCACCAGATGCAGATGACCGTTAAGCTGGGCGCCATGAACGACGGCACCATCACGGCTATTGATCTGCACACGCTGTCCAACGCCGGCGCGTACGGCGAGCACGCTACCACAACGATCGGCCTTTCGGGCCACAAGAGCCTGCCGATCTACAACCATGTGAAGGCGAGCCGCTTTAGGTGGGACGCCGTCTACACCAACACCAACCGCGGCGGCGCGTATCGCGGCTACGGTGCCACCCAGGGCCAGTTTGCCGTGGAGAGCGCCGTCAACGAGCTTGCCGACATGCTGCACATGGACCCCGCCGACCTGCGCCTTAAGAACATGGTGCACGAGGGCGAGGTCATGCCGCAGTACTACAACGAGAAGCTCAACGCCTGCGCGCTCGACCGCTGCCTGCTGCGCGCGATGGACATGATCGGTTGGCGCGACAAGCCGCTGGCCGTCGACCTGGGCGACCGCGTGCGTGCCCTGGGCTGCGCGCTCACCATGCAGGGCTCGGGCATCTCTAACGTGGACATCGCCGGCATCGACATGCGCCTGGAAGAGGACGGCTTCATTACCATCGGCACCGGCGCCACCGATAACGGTATGGGCGTCGACACGATCCTGGCGCAGATTGCCGCCGAGGAGCTGGGCGTGGAGAGCTCGTTGATCGTGGTGCGCGGCGTGGACACCGACGTGTCGCCGTTCGACGCCGGCTCGTACGCGAGCTCGGGTACGTACGTGACGGGCCTGGCAGCCAAGAACGCCGCGACCGAGCTACGCCAGAAGATTTGCGCCAAGGCCGCCCAGATGTGGGACGTGGACGCCGCCGACGTGGTCTTCGACGGCCAGTACGTGCGCCTGTCCGACGAGCGTGCCGCGCGCGAGCAGAACCGCTACCTCACGCTGCGCGACTTTGCCAACCTGTGCGTTAAGAACATCGAGGGCGGCGACGCGCTGACCTCGCATGCCTCTGCCAGCCTGCCCGTTTCGCCCCCGCCGTTTATGGCCGGCATTGCCGAGGTCGAGGTCGACAAGGCAACCGGCAAGGTGACCGTGGTGGATTACGCCGCGGCCGTCGATTGCGGCACCGTGATCAACGAGGCGCTCGCGCGCGTCCAGGCCGAGGGCGGCATTGCCCAGGGCATCGGTCACGCGCTCTACGAGATCGTCGAGCATGACGACCGCGGTCGCCTGCGCACCGGCAACTTTATGAGCTACAAGCTGCCTACGCGCCTGGATATCGGCAGCATTCGCGTGGCCTTTGAGCCGAGCTACGAGCCGACGGGTCCGTTTGGCGCCAAGTCGATCGGCGAGGTCGTCATCAACACGCCGCTCGCCGCCGTTGCCTCGGCCGTGGCGCACGCGACCGGCCATCAGGTCCGCTCGCTGCCGATCACGCCCGAGAAGGCCCTGCTGGGGGAGTAGCGGGTCGGCGAACAAGTCGTAATGGGCGGGGCGGGGCAACTCGCCCCGCCTTTCGCACTCGTGGTGAGGTCGTGAGCCTGTAAAACGTGTGCGTGCGCTTGTCGTTCGTATCTGCTATCATTCCTAGTCTGTGCGCTCATGCGGGCGTGGCGGAATTGGTAGACGCGCCAGATTTAGGTTCTGGTGGGATTCCCGTGAAGGTTCGAGTCCTTTCGCCCGCACCAACGCATCTGCGTCGGCTTCGGCCGTCGCGACTCTTTGTTGCATAAAGGTACCAGCACCTCAGATAAGCTGGGCAGTATGAGGAGGAACGTGTTGAACATCACCGCTTCTGACGTCAAGGACGCCAAGCTCACCGCTACGGTCACCATCCCGGCCGCCGACGTCGACGCCGCGATCAAGAAGGCCTACAAGGACACCGCCAAGAAGTACCGCTTCCCGGGCTTCCGTGCCGGCAAGGCTCCCCGTCCGGTCATCGATTCCGCTCTTGGCGCCGAGGCTACCCTCGCTCAGGCCACCAACGACCTGATCGCCGCCAACGAGCCCGCCGTCCTCAACGAGCTGGACATCGTCCCCACCAAGAGCGGTGACTACAAGGAGCTCGACCTCGCCAAGGATCACGAGGACTACACCTACACCGTCGAGTTCTCCCTGCGTCCTGCTGCCGAGCTCTCCTCCTTCGACGCCGTCGAGATCGAGATGCCTCCCGCGGAGGTCACCGAGTCCGAGATTAACAACCAGGTCGAGATGCTCCTCAACTACCGCGCCACCTTCGAGGACGTCGAGGGTCGCGCCGTCGAGGCCGAGGACTACGTCACCGTCGACCTCAAGGCCGTCGAGAACGCCGACAACTTCGCCGCCGAGGGCCGCATGCTCATCGCCGGTAGCGACAGCAATCCCAAGGAGTTCAACGAGGCCCTGATCGGCGCTAACGTTGACGACGTCAAGACCGTCACCTGGACCGACGAGGTCGAGGAGGACGAGGAGGCCGAGACCCACACCGTCGAGGTCACCGTCAAGGGCATCAAGGTCCGCAACACCCCCGAGCTCACCGACGAGCTTGTCAAGTCCGACTTCGGCTTCGACAGCATCGACGCCATGCGCGACGCCATCAAGATCGAGATCGAGCAGGACAAGGCTTCCCGCCTGCCGGCCGAGAAGGAGAACCGTTGCGTCTCCGCTCTCGCCGAGCGTCTGCAGCTCGACGAGATGGACGCCGACTACGAGCAGTCCGTCTTTGAGGAGCTTGGCCAGAACTTCCTGTCCAACCTTGCTGCCCGCGGCATGACCCTGGACACCTGGCTGCCCGCTTCCGGTCTGACCATGGAGCAGTTCATCGGCGACCTGCATAAGCAGGCCAACGACGTTGCCCGTGAGTCCCTGGCTCTGGACGCCCTCGCCCGCGAGCTCAAGATCGAGGTCACCGAGGACGACATCAACGCCGAGTTCGAGAAGGCCGGCGTCAAGGACGTCGAGGCTTCCAAGGCCGAGTTCATCGCCGATGGCCGCATGCCTGCCGTCCGTGAGTCCATCCGTCGCTCCAAGGCCGTCGATCACCTGGTCGAGAATGCCAAGGTGACCGAGGTCGACGAGACCGCCAAGGACGCCGAGTAATTCTCGCCACCTTGCCCACGAGCGCTTGCGTGCGCTCGTGATGGGGTAAAGTTATAAGCCGGTTATCCGGTTGCTTCGTACGGTGCCAGCCAATGCATAGCATGCGGGCACCGTACGTTTGTCTAGAACCACTATTGGTCCGTAAGAGAAATGGAGATGCGTATGATCGCTAAGTTCGATTCCGCCCTCGTGCCATACGTTATCGAGCAGACGCCGCGCGGCGAGCGCAGCTACGATATCTATTCGCGCCTGCTCAACGACCGCATTATCTTCTTGGGCGAGGAGATCAACTCCGTCAGCGCCAACCTGGTCGTTGCCCAGCTGCTGCATCTTGAGAGCCAGGATGCCGAGAAGGATATCTCGCTCTACATCAATTCGCCCGGTGGCGAGGTATACTCCGGCCTGGCGATTCTGGACACCATGAACTTCATTAAGCCGCAGGTCTCCACCATCTGCGTCGGTATGGCCGCGTCCATGGCCGCCGTGCTGCTTTCGGCCGGCGCCAAGGGCAAGCGCTTCTGCCTGCCGCACTCCAAGGTCATGATTCACCAGCCCAGCGGAGGTGCGCAGGGCCAGCAGACCGAGATCGAGATCGTGGCCGAGGAGATCAAGAAGACCCGTCGCGAGCTCAACCAGATTCTGTCCGATGCCTCGGGCCAGCCAATCGAGAAGGTCCAGGCCGACACCGAGCGCGACAACTACCTGACCGCTGCCGAGGCCCTCGACTACGGTCTGATCGACCGCATTGTCACCTCGCGCGACCTCGCCGCGAAGGACGCCTAGGATGGCCGGTAACATGCAGGATAACTTCGACGAGAGCGGCAACCCCATCCGCTGCTCCTTCTGCGGAAAAGAGCAGGGGCAGGTTCGCCGCCTTGTAAAGGGCCCGACCAATATCTTTATCTGCGACGAGTGCGTTGCCGCCTGCTCCGAGATCCTGGAGGAGTCGCTGGCTTCGGACTTTATGGATGCTGCCCGCAACGGCAAGCTGCCGGGCTTCCTCAATGATCACGGCCAGGCCGCGTCTCAGCCCGCTGTGGATCCCGAGGCCGAGGGCTTTGAGCTCGAGGACGACCGTCAGGTCATCACGCACGTGCCGACGCCGCACGAGATCTATGATGAGCTTTCGGCCTATGTTATGGGCCAGGAGGACGCCAAGCGCGCCATGTCGGTGGCCGTGTACAACCACTACCGACGCGTGATCGAGGGCGGCGCCGCGGTGTCCGCCTTTGACGAAGCCTCGGGTATGGGCGGCCAGTTTGACGACGATATGGACGAGGTGGAGCTCGCCAAGTCCAACATTTTGCTGCTCGGTCCCACCGGTACCGGTAAGACGCTGCTGGCCCAGACGCTCGCGCGCATCCTCGAGGTGCCGTTTGCTATCGCCGACGCCACCGCGCTTACCGAGGCTGGTTACGTGGGCGAGGACGTGGAGAACATCCTGCTCAAGCTCATCAACGCCGCTGATGGCGACATTGAGCGTGCACAGGTCGGTATTATCTATGTGGACGAGATCGACAAGATCGCCCGCAAGGCAGAGAACCTCTCCATCACCCGCGATGTTTCGGGCGAGGGCGTTCAGCAGGCACTGCTGAAGATTCTTGAGGGCACGGTGGCAAGCGTTCCGCCCACCGGCGGCCGCAAGCATCCCCAGCAGGAGCTGCTGCAGATCGACACGACGAACATCCTGTTCATCTGCGGCGGTGCCTTTGTGGGTCTGGACAAGATCATTGCCGATCGCGTGGGCAACAAGGGCGTGGGCTTTAACTCCGAGATCGCCGGCCCCACCTCGGTCGACGAGAACGACCTGCTGCGCCAGGTGCTCCCGCAGGACCTCAACGCCTTTGGCATGATCCCCGAGTTCGTGGGCCGTACGCCCGTCGTCACCCAGACGCAGGCGCTCGATGAGGACGACCTGGTGTCGATCCTGACCGAGCCCAAGAACGCCGTGGTGCGCCAGTACCGCAAGATGTTCCAGCTCGAGGATGTCGATCTTGAGTTTGAGGACGCGGCCCTGCACGAGATCGCCCGCATGGCGCTCGCCCGCAAGACCGGCGCCCGCGGCCTGCGCGCCATCTGCGAGGACGTGCTGCAGCAGACGATGTTCGACCTGCCCAGTGAGGAAGGCGTCACCAAGGTCGTCGTAACCGAAGCCTCCGTAAAGGGCGAAGAGCAGCCCCAGCGCATCTACGGCTAAAACCTGTCAAAACGTTTTTGTCGATAGCCTCCGACCACCCGCGGTCGGAGGCTATTTTATATATACGCAATAACCCCAACTACCTGTGCTATTCTGTGTGTTTGTTTAAGCCTCGGCAAAGTCAATTCAGACTGAAGTAATCGATACCTAAGGGGAGGAATGTAGGCCCGATTTTCGTAGATTCCGCACGAGCCGAAGACCACTTAATGTGGTCTTCGAGCGAGCCCAGGACCTGACCGAGCGAAAATCGGGCCTACATTCCTCCCCGACGGGCAAGGGAGAGATATATGGAAGAGATGCCCAAGAACTACGATCCGTCGACCAACGAGCCGGCGATCCTGCAGAAGTGGCTCGACGGCGGCTACTACAAGCGCCGTGAGGGTGTGGGCGACTGCACCGTCACCATTCCGCCTCCCAACGTGACCGGCAAGCTCCACATGGGTCACGCCACCGACGACTCCATCCAGGACGCCATCATTCGTATGGCCCGCATGCGCGGCAAGTCCACGCGCTGGGTGCTGGGTACCGATCACGCCGGTATCGCCACGCAGACTAAGGTCGACAAAAAGCTCAAGAGCGAGGGCATCAGCCGCCTGGAGATTGGCCGCGACAAGTTTGTCGACGCCTGCTGGGATTGGACCCACGAGTACGGCGGCATCATTGTCGAGCAGATCAAGCGTATGGGCTGCTCCGTCGACTTCGACAACGAGCGCTTCACCATGGACGAGGATTACGCCCAGGCTGTGCGTAAGGTCTTCTGCGACTGGTACCACGACGGTCTGATCTATCGTGGCAAGCGCATCGTCAACTGGTGCCCCAACTGCACCACCGCTATCTCGGACGACGAGGCCGAGTACAAGGACGAGAAGGGCCACTTGTGGCACCTGCGCTACCCGCTGACCGAGCCGGTCAACGGCCAGGACTACATCGTCGTCGCCACCACGCGCCCCGAGACCATGCTCGGCGACACGGGCGTCGCCGTCTCCCCGAAGGATCCCGAGAAGGCCGCCTTCGTGGGTAAGACCGTCAAGCTCCCCATCGTCGACCGCGAGATCCCCATTTTTGAGGATTGGCACGTCGACGCCAACTTTGGTTCCGGCTTTGTTAAGGTCACCCCGGCACACGACCCCAACGACTACGCCATGGGTCAGGCCCACGACCTGCCGCAGATTAATATCTTTGACGAGCACGCGGTGGTCGTCGAGGGCTACGGTGAGTTCACCGGCATGAACCGCGACGAGTGCCGCGAGGCCGTCATCAAGTGGTTCGACGAGCACGGCCTGCTCGATCACGTCGAGGACCTCGACCACTCCGTCATGCACTGCTACCGTTGCGACTCCGCCCTGGAGCCGTGGCTGTCCGAGCAGTGGTTCGTGGCCGTCGACAAGCTCAAGGGACCGGCGCTCGACGCCGTCAACTCCGGCAAGGTCACCTTCCACCCCGCGCGCTGGACGCAGACCTACACCACCTGGATGGAGAACCTCAAGGACTGGTGCATCTCGCGCCAGCTGTGGTGGGGCCATCGCATCCCCGTGTTCTACTGCGAGGACTGCGGCTGGGAGGACGCCCTGACCGAGGACACCGATGTGTGTCCCAAGTGCGGCGGCCATCACGTGCATCAGGACGAGAACGTGCTGGACACCTGGTTCAGCTCGCAGCTGTGGACCTTCGCCACGCAGGGCTGGCCGCAAAAGCCGGAGCTGCTCGAGGGCCATCACCCCACGACGGCGCTCGTCACCGCACGCGACATCATCGCGCTGTGGGTCGCCCGCATGGTCATGAGCTCGCTGTACTTCTTGGACGAGGTGCCGTTTAAGGACGTCGTCATTTACCCGACGATCTTGGCCAAGGACGGCAGCCGCATGTCCAAGTCCAAGGGCAACGGCGTTGACCCCATGGACCTCATCGGCATGTACGGAGCCGACGCCATGCGCTACAACCTGCTTACGCTGTGCACCAACAACCAGGACGTCAAGTTCGACGCGAACATCGACAAGAAGACCAAGAAGCTTATCGACAGCCCGCGCACCGAGCAGGCCAAGTCGTTTGTGACCAAGATCTGGAACGCCAGCCGCTTCCTGCTTATGAACATGGAGGGCTACATGCCCGGCGAGCCCGTCGTGGAGACGCCGGCAGACGCCTGGATGTTCAGCCGTCTGGCCAAGGCCGTAAAGATGGTCACCGAGGGCATCGAGAAGTACACCTTTGGCGATATGGCCCGCGGCGTGCAGCAGTTCTTCTGGAACGAGGTCTGCGACTGGTACGTCGAGGTCACCAAGGCCCGCCTGAAGGGCGAGGGCCGTCTGCAGGCGCAGCGCAACCTGATCTTTGTGCTCGATACCTCCATTCGCCTGATGCACCCGCTCATGCCGTTTGTCACCGAGGAGATCTGGGACAACATGCCGGCGAGCGTGCTCGACCTGGATGCCGAGGGCAACGTGGATCGCGCCGAGGCGCTCATGATCGCCAAGTGGCCCGAGCCCGCCGACTACGCCAAGTACGTCGACGAGCCCGCCGAGCGCGCGTTTGAGCTGTGCCGTACCGTCGTTTCCGCCGCCCGCGCCACGCGTTCGCGTTATCGCTTAAGCCCCAAGGCGGAGCTCGACGTGGTCGTGCGCGCCGGTGCCGAGGACATCGAGAAGCTCGAGAGCCTGCGCTCCACGATTGAGCCGCTGGCCAACACGGCTTCGCTGGTTATGGGCACTGACGTTGAGAAGCCGGCGGCGAGCATTGCCGTGGTCGACAGCGGCGTCGAGGTCTTTGTGGTTCTCGAGGGCAAGGTTGACCTTTCGGCCGAGAAGGCGCGCCTGGAGAAAGAGATTGCCGCGGCCCAGAAGGAGCTCGCCGGCTGCGAGAAGACGCTCGCCAACGAGGGCTTTGTGGCCAAGGCCGCGCCCGCGGTGGTCCAGAAGAAGAGGGACCGTGCAGCTGAGCTCAAGGAGATCCTGGCGGCGCTGACTGCTCAGGTTGCTGACTTCTCGTAAGGTTTACTCTGGGGCGCGTCCCGACGCTTTGCTCGCTACTGCGGACACCTATTCCGCCGTTCTAACGAACGGCGGCTGACTCGACGCTGCAAACGCCTCTGATGGCCAATCTGCCGTTCAACTTCGGGCGCATGGGCATAAGCCCTATGCGCCCTTGTTTCACGGCACCTTGGCTCATCAGAGGCGTTTTCGCTGACTATCCTCAACCTATACTGTTTTATTTTTCTATGAATGGCGGTTCTAAAAATGCCTAAGCGTTCTGGCTTGTATACCGTTCCTTTTGAGTTTGATTTGCTTTCGTTTGGTGAGGCTGTGGGACTTGCTGCTGATACGGGGCGGATCTCTGGGGATGCTGGGCCTCTGCTTGAGACGGTTGTCGATATGCTCGATGAGCTGGGGCGTCCGGATGAGTATTTTGATTGCATTCAGGTTGCCGGTACCAATGGCAAGACTTCGACTACGCGTTTTTCGGCTGCCATCCTTCGCGGCGAGGGACTCAAGTGCGCACTGTATACGTCGCCGCAGCTTGTTCGCTATCCCGAGCGCATGGAGGTCGATGGCCGCGTCGTGAGCGATGACGCCTTTGCCCGTGGCGTTTCGGCAGCTGTCGAGGCGGGACATCGCGTGAATGCACGCCGTGTGGCGGCGGGGGAGCGCGCCTATACCATCACGCCGTTTGACCTGTTGACGGCCGCTGCGCTCGTGGTGTTTGCCGAGGCTCGCGTGGACGTCGCCGTGCTCGAGGTCGGTATGGGCGGTCGTTGGGACGCCACGAGTGCGACCGATCCCGTTGCCGTTGCTATTACGGGCATCGGGCTCGACCACACGCGCATTTTGGGCGACACGCTCGAGGCCATTTCAGGGGAGAAGGCCGCGGTCATTAAGCCCGGACGCCTGGTTGTGCTGGGCGAGGGCACGCATGAGCCGAGTGTTCAGCGCGTCATGGATGCCCGCTGCCGCGATTGCGACATCGTGCCGCTCGTGGTGAGCCACTCCACGACTAAGGTGCCGGCCCACGTGGGCGATACGGTGGAGTTTAGCTGCACCACGCCGCGTGCGATCTATACGTCGAGCATGGTCAAGCCGGCGTATCAGCCGCAGAATGCTGCGTGCGCGATTATGCTGTGCGAGGGTTATCTGGGCCGCGAGCTCGACCACGACAAGCTCGATGCCTCGCTTATGGGTTGCCCCACGCCGGGTCGCTTTGATGTACTGGAAACCGATCCGCTCAAGCTGATTGATGCCTGCCATAACCCCCAGAGCTGCGAGAACTTTGTGAGCGCACTGGACGAGATTGATCCGTGCGTGGAAAACCGCCCCACATTGCTGTGCGCCGCGCTGGCCGACAAGGATGTGGCGGGTATCGTTGACGTGCTGATTCCGGCCTTCCCGCGCGTGGTCGTGACGCAGACCGATTCCGATCGCGCCCTGCCGGCAGAGGAGCTCGCTGGTCTTGTGGACGCCGATAAGCTCGCAGGTGTGTACCCTAGTGTATCCGAGGCTCTCGCCGCCTTCGATGCCGCGGGCGAGCCTTTCGTAGCAGCCGGTACCATCACCCTAGCCGGCGAAGTGGCCGGCCTGCTGCGCTAGCTCATCCTGCGGACAGCTAATTTGGGCCGCTCGCCACAAAATGGGCCTATCTACTACGTTTTATCGACTACCCTCGACCACACCATGAAATGCGAAATTAAAACCGCAGGTAGACGGCTTGCCGATTTTGCAAAAACACGGGTATGGTCGACCCATGCGGGTCAAACGTAGTAGATAGGCCGCATTTGTGCGCAGCCTAATCGGAATGTGACAAAGGGACTGGCCCTTTGTCACATTGGCTAGTCTAGGCGCTTGGCCCCGTGGGGATAGGCGTTGAGAATCTCGACGCCGGACTCGGTAACCAGGGCCAAGTCCTCGATGCGGACGCCGGTACGGCCGGGGAGGTAGATTCCCGGCTCGATAGAGAACGTCATGCCAGGCTCTACGACCTGCTCGTTGACGAGCGAGACGTCGCCCGGCTCGTGGTCTTGCAGACCGATTGAGTGACCCAGGCGGTGCGTAAAGTACTGCCCATAGCCCGCATCCTCAATCACGTCGCGCGCGGCGCGGTCCAGGTCGCACATGCGCACGCCCGGTGCGATGAGTGCCTCGGCGGCCTCGTTGGCGCGGCGCACGATGTCATAGATGCGCGCCGTCTCCTCGTCCGGCTCGCCCCAAAAGAACGTGCGCGTCATATCCGAGCAGTAGTTGCGGCGGCGTCCGCCAATATCGAACAGCACCACGTCGCCGCGCTTGAGTACGGTATCGTCGGGCTCGTGATGCGGGTCTCCGGCATTGGCGCCAAAGCTCACGATCGGCGAAAAGCTAAAGCCCTCGCAGTCGTGCTTGCGATACAGACCAAGCATCTGGTCGGCAATCTCGCGTTCCGTCACGCCCTCGTGGACGAGCTTGATGGCGTCGGCCATCACAGCGTCGTTAGCGGCCGAGGACACGCGCATAAGCTCCTGCTCGGTGGCGTCCTTGTGGGTGCGCGCGGCGGTGACGGCAAAGTCGCCCAGGAAAAACTTGCTGGCGGCGTGGCGCTCCATGAGCGGCATCAAAAAGCCGGAGCGCATAACGGTGTCGATGCCGAGCGGTTTGGTCGGATCGATCTCGCGCGCGATGGCGTCGGCCACGACGTCGGTATCGGTGTGGTAGGCGACACGGGCGTTATCGTACTCGGGCAGCTGATGCAGTGCGTTGACCAAGATTACGGGCTCTCTACCGCGTACGAGCAGCACGCCGCAAAAACGCTCGAACATATCGGCATAAAAGCCGGTCAGGTAATAAATCGACCACGGGTCGTTTACGAGCAGCTGCGCGCCGGGGTGCTGAGCCTCGAGCGCATCGAGCACGTGCGCCACGCGCTGATCATCGACATGTGCCATACATCGTCCTTTCGCTAGGTTGCCACCATGGTATCCCATGCCTGGCAGAAAGGGACGTTCCTTTTATGCCGGCACTTCGGGGCACTCCTTGGCATGACCAGCCTATCAAGCAGTAAAAGTTGTCAAAAGAGGCCCATCCCAAATGGGCTGCTTTCAAAACTATGGCGGATTACGGGGCTGGACCTGTATTACTTGACCATTGGAAAAATTGCGAAATTAAAACCGCAGGTAGACGGCTTATCAAAAATCGAAAAATGCCGGTATGGATGGGGGTCTCCGAATCAGCCCCGTAATCCGGCATAGTTTTGAAATGGCACTAAAGTAGGCACAATCTAAATATCGATCCCAAGGCAAGTTGCGGTGGAATAGTTCCTGGATGCCGGGGTTTTGGCGGAAATCAGGAACTATTTCACCGCAATTGAGGAGGGGCGGGGTGGATGGCGGGGTAGCTAAAAGAGCCCCGTCCCAAATTAACTGCTTAGGCAGGGTCGATGTCCATGCTGGCGATGAGGTCGGTACCGGTGTCTAGGAGGTTGGGGAGGACTACATCGCTCATGCGGATGGGGGCTTTGACCTCTAGGCCGCGGATGAGGTCCATCGCCTGGGCGTGGAGTTCGAGCGGGATGGTTTCGGCCGTGCGCACGGGCAGCAGCGCCTCGTCGCCGCCGGATACGGCCACGGTCGTGGTAAGCACGCGCATGGGACAGGTGAGCTCCTGATGTGCAAACTTATCACCGCGCGGGCAGCTGTTGCCGGTTACGGAGCGTACCTCTACCACGGCGCCGTCTGCGCTGCGCTCGACCTCCACGGTCAGGAGGCACTCGGATGGGCAAGTGGTGCAGTTGAACTGCAGCGTCTCGATTGCATTCGTGCTCATAGTCTATGCCTCCTCGACGGGATCGACGGATAGGACAATCTCGCTGGCACCCAGGTCGAGCGCTTGTTTGATGACCTTTGCCGGCAGCGGGAAGCTTTCCATAACGCTCGGCATAAACGCGCGGACCTTGCCTGCAAGCAGTTCCTCGTCGCCTGCCAGAATACGCACGCGGGCGGCGTCGACCGGTCGGCGCACGCGGAAGTTCAGCTTGGTGAGCGCCGCAGCCGTAATGCGTCCCGGCAGTGCGTATCCCGCAATGCCAGCAGGGGAGACGGTGAGCTCGCAGTCCGGAACGGCGCCCGCGCCGGTTCCCAGCGCGTACGCCGCCGCAGCTGCGCCAGCTCTCTCGGACTCGGTCGTTACGTTGTCGGCCAGGTCGTGCACGTGCAGCACGTTGCCGCAGGCAAAGATGCCTGGTACGCCCGTCTGCAGACTCTGGTCCACCACGGCGCCGCGCGTGCGCGGGTCAAGCTCTACGCCCGCGGCAACCGAAAGCTCGTTCTCGGGAATCAAGCCCACCGAAAGCAGCAGCGTGTCGCACGGAATAATGCGCTCGGTCCCCGGAATGGGCGCTAGGCGTTCGTCGACTTGGCTCACCTCCACGGCTTCCAGGCGGTCATGCCCGATCACGCGCGTTACCGTGGTGGACAGATGTAGCGGAACGCCAAAGTCGTCCAGGCAGTTCTTGACGTTGCGGCGCAGACCGTTGGCGTACGGCATGAGCTCGTACACGCCCTCGACCGAAATCCCCTCGAGCGTGCAGCGACGTGCCATGATCAGCCCGATATCGCCCGAACCCAAAATGACGGCGCGCGAGCCGGGTTTGAGGTTCTCGATATTGATGTATCGCTGCGCCAGGCCTGCCGTAAACACACCGGCGGGACGGCTGCCGGGGATCTTGATCTCGCTGCGGGTGCGCTCGCGGCACCCCATGGCAAGGACGACCGCCCGTCCGGTGAGCTGCAGCATGCCGGCGGGGCTCATGAGCGTGACGGTATGGACCGCGGTGTCTTCCGCAGGCTCGCCTGAATCAATCCCAAGCACCATGCTGTTTAGGAACAGCGCAATGTCGGTTGCGTGCACCTTGTCGATAAAGCGCTGCGCGTACTCGGGACCGGTGAGCTCCTGTTTAAAGTGCGACAGGCCAAAGCCGGGGTGGATGCACTGGCGGAGGATTCCACCCAGGTGCTGCTCGCGCTCCACGATGGCCACGCGCGCTCCGGCCTTATGCGCGGCCAGCGCGGCAGCCATGCCGGCAGGTCCGCCGCCGATAACGACCACGTCGAAGGCTCGCGTTTGTACGGCTTCCACGACGCCGCAATCAATCGCGTTCGATTTGAATTCCGCCATCCTAGCGCACCCCCTTCAAAGGCCCCTCGACCAGCCAGGAGCCGGCGTCCTCCAGTAATACCTCGCTGGGGTCGCAGCCCAGCTCGCGGGCAAGAATCGTCACCACACGGCTCTGGCAAAAGCCGCTCTGGCACCGACCCATGCCGGCACGACAGCGGCGCTTGACGCCCTCGACCGAAACCGCGCCCGGTTGGCGTCGAATCGCGGCCACAATCTCGGCCTCGGGCACCGTCTCGCAGCGGCAAACAATCTGTCCCCACGCGGGATCGGACTCGATCAGCTCCTCCTTGCGCGCCAGCGGTGCGCGGTCAAAGTCGTCCGGCGCTCGGCGAATTGGGTTCCAGTCCGCCCGCTCGTGCGGTTCCACGCCCGCCTCACGCATCACAAGCTCCATGCGCTCGGCAATGGCCGGTGCGCTTGCCACACCCGGCGACTGAATGCCCGCCGCCTGGAAAAGCCCCGGCACCACGGCTGACTGCCCAATAAAGAAGTCGTTCGTACCCTGAATGACCGGACGCCCGCCGGCAAATGCGCGCACCACGCGGCGCGTATCCAGATCGGGCACCAGCTTGCGCGCGCCGCTCAGCAGCGCGTTCACATCGCTCGCATAGGTCTGCGTGTCGCCCGGCTCGCGCACGGCAGCCGTCGCGGTGATCACGGTGTTGCCGTGCACGGTGCCCGTCACGATAACGCCCTTCGACACCGGCGTGGGCACGGGGTAGAGCGGCATGAGCGCGCGCGGCTCCTTGTCCAGCACCACGATGTTGCCCTGGCGCCAGACCATCTGGAACTCCTCGGCGCCCGCCATATGCGAGATGTCCGCTGCACCGTTGCCCGCGGCGTTGATCAGATAGCGGCAGCGCACATCGCCGACAGGCGTCACCAGCGTAAAGCGCGCAGCCCCGTCGGTAGCGTCGCCGCCGGCAACCTCAATTGCTTCCACCGGAGCCGACCGAATAAACGTCACGCCGTTGGCCACGGCGTTCTCCAGCGCAGCGATGGCGATCTCAAACGGATCCACAAAGCCAGTGGAGGGACACCACAGCGCGCACGTCGCCTCTGCACTCGCGCGTGGTTCCAGCTCGCGGATGCGCTCGGTGCCGATAATCGACAACTCGGGCACGCCGTTGGCCAGGCCATTCTGGCGCAGCTTCTCTAGGTGTGCGCGGTCTTCGTCGTTAAACCCCAGCACCATCGACCCGGTGCGGCGGAACAAAAATCCAAGCTCCTGGGCCCACGTGCCATATAGCTCGCAGCCGCGGGCGTTGACCTGCGCCTTTACAGTGCCCGGCGCCGGATCGTAGCCGGCGTGTACCAGGCCGCCGTTGGCCTTCGATGCGCCTAGGGCGACATCGTTGGCCGCCTCGACCACGCAAATGGTCAGGTCATAGCGCGCGAGTTGCCGCGCAATGGCACACCCGGTGATGCCCGCGCCCACAACCGTGATATCAAACGTTTCTGTCACAGTGCCTCCCAGACGAGTTGACAGGCTGTCAATAGGACTATCCTACGGTCTGCAGACCCCCAGTGCAGCGGCAATGCGGCGAACAGCCCCACTGCATCCGCCAACGGCAGGCGTGGGCCGGCTCAGCACGGATGCCGGCCACGTTAGAACGCGAGATCTTCCCGCCCAACCTCGCGGTCTGCGCCGTTACCTGTTACAGATTGAGATGTTGAGTCCACAGGCGCACGTTCTTCTCGATCTGTAACAGTAAGAACTGTTTTTGGGTTCCAGATGTTACAGTTCGAGATTTAAGTCGGGGAGAGAATGGTTTGTCTAAATCTGTAACATCTGGGACTGTATTTGCTGAGTAACTGTTACAGATTGAGACATTCGGTGTGGACGGTTTTCTTTGTCTCGATCTGTAACAGTTAGCTGAGGATTTGGGTTCTAGATGTTACAGATTGAGACAAACCTTCCGACGGATTTTGAATGTCTCGATCTGTAACAGTAAGAGAGGAAATTCGGCCTCAGTTGTTACAGATCGAGATTGCAGCCAGCGAGGGGATGTTTTGTCTCGATCTGTAACATTTGGACCCGATTTTGCCGAGTAACTGTTACAGATCGAGATTGAAATCGGGGAGGGACCCCTGTGTCTCGATCTGTAACACCTAGACCCGGATTCCGCTCCCACCTGTTACAGATTGAGATGTTTGTGTCCGCGCCAGCCCCGTACCCAGCCGTGGTCCCATATAAACAAACCCCGTGGTAAACTTGACCGGACTGTAAATATTCCGAAAGGTACACCTCAATGTCCAAATACATCAACGAGCTCATGTCGCCGCAGCTTATGGGCGTCATCTATGCCTTCGTCGGCTTCATCATCGCCCTGTATGTGCTGTCGGTCGTCTATGTGTTCATCGACGCTCGCCGCCGCGGCGCCAGCGCCTACGTGGCATGGGGCATCATCGCCCTCATCCCGTTTGTGGGCCTCATCGCCTACCTGGTCCTGCGCCCGCACTCCTATGCGGCCGACCGCGAGGAGCAGGAGCTGGACATGGCCCTGCGCGAGCGCCAGCTTGCCCAGTACGGCACCTGCCCGCAGTGCGGTGCCCCCATCGAGAAGGACTTTGTGGTCTGCCCGGTGTGCGACACCCAGGTTCGCAACGTGTGCCCCAGCTGCCATCGCCCGCTCGATGCGCACTGGAAGGTCTGCCCCTACTGCCGAACTCGCATCCAGTAACGCATCCATCGCCGGGCCGGCCGCAAGCCACGGGCACCGCGCGTCCCGCGCAAGCCACGGGCGCGCCGCAAGCCACGCGCGCCCCACACCCCGCCCCCACACGATGAAGCATGCGTAGAAAATCGCCCGCCGTGCCATTAAGGTGCGGCGGGCGCTTGTATACCAAGGCAACCTGCCTATAATGATGCAAGTTAAAACGCCGAGCGCATCGCACGCACTTGCATCAGGCATCCGAGAGGAGAAAACATACCCATGAAGGCACTCTACAATGACGGTTCGGTGGCCGAGCTCCCGCAGGACGAGGTCACGCACGTCATCCGCCACTCTGCCGCGCATATCATGGCGCAGGCCATCAAGCGCCTGTACCCCCAGGCCGACTTTGCCTACGGCCCCGCGACCGACAACGGCTTCTACTACGACGTCGACCTGCCCGAGGGCGTCAAGATCAGCGAGGACGACTTCCCTGCGATCGAGGCCGAGATGAAGAAGATCGTCAAGGAGAACCTCAAGTTCACCGTGTACGAGAAGCCCCGCGCCGAGGCCATCGCCCTTATGGAGGAGCGCGGCGAGAAGTACAAGGTCGAGCACATCGGCGACCTGGACGACGACGCCCGCATCACCTTCTACCAGCAGGGCGACTACATCGACATGTGCGTCGGCCCCCACATCTGCTACACCAAGGCGCTGAAGGCCTTTAAGCTCACCGGCGTCTCGGGCGCCTACTGGAAGGGCGACAAGGACAACAAGATGCTCACCCGCATCAACGGCGTCGCCTTTGCCACCAAGGAAGAGCTCGACGAGCACATGCACATGTTGGAGGAGGCCAAGAAGCGCGACCACCGCAAGATCGGCCGCGAGATGGACCTCTTTATGATGCGCGACGAGGCCCCCGGCTTCCCGTTCTTCCTGCCTAATGGCATGATTCTTAAGAACACGCTGCTGGACTACTGGCGCGAGATCCACCACAAGGCCGGTTACGTGGAGATCTCCACGCCGCTTATCATGAACAAGCAGCTGTGGAAGACCTCGGGCCACTGGGACCACTACAAGGACAACATGTACTCCACCGTCATCGACGACGAAGAGTACTGCATTAAGCCCATGAACTGCCCGGGCGGCGTGCTGGTGTACGCCTCCAAGCCTCACTCTTACCGTGAGCTGCCCATTCGCGCCGGCGAGATTGGCCTGGTGCACCGCCACGAGCTGCGCGGCGCCCTGCACGGCCTGTTCCGCGTGCGCTGCTTTAACCAGGACGATGCTCATCTGTTTGTGCGTCCCGACCAGCTGACCGACGAGATCGTGGGCGTGGTCAACCTTATCGACTCCGTGTACCAGAAGTTTGGCTTTAAGTACCACGTTGAGCTTTCCACCCGCCCCGAGGACTCCATGGGTTCGGACGAGGACTGGGCTCGCGCCGAGGAGGGCCTGCGCACCGCTCTGGAGAAGCTGGGCATGGACTACGAGGTCAACGAGGGCGACGGCGCCTTCTACGGCCCCAAGATCGACTTCCACCTGGAGGACTCGCTCGGCCGTACCTGGCAGTGCGGTACCGTCCAGCTCGACTTCCAGATGCCGCTCAACTTTGACCTGGAGTACGTGGACGCCGACGGCACCAAGAAGCGCCCCATCATGCTTCACCGCGTTTGCTTTGGCTCCATCGAGCGCTTCATCGGTATTCTGATTGAGCACTTTGCGGGCAAGTTCCCTACCTGGCTGGCTCCCGTGCAGGTCAAGGCGCTTCCCGTCTCCGAGAAGAGCCGCGACTACGCTCACGAGGTGTGCGCCAAGCTGGAGGAGGCCGGCATTCGCGTGGTCTGCGACGACCGCGACGAGAAGATCGGCTACAAGATCCGCGAGGCCCGCAGCATCGACCGCGTGCCCTATATGCTCATTCTGGGGGAGAAAGAGGTCGAGGCCGGCAACATCTCCGTCCGCGATCGTTCCAACGAGACCGTTCAGATGAGCGTTGACGAGTTCGTTGCCAAGGTGCTCGAGGAGATCAAGACCCGCGCCTAGCACAAACAATACAAGAATTAACAAAGGCGATCGTCCCATAGGGCGGTCGCCTTTTTTGTTGTCTATAGAAGAAAAGCCGCTGGTTAGAGCGGCTTTTTTGTTGTGCAAAAAGGTACAGGTTTTTGTAGAGGCGTATGGAGATGCACCCATTCGCGGCGCATTTTGTGCAATCTGGGAAAACGCGGGCAGTTTGCTCGTATAATGAGCAACGTCGAAAGATACAAAAACCTGTACTTTTGCGACTGCGCCTAGCTGCGAGCGAGAAGCCTGTTCTTAACGCCCCTGCATCCGCGTGTGTCGCGGAGCAAGGAAGGGGGCGAGAATATGGAACAGACAATGCGGCGCCAAGAGCAGCTGCCCGGTGCCTTTAGTGGCGCCACCACAAACAGCCAGCACGGCCGCGTCCGCTGGTATCTGGTCCACACCCCCAACGGTAAAGAGCGCGAGATCTGTGAAAAGGTCCGCTGCATTATCCCGCACGAGCTGATGCAGGACGCTTTTGTGATGCAAAAGGAGTTCTGGTTTAAGCGGGACGGCGCCTGGTCGCTCCAAACCAAACCCATGTACAAGGAATACTTCTTCGTCGCCACGCGCGATGCCGCCCTGCTCGACAAGGCTTTGGCCCAGTTGAGCTTTGGCTGTCGCATTGCCGGCAGCAGGGAGCGGGCCTATGCGCCCATGCCGGACGATGCGCAGGACTGGTACCGCAGCGTGCTCGACGACAACGGCGTGGTGCGCAACAGCGTCGCCCGCATAGAAGACGGCGTGCTGCACATAGAGCAAGGGCCCTTGGTAGGGCAAGAGGCCCGTGTAAAGAAGGTCGACCGTCATAAGCGCTGGTGCCTGGTAGACGTGGGCGAAGGCGACTCCGCTTTTAGGGAGCTGCTTCCGCTGGACGTACCCAGCAAAACGTAAGGGGACGTTGCGCCGGCAATTCATTCGCAATTTGAATTCATCGACTGGGGGATTTCTGGGGGACAGGGACGTAAGTATGACTGTGGCTGCTAAAGAAATAACAGAGAGCAATGCGCCCGAAGGCGCGGCGCTCATTGCTCAGACCATGGACCGGCGCGAGGACGGGGCGGGTGCTGGGGTCGGCGCTGAGGTAGACACGGGGACGGTGAGCCTCCCGGGCTCGCGCGAGTTCGCCGCAGAGTCCCGTGCGCTCGACACGAGGTCGTTCGGTTATCGCTTCGTGAAGCGCACCTTCGACATAGGCCTCAGTTTCTGCGTCTGTGCCGTGGGGCTCATCCCCGGTGCGGTGCTCTGCGCATTCATCGCGGCGGACACTAAGGGCGCTCCCCTCTACGCGCACGAGCGTGCGGGGCGCTTCGGCCGCCCCATCCACGTGCTCAAGTTCCGCTCCATGGTCGCCGATGCCGACGACGTGGAGAAGTACCTCACGCCGGCACAGATTGAGGAGTGGCACCGCGAGCGCAAGGTCACAAACGATCCCCGAATCACCAAGCTAGGCCGCGTCCTGCGTAAGACGTCCCTGGACGAGCTGCCCCAGTTCTTCAACGTGCTTGTGGGGCAGCTATCCGTAATCGGGCCCCGGGCCATCACCTACGAGGAGCTCGGGAATTTCACACACGAGCAGCAAGTGCAGGTTCTTGCCGTCCCCCAGGGCATCACCGGTGCCTGGCAGTCGGGCCCGCGCAACCTCGCGACCTTCGAGAACGGCCTGCGCCAGGAGTTCGAGCTCGCCTACGCGCGCGGCGCGAACCTCAAGGCCGACTGGCGGGTCTTCTTCAAGACCTTCTCTGTGATGTTCGGCAAGAACAAGACGGGGAGGTAGGTACGGATTCCCAGACTTTCCCTCCCTACAGCGTGCTCATGAGTCTCTATGCCAAGGAGCGCGCAGAGTACCTGCGCGAGGCGCTGGACTCGATGCTCGACCAGACGGTGCCCCCGGCGGAGGTCGTCGTCGTGAAGGACGGCCCGCTGACTGACGAGCTCGAGGACGTCCTCTCCGAGTACGACGCGGCCAACCACGGCCTGTTCAGTTTCGTTTCCTACCCCGAGAACAGAGGCCTCGGCTACGCGCTTGCCCGGGGCATTGAGGCGTGCTCAAATGAGGTCATAGCCCGCATGGACACCGATGACCACGCCCTTTCGGGGCGCATGGAGCGCCAGCTTGCTCTCATGTCCGAGCAGGGACTCGACATGGTGGGCAGCAATGTGACGGAGTTTATCGAGGCCTGGGACAAGCCCGTGGCAACGACGGACCTGCCCATAACCCACGACGAGATCGTCGCCTATTCCAAGCGCCGCAACCCCTTCCGGCACCCGCCCATGACCTTCCGGCGCTCGAAGGTGCTCGCCGCTGGGAGTTACAACGCCGACTTCCCCTACTTCGAAGACTGGGATCTCTTCAACCGGATGCTTGCCTCGGGCTGCCGTGCGGCCAACGTGCACGAGGCCCTTGTGGCAATGCGCGTGAGCCCAGACTTCTACGCTCGCAGAGGAGGTCGAGGCTATCTGTCGCACGCGCGGCGCTTCAAGCGGGCGCAGCTGGCATGTGGGTATTTCAGCGCTGCCGACTACTTCATCTCGTTTGTTCCCCAGGCAGTTGTCTGCCTCATGCCCAACGCCCTTCGCGGGCTCGTATACACAAGGATTCTCCGGAAAGGGGGAGATGCGGAGTGACCGCGACTGCAGCAATTATCACTCTCCACAACTCGCCGAACTATGGCTCTTGCCTGCAGACCTATGCGACGCAGCGCGTCTTCGAGTCGCTGGGAGTCGCACCCACAGTGGTCGACTACTACCGACACGATGCGATCCCGGAGAACGAGACCGAGCGCGCACTTAACGGACAGCTTGCCAAGAAGCTTCCCATCTTGGGGTTGCCGGGTGTCAAGTCGCTCGCTCGCGTTCCCGTTTCACGCATGGTCGCGCGCCGTCGCGCCCCGCTCGACGCGTTCAGGCGCGAGATGCTGAACCTCACGCCGCGCAAGTACTACTCGGCGGAGGAGCTCGAGGCCGATCCTCCCAGGGCCGACGTCTACGTTACGGGCAGCGACCAAGTGTGGAACAGCACGTGGAACTGTGGGTTCGAGCGAGCATTTTACCTCTCCTATGCTCCAGAGGGCGCCGAGAAGATCGCCTATGCCGCCAGCATCGGCAAGTCGACGCTCGACGATTGGGAGAAGCCCCTCATGCGCGAGGCGCTGCTGCGCTACGACGCCATCTCGGTCCGCGAGCCCGAGGCGGCGGAGCTTCTCGACTCCATCGGAGTGCCCGGTGCCGTCCCCGTCGTGGATCCCACGCTCATGCTCGGCCGTCCCGAGTGGGGGGCCCTCTCTGACGGCTGGGTGCCCGATTTCCCATACCTGCTCGTGTACCAGCTTAACCGCAACCCCGAGTTCGACGCGTACGTGCAGGACGTCGCTGCTGCGGCGGGGCTCAGGGTTCTGCGCCCCGCCTATGGGGTCCACGAGCGTCGTCGGGGTGAGGAGGCCGTCGTGTGCCCGAGCGTCGGGCGCTTTCTCTCGCTCTTCCTTAATGCCTCGATTGTGGTCACCGACTCCTTCCACGGCACGGCGTTCTCCGTCAACCTGGAGAAGCCCTTTGTGGCGATTGCCCCGGAGCGCTTCTCAGGGCGCATCGGAAACCTCCTTGCCATGACCGGGCTGGAGGGCCGGCTTCTTTCGGACTATCGCGACGTTGCCCTCGCGGCTGGGGATATAGACTTCGCGCAAGCTCGTATCGCCCTGGCGCGTGAGCGCGAACGGGCGCTATGCTTCTTGCGCGGTGCGCTTCCGACCGAGTTCGTGGAGTGAGGCATGGCGCTGAGCAACGACGATCTCAACTTCATAATCTACTACCTCAACTATCCCAAGGCGATAGAACTCTGCATGACCATGGATAACGTGGTCCGCAAGAGCAGTAGTGTCGAGACGACCGCCGAGGCTTCCGACACTCTAAAAACCGAGTTGAAGGGGGACGCTTCTACAAACCTTGCCGCCCTGAAGGCGACCGTGGGGGCGAGTCTCGGGACGACCTTGAGCGACAGCGAGTCTTTTAAGGTGGCGGACACCTACGAGGTGAAGCACACTAAGTCGACGTACCTCAAGCTCATCCTCGAGCGGGCTAAAATGCTGCCCTCGTGCGCAAATATCCAGAACTGCGCCCCCGGCGACCTCGTCCGCGTGGATGGCGTCAGGCTCTGGCCCTGCAACTGGGAGGAGATTACCCAGATGCAGGTTCTGAGGCACGACGCGCTGAAGGGCATGAGGGTCGAGGGCGTAGACGTCAACAACATCGTCTCCTCAATGCTGGAGGACTACGCATATGTCCTCACGGCAATGGAGAAGCTCCCCGGAACAGACGATCCCGTATGGCTCGCAATCAAGATACCCTCGGAGAACGATAACGAGTTCGAGAGCAAGTACAGGATGCGCGATCTGCTCCTCGGCGAGGTCAGTCTCATCGGTGTCTATAAGGGTCTCGTCGACGTGGATGTGCTGACTAACACGACGTTCGGAGACCTGCAACGAAAGGGGTTGAGCCAGGGCGCTGAAGGGGAAGACCGTGTCATCAAGAGTGCATTGCCCGCTCCGGAGTCGAAGCAGTCAGCCAAAGAGGCCTCGCAGGGATTCCTCGGCCCAGTCCACTACATCGATCTCATAGCGATTGTCCAAGACGTCAAGGTGGCGGATTCCGTCGGCGAGGATTTGGCTGCGGATGAGCTGGCCGGCAGAGGCACGTCGGTGGCCGGAGGTTCCCCCGATGACGCGGGTGTCGTTCTTTCCGACTCCGGGGAAGCGAAGCCTTGCTTCTTCGCCCGACTGAAGGCGATGCTCTGTGGATAGCCTTACGCTACATACTTATCGCTCGGGCAAGGAATGTCGCGAGGAGACCCTCCGTTTGGAGTCGAAGGGCTACTCATATGTCCCGTTTGACGTCACGGGAGGCACAAAGGCTGCTTTCTTTGAGGGGGGACGCCTCTATTCCGACCTGTCTTACGTCGTGGCACTTCTACCGGCAAACCAGCACCTTATGCTCAACGTCGAGGAGACTCTCTCCTGTGCAGACGGTGAGGCTTTCCTGCTCATCCGTGACTCGCTCGCACAGTCGGCGATTGACACCTTTCCGCTGCTCTTCGAGGCGGCGTTGCCCTTGGTGGCCGAGGAGAGGGGGTGTCGTTTCGCGCCCAGGCGCTGTCCGCTCTACACGTTCTCTAACAGAGCTGAGTATGACCGCCTCGCGCGGCTCGCATCCGATGGCTCCGGTTATCAGGTCTTTACGCTCCAAGGACTTTCCCAGAGGACCTCGGAGTTCTCTGCGGCGCTCGAGAACTCCGAGATAGAGGTGTTCATCGACCTCACCTCCGAGGCGGCTCTCGCCGACGCGAGGCTTCTATCCATAGAGCCTCTCGCTTCGGCGCCAAACGTCCCTCATTTCCTCGTGAGCGAGGCCCGCTCCGCAAAGGTGTTTGAGAACTTCCCGTCGCTTTTCGACGAGATCCGCGACGTGGCGGATTTGCTTTCCGAATGTCCCAAAGAGATGACGACGGGAATGGAAGGACCTCGTTCCGTTTGCGACCTCAATGACGGAGAGTTCGTTAGGACTATGGCCGAGTTCGATGAGAGGCTCACGGGACACGCCAACTTTAAGTGCTACCTTCATGAGCGCCTCACTAATTTTAGACTAGCGCATGCGCTGGGGGATCAGCGGATTTTCTCGATGTTCCTTTTCGGAGGCAGCGGCATCGGTAAGACCGAGACCGCACGCGTACTTAGCGAGTTGGTCTCGGATGGAGAGCGTTATCTTGCGAAGATTAACTTCGAGGCGTACAGCTCGCAGGATTCTCTCAACAGCCTCATCGGGAGCCCCTCCGGCTATGTGGGCTGCGAGGGCGGAGAGCTCAACGACAAGGTCGAGAAGGCCAAGGCGAAGGTGCTCCTCTGCGATGAGTTCGAGAAAACCAAACAAGACGTGAGGGCTTTCTTCTTGGAGCTGCTTGAGGATGGGGCCTACACCGATCGAATGGGCGTGGAGCACGACATGGACGGCTATGTTGTCGTGTTCACATCGAACGTGAAAGACGAGAAGGAGCTGCAAGAGAGGATCGCGCCCGAACTACTAACGCGCTTTGACCTTATCTGCGAATTCGTGCCTCCGACCGTGGAGGAGAAGCGCGAGCACGTTGTCCGCCTCGCGCGGGAGAAAACTGCCCAGTATGCCGAGAGGCTGGGCGTAGATGTCGAGCCCATCGGCGAGAGCGTAACCATAGCAGATTTCCAACTGGAGAAATGGTCCCTTAGGGAGATAGACCGTGAGGTCGTGCGCCAGGTAGTCTCCCTTCTCCCGGTAGAAGACCCGTCCGAATCGTCACCCTACGATAAAACAGCACCCGACACAGATTGGAGTGAGTGACGTGTACACCGAACTCAAGTCATACCAAATAATCATCGCCCTGCTCAAGGAGTACGGCATCCGGAAGTGCGTGCTCTCGGCAGGGTCGCGCAACCTCCCCTTCGTCCATTCCGTTGAGGAGGACCCCTGGTTCGAGTGCTACTCGGTCGTTGACGAGCGCAGCGCGGGCTATTTCGCCCTCGGCCTCGCTCAGCAGGCGGGCGAGCCGGTCGTCATCTCCTGCACCTCGTCCACCGCGACCTGCAACTACTGGCCTCCGGTGGCAGAGGCCTTCTACCAGAACGTCCCGCTCGTCGTGCTCACGAGCGACCGCGACCCGGCGAAGCTTGGCCAGCTCGAGGATCAGATGATCGACCAGGTTGGTATGTACGACCGACACGTCCGGAAGTCGGTGAATCTGCCTATCGTCCGCGACGACGGTGATTTCCGCCACTGCTGGCGGCTCGTCAACGAGGCCCTGCTCGAGCTCGACCACCACGGGGGCGGCCCGGTCCAGGTCAACGTTCCATCGCGCTGGTACAGCACATCCTTTACAACCTCCGAGCTCCCTAAGGTCAGGAGGATCGCTCGCGTCGAGCACGAGTCCCCCGATGCGGAATGGCTTGCCCGCGCAGCGAGGCTCCGGTCTTGCTCGCGCGTCCTCGTGGCCTGCGGACAGGGTCAGCCCACAGACGGTCTCAAGGAGGCCCTGGGGGAGTTCTTCGGGCGGTTCAACAGCGCCATAGCGGTCGAGTACATGTCCAACGCGCTAGTCGAGGGTGCCGTAAACACATCCGTCTGCTTCGACAGCCGTTATGTCACGCCGAAGAAGTTCGCTGAGTTCGCCCCCGAGATCGTCATCAGCTATGGCGGGAACATCATGCAGGGGCTCAAGGAGATGCTGCGCGGCTCGAAGTCAGGCGTCGAGCATTGGCTCATCGACGAGGGTGGCGTCGTCTGCGACGCTTTCGGATGTATAACCACGGTATTCGAGTGCTCGCCGGAGTTCTTCTTCCGCCGCATGAGCGATTTGGCGGGCGAGAAGGCGTCAAACGATCTGGCCTACCACGACGCCATTGCGGCGTACGCGGCCTCCGTCGTGCACCCCGACTTCGGGTGGGGCAACATCTATGCGATAAAAAACGTCGTCGAGCGAGTCCCATCGGGTTCCGTGCTTCACCTCAGCATCAACGACTCCATCCGCATAACGAACTTCTTCGAGCTGCAGCCCGACATCCGCGTCTTTGCAAACATCGGCACGCACGGCATTGACGGCTGCATGTCGTCGCTCATGGGGCAGTCCCAGGCGACCGAGGGCCTCGCCTTCCTCGTCACCGGCGACCTCGCGTTCTTCTACGACATGAACTCCCTGCGCATCAGGCATGTCGGCCCGAACGTGCGCATCCTGCTCTGCAACAACCACGGTGGCGAGGAGTTCTACTACAACGGCATCTGGCAGAACGCGTCGAGCGACCTGCACACCGCTGCCAGGCACAACGCCGTCGCCGGCCCCTGGGCCGGGTCGTGCGGGTTCAAATACCTCAGAGCGGACGACAAGGCATCGTTCGAGGCTGCCCTTCCGGAGTTCATGGCGGAAGAGTCTGACAGGCCCGTGCTCCTCGAGTGCTTCTCCGAGATGAGCGAGGACTCTAAGGACATCTACGACTTCTACGACCTCTCTCGACCGCACGATGCTGTTTCCGACGCTACCCGCGCGGCCAAGGACATCGTGAAAAAAACAATTGGCAAAGAGACGGCAGTTAAGATCGCCGGCAAGTTCGGCGTCAAGCTGGGATAGGGGGCAACGTGGGACTCAAGGCAAAGGCCAAGCGCGCCGGGCGCTTCGTCCTCTCCAACCTCGGGCGCCCCGTGCGCGTTGAGCAGACGCTGCGAGGTGGGAGCGAGCTCCTCGCGGGGAGGTGCGTGCTCGTCACGGGCGGCACGTCGGGCATAGGGCTCGCGACCGCCGAAGCGTGCCTGCGCGCCGGGGCAGACGTCGTGGTTACCTCGCGTAGCCTCTCTCGCGCCGAGGAGGCCTGCGCCCGACTTGGCTCGCATGCCCGCCCGGCATTGCTCGACCTCGCGGATGCCGAGGGGATGGCCGTGCAGGTTGACGCGGCCTACGCGGCTGCGCCCAGGCCCGTCGACGCCCTCGTGAACAACGCTGGCGTGCTCAAGGGCGCGCCCTTTGGCAGGACATCCGTTGAGGACTTCGACGAGGTGGTCGGCGCAAACCTCCGTGGCACCTACTTCCTCACGCAAGAGGTCGCCCGGCGCATGGTTGCGGGCGGAGTCCGAGGCAACATCTGCTTCGTCACCTCCTCCTCCGCCTACCGCCCTGCCACGAACGCCTACTCGTGCACAAAGTGGGCGCTGCGCGGTCTCGTGGAGGGCTCGGCCAAGATGCTCAGCCCCAACGGCATCGTGGTGAACGCCATCGCCCCTGGCCCCACTGCCACTGGGATGCTCATCGAGGGCGATGCGGGCAACGTCATGAAGCCGAACAGCCCCATCGGGCGCTACGTCACCCCTGAGGAGATCGCGAGTATGGTCGTGACGCTGCTCTCCGACGCCTCGCGCTCGACCGTGGGCGACACGGTGCGCATGTGCGGCGGCAGCGGCGTGGTGACCTTTGACGATGCTGACGCGACATTCGAACTTTAAGGAAGTAGATTTGAAACAAGGAAAGCAAATACGGGTGCTCCAGGTGCTGCCGTCCCTAAATAGGTCGGCAGGGGTGTCGCGTTTCGTCTACAACATGACGGTCGCAAGCGACGAGTCGCGCGTCCACTACGATATCCTCCACCACGCTCAGGACGATGGCGTGCCGCACCACGAGAAGCGCTTCGACGAGGAGCTCGAGGCACTCGGGCATCGCATCTACCGCGTGGACTATGCCGGCCATGATTTCAGACGGTTCATCCGCGAGGTCCATGCTGTCATATCAGAGTACGGCGCGAGCTACGACGTCGTGCACTGCCATATGCCCAACTCGGCGTTCTGCGTCTTGCGCGAGGCAAAACGTGTGGGGATTGAGCATCGCGTGCTGCACAGCCATCTCAACAGCAGTTCCGACAATGCACTACATCGTCTGCGTAATGTGCCCCTCAACGCTGTCGGGAAGCGCTATGCCACCGATAACATGGCCTGCTCGGAGGAGGCGGGCCGTTTTCTCTTCGGCAGAGCCCCGTTCACGCTCATGAGGAACGGCATCCCGCTCGCGGACTACGCCTACGACTCGAGTGCGGCGGCCGAGCTGCGCGGCGAGCTTGGCATCGTTGCGGGCGAGCCAGTCGTGGGGTGCGTCGGGCGCATGGTGCCGCAGAAGAACTACGCGTTCGCCGTCGAGGCGTTCGCGGCGCTGCTGCACGAGGTTCCCGAGGCGCACCTCGTGGTCCTCGGGGGAGAGATAAACGGCGCGACCACTGTGCGCGACTCGCTGGTCGAGCGGGCGAGCGAGCTGGACTTCGCCGACCGGGTGCACTTGCCTGGTATCCGCGAGGATGCGCAGCGGTTCTACTCGCTCTTCGACGTGTTCTTCATGCCGTCGCTCTACGAGGGCCTTCCCGTTTCGGCCGTGGAGGCACAGGCGGCGGGGCTGCCGTGCGTGTACTCGACCGGCGTGCCGGCCGAGACCGACATCGCCGGGACCGGTTCGTTCACGGCTCTCGACGCGCCGCTGGCCGACTGGGCGAGGGCACTCAAGGCGGCGATCGAGGGCGGCAGGCACCCGGAGGCCCCTATCAGACTTGAGGCTGCGGGGTACTCTGCCGAGGCAAACGCCGCGCGGCTTATGGAGTACTACGAAAGGCTGTTGAGCCGATGAGCTACGTAAGCAGGATCTCAAGAAAAATCGGTGATAAGACGAATCCATTGCTCGCCAAGGGCAGAAGGGAGAAGCTCGTCCGCACTGACTTCAGCATCTTCTCGAACAACTGCTGGGCCGGGTCGGTGTATCGGCGTTACGGGCTTCCCTATAGCAGTCCAACCGCCGGCCTCTACTTCTTCGCGAGCGACTACGTGAAGTTCGCCTCAAGGCTCAGATACTACACTTCCGTGCCGCTTGAGTTCATCGACGCCCGGGAATCACAATATGCCGACCAGCTGCGCGAGAAGGGCGAGCTCGGCAAGCCCGTCGCCCGACTCGATGACATTGAGGTCGTGTTCCTGCACTATCCCTCCCCGGAGGAAGCCGCAGAGAAGTGGGCCCGCCGCTGCAAACGAATCAACTGGGATAACGTCTTCATCAAATTCAGCCAGATGAACTGCTGCACAGAAGGGGACCTCAGGGCCTTCGATGCCATTCCCTTCAGAAACAAGCTCTGCTTCACCGCTTCGCTAAGGCCCGAGCTCGCGTGTGCTGTGCACTTTCCCGGCTATAACGAGCGGGGAGGGGTCCTCAATGATACGGACTATTACTCTCGGTACATTGACTTGGAGGAATGGCTTAATGGCGAACCCGAAAGGTATCTTATTGGCTAGCTTTAACTTGTTAATCTTGGTATTTAAATCGCGAGGAAACGGCGGTGACTTATGAGCGCCGTAGTTTCTGCTGCGCATTTGCTTAATCCAACGGGCTCTGTTTCAAAGCGAGGATATTCGCCTGCAGTGTGGGCGGTTGCCCTGCTTCCCTATTTCATTTTGGTTTGTGGGGATAATTCCTTTACATTCCAATCTGCTTATTTCTGTTTGGGTCTAATGGTGTTCGCTGCCTTTTTCTCGAAAGAGAGGGCTGCGTATTCTCGTCATGCGATCGGTCTTATTGTTTCGTACCTTATAATCATGGGCATAGGCAACTTAGTGACACTTGCAATTGCATCTGAGATGATTACCAGCAGATCGTTAATCCGTGCCTTAATGTTCCTCGCCATTATCTGGTTCTTTGCTCACGCAATCTCCCGGAGGTGGAGTCCTCGAGAGATAACCTTCCTGCTGAAATCAGTGGCACTTTCCACGTTTGCGTCTGCATTCCTTGAACTAAAGACATGGGTTGAAAACGGTTTTTATGCAGGACGTGTGTATCCAGTGAGTCTTACGGGGCACATGATCGATGCAAACTTTTTTGCGCTTTTGTTGGTCGTTCAGATTAGCTGTGCCTTTTTACTGGTAGTTTATAGTAGCAATGTGCGGGTGAAGATTCTGTACTTCATTCTCATATCTTTCGGCCTGGCATCAGTTATGTTAACTGGATCAAGAAGCGGGCTTCTTTGTATTGTCTTGGTTATTGCTTTCGGCTACATTGCGTTTGTCTGTAGTGAGAGAACCGGCAAGCTTTCTACTACGGTATTAGTTTTTGTGCTCGTTGCCGTTGCCCTGTTTCTAATTAATCGCTTTATGGGCGATTGGATGTTTAATCGTTTTTTTAAGAACAGCTACAATGATGGGTCAAACCAATTTCGCGTTGAACTGTGGGTGAAAGCTGTACAACGTTGGATGAGTAGGCCGCTATTTGGCTTTGGTGTGGGTAATTATAATTATTTCAGTGCGGAGGACTGGGGCGTCGTGGAGACGTCAACTACAACTCATGGCACGATTACTGATTTTTTAGTTGATTTCGGTTTGATTGGCCTGCTGCTGTTCTTTTCAGTGCTTATCCGCATTTTCAGAGGTTTGCTTCAAGGGAAGGGCTATACACCCTTGGCCCTATGTCCGGGTATCGTTGTATGTTGGCTCATCGTTGGTGCCGAACGAACAGTGGCGCTGTGGCTATTCCTCATTATTTTTTACGTATTGGCAGATTATCTTTCATGCAATCAAGAACATAGCATGAAAGGTTTGCTCTCGGAACGTTGAGACATCAGCCTTCGCCTGCCCGAGCGAAGTGGTTTTGTCTAGCTTAAACACTTTCGGTTTAATCAACTAATTATAGGGGTGCATATATGGCAAACGAAGAGCCTAGTGCAATTATCAAAGACGCCCGGAGCAACGCGGGCAAATACCGATCTCTCGCCTCGAATACGCTCATATTTACTATTGGAAATGCCCTTGTGAAGCTGATTCAGCTGCTGTTGCTGCCGCTTTACACTTCTTATATGGCTACGTCCGATTATGGCGTTGCCGAGCTTGTGAACAATCTCTCAGATTTCTTGTATCCGCTGTTTTGCCTGGCAATCTATGAGTCTGTCTTTCGTTTTCTCATGGAGAAGGACGCTCCGAAGGAAGAGCTGCTCGGGGGAGGGCTTCTCGTTCTTCTGGTGACAATTCCTGTGGGCGCATTGGTGTCGGGAGTTGCCTTTACGTTCTTCTCGTACGATCAGGCATGGGGTTGCTATATCCTCGTTCTTGCAGTTTCCGTGAGAATGCTGCTTGCTCAGTTTGCCCGCGGGTCAGGTGAGGTCACTCGCTTCGCCGCGTCTGGCGTTCTCAACGCCCTTTTCTTACTTCTTTTTGACGTTGTTTTCCTTGTCTTGTTTGATGGTGGCGTAAGCGGGTATGTTCTCGCACTTGTGCTCGGTAACTGTTGCTCGGCCTGTTACTTGTTTGTGTCTTGCAAAATATGGCGTTGTCTTGGCAAATTGCCCAATAGGCGTCTCCTGATGCGAATGCTTGCGTATAGCCTGCCGATGCTGCCGAATCAACTTGCTTGGTGGTTTTTAAATATCTTTGGCCGTTACGTCATCCTTGCATTTCAGGGTTCGGTTGCTGCCGGCGTCTACACTGCGGCAAGTAAATTTCCCTCTCTGGTTAACTTCATGTCGTCCATTTTTCGTCAGGCTTGGCAGATATCGGCGGCGAAGGAGATGGACGGCGAGAATGATGGCTCCTATTTTTCCAAGGTGTTCGGCCTATTTTTATCCTTTGTCGTGTGTGGGAGCTCGCTAGTCATTGCCCTTACCGAGCCGCTTGCGCGTTTGCTCCTCAAGGGTGACTTTTATGAGGGTTGGCATATAGTTCCCATTCTTATGCTTGCAGCGCTTATCGGTTGCATCTCGGTATTCTTCGAAGCGTTCTATACGGCTGCGGAGCGCACTGGCGCTCTATTTGTTTCATCTGTTGCAGGCGCGGCGGTGAATGTTGTCCTTGCGTTTTGCCTCGGTGGCAGTTTTGGGATTTGGGGAGTGCCTTTGGCTACTTTGGCGGGACAGGTCGCTAATGCAGTGGTCCGCATGGTGGATAGCCGAAGATTCATGAGACTAGATTATGAGGTTGCCTTGCAGGCAGCTTTGGTAGCAGCCGTGATCGTACAGGTGGTGTTGGTATCCATTCTCCCAGCATCGGCCGGGTTAGTCGCCGGCTTGCTGTTGTTTGCTATTGAGGTTTGCTTGACATGGCGCAGATATGGTGCGGTAACTCGTAGAGTTCTTATGACGCTTCTGGAGACAATTACGGCCAAGTTGAAATAAAGGCTGATTTGGGAGATTCGTGCTATCGGATTGATGGCCCCTGAGTTCTCCTTTAAAGTGATTGCTGTGATGAGGCCTTGCGACGGTACGTCCGGCTTGGTCCGTGGGAACCGCCGAAAGGCGGTTTTCGCGTTTAAGGGGCCCATACGGATAAGCTATTTAAATCTATTACCGAGCAGATTACTATTCTTGAAAGCCGTGGGCTCGAATGCGATAACGATACTCGTTTAGTTCTGGAGTGCGAGGGGTACTACCCGGTTGTTAACGCAAAGCCGAGATGTATTACTGTTGCCATTTACTACGCTCATTGGCTCTAATTGCCCGACATGCCCGAGTGCGACCGCGTCGAAAATATTGGTGTAAGGGTGACGCCCCAGCGCCCGTTCAACGAAGAGCGGCCCTCGTCCTAGAATCTGGAATAACCACAAACGCGGTTCTGAGAATCGACAAAGACCGCTTGCGTTTAATGGTTGGCCGTCGGCGCGTTTACGCCAACATTTCCGGCGTGATCACATTCCAACTAGTGCATTTTTTGCACTAGTTCAAAACGGGGGCACAAGGACGGTCGGGCGTCGGGTCGAGCACTACGACCTCGACATTATCATTTCGGTTGGCTACCGCGTGAAGTCTCGGCAGGGCGTGTAAGTTGACCATTCCTTTCACCGACTGGCAAAACGATTTACGCCTAATTGTGGACATTGCCTACGCGATTTTCCTTTGCTCCCGCATTGATCTCGCTAAACTGATAACTGCTGCTACCAGGGCATTTTCTGGTGCACGTTCTATTGGCTCCTGCGAAGATCGGAGCGGGTATGTTTGCTGCCGAGTTCCACACCAGCCGTCATCACATCGCGATCGTCGCCATGGCCTGCCTATGCGTTCTCTGGGCGGGCCTTCCTATGCCGCGGGCGCGGAGAGCCTGTTCATCGCGGGCGCGACGTACTACGGGCCCGGCGTGTCGGGCCCCGGCTGGGCCTGGACCGATGCCGACCATCTGGAGCTCAACGGCTACACGGGCGACGCCATCGGCGCCGACGGCGACCTGGTCGTGACGCTTGCCGGGCGCAACTCGGTGGTCGAGTCGCATGCGCCCGATGCGGACATCACGCAGTGCTGCATGGAGGTGTGGGGCAGCCTGACGCTCCGCGGCACCGGCTCTTTGGCGGCTTCGGGCTCGCAGTGCGCGATCCACGTCTCGCGGGCGCTCGCGGTGGACGGCTGCGCCGTCGATGCCCGGGCGAACGGGGCAACCGTCACGGACGAGGCCGTGGCAGGCGTGATCGCCGCACGTATGGCCGTGCGCGGCGGCGGGCGCGTCGTCGCCGCCGGTGCCGCGCCCGCCGCCGGCGTACAGGCTTTCGGTGTGTACCTGCAGGACGCGGGCGCCGGCGACGGCTCGGCCGGGCGCGGGCTTTCCGTCGATGTCTCGCGGCTCGATGCGACCGGTGCCGATGGCGGCGTTGCATGCACGGGCGGGTCGCTCGTGTCCGCGCGGTTCGTGGCGCCTGCGGGCGGGGCCTTCGGTGCCGGCGGCGTGGTGGATGCCTCCGGGGCCATGGCGCCGCATGTGGTGGTCGAGCCCCAGGGCGCCACGGCGCCGGCGGGGGAGACCGACGGGCGCGAGGTGCCCGGTGGCGCCGGCGAGCCGGCCGGCGGTGCCGGCCCCGCCGTTGAGCGGCCCGGTGCCGGGTCCGCAACGGATCCCGTCCTAAAGCCCGCGTCTACGACGCCCAAGACGACCGCGACGACCAAAACGACAGCGATCAAGACCGCGGCGTCCACGCCATCCAATGCCAAGAACGCTGACGCTGCCACCGCCACGCTCCCCAAGACTGCCGACAGCAGCTGGATCGCCGCCTCCCTGGCGCTATTCCTGCTGGGAGCTGCGCTTCTAGGTGTCACACGCCGCTACTCTTGTATTTACGCACGCCGGGAGTCATAAAATATGGTTAACTCTGAAATACCAAGTAAACCAAGGAGGAACAATGGCCACACGGACGATGGAGCCGGTGTCCACGAAGCTGCGCCCCGATGAGAAGCGGGCATTCCTCGAAACGTGCGATAGCATCGGTACTTCCCCGAGCAACGCCCTGCGCATGTTCGTCTCCGCGTTCAACAGGCGCGGCGGCTTTCCCTTCGACCCCTCCAACTCCTACGGGTTCAATGCCGAGACCCTTGCCGCTATGGATGACGCTGCGGCGGGCCGCGTGAGCGGGCCGTACGACACGGTATCCGACATGATCGCCGCCCTCGATGAGAACTAGCCCATGCTGAAGCTCGAGTTCACTGCCAAATTCAAGAAGGACTACAAGCGGGCGAAGAAGCAGGGCCGTAACATGCGGGTGCTTGAGAATGTGCTCGAGACGCTCCAACCAGAAGAGGAGCTTCCCGCGCAACTTCACGACCATGAGCTCGTCAGCAACTACAAGGGGCATAGGGAATGCCACCTCGCCCCCGGCTGGCTTCTGATATGCCGCGTCGAGGGCGACAGGCTGACGCTGACGGCAACGTGACTGGGAAGCCATACGGAACTGCTCGATTGAGGGCGTCTTCAGTCCAATCCGTCCTTTGCAATGCGGCGGTTTCCCAATCTGCATAAATACCGCGAGCAGTAGCGGGCAGGCACTTACCTCCCGCCACTTGTTCGATAGTACTGTCCTGGGTCGTGCCGGTTTAATCCGACCCATTCGAGAAGCCCCTTTTCGGCAAGGCGCTTCATTCTTCGGAGCCGTTTCTCTGGGCTTCGGCGGACTTGCCAACTCGCGCTTGGGCACTACCCAGTAAATTACTCAGTAGTGCCTAGTAGATTATCCAGTAGTGCCGTAGCGGCTGTCTGCTTGTAGGGGGCGTTCGGCCCCGAGAACTCGGCTCGGATGTGCCGCAGCCCCTCCTCTGCATCCAGCCTGTATTCGACCGTGCGGAAGCGCGTCAACGCGATCGCTCTTGGATTACTGAACCACTGTTAGATCGGCCTTTCGTCTACATGTTTTGCTTGTGGGCGTTTTCCCACCTAGTACAACTTGCGCACTTGTTCCGGTAAGCAGCTGATAGCACAGCTCAAGGGGCAATGCAGTTTCATTGGTTGCTGTACTAAGTTTTTGCGGCATCTTCGAGAGCAGGGTGATGACCTGCTTATTTACCTCAGACTGTTCTGGAATTATCGCGTTGGGCTCATCCGTTCTCCATCCTGCCGCGCTTAACTGCTTGAAAAGATTGTGATACTGCCAATCCGTGAGCAGGCCAATGTCGTGTGATCTAAAGATAAATGCTGCTACAGATACCTTCCATTGCTTTTTATGGGCTACTGCATCCCGCAGACTGAAGCCTCTGGGCGTATATTTCAGCATAGTCGATTTGGGCATTAGGAATGCCGAGGCGAACCTGTTCGCCTCGGCCTCGATTTCTTTTGTAGCCGAAGTTCCCATGTCGAGATTTCGATGCATCACTAGATGTCCGAGTTCGTGAGCCGCATCCATCCTGCGTCGCTCACCACTCTTTGAAGTCGTGAGAAACACATATGGACATTCGGTTCTTGGCTCCCAGTATGAAAAGGCGTCAACTTCGTTTCCGATTTCTCCGGCAAAGAAAATACGGATACCGTGGCTCTCGAGGAGGGCTAGCAAATTTGGGATAGCGCCTTCTCCCATTTTCCATTCTTTACGAAGCATTTCTGCCGCGAGAACGGGGCCTACGCCTTCTATGGTGGGGACGTCTGTTTTTGGTAGGTTGAACTTGGTGTTGCACCAGTCGGATAGTTCCGTTGCAAGCGTTGCCTCGGCGGTTGCAATGTCTTTTTGACTTCTTTTGAGTTTAGTTCTTGCTCTAAATGAAATAGCCTTTTCTGGCATGGGCTCCGTTGTATGTAAATTAAAAAATGCTTCGGGAAAACGCAGTGCTTGCATCAAGCGCTGCTCGATTTCAGAACTCGGATTAGTAGCGTCGTTTTCGTAGTCGGCGATAGACTTGGGCGTGACCTTTACAAGCTCAGCTAGCTCTTTTTTCGAAAAGCCTCTCAATTTTCGCGCAAGAGTTAGGCGTGTGCCTTCCATTTACTTCCTCATTCGTATAGTGGGTTCAAAGCGGTTGTCATTTCTAATGATATGGGGGTCCGCATGAACGCTTTGGCTATTATCCAACCGCCAAATCGGGTTCACTCGGTTCAACAGGCGAAATGTTGATGGTCGGCACCTCTTCGTCGGGCGGGAGCGAAATCTGGACGTCCTGCAGCGGAATGGGATTCATGATGATGCGGCTTCTCCAATCTTTGACTTGGTTGTTTTTGTCGAAGACTGGCTTTGAGAGCTCCATGCGGATCTCTTGATGACAATAGTCCACATAGATTACCAGGTACCACAATTTCCCTTCTTGTTGATCCACGGCGTAATTATCAGGATCGAATAGGGTCATTTGACCGTCTACGACTGACGGTGTCTTGCCCTTCTCTTTTAGCTTTGGGCCAAATCCTCCTTTTTTGCCAGTTGAGGCGTCGCCTGTGGCAACGGTAATCTTGACGCTAGCGTCTGCGGAGATCGTATAAGGTAGGTTTTAAACGCTCTCCGACTTCCAACCCTTTTCCGCCATCAACTCACAAATTTTGGCAATTGTGTTGTGATACATAAAGGTGCCCCGCGCCGTTGGGGGAAGGAAGCCGTTATCCAAGACGGTCGTGGTGTCTCGTGCATACTCCAGTGCTTTCCTGAACATCTCTTCGGAAAGATCCGGATGCACATCAGAAGGGCTTGCAAAGCAAGGTCGTTGGTGGCCCTTTGGCGTTAAACTGTCAAGCTGTTGAGCAAACATCTATCTCCAATCAACTACATTTTCTAAACCTAATTCTAGGTCTAGAAAATGTAGTTAGCAAGTAGCTTTACGGTTTGGATTAATGACCTCTATTCGGCGATCCTGTTTTGGCGTTCGGCGGCTTTTGGGTTTCGGTCGATAGCGCCCCCTCCTCTTCTGTGAATGATTCCAACTTCACTTTGCTTGTTTGGGGGCGTTCAAATGGCAATCTGCTGCCTGATGAAGCTTTTTGATAGTGGTGAATTGTTGGCATATATGCTGCGCTTACAATTGCTTTCTGTGGGCGTATTCTTTGGCTGCATATTGGTGCTTTTCGCGGCATCCTATTTTCTATCGGGAGGCAAGATGAAGGAAGGCTTTAAGAAACGGCTAGGCAAAACCTTTGCCTTTAGTAAGAAGACTGCCAATCTATTTATAGCTAGTCTGGTCATTATCTTTCTTCCACCACTTGTTATAGCGTTCCTGTATTCAGTTGACGCGCAACAAGTCGTTATTAGAACACCGTGGAGTGCCGGCGAGATGCTTGGCTACTGTGGGACCATGGGGGCAGCGTTTATTGCCCTTTTGGGCATTGTTTACGGTATCGTTGATGCTTGGGATCAACAACGGACGCAGAGCAGGATGAGCGCCGCTCCATATTTCTCAATGATTATGCTGACGCAGAAAAACAGGAAAGGCTGGCTATCAGATCTTCCGCAATGCGAAGGCGATCCTGAAGAATCTGCTTCCTCTGATGCGGGGTCTAATAGCGAATCCAAAGAGTATTATGAGGCTGAAGAACGCGATACCTACGTGCTAATTGGAAATACAATTGAGTATAAAGACGGTCTTACCAGTGAGCAGCGGAAGCGTGTTACACATAGTTATCTATCTGAATCAATAGAGGGCCTTAGCCTCGCAACACCCAATCCGACAATTTATGTTCCATTGAGGTTCAAGAACGTCGGCCCTGGTTGCGCCAACAATGTAAAGGTCGGCGTTAATCGCAAAGGTGCGGTTTGGCGAGGCGTTAGATCCTTGACGCTTGATCATGGGGAGAGTTTTTACCTTGGTATTTTCATAGATACGCAAACTGATTCTGCGATCGGGGAGTATGAACTGGGAATTGCTTTCTATGATTGTCTGGGCTTCAGGTATATGCAATCGTTCGAGTTGAAAATCAAGAAGGAAGAAAACGGGCTCCATGTTGCCGAGCTAGAATGCCTGGGCAGAAAGACTATGATTGACGACCAATCTTACACAAATTAGTACCTGATTGACTCTGTTTGAGTGTTTCCGCTGCTCATTTTGTCTTTCCTTGTTTATGAAAGAGGCGCGCTCGTGATCGACATGGGAAAACTGAAGTAAAATCAGAATACGCTCATTGACTGGTGCATGGCGTTAAATCAATGCAGATTAGTTGGCTTCGTATGGAGCCGTCACTTTGATAGGGAACGCTGTGCTTCAGGGGTTATTAGGAGCTTATTCAAACGAATTGAGCACATTGGCAGATTGTGCGACTGCCGGTGCTCTCATTGCTGCTTTCGTTTCGTATCGGCTATCTGTTAAGCAATTACGTAACGACAGATATATAAAAGCCTCTGAATGGTCGATAAATTTTGCTGACACCTTTAGAGCCGAGGTGCTGCCCGGAATGAAGTTGTTCAGCTTCGTTTCTTCTGAGGTTCCAATTTATGCTCAAGCCGTTATGAGCTTATCGGTTCATTCTCTGCGGTCGTTTTCCGAAAAAGAAATAATAGCCATAGCTGGTATTTCAAGCTCGGCTATTAAGCAGGGTTTATCGTCTTATTTGGCAAACATAGATAACCTTGAAAAGGCAACCGGTGAGTACTTTAAGCTTGCAGAATTATATCCAGACGTTTATGCGCCCATCGATCGATCTCGCATTGATAGCGATATGTTTGCTTCACTCTTTAATAAAACGCTTACGGAGCTATCGAATTATCTGGAGCAGCTGTCGTTAATGGTTAATAGCGGATTGGTTAATGAGGAAGTTCTATACCCGTCGTTTCATAGGCCTTTCTTCAAAGCCGTTAATTATGTCTTCCCCTTTTTGTGTTCCGTAAACAATGGCAGGGAAGTAGGAAATTTCAGCTATACCCATATAACTAAACTAATGGAAGTATGGGGCAAACGTGAGCGTGAGATCGATCGTGGGGTTCAGACCTATCAGTTAAAAATTGATAGAGGCTATGAAATAAATAAAGAGATCGGACTAAAGGTTCAGGGGCCGTCAACTGTTTCTAAACTGGGCTCAATAATCTTCGGTATATTCAAGAACAACAATTAGCAATGGACGGATAAAAATAGCTCCAGTTCATGACTGGAGCTGAAACTGAAAACATATTGTGTGGCCTGACTCACGAACTTTAACGTCTGCTAACTAATGGTTATATGGAATACCCTCGACTTCTTCTTCCATATTTTCCTCCACTATTTATCTATAGCGTGTGCGAGTGATAACTGCGTACATGATCATCCTTTCTAGTAGTGGGCCATTTGCTGGGCTGCCTTCTTGGCGTTTCCTGTAACACCCAGCGGGTTTTCGGTTGATTGGGGCCCGTTTTCCTATCAGCTTTTTGAATGACACTTGTTTTGTGCCATATGCCAAAAAAGTTAAGGTCTCCGGGCGCCTTCCTTGATTGAAATCGTGCCTTTATCTTGTGCTAATAATAGATGGTGGCGGTTGCTTTCGAACGTGAAACAGGATTTCTCAGCATGATTTTTCGGTGGATAGCATGTATCTACCGCTGGTAGATTTTCATTGGTAAAAACGTTGACAGTTTGATCATTTTGAATTTTATCTGAGACCGAAGTGCTTCTGGCTTGTACCTCGATTGGGTCAGATTTTCTTGAGGCAACTGTTTTCCTGCTCACTGATCTCAGTGGGCAGCTCATCGGCGTTTGAGGCAAAGAAGGGCGGCCAGACTAATGAACAACTGTTAAACCAGCCTTTCTTCTACTGGTTTTCAAGTAGATGTTTCCGTCTATAACAACCAGGGCGCTACTTCCGGTAAGTGACTGTTAGCTCAATTTAAGAGGTGATCGGTTTCGCTGGCTGCTGTTTTGAGTTTTTCGGGCCATTGAGAGCAGGCTGACTACCTGCTCATTCAGCTCAGTAATTTCTGAAATAATCGGATTCGGCTCATTTGCTCTCCATCCTGCCGTGCTTATTTGCTTGATGGATTGTGGTTAGATTGCGATGCTGCCGGTACTCTAGATAATGAGGCCAGCGTTGCTAGTCAGTGGTAATAGCAATCGGTAGGAGGTTGAACGACTCTCTACCGTTCGGCGAATATTAATAGGCCGATGCTCACTTTAAAAATGTCAGGGTTTACTATTACTTCAGTCGTTCACTGCCTGGAGCATGACGTTTAATCCGGTCGTTGACCTTTCAATCTGGTTGACTGATTATTGGGGGTTGTCATGCTGCTGAGCAATAGGGTTCTAAAACATGCCAGAAGTAGTAGGTTGACTGTCAACTCGTCTGGCTGATTGGATGGGTCGGCACACTGTTATCGTTTGAAACAGTGGCCAGATTATTTATGCTTCGAGGGGTGCTGTATTCATATTGTTTGTTTTGCACTAGGAGAGATAATGGCTGATAAAGATTCCAGCACTAAAGAGTCTCGATTTTATGCCAATCATCCGATTATTTTTAATCTCTTGCTTGCAATAATACCGTGCCTCCTGTCGGCGTATCTTGGCGAGTTGCATGGTCAGTCTGTGATGGTTGGCGAGTTGTCTAAGCGCTTTGATTCCGTGGAAGAAAGCATGAGCCTTAACGAAGCCCTCGAAAGCGCTTATAGGGATTATGCTAACGCCGAGGCGGAACTCAATGCCCTCAAGGATGTGGAAGCGGGTAAACAGGTTCTTGCTGACGCTACCGCTGCCTGGGATTCCGGTAAACATGAGGAAGCCTTGACTTCGCTGTCAAAGGCTTCTAAGAAATCTGGAGACTGTGCTGTTGCTTTTGCAGAGTACTCTTCTGCCTACACTGATGAGATTTTAGCCAAGGCTAACGAGCTGGTCTCATCAAAAAAGTATGATGATGCAAAAAGCGTTTTGAAGGCTGCTTCGAAGATTGTGAAAGATTCGGCAAGAATCAATGACCTATTGGATGAGCTCGAAGGTGTTTCCGAAGTGGCGTCGACCTCTCTTACGGTTGCTTCTTCCAATTGTTTTGAGCTGATTGAAGGTTCCCAAAAAGACACTGCTGGCAATAGTTATTCAAGTGACGATACTTGGGTTGGCCGTCCTTATAATGCTGATTCTCCTTCTGTTATTTCATTTTATAATTGAAAGAAATACCGTTCACTGAATGGCACAATTGCTGTTGAATACCTAGAAAATACGACTAGTCTGAAGAACTATGAGGCAAGATTTGAATTAAGGGGTTCTGTTGACGGATCCGAATCAAAAGTGATTTGGCAAAAAGATCACATTACGATGAATTCTGCACCAACTGATATTCCGTCAGGTGAAATTGATTTATCTGAATATGATTGGCTTGAGTTTAGGGTTTACAGCACTAAAGGATACGCCGGCAACGGTATTCCCGTTTTGCTGAGCAACGTCAAGCTGATTAATGAGTGATTGCCGGTTTGCTTGGCTTTGCTTATCGGCGATTATGCTGGGCTGGTAATAATCGATTTCGTGGAAGATCGCGCATCATGACTGTCCTCTATACTGGCATTCAGGCGTTTTGCGCCGCTGTCACACTTTGTCTAACGATATATGTTGTTTGGCGCGACACAAGGCATATGAATACAGATGACAAGCGCCTGAAAACGGCCGAGAAGTTAGCGCAGCCATCTTCGATTGCTGCATGGCTTGAAAGAGATCCTACGGGTGATGCGCGTATCGTAATTCGCAACGACAGCGATCTTCCCGTATATGAGGTGGTTGCGACAATTGTCGTCACCCATGGAGCGGGGTGCTGCAAGGGTGAGGATTTGGAATCCCCATATCAATACAGGAAAATACTCGATTTGATTCCTCCGGGACTTCATTCGGTATCTATCGATATGGGCGGCTTCTACGGAATGCATCGACATCCGCTGGTCGAGATTGCCTGTGTGTGTGCAAAGGGAAAATCATGGGTCCGTCGCGGAAACGGTACTCTTGATGAGCTTGATGTGTCGCCGTTTAACCACTATGAACTCGGTCTTCCCATTGATTTTGATTTGGTTGTGCCGCATCAAAACAGTTGACGGCATCTATTCTTACGCTATGAATGCTGCGCTACCCTTATACCAATTTAAGGCTAGCGTTTAAACAATGAAAGGTGGGCTATGGATCCATATACAACGCAGGCTTTAGTCGATCTTGGAAGTTCTCTTGCTGTTCTTGCGGCAAAAGGTACGGCCTCTGCTGTAGCGACAAAGGTTAAAGCAATTAAGGGAGATAAGGACGCCGCCTCAGTGCGCGCCGCATATGATGAGCTCGTCGATGAACTTCTTGAAGAGCGCTCTGAGGCTTTAAGAATCGCTCAAGCGTATAAGGCTGAGCTTGAGCGTGTTCAGATTAGCGACGACGACATTCAGAGCCTTGATGCCACCATAGCTCGTGTATTGGAGATATTTGTTTCAATGCAATCGGACGGTGAAGAACCATCTTCGCCTAGCGCAACGGCGATGGCGTTTGACCAGTTTCGTCAGCTTATTTCCGCTGATACCCTTCGAACCATGCAACTTCTTGGTTTCAATTACAAAGCAGCAATCGGCGAGCCCCTAACAGAGCTTTGCGCCAATAAGATCAAGCAGTTCGGCAGTGGTTCGAAGGCAAAAAGGCCATCTCGGGACAAACATTAGTACTTATACGTCTTGCTTCAGTGCGAAGTGAATGGAACTCTTTTCTGCCTATTTTAATTCGGTCGGGACATTTTCAAGAGGCTAAATCGGGATTGGCTCTAACGATATGGGGCCAGGCTCTTTCCTAAAATGATGCTCGCGTCGAAAATGTTGGTGTAAGGGCGGCACCCTGGCGCCTGCTTAACGAAGAACGGCTCGCCGAGCAGGTCGTCATGGGCGAGACCAACATGCGGTAGCGCCGCGGCGTCGAATGTCAGCAATAAATGGGCAGCGGGATCCATGTCGGCCCCGGTGCCCAAGCGCAATAACGGCGGTGCTGTTTCGCGATATTCGGCAATGCTCATGCGAGCAAATACTCACGACGAGCCGCTATTCATTGAGCCTTGAGCAATTTGCGTCTCGACTTAGAGCCTCATTGCCGACTTGTTCAACCAAATCCAGCGGTTTCCGCTGCAGTCAGCATACTCAATTCGATTTACTGCCAAACCGAGGTCTATAAGCCTTTTTGCCAAAGGCAAGTCCTGGCGCTCAACAAAGGCCTGGCCGTTCGGGAACGCGATTGCAAGCAGTGAGTCCAAATAGTGCTGAGTCGTCTCGTACATATCTTTACCTCCTTTCGGGGCTTGATTTACGACCCATATATTCGGCTATCCGTCAAATACCATCGTGCGGGATTGAGTCACCTTGTGTCTCGCGCATCAATGAGTATGGCGAGAGCGCTGTCGAAAACAACCGCAGCGATCCACTCCTCATTTGGGTTCAAGGCTTACAACTCGATCGTAAACCTCCAGCGCGGTAGGCCTGTGCGTGACGATGATGACGGTGCGGCCGAGATTTCGCATGCGGCCCAGCATTTCTCACTCGGTCTTGGGGTCGAGGACCGATGTGCATTCATCGAGCAGGAGCACGGGGGACTGGAGTAGACCGCACGCGCAACGGCAAGGTGTTGCTCCAGGTCTCCGTACCAGTTGTCGTTGGTGTCGTCCCAGGTTAAGTCCATCTGGCACCATTTGCCGTCAATTTTTACGGCGTTCCAGGTGTGGCCGTTGCCGGTGATGCGGCCGTTGGCGATGCCCGCGGCGTCAAGGAGCTTGGAGTAGATGCGCTGGTAGCTCTCGCAGGTGCCCTGGTGGCGCGTGAGGCCGCTTTCGGCTGAGCACCAGTTGAGGCTGTGGTCGTACTCCAGCTGGTCGAGCGTCCAGTCGTGGAGCCACAGCGCCATGTCGTATTCCGAGCCGTTTGCCTCTTGCCTGCACTGGGCCACGGCGTCGTTGACGATCTGCGTGACGCTTGGGCGGGCGGCGTCGTTTACGGTTACCTCCGCCGTGGTGCGCAGGTAGTAGATCCCCTTGTCGTTTTGGGGGTCGTTTCTGTCGTTGTCCATAAAGTAGAAGTAGATGCGGTACGTGCCCGATGCCGTGAAGTCAAAGGTAAAGTCGTGGCCCGTGGTGCCCAGGCTGTAGTAGCTGGCCCATGCCTGGCGCGACGGGTCGCAGACGCTTTCCTGGCTGCCGCCGTCCCAATAGGTGGGCACGTCCATGCGCGCCTTGGCCTGGGACGAGCCGTTGGCTTGGGTTACGTGGAAGGTCGTCGCGGTGTCCGCGGGGGCGTCGTTCCACGAGACGGTGAAGGTGACGCCGTTTTGGCTTGCCGTGGCGGAGTGGGCGTAGGTGGTTTCTGCCGCGGCGGAGATCGCCTCGGGCGTGCCGGTGGCTTGGGCGTGGAGGGATGGGGTGGGGGTGTCGGTTGCGGTGGTGGCGGCGTCAGCGCTTTCAGTGTTGATGACGCTGGTGTCAGTGGATGTTGCGGTGCTGTCCTCTACGGTATCTGCTGTCGCATTTGTGTTGGTGCCATCTTCAGACTTGCCTGCGTCGCTGCTCGTGATGGCGGCTTGCGCCTGCTGCTCGACGGTTTCCTGAGGCTGGATGGCTTCCGCAATGGCTGCCATGGGCATCGTCGCGCTGACCATGGACGCGCACGCGATCGCGCAGAGCAGGTAGTAAAGGGGTCGTTTCATAGCGGAGCCTCTCGGTGAGCAGCCAACAGGGTCCGAAGGCAGCTCCAGGCCAGCACTCCGCACATATTTTGTTGGGGATTATTTTACGGGAACCCCAGTCAACATCAGGGAACTTTCTGGGGAATGTTGGGGAGGGGGAGGAGTTGGTCCTCTGCCTCGCTGTGCGCTGATGTCTTCGCCCTCGGCGATGCACCCGTCGGCGAGGAGTGCGAAGCGGCCATGCTGAACAATGCCACTCCACCTGTCTGTGCATCCAAACTTCTAGATTATGCATATCGGGATTTTCACGGTGTTGTCGGCGATTTTGTCTCGCGGACCGTGTGCATGCATTAGATGAGGAGGCGCTTGTATCCGTAGAGACGCATCGGCATTTTCGATGCGACCGCCGTCAAGACAATTGGGTGTGCATCAAGGCGCTGTTAACTGCATGAGCCGATTTCTTATAACCTGTTTAAGCAAAGCAAGAATGGGGAATAAAGCTTGGTGCCCATCGCGAACTGGCGATGGGGTACGCTACTGCCGTCAATATCGCAAACGACGAAATTCCGACGTTCGCAACATTGACACCAGCGTTGCCTGCTGCTAGCTGGATAAGAGCCTCGATGGTCATAAGTACCAATTCCTCGCTTTCGTCTAGTATCGCATAGGCAAGCATTGTTTTAGGTGGCCGCGAAAGCGTTGGTTGCACTTGCTGCGCCTTTGATTAGCCTGTCCGGGGAGGGTTAGCCGCCGCTTGTTGATCCGGACAGGTTGATTTATTTGGGGGTATTTTGGTCGAGTTCGATATCACTCGTATTCCTCGATATAGTTCCAAAAGTTCATATGCCCATTTCGATCATAGGGTCTCTTTTGCCGAAGTTCAGGCCAAGATTTTAGATTCAGAGTACGTTTCCAATCACGCGCTCTACCCTTTAATTTCCAACGAGATCATTACTGTTCGGTATCGTGGAGGCAAGCGAAGCTGCAAGGTTCGTAATATCGCTTATGCCTCGCATTTCGATCACCGCGTCTTCCAGTACTACTCTTATCTGTGGTCGGACTTATATAACAAGAAGGCTATTGCCGAAGAGTTTGATGAGGTTGCCGTAGCGTACCGCTCTTCGCTTTCATCAGACGGCGCCGTAACTGCTGGTAGCAATATTTCCTCAGCTAAAAAGGCATTCGACTATATGCGTGTGCAAGATTCGGCTTTTGTGCTTACGGGTGATTTCGAGAGCTTCTTCGACAACTTAAACCATGTCCATCTAATGGCGTCGTTGCGTTCGTTGTTTCCCAGTGGACGCTTGCCGGACGATCACTATCAAGTCATTAAAAATATCCTCCGCTATTCGTGCTGGCCTATTGGTGATTTGGCTGCTCGACATGAATTGCCATGGCCAGTAATCGATCCTGCTCGGGAGAAAACGATTAGTGATGCGGCTATCGATCTTCGGTTCAAGTCTATTCGCGAACTTAACAAGCTGGATGTTATCTTGCCAAAGTCTGAGTTTCTTGCAAACAAAAGTAAAGTCATCACCAGGCCGTGGCGGCGAACGGGTATTGATCTCGGCATTCCTCAGGGTCTTGCTGCAAGTGGAGTGCTCGCTAACATCTATATGGCCGATATCGATATGAAAGTCAGGCTTGCCGTTGAACGGGTTGGTGGCTTGTATCTTCGTTATTGCGATGACTTTATTGTTGCCGTTCCAAAATCTGGCTTTGATGCACTTGTAGAGGCAATCAATCTAATGACCGATGTTGATTCCGTTAAACTGCAGCCTGAGAAAACCAAAGCGTTCCGGGTTGATAGCAGCGGGGTTGCTCAGCTTGATTTTGAAAGCGTTCGTACGGGTAAGGTCCTTTCGTACTCCGGTGCACATCCGGCACAGAAAGTTAGCTTCTTGGGGTTTGACTTTGACGGGCGCGTTGTAAGACTTCGACAGTCTACGGTTGGAAGGTACCATAAGCGTCTCCGTGAGGCAGCCAGTGCGATTGCGCGTTCTAATCAGGGGGAGGGAAGGCACGCATCAAAAAAGCGCGTCTCCGCTCTGTATCAACATTATTCGCCGCTTGGTATTAAGGGGAGAGGGTTGTGCCCATCGGCTGGCTCCGACTCTTCTGCATTTTTCCGCTACGGGAACTTTCTTTCCTACGTAGCGAGAGCCCAAAAGGCGTTTCCCAATGATCCGATTGCCCCCGATGAGTCTAAGATTTACAGGAAGATTAAACGCTTGAGTGCTCGGTAGACGATAGTTTTAACGCCAGATCATTCATAGCCATAAATACTTAATCGATATCGGCCAATTCCGATCACTAGGTAATAATTGATGTGCCCTCACGTCGTCGTGGCACGATGTCTCTGAAACTCGAGCCGAACATCAGAATGATATGACAAGAACGGTAGTGTCGCGAAAGTTGGTGTAATGGACTCCTTGGCCCCTGTGTCCAGGATCCGGAATCTATCGATATCCTAGGCCGACTCCACTCTGTCGGCAAGCTCAAGGCTGGATTCGACCATCTTCCCGGCAGTCTTTTCCAGCTCGGCCCAGTCATGACAGCACGATGCTCCCCTTCGCAGCGCCGCGTCGTGCAACTCGGCCATCTTCCTCTCCGAGAAGTAGCGCGAGGTTGCCATGGAAACGGCCAGGATAACCCCGAAAGCGGCCTGAACGCGCCATGGTGCGCGTATTCTAGGCGAAGGCACGGACCCTTCCGAGCCAGGACGGGCCGCTCGCTCGGCCAACTTTGGCGTACCCTGCTGGAACGGCTTCCGTCAACATCCGTAAAACTACCGCAAAGAGGAGGCCACAGTGATAGATAAGAGGCTTATTGAAGCCGTTCCCGGAGCCGAGAGACTTAAATCCGCAATGATTACCCCAGAATTGTTTGTTAAGGACCTCATGCAAGACTATTCTGGGCGTCCGTTATATACATACGAGGAATGGACGCGCGAGCTCATCAACCACTCTAACGCTTTCAAGGAACTGACCAGAGGTGCGGAGTTTCATGCGCCCGTATCCGAGGCAAATGGGGAGTGTGATGCGGTATCAGACGCGTATCAGTTAGATTTCAAGCTCATCTTCGGAAAATCCATGATGCGCGCCGTAAGTCTCACTTCGTCAAGGCGAGTTTCAGACCGCGGAATAACTTTAGAACAACTTTGCAGAAGTCATGTAAAAGAACAGAGAGGCTTACGCCTGCATGCAATTCTCAGGGATTACAGCCTCGCCAAGCTTGACGAGCTTCTAAAAACTGAGAGTAATAAACAATTGAGCGAAGAAGACCGTGAGGCCCGAGGACTTCTTCGCTCAATCAGTCATTCGAAAAACTTGCTGCTAATTTATCCTTGCCGCTTTGAAGGCATCGACAGACTGCCTGAACTTGAGGAAACCGCCAACGCCGCACTTTACTATGACTTCCGGAACGTGCTCGACGTCCGACGGATACACCATCCCGGCAAGGACACCTTCCTTTCATATTTTTGCGACGACCGCATGGTTGTCACAAGAGCGAGCGGGCACGGCCTATCCAAGTTCGACGATATCATGGTCGCAAAAAGCAGAACATACATGGATATTATGCGTATGCGTGATCCCGGAGAGTATCAAAGGCTGTTGAAACTTGTTTAACCGACCGCAAGGGCTAGTTTTGTGGACATCAACCCAAGATGGGACCTGCCAAGAGGACCGGACGCCGCTGCGTTCGGACTCGTTTTTCTGCATTCAAAAGCAACGCTGAGCTCGACCTCACGGCTTGCGCCTGCTGCTCGGCGGCCTTCTGAGGCTGAACCCCCTCTGCAATGGCTGCCATAGGCATCGTCGCGTTGACCATGGACGTGCACGCGGTCGCACAGAGCGGGTGGTAAAGGGGGCGTTTCATAGCGGAGCTTCTCGGTGTGCAGCCAATAGGGTCCGAAGGCAGTTTCAGGCCGGCACTCCGCACATTTTTTGTTGGGGTTTTACGGGAACCCCAGTCAACATCAGCGACCTTTCTGGGGTATGTTGGTTGATCCGGGGTGCGCAAAACAACAGTTTCAAATATTGTTGCTTCCTGTTCAATTCTGTCTATCTACAATTAATCGCAAGCGTATGACCTGAGGAGATTGTTTACAGGTGGAATCGGTCACTATTCATTGGATTGTCTTTTATGTCTTTATCGGTTTGTCGAGCGTTCAGCTTGTCCGCTTTGCTGGGCCCTTGGCGATCGGAGGGCAATACACCGTCGAAGAACTGTATCCCTCCGATGAGTCGGGCAGGCTGAACGTTGCCTACCGAATTCTCGCTCCAACAATTTGTTGCCAGCTCTCGGTGTTTATTATGGCTGCGATTTGCGATGCGTTTTCAGTTCCAGGTCCTTCGCTGCGATACATGCCTACCCTTTTCTATTGGTTGTTTCTTGGGGTAATCAAGCATGCAAGGGGTAAATTGCGGTACCGGACTCTTCCTTTCTCATTCGAGGCGTTCATGTCTCTTTTGCTGTCCGTCGCATTCGATCACTTTGTTATCGATGGCTATCTCGGAGGCCAGGGGCTAGATGTGCTTGATACTTCGAGTATTGCCTTTGAGTTTGAGCTGGCATTATTTGGTGTTGTGACCTTTTGGATTTCAACCTTTTTTAAGCGTTATCAAATTAAGTTTAGCCGTGTGTACTCAAATGCCGCTCCATCATATGTCGTTCCTTCGGACTCCGTATTTGGTTACTCTTCAATCGATACGGGTGAGGCCAGGCTCTTCTCATACGAGCGCGAATATGGCGATCTCTTACCTCAGCGATTTTCAAGTGATCTTCTGTTGAGAAGTGTTTTCTTTGCAATTATGGCGATTGAGGACGGGAATCGGCCCGAGTTTATCCGAACGATCGAGCGCATGGCAGCTCATTTCCATTTGGCAAAAACCACTGGAATAATGCAGCAGACGAGCGATGCTCCTTTGTCTGATATGGATAGCGTTAAACTCGCAATTCCCTATATTGAGCGCATGTGGGACCAGTTTCTTGTTGAATTCGCCCGTTCTGCCGAAGGGGCAGGGGGAGACGCCCTACGAATCTTCAAGTGTTACTACACCTACGATTACTGTATGTTGTCGCGGACTATCCGCAATCATTTTGCGCCGTTTTACGGGGACTATTGTGGAACGAGATTACTTAATGCTAATCGCGTATTTTGCGATGTTCTTGAATTTGAGGAAAGGCAGCGCTACGGATTGCTTCCAAAGACGGTTTCTGCGACTGGATCGATATGCGCCACTGAGCTTGGATGGCTTTCTGGGGAGTACTGTTATTGGGCCGATTACAATACGGTTGTATCCTGCCTGAATGAAAATGATGGCAATGGCGTTAAACTGGTCAGCAAAAATGATGTGAATAAAACCCAGATAACCGAGACGACCTTAAGGCTTAAGGAGCAAGGTGTTTCCGTTCTTGAGGCCAAGTATGTGCCCGGCGCTTCGGCGACCATCGTGTGCATCGGCGATTCCTCGAAGATTTCGAGTACTGTCGGTAGTGACTGGATGGTTGTTAGCTAGGTGAATCATCTTTGCCTTTCCGCATATTGATTGCGCATTCTCGTGCACGGACGCGAAAATGCTTCGCATTAGTTTCAACGCGAAGAGTATTTGCTACATGATTAACTTTTTTGGATGCGCAATTACTGCGCATCTAGGTTAACATCCAGTTAGTGATGCAGTTGTCGTGGGCTCTACGTGAGGCGATGACAAAGGAGGGTCGTTGTTTGGTTGTTATCGGCAACGGCCCTTTGATTTTAGGAGTTACTTTGGCGATGGAATTTTAGACTTTCGCTCAACTTATCGAACTCCTAGAGAGTCATGGCGTTCTAACTGATGCCGCTGCGCTAGATTGCCTGAGGCGCGAAATGAATATTTGCTCGTCGGAACACTGCTGAATATTGGGTCACCTGTGCGGTTCGAATTTTCAATTGTCGAGCAGCTTTGTCTCCGATGAAGTCTTGCAATTCTAGTAAAATCCAAACATATGTTCTATACTTATGGAAGTAGCTTGTTTGGAGGCGCTAGATGGAAGTCGGAAGAGATGACATTGTAGAAAGCGTTGTACGTTTGATAAATGGGGTGGGGCGTAGCCCATATTTATTCGTCGGCTCGGGCTTTTCCCGTAGATACATGGGTACCGACGATTGGGTTGGTTTGTTAAGGCACCTCTGTTCCCGTCTTTCCGATGATCCCTTTCGGCTTGACTCGTACCTGGCACGTTGTCCAGATGAGTCTGACAATAGCGCATTGCCCTCTGCCGCGACGATGCTTGATAAGGATATGCGCATAGCTGTTCTTGAGGACCCTCGCTTCGCTTCTTTTAGAAACGATCATGTAGAGGACATTCGTCAGCGTAAATCTATTTTAAAGATCATGGCGGCCGAGAGGTTATCCTCGTTCAAACCTGAATATATGACGCATGAGCTTGATATCTTGAGAGAGGTTGGCAGGCGGCGTATCTCTGGAGTTATAACAACCAACTATGACTGTCTCCTGGAGTCGCTATTTCCCGAGTTTAAAGTTTTTGTTGGCCAAGACGATCTCGTCTTTCACAGAACTTTTGAAATGGGTGAAATCTATAAGATCCACGGTTCTATGGATAATCCTGAATCTATGGTTCTTGAGGAGGCAGATTACGCAAAACTCGCCGAAACACAGGATTACTTGGCTGCCAAGTTGTTAACTATTTTTATGGAATACCCAATTATTTTTATCGGTTATTCCCTTAACGACCCCGATATCCAAGCTATCCTCATGTCGATTTCGCGCTGCCTCGGTTCTAACAATCTTGCGTTGCTTAGAAAGCGCTTTATCTTCCTTACTAGGGGAGAAAACGCAACCTCAACTCATTCGTTTACCTTTCCAGGTATTGGCGAGATAAGCATGACCGAGATTAGGACGAACGATTTTGGTGCAGTGTATGAAGCAATTGGACAATCCAAATGCTCCTTCTCGCCCAGGATCATTCGTGAGCTTCGCAGGAGCATCTACGCCTTGGCTGATGAGGGCGATCCGAATGACTCTCTGGTAGTTGAAGCGAGTTTTAGCGACCTCGAGAGACTTCCGGAGGGACAGCATCTTGTGCTGGGTATCGGTGTTGCGAATGCTTCTTTAGGGCACGGGCATATGGTCAAAGCCGAACTTCTATATCGTGATGTTGTGTTTGATGACGAACATGTTGCTCCTAAGCTTGCCGTCGAGGAATACCTTCCTTCGCTGCTTGCTTCTAACTCGGGTGGTTTGCCCATGTATAAGTATTTAAGCGCGTATTCAGGGGAAGTTCTTAATCCAAGGATGCTAAAGGAAATAGATGAGAAGAAGGATTTAGATGCTTTTCTAAACAACAGCCTACGAAAGGCAAAAGGTAGCTATCATCATTCGGGAATTAGACACTCGGTTCAGTCTGTTATAGCTAACGAAGGCTTTGAGGAAGCATTTAAAAAGCTTGTGCTACTTGAAGAAGATGAGATCGATCTAAATAAGTTGCTTGAATATCTGAGGGCGCTCATCATGGACGATCGCAAGATAATCCACGGTAATAGCGAGCTGAAACGGCTTATTAGAATGTATGATTTCCTTAAGTACAAGAAGGCCTTCGACATATCGGCTACTAGTGAGTAATCCCACCTAGCGTCTATGAAGAAGGCCATCTTTGTAAACTATGGCATCTGAGCGTATAGTGCGAACACCACGTGCAAATGCATACTTAATATAACGCTTTCTGCTTGAAATCACAATGGTGTCTGTTTCGACCCGCCAATCAAGGGAAGATAGTGTAGAGTATCTTCCTGCAATACAAAAGCTCTTTGGGAGCTTTAAGGGTGACGCTTTCAAATTGAGAGTGTTGCCCTTTTTTCATGTATGCAATGTGTGACGTACTAGCCAAGCACCATCCCGGCAATGGAATGATCGAGCATGGGCGGCTTCTACTGGTTGACGTGATCGTGGTCAAACAAGTGATATCGATTAGAATTAAATCAATTGCGCTGGAAGCCTTCGGGCGACACCTGAAGAGGGTTGATGCGTCGGTCCTCTTTTTTTGTTTGGATGTAAGATTCGGCCAGGCAAAACAAGGATCTCATTTGGGGAGAACAAATATCCGGCGGTTTTCCGCTTCGGGACGCGCGGTTTAAGGGTGCTTTTCGGAAGTGCGGGGAAAAATCGGAAACCTCCGAGCATAAACCGAATTTCGGCAACAAAACCGCAGGTCGCGGAAGGCTAAAACAGGGGTCTGGTCTGTCGATCTCGGTTTTTCACCGCACTTCCGGAAACGCCCGACGGAAGCATGCGGCAAATTTTGGAACCCTCGAGCACATCGTCCTTTTCATGAAAAGAACCCGCAGGTAGAAGCGTTGCCACTATCCAGTGTGGTTGACGTGTCTAGAATATGCCGCACACTTCCGGATTTTGCATAAGCTCGACTGGTTTGTTTATCGATTGGGGCAGAGGAATCTTGTCTGGACCTCGTTATATGTATTTAAATGGATGAACTTAACCTATAAGTTAAGTTCATCTAGAAATGGGAGGTGCCCTTTGGCAGAAGGATATGATCTTGTCGAATATAGAGACCTCAAGGGTCGACCGTTTTGGGAATTGACGGCTTCTCCCGACAACTCTCAATTCCAGAAAATGTTGTCAGACCCTAAGCGGAAATTAACCGCTCGAACAATGATCGGCCAGAATAGCACGTCAACTTCTGGAATCTGAGCCTTGACTTTTATACTTGGCTTTCGAAACGGAGAACACAATGAATAAAGTAGATTTATCTGATTTTTACGCCGATACAGAAACCAGCGAAACACGCGCTTATGAACACGCGCTAGATATCGAGTTTATTGTTCATCGCGAGATGAAGCGTCTGGGTTTAAGCAAAAGCGATTTGGCAAAGCGTATGGGCGTGAGCCTTCAGTCGCTTTCGAAGCTGTTGAATTCTCAGCCCAATATGACGCTGAAGACGATCGCTAGGTTCGAGCTTGCTTTGGGTATCAATATCGTTCCTAAGGTTACCGTTAGCTATTCTAAAGAGCTACCGTTTCTTTCATCCAACAATTTCGTGCGAGAGCAATGGTCTTTTAGGAACGAGCGTCCGTCCTCGCATGTGAATCTCGAGATGATTTCCGGAGGTTTGGCAGCATGAGTGGGGATTTTATTGCTCCGATTCAAGTCGTTCATTTGTTCGTCGTTGACTCCGATTTCCATATCGAGGATTCGCCCTCGGATAACATGGAATTAAAAGTTGACGTTAGCTACCAAGATGTCCATCTTTCGAAAAAAGGTAATGATGCACGCGCAAGTCTAAAGATGTGCGTAATTGGCAGCCTCCTTGACAGAGACGAAGGTGCACAGGAGAAGATGCACGCTGGCGTTACAGTATCCATCTCGGTTTCAGCGCAAATGCCAATGAACTCTCCCGATGACGAGGCGCGTCACTACCTTCTTTCAAATGCTATTTCGATGGCATATGCCCATGCAAAGAGCTATTTGATGGTTGTTACTGGACTTTCACCCATGGGAGCGCTTACATTGCCTGCCATTCTCCCTGCAGAGCTGTCAGCAGATTGCGATGTGCCTTTTCAGAGCGAATAGCATTTCCTCGATGAATCTAAGTCGAATGAGTTGCCGCTCTCACATCCTCTAAAAAGTTCTTAAAACAGCCTTAAAGGCGCCTTGGCTCGCTTTTACAGCGTACAATACGCATGTTTGACTATGGCAAAAGTAGATTTTTGGGGAGGGGGAACGCCGTGGAAGTGCTGGTTGTTGGCAACACCGCATATGTTGACGATGACTTTTGCTCCAAGGCGTTCCCCGGCGACCATGTGTAGGTCGTAGCCGCGCAGGACGCGCGCCGCGATGAGTCGTCGCCCCATGCTTCGTGGAAAGAGCTCCTCCAGCACCTGGACCAGGCCTACGAATTTGAGCGCGTGGTCTACCTTTCTACCTACCTCACCCCGCATACCGTGACTTTTGGCGACATTGGGCTGCTGCGCTCGGTGTTTCGTGCCTGTATGGGACGCAATGTGCAGCTGCTGTTTATTGCGGGGCCCGCGGGTGCAGAGGGCACCACTGGCGGATGTGACGACGACGCCACGGCCGCCAGTGGGGCCCAGACGGGCAAGGGCATTATCGCCCGCGCTGCCAACGACCTGTGCCGTTACTATGCATCGCGCGACGGCATCCAAGCCAAAGTCCTGCGCGTGCCGTATCTGTATACCGCATCGCCGGCATTAACCGACCCATTTTTGATGCCGTTGTTCGAGGCATGCTCGGGCGGGTCGGTCGCGCTTCAGGGTGCGGCAGATGCGCCGTTTCCCCTGCTGTGTGCCGAGGAACTCGCGGTGTTGGTGCATCGTATCTTTGACAGCTGGGATGCCAACTTTGAGATGCTCGACGTTGCAGACGCTTTTGGCCACCCGAGGCCTATGGCGTGACCGTTGACGCTCCGGGTGCGAGCGTGACCTATCACACGCTCAGCATCTAGGCGTTTCGTCGCCTATCGGCGCTATACTGCAGCCGTTGCCCACGATGCGGGGAACACCCGCATCGTGGGTTTTTTGCTTATGAAGGGACGGTGCCGCGTGGACGTACAGCAGCTAGAAGAGGCCTGGGCTGCAAGGGCCGGCGCGCGTGAGGCGCGTCTTGCTGCAGCGCCGCATGTGCCGGCGGCGCTGTCTCTGTTGGGGATTGTACGTCCCGGCGATCGCCTGGTTGCGTTTGCCGATGACTTTGCCGATGCGTTTGCGCGCGGCTTTGAGTGCTGCGACGTGGCTATGGTGGAGGAGCCGTCGGTTGCGGCGTTTACTGCTGCGTCCGAGGGCTTTGATGCTTCGTTTGAGGTCGAGGGGCCGCACCTGTGGTGGTTCGTCAACTCTATTGGCGGGTTTGGATTGCGCGTGCCCGATCTGCGCGCGTTAGGACGTGCCGCGCGTGAGGCTCATGCGCTGCTCGTGGTGGATAACACCGTGGCTGGTGTCTTTGGGTGCGATCCGTTGCGCTTGGGTGCCGTGCTGTCGCTCGAGGCACTTGACCGCGTGTGCGCCGGTGAGGCTCCGCACAAGTTGGTTGCCATATCGGTCGCGCGCTCGCAGCTCAAGCGCCATCGTGTGGATGCTGCTGCCGAGTGCGCGCATGCTCTGCTTGAGGGCCGTGGCTTGGTCAAACTTGATTTGCCTGCTGATGAGGCCGGTGTGCTGGAGCGCGGGCTGGACTCGCTCGATGCCCGCATGCAGGCACATTTCGACCGCGCACGTGCGCTGGCCGAGTACTTGGCTGCCAATGAGATGGTGCACGCCGTGCGCTATCCTGGACTGAGCTCGCATCCCGACCATGCGGTTGCAACTGGAATCCTCGAGCACGGCTTTGGTCCGGCAGTTGAGTTTGACCTTATCGAGCGCAGTGCGGGCGATTTGTTCGATGCTTTGCCGGGGGAGTTTCGCACATCGCCCGCCGGCGGCGCAACGACGCGACTCTCTGCTCCGCGCGGCAAGCAGGGGAGCACCATTCGCCTCTTCGCCGGTACCGACGACCCCCTGGTTGTAGCGTCCACCCTGGACAACGCGCTCCGAAAGTAACTAATCGGGGTGTGTGTCACGAAAACGGCCTATTTACTACGTTTAAGCCATAGGGGTCGACCATACCCGCCTATTTCGAAAATTGCCAAGCTGTCTACCAGCGGTTTTATTTTCATAATGTCCGGTATGGTCGAGGGTATTCAGCTAAACGTAGTAGATGGGCCCGTTTTGTGGCATGAGCCTCAATCCGAGGGCACGGTGGACAACAATTCAGTCCCAAAAGGACTACTCTGCATTGATGCTGGCGATGAGGTCGTCGGCTTTTGAGGCGATGACGTTGTTGATGTCGGCCTGCAGCTCCTCGTAGACCGCTATGGCTCGCTCGCCGGCGGGGGTGAGCGATGATCCGCGGGCGCCGTCGCGCTCGATGAGTTTGCATCCCAGCTGACCTTCGGCCTCGTTCACGATGCGCCAGGCCTTGGAATACGCCATGCCCATGCTTTTGGCGGCGCGGTTGAGCGAGTGCTCGCGGGCAATACCCTGCAGCAGCAAGACGCAGCCGTGGCCGAACACGCCCGGCAGATCCTTGTCGCACGCTTGAATGACCAACTTTGCCGTTGTCTTGTACTCCATGTGCTCCACGTCTTCCCGCTAAAGTGTTTGCTGGGCAAACGCAAAGCCTGCGTCAAGCCCTCGTGTGCTCTTCTTAAATCATGCATTGTAGCAGTCAAAGTGCGTTAAGATACTTGGCCAGTATTGGGCGCCCAAGGTTGGGCTGGGTCCTACGAGGCCTGCAGCCGGCCGGTCGCATGGAAAAAGGAGAAACATGGCTACGTTCTTTCCCGGTGAGTCCCACACGTTTTCGGAGTATCTGCTGGTTCCTGGTTACTCGTCCTCGCAGTGCATCCCCAACAACGTCTCTCTTAAGACGCCGCTAACCCGCTTCAAGCGCGGTGAGAAGCCGGCAATCACCCTGAACATCCCCATGGTTTCCGCCATCATGCAGTCCGTCTCGGGCGTCGACATGGGCGTCGCGCTCGCTACCGAGGGTGGCCTGTCCTTCATTTACGGTTCTCAGACCCCCGAGTCCGAGGCTGCTATGGTCAAGGCCGTCAAGGATCACAAGGCTGGTTTCGTTCAGTCCGATTCCACGCTGACCCCCGACATGACCATGGAGCAGGTCATCGAGCTCAAGGAGAAGACCGGCCACTCTACCATGCCGGTCACCGACGATGGCACTCCCAAGGGCAAGCTCCTGGGCATCGTCACCAGCCGTGACTATCGTCCCAGCCGCGATGACCACCAGAAGAAGGTCTCCGAGTTCATGACCCCGCGTGAGCAGCTCATCGTGGGCGACAAGAACATCAGCCTCAAGGTTGCCAACGACGTCATCTGGGACAACAAGCTCAACGCCCTGCCGATCGTCGATGACAACGATCACCTCATGGGCATCGTCTTCCGCAAGGACTACGATAGCCACAAGACCAACCCCAACGAGCTGCTCGATAACGACAAGCGCTATATGGTCGGCGCCGGTATCAACACCCGCGACTATGCCGAGCGCGTGCCGCTGCTCATCGAGGCCGGTGCCGATGTCCTGTGCATCGACTCCTCCGAGGGCTTCAGTGAGTGGCAGAAGCGCACCATCGAGTGGATCCGCGCCAACTACGGCGAGGACGTCAAGGTTGGTGCCGGTAACGTTGTCGACGCCGAGGGCTTCCGCTTCCTGGCCGACTGCGGTGCCGACTTCATTAAGGTTGGTATCGGCGGCGGTTCCATCTGCATTACCCGCGAGACCAAGGGTATCGGTCGTGGCCAGGCCACCGCGTTGATCGACGTCTGCCGCGCCCGTGACGAGTACTACGAGGAGACCGGTGTTTACGTGCCCGTGTGCTCCGACGGCGGTATCGTCTACGACTACCACATGACGCTCGCCCTTGCGATGGGTGCCGACTTTATGATGCTGGGTCGATACTTCGCTCGCTTTGACGAGAGCCCGACCGAGCGCGTCAATGTGAACGGCCAGTACATGAAGGAGTACTGGGGCGAGGGTTCTGCGCGTGCCCGCAACTGGCAGCGCTACGATCTGGGTGGCGCCGCGAAGCTCAGCTTCGTCGAGGGCGTCGACTCCTACGTTCCCTATGCCGGTTCCCTCAAGGACGGCGTGGGCGGCACGCTCTACAAGGTCAAGTCCACGATGTGCAACTGCGGCGCCCTCTCGATTCCCGAGCTCCAGGAAAAGGCGCGCCTGACCCTGGTCTCCTCGACCTCGATCGTCGAAGGCGGAGCCCACGACGTCGTAGTCAAGGACTCCCAACAGAGCGTAACGTATCGATAAGATAAGACCTGCACATAAAGGTTGAGCCTCAACCACGTTATTTAGATAAAGCGAGATGCCTGCAAGTCGCAGGCATCTCGCTTGTCGTATTTGCTATTATCAGTCGAGTCAACCTTAGGGTCGGGCGGCTTAGCTTTGTTCGCTACAAGTTCCGCACGCAAAGAAGAGCACTTAATGTGCTCTTCGTCTTGCGCAGGACTGTCCGCAGTAGCGAATAAAGCTAAGCCGTCCGACCCCAGCAAGATTAAAGGAGCTGATATGTGCGATTGCACAGATCATAAGGATGAGATCCCTGCTTACGACGCGCAGGCCATTGAGTCCAAGTGGATGAAGGCCTGGGAGGACTCCAACCTCTTTGCCGTCGACACCGACGCCAGCAAGCCCAAGAAGTACGTGCTCGAAATGTTCCCGTATCCGTCGGGCGACCTGCACATGGGCCACGCGCGCAACTACACCATCGGCGATGCCATGGCCCGTCAGGCCCGCATGCGCGGCTACGACGTGCTGCACCCCATCGGCTTTGACGCCTTCGGCCTGCCCGCCGAGAACGCTGCCATCAAGCACAATACGCAGGCTGCCGCCTGGACGTATAAGAACATGGACCAGGCGCTCGCCACGATGAGGCGCATGGGCTTCTCCTACGATCTGGATCGTACCGTTAAGACCTGCAGCCCCGACTACTATCGTTGGGGTCAGTGGATCTTTGAAAAGATGTGGGAAAAGGGTCTGGTCTACCGCAAGAAGAACCCGGTCAACTGGTGCCCCACCTGCAAGACCGTTTTGGCCAACGAGCAGGTAACCGAGGGCAAGTGCTGGCGTTGCGGCACCGAGCCCGAGAAGCGTGACCTCGAGCAGTGGTACTACAAGATCACCGACTACTCCCAGGAGCTGCTCGATGACCTGGAGAAGCTCCCCGGCTGGCCCGAGCGCGTCAAGCAGATGCAGGCCAACTGGATCGGCCGCTCCGAGGGCGCCGAGGTCGACTTTACCCTGTGCGACGCCGATGGCGAGCCCATCGAAGGCGACGAGGGCAAGATCACCGTCTTCACCACGCGCGCCGACACGCTCTTTGGCGTTTCCTTCTTTGTCCTGTCTCCCGAGTACGCTCGTCTGCACGAGCTCGTCGAGGGCACTCAGTACGAGGAGGCCGTCACCAAGATTGTCGAGGACTCCAAGCATATCTCTGCCGTCGAGCGCGCCCAGGGTACCCTCGAGAAGCACGGCGCCTTTACGGGCCGCTACGTGGTAAACCCCGTCAACGGCGAGAAGATCCCCGTGTGGGTTGCTGACTATGTCGTTGCCGACTACGGCACCGGTGCCGTCATGGCCGTTCCCTGCGGCGACCAGCGCGACTTTGAGTTCGCCCGCAAGTACGACCTGCCGATCGTGCCGATCATCCTGGACGATGAGGATCGCGCTGCCGTCGAGGCGAGCGGCGAGACCATCGACACCTTCCATGCCGAGACTGTCGACTGGGATTGCGCCCACGCTGCCGAGGGCACGCTCGTCCAGTCCGGCAAGTACACCGGCATGCGCGGCGGCAAGCACTCCGAGGGCGAGGCTGCGATCGTGGCCGACCTCGAGGCCATGGGCTGCGGCCGTCGCAAGGTCGAGTTCCGCCTGCGCGACTGGCTCATCAGCCGCCAGCGCTATTGGGGCAATCCCATCCCGGCCATCCACTGCGAGCACTGCGGCATCGTGCCCGTGCCCGAGGATCAACTGCCGGTGACGCTGCCCGAGAACCTGGACCTGGGCGCCGGCGAGACCCTCGCCGAGTGCAAGGACTTCTACGAGACCACCTGCCCGGTCTGCGGCCGCCCGGCCAAGCGCGAGACCGATACCATGGACACCTTTACCTGCTCCAGCTGGTATTACCTGCGCTATACCGACCCGCACAACACCGAGCTGCCCTTCTCCCGCGAGGCCGCCGACCGTTGGATGCCCGTCGATAACTACATCGGCGGCATCGAGCACGCCATCCTGCACCTGCTCTACAGCCGCTTCTTTACCAAGGCGCTGCGCGACCTGGGCCTGCTGAGTGTGGACGAGCCCTTCACCAACCTGCTGTGTCAGGGCATGGTCAAGGACGAGAACGGCGACACCATGTCCAAGTCCAAGGGCAATGTCGTGCCCCCGAGCTCGGTCATCGAGCCCTACGGCGCCGACACCATGCGTCTGGCGATCCTGTTTATCGCCCCGCCCGAGAAGGACTTCGACTGGGATCCCAAGGCCGTTGAGGGCGCCAACCGCTTCATCAAGCGCGCCTGGCGTATCGTGTGGCAGCTCGTCCAGTCCGGCGACGCCAACGTGGCCTTCGACAAGTCCGCGCTCGACGAGGTTGCGATGAAGCTCTATCGCGAGCGTCACCGGACCATCGCCAAGTGCACCGAGGACTTCGATCGCGGCCAGTTCAACACCGCCATCTCGGCCGTCATGGAGCTCGTCAACGCGGCGAGCGCCTACCTCAACGCCACCGAGGGTGCCACCCGCGACAAGGCCCTGTGCTATGGAGTGGCCAAGGACATCGTGAGCGTCCTTGCTCCCATCTGCCCGTTCTGGGCCGACGAGCTGTGGCATGAGGCGCTCGGCTGTGAGGGCAATGCCTACACCGCCGCCTGGCCCGAGTTCGACCTGGCCGAGTCCGTTGAGGACACGGTGCAGATCGTCGTACAGGTGCTCGGCAAGGTCCGCGGCCGCATCGACGTCGCCCGCGACGCCTCCAACGAGGAGATGCAGGCTGCCGCTGAGGAAGCCGTTGCCAAGTGGCTTGAGGGCAAGACGGTCGTCAAGGCCATCTGCGTGCCCGGCAAGCTGGTTAACCTGGTGGTCAAATAAGCTCTGCGCGTAAAGCTGACATCAAAAAGCGAGGGGCGATTCCGTAGGGAGTCGCCCCTCTTTTTGGTTAAGGACACTTGCGACAACACCCAATTATCCATTTCTTGTGGAGAACCTGTGCTCACGCTGACCTGCGGGTTTGTGTTGTGGTTGCACGTTTGTGCAGGTATTGGTATAGTTTGCTTGCAAATGAAGTTGTAATTGAAAGAAGTGGGGTTTCGGCCCCGCTTCTTTTTTGTATGGATGGAGGTGCCGCAATGGTCAAGACTAAGACCGAGCAGGCGATCATCGACGCGCTCGAGGCCCTTGCCCCCCAGCACGATGTCGACATCGTCGACGTCGAGCTCGTGGGTGCCACCAAGGCCCCCTGCGTGCGTGTGCGTATCGAGGGTGCCGAGGGTCAGAGCCTGTCGCTCAATGACGTCACGGCCAACACCAAGTGGGTCGGCGATGTGATTGAGGAGCTCGACCCTATCTCTTCGAGCTATACGCTTGAGGTGTCGAGCCCGGGCATGGCGCGCCCGCTGCGCCGTCCGCGCGACTTTGCCCGCTTTGTGGGCGAGAACTGTGAGCTCACCTCCACCGCCTCCGAGGGCCGTCGCAAGTACGCCGGCAAGATTGCGGCTGCGACCGAGACCGACGTGACCCTCGAGCTCGAGGACGGCGAGTCCGTCACCCTCGATTTCTCTGATGTTAAAAAGTGCAAGTTGAAGCCCACCTACGACTTCAAGCCCGCGAAGGAAGGAAAGTAAGATGGCAGCATCCGACATGATGTCCGCCCTGATGGAGCTTTGCCAGGAGAAGCACATCGACCAGCTCTACCTGATCGACCGCCTGGAGCAGTCGCTCGCCAAGAGCTATGCCGAGATCCTGCATCTTGAGTGGGGCGCCAAGGTGACCATCGACCGCACCACCGGCAAGATCTACGTCTACCGCCTGGAGCCGATCGACGATTCCATGGACGAGGAGGGCAACTTCACCGAGTTCGAGGAGATCGACGTCACCCCCAAGAACACGAGCCGCATCGCCGCCCAGCACGCCAAGGCCGAGATCAATGCCATCGTGCGCAACTCCGCCCGCGAGCAGATCTACGAGGAGTTCTCCGGCCGCATCGGTGACCTCATCAGCGGCACCGTGCTGCAGTCCACGCCCGACTTCACGATCGTCAAGATTCGTGAGGGCGTCGAGGCCGAGCTGCCGCACTTCGATCAGCGCCGTTACGAGAACGAGCGCAACGAGCGCCCGATGGGTGAGCGCTACCTGCACAACCAGCATATCAAGGCCGTAATCATCGACGTTCGCGACCCCAACTCCAACCTGCAGCCGGTTCGTGGCGAGCACAGCCGTCCGCCGATTGTCATCTCCCGTACCCACCCCGAGCTCATGCGTCGTCTGTTTGAGCAGGAGGTGCCCGAGATCTATGAGGGCACCGTCCAGATCAAGTCGATCGCCCGCGAGCCCGGCCAGCGTTCCAAGGTTGCCGTCCACTCGCTCGACGACCGCCTGGATCCCGTGGGCGCCTGCGTCGGCCCCAAGGGCAGCCGTGTTCGCGCTGTCGTGGGCGAGCTCCGTGGCGAGCGCGTCGACGTCATCCTGTGGGATGCCGATCCTGCCGTCTACGTCGCCAACGCCCTGTCGCCCGCTAAGGTCACCCGCGTCCTCATTGACGAGGAGAAGGCCTACGCCGGCGTCATCGTCCCCGACGACCAGCTGTCCCTCGCCATCGGCAAGGAGGGCCAGAACGCCCGCCTCGCCGCGCGCCTGACCGGCTGGCACATCGACATCAAGTCCGAGACGCTTGCCGCCGACATCCTCAAGAACGTTCCCGTTCACGAGGAGCCCGCCGCCGACCTGATCGGTGACGAGGAGGACGAGGACGTCCGTCGCTGCGAGTTCGTGTCCGAGGACGGCATCCAGTGCCGCAACCAGGCCCGTCCCGGCTCCCGTTTCTGCGGTGTCCACGACACCGACGCCTTCGATGATGCGGAGGACCTGATCTAGCGCGCGGTCGCGCCGGGCAGGTCCCAGCGCATACCCCACGCTCGTTCAGTCTCTAGGCACCCAAGGTGCCAGAAAGGGTAGGTGAAGTCATATGGCAAAAGTCCGTGTGTCCACCCTGGCCAAAGAGTTCGGCATGACCTCTAAGGAACTGATGGGTCATCTCGCCGAAATGAAGATTCCCGCTAAGTCCGCTTCCTCCGCCCTGGAGGACGCTTACGTCGCCATGGTCCGCAAGCAGCTCGCCTCGGTGATCGAGGCCCGCGCCCAGGAAGTCGAGGCCGCCAAGCAGGCCGAGGAGCAGGCCGCTGCCGCCGAGGAGGCAGCACGCGCTGCCGAGGCCGAGCGCGAGCGCATCGCCGCCGAGAAGGCACGCGAGGAGGAGCGCCGTCAGTTCGCCGCCGCCCAGGCTGCCGAGGAGGCCGCCCGTGCCGAGGCCGAGGCCAAGAAGAAGGCCGAGCAGGAGCGTCTTGCTCGCGAGAAGGAGGAGGCTGCCCGCGAGGCCCAGCGCCGCGCCGTTCCCGCTTCCGACTCCGGTTCGCGTTTCCGCTCTCTGCTTGACCAGATCGCCGCACAGGAGACCGTGCTCAAGGAGAAGAAGGACGCCGAGCAGAAGGCCAAGGCCGAGCGCGCTGCCGAGCGCGGCAACCGTCGTGGCGGCAACAACGACCGTCGCGGTGGCCGTCGTAACGATCGCAACGCCTCCGATAACAACTCCGAGCGCAATGCCTCCGAGAACCGCCCGCACAGCCATCGCACCAATGCCAGCAACAACGTCGCTGCCGGTATGGACTTCCCCAACCCCGACAAGCAGGGCAAGGGCAAGAAGCGCAAGGGCGGTCACAACAACGAAGAGGACCACTACAGCCGCATGGCTCGCGAGGCCGAGGAGTACAGCCGCGAGAAGGTGCTCGAGGAGGCTCGTGCCGCCGTCGAGGAGGCCTCTCGCGAGTCCACTGGTCGTCGCAAAAAGCGTAAGGAGAAGCGCGAGCGCGAGGCCGCAAAGGCTCAGGAAGAGCGCAAGATTGAGGAGGCGCTGGCCCAGGGCGTGAACCCCGAGGACCTCGACGCCATCAAGGTCTCCCAGGGCGTTACCGTCCAGGAGCTCGCCGAGGCGCTCGATGTTCCGGCCAACGACATCATCAAGCGCCTGTTCCTGCTGGGTACGCCGCTTACCATGACGCAGTCCATGTCCGACGACCTTGTCGAGCTCGTTGCCGACGACTTGGGCCGTCAGATCAAGATCATCACCCCCGAGGAGGAGAACACCTTCTCGTTCTACGACGATCCCGCCGACCTTAAGCCGCGCGCCCCGGTCGTCACCGTCATGGGCCACGTCGACCACGGCAAGACGAGCCTGCTCGACGCCATCCGTCACACCGGCGTCGCTGCCGGCGAGGCGGGCGGCATTACGCAGGCCATCGGCGCTTCGCAGGTCATGATCAATGACCGCAAGATCACCTTCATCGACACCCCCGGCCACGCCACCTTTACGGCCATGCGTGCCCGCGGCGCCAAGGTGACCGACATCGTCATTCTGATCGTGGCTGCCGACGACGGCGTCATGCCCCAGACCATCGAGTCGATCAACCACGCCAAGGCCGCCGGTGTTCCCATCGTCGTCGCCGTCAACAAGATCGATAAGCCGGGTGCCAACCCCGACCGCGTGCGCCAGGAGCTCACCGAGTACGGCATCATCCCCGAGGAGTGGGGCGGACAGAACATGTTCGTCAACATCTCGGCCAAGCAGAAGATCGGTATCGACGACCTGCTCGAGACCGTCCTGCTCCAGGCCGACGTGCTCGAGCTCAAGGCCAACCCCGATACGTTCGCTTCGGGCAACGTCCTCGAGGCTAAGCTCGACAAGGGCCGCGGCTCGGTTGCCACGGTGCTCGTGACCCGCGGTACCCTGCACGTGGGCGATACGCTGGTCGCCGGCCTTACCTACGGCCGCGTCCGCGCCATGCTCGACCCCAAGGGCAACGCCGTCACCGAGGCCGGTCCCTCCGACGCCGTCGAGATCCTGGGTCTGCAGTCCGTACCCAACGCCGGTGACGAGTTCCGCGTGTTCGAGGACGAGCGCGAGGCTCGTGCCCTTGCGGACGAGCGTTCGCTCAAGGCCCGTATCGAGGAGCAGAGCCGCGTCAAGCACGTCACGCTCGAGAACCTCTTTGAGACCATTGCCGACGCCGAGGTCAAGGAGCTCAACCTGATCATCAAGGCCGACGTCCAGGGTTCCATCGAGGCCCTTCAGGACTCGCTCGACAAGATGGATCAGTCCGAGGTTCGCATCAACACGATCCACTCCGCCGTTGGTGCCATCAACGAGACCGACGTCGTCCTGGCCGACGCCTCCAACGCCATCATCATCGGCTTTGGCGTCCGCCCCGACGGTAAGGCGCGTTCCGCCGCCGAGCGCGAGGGCGTCGAGATCCGTTGCTACGACGTCATCTACAAGTGCCTCGAGGAGCTCGACGCTGCCCGTATCGGCATGCTCAAGCCCACCGAGGTCGAGGTCTCCACGGGTACCGCGACCGTCCTGGACACCTTCAAGGTGCCCAAAGTCGGTATCGCCGCCGGTGTCCGCGTCGAAGAGGGCGAGATCGCCGCGACCGATTCCGTGCGTCTGGTGCGCGACGGCATCGTGGTCTTCAACGGCAAGATCGCCTCAATGCGTCACTACAAGGACGAGGCCAAGAGCCTCAAGAGCGGTTCCGAGGGCGGCATTGGCCTGGAGAACTTCCAGGACATCAAGCCCGGCGACCAGATCGAGGGTTACCGCATCGACCAGGTTGCCCGTACCGAGTAGGGGGTAGCGCTATGAAGCAAACGCAGGCAACCCGCCGTCTGGGCGAGCAGCTTCGCGAGAAGCTTGGTTATATCCTGCTCTTTGAGTTTTCCGATCCGCGTCTCGACCTGGTTACTTTGACCGCGGTCGAGGTCGCGGTGGACCGTTCGTTCGCGCGCGTGTACGTGTCGTGCGATGCGAGCCGCTACGACGAGGTCATGGAGGCGCTCGCAAGCGCCAAGGGCCGTATTCGCAGCCTGTTGGCTCGCTCGCTCGATTGGCGTGTCACGCCCGAGCTCGATTTTCGCATCGATCGCTCGACCGATGAGGCCGAGCGCATCACGCGTGCGCTGGAAAACGTTCCCGCCACGCTTGCGATCGAAAAGGACGAGGACGGCTATCCGATAGCGGATGCCGCCCAGGAGGCAGCTTTAGATGACTAATTCCGCCGACCTCGCCTCGTGCGAGTCTGCAGATATTCAGCGACGCATCCTCGAGCTCATCGAGGGTGCGTCCTCCATTGCGATTTCGGGACATACTTCTCCCGATGGCGATGCCTTGGGCTCCGTTTTGGGTCTGGGCCTTTCACTCATGAAGTTTTTCCCCAACAAGGACATTGCCCTGCTGCTGGCAGACGATGATCCGGTTCCGCGTATCTACCGCTTTATGGAAGGCTCCGATCGCCTGGTACCGGCATCTGCGTATACCGGCAATCCGGACCTGTTCATCTCGGTGGACGTGCCGGTCGTCGAGCGTCTCAATAATTCCGCCGAGGTGCTTCGTCGCTCCAAGCATGTGGTGTGCTTCGATCACCATCCGGCGCGCGAGGAGTTTGCCGAGCTCAGCCTGAGGCGCGTCGAAGCTGCAGCCTGCGCCATGATCATCGACCGCTTCTTGGACAATTGCGGCATTGTCGCACGTGATGGCGTTGCGACCTGCCTGCTGTGTGGCTTGGTTACCGATACCGGCCGTTTTCAGTACCAAAACGCCGATGCCGCCGCGTTCCATGCAGCCTCGCGTCTGGTTGCCCACGGTGCCGATCCGGCGCGTGTGGCACTCGAGGTCTACCAGAGCATGCGCGTTGAGTTTTTGCACCTCAAGTCCATCGTTATGGGCCGCATCAAGACGGTGGCCCACGGGCGCGTCGCGTATAGTTACGCGTACCAGAGTGACCTTGAGGCTTGCGGTGTCACCTCGGATGAGTGCGACGGCCTGGTCGATGTGGTTCGCTCGGTGATGGGCGTCGAAGTCTGCCTGTTCCTGAAGGGCATTGAGGGCGATACCAAGGTGCGCGGCAACCTGCGCTCCAAGGGCGACCTCAACGTGTCCGAGATCGCTGCTGCCTTTGGCGGAGGCGGACATCCCGCTGCCGCTGGTTTCTCCAACAACGGAACGATTCTCGAGACGCTCACTGTGGCACTTCCCATGCTGGCCGAACTGGTAGGGGAGGATCCCGCTTCGGTGACCGTCGAGCTTTAACTTTTTGGATGGTACATGGCTCGTCGTACGCCTTCTCAACTGAATATGCTGCTCGCCGTCGATAAGCCGGTGGGCTGCACGTCCCACGATGTGGTCTCGCAATGTCGGCGCGCCCTCCATGAGCGTCGCGTCGGCCATGCCGGCACGCTCGACCCCATGGCATCGGGTGTCATGGTGGTGGGTGTTGGCCAGGCTACTCGTTTGCTGGGCATGCTAACCCTCGATACCAAAAGCTATGTCGCCGACATCTCGTTTGGCGCCGAGACCAATACCGATGATGCGGAGGGCGAGGCGGTCCGCACGGTGGCTATTGCCAACGAGCTGCGCGATCCTGCCTATGCCCGTGAGCGCTTGGCGGCCATGCTGGGTCCGCAGATGCAGGTGCCGCCGGCGTTTTCGGCTATCTCGGTCAATGGCGTTCGCGCCTACAAGTCTGCTCGCGAGGGCAATGCGGTGGACCTACCTCCGCGCCCTGTCGAGGTCTATGCCGCCGACCTGATCGCCGTGGGCGGCGAAGGTGATACGTGTGTGTGGACCGTGGCGTTCTCGGTGAGCAAGGGCACCTATATCCGTGCGCTCGCTCGCGATTTGGGCCGCGCCTGCGAGAGCGCCGCGCACATTTCCGCGCTGCGCCGCACGGCCTCCGGTGTTGTTTCCATTGGCGCTTGTCATGCGGTCGAGGAGCTTTCTCCCGAGTCCGCGGCTGGCTTTGCCCTGGATCCCATTGCGGCCCTGGGCGCCACGCGTGTTGACTTGCCGGGCAATCTTGCCGACGATCTGCTCTGCGGCCGACGCATTCCCGTTGAGCGTGCGCTTGCCGATTTCGATACCTCGAAGTCGCCTTTTGCGTTGGTGCTCGATGGGGGACTCAAGGCGCTCGCCCGCATTGAGAGTGGCCGCTTTGTCATGGAGCACGTGTTTCCGCAGGCAATCGGCGGTGTTCGATGATGTTGTCCGCTCGCGAGCTCGCGCGTATCTTTTTCGAGGGCGAGTCGGACGAGGCTCGCATCGTTGCTGCCGATACGTTTGATGAGTGCGAGCACTTGGGTGCCGCATCGATTGCCATCGGCGTGTTCGACGGCGTTCACCGTGGACACCAGGAGCTCATTGCGGCGCTTGTTAGCGATGCGCGCGCCCATGATTGCAAGGCGGTCGTGGTCACTTTCGATCCCGATCCGGACGTTGTGGTGAGTCCTTCGCCCGCTCAAAAATTGATGACGACGGCCGACCGTCTACATGCCTTGGCTCAGACCGGGGTCGATGCGGTGGTGGCCGTTCCCTTTACGCCTGAGGTTGCGGCGCTTGACCATGTTGATTTTCTCTCGCTGGTGTCGCGTCTGGTCGACATTCGATCGATTCGCGTTGGCAGCGACTTTAGGCTGGGTCGTGGCGGTGCTTCTGGTGTTGACGAGATGCGCACCTGGGGTGCCGAGCGCGGCGTTGACGTATACGGGCACGACCTGCTTTGCGAGGGCGGGGAGGCCATTTGCGCCACCCGCATTCGTCATGAGCTGGGACAGGGCCATGTGGAGCTTGCTGCTGAGTTGCTCGGCCGCCCGTATATGCTGCGTGGCGGTGTTATTCGTGGCCGTCACGAGGGTTCTGACATGGGCTTTCCCACGGCTAACCTGCAGGTTCCCGACGGCATTCAGGTGCCTGCCGATGGCGTGTATGAGGGCCTGGTGCTCGTTGATGACACCGTATGGCCTGCTGCCGTTAACGTCGGCCTGCCGCCGACGTATGCCGACGATGCCGCTTCATCGCATCTCGAGGCTAACTTAATTGGTTATACGGGCGACCTGTACGGCGCTTCCGTTTCGCTGGCGTTTACGCGCTGGCTGCGTCCCTCGCGTGTGTTCGATTCGCTGGATGAGTTGATTGCGACCGTCGAGGGTAATATCGAGGACATTCGTCACAACTTGGGTGAGCAGGGGGTGAGCATCCGTGATTAGCGATGAGGAAAAAGACCAGGTACGCGCTGCGTCCGACCTAGTTGCCATCGTGCAGGAAACGGTTGAGCTCAAGCCCCGCGGCCATGAGTTTTGGGGCTGCTGCCCCTTTCATGGCGAAAAGACTCCGTCCTTCCACATTATTCCCGCCACGCAGGTGTGGCATTGCTTTGGCTGCGGCGAGGGTGGCGACGTCTTCACCTATATCATGAAGCGCGAGAACCTGAGCTTTCCCGAGTCAATCCGTTATTTGGCCGATCGTGCAGGTATTGAGCTGCACGACACCGGAGATCGCCGCGAGCGCGGTACCAAGCGTGCCCGCATCTACGATCTGTGTGCCGAGACCGCCCAGTTCTACCACACCATGCTTATGCGCGGTAAGGATGGCCGTCCACGTGAGTACTTTGCCAGCCGCGGCATGGGTGGCGACGTCTGCCGCCGCTACTGCCTGGGCTTTGCACCGGGCCGCAACGCGCTGGTGTCGCACCTGTCCCAGGCGGGTTTTACCCCGCAGGAGATGATCGACGCCAACGTTGCCGTGAGTCGAGGGCGCGGGCAGCTTGCCGACCGCTTCTACGACCGCGTGATGTTCCCCATCTTTGACGAGCAGGGTCACAACATCGCCTTTGGCGGTCGCATCATGGGTGACGGCCAACCCAAGTACCTCAACACCGCCGAGACGAGCGTGTTTCATAAAAAGCGAAACCTCTACGGCTTTAATTGGGCCAAGGAGTTTATCGTCGCGCAGGATACCGCCATCGTGGTAGAGGGCTATACCGACTGCATCGCCTGTTGGGAGGCGGGGATTAAAAACGTTGTCGCTACGCTGGGCACCGCGCTCACGGAGCATCACGTCAAGACGCTCACCCGCTTTGCCAAGCGCATCGTGTATATGTTTGACGGCGATGCCGCGGGCCAGAAGGCCGCCCGTCGCGCGATTCAGTTTATCGAGCAGGATTCGATGGATCTGCGCTGCGTGGTGCTGCCTGACGGCAACGATCCCATGGAGTTCATCACGGCCCACGGCGGAGAGGAGCTGCAGAAACGCATTGACGCCGCCGAGCCGCTTATGGACTTCGTGTACCGTTCGCTGCAGGAGTCGAGCGACATCACCACGCCGGGCGGTCGCGCCAAGGCGCTGGAGGATGCACTCACGCTCATCTATCCGCTTCGTGACAGCTATATGATCGATACGTACTTTATCCAGATTGCCGATCTGCTGGGTTTGGATTTGGAGACGGTGCGCGCGAGTTCGGGCCGTGTGTTTCGCGATGTCGCTAAACGCGAGGATGCGGAGCGTCGCCGTGAGCAGAACTATGAACGCCAGCGGGCGCAAGCCGAGCGATCTGGTAGCGCGGGCGGTCGGTCGTCTGGTTCGCAGGGGACATCTCGTGGTGCTTGGGCATCGGGCGCGACGCCGTCGGTGTCCGCGCCGGTCGAGGAAGAGCCGTACGACTACGTCCCACTCGATGCCTACGGTGCCGCGCCCGTGGAGGTCGTCGACGATCTGCCGCCAATCGATGTGCCTGATGGTATGGGTGCTGTGCCTGTGGCTGACGGTTCGGGCGCATCGGCTGCGGCGGCGCCGATGGTTCTGACCGATCTTGAGCGCAAGTCCTTGGCAGGGGAGCGCGAGCTGTTGACGATGCTTACGAGCTACCCCGACCTGTTCCGCACGTATGCCGATCGCATCTGCTCCATCGAGTGGGTCGACCCGCGCCACGAGTCCATCGCATGGGCCGTACTGGCGACGCCCCCGGGTACCGATCCTGCGGTCTGCATGGATGCGGCGCGCTCGGTGTGTCCCGAGGCGGCAACGCTTGTGAGTTCCGGGCGCATCTCGGCGACGAGCAAGCACCCCACCGAGACGAACATCGTGTTTATGCTTGATACGCTCGAGCTCTACACCATCAAGCGCCGCATGCGTGCCGCACAGGCCAAGCTGCGCCAGGACCGTTCGCTCGATGATGAGGCCCGTCGCGCGCTGACCGTGCAGGCCGCGCAGGATTCGCAGCGTCAACGCGAGCTGCAAAAGTCTATCGGCGGCGTGGCGGACCCGTTCCGTTTGATCGGTCTGGAGACCGCGGGCACCGAACAAGCCTAGATGTTGTGGTCAACCAGCGTATTCTCGCCTATATCCAGTCCTCTTTTTGGGTATAGACGTCGATGTGTGTGCTAAAGTATTGAGTCCTGTGGACTATGAAGGGAGAATCTGTGCCAAAAAAGACTGAGAGCACGGGTACTGGGCTGGAATCCTACGTTGCAAAGCTCATGGGCAACGGCTCAAACAGGACTTCGGTAACCGAGGACGAGATTCAGGTCGCCCTGAAGGATATCGATGTTTCTGACGAGCAGCTCACCGCGGTGTATTCCGCGCTGCGCAACAGCGGCATCCAGATTATCTCCGCGAGCGGTAACGACGACGCCCCCATGGACGTCGACGATGACGATAACGATACCGATACCGACGATTTCGATGACGACGACGAGCACGATTCCGGCTCGCTCGACGATCATGAGCTCAAGATGGCCCGTCAGGCCGACGCCGAGATGGGTTCTTCCAAGAGCAAGAAGAAGCGCACCGTGCGCACGTCCCGTTCACGCTCCCGCGTGCGTGGCATCGATGCCTCCACGGTGATGCTGACCGGCGATCCGGTCCGTATGTACCTCAAGGAGATCGGCAAGGTCGACCTGTTGACCGCCTCCGAAGAGGTCGATCTGGCCATGAAGATCGAGGCCGGTCTCGAGGCCACCGAGAAGCTCGAGGCTGCCGAGGCGGGCGAGCTCGAGCTCACGCGTGCCGAGATGCGCCGTCTGACCCGTATCGAGAATGTCGGCCTCGAGGCCAAGCAGGCTCTCATCAGCGCAAACCTGCGTCTGGTCGTCTCCATCGCCAAGCGCTATGTTGGCCGCGGCATGCTGTTCCTGGACCTGATCCAGGAGGGTAACCTCGGTCTGATTCGCGCCGTCGAGAAGTTCGACTACCAGAAGGGCTTTAAGTTCTCCACGTACGCCACGTGGTGGATTCGTCAGGCCATTACGCGCGCTATCGCCGACCAGGCCCGTACCATCCGTATTCCCGTGCACATGGTCGAGACCATCAACAAGCTCGTCCGCGTGCAGCGTCAGCTCCTTCAGGACCTGGGCCGCGACCCGACCCCCGAGGAGATCGGTGCCGAGATGGACATGAGCGCCGACCGCGTCCGCGAGATCCAGAAGATCTCGCAGGAGCCCGTGTCGCTCGAGACCCCCATCGGCGAGGAAGAGGATTCCCAGCTGGGCGACTTCATCGAGGACTCCCAGGCCATCGTTCCGCCCGATGCGGCCAGCTTCTCCATGCTGCAGGAGCAGCTCACCCAGGTGCTCGACTCGCTTGCCGATCGTGAGCGCAAGGTTATCGAGCTGCGCTTTGGCCTTGTCGACGGACATCCCCGTACGCTCGAGGAAGTCGGCCGCGAGTTTGGCGTCACGCGCGAGCGCATCCGCCAGATCGAGTCCAAGACCCTGGCCAAGCTTCGCCACCCGAGCCGCTCGAGCAAGCTGAAGGACTATATCGAAAGCTAGTCAAGCAAGAGGCGCCCTCAAGCACATCCGCTTGGGGGCGCTTTCATGTAGTCGTTAGGGACGTTCTTGAATGACTAGTCGTTTAAGAACGTCCCCAACGACTAGGCGGAAAATTTCTTAAAAAAGTTCTTGCCCTGAGCTGATTCGTCCGTATAATAAACTTCGTTGCTTGAGAGCACGCACCTATTCCTCGGTAGCTCAATGGTAGAGCACGCGGCTGTTAACCGCGCTGTTGTAGGTTCGAGTCCTACCCGGGGAGCCAGAATTTTCAGCCCATTCCGTTGGGCTTTTAAATTCCTCGGTAGCTCAATGGTAGAGCACGCGGCTGTTAACCGCGCTGTTGTAGGTTCGAGTCCTACCCGGGGAGCCAGGTTGTAAAACCCGTCGCTTATGCGGCGGGTTTTTTCATACCGCGATCGCCTGGCGCGAACGTTACCATATCAACATTTCGTGTCGAGGATGTAATCCCGCGACCCACCACCTCAACATGGCGCGCTCGTTGTAGAATATTGCAATGATTGCTCCCACGAGATGGTGCCGCGAGCACCAGATAAGGAGATTCTTGTGTCTGAGACCATTAACGGCAGCCTGAGCGTCTCGAACGACGTTATTGCCGATATTGCCGGTTATGCCGCGATGACGTGCTATGGCGTTGTCGGTATGGCTGAGCAGCTCCAAGGCGCCGAGAGCGTGCGCCTGCTTGCCGGTCAGCGCCTCCGCAAGGGCGTGCTTGTCTCCGCCGACGAGAACGGCCTTACGGTCGATCTTCACGTCGTGCTCGAGAACGGCGTCAACATGAAGTCCGTCTGCCACAATCTTTCGAGCTCCGTTGCCTTCACCCTGCAGGAGATCGCCCAGATCGATCCCGCCAGCCTTAAGATCGGCATCCATATCGACGCGCTCAAGAGCCGTCTGAACTAGCATCCGAAAACGGAGATTCAAATACCCATGATTGCAAAGACCATTCGCACCTGTTTTCCGATCGCTGCGGCTGCCGTTTCCGACAAGGCCGAGGAGATCAACAAGCTCAACGTCTTCCCCGTGCCCGACGGCGACACCGGCACCAACATGTCGCTCACGCTCGCCTCGGTGACCAAGGAGCTCTCCGCCCTTCCCGCCGATGCCGACATGGAGGCCATTGCCGGCGCCATCACCCACGGCTCCCTGATGGGCGCCCGCGGTAACTCCGGCGTCATTACCTCGCAGATCCTGCGCGGCGTGGCCGAGGGCCTTGTCTCCGCCGACGAGCCCATTACGTCCGCCAACATCGCCTTCGCCTTCCGTCGTGCCGTCAAGGTGGCCTTCCAGGCCGTCCGCAAGCCCATCGAGGGCACGATCCTCACGGTGCTGCGCGATGTCTCGACCAAGGCCGACGAGTGCGAAAAGAAGAAGTTCTCGGCCGAGGATGCGCTCGACGCTATCGTCGTCGAGGCCTACCAGTCCGTCGCACGCACGCCCGACCTGCTGCCCGTCCTCAAAGAGAACGGCGTGGTCGACTCCGGCGCCTTCGGCTTTGCCATCTTCCTGGAGAACTTTGTGGCTGCAGCACTTGGTCGCAGCACCGTTGTCGAGGATTTCTCCGCTACGTTCGATTCCGCTGGCTCTGCACGCGATGCCGCTCTTGGCCGCGTTGAGATCGAGGCCAACGACGATTGGGAGGGCTCGGAGTTCCGCTACTGCAACGAGTTCCTCTTTAAGGCCGACGCCCCGTTTGACGAGGATGAGTGCCTTAAGTTCCTGGGTTCCATGGGCGACTGTGAGCTACTCGTGGGCGCCTACCCCGATTACAAGATCCACGTGCACTCCAACACCCCCAACCTGGTGCTCGAGCACATGCTGCAGCTTGGTCAGATCTATGAGGTCTTTATCCATAATATGGAGATGGAGGCCCACGACCGTACCGCCAAGATCCACGAGGATCAGGAGAAGGCCGCCGAGCCCGCGAAGGCCCTGGGCTTTGTCGCCGTTGCCGCCGGTTCCGGCGAGGCCGACATCCTCAAGTCCCTCGGCGTCGACGTGATCGTGTCGGGTGGTCAGACCATGAACCCCTCGACTGCAGACCTGCTGGGTGCTGTTGACCAGGTCAACGCGACCTCGGTCATCATCCTGCCCAACAACGGCAACATCCGCATGGCCGCTGAGGCCGCTGCCTCAGCCTGCACCGACAAGAAGGTCGCCGTCGTTCCCACCAAGACCGTTCCGCAGGCCTTCTCCGCGCTGTTCGCGGTCCTGCCCGATTCCGAGCTCGAGGATGCCGTCGCCGCTATGGTCGACGCCATCAGCGAGGTCCGCGATGGCGAGGTCACCCGCGCCGTGCGCGACTCCAGCGCCTCCGACGGTTCGCCAATTCACTCCGGTGACGTCATGGGCATCATTGCCGGCTCCATCGATGTGGTCGGCTCCGACGTGAAGCAGGTCACGCTCGATTGCATCAACCGCATGCAGGAGGAAGAGGAGGGCGACGCGCTGACGATTCTGGCCGGCGAGGAGCTGTCCGACGAGGCCTTCCAGGAGATCGTCGACGCTATCGAGGAGGCTCAGCCCGACCTGGAGATCGACGCCCATCGTGGCGAGCAGCCGCTCTATCCCGTGATCTTCTCGATCGAGTAGGCATCTGCCCATGTCCGAGCTCTGCTCCGTGCCGCGCGTCTCGGATCGCTTTGCCCAGAGCAATGCGCTCGACGAGGATATCGCGCGACTCAAATATGTTTCGGGTAAACGTGAGGAGGCCCTTCGCCGTCTGGGAATTCGGACGGTGGGGGACCTCCTTCTCCATATCCCTCATCGATACCTGGACTTTACGCGCTCCTGGTCCATCGAGATGGCGCCCATCGGTACCGTGTGCACCATCATCGCCACGGTCGACCGTATCGTTCAAAAGAAGCCGCGTCCGCGCATGCAGGTGACCGAGGTCTCACTCGTTGACGAGACGGGCGTGCTGCAGGTCGCCTTTTTCCGTCAGCCTTGGATTGCCCAGCAGCTTAAGCAGGGCGACCGCCTGGCCGTGATGGGCAAGGTCGAGTTTGCCTACGGTTTTAAGCAGATGGCCTCGCCGCACTTTGAAAAGCTTGAGGAAGGGCGCGCCGCGGGCACTATCCTGCCGGTCCATTACGTGAGTGACGGCGTGAGTCAGGCATGGATGCGCCGTATCGTAAGTGGCGCGCTCGAGGTCGTCGGCAATCCCTTTGATCCCATTCCGGCACGCTTACGCGTTAAACGTCGCCTGATGAGCCATGCCCGTGCCCTTCGATCGATCCACTTTCCCTCGAGCATGGCTGAGCGCGATATCGCGCGCGCACGGCTTGCCTACGAGGAGTGCCTCTACCTGCAGCTGGCGCTGCGCCTGCGCAACGACGGTGGCTTGGTCGAAGTCGCTCCCTACGCCCACGCCGCGGGCGAGCACCTGGCCGCGCTCAAGCAGGCCCTGCCGTTTTCGCTGAGCGACGAGCAGGAGGCCGCGTTCCAAGACATCCTGCGCGATATGTGCGATGGCGGGCGCGTGATGAACCGCCTGCTGCTGGGCGATGTCGGTACCGGTAAGACCGCCGTTGCCGCCTGCGCGCTGGCTGTGGCTGCCGATAGCGGCACACAGGCCTGCGTTATGGCGCCCACGGGCGTGCTGGCGCGTCAATATGCCGATAAGACCGGCCCTCTGCTCTCGCAGGCCGGCATGTCTTGGGCGCTTCTGACGGGTGCCACGCCGGCCGCAGAGCGCGAGCGCATCCATGCACAGCTGGAATCCGGAGAGCTCGACGTCCTCTTTGGAACCCATGCGGTCCTTTCGGATAACGTGGCGTTTAAGTATCTGTCGCTCGTAGTCATCGATGAGCAGCACCGGTTTGGCGTCGGCCAACGCAATGCCTTGCGCGCGAAGGGCCCCGGTGCCGATCTGCTCGTTATGACGGCAACGCCCATCCCGCGTACGCTGGCGCTTTCGGTCTACGGCGATCTGGACACGAGTATCATCCGCCATCGGCCCGTCCCTGGCGCTGGCGTGACGACACGCGTGCTTACCGAGTCGAGTCGCGACCTTGCCTATGGCGCCATCCGCGAGGCGCATGAAAAGGGTCAGCAGGCCTACGTGATTTGCCCGCTCGTGGAGCCGAGTGACTCGGCCGATGATCTGGAGGACGTGCCCGGTATCGTCCGCGACGGCGAGGGCCGCGTGACGGTCCCCGTGCCGCTGCACGATACGGCGACCGAGCTCGATCGCCTGCGTCTGGCGTTGCCGGGTCTTGCCATCGAGCGCCTTCACGGCCGCATGCCAGCGGGGGAGAAGGACCAGGTTATCGATGCCTTTAAGCGTGGCGAGATTGACGTGCTCGTCTCGACTACGGTGGTCGAGGTGGGCGTCGACGTGCCTAACGCCACCGTCATGGTCATCGAGAACGGCGAGCGCTTTGGTTTGGCGGCGCTGCACCAGCTGCGCGGTCGCGTGGGCCGTGGCAGCGTGTCGGGCACGTGCCTGGTCATGACGCACTCCAAGGGCAACGGCGGCGCTTCGGCAGCACAAGATCGCCTGCAATCGCTCGAAAAAACCTCGGATGGCTTTACGCTCGCCCAGATGGACCTGCGTCTGCGCCACGAGGGCGAAATCCTGGGGTACCGCCAGCATGGCGGAGTGACCCTGCGCTTTGTCGACCTGGATGCCGACGAGGAGCTGATCGAGTGGGCCCATTTGGACGCGGTTGAGCTCTTGCGGTATGCTTGCAACCTTGACTCCGTGGCGACGCGCCCCCTGCGCGATGCGGTCGCCATGCGATATCGACACATTTTTAAGGAGGTCAGCGGAGGATGAGAATCATCGGCGGCGAATGGCGCGGTCGTAAGATCGAGGAGCCCCGTGGTCGCGATGTCACCCGCCCCACGACCGATCGCGTGCGCGAGGCATGCGCATCTATGGTCATGTCGGCATTCGACTTCGATCTGGACGAGGTCCGCGTGCTGGACGCTTTTGGCGGCTCCGGTGCCTTAGGGTTAGAGATGCTCTCACGTGGTGCCCGCTCACTCACGACGTTCGAGATCGATCGGAATGCCGCGCGGCTCATTACCAAGAATATCGAGTCGCTCTGCCGTGACCGTGCGCGTTGGCGCGTGGTAACGGGCGACATGCTGGCGAGCGCCTCGCGCGGTCGTGTGCCGGGCGGCCCCTTTGATCTGGTCCTGCTCGACCCGCCCTATGCTTTTGGTGCCGAGCCGGTCGAGATACTGTTGCAGAACCTGGCTCAGCAGGGTCTGCTTGCACCTGGCGCTTATGCCCTGTTTGAGCATGCCGCCGCCGATGCGGGCGCGCATCCGGCAGGCTTTGAGATCGTGCGCGAGAAGCGCTACGGCATTACCTCGGTCGACCTGCTTCGTTGGGTCGGCGATGACGATGGTGAGGAAGATTGCGCCGGCACCGATGCTCACAACACCGATGCCATGACGGTTCAGGAGAACGCCCATGAGTGACACCATCAACCGCGTGATCGTCCCGGGCACCTTCGATCCCATCACGTTTGGCCATATCGATGTCATCCGCCGCGCCCGCCGCATCTTTCCCAGCGTGATCGTCGCTGTCGCCGAGTCGCAGGGTAAAAACGGTGTGGGCACCACGTTTATGCTGGATGAGCGCGTGGCGCTGGCTCGTGAGGCGCTCGGTGATATCGACGGCGTCGAGGTCCTGCCCTTTACCGGCCTCTTGGTCGACTTCGCTCGCGAGCAGGGGGCGGGGGCTGTGGTCAAGGGCCTGCGCGCCATGACCGACTTTGAGTACGAGCTGCAGCAGGCAGACCTCAACTATCGCTTAGATAACGAGCTGGAGTCTATCTTTGTCATGAGTGCGCCGCAGTACGGCTATATCTCGAGCTCGGTCGTTCGCCAGATCGCCTCGCTCGGCAGCGATGTATCGACGTTTGTCCCGCCCAACGTGGTCGAAGCGCTCAGACATCGCTTTTCGTGACGTTTTTTATTGCCTGGTGGCATGTGGTAAACTAGCACGATGATATGTTACCTATGAAAGGAGACCGGATGCCGGGCGAGAATTTTCCTGGCGATAGGATCGTCAGCTTGGTCGATGAGCTCGAAGGGCTGATCGAGGAAGCCAAGCCGCCTTTCGGCAAGAACGCTCAGTTCAAGGTCATCGACGCCGACGTGTTCTTCAACATCCTCGACGAGATCCGCATGAGCTATCCCGAGGAGTGGCAGAAGTCCCGCCGTATCCTTAAGGAGCGCGAGGAGCTTATGGCTTCCGCCGCCGCCCAGGCCGATTCCATCATCGCCGACGCTCAGCAGCAGGCCCTCACCATTGCCGGTGAGCAGGAGATCGTCCGCTTAGCGCAGCAGCAGGCTGACGACATCCGCGATCGTGCCCAGCAGTACGAGCGCGAGACGCGTTACGCTGCCGAGGACTACGCAGAGCAGGTCTTTACGCACCTGGAGGAAAACCTCAAGAGCCTGACCGGCACCGTTACCCGTTGCCGTCAGCAGCTCAACGAGGGTGCCGCCCAACAGAATGGTCAGTGGTAATGGCTGAGTTCCCGAGCGTTACCGTCGATCTTTCCGAGCAGCTCGAGTTTCCCGGAGATTCGTATCCGCTGACCGGTAAGGTCGATGTCGCCACCTACATGGTGGGCGAGAAGGAGTACCAGCTACAGGACGGCATCGACTACGACGTTGTCTTTACCAATGCCGGTACCGGTGTCTTGCTCACGGGCATGGTCCGCGCGCACGCCACCGGCGAGTGCGACCGTTGCCTGGAGCCCGCCTCGTTTGATATCGCCGGCGAGATCGAGGAGTTCTACCTCTTTGAGGAGCCCGAGGATCCCGAGGCCTACGAGGACGGCTACGAGCTCCTGGGTGAGGACCGCATCGTCGATCTGGGTGAGCCCATCAATGACGCGGTCGTTATGGACACGCCGTTTGTGGTGCTCTGCAAGCCCGATTGCCGCGGTCTGTGTCCCACTTGCGGTTGCAATCTCAACGTCGAGCAATGCGATTGCGCCGCCCAGGCAGAGGCAGAATGGGCTGCTGCCACGGAAAATCCATTTGCAGCATTGAAGAATCTCACGCTCGATGAGTAAAACTGTGGTAGTATCGCTACTTGCGCGTAATCGCCACACTGGATAGTTCATAAGGAAGGTCACTATGCCCGTACCTAAACAAAAGCAGGGTCGTATCCGCACTCACACCCGTCGTTCCGCCAACATGAAGATTTCGGCTGCGGCTCAGTCCACGTGCCCCCGTTGCGGCGCTGTCAAGCTTCCGCACCACGTGTGCCCCAGCTGCGGTTTCTACAAGGACCGCGAGGTTATCGTTACCGAGTAACGGTATACTCTGGATGCGATGCCGTTCCAAATGGAACCACAATGGCCGGCTCAATGAGTCGGCCATTTTTGTATAAGGAGCATGTATATGAGTAACGTTCGCGTTTGTGTAGACGTTGTGGGCGGAGACGAGAAACCTCAGGTTGTTCTCGATGGTATCGAGGCTGCGCTTGCCGCCGATCCCGATATCGAGGTCTTGGCAGCTGGCCCCGCTGAAATCGTCAATCCCTTTGCTGCTTCCCATGCACGTGTTGAGGCTCTTGAGGCACCCGACGTTATCGCCATGGATGACGATCCCATTCGCGCCGTGATGACCAAGCGTAAATCGTCGATCGTGCTTGCCTGCCGCGCCATCAAAAAGGGCAACGCGGACGCGTTCTTCTCCGCCGGCTCGACCGGTGCCATGACCGCTGCCGCCACCGCCTATGTGACGCCGTTTAGATATATGGCCGAAGGCAAGAAGCAGCCGGTGCGTCCCTGTCTGACCAATGCGCTGCCCAATCGCGCCGGCGGTCTGACGGTGCTGTGCGATATGGGCGCCAACCCCGATGTCGAGGTCGATGACATGGTGCGTTTTGCCCAGATGGGTAGCGCCTATGCCCGCGTCGTCCTGGGCATCGAGCATCCCCGCGTGGGCCTGCTTGCCAATGGCACCGAGGACGAGAAGGGTTCCAACTTTACCAAGGCCTGCTTCCCGGCCATGAAAGCCGCCGTTCCCGGCTTTGTGGGCAACTGCGAAGGCACCGACCTCACCTCGGGCAATTTCGATGTCGTCGTTGCCGATGGCATGTCGGGCAATATTGCGCTCAAGGCCACCGAGGGCGCTGCCAAGTTTTTGCTGCAGGAACTCAAGGGTGCCTTTATGGCCTCGCTCGGCACCAAGATCGCCGCGCTGCTCATCAAAAAGCAGATGCGCGAGATTAAGGCCAAGCTCTCTGGTGATGCCAAGGGCGGTGCGATTCTTTTGGGCCTGCGTGGCGTGGTCCTAATCGGCCATGGCGCCACCTCGGTCGAGGCTGTTAAAAACGGTACGCTCGCGGCGGCCGAAGCCGTGCGCGCGGGGCTGGTCGAGAACGTCGCCAACTCCATGGACGGCATCGTTTTGTAAGAGCGAGTTAGAGCGCTGTTATGTGCCTCGCGGCCTGCTTCGTGGGGTAGAATCAGAACCGTGTCTTGGTACCGCCCGGGCGGTACCATTCTTTTGGTATTCATTCACTATGAGAGGAAGCGCTATGGACCGCTCCGAAATCTTCGACAAGATCGCCGAGGTCGCTGCTGACGTTCTGGGCGTCGATGTTGCCGAAATTAGCGATGAGACCACCTTTGACGATCTCGATGCCAACTCGCTCGAGCGCCTGCAGCTGGTTACGGCTATCGAGGACGAGTTCAACCTCGAGATCGATGACGAGACTCTGCTCTCGCTCAACTCTGTCGCCGACGCCGTCGACGCGATCGAACACGCCAGGGAGGCCTAGGTCTTGGCTTTGTCTGAACGACTTACGCGTGCCCAGGAAATCCTGGGCCACGAGTTCAATAATAAGGTACTGCTGCGCGCGGCGCTTACGCATCCCTCGGCAGTCGAGGGCCAGCCGGTTTCTGCCAGCTATGAGCGCCTTGAGTTCTTGGGCGATTCCATTTTGGGCGCCGTCGTCGCTCGTTCGCTCTTTGAGTCCTATCCGGAGTTTGACGAGGGCAAGCTCACGCGCCTGAAGGTGTCGCTTGTCTCGGGCGCCACGCTGTCCGAGGTTTCTCACGAGTTGGGCATCGACGACATCATCATCTTTGGTGCCTCCGAGACCGGTACCGGTGCACGCGGCCTGCATTCGGCGCTCGAGAACGTCTACGAGTCGCTCGTGGGCGCGCTGTACCTGGACGCCGGCTGGGATGCCGCAGCGGAGTTTATCCACCGTACGCTTAAGCCGCATTTGGCTTCCGAGCGTGCCGAGCACCCCGCGAACCCCAAATCGTTCTTGCAGGAGTGCGTGCAAGCCGACGGTCACGAACCCCCGGCGTATAAGCTCGTTGGCTCCGAGGGCCCGGCGCATGCGCCCACCTTTACCGCCGTGGTGTTGATCGATGGTATTCGCCAGGGTCGCGGCTCCGGCTCCTCAAAGAAGGAAGCCGAGGGAGCCGCTGCACTCGAGGCACTTGACCGCATGGGCTACACCACCAACGGCGTGATTCTCAACAAGAAGCCTGTTTAAGCGAGGAACCGTGTATCTCAAGTCCCTCACGCTCAAAGGGTTCAAGTCGTTTGCCGACCGCGCCCATATGACGTTTGAGCCGGGCCTGACCGTCATCGTCGGTCCCAACGGCTCGGGAAAATCGAACATCTCTGACTCGATTCTGTGGGTCCTGGGTGAGCAGAGCGCCAAGCAGCTGCGCGGCCAGGCCATGGAGGACGTTATCTTCTCGGGCTCGTCGGCGCGTAAGCCGGTGGGTGTCGCCGAGGTCACGCTGGTGCTCGATAACTCGGACCATTTGCTGCCCGTCGACTTTGACGAGGTCGCCATCACCCGGCGCATGTATCGCTCGGGCGAAAGCGAGTACCTCATCAACTCGAGTCCGTGCCGCCTGATGGACATTCAGGACATCCTGCACGATTCGGGCCTGGGCAAGGATACGCATTCCATCATCAGCCAGGGCAAGCTCGATGCCATTTTGCAGAGCCGCCCCGAGGAGCGCCGTGCCCTCATCGAGGAGGCCGCCGGCATCTCCAAGCACAAGCGCCGCAAGGAGCGTGCGCTCAAAAAGATTAAGTCGATGGACGAGCACCTGACGCGTGCCCGCGACATCAATAAGGAAATTGCCCGTCAGCTGCGACCGCTGGAGCGTCAGGTCGATCGTGCGCGCAAGTACAAAGAGCTGTCCTCGCGCGCGAACGAGCTTACGCAGATGCTAGCCGTCGACGAGCTGCGTTCGCTGCAGTCGCAGTGGAACGACCTGGAGAGCCGCTCCAAGGAAGGCGCCGCCGAGCTGGAGCTTGCGCAGTACCGCATGGGCGAAAAGGAGCGCGAGCTCGAGAAGCTCCAGGTCATGCTCGAGGAAAAGGGCCTGTTTGTGGGCGATCTGGGCGAGCAGCGCCGCCATATGCAAGATGTGGTCGGTCGCATTAACTCCGATATGCGTCTGCTCGAGGAAAAGGGCCACAACATGGTGTCGCGCCTGTCCGACATGCGCGGGCAGATTTCGAGCTCCGAGCATCAGCGTCGTCGCGTGGTAGAGGAGCTCGAGGATGCACGTGCGCAGCTTGAGGAAGTGACCGGCGCGCACATGCAGGCCCAGGAGGACGTTGACGCCGCCGGACCTGCCGCCGCCGAGCTCCACGAGCGTCGCGTTGCGCTCGACAATCAGATTTCGCAGCTTACGCGTGAGCAACGCGATGCGCAGCGTGTGGCCGATAACGCGGCGCTCGAACTCGCCAAGGTGAAGGACTCGCTGAGCAACGCCGAGGTCGAGGACAACATGTACGCCTCACGCCTGGAGCAGATCGACGAGCAGCTCGAGGAAGTCACGGCCTCACTCGAGAGCCGTCGCGACCGCGCCGAGGAGCTCGACAGTGCACTTGATCAGGCCCGTCAAGCCCAGATTGATGCTCGCGAGGCTACCGAGGTCGCCCGTGCAGCCCTTAAGGACCTGCGTGCCCGCGAGAGCGAGGCGCGCAACAAACTGTCCGAGGTGCGCTCGGAGCTTGCCAGCCAAAAGAAGCTCGATGCCCGCATGGCTGACAGCTCGCCGCTGGTGAGCCGTCTGATGGGTGCGCTGGGCGACGATGTCTCGGGTCGTCTGGGCGACGTGCTCGAGGCCCCGCGTGAGCTTGAGGGCCTGGTTGAGCAATTGCTCGCCGGCGATATCGATGCGCTGCTGTTCGACGATGCGTCCGCGCTTGAGCGTGCCGGTCGTGCCGCTCTGGACCAGAAGAAGGCCTCGGGCGAGGCGCTGCTGGTCGCGCGCGGTGTGAGCGCCTCTGCTGCCGCTAAGGGCGCTGCCGGTTCCCGCCTGGTCGATCGCCTGTCCGTACGCGCCGGCTATGGCCCGGTTGTCGAGGCGCTGCTCGGCGGTTATTACGTCGTGGACGATCTTGCTGCCGCGCTGTCGGCGCCGGTCGTTGACGGCGTGATTTACGTGACCCCCGATGGTGCCCGCGTCGCCTGCGGCGGCCTGGTGCGTGTGGGGCTCGACGCCGGCGAGGCTTCGGGTGCTTTGGAGCGCAAGCGTCGCATTCGCGAGCTGGAGGGCCTGGAACCCGATCTGGCTGCTGTGTTTGAGCATGTTTCGGATCAGGTCGTCGAGGCCAATGCGGCCGTCGAAGAGGCGCGTGCCGCTGAGGGCGATGCCGCCGGCGAGATCGCCCGTCTTGAGGGCGAGCGCCGCTCGCTGCTCTCCGAGATTGGCCGCCTGGAGCAAAGCGCCAACAACGCCGAGGTCGAGCGCGTGCGCATCTCCAAGCGCCGCGAGCAGGCCGCCGAGGCCGTTCGCGCTGCGCGCCCGCGCGTGGACGAGCTCACCCGCTCGCGTGACGAGGCCCGAGCGCAGGCAAGCGATCTTGGCCTTCAGATTGCCGAAGCCAACGACGAACTCGACCGCGTTCGCCGTGACGATTCCGAGGCCGCCGGTAAGCTTGCTGATGCCAAGGTCCGCCTGGCCCAGACGAGCGAGCGCCTTCGTTCTCTGAAGGGCCGAGTACCCGATCTGGAGCATCGCCTGGAGGGCATCGACCGCCGTATCCGCGGAACACGCCAGGCCTCGCGCTCACTCGAGCTGCTGCGCCTGCGCGTCGATCCCATGCACGAGCGCTATTCGGCCCTGCTGGAGCGCGCGTCGGATTGGGCAGCGCGTCTGCGTGACCAGGCCTCTCTGGAGGAGGCGGACTCCGCTTCGCTCAAGAAGACCATCGAGGATGCCAAGGCAGAGGTTGCCCGCGCTAAGGAGAAGGTCGATACTGCCACCGCCACGCAAAACGAGTTTAAGGTCGCGCGTGGCAAGCTCGAGGTGCAGGTAGAGGCCGCCATTAAGGCCATTACCGCCGATGGCAACACGGTACTCGAGGAAGCGCTCATGCTTCCCGCGCCCACGGACCGCGATGCCGCCGAGCGCGAGCTCAACCAGCTTGTGCGCCAGATCAACAACCTTGGTCCCGTGAACCAAGTTGCCATGGAGGAGTACGAGCAGCTCAAGCGCCGCGCCGATTACATCGAGGGGCAGCTGGCCGATCTGGAGAGCGCGCGTAAGGCGCTCACCAAGATCGCGGTGGCTATTGATCGCAAGATGCGCAAGGCGTTCCTTGTGACGTTTGAGAAGGTCGACGCGAACTTCCGCGAGATCTTCGCTATGCTGTTCCCGGGTGGCCAGGCTCATCTGGAGATGACCGATCCTGAGCATCCGGCCGAGACGGGTATCGAGGTCGTGGCGCAGCCGCGCGGCAAGCGCATCACCAAGATGATGCTCATGTCTGGCGGCGAGAAGAGTCTGACGGCACTCGCCCTGCTCTTTGCCGTGTACCGCACGCGCACGGTGCCGTTCTATGTGCTGGACGAGGTCGAGGCGGCACTTGACGACGCCAACCTGTCCAAGCTCATCGGCGCGCTCGACGTGTTGCGTTCCGATACGCAGCTCTTGGTCATTTCGCATCAGCGCCGTACTATGGAGGATGCTGACGTTCTCTACGGTGTCTCGATGCAAGCCGACGGCGTCAGTCGCGTCGTCTCGCAAAAACTCGATCGCGAAACCGGAAAGGTCGTGAATGCATAATGGGATTCTTTGACGCTCTCTCGCGCGGACTTGAGCGCAGCCGCGAGGCCCTCAACGAGGTCTTCTACTTTGGCGGCGAGGTCGACGAGGACTTTTGGGAGGACCTTGAGGACACCCTCGTTATGGGTGACATGGGTGCCGAGGTCGCCATTCAGGTCTCCGATGACCTGCGCGAGACGGCCGCCAAGAAGAACCTCAAGACCGCCCCGCAGCTCCGTCGTGCCCTGGCTGAGCAGCTCGAGCAGCATTTTGTGCCCGCCGAGCGCGATCCGTTCTCCGACACGCCGAGCTGCGTGCTGTTTGTAGGCATTAACGGCGCCGGCAAGACCACGACGGTCGGCAAGATCGCGAGCGCCATGGCCGCCCGCGGCAAGAATGTCGTGATCGGTTCTGCCGATACCTTCCGCGCCGCCGCCATCGAGCAGCTCGATGTGTGGGGTCAGCGCGCCGGCGTCCCCGTCATCAAGCGCGATCGCGGCTCCGACCCGGCAAGTGTTTGCTACGACGTGCTCGATGAGGCCGATAAGCGCGGCAGCGACCTGGTGCTGATCGACACCGCCGGCCGCCTGCACACGAGCCCCGAGCTCATGCGCGAGCTTGCCAAGGTGGTTAACGTGACGCGTAAGCGCGCCGCCAATATGGCCGCCGGCCCCATGCCCGTCTCGGTCGTGCTCGTGATCGATGCCGCCACCGGCCAGAACGGTCTGAACCAGGCGCTCGAGTTTAACGAGGCGCTGGGTCTGGACGGTATCATCATGACGAAGCTCGACGGTACGGCAAAGGGCGGCATCGCCATGGCCGTGGCCGAGAAGCTCAAGCTCCCGATTCTGCGCGTGGGCGTGGGCGAGCAGGTCGATGACCTACAGGAGTTCAATGCCAAAGATTTCTGCCGCGCCCTGGTGGGCGAGTCCAATTAAGGAGTGACTAGTGTTTGATTCTCTGAGCGATCGCCTCAATGACACATTTGACCGCCTGCGCGGCAAGGGTAAGCTGACCGAGGCCGACATCACCTCGGCCATGCGCGACATTCGCATGGCGTTGCTCGAGGCCGACGTCAACTTTAAGGTTGTCAAGGAGTTCGTCGCCAAGACCAAGGAGCGCTGCATGACCGCCGAGGTCATGGAGTCGCTGTCGCCGGCGCAAAACGTCGTCAAGATCGTGCTCGACGAGCTTACCGAGATGCTCGGCTCCACCGAGAGTAAGCTCGTTTTTAGTAACCGCATTCCTAATGTCATCATGCTCGTGGGCCTGCAGGGCTCCGGTAAGACCACGGCGGCCGTAAAGCTGGCCTACCTGCTCAAGAAGCAGGGCCGCTCGCCGCTGCTCGCCGCGTGCGACGTCTACCGTCCCGCCGCAGCCGACCAGCTAGCCACGCTTGGCGGAGAGATCGGCGTGCCGGTCTTCCGCGGCGACGGTGCACACCCGGTCGACATCGCCAAGGGCGCTATTCAGGAGGCCGTCGACCACCTGCGTGACGTGGTCATCGTCGATACCGCCGGTCGTTTGCAGATCGACGAGCAGATGATGCAGGAAGCCGTGGACATCAAGAAGGCCGTCAAGCCCGATCAGGTGCTGATGGTCGTCGATGCCATGACCGGCCAGGATATCGTCAACGTCGTCTCGACCTTCGCCGAGCGCACCGACTTTGACGGCGTGATCATCTCCAAGCTCGACGGCGATGCCCGTGGTGGCGGCGCGCTTTCCGTGCGCCAGGTGACCGGCAAGCCCATCAAGTTCGTGAGCATGGGCGAGAAGCCCGATTCGCTGGAGCCGTTCTACCCCGACCGTATGGCCAAGCGAATCTTGGGCATGGGCGACGTCGTCGGCATCATCGAGAAGGCCCAGGAGGCCGCCGATGCCGAGCAGCTCGAGGCCGCCGAGCGCATGCTGCGCGAGGGCTTTACCATGAACGACATGCTCGACCAGATGAAAGCCGTTAAGAAGATGGGCGGCATGAAGGGCATTCTCGGCATGCTCCCCGGTGGCCAGCGCGCGCTCAACCAGATGGGCGGCAACTTGGACGAGGGCATCTTCGACAAGAACGAGGCCATCATTATGTCGATGACCAAGGAGGAACGCCTGCGCCCCTCCATCATCAACGGCCAGCGTCGCGCCCGCATTGCCAAGGGCGCCGGCGTGACCCCCACCGAGGTCAACAGCCTTATGAAGCAGTGGGGCGAGATGAACAAGATGATGGGACGCATGCGCACGATGGCCAATCAGGCGCAGGCCGGCGGCAAGAAGGGCAAAAAGGGCAAGAAGGGCAAGAAGATGCGCATGCCCAATATCCCTGGCCTGGACGCTATGGGTCTGGGCAGCATGGGCGGCCTGGGTACGGGCGGTCCCAAGTCCGATATGGAGCTGCTGCGCCAGATGGAAGCGCAGATGCGTAATAAGAAATAGAGCTGTAATTCCAGCTTGATATGGCAAAGGCCACTCGGAAGCTACCGGGTGGCCTTTGTTGTTGGCTTTGATTGTTGGATTGCGTTCAGTATCGCGCCCCGAGCTCGCGGTGCCGTGCCGTTAGTGGCAGCCGCAGCCCTCGTGGCCCTCGTGCTCGTGATGGCCGTGGCAGCTGCAGGAATCGCCATGCTCGTGAGTGTGGTCGTGGCCGTGGCCATGGCAGTCGCAGGTGGCCTCGCCGGTCTGCGCGAGCGTGCCGGCAATGAGGGCCTCGACGCAAGCGTCGCAGCTGCCCTGGGCACCTGCGTATACTGTGATGCCGGCTTGGGCAAGCGCGTTGATGGCGCCACCGCCGATGCCGCCGCAGATGAGCGTGTCCACGCCACCGTTGGCGAGCAGGCCCGCAAGGGCACCGTGGCCGGTGCCGTCGGTGCCCACGACCTGCTCGTTGAGTACCTTGCCATCCTGAATGTCGTAGATCTTGAACTGCTCGCTGCGGCCAAAGTGCATAAAGATGTTGCCGTTGTCGTACGTGGTTGCCACCCTCATGGTGTCGACCTCCTTTGCTGGCCATACGGCCGTTGCCGTGGTAATGGGGGAGTACGCAATATTGCCGCCTTCGATGATGAGCGCCCGACCATTGACCAACGCGTTTGCCACCTTGCGATGCGCGCGGCTGCAAATAGCCGCCACCGTGGCGCGCGCGATACCCATCTGCTGTGCGACTGCCTCTTGGTTAAGGCCTTCCAGGTCGCACAGGCGCAGCGCCTCGAGTTCGTCGACCGTCATGTCGATGGCGTCTCCGCTGGCTAGGCCGTCAGGGGTAAAGCCGCGGTATTCGGGGATGATCCCGACGCGGCGCAGTTTTTCGCGTCTTCCTGCCATGTGCTCTCCTTATCTGACATATGTCAACAATAGAATAGCGAACGCGCAGATTTATGCAATGAATTTCTGGCATATGCCAGAAATTGTGGGCTTATGTTTGGGCTGTGGGGCCGCATGTGCCTGGGCTACAATGAATCTCGCTTATAGGCAACTGACAGGAGGGTCAATGAGCAAGGCTGATCAACAGTTTGTAACCATGTGCCGCGATATTCTGGACCATGGCACCACCACCGAGGGCCAAAAGGTCCGCCCGGTGTGGGAGGACGGCACCCCTGCCTATACCATTAAAAACTTTGGCGTCACGGCCCGCTACGACCTGCGTGAGGAGTTTCCGGCGCTTACCCTGCGTCGCACGGCCCTCAAATCTGCCATGGATGAGATCCTATGGATCTATCAAAAGAAGTCCAATAACGTGCATGACCTCAACAGTCATATTTGGGATGAGTGGGCCGACGAGACCGGCTCCATCGGCAAGGCCTACGGGTATCAGATTGGGCAGAAGAGCCATTATGCCGAGGGTGACTTCGATCAGATGGATCGCGTGCTGTACGACCTCAAGAATACGCCGTACAGCCGCCGCATTATGACGAATACCTACGTGTTTAGCGACCTGTCCGAGATGCACCTGTATCCGTGCGCCTACAGCGTGACGTATAACGTGACGCAGCGCCCGCAGGATGATAAACCGACGCTCAACATGATTCTCAACCAGCGCAGCCAGGACATTTTGGCTGCGAACAACTGGAATGTGTGCCAGTACGCCATTTTGCTGATGATGGTCGCGCAGTCGGTCGATATGATTCCCGGCGAGTTGCTGCATGTGATTGCCGATGCCCACATTTACGACCGTCATGTCGATATCGTCCGGGAGCTTATCGAGCGTCCGCAGTTTGCCGCGCCTAAGGTAACGCTTAGCCCCGATGTGCATGACTTCTATGCGTTTACGACCAACGACCTGATTGTCGAGGGCTATGAGCACGGCCCGCAGGTCAAGAACATCCCCATTGCGGTGTAGGTGACGCGCATGACGTGTAAGCTTTCTGCCATTGTCGCCGTGTGCGATGACTGGGGTATTGGGTGCGAGGGCGACATGGTGGTGTCCAACCGTGCCGACATGCGTCATTTTGTGGCGTGCACCAAAGGTTGCCCGGTTATTATGGGGCGCAAGACCCTGCTGAGTTTTCCCGGCGCACGGCCGCTCAAGAATCGTCGCAATATCGTGCTCACGCGCGACGAGGATTTTTCGCCCGAAGGTGTCGACGTGGTGCATAGTATCGGCGAGGCGCTCGCCGCGGTTGCCGATGAGCCCGTTGCCTGGGTGATCGGCGGCGGCGATGTCTATCGGCAGTTTTTGCCGTACTGCGTGGAGGCCGAGGTCACGCATGACCACTGCGTCCATCCCGTGGACACGTACTTTCCCGACTTGGACGCCGATCCCGCGTGGGAAGTTGCGCGGCGCGAAGGGGTTGCCACGATTGCTGCGGGCGAGGGTGACGAAGGCCTCGATTATGAGTTCGTGACGTATCGTCGCGTTGAGGCGTAAATCTCCTATTTGCCCACGGTATTATCGGGTTGGAATGATTGAGGGGCGGCGCTTAGCGTCGCCTCGTTTGGTATAGATGTGCTGTAAAGAAGGGTGCGGGCTGGCTGCTATGACTGATGCCGTTGAGGTGCTGCGAATCGATTCGCTCGAGGACGAGCGGCTCGATGCCTACGTGCGACTGACCGAGCGTGAGCTTCGCTGCGTGCTGGAGCCGCAGAAGGGCATTTTTATCGCCGAGAGCGCCAAGGTCATCGAGCGTGCGGTGCGTGCCGGATACGAGCCGGTGAGCTTTCTTTTGGGCGAACGCTGGCTCGATCAGATGATGCCGCTGTTTGAGCGCCTGGTTGTGCGCGAGGGCGCGGGTCCGGCCCCGGTGTTCGTTGCCTCCATGGAGCTCATGGAGCAGCTGACGGGTTTTAACGTGACGCGCGGTGCGCTCGCGGCATTCCGTCGTCCACGCCAGATTCCGGTAGCCGAGTTCTTGAGTGGCGTCGTCGAGGCGGCGGGTGAGCGCCCGGTGCGCGTGTGCGTGCTCGAGGGCATTGTCGACCACACCAATGTCGGCGCGATTTTCCGCTCGGCGGCTGCGCTGAACGTCGATGGCATTTTGGTGAGCCCCACTTGCTGTGACCCGCTGTACCGTCGCTCGGCCCGCGTGAGCATGGGCACGGTGTTCCAGGTGCCCTGGACGCGCATTGGCAGCGAGGCGCGCGTATGGCCGCATGATGGACTGGCGGCGCTGCACGATGCCGGCTTTTCGTGTGCCGCCATGGCGTTGACGGATGATTCGGTGTCGCTGGACGATCCCGTGCTGCAGGAGATTGACCGCCTAGCGATCTTTATGGGTACCGAGGGTGCCGGCTTGGGCACCAAGACCATTGCCGGCTGCGACCGAGCCGCGCGCATTCCGATGGCGCACGGGGTCGATTCACTCAACGTTGCCGCTGCGAGTGCCGTCGCCTTTTGGCAACTGTGCCCGCATGTGAGCAACGAGTACCACTACCAGCCGGGGCTGTATCACTAGGCAGATATTTCGCACCGGGCTCTGGTTCGGGACGTTTCGGCCGACGTCGGTCGGTGCTAAGCTGGTTTTGGCTTTCGTTTTAAAGTGCCGTTTTGTTGTTTGACGTACGCTGGTGGGGAGGGCGTGTGGCTAAGAAATCTACGGCTATCGATGTAACGCAGGGCGTTATTTGGCAGCAGCTGCTGTCGCTGTGCGTCCCCATCTTCTTTAGTTCGTTCTTTCAGCAGGCATACACGCTTATCGGTACCTATATCGTCGGTCAGTTTGGCGGCAAGCTTGCGCTGGGTGGCATTCAGGCCACGATGGTGCTTACGGAGCTCTGCATTGGTTTTTGCGTCGGTGTTGGTGCTGGATGTGCCGTTATTACCGGCCAGTTTTTTGGTCAGCACGATGACGAGCGCTTGAGCCGATCGGTCCATACGGCCATGACGCTCGCGCTGGTGGGCGGCATTGTCATTTCCATTCTGGGCATGGTGTTTGTCGAGCCGATGCTTGTGCTGATGAATACACCGCATGAGCTGCTGGCCGAGGGTGTGGCGTATGCCCGTTGCTACTTTGCCGCCATGTTTGCGGCGCTGCTGCTCAATATGGGAACGGCGCTGCTGCGCGCCGTGGGCGACACACGCGGTCCTGCTGTGATCATTGCTTCCGGCTGCCTTGTTAATGCGGTGCTGGATGTCATCTTCGTTGCCGTGCTTCATATGGAGGCTCTGGGCTGCGGCATCGCGGTGGCGCTGACCATTTGCTCCAACGCCACGATGATCGTGATTCGTATGATGCACGCTCCGGGTGCGTGGCGGCTTTCACTGTCCAAACTCTGCATTGATCCTGGCATTTGTAAGAGCATGATCTCGTGTGGTCTGCCGCTTGGCTTTCAGTCTGCTGCGTATTCGATTTCCAACGTTTTGATTCAGGTGTCGGTCAACTCGTTTGGTGCCGATGTCACCACGGCGTGGGGTCTTTCGGGCCGTTTGGATGGCATTGTCTGGATGGTTACCGAGGCGCTTGGCGTTTCGATCACCACGTTCTCGGCACAGAACTTTGGCGCGCGCAACTACGAGCGCATGCGCAAGGGCTACCATACGTCGCTTGTGCTGTCGTTTATGCTCATTGGTGGCCTGTCTGCCGTGCTACTGGTGTTCTCGGGTCCGTTGTCGCGTCTGTTTGTCGACGATGCTTCGATTTCGGCCTACACCACGACGATTCTTCATTTCATCGCGCCGTTCTACGCGATCTTCTCGATTATCGAAAACGCGTCCGGCTCCATCCGCGGCGCTGGCGTGAGCTTCCAGCCTATGATGCTCACGATTTTTGGCACCGTCGTGCTCAGGGTGATCTGGGTGTTTGCGATTATGCCGTTCGATCCGTCGCTTGAGCACCTGCTGCTGGTTTACCCCGTAACCTGGCTCATCACGGCCACGATGTTTACCATCTACCACCACAGCGGCAACTGGCTCGGCCGCGCCACCGCCTAATGATCCGTTTTCCTCCGTCCCTTTCGGATCAATTAGTATTCGATGCCTTGGCGGGCTAGGAGGCCTTCGTCGAAGTAGTGTTTGACGGGGCGCATTTCGGTAACTAGGTCGGCAAGGTCGGCGAGGGGCAGCAGGCCGCGGCCGGTGAGCACGAGCTCCGTGGTGGTTGGTTTCATCGCGATCAACGCTTCGACATCTTCGCGCGTTACAAAGCCCCGTCGCATGGCCTCGCCGAGTTCATCCAAAATCAGAACGTCGACCTGTGATATCTGCTCGCGCGCCAGCTCCATGATCTGTGCGGCACAGGCTTCGGGCGTGTCGCGGTCGGCTTGTACGATGCGCAGACCTAAACGGGGCGCCGCATCATGCTCGGCGCAGTGCAGCTTCTTGGCAAACTGCAGCATAAGCACGTTAAGTCCATAGCCCCTGGCGCGCAGTGCAAGCCCCAGCGCAGCCGTCGTCTTGCCCTTGCCGTCGCCCGTGTAGATCTGAACCTTGCCGACTTCCAGTGATGCCATCTCTGTCCTTTCGTGCCCGGCGTCGGTTTATCGTCGCTCGGGTTGGGTATTCTAGAAAGCATTATCAACCCCAGTAGATGGAGTTCAAGCAGATGGAGATGGATGACAACAAACGTAGACGGAATATGATTCTCTACGTGCTCATCGCCTTCGTCGTCTACCTCGTGCTCTCGACCGTTCTGTTCCCCAACATCGGTCACACGCAGCAGATTACGAAGACCGATTACTCGACGTTTGTCAAAGCGCTTGATAAGAAGAGCGTCGACAAGGTCGAGTACAACACTGACGATTACACGATTTATTACACTAAAAAGGGCGAGGACGAGAACATCGCCTACAAGACGACCGGTGTGCCGAATGACGCGGGCTTTACCGATCGCGTGCTTGAGTCTGGCGCTTCGCTGGAGTCGGTCGTTCCCGACAAGAGCTCGGGCCTGATGACCTACTACCTGATTACGCTCATTCTTCCCATGGCGATTTTCTTCCTGATTGGCTGGTGGCTCAACCGCCGCATGAAGAAGGCTATGGGCGATGACGGCCCGTCGATGAACTTTGGCGGCGGTGGTTTTGGCGGCGGCGGATTGGGTAAGTCCGGCGCGCGCGTGATCGCCTCCAAGGACGTGGGCGTGACCTTTAAGGACGTCGCCGGCCAGGAAGAGGCCAAGGAGTCCCTCAAGGAGGTCGTCGACTTTCTGGAGAAGCCGCAGCGCTACGAGGAGATCGGCGCCAAGCTGCCGCGCGGCGCTCTTCTTGTGGGCCCTCCGGGCACTGGTAAGACCCTGCTTGCCAAGGCTGTGGCCGGCGAAGCTGGTGTTCCGTTCTTTAGTATTTCTGGTTCTGAGTTCGTCGAGATGTTCGTCGGCCGTGGCGCTGCCAAGGTGCGCGATCTGTTTAAGCAGGCCAAGGAAAAGGCCCCGTGTATCGTCTTTATCGATGAGATCGATACCATCGGTAAGAAGCGTGACGGCGGTGGCTTTAGCGGCAACGACGAGCGCGAGCAGACGCTCAACCAGCTGCTGACCGAGATGGACGGCTTCGATAACCACAAGGGTATCGTTGTGCTTGCCGCAACCAACCGTCCCGACAGCCTCGATCCCGCCCTGTTGCGCCCCGGTCGTTTTGACCGCCGCATCCCCGTTGAGCTGCCCGACCTGACCGGACGTAAGAACATTCTTGAGCTGCATGCCAAGAGCGTGAAGACGCAGCCGCCGATCGACCTGACCGCGATTGCCCGCGCCACGCCCGGTGCCTCGGGCGCCGACCTGGCCAATATCATCAACGAGGGCGCGCTGCGTGCCGTCCGCGAGGGTCGCAAGCGCGCGACTCAGGATGACTTTGAGGAGTCGGTGGAGGTCGTCATCGCCGGCCAGCAGCGTAAGTCCACGGTTCTGTCCGACCACGAGAAACAGGTCGTGTCCTATCACGAGATCGGCCATGCCATCGTTGCCGCCCGCCAGAAGGGTTCTGCGCCGGTTACCAAGATCACCATCGTGCCGCGTACGAGCGGTGCTCTGGGCTACACCATGCAGGTCGAGGAGGATGAGCGCTTCCTGACCACGCGCCAGGAAGTCCTGGACAAGCTCGCTGTCTATTGCGGTGGCCGTGCAGCCGAGGAGCTTATCTTTGGCGAGATGACGACCGGCGCCGCCAACGATATCGAGCAGGCCACCAAGCTCGCCCGCAACATGGTGACGCGCTTTGGTATGTCCGAAGAGTTTGGCATGATGGCGCTCGGTACCGTTCAGAATGCCTACCTCAACCAGGACACGTCGCTCACCTGTGCCCCCGGTACGGCCGAGCGCGTCGACGCGATCGTCGCCAAGCTGATTGAGGATGCGCACGACCGCGCCCTGCAGATCCTCAAGGAGAACAAGTTTAAGCTCCATGAGCTGGCTCGTTATCTGTACAAGAAGGAGACGATCACGGGCGAGGAGTTCATGAATCTCCTCACGCGCGAGAATCCACTGATGCCAAAGCAGCAGTAAAGCCGCGGCCGAGCCAGTAAACGCCGACGCCCCATTTGAGCAGCTTTCTCAAATGGGGCGTTTTGCTTGAGAGGGATGGAAATGAAGATCGTGGTAAGCGCCTGTTTGATGGGCGAGAGCTGCAAGTATAACGGGCTCGACAATTACCACCGCGCGTTGGTCGAGGCTTGCGAGCGTACGGGGACCGAGGTGCTCCTCGTATGCCCCGAGGTTTTTGGCGGTCTGCCCACGCCGCGCGACCCGTCCGAGATCGTGGGCTGTGAGGTTCGCACCCGCGAGGGCGTGTCGGTTGATCGCGAGTTTCGCCATGGTGCCCAACGCGCGCTCGATATGTGCGAGCACTTTGGCGGCCCGTCCGAGATCGCTGCGTGCATCTTGCAGGACCGTAGTCCCTCGTGCGGCGCGGGCCGCATCTACGACGGAACATTCAGCGGCACCCTTACAGCGGGCAACGGCGTTTTCGTCGATCTGTTGCTGCGTCACGGGTACCGTGTGATTCCGGCTAGCGAGTTCGATCCCAGCATGCTGGAGCATTGTCCATAGCACTCGAACCCAGCACTTCCTCACGGGTGACCGTTTTGGCATCATCCGTGAAGTTGATATTGAGTACGACCCGGTCATCAAAGACGTAGACCGAGTTGACAGGCGCCGTACCCAGGCAGCCCCTCCCCGCGGCCCTCGCGCAGGAACGCGCACGCGGCCTTCCCGTCTCTTGCGCCCCTCCCGGAACTGTCCACATCAGTGTAGCCAATCCAGTCCGCAAAGGGCTGCAGCCCGGACAACGCGGCGATGGAGGGCTTCTTCGGCCTGCTCAAGAAGGAGTTCTGGCACGGCCGGGACTGGTCGGACTGGACCCCCCGCCCGCTTCATCGAGGAGCTCGGGGGCTGGATCGGTCGATATAATACGGAGAGGCGCAGCGATGCGCTCGGTGGCCGCACGCCGGCTGAGTTCCGCTCCGCGCTGGGAAGGGCCGCGTGACGGTCCATGAAATCATCCGCAGTCCCCATTCTTGCCCCTTTGGGACAGCTTCTTGTTGGGGCGTGCCTGCCCCAAACCCTGCTAGGAACGAGTACAGCTAACTGGAATTTTCAAATTAGTCTTTGCAAATTACCTTTGAACCTTCACCATCAATTACAATTCCCTGACGGTTGTTAATTGGGCATAGATTCAAATCCGAAAACTCAGCCATTATTTTCTCGGTAACTTTCTTAAATGGTGCTGTGAGATAATGCGGAAGAACATAGAAATCAATCAAATAAAGCCCTGAATCATCTTCTTGTGAGTAGTCCTCCGGCATTTCATCCATTTGCTCGATATATTGGATGCTTGGAGCGCATACAATCGCACCTGCCGATTCACCAATCATCAGTTTTCCCTTTGCCAATTCTTTCTTCAACAGCTCATCCGTTCCCGTTTTACGGAGCTGGTCTATAAGGAAAAAAGAATTTCCGCCGGTAAAATAGATCACATCCGCATCTTCAAAAAGAGACTGTATCGTTGAATAAGCCTCCGTTGAAATATCAATTTCAGTTACGATTGCTCCCAACTTTTTGAATAATTTTCGAGCCGAGCCGACATAACCGGTGTAGCCTTCACGCAGCGAAGCTGTTGGAATAAATGCGACTTTTTTATTTTCAATTTCTTCCTTTATCAGACTTCCTACACTTGAAAAGTGAGAACATAAAAACAGTTTCATCACTATTCTCCTTTATATATAAATTCTAATTTGTTGAACTAAGCCGTGTATACCATACTCTCCAATGGAAGAACGCCCTGATATAGCGAAATTTTGCCGTTTTCCAGCGTACGTGCGTACACACTCCACAGGAATTCTAAGGGGCCTGCCCTCTTAGCACACGGACTTTGGAACAAAGTCTAGTGTGTTACGCCTTGCCAGGGGTGTACAGGCTCCCGGTATGTACGTACGAAGCAATTGCCATCAATGCGCCATATAAGTGGCGATCAAGTTCGCACAAAGCGACCTTGATCCCGCAAAACAAAAGGCAGGATACCATCACCACGATGATACCCTGCCTTTGTTCGTTCCTGTTTACCGTTCCGAGTAGTCCTTCCGTAGAATTTCCGATAAACAAAAAACGTATCCGAACCCTTTCTCGTAAAGAACCGGGTTCGAGTACGAACTGAATGGTGGAGCAATAAAAAACCACCACAAAAGGTGCCTGTCCCCTTTGTGGTGGTTTTGGGCTGGGCCTAGAGCGTGTGGCCGTAGGCGTTGGCGGCCTTGATGGCGGCGGCGAACTTTTCGTCGGTGAAGGGCTCGGGGTTTCCCTGCTTCCATTCGTTGGTGGCGTGCGCGTATTCACACAGGGCGGGGATATCGGCCACGGAAAGCCCGACCTGCTCAAGCGTTACGGGCAGCCCCATCTGCTTGTTAAAGGCGGCGTAGCGCTCAAGGTTCTCGGTGTCGCCCGTGTAGGCAAAAAGCACGAGCACACCCAGGCTCACGACCTCGCCGTGCAGGTAGGTGCCCTCGCGCGGAGTGCTGCACGTGGCGTTGTAGAACGCATGCGCCACGCTCGAGTTGTAGTAGTAATCGTTTTGGTTGGTCAGGTTGGAGACATAGCCTGTGTTGACCACGATATCGAGCGCGATTTGCTTGACGGCCTCGGAGGATAGGTCCTGGCGGACGTCCTCAAGACCCCGCACGCCATAGGTAAACAGCGGCTCGGAGCAGGTGTGTGCGAGCGCCAGGCCAAGCCCGGCGGTGTGCTCCAGGTTACCGGCGCTCGTGGCGTACTCGACCTCGGGCTGCTTGGACAAGGCATCGCCCACGCCGGCCCAGAAGTATTCCGCCGGTGCCTCGGCGATGATCTTGGGGTTGATGAAAATGTGCGCGGGGCGGTTGGGGTACGAATAGCCCTCGAGCGAGCCGTCGTCGTTGTAGACAACGGCAATGGCGGTCGCGGCCGAGCAATTGGAGCAAATCGTCGGTACCGTAAAGACGATCTTCTTGAGCTCGATGGCCGCCGTTTTGACGGTGTCGAGCGCCTTGCCGCCACCGCATGCGATGAGCACGTCGGCCTCTTGGCAGGCGGGGGAGTTCACGACCTTGGCGATATTGGTGCGCGTACTGTTGGTGCCGTAGACGCGCGTCTCCAGAATCTCGACATCGGTGCCTGCCAGCGCCGCCGCGATACCCGGCAGCGCCGCAGCCAGGGCTCGCTTGCCGCCAATGATGGCGACCTTGGTCGCTCCGTACTCTGCCAGTGCGGCGGGCAGCTCGTCAAAGCAGTCCTCGCCGACGGTGTAGTCGCTCATTCCAAGCGTGCGCATAGCGGCCTTCTTTCGTTCGATAAAGTGCTTTCAGGTATTTTGCTCCAAGTGAGTGCTTGCGACCGCGAGAAGTTTCTAAAGTATGAAACCGATGTTGAGGGTTTTTCGCCGGCGTTGACCGTGCTACCATACAGCGCATAAGCGTTGATGGGGACGAGTAGTCGGCCGTCCGCATGCTACAGAGAGCGGGGAGCGCTGAGAACCCGTGCATGCGACCGATGAAAATCACCCCGGAGCTGCGGTCCCAACGGACGTGCCGCGCAGGTTCGTCTTAGTAGACATCGCCGAGATGGTCGTCGATACAGACCAGCCGAGTAACGGATGCGAGCGCGCAAATACGCGGGCGAGGGCATCTAAGCTGGGTGGTTAAGCGAAGAGCTTTTGCGGGCGCACAGCCCGTTTTGTGGCGCTTCGTCCCAGCTTGTAGGGACGGGCGCTTTTTTGGTGCCCAGAGGGCGTGCGCGCCCATGACATGAAAGGGGTACCGTGGCAAACGAGTACAAGCAGACGATGAATCTGCCTAAAACCGGATTTCCCATGCGTGCCGGTCTTTCCAAGTCCGAGCCCAAGCGACTCAAGGACTGGCAGGACAACAAGGTCTACGAGCAGGTTCTGAAGAAGAACGAGGGTCACAAGAAGTTCGTGCTGCACGACGGCCCTCCGTACGCCAACGGCCCGATCCACATCGGCCACGCCATGAATAAGATCTCCAAGGACATGATCAACCGTTACTGGATGATGCAGGGCTATGAGGTCCCCTTTGTCCCCGGTTGGGACTGCCACGGTCAGCCGATTGAGCACAAGGTCGAGGAGAAGCTCGGCACCGAGAAGTTCAACCAGACCTCCACGGCCAAGATCCGCGAGCTTTGCAATAAGTTCGCTGTCGAGAACATCGAGCTCCAGAAGGCCGGTTTCCGTCGCCTGGGCGTGCTCGGTGATTGGGACAACCCGTATCTGACGCTCTATCACCAGCATGACGCCGCTGATATCGAGGTCTTTAAGGCCATGTTCGATAAGGGCATGATCTATCGCGGCCACAAGCCGGTTCACTGGTGCAAGCACTGCCACACCGCGCTGGCCGAGGCCGAGATCGAGTACTCCGACGAGACGAGCCCGTCCATCTTCGTGCGCTTTGAGATGACCTCCAAGCCCGCCGGCCTCGAGGACTTCGACGGCCCGGTCGACTTCATCATCTGGACGACCACCCCGTGGACCATCCCTTCCGACCAGGCCGTTTCCCTCAAGCCCGGCGCCGCCTACGTTGCCGTTGAGCACGACGGCCGCGCCGAGGTCATGCTCGAGGACCTGGCTCCCAAGTGCTGCGAGGAGTTTGGCTGGGAGTACACCCCGGTGATGGTCGACGGCAAGCCCTATGTGGTTCCCGCCGAGACCTTCCACCACATCCACTACAAGCAGCCGATCTTTGATGGTGTCGAGGGCGTGGCGCTGCTGGCCGATTACGTCGGTGTCGATGACGGTACCGGTATCGTCCACAACTCGCCCGGCCACGGCGTCGATGACTACTTCGCCTGCCTCAAGGAGGGCATCACCGACATCTGCATGCCGGTCGATGACGACGGCAAGTTCTACACCGGCGAGGAGTTTGGCACCGGTGGTCCCTTCAGCGGTATGGACACCGATGAGGCCAACCCGCACATCATCGAGTTCCTGCGCGAGCACGGCACCCTGGTCCTCGAGAAGAAGATCACGCACAGCTATCCGCACTGCTGGCGCTGCAAGCACCCGGTGCTCTTCCGTGCTACCGACCAGTGGTTTGTCTCGATGGACAAGACCGGTCTGCGCGAGCAGGCTGGCAAGGAGGTCCGCGAGAACGTCACGTGGTATCCGGCCCATGCCGCCAACCGTATTGACGCCATGGTCGAGCAGCGTCCCGACTGGTGCATCAGCCGTCAGCGTAACTGGGGTGTGCCGATCCCCAGCTACACCTGCGCCGACTGCGGCGAGAAGGTCATGAACGACGTCACACTCGACGCCGTCATCAAGCTCTTCCACGAGAAGGGCTCCGACGCCTGGTTTACCGATGCTCCCGAGAGCTACCTGGGCGAGGCCTGCGTCTGCCCCAAGTGCGGCGGCCATCACCTCAAGGCCGATAAGGACATCCTCGACGTGTGGTGGGATTCCGGCGTCTCCTGGAAGGCCGTCTGCGAGTACCGTCCCGAACTGGAGTATCCGGCGGATGTGTACCTTGAGGGCTCCGACCAGCACCGCGGTTGGTTCCAGAGCTCGCTGCTCACCTCGGTGGGCGCCAACGGCCACGCTCCGTACAAGGCGGTCGTCTCGCAGGGCTTCACCCTCGACGGCCAGGGCCGTAAGATGTCCAAGTCGCTCGGCAACGTCATCGACCCCAACAAGGTCTGCGACGAGATGGGCGCCGACATCATCCGTCTGTGGGTTGCCTCCGTCGACACCAGCTCCGACGTCTCCATTGACCACGAGATTCTCGCTCGTACGTCCGATGCCTACCGTCGTTTCCGCAACACGCTGCGTTTTCTGCTCTCCGAGCTCGAGGGTCAGTTTGAGCCCGAGACCGACGGCGTCGCCTTTGCCGACCTGCTGCCGCTCGACAAGCTCATGGTTGCCCGCCTGACCCAGGTCCAGGCCGAGGTTGACGACGCCTACGCCAGCTACGAGTTCCCGCGCGCTTACCGTGCGCTCTACGACTTCGTGGTTACCGAGCTCTCCAACGTGTACCTCGACGCCCTGAAGGACCGTCTGTACTGCGACAAGCCCGGCTCGCTCGAGCGCCGCAGCGCCCAAACCGTGCTCGCCGAGCTCTTCTCGATGCTCATGCGCGACCTGCAGCCGATCCTGTCCTACACGGTCGACGAGGCCATGGCCTATGCGCCTGCCGGCTGCGTCGATCACCAGAAGTACGCCGCGCTGCTCGATTGGTACAAGTCGCCCATCACGGTCGACGAGGCCAATGGGTTCGAGGGCGTGCTCGAGGCATCACTCGAGCTCCGTAGCGCCGTGACCAAGGCCCTTGAGGATGCCCGCTCCGCCGGCACCTTCACTAAGAGCCAGCAGGTCCGCGTCAAAGCGGTCGTTCCCGCCGAGATGTACGCGCTGCTGACCGGCGACAAGGCGGTCGACCTGGCCGAGTTCTACATCGTCTCCGATGTTGAGCTGACCCAGGGTGAGGAGCTCTCCGTTGCCATCGAGGCCGCCGAGGGTGAGTGCTGCGACCGTTGCTGGAACTACCGCACCACCGTCGGTGAGTACAACGGTCACGCTCACATTTGCAAGCGCTGCGCGAATGCCCTTTAAGGCACGGTAACTCGGCATTTTAGTTATAGGGAGAATTTAGGCGCCTTCGGCCCATTTGCTCCGCTGAAGAAAAGCGACATTCCGTTATCCGGAATGCCGCTTTCTTTTATGCTGGTTATTTCTCTGACGTTAGCGAATGTGTCGTGCGCTCAACGTGTGGCAATATAAGATGGTAATTTGCGTTAAACGGAATTTGATTATTTGAGGGTAGGGGATTTCTTTGGGTCGTGGTGCGGATATGACGCCGCCTTTGCGTTGGCGGTTGGGTGTTGCTGGTGGGGTGGCGTTCGTTGTGCTGCTTGTTGACCAGCTGACTAAGCTTGCGGTTCGTGTCGTGGGCGATGCTCTGCATATGACCGTTATTCCTGGTGTGATTGACTTTCTGTTTGTCCGCAATATCGGAGCTGCCTTTAGTATGGGCGAGGGTCATGGCGTAGCATTTGCTGTGCTGGCACTTGTCGTCATCATTGCTATCGCAGTGTACCTGGTTCGTGCGCCTCAGCTCGCTCGCCTAGAAGTTGTTGGCATGGCTATGGTTGCGGGCGGCGCTATCGGCAATGCAATCGACCGTCTCGCCTTTGGGTTCGTGACCGATTTTATTGCCACCACCTTCATTGATTTCCCTGTCTTTAACGTTGCCGATATCGGTATTACGGTCGGTGTCGTGCTGGCGCTCATCGGCTACATGTTCTTGAGCCCTGCCGCTCGTGAGGTCGATGCGACCGCCGAGCTCAACGCCCGTGACGAGGCCCGGGCCAAACGTAAGGCCAAGCAGCGTGGGGAGCGTGCCCGCAAGATTCGCGAAAGGAATGAGCGCTAATGGCCGACATCCATATTCTTGTTGCCGACGACGCTGTCGGTCAGCGTCTCGACGCCTATCTGGGTGCCAACGACGGCTGTCCCACACGTTCTGCCTGCGCGCATCTGATTGAGGGCGGCGCCGTCGTCGTCAACGGCGAGACCTGCCTTTCCAAAAAGTATGCCGTGCGCTCCGGCGACCGCATCTCGGTCGACCTGCCCGAGCCGCACGACCCGGCCGATGTGATTCCCGAGGCCATTCCTCTCGATATTCGCTATGAGGACGACTATCTCATCGTGCTCTCTAAGCAGCGCGGCCTGGTGTGCCATCCAGCCCATGGCCACGAGAGCGGCACCCTGGCGAACGCCTTGGTCTACCACTGCGGCATCGAGCATCTTGGTACCGTGCAGGGCGAGGACCGCCCCGGTATCGTGCATCGTTTGGATCGCGATACCTCGGGCCTTATGCTCGCGGCAAAAGACGACGATACCCAGCGAGCGCTTCAAAATCTTATACGCACGCGCACGCTCGACCGTCGCTATATTACCCTCGTCCACGGGTACATCGCCATGGACGAGGGTACCATCAACACTGGAATTGCCCGATCGACGCGCGACCGCGTGAAGATGGCGGTTTCCGATGATCCTTTTGCACGCCAGGCCATCACGACCTTTAAGGTCCTTGAGCGCTTTGATACCACGCGTTTCGACGACGGCTATACGCTCGTCGAGTGTCACCTGTTTACCGGCCGCACGCATCAGATTCGCGTACACATGCGCCATATCAACCACGCCTGTGTGGGCGACCCGCTCTACGGCAAGTGCGATGTACGTGCCGATCAGGGTCTGACCAGGCAGTTCCTGCATTCATGGCGCGTGGCGTTCGATCATCCCGTGACGGGGGAACGCATTGAGTGCCGTGACGAGCTACCGTGGGATCTTGCGGCGGTTTTGGATGATCTGGCCCCGCGTTCGTTCGGTCGCACTGCCGCTGGCGCCGAAATCGTCCCGCAGCTCGGTCTGCTCGAAGCCTAGCCAGTATTAGGTTGTTTCTTGAACTCGGTAAGCCTGCGGTAAGATATACGGTTGTCTACGTTACGCGTTCCCGGGAGCCTGCATGCTCGCCTTTTTACAAATCAACACACCCATCGTGATCTTCAACCAGATTGTCTTTACGCTGTTCACGGTCTGCTTTTTGTACCAGGTGGTCTTCTTTATCATCGGTGCCTTTCGTGGCGAGGTCGCGCCTCCCAAGGCCAAAAAACGCCACCGCTACGCCTTCTTTATCGCGGCGCATAACGAGGAGGCCGTAATTGCCAACCTCGTGCGCTCCATCAAGGATCAGGATTATCCGTCCGAGCTTATCGAGGTCTTCGTGGTCGCCGATGCCTGCACCGACAACACGGCGGAGCTTGCGCGCGAGGCCGGCGCCATTGTCTATGAGCGCAATGACCTTGCTCGTAAGGGCAAGAGCTGGGTCATGGACTTTGGCTTCGATCGCATTCTCAACGAGTATCCCGACACCTTTGAGGGCTATTTTATTTTCGATGCCGATAACGTCATTTCCCGTGATTACGTTTCCAAGATGAACGACGCTTTTGACCAGGGTTTTCATGTGGTCACCAGCTACCGCAACTCTAAGAACTTCGGTAGTTCGTGGATCTCTTCGGCCAACGCCACGTGGTATCTGCGCGAGGCCCGTTTCCTCAACAACGCGCGTAATATTTGCAAGACGTCCTGCGCTGTCTCGGGTTCGGGCTACCTCATTTCTGCCAGCGTGATCGAGGGTATGCACGGCTGGCAGTTCCACACGCTGACTGAGGACATTCAGTTCACCACGTTCTGCGCCATTCACGGTATTCGCATCGGTTATGCACCGGCGGAGTTTTTTGACGAACAGCCCGTGACGTTCAAGGCTTCTTGGAAGCAGCGCATGCGTTGGACTAAGGGCTTCTACCAGGTGTTCTTTACCTACGGTAAGCACCTGGTCAAATCGACTTTCCGCTATCATCGTTTTGCCGCCTACGACATGTTCATGACGATCGCCCCGGGTATGCTGCTATCGCTCATCTCGATGCTCGCCAATGCGACCTTCCTCATTGTAGGTGGTCTTTCGCACGGCTTCTTGGCCACCGAGGTCGAGATGCAGGCGTGTGCCGCTTCGCTCATTATGACTTTTGCCATGATGTATCAGACGTTCTTTACCATGGCGCTCCTTACGACCGTCTTCGAGTACAAGCACATTCATTGCGCGCAAAAGTGGCGTCTGGTGACCAACCTGTTTACCTTCCCGATCTTTATGTTCAGCTATATCCCCATCACGGTGGCTGCACTGTTCCTCAAGGTCGATTGGGTCCCGACGCAACACGCCGTCAACGTTACCCTCGACGAGGTCATGCAAGGCGCCAAATAATCACCACCAAAACCACCACAAAGGGGATAGGCACCTTTGTGGTGGTTTTTGCTTTTGCGATGCAGCTCGAGGAGGTACTCGATGGTCTATATCCCTTTTTGGATATGCATCTTTGCCGGTGCGGTGACTGATCTCCGTGAGCGGCGGTTTCCCAATGAGCTTGCGGCCGCGTGTGCGGTGGCGGCGTTTGCAGGCGTTTGGCTCGACAGGGGCGTTAACACGGCGCTTGACCACGCCGGTCTTGCGGTTATTGTCTACCTTGTCCTCGTGCTTACTGAGTCACTCTGGCGTTGTGTTCGCCACACCCCAGGTATCGGCATGGGGGACGCCAAGGCGCTCTTCGCGCTTTGCACGCTCAACCCTATGGGCGGCATCGCGGCATTTGCCGTCGCGCTCCTGGTCCTTGCCCTCTCCTGCCTCTTCACAAAATCGCGCTCCCTGCCATTGCTCCCGTTTTTGGTGCCGATTTTTGCCATAATCGAGGTCGTGGGCTGCACATTGTAACCGATTGCGCATCCTTCTTAAGGAGCATGCCATGGCAACTAATCAAGAAACGGCCGTCATTAAGGCGCGCATGGACCGTATTCCCTCGGCGTTGTCGCCCGAACTTGTCGAGCGCATTTCTGCCGATCGTGCTTCGGGCTATGTCAACCCCTATCGCTGCAACGATGATCAGGTCATTCGTCGTATTGATCGCGCTGTCGACAAAGGCACGCTTATGCGTCCGGCGTTTATGCGCGATACCGAAAAGATTCTTCATCTTCCGGCGTACACGCGTTATGCAGGCAAAACGCAGGTCTTTAGCTTCCGCAGCAACGATGACCTGTCGCGCCGCGGTCTGCATGTGCAGCTTGTCTCGCGCATCGCTCGCGATATCGGTCGCGCCCTAGGTCTCAACTGCGATCTGATCGAGGCGATTGGCCTGGGCCATGACTTGGGACACACGCCTTTCGGCCATGCCGGTGAGCGCTTTCTCAACGATATCTATCACGAGCGTACCGGCCGCTTCTTTTTCCATAACGTGCAGTCGGTACGCGTGCTCGATGCGCTGTATGGCCGCAACGTGTCGCTCCAGACGCTCGATGGCGTGTTGTGCCATAACGGCGAGTACGAGCAGCGCGTGTTTGAGCTGTCACACATGGTATCCTTTGGCCAGTTCGACCGGACGGTTGAGGACTGTATCGCCACGGGCTATAGTGCGGTTGAGCACCTGCGCCCCATGACGCTTGAGGGCTGCGTGGTGCGTATCTCGGATATCCTCGCCTACGTCGGTCGCGATCGTCAGGACGCCATTGCGGCGGGCCTGCTCGACCCCGACGCTTTTGACGATGGTCGGGGCGGCGCCTACAACAGCTGGATCCTCACGCATGCTTCCATCGATATCGTCGAGCATAGCTACGGCAAGCCTCGTATCGAGATGAGCGAGGACTTGTTTGAAGAGATCCGCCGAGCCAAGCGCGAGAACTACGAGAAGATCTACAGCAAGGGCGGTATCGAGGGCGATTCCGAGGCGGAGCTGCGCGAGGCATTCGAAAAGCTCTACGACCGCTGCCTGCAAGATCTTGATAAAGGCGACGAGTCCTCGTACATCTTTAAGCATCATATTTCGCGCATCGAGCAGCAGCTTTCCTACTACGATCGTACGTATGCCTGGCAGGAGGACAAGGATCAAGCGGTGGTGGATTACATCGCGAGCATGACGGACGGCTATTTCTGCGAGCTGACGAGCAAGCTATTCCCTGGTCTGGAGTTTCCGCATCGTACCTATATTAACGAACGGTAGTTCGTATCTTTCCGGTATACTGTTCGTTGAAAACATTTTTGATTGATGTACGGGATGGCTATGGACGACCTTTTTTCTGCTTCGACGCGTGAGCGTTCCTTTCAGAATGCGCCGCTTGCGGTGCGCATGCGCCCCAATTCGCTCGACGAGTATGTGGGCCAGCAAAAGGCCGTCGGTAAGGGCTCGTGGTTGCGTGCCGCAATCGAGCATGACGTGCTATCGAGTGTGATACTGTACGGGCCGGCCGGTACGGGCAAGACGACGCTGGCTCACATTATCGCTAACCATACCAAGAGCGAGTTTGTCGAGGTCAGCGCCGTGACGGGCACCGTAAAGGACCTGCGTCGCGTGATCGACGAGGCAAAGACGCGCCTGAATACGTATGACCGCCGTACCATCTTGTTCATCGACGAGATCCACCGTTTTTCGAAGTCACAGCAGGATGCCCTGCTGCATGCCGTTGAGAACCGTACCGTCATTATGATTGGCGCCACGACCGAGAATCCGTACTTCGAGGTCAACTCCGCGCTGTTGTCGCGTGGGCGCGTGGTAGAGCTTGAGCACTTGAAAGACGAGGATATCGCCACGCTCATTGAGCGTGCGCTCGAGGCACCGCAGGGTTTAAACGGTAAGTTCTCGGCCGATGAGGATACCGTCAAGACCATTTGCACGCTGGCCGCGGGTGATGCGCGCTCGGCTCTGACGACCCTTGAGCTTGCGAGCGAGATTGCCGTCACGCGTCCCGATACCGAGGGAACGCCAGTGCCGGCGGCGGGGAAGCGTTATCCCATCACCGTGGATGACGTTAAGATTGCCAATCCACGCCGAGGTTTTTCGTATGACAAAAACGGCGACATGCACTATGACATTATCAGCGCGTTCATCAAGTCTATGCGCGGTAGCGACCCCGATGCCACGATCTACTGGCTTGCGCGCATGATCGATGCGGGGGAGGATCCCAAGTTTATCGCCCGACGCATCATGATTCAGGCTTCCGAGGATGTTGGCAATGCCGATCCACAGGCGCTGCTGGTGGCACATGCCGCATTTACATCTGCCGAGGTCATTGGCTATCCCGAGTGTCGCATCAACCTGGCACAGGCTGCGCTCTATGTGTGCCTGGCGCCTAAGTCTAATGCGTGCGAGGCCTCGATCGATGCGGCGCTGGCCGATATCCACAGCAGTGGTCTTCGCGAGGTGCCCAGCTACCTGCGCGATCGCCATCGCCCGGGCAGCGATGAGTACGGTGTGTACAAGTATCCGCATGATTATCCCGAAGGCTGGGTCGATCAGCGCTATTTGCCCGAGGGGCTGGAGCGCGGTGCGTTTTGGCAGCCTGCCGGCCGCGGCTGGGAAGAGTGGCGCGTAGAGCAAAGCGAGCGCGACCGTAGCGGGAATGCTCCGAAGTAGCTGCTGATTATTTTGTCCCACGATCTCACACTTGGCATGTTCGGTCCCCTTTGGGGTACCATGAAGAGCGTCTGTTTTTCGATTCATTTGGGAGGCTTGTATGAGTCCCATTCAAATCGCCTTGGTGCTACTTGCCGTTGCCGGCGTGTGGGCTGTTATCGAGCTCGCGCTCACGCTGCGCAAGACGCGCACCGTCGTTGATTCGCTCGACCAGACGGTGAGCGACCTCAACAACACGCTCGCCGAGGCACAGCCCGTGGTGGCAAAGCTCGATGGCGCCGTTGACGAGCTTACACCGGCACTTGCCCAGGTGGAGCCGCTCCTCAAATCGAGCAAGACTGCCGTTGACGCCCTGACGTCCAACCTTGTTGAGGTTGAGGCGGTCGTTCGCGACATCTCTGAGGTCACGGGCAGTGTGGCCGAGGCCAGCAATGCCGTGTCGAGCGTGACCGACTCTGCGGCCGGTGCCGTGCAGAAACTATTTAACAAGGTGAAGGCTCCTGCAGCCGACGCCGATCGCAAGCTCGCCGCTGCCGCCGAGGCCGAACAGCCTACCGAGCGCGTTCTGATTGGTGAGGCTGAGGACGAGGCCGCCGATGGTGCAGATACGGCTCGGAAGCCCGCAGCCAAGCCTGCTCAGTATTACACCTATACGCCCGCCGAGACCTCCGAGGAGTCCTGCGATGAGTAGCGAAACAACCTGCCCCATTACGCTGAGCGTTGCCGGTGATCCGCGTTTCGCGCGCTTGGTGCGCATGACGGCCGCCAACGTCGGCGCCCTGTGCTCTATGTCCGTCGATCGCATCGAGGATATTCGCATGGCTGCCGAGGAGGCCTTCATCTTTGGGTGCACCGCGGTCGACTGCGACGATATCTCGATCACATTCGATGTCGACGAATCTCATGTGGGAATGACCTTTACCTTTGGCGATCAGGCGACTGTCGATGAGGATGACCAGGCTGCCGTGTATGCCGAACTCATTCTTGCAAGCGTGTGCGATTCCTACGAAAAGACCGCGGCGCCCCTGACGCTTTCCCTCGACCTCAAGGCGGATATCTAATATGACCGAACGTTCCCGGAGCGGTAAGACCGCTTGGGACAAGGAGAAAACCCGCGAGTTGTTTCGTCGCTACAAGGAGACCGGTGATCCGGATGCCCGCGAGCAACTCGTCATGTCCCACATGAACCTGGTAAGGTTTCTTGCCAACAAGTTTAAGAACCGCGGTGAGCCGCTCGATGACCTTTTGCAGGTCGGCTATCTGGGCTTGCTCAAGGCTATCGACCGTTTTGACCCTGAGCGCGGGCTCGAGTTCACCACGTTCGCGACACCTACTATTCTGGGAGAGATTAAGCGCCACTTCCGCGACAAGGGCTGGAGCGTGCGCGTGCCGCGTCGTCTACAGGAGCTCTCGGCCAAGGTTAACCAGGCCACCGACAAGCTCACCAACGAGCTGCAGCGTTCTCCTAAGGTTGAGGAAATCGCTGAATATCTGGACGTGACCGTCGACGAGGTGCTCGAAGCTATGGAATCGTCCTCGGCCTACACTTCGGTACCCATCGAGGCCCCCGGTGCGTCCGATTCCGACGATGCGCCTTCGATTCTCGATCGCTACGCCGACGACGACAACGAGCTCGACTTTACCGATGACCGCCTGGTGATTGAGGAGGCCATTCGCGATTTCTCGCCGCGCGAGCGCGAGGTGATCGAGCTGCGCTTTGTGAAGGGCATGACCCAGATCGAGATCGCTAAGAAGCTGGGCATCTCCCAGGTGCAGGTTTCGCGTCTGCTGCGCCGTACGCTTAAGAAGATTCAGGACAAGATTGACCCCGACGGAGTAATGGTTCGTTCATGAGTGAACACCCCCAACAAACCGATCGCGTGCTGCGCGACACCCGCATTCTGACGCTGCGCATTTGGGCCGTCGTCGGCTGCATCGTGATCGCTGCCGTCATCTTTAACCTCATGGGGATTCTGGCGCCGGTTATTGAGTTTTTGGCCGTCGGCTCCATTATTGCCTTTGTGATGTCGCCGATCACCAACTGGCTCGAGCATCATGGGGTGGGCCGTGGCATCGGCTCGCTCATCGCGCTCATTGTGGTCGTAGCCGTGCTCGTCGGTGTCGTCTGTATCCTGTCGCCGATTCTCTTTGGTCAGATCATGGAAGTCTTGAGCCGCCTGCCTGAGCAGCTACGTGTTGCGGGTGGCGACCTTAATGAGATGATCTCGCGCGCCAAGACGCTCAACAACACGCCGGTCAAGGAGTACCTGGACGATAACCTTTCTTCGCTCGTTACGGTGGCGTCCAAATATGTCTCACAGATTGCCGCCGAGCTCGGCCGCGGCGTGTTTCCGCTTATCACCAACACGGCCTCACAGCTGTTCGTGATCTTTTTGGGTCTGGTGCTTGCCTATTGGCTTGCCTGCGATTATCCCCGTATGCACCACGAGGTCTGCACCATCATCGGTCAGGAAAAGGAGACCTCGTACCGCTTTATGGTCGCGATTCTTTCGCGCTCAGTCGGCGGTTACATGCGTGGCATGGTCGTGACGTCCATCTGCGGTGGTATCCTTGCCTTTATCGGCTTTACGATCATTGGGCATCCGTATGCGGCGCTCATGGCCATCTTTACCGGCATCATGCACTTGGTCCCGGTTGTCGGTCCCTGGGTGAGCGCGGCGATTGCCACGGTGCTCGGTTTCATGTTTAGCCCGATGCTGGCGTTGTGGACCCTGGTTGTGACCATGGTGGCACAAAATGTCACCGATAACGTCATTTCGCCTAAGGTCATGCAGAGCTCGGTACAGGTGCATCCCATCATGAGCCTCACGGCCCTGGTTATTGGCTCGGCGCTTATGGGCCCCATCGGCATGGTTATCGCCATCCCGCTGTGCGCGGCCCTCAAGGGTATCTTCGTGTACTACTTCGAAAACGAGACCGGCCGCCAGCTCGTTGCCTACGAAGGCGCCGTGTTTAAGGGTACGCCGTATCGCGATGCCGAGGGCAACCCGGTCGCCGCCTATGACGCGCTTGGCGATGACACGTTCATCTATGAGTCCGAGCTCATCGGCAATGAGACCGCGCCCGAGGCCAAGGCCATGCCCAAGCCCGAGCTCGATAATTCATGGATCAAGCTCTCGGGTCTTCAGCCCGACGCGACGGGTTTCTTCAAGAACCCCTTCGCCAAGGACGACGATTCCAATACGGACGACGACACCAAAACCGGCATCGACGGCTCCATGGATGATTCGGATTCCTAAGAGGCCCTGTTAGCGTTTTTTGATGTTGTAAAAGACAAGAAACAAGAGCAAAGCGATTGATAAGGGGCCGGCTACATAGAAATAGAGAACGTCAATTGCGCGCAGAGGGCAACAGGCCTTATCTCCGGACATTACTGCATATAATACGTAGCCAAATGCTGGTTGGTTTGAATACCAGTGGGAGAAGGCCAAGAGCGCTAAAAGTGCTACAACCAGAAGTGCATTCAGGATAAATCGTTTGGTATTCATCGGCCGCTCCTTCCGGATGATTCTTATATAGTATTTTTTTTAAAAAGCGATATACTAGATATAACGAAACAACGAACTGAATAAAGAATACAAAAAAAGAGCCACGACCAGTTAAAGCCTGAGAAACTTTAACTGCGAGCCTTAATTGATTACCACCAATCAATTAAAGAAGTCGAGACCCAAAATTTGGTAAAGTATTTAATTACTTTATTAATCAGATACTTAAATATCTGTAAACCCATTATATCGGGTTTTTGAGGGGATTTCAAGTCTTTAAGAAGATACCAGGCAATCAATTAAGAAAAACTTAGTTGATTGCCTTTTTTGTTGTGATTCAACTTTGATCGTAGCTTCTAACTAATTAATTTTCGTAAGAAAGGAGAACAGCTGAATGAATATCCCTTTTGTTGTAGAAACTGTGCTTCATGACGGCTTGTTAAAGCACAAATTTAAAAATAGTAAAATTCGCTCAATCACTACCAAGCCAGGTAAAAGTAAAGGGGCTATTTTTGCGTATCGCTCAAAAAAAAGCATGATTGGCGGACGTGGCGTTGTTCTGACTTCCGAAGAAGCGATTCACGAAAATCAAGATACATTTACGCATTGGACACCAAACGTTTATCGTTATGGTACGTATGCAGACGAAAACCGTTCATACACTAAAGGACATTCTGAAAACAATTTAAGACAAATCAATACCTTCTTTATTGATTTTGATATTCACACGGAAAAAGAAACTATTTCAGCAAGCGATATTTTAACAACAGCTATTGATTTATCTTAAAATTTTGTGTATAATAGGAATTGAAGTTAAATTAGATGCTAAAAATTTGTAATTAAGAAGGAGGGATTCGTCATGTTGGTATTCCAAATGCGTAATGTAGATAAAACATCTACTGTTTTGAAACAGACTAAAAACAGTGATTACACAGATAAATAAATACGTTAGATTAATTCCTACCAGTGACTAATCTTATGACTTTTTAAACAGATAACTAAAATTACAAACAAATCGTTTAACTTATGTATTTATTTACAGATGTAATCACTTCAGGAGTGATTACATGAACAAAAATATAAAATATTCTCAAAACTTTTTAACGAGTGAAAAAGTACTCAACCAAATAATAAAACAATTGAATTTAAAAGAAACCGATACCGTTTACGAAATTGGAACAGGTAAAGGGCATTTAACGACGAAACTGGCTAAAATAAGTAAACAGGTAACGTCTATTGAATTAGACAGTCATCTATTCAACTTATCGTCAGAAAAATTAAAACTGAACACTCGTGTCACTTTAATTCACCAAGATATTCTACAGTTTCAATTCCCTAACAAACAGAGGTATAAAATTGTTGGGAGTATTCCTTACCATTTAAGCACACAAATTATTAAAAAAGTGGTTTTTGAAAGCCATGTGTCTGACATCTATCTGATTGTTGAAGAAGGATTCTACAAGCGTACCTTGGATATTCACCGAACACTAGGGTTGCTCTTGCACACTCAAGTCTCGATTCAGCAATTGCTTAAGCTGCCAGCGGAATGCTTTCATCCTAAACCAAAAGTAAACAGTGTCTTAATAAAACTTACCCGCCATACCACAGATGTTCCAGATAAATATTGGAAGCTATATACGTACTTTGTTTCAAAATGGGTCAATCGAGAATATCGTCAACTGTTTACTAAAAATCAGTTTCATCAAGCAATGAAACACGCCAAAGTAAACAATTTAAGTACCGTTACTTATGAGCAAGTATTGTCTATTTTTAATAGTTATCTATTATTTAACGGGAGGAAATAATTCTATGAGTCGCTTTTTTAAATTTGGAAAGTTACACGTTACTAAAGGGAATGGAGATAAATTATTAGATATACTACTGACAGCTTCCAAGAAGCTAAAGAGGTCCCTAGCGCCTACGGGGAATTTGTATCGATAAGGGGTGCAAATTCCCACTAAGCGCTCGGGACCCCTTGTAGGAAAATGTCCTAAGTGTGGCAACAATATTGTATTAAAAAAATCGTTTTATGGTTGTTCAAATTATCCTGAATGTAAGTTTACTTTAGCTGAACATTTTAGAAAGAAACATTTTTTTCATAGGATTGCTTAGTCCTAAATAACATGCACTTTCGCTGGAGGGTCGCTGTTTGGCGGCCCTCTTTTTTGCACAGGCGCAGTGGGATGGTAATATCGTTACGTTTGAACTGTTTCGATGTGAAACCGAGGAGATTCCCTCTATGAGTGCTGACTACCCGTCAATGACTACGGCCGAGATTCGCTCTAAGTTCCTCAACTTCTTTGAGGAGCGCGGTCTTAAGCTCTATCCTTCTTCGTCCCTCGTTCCCGACGATCCTTCGCTGCTGCTCGCCAACGCCGGCATGAACCAGTTTAAGGAGTACTACCAGGGTAAGAAGACCATGAAGGAGATCGGCGCGATCTCCTGTCAGAAGTGCGTTCGCACCAACGACATCGACTGCATTGGCGAGGACGGCCGTCATCTGTCCTTCTTTGAGATGCTCGGCGACTTTTCCTTTGGCGGCGTCTCCAAGCAGCAGGCCTGCACTTGGGCCTTTGAGCTCATCACCAAGGAGTTCAAGCTGCCGCTCGACCGCCTGTACTTCACCGTCTTTACCGAGGACGACGAGACCCATGACGTGTGGCGCTCCCTGGGCGTTGACGAGGATCACATCTCGCGTCTGGGCGAGGACGATAACTTCTGGGCCGCTGGCCCCACCGGTCCCTGCGGTCCGTGCTCCGAGATCTACTTTGACATGGGCGAAGAGGTCGGTTGCGGCAGCCCCGACTGCAAGCCCGGCTGCGACTGCGACCGCTTCCTTGAGTTCTGGAACCTCGTGTTTACCCAGTACGACCGCCAGGAGGACGGCTCCATGCCGGAGCTGCCGCACCGCAACCTCGATACGGGTATGGGTCTGGAGCGCATGGCCGCTATCATGCAGCACAAGACCGCTAACTACGACGGTGATCTGATGCAGCACCTCATCAAGCTCGGTGAGGAGATCAGCGGCAAGACCTATGACGCCGACGATTACTCCGGCGCCAGTCGCTCCCTGCGCATCATCGCCGACCACTCCCGTGCCGTCGACTTTATGATCTCGGATGGCATCCTTCCCGGTAACGAGGGACGCGAGTACGTTTTGCGTCGTCTGCTCCGTCGTGCCGTGTTCCACGGCCGCCTACTGGGCATCGAGGGCGCCTTCCTGACCAAGTTCATCGACGAGGTCAACGCTCAGATGGGCGATGCCTATCCCGAGCTGCTCAAGAACGTCGCGCTCGTTAAGGGCATCGTCGCCTCCGAGGAGGAGCGTTTCTCCACGACGCTCGACAACGGCCGCGTTTACCTGGACGAGGCCCTGGCCGCGCTCGCCGACGGCGCCGTTCTTCCGGGCGACGTTGCCTTTAAGCTTCACGACACCTTTGGTTTCCCCATTGACCTGACTGTCGAGATTGCCGGCGCTGCCGGTCACGACGTCGATATGGATGGCTTTACCGCTTGCATGGAGGACCAGAAGGCCCGCGCCCGCGCCAACGCCAAGGGCGATGCCTGGGGCAGCTTCAACGACGTTTGGGTCGAGCTTTCCGACAAGGTCGCCGCGACGGAGTTCGACGGCTATGACAACGACGTTATCGATGGCGCCAAGGTTGTCGCCCTCGTTCGCAATGGCGAGTCCGTCGAGTCCGTTGACGCCGGCGAGAACGTCGAGGTCGTGCTTGACCGCACCCCGTTCTACGCCGAGATGGGTGGCCAGCAGGGCGATGCTGGCAAGCTTGTCGACGAGGGCGTTGTTCTGACCGTTTCCGATACCAAGAACCACAATGGCCTGTATGCCCATGTCGCGCACGTTGCCGAGGGCACACTGACCGTCGGTGCCACCCTGACCGCGGCGCTCGATGCCGAGCGCCGTGGTTTCCTGCGCCGCAACCATACCGCCACCCACCTGCTCGACGCCGCGCTTAAGCAGGTCCTGGGCGAGCACGTCTCCCAGGCCGGATCGCTGGTGACGCCCGAGCACCTGCGCTTTGACTTCACGCACTTCGAGGCCCTGTCCTCCGAGCAGCTCAAGGCTGTCGAGGATCTAGTCAACCAGCAGATTTTCGCTTCCAAGCCGGTCGTGACCCGCGTCATGGGCATTGACGAGGCCAAGGCTGCCGGTGCTGTCGCCCTGTTTGGCGAGAAGTATGGCGATGTCGTCCGCGTCGTCTCGGTGGGCGCCGAGGACCATCCGTTCTCCCGTGAGCTCTGCGGTGGCACCCATGCCGCCAACACCGCCGAGATCGGCCTGTTCAAGATCATTTCCGAGTCCTCTACGGGCTCCAACGTCCGCCGTATCGAGGCCGTGACCTCTAAGGGTGCCCTCGACTACATGGCCGACCGTCTGGCGCTCGTCGACGCCGCTGCCGCTGCGCTCAAGTGCCGCGTCGAAGAGGTTCCCGCCCGCGTGGAGAACCTGCAGGCCGAGCTGCGCGAGACGTCCAGCAAGCTCAAGAAGGCGCTCACCGGTGGCTCCTCCGATGCCATTTCCAGCGCCATCGACGGTGCTGTTGAGCTGAATGGCTATAAGCTCGTTGTTGCCGAGCTTCAGCGCCTTGAGGCTGCCGACCTGCGCAACGTGTGGGATACCGTGCACCAGAAGGTCGTCGGCCCTGTCGCCTGCGTCGTCGCCAGCGTGACCGAGAAGGGCACCCCGGCCCTGCTTGCCGCCGGCTCCGATGACGCCGTCAAGGCCGGTTTCCACGCCGGTAACGTGATCAAGCAGATCGCGGGCCTGGTCGACGGTCGCGGTGGCGGCCGTCCCAACATGGCCCAGGCCGGTGGCAAGAACGCCGCCGGCATCGCCGATGCCCTCGCGGCCGCTAAGACCGCGCTCGGCGCCTAAGAATCTAGGTAGTCGCTGTGGTCGCGCTTGCGCTGGACATAGGGGAGACCAGGATCGGCATCGCCGTCTCGAGCCGTGATGGCAAGATGGCGATGCCTGTCAAGGTGCTCCCGGCTGCAGAGGTCACCGGTATGGCCAAGACGTTCCGCTACCTGGTTGAGGACTATGAGCCCGATATCCTGGTAAGTGGGCGTCCCCTGACCATGGCCGGTGAGCCCGGTCCCCAGGCCGAGCGCGTTGCCGCTGTTGCGCAAAAGATTGCCGACGAGCTCGATCTTCCGTTGGAGTTTGAGGACGAGCGCCTGTCCTCGCAAGAGGCAAAGCGTATCCTGCGCGAGCAGGGCCTCAACGAAAAGCAGATGAGGGGCAAGATTGACATGATTGCCGCCAGCCTGTTTTTGCAGACGTGGCTTGATCGTAAAAACGAGGAGGTTTCGCATGCCTAGCGCTTCCGATCCGCGCCAGCCGAATTGTACACGTCAGTCGGCGTCGCGCCCTGCCCAGCCTGGCCAGCGTCCGGCACAGCCGACCCAGCGCGCAGCTCAGTCTGCCGCGCGCCCGGTGCAGTCCTCCTCTCGTTCGGCCCAACCTGTTCAACGGACGGGTCAGCAGCCTTCTGCTCGTTCGGTTCAGTATCCGGCTTCTCACGCGGCTCAGCAGCCCACTGCTCGTTCGGCTCAGCCTGCAGGCGGTGCTCGCTTTAAGCAACAGGCACCTACCCAGCGAACGCAGGCCCCCCAATCGCATTCGCATCACGCTCGCGGGTCGCATGGCGTTGCTCCGGCGACTCGCTCGAGCTACAACACGCATGCTCGTCGCGGTGCTCAAAAGAAGAGTTCTCCGGTTCCTATGATCATCGGCGTTGTGGTGGCCGTAATCGCGCTTGCTACTATCGCTTTCTTTGTCGTACCTGCCGTTAAGGGCTTCTTTGCCGGTGAGGATGCGAAAGTCGCTGCTGGCCAGCAAGTTACGGTGACCATTCCCGACGGTGCTTCGGGCGATACGATCGCCTCGATTCTCTCCGAGAACCATATCGTCGAAAATCCCAAGGATTACTACGCGGCGGTGAAAAAGCTTAACGCCGATATGTCGCTTAAGCCTGGCACCTACTCGTTCACCACACTCATGGATGCGACCAAGGTTGTTCAGCAGCTCATGGAAGGCCCCAACGCGGGCTCCAATGCGCTGACTATCCCTGAGGGTCTGACAGTCGATCAAGTCGCCGACCGCGTGGCCCAGGCCTACGACAGCATCTCTAAGGAAGACTTCCTCAACCAGGCCAAGGCCTCCAACTACGTGGACGACTATAGCTTCCTTAAGGGCGCCGCCAACGACTCGCTCGAGGGTTTTTTGTTCCCCAAGACCTATTCGTTGGGTGATTCGCCGACGGCCGATGACGTGATTCGCGCCATGCTCGATCAGTTTAAGACCGAGTACAAGTCGCTTGACTTTGCGAGCTGCGAAGCCAAGATCAAGGAGCGCTACGGTGTGGAGATGTCCGACTACGACATCGTCAACTTGGCCTCTATCGTTGAGCGCGAGGGCCTCAACGCCGATCAACGTGCACACGTGGCCTCGGTCTTCTACAACCGCCTTGCCGGCAAGCTCGACGGTCTGCGCTATCTCAACAGCGATGCGACCATGATGTATGTCACCGGTGGCGAGGTTACCGCCGACGACCTGCAGAGCGATAGCCCGTATAACACCTATAAGCACGAGGGCCTGCCACCCACGCCCATCTGCTCTCCGTCGCTCGAGGCACTCAAGGCCACGCTTGAGCCAACCGACTCCGATGACCTGTATTTCTACATTACGCAGGACGAGGAGTACTTCTCGCAAACCTACGAAGAGCATCAACTGTCTTGGAATTAGCATGAGGATTTTTAGCCCCAAACGATACGTTGCCTCGGTCGATCGCATCGACCTTGATACCCTGTGGGCCGACGGCAAACGCGCCATTCTGCTCGATCGCGATAACACTCTGGTTCCGCGCGACACCGAGCAGGTTCCCGCCGCGGTTTCCGCTTGGCTCGATACCGCCCGCGCCAAAGGCTTTAAGCTGTGCATGGTGTCCAACAACTGGCATCGCGATCAGGTCATGAGCTCTGCACGCGAGCTGGGACTCGAGGCCATCAGCCACGCCATGAAGCCCGCCCCGTTTGCCTTGAAGGCGGGTCTTAAGCGCCTTGGCGCCACGGCAGACGAGGCGGTGCTGATCGGCGATCAGCTGTACACGGACGTGTGGAGCGGTAACTTTGCCGGCGTTGACACTATTCTGGTCAAGCCGCAGGCAACCCAGGACCTGTGGTACACGCAGATCTTCCGTATCTTTGAGCGCCGGGCCCTGCGCGACCTTCCCTGCGAGGAATAGGTTTCGCCATGTCTCAGCACATCAAACACGGCTGCGACCATATCTTCTTTATCGGCTTTTTGGGCGCGGGCAAATCGACGCTCGCGCGCAACGTCGGCACTATGTTCAAGCGGCGTTTTATCGATACCGATCGTTTGGTTGTGCGTCGATGTGGCAAGTCGGTTACCGAGATATTTGAGACCGAGGGCGAGGATCGTTTTCGCGAGCTTGAGACCTCGGCACTCCGTTCGCTTCAAAGCGAGCGCAGCCTGCTGGTGTCGTGCGGGGGTGGCATCGTCGAGACGCCGGTGAACATTGAGCTGATGCATGAGATGGGTATATGCGTGTACCTCGAAGGCGACTTTGAGGACTCGTTGCGCCAGATTCGCCGCTCCGATACCCGGCCCGATTTCCGCTCGCCCGAGCACGCTGCGCGCCTGTTTGAGCATCGCCGTCCGCTGTATCGCCAGGCCGCCGATATTACCCTTGATATTCGCAACAAGTCCTTCGAGGACGTTTCCTACCTTTGTGCCGAGATGCTTTTGGAGCGTGGACTGCTATGATTCGCCGTCAACTTATCAATTTCCAAAACCGCAGTGTCGATGTCCGCGTTGGATTGGGCGCGTTCGAGGAGCTGTCGCGCATGTTTGCCTCGGCCGTGGGCAAGCCTAAGCGCGCGATGGTGGTTTGGAACGACGCTACATCCGAGCGTTTTGGCGAGGTCGTCGAGCATGCGCTGGTCGACGCCGGTTTTGCCGTGTCGCTGCTCGTCCTCGAGGTTTCTCCTGCCGGTGCTACGCTGGCCGATGCCGATACCGTCTTTGGCGCCCTGTCGGCTAACGGCATTACCTGCGACGATCTCGTTGTCGCTGTCGGTGACACGGCGACCTGCTCGGTCGTTTGTTGGTGTGCCAATCAGTGGTGCGGTCGCACCGAGTGCGCCTTGCTGCCGACGACGTTTGACGCCATGCTCACGGTCGCGACGACCATGAGGCCGCTCGTTGCCTCGTCGGCGCATGCGCTTCCCGCTATCGCGTTCCGTCCCGAGCCGGGGTTGGTCGTGTGTGACCTTGATCTTGTTCGCGAGGCGGACCCCGATGACCTCAAACTTGGCTATGTGGTACTTGTTGGCACCATGCTTTCGAGCAGCAAGTCCCGCTGGAATCAGTTTACCGAGACCGTCCCCGAGATTCTCGCGGGCGAGGAGGTCGCGCTCGTCAATGCCGTTCAGTGGTCTCAGACTGCCCGTAAGGACGTACTGATGGCTACGAATCCCAGCGCCCGCCACGCTCTAGACTTTGGCAAGACGGGGGAGCGTACTCTGCGCGTCTGCCTGGGCAAAGCCGCGGTGCAGGTTCCTGCCTACCAGCTGCTGTCCGAGGGGATGCGCTTTGAGGCGCGCCTAGCACATGATGCCTGCGACTTTGATATCGATTACGTCTTTGAGGTCGATGACTGCCTGGAGGACTTTGGTATCGAGGAGCTTGCCTTCGATCTGGAGCCTGCCGCATATATCGAGGAGTTCCGCAGGCAGCAGTTTGTTCGCTCGAACCGCAGCATGTTGCCGCTGCCCGCGGCGCTCGGCGCCATTCGTCTAACGAGCGTTGAGGACGAGGTTCTCGACCGCCATGCTCACGCATACTTGGCTTCTCGCAAAGAACTTCTCTAGGATTTATTGACATACATCGTCTTTCGTATCATGTTGAGGGGCGGGTTTCCAATCGGTTGCGAATCGCGCGCGATTCCATCTTTCGATCGAGGCCCGTCCCGCTTTTATGAGGACAATAAGAAAGGAATCTGCATGTCTGAGTTTGCTGCCGGTCCTGCCGGTCGTATCGAGCGTGTCCGTGCCCTGATGGCTGAGCGCGGCTACGACGCTATCGTCGTGCGCGACGAGGCCAACCTTCGTTGGCTCACGGGCGTGAAGGGCGTCTTCGACTACACCTTCGAGTTCCCGCACGCTGCATTTATTACGGCCGACCAGTGCCTGTTCCATACCGACTCACGCTATCTCAACAGCTTTGAGGAGAACACGTCCGCCGGCAGCCCCTGGGTCTACGACATGGACGAGGGCACCATCCCCGGTTGGGTCGCCGGCAAGATCGCGGCTAACAAGTGCCGTGTCTGCGCTGTCGAGGACGACATGCAGATCAACTTCTACCAGGGCATTCAGCGTGGTCTGGAGGATCGTTCCGTCGCCTGCATGCTGCCGCTGATGCATGACGACATTCGCAAGATGCGCGCCATCAAGGACGCCGAGGAGCTCGAGCTCATGTGCCATGCGCAGTCGATCACCGATGCCGCCTTCCAGCATATGCTCGGCTTTATTAAGCCCGGCATGACCGAGAAGCAGGTTCGCAACGAGCTCGAGAACTTTATGTTCGCCAACGGCGCCGATAGCCTTGCCTTCGGCTCCATCGTGGCGAGTGGTCCCAACACCGCCAACCCGCATGCCGTGCCGAGCGACCGCGTGATCGAGAAGGGCGATTTCGTTCTTATGGATTACGGCGCGGGCTACTGTGATTACCGCTCCGACATGACACGCACCGTCGTGATGGGCGAGCCTACCCAGGAGCAGCTCGACCTGTACGCGCTCGTGCGCCGTACACACGAGGAGTGCGTCGCCGCCATCCATCCGGGCGTTGAGGGCAACGACATTTTCAAGCTTTCCAAGAAGATCATCGGCGATGCCGGCTATGGCGATTACTACAACCATGGCTTGGGCCACGGCGTTGGTATCGACATCCACGAGCTGCCCAACTTCAACCGTAGCAAGAACACCATCGAGATCGGCTCGGTTGTCACCATGGAGCCCGGCGTCTACCTGCCCGGCGTGGGCGGCGTGCGCCTGGAGGACTACGGCGTTGTCACCGAGAACGGCTACGAGCCCTTCACCAAGACCCCGCACGACCTGCACGTTATCGACTGCTAGTCTACTTCGGTAGATAGTTTGGGGCGGGGCGTCCGAATCGATCCGGACGCCCCGCGTTCTCTTTTTATGCGCTCTCCGCAGGCGCCGTCTGCAAGTGTATAATTTCTGTCGTATGTAATTTGGACGCTTGTGCGTTCTGCCCATAACAAGAAAGGTCGCTATGCCTACCATTTCTACCGCCGACTTCAAGAACGGCCTCGGTCTCCGTATCAAGGACAAGGTCTACACCATCGTCGAGTTCCAGCATGTCAAGCCGGGCAAGGGCGGCGCGTTTGTGCGCTACAAGACCCGCGACATCAAGAGCGGCCGCGTCGTCGAGAACACCTGCAACGCCGGCACCAAGTTCGAGAGCGTTATGCTCACCACCCGTGAGTTCCAGTACCTCTACAACGATGGCACCGACTACATTTTCATGGACAATGAGACCTATGAGCAGGTTCCTGTTCCCGAGGACATGGTGGGCGAGAACTCCAAGTGGCTGCGCGAGAACGACATTTGCCAGCTGCTCTTCGCCGACGATGAGCTCATGGGCGTGACCCCGCCGATGTTCATCGAGACCACCATCGTCCAGACCGACCCGGGCTTTAAGGGCGACACCGTCCAGGGTTCCACCAAGCCGGCCACGATCGACACCGGCGCCGTCATCCAGGTCCCCATGTACCTCAACGAGGGCGAGGTCATCAAGGTTGACACCCGCGACGGCAAGTTCGTCTCCCGCGTCTAGCAACCAACTCTTCTAGGAGGACTCATGCCCCAGGAAATCAAGATTGACGGCATCGGCATTTCGCCCGATGTTCTGACCGCCATCGTCTCGCGCGCCGTGTCGGATGTCGAGGGCATCGCCTCCGTTGGCGTCAAGGACCTTGCCACCAACCTTGTCTCCATGATGCTCTCGTCCAAGGCCCCGGCTTCCGAGCCGGCGGTCGAGGCCGAGGTCATCGGCGACAAGCTCGCACTTACCGTGCGCGTTGTGGTGTTCTTTGGCTATCCGTTCAAGAAACTCGCCGAGGCCGTTCGCGCTGCCGTGGTCGCCGCCATCGATGCCCAGGTTGGCGTTGAGGTCGAGCGCGTTGACGTTTGCATCGACGGCCTCGTTTTCCCCAAGGAGTAACCTTTGAGCCTTAAGGTTTATCGCGGGCGCACGCTTGCCCGCAGTCAGGCGCTGCAGCTGCTGTTCCAGGCCGAGGCCACGGACAGCCCGCTCGAGCGCGTCCTCGAGGGCGATTTCCTGATCTCGAAGGGTCCCCTCGACCCCTATGCGCTGGAGCTGTGCCGCGGTGCTTACGAGCATATCGACCGCATCGACTGCGCTCTGCGTTCCGTTGCCAAAAACTGGGATCTTATGCGCATGCCCGGCGCCGACCGCAATCTGCTGCGTATCGCCGTCTACGAGATGCGCTTCCTCACCGACGAAGAGGTCTCGGACGCCATCGTGATCAACGAGGCCGTTGAGCTTGCCAAGGCCTATGGGACCGACCAGTCCGCGTCGTTCGTCAACGGCGTGCTGGGCAAGATCGCTCGCAGCGAGGAGCTGCCGGGTGAGGACCTGTACCAGGAGCTGCTGGCCGAGGATCGCGCTCGCGAGGAGGCCCAGGCTGCCGAGGCTGCCGCCAAGGTCGCTGCCGCTCAGGCTACCGCCGGTGTACTTGCCGAGGATGTGGACGCTGCTGAGGCCGTCGAGGCCGACTCCGTCGAGGAGTAGCCATGCCAGAGGGTTCTGTCCGCAACTTTGACGAGATCTCGGACCGTCTGGACCAGATCATCGCTACCGTTCGCTCCAAGGATACGTCCTTGGAGCGTTCACTCGATCTGTTTGACGAAGCGATTGAGCTGGGCTCCCGCGCGGTCGATATGGTCGACAAGTTTGAGCTGACGCCGCGTGAGGCCGATAAGCTCGAGCAGGAATACGATGAGGATGCGGCAAACGAATCCCAGGATAGCTAGGCCGCATCTCCGGATACGAATGGTTGATGGCATTCATGAAACGCGTGCGTCTTGATGACGAACTGATTTCACAGGGCATCTGCGCCGATCGCGCGGATGCCCTTCGCACTCTTATGGCCGGATTGGTCTCGAGTGGCGGCGAGCGCTTGACTTCGCCGGGCCTTAAGGTGATTCCGGGTCTGCCACTGCACGTGAAGGGGCGCATTCCCTATGTTGGCCGCGGCGGTCTTAAGCTCGAAGGCGCGCTTGATGCGTTTGGCATCAATCCGACGGGCCTTAGCTGTCTGGATGTGGGCTGCTCTACCGGCGGCTTTACCGATTGCCTGCTCAAGCGCGGAGCTGCGACCGTTGTCTCGGTGGACGTGGGTCGCGCCCAGTTCGATTGGTCGTTGCGTCAGGATGATCGCGTGACGCTGCATGAGCGCACAAACGTGACGCAGCTGCCTGAGCTTGGCTATGCCGGTGCCATCGACCTGGCTGTATGTGATGTCTCGTTTACCGGCATCGCGAATATCATCGACGCCGTGCTGGCGTGCCTGAAGCCTTCGGGTTCGTTCTGCACGCTCGTAAAGCCCCAGTTTGAGGCGCCGGCTGCGCTGGTGGGCGAGCGCGGTATCGTGACCGACCCCGCCGTCCGCCGCGATACGCTCGTGGCGGCGATTGAGCTTTTTGCCGCCAAGGGCCTGTTCCCGCTTGACGTGTGCGTGTCGCCCATCCATGGCGCTAAGGGCAACGTTGAGTTTTTCCTGTACGGCACAAGGTTTGCCCCTGGTGAACGCACCGACGATGAGCTGCAACCCCAGGTATCGGCTTTGAGCGAGAAAGCTGCAACGCTATGAAGGTCTTTCTGGTTCCCAATTACTACAAGCAAGAGGCGGTCGAGAGCGGCCTGATGCTCGAGCTTTGGCTTTCGCGCCAGGGCTACGAGGTCGCATGGGCTGCCGACCAGCGATCGAAGATTCAAAGCACGCCTGATATTGATGGCTCAGATCTGGTCATTACGCTCGGCGGCGACGGTACGTTGCTGCGCGCTGCCCGCATCCTCAACCATCGCGAGATTCCTATCCTTGGTCTTTCCTATGGTCACCTGGGCTTTTTAACTGCTGCGAGCCCCGAGGAGCGCGACATTCTGCAGGTTGTGAGCGATGCTCTGTCCGGCGAGCTCCACGTGAGCCGCCGCGCCACCATCGCCGCGGATATTGTGTCCGTGCGCGAAGACGGCGCGAAGGATGTCGTGCGCACGTTTGCCCTCAACGATATGGCACTTACGCGCGGCCCCCTGTCCGATATGGTCGAATTTGACATCACGGTGTCCGGCCATCATATCGACCGCCTTCGCGGCGACGGTGTCGTTGTTTCGACGGCGACCGGCTCCACCGGCTACGCGCTTTCCGCCGGCGGCCCCATTGTCAGCCCCGATTACACGGGTATGGTCTGTGTGCCCATCGCTCCGCATACCATTCAGGCTCGCGCTTTTTTGACCTCGCCGAGTGATGTCGTCGAGATCTTTATGTCCGATGATCGCCCGAGCGTGCCGGCGATTGCCATCGACGGGCAGTTTATTACCTGCGATGGCACGGTCGAGAGCGTGGCCGTGCGTCGTGGTCCCGGCGATGTGCTGCTGCTGGATTACGGCCCCGAGAGCTTCTATAACTCGGTGAGCCGCGTGTTCTACGGAGTGCGTCATGATCGATGAGCTGCAGGTTTCTAACATTGCACTCATTCGCGAGGCGACGTTGGTTCCGAGTGCTGGCCTGACTGTCCTAACCGGCGAGACTGGTGCCGGTAAGACCGCTCTGCTTTCGGCGCTCAAGCTCATATTGGGCGAGCGTGCAGATTCGTCGACGGTGCGCGAGGGAGAGGAGCTTGCCAGCGTCGAGGCGCGCTTGTTCGATGGCCCGCACGACTCGGAGGGTTTCACCGTGCAGCGCAGCCTTTCTGCCGAAGGCCGCAGTCGCGTCAGGATCGATGGCCGCATCGCCAGTGTGCGCGAGCTTTCCGAGCGCGTCGGCGTGATGATGGATCTGTGCGGCCAGCATGAGCACCAGCGCCTTCTCGATCCGGCGCATCATGTTGCCATGGTCGATGCCTGGGCTGGACGCGCAGCGCATGAGGCGCTCGAGAAGTATCGCGCCTGTTTTAAGGCTTCGCGTGACGCCGCCAAGGAGCTTCGCCGTGTGGAGGAAGCCTCGCGTGCGCAGGGGAGCCGTGTCGAGGAGGCTCGCTTTGCCCTCGAGCGCATCGGCGCGGTCGACCCCAAGCCGGGCGAGTATGAGGAACTCGAGGAACTGCTGCCGCGCTCCGAACATGCCGAGGTTCTGGTTGCCACAGCTAACGATGCCCATGCATCGCTTGTCGCCGAAGGGGGAGCGCTCGATGCCGTGAACAGCGCCGTGGCAGAGCTTTCCCGTATGGCTACCGTCGATCGCAAACTGGGCGACATTGCTGATGCGCTTTCGGATGCCTGTATCTCCCTTGAGGATAGCGCGAACGAGCTTCGTGCCTATCGCGATGGCGTCGCCTTCGACCCGCGCGAGCTCGCTCGCATGCGTGAGCGGTATTCCGACCTCAAGGGCCTGTTGCGTCAGTGGGGTCCCACCATGGACGATGTTTTTGCCATGCGCGATCGCTCGCAAGAGCTGCTGTCCTTGGTCGATGATGGCGATGAACAGATCAAAAAGGCGCGTGAATCACTTGGTGCTGCCGAGCGCGAGTTGTTTGCCGCTGCCAAGGCGCTTAAGCGCGCTCGCAATACGGCTGCCCCGCGCTTCTGCCACGAGGTTGGTCGTCAGATGGCACGCTTGGAGATGGGCGGCGCCGAGCTCGTTTGGGAGTCGCGTGATCTTCCGCGCGCCGAGTGGACGCCGGCGGGTCCTTCGAGCTACGAGCTTTTGTATCGCAGCGGTGCCGGCTTGACGCCGCGACCCCTGCGCCGCATTGCGTCGGGCGGCGAGCTCAGCCGCGTTATGCTGGCGAGCAAAGTGGTCTTGGGTAATGCTGACGGCGTCGACACACTGGTATTTGACGAGGTCGATGCCGGTGTCGGCGGCTCCACGGCTCGTGCTCTTGCTGGTGTGCTGGCCGATCTTGCCGCTACGCATCAAGTGATTGTCGTAACCCACTTGGCGCAAGTCGCCGTCATGGCCGACAAGCATTATGTTGTCAGCAAGGAGCCGGGCGATGTTCCCCAGACGCATTTGGACGAGGTAACCGGCGAAGCGCGTACCGCCGAGATCGCCCGCATGCTCAGCGGCGATCAGTCCGAGGCAAGCTTGGCCCACGCAAAGCAGATGCTCGAAGAAGTTCGAGGCTAGGTCGTATCAGCGGTGTTGGTGGGACAAAATAGACTGAAATTTTTGTCCCACTACGCGTTTTACTCAACGACCTTGTCCGGCTGGATGAGCTCCTCGTAGTAGCTGATATGTTCGCGAGCGTCTTCAATCTCGGGCAGCAGGAAGTTGTAGATAACTTCGATGATCATCGTGGCGCTGATCTTGGAGAACGCAAAGTCACCCGTCGTCAGCAGCGCCTCGTGGTTGACGGTATTAAAAGTGTAGTCTGCCAGGCGCGCGAGTGGAGACTTGCTGTCGCTGCTGATGACGACTACGGTGGCACCGCAGTCGCGAGCCGCTTTTGCCATGCGATTCAGTCGGCGCGACTTGCCGGAGTTTGAGATGAGCACGATGACGTCACCCGGGCGCAACGTGAGCGCAAAGCCGATTGATGTCTCGCTAATGGTGCTCGCCATGCAGCGCAGGCCCAGCTGCGAAAACTTAAACGTCGCATCGAGCGCGACCGCGTTCGTATTGCCCACAGCCGCAAACTCAATAACTCCTGCATGCTTAAGGGCATGCACAACAGCCGCCAACGTATCGTGGTCGATCCCGTCGATGGTCGCATTAAGCTCGCTCACCTTGGCAGCCAGGATGTTCTTAAGGCTCTGCTCCATATTGTCGAGCGAGACTTCGTCAGTCAGGCCCTCGTTGCGCTGGCTTTCCAAATCCCTCGCCAACGAAAACTGAAAGCTGCGGAAGCTGCCAAAGCCAAGCTTGCGGCAGAAGCGCGAAACGGTCGCCTCGGACGTGGCGGCGGCGCGCGAGAGCTGAGCCGCCGTGAGGCGTGGCGCCTCGGACTGGTGCTCCAATATATAGTCGACAATACGCTGCTCGGACTCGCTGTATCCCTGATGGGTACTAATGAGGGAAAGTGCGCTCTTGCTACTATCGGTCATGGATGGCTCCTGGTTGGCATGAAAATCGGACTCGTTTTGTAATGTCATAGTATAGGGGGATTTTCAATTACAAGATACACCTTGCCGTTTCAAGTGTTGATGGTAAACTTTCACCTACCGTTTACGGTTATGAAAGAACCTTTCACCGGAGAATTGCGCCTTGTCTCTTCTCACGCGGACGGTAGGTTGGTATCTTTCAGTTGTGGAAAAGCGCGCAAGGACGCGCGTGTAGGGGAGCGCCTGCGGGCGCAAAACTTAAAAAGGAGGGACACATGGCTAAGTTTGACATCATCGCCGCCACCGGTTGCCCGACCGGCATTGCGCACACCTTCATGGCGAAGGAGGCACTGGAGAAGGCAGCTGCCGAGCGAGGTCTGACTATTAAGGTCGAGACCCATGGCCAGGTCGGTGTCGAGAACGAGCTCACCAAGAGCGAGATCACCGGTGCCAAGGCCGTCGTCGTCGCAGCCGATAAGGATGTCCAGGCTGAGCGTTTCGCCGGCAAGCCCATGGTTTCCGTTGGTGTTTCCAAGGCCCTGTCCGTTGAGGCCGCCGGTAAGCTGATTGACCGCGCGCTCGCCGCCAAGGGCGACAACACGGTTGCAGCCGCTGCCGATGTCGAGGACGAGGCCGAGGAGAAGGAGTCCATCGGTCACGTCATCTACAAGCACCTTATGAACGGCGTCAGCCATATGCTGGTCTTCGTCGTTGCCGGTGGTGTCCTGACCGCCGTCTCGTTCCTGTGGGGCATTACGTCCTTCGATTCGACGGCTGCCGACTACAACACCTTCGCCGCTATGCTGAAGATCATCGGCGGCATCGCCATGAACCTCATGGTTCCCGTGCTTTCTGCCTACATCGCCGAGTCTATCGGTAAGCGCCCGGCGCTCGTCCCTGGTTTTGTTGCCGGTATGATCGCCATTCAGGGCCTGCCTGTTAACGCCGAGACCGGCATGATCGACGCCGGTGGCGCCGGCGTGGGCTTCGGCTTCCTGGGCGGCATCGTCGGCGGCTTCCTCGCTGGCTATGTCATCCTGCTGCTCGAGAAGGTCTTTGCCGGTCTGCCCAAGAACCTGGACGGCCTCAAGGCTATCTTCCTGTACCCGCTGTTCTCGACGGCTATCGTCGGCCTGGTCATGCTCGGCATTTCGGGCCCCATGGCTGCCATCAACACCGCCATGATGGATTTCCTCAAGGGCCTGTCCGCCTCTGGCGCCGTTGTCCTGGGTCTTGCCATCGGCTGCATGTGCGCCTTTGACATGGGTGGCCCGGTCAACAAGGCTGCTTACGTCACCGGTACTGCTATGCTCACCGAGGCACTGGCTGCCGGCGTTGGCACCGATACCTACAACTTTGGCACCAACTTCATGGCTGCCGTCTCTGCCGCCTGCATTGTTCCGCCGCTGATCACCACCTTCGCTGTCGTTGTCGGCAAGAAGTACTTCAGCCAGGAGGATCACGACGCCGGTATCGTCAACCTCATTCTTGGTTGCACCCACATCACCGAGGGCGCCATTCCGTTCATGACCAAGAACATCTGGCCGGTCATGCCCATCATGATGCTCGGTTCCTCCATCGCTTCGATCCTGACCATTATGTTCAACGTTCACGATCCGGCGCCTCACGGTGGCTTCCTGGTCCTGCCCGTTGTCGAGAACGGTCCGCTGTGGGTCCTCTCGATCCTCATCGGCGCTGTGATCGGTGGCATCCTGTTCGTGGCCTTCAAGAAGTACGACTTCGAGAAGAATCAGAAGGCCGCTCCTGTAGCCAAGCCGGTTGAGGCTTCCGAGACTGCTGCCGTTGAGCCCCCTAAGGCCGAGGCTGCCGACTTCGTGAAGGTCGAGAATGTCTTTGTCGCCGAGGACTTCGCTTCTCGTGACGAGGCTCTGAGCTTCGTTTCCAACCAGGCTGTCAAGGCCGGTATCGCCAGCGACGCCGACGCCGTGATGAACGCCTTCCTGGCCCGCGAGGCCGAGGGCACCACGGGCATGATGGAGGGCTTCGCCATCCCGCATGCCAAGTCCGACGCCATTACCGAGGCTGCCGTCATCGTCGTTAAGGACGAGTCCGGCGTGACCGGTTGGGATACCATGGACGGCGCTCCCGTCAACGTGGCCATCGCTCTGCTCATCCCTGGTGCACAGGCTGGCACCACGCACCTCAAGATCCTGTCCAAGGTCGCCGAGGCGCTCATGGACGAGGACTTCCGTGCCACCGTCAAGGGTTCCACCGACGCCGCCGAGATCGCCAAGACGATCAACGCCCGCCTGGTCTAATTCCACAGTACGCGAATAACATCGCCCCCTGTAACAAAGGCGAGGACTCCCTACGGGTCCTCGCCTTTTTTCATACCACCCGGCACTCAGGGATGTTCCTTTCCTGCCGGCACCCCGGGACACTCCTTAGTCCCCAACAGGGCATAAATAGCCCTCATCGACTGAATCACCCACGCGAACAATAATTCAGCCAGAATTCCTTTTGCACGATATTTCTTGGACGGAAGCATGTTCCCGCAGCTCGCCTGCCGGGCGGGGCGGTTAAGTTTGTCGCGAGTTCCGCACGCAAAGGAAAGCACTTAATGTGCTTTCCGTCTTGCGCAGGACTGTAGAGCAGCAAACTTAACCGCCCCGCCCGGCAGGCGAGCGGACAGCGAACGACATCTGTCCAACAATTCGTGCGAAACACAATGAAAAACCGTTTGATGTGAGTTAATATAAACAACGTCGTGAATCTGACTCCTGCCACATGCATGACAGGGGTTAAACACAAAAAAGGAGTCAACTATGGTTTCTGAGAAGGCTACCCTCGTTAATCCTCAGGGTCTGCACATGCGTCCGGCTGGTCTGTTCGCCTCCACCATGGGCAAGTACGCCTGTGACGTGACGGTCGTCACCCCCGAGAAGGAGGTCAACGGCAAGTCCCCGATGGCCCTCATGGCTGCTGGTATCCCCTGCGGCACCGAGGTCGAGGTCAAGTGCGACGGCGCCGACGAGGCCGAGGCTCTGGCTGCTGCCATCGAGCTCATCAAGAGCGGTCTTGGCGAGTAGAACTCAAACGGGTCGCATGTTGAACAACTAAGTTCATATTTGGGGGCGCAGTGACCTGTCTTAAGGTAGCTGCGCTCTTTTGTCATGGATATGGCAAAACGCTTTATCACATGACACGGAGAGAGGAATGGGAATGTATCAGGGAGTCAACGCTTCCGAGGGCATCGGTATCGGCACCGTCATGGTCGCCGTCGATCCCGACTTGACGTTTGAGCCGCACGAGGTTGCTGATTCGGCAGCAGAGAAGGAGCGCTATCAGACCGCTCTTTCGGTCTTCTGCGAGAAGACCCAGGCTCAGGCCGATCACATGAAGGAGACGGTGGGCGAGGCCGAGGCCGAGATCATGAGCGGACACATTGTCCTGGCTCAGGATCCGGGCATGACCGACGCCATCAACGCCGCCATTGACGGCGGCACCTGCGCCGAGCAGGCGCTCATGGACACCTCGACCATGTTCGAGAACATGTTCCTGTCCATGGACGATGAGATGTTCCGTCTGCGCGCGGCCGACATCGCCGACATCCGCACCGGTATTCTGGCCGAGCTGCTGGGCAAGGAGGTCGTCGACCTTTCCGTCCTGCCCGAGAACACCGTCGTTGTCGTGCACGACCTCACGCCGTCCATGACCGCCACGATCGATAAGGCGCACGTTGCCGGTATCGTCACCGAGACTGGTGGCCGCACGTCGCACTCCGCAATCATTGCGCGCGCCCTCGAGATCCCTGCTGTCCTTTCGGTTTCCAACAGCTGCACCGCACTGCGCAACGGCATGACCGTTGTCGTCGACGGCGGCAAGGGTATCGTCGAGGCCGATCCCGATGAGGAGACGCTCGCCGCTTACACTGCCAAGGCCGAGGCTTTCGCTGCCGAGAAGGCGGCTCTCGAGGCCTTCCGCGGCAAGCCGTCCGTGACTGCCGACGGCATCAAGAAGATCATTGCCTGCAACATCGGCAACCCCGATGACGTGCCCAACGCGCTCGATCACGACGCCGAGGCTATCGGCCTGTTCCGTTCCGAGTTCCTGTTCATGGACTCTGCTGAGCTTCCTTCCGAGGAGGAGCAGTTCAACGCCTACCGTAAGGTCGCCAGCGCGCTCAAGGGCGCTCCAGTCATCATCCGCACGCTCGATGTGGGTGGCGACAAGGAGATTCCGTACCTGCACATGGTCAAGGAAGAGAACCCCTTCATGGGCTTCCGCGCCGTGCGTTACTGCCTGGCCAACCCCGACCAGTACAAGGTCCAGCTCCGCGCCCTGCTGCGCGCCAGCGCCTTCGGTGACGTCAAGATTATGATCCCGCTCGTCACCTGCGTCGAGGAAGTCTTGGCTGTCAAGGAGCTCGTCGAGCAGTGCAAGACCGAGCTGACCGAAGAGGGTCGCAAGTTCAACGAGAACATCGAGGTCGGCATCATGGTCGAGACGCCTGCAGCCTCGCTGCTCGCTGACCGCCTGGCCGAGGTCGCCGACTTCTTCTCCATCGGCACCAACGACCTGATCGGCTACACCATGTGCGCCGACCGTGGCAACGACACCATCTCCAACCTGTACCAGGTTTACTATCCCGCCGTGCTCCGCTCGCTCAAGAATATCATTGAGAGCGGCGTGAAGGCCGGCATCATGGTCGGTATGTGCGGCGAGGCCGCTGCCGATCCGTTGCTCGAGCCGCTGCTGATCAGCTGGGGCCTGGAGGAGTTCTCGATGAGCGCTCCGTCCATCCTGCGCGCCCGCAAGACCATCAGCCAGTGGACCAAGGCCGAGTGCGACGAGCTCGCCGAGAAGGCGCTCGCCTGCAACACCGCTGCCGAGGTCAAGGCACTGCTCGAGTCCGCAGCTCGCTAATTTGGTATCAGAGGTAACCGCGTGGTTGGAATGGGCCGGCCACGCGGCCCTCACATATACAGGGGGTACTGTAAATGTTCTACACGCTAACCGCTAACCCGGCTGTCGACATGACGGTTTCGAGCTCTCCGCTCGAGCCCGACGAGAACGTCCGCACCGGCTCGGCCAGCTACACGGCTAACGGCAAGGGCCTCGACGTGTCCTTCGCCTTTAAGAAGATGGGCGTCGACACCGTCGCGCTCGGTTTCTTCGCCGGCTTCACGGGCAAGTTCATCGTCGAGGAGGTCATGAACCTGGGTTGCCTCTGCCGCCCGGTCTGGACCGACGGTATCACGCGCATCAACACCTACGTCAACGATGGCCAGCACGAGTACGGCATCCTGAACCCCGGTGCTCCGATCACGCCGCAGCACCAGGAGGAGCTCTACAACATCCTGGACACCGCGGGCGACCTTGAGTGCCTGATCGTCTCCGGCTCCGTGCCTCCCAAAGCTACGCCCGACTTCCTGGCTCAGGTCATGGAGCACGCTCAGGCCCGTGGCGCCGACGTCGTCTTGGACCTGTCCTCCGACAAGCTCAAGGAGCTCGCTCACAAGAAGCCGCTGCTCATTAAGCCGAACCATCACGAGATGAAGGCTATCTTCGGCGTGCCGGTCGACACCGACGACGAGGTCCGCGTTGCCATGAAGCTGGCTCACGAGGCCGGCGTCCAGAACGTGCTGCTCACCCGTGGTAGCCGCGGTGACGCTTACTTCTCCAACGGCGAGGACATCTGGTATGCCAAGCGTGAGTTCAACATCAAGCTTGTCTCTTCCGTCTGCGCCGGCGACTGCACCCTCGCTGCGTTCCTGCACAAGTGGTACAGGGATCGCGACAACGTCGAGGAGGCCATGAAGCTCGCTATGGCCACCGGCGCCAACGTTGCTGAGTCCGTCGGCATCGGCGACTTTGGTCACGTCGACGAGTACAGCAAGCGCGTTGCTGTCCGCAAGCTCGATCGCAAGTAAGCGAAACGCGACATATTCGTGCGCATGCGGCGCTCCGGTTTCGGCCGGGGCGCCTTTTTTGTTCCGCCATGGTGGAGAGGTGTCCTGCCGTACTTCATCGCTTCCACACCGTTCACCGAGTTGTTGTAGCCTTTTGCCGAAGCGTGGAATATACTTTCATTAACACGTTACTTCGTGAAAGGAACATTCATGATTTACACGCTTACTGCAAATCCCGCTATTGACTACAACATCTCCTGCGATGGTCTGACCGCCAACACCGTTACCCGCACCCGTAACGCTGTCTACACCCCCAACGGCAAGGGTCTCAACGTTTCGTTTACGCTCGACCACTACGGCGTCGACACCACGATCCTGGGCTTCTTCGCCGGCTTCTCGGGTGAGTATATCGTTAAGGGCGCCGAGGCCCTGGGCGTGCCCGTCAAGCCCGTGTGGACTGACGGCATCACGCGTGTCAACGTGTTCCTCAACGCCGGTCCCGACACCGAGTACAACATGGTCAATGCCGGTGCCGCCATCAACGCTGCCAACGAGCAGGAGATGTTTGAGCTTATCGATTCGCTCGATGACATGACCTGCCTGGTTATCAGCGGCTCGCTGCCCCCCAACACCTCCGATGGCTTCCTGGCAGAGGTCCTGCGTCGCGTGAAGGCGAAGGGCGCCGAGTTCGTGCTCGATATCTCGAGCCATCAGTTGGCCGACCTCATTGCTATGGAGCCGCTCCTCATTAAGCCTAACGACGACGAGCTGCTCGACATCTTTGGCATTAAGGTGAGCGGTGGCGACGACGAGTCCGTCAAGGGCGCCATGGCCGAGCTGCACGCCAAGGGCGCTAAGAATGTACTGCTGACGCTCGGCGGCGACGGCGCGTACTTCTCCAACGGCGAGCACATCTGGTTTGCCAACCGCACCTTCGACGTCAAGCTGCTGTCGACCGTCTGCGCGGGCGACTCCTCGCTGGCCGCCTTCCTTTCCGTGTGGCACGACGCCCCCGAGCGCGTCGAGGATGCCCTGCGCCTCTCGATGGCCACCGGCGCCAACGTGGTCGAGTGCCCGGGTCTGGGCGATTTTGCCAAGGTCGATGAGTATCAGAAGGGTATTGCAATCCGTCAGGTTTGCTAGTTCCGGCACCTTGCCTGAATAGTTTAATTATTTCGCATCCGTCTTAGACCAGGACGGATGCGTTTTTGTTTATCGGACTTGCGTGTGCAGTGGAGGCTGTTTCTTGCTAGACTTCTTGCAGACGCAATCGATAGCCAATTTGATAGTCGCAGGAGGCCATAGGCATGTGCAATGTTTCGCTCAACGGTACGCAGCCGACCGATGCCTCTATCCGTGTCCTGCGTGCGCTTGAGGCAGCAGGTCTTGAGGCTTGGTACGTGGGCGGTTGGGTACGTGATGCCCTGATGGGACGCCCCAGCCACGATGTTGACATGTGCTGCAGCGGCCTGTGGCAGGAGTCCAAAGAGGCGCTCGAAGCGGCTGATATTGCCGTGGTTGAGTCGGGCATAAAATTTGGCGGCATCACGGCTATTTGCGATGATGAGCGCATTGAGGTCACCACCTACCGCCTAGACGGCTTTTACACCGACGGCCGCCATCCCCAGAGTGTGGAGCGTGCGGCGTCGCTTGAGGACGATCTGGCGCGTCGTGACTTTACCGTTAACGCTATGGCCTGGCATCCCGAGCGTGGTCTTGTCGACCGCTACGATGGTCAGGGCGACCTAGACCGCAAGCTCATCCGCGCCGTTGGAGATCCCAAGCGTCGTTTTAACGAGGACGCGCTTCGCATGCTGCGCGCGGTGCGTTTTGCCTGCCGTCTGGATTTTATGATCGAGCCTAAGACTAAACAGGCGCTTGCCGAGTGCGCGCCGCTGCTCGATGCTGTGGCGCGCGAGCGCGTGGGCATTGAGCTCGAGGGTATCCTTTCGACCGGCCACGGGGGAGACGCCATGCTGCGCTACCCCGAGCTCATCTGCGCCGCCGTGCCCGAGTTGGCAGCGGGTCGCGGGTTTGATCAGCGCAGCGTCTATCATGCGTTTAACGTTTACGAGCATATCGCCCGTGTGCTGACGGTGGCGGGGGAGTTGGCGCTGTGCGACGGCTTTACACCCTCAATGAGCCTAATGTGGGCGGCGTTTTTGCACGACGTTTCCAAGCCCGATTGCTTTACGGTCGACCATGCGGGCAGCGGCCACTTTTACGGTCACCCCGAGCTCGGGGCCAAGAAGGCGCGCGCCATCATGGATCGCTTGGCGCTTTCGCACGACTTGGTCCGCGACGTGTGCCTGCTCATTAAGTACCACGACAAGCCGCTGCGCCCCGAGCGCTCCTGCCTGCTCAATATGATGCGCTTGCTTTCGGGCGAGGGCGTTGATACGCCGCGCCTGATGGACGAGCTTATGGACCTTAAGCGTGCCGACACGCTGGGCAAGGCGCCGTCGTGCTTCTATTACGTCGAGACGATCGAAGAGATGCGCTCACTCGCCCATGATTTGTTGGAGGCGGGGGAGCCCTATTCGCTCAAGATGCTTGCTATCAACGGCGGCGACTTGATTCGTGCCGGTGTGAAGCCGGGGCCCGAGCTAGGCCAGCTACTCAACGCCGCCCTCGAAGCCGTTATCGAGGACAACATCCCCAACGATCGCGAAACCCTTTTGGTTCATCTCAACTTGAATTAGCTAATTAGTTGACCTGCGCGTTCCATAACCTGTCGACAATTTTTCGGCAATTTGGAATTTCTTCTTGCGCTGATGTTTTTTGTCCCGTAATATATTTCCTCGCAGCACGGCAGTGCAGATGTCATGTGGCCCGTTCGTCTAGCGGTTTAGGACGCCGCCCTCTCAAGGCGGAGATCACCAGTTCGAATCTGGTACGGGCTACCACTTCTTTTCTGCCGAGGCCTATGGCCCGTTCGTCTAGCGGTTTAGGACGCCGCCCTCTCAAGGCGGAGATCACCAGTTCGAATCTGGTACGGGCTACCACGCATCTGATACCCGGTCTTTCCACGGAAGGCCGGGTTTTTTATTATCAAACAACTGTCTGTCATTCCCGTTTGAACAAGAGCTTTGCGTTCTGCTTATGGCCCTTACGGGTACAATAACCAAGATATTTTGACTGTTAGAAGGAGTCTCATGACGGAGTCCTCTCAGCATACGTCCAAGCCCCAGGTCGAGGTTGAGGCCTCGGGCGGCGATGACAATAAGAGCGCACGCCGCGGCGCAATCTTTATCGGCGTTGTGCTGGTGGGTTATATCGTCTATCTGGTGGTAACCGGGCAGATGGGGCAGTTCTGGGCTGCTATGTCGAGCGTCCAGGCGCCCTGGCTCGTTGTCGCGTGTCTTTGCATGTTTATGTATCTGTTCTTTGGCATTGTGGCCTATGCGATCGCCGTCTGGCTCGACCCCAATTCACCCGTCGGCATTCGCGACCTGATCTCGGTCGAGGCGAGTGGCATCTTTTTTGGCAACCTGACGCCCATGATGATGGGCTCTACGCCTGCCCAGATCTACCGCCTGACCAAAGCGGGCCAAAACGTGGGCGAAGCGGGTGCCACGCAGTTCACCCGATTTATTGTGTATCAGTTTGGCCTCGTTGCCTGGGGCGCTATCCTATTGCTTGCTCGCATGCCGTTTTTTGCCGAGCGCTATGGCGACATGACGCTGCTGTGCGTCTTTAGTTTTGGCGGTCACTGCTGCATCCTGCTCGGCATCTTCGCCGTCGCGCTCATGCCTAAGACCGTCACGCGCGTCGCCCATTGCATCATCAATTGGCTCGAGCGCATAGGTGTCTCGGCCACTAAGATCGATGGATGGCGCTCGTTTGTCGATGGCGAGATCTACTCCTTCTCCGAGAAGTTCAAGCTTTCGGCCGGACATTTTTCTTCCATGCTGCTCACCGTGTTTATCACCATGCTGCAGCTCGCGTTTTTCTATCTGGTGCCGTATTTTCTGATGCTCGCCTTTGGCCACCACGAGGTCGACTTTTTCTCGGTCATGGCCGCGAGCGCCTTTGTCCAGCTGCTGAGCTCTGCGGTTCCCTTGCCCGGTGGAACTGGTGGCGCTGAGGGCGGCTTTGCTTTGTTCTTGGGTCATTTCTTTGGGTCGGCTTCGACCGCCGGCTATCTGCTGTGGCGTCTCATTACGTTTATCGCGCCGACCATTTTGGCTGCGCCCCTGCTGGGCCTTAAGAGCGCCCACAACGAGAGCATCCATGCGCGCTGGGATCGCGTGATGCGCAAGCTCGGCCGCGAGCCTCAGACGCCCTCTGCGCCCACTAAGCCGCACCCCACGAATGCTGTTACCGTTGATCCCAGGAAGCACGCTCAGAAGGCTTCTGGGACCGCTAAGCCGGCTCATAAAGCCTATGTGCGCCAGACGGGCGACGGTATCCGCGTATCTCCGTCGGCGCTCAATAAGAAGAAGCACCCTAAGTCGCGGTAGGGCAGTCGTGCGTTCTTCATGATGCGGGGCATATTTGAGCTGTATGGGGGATAATCCTCTTACGTAGATTATCTCTCATCTGTTGATGAATGCTCGCATATCGAAGGGACACACCCATGGCCACCAGTAAACCGCGTATTGATCGCCGTATCGTTCGCAGCCGCAATGCCATCCTTTCCGCTTTTGAGCGCTTGCTCATGGAAAAGCCGCTGGCAGACATTACGGTGAGTGCCATCGCGCGCGAGGCCAATGTCGACCGTAAAACCTTCTACGTGCACTTTGGTACGGTTGATGGCTTGCTCGATGCCATTGCCGTCGATGTGGTGGAGATGATTGTCGACTCGGTCGAGAAAACGCTTGCTTCCATGGACGGTGACACCAACGAGCGCGCCCTGGGCGCGGCGGCGACCTTCTTTAAAACCGTTAACGAGGCGCTGTGCAACAACCTGGTGCTCAATCGTCAGCTGATCGAGAACATTCCGCTCGATGATTTTATGGCTCGTCTTCGTGCGCCGCTCGAGCACGAGATTGCCGAGCGCGATCTGCTGCCCCACGGTCTCAAGGACGAGATGTTCGACTACTATCTGGCGTTTTTGCTGTCGGGTATTATCGGAATCTATCGCACGTGGGCGCTGTCTGACGACTCGGTTCCTATCGAGCGCGTCTCGGAGGTCGCCAACGACCTGACTCTCAATGGCCTGTCGAGTCTGGAATCTCGCTTGGATTAGGCGCAGGCTCGAGTTCGCGAGGCGCTTGTCGGGGTGCAGCCCGATCGATCAGGCGACGAGCATCCCGCCGAAGCAGTCGATGACCGGGCTCAGGTAGACCTTCTCGCCGCCCGGGAGCCTGAACTCGGTGATGTCGGTGAGCCACAGCAGGTTGGGCTCGTCGGCGTGGAAATTCCTGTTTACGAGGTTCTCCGGCGCCTTGTAGACCTCGCCGGCGTAGGAGCTGTAGCCTGAGGATCCTTAAAAGAAAGTCCAGTTTATCCTTTCCACCCCAATTGGGAATCCTCCGATGTGCCTTCGCACGCTCGCATGACCTCGATACCGTGCGAGCGTGCGAACTCGACGAGCTCTGCGTTGCGGGCGTTTATGGTGCCGAAGGCGGCGGGACACACGATAAGGCGCGCGCAGTGGACGAGGAGCTCTTTGGCGCGGGCTATGGTTCTATCCCCGATCGGCTCGAAGGCGCGCTCGGCCACGCATTCCGCCGCCAGGTCGCGCGCGAGCTCGCAGTCGATGTCCCCTTCGTGCAGAACGCCCGTGTAGAACGCCTTGCCCTGCCGGATGAGCTGGCGAAACACAGCCGACCCCGTACCTGCGCCGGCGATGACGAACGTGTGCGCATCGCCGTGCGGGCGTCCAATTTCCACGCTGCCGAAGCGCTCGTTGAAGGTGCCATGTTGAAGGCCGTAGAGCTCGCCAATCGTCTCGCGCGTGAATATGTCCTCGGGTGCGCCGGCGCGGAAGACCCGGCCGTCCTTCACGCAAATCACCTTGTCGGCACTTTTCTGCGCGAGCTCGAGTTCGTGGATGGACATGATGACAGCCACATTCCGCGATTTCGCAAGGTGGCGAAGTATTCGCAGCAGGTCGATCTGGTAGCGGATATCGAGATACGACGTGGGCTCGTCGAGCACGAGCACACGCGGATCCTGTGCGATGGCGCGTGCGAGCATGACGCGCTGGCGTTGCCCGTCGCTTATCTGCATGAAGTCGCACTCGGCGAGCTCTTCCATATGTGCGGTTTTCATGGCCTCGTCGACCCGACTATGGTCGTTAGGCGAGAGTGCGCCCATTCGCCCGGTGTAGGGATGTCTTCCCGCCTCTACGATATCGCGGCAGGTGAGGAGCTCGGTCCGGGGGCGATCTGTCAGCATAACGGCAAGGTTCCTTGCGAACTCCGCCGTCTTCCATCGGGAAATCTCCCGCCCGTCGAGCTCGACCGCGCCGGCAAGCGGTGCCAGATGGCGTGTGATGGTTTTCAAGATGGTCGACTTGCCCGAGCCGTTAGGCCCGATGAGCGCCACGACATCGCCCGCGCGAACCTCCAGATCGACGCCTTCGACTACGACCTTCTTGTCGTAGCCCGCCGCCAGGTCGCTTATGCGGAAAAGCGGCGCTCCGTCAGCCTGCGTTTCGACCGGAGTTTCGAGGTTCGGCTCCGCTCGGAGGAGGCGTTCCTCGCGCAGTTTCGCACGAGCCGAAAGTGCCTTCTGGCGCTTTCGTGCGAGCTCAGGACTGTCTAAGCATGGAATGTCCCCTCCGAGCGTTTTGGGCCGCGGCGCGAATTCTCCCATCTACCTCACCCGCTTCTTCAACATGAGCGCGATAACCACCGGCGCGCCGAAGATGGCGGTGACAGCGCTGATGGAAAGTTCGACGGGAGAGAACAGTGTGCGCGCGATCAAATCGCAGCCCGCGCAGAAGATGGCGCCTCCCAAGAAGCACGCAGGAATCACGCGGATGGGCTTCGACGACTTTAGCGCCGACTTCACGAGATGCGGAACCGCAATGCCTACGAACGACACCGGACCAGCGAACGCGGTCACGCAGGCGGAGAGCATGCTCGCTAGAAGGACGAGCGCCACGCGGAAGCGTGCGACGTTCACGCCGACGCTTTTCGCGTAGGCCTCTCCCAGCTGGAAGGCGGAAAGGGGCTTCGATATCGCGAATACGCATGCGCTTACGGTGATCACCACGACCGTGATGACCGCGACGTCGTCCCAGCTCGAACCCGAGAAGCTACCCAAAGACCAGTTGTGCAGGTTCACGATGGACTGGTCGTCGGCGAAGGCGATGAGGAAGTTCGTCGCCGCCGAGCAGATGTATCCCACCATGACGCCCGCCACGATGAGCATGGCCATGGAACTTATGCGCCGTGCAATGAGGAGCACGAAACCGATGGTGATAAGCGAGCCCAGAAACGCTGCGGCCACCATGGCCGGCGAGGACATGGCCTGGTTTGCGCCCAGAAGTACGATCATCGTAAGCGCGACGACGAACTTTGCGCCCGAGGAGACGCCTAAGATGAACGGGTCGGCGATGGGGTTGTTGAAAAACGTCTGCAGCAGGAACCCGGAGAGCGAAAGTGCCCCGCCGAGAAGCACGGCTGAAAGTACGCGCGGCAGTCGAATCTCCCAGATGACCTGGCTTTCCATGGAATTGGCCGCGCCGCCCGAAAGGATGCCGGGGATGTGGTCTGCGGGCACGAGCACGCTCCCGATGCACAGGTTGGTCCCGACGAGCACGATGAGGGCAACAGCGAGCAGCGCCGTCACGACGCGACACCGCGCGGCGCGCCCCGATTCGTCGTATGCCATGGAAAGTCGGCTTCTCATGGTGCTAGCCGAGCTTCCTCAGATAATGGAAGTCGCTCGCGTCATCGCCGGTGAACGCCCCGTGCAGCTCGTCGATAATGTCGGCGGTAGAAGTCATCTGCTGGTACATGTCGGCGCTTGTGACCCAGACGTTGCCGTTCTTCACGGCTTTGAACTGCGACAATAGCGCGTTTTTGCCTACGAAGTCGTTCAAGGTGGCAACCGATTCGTCGATGGTGCCGTTGTAGACGATGATGTCGGCATCCTTCGCTGTCGCGTAGAAGCGCTCCATTTCGAGCGTTACTGACGAACCTGACGTCGACGCCGTCTGCGCGTCATCGAGCGCGTAGCTGCCGCCTGCAAGCTCGATCATCTGCGCCACGTAGTCGCCCGCCCGCCGCGTGACGGCGGCCCCGTTCGAGTTAATGTAGAAATACGCCACGGTTTTACCTGACGACGCGAGCCCCGACGTTTGCTCGACGCGGGCCTTCTGCTCGTTGAACAGGTGCGTGGCCTCGTCTTCCTTGTCGAACAGGACGCCGAAAAGCTTAATCCACTCGACGCGCCCGAGTGCTTTGGGCTCGCTCGACGACTGTTCGGTGAGCACGACGAGCCCGAGCTTCTGCAGCTTTTCCTTCACATCGGGCGTGTGGTTGATCATGGTGTTCTCGATGGCGAGCGTGCAGCCCGAGGCCGATATTCGCTCGTAGTCGGGCGCGCTGTACTTGCCGCCGTAGGCGATCGCCCCACTTCCGAGCGCGCTTTTGAAGCCCGCGACCGAGCAATCGTCGGCTTTCGTGCCCGACATTAAGATATTGTCGTTCGCATCGAGCGCGTCGACCAGGCACATCGTCGCCGACGACACGAGGTACACCTTGTCGGCGGGGCGCCTTATGACCGCGATGTCGGAGCTTAACCCATCAGGTACCTTCGCATCTTGCGGCACCACGAGGAAGCGCTCCCCGTTCGAAACGCAGATAAGCCGCAGGCCGCCTTCGAACTCGTCGACAGTGAAGTGCTCGGCGTATTCAAGCTGAAGCGCTCCCGTCGGCTCCCAGCCGCAGCCCAAATCGGCGTTGTGGAAGTCGGCCGCGGCGCTTGAAGCCGTTCCCGCAGGGGAGCCGCCGCTTGCATCGTCGCCCGATTTCTCCTTCATGGTGGATGAGTCGAAGTGGAGCGTGTAGTCGATGGTGTGCGGCGTCGACATGGCGACGGTCTCGGCCGACACGGCGATGTCCTCGTCGAGCGTGACGGGTATCTCGAACGTGGAGTTGCCGCCGTCGTTTACGGGCGCGTAGTCCACGCCGTCGACGGTCATCTTGTCGTAGTTCGAACTCGACCAGGTGATGGTCGCGGTGTAGGTGTCGCCATCCTTCACAATTGTGGTGGGTGAGGCGATGCTTGCGCGCCCTGACCCGCCGGAAAGCGAGACGCTCACCGTGTATTCCTGAGAGCCCGCCGTGCCACCGGTCGCGTTCGGGCTCGCACTGCACCCCGCGAAGGGAAGCGCGAGCAGGGCGACGAGAACGCAGGCGATCGCGCGCGCCGCGATGCTGTGGAGCTTCCTGTTTTCCCCCTTGGGAAGAATCGACCGCATGGCGTTACTTCAGTGCGTCGGCGCGCAGATCGACGCCGGCGGATTCGAACACAAGTGTGCGGTCGTACCACTGCTCTTTTCTAATACTCCACGCGGCACAGGCGGTGTCCTCGTCGAGCGCATCAACGGGCACGTCGTAGGTGTACTTGCCTTCCGTGTTTTCCACATAGGGGATGAAGTCGGCCTCGCTCGCGGCGGCAGCCTCGTCGCCCGTGCCCATGAAGAGCTTGCCGTAGCCCGTGCCGGAAAGCGTCATCACGCAGTGCATGGAGCCGTTTTCCACGATGAGCTGGGCGTCCACGATCCTGAACATGTTCGAGCTGGAATCTACGGTGATTGGATAGGTGCCGTCGGCCACCTTGTCGGCGGTGATGGGGGCAGCGCTTGCGCCCGCGGGCGCATCGGCCGCCTGTTCGGTCTTTTCCTGGGAATCGGCATCGCTTGCCTTTGCGCTGTCGATTGAATTTCCGGCGCAGCCGGCGAGCGAGAACGCGCAAAGCGCCGCCGACAGGGCGAAGACGAGGGTTTTCTTCAACATGGAGGGGTTCCTTTCAATCGCTTCGACCGCCCGTGCCGTGCGGTGGGCGGTCGGGATGCGAATGCAACGGGCATGCGTCGTCAGTCGGGGAAAGGCGCATGCCCGTTGCACGGGGACGCGACCGGCGCCCCCGTGCGCGGCGAGTTTACAGCTTGGCGATGGCGTCGTCCACGTGCGAGACGTAGATGTCGTCGACCGCGACGTTCTGTCCCAGACCCTGGAGCAGGCACGTCACTTCGAAGCCGGCGGCCACGAACTTCGCAGCCCAGCTGTCGGGGTCGGTCTCGTCTGCCATGTCGTTGTTCGCGTGGTCACCCGCGACCACCATGAACGGCGCGAGCACGGCCTTCTTGTAGCCTGCGGCGCTCGCGGAGGCGATAACATCCTCGCAGGTCGGTTCAGCCTCGACGGTGCCGACGAAGAACTGCGTCAAACCCTCGTTCTTGAACACTTCCTGCATCTTGGCATAGTCGGCGTTGGAATCGGCTTCGGTGCCGTGGCCCATGAGGCACAGCGCCGTCTCGCCGTCGTCGAAGGACGCCATGTTCTCCTTAATGGCTGCGGCCACCTTTTTGTAGTCGTCGTCGGAGGTGAGCAGCGGGTCGCCGAGCGAGATCTTGTCGAACTTGTCGGCGTACTTGTCGAGTTCGTCTTTCACGTCGGCGTATTCCAGGCCAGCCATGAGATGCGTCGGCTGCACGACGATTTCCTTCACGCCGTCTTCCACGCAGCGGTCAAGCGCCTCGGTCATGTTGTCGATCGTGATGCCGTCGCGCTTCTTCAGCTTGTCGATGATGATCTGCGCGGTGAAGGCGCGGCGGATGTCGTAGTCCTGCCAGTACTTCTCGCGGATAGCGTCTTCGATGGCGCCGATGGTGATGTGGCGCGAGTCGTTGTAGCTCGTGCCGAAGCTCGTGACGAGGATGACCGGCTTCGCGGCCTTCTCCTTTTCACTAGATTTCTCGGAACTCGCGGAGGTGTTGGAGCAGCCCGCGAGCGCGACTCCGGCGAGCGCGACGGCTCCGGTTGCTGCGGCGCCCATGAAGCCGCGGCGTGACATCTGGTCGGACATGGTTTTTCCTTTCCTCGGTTTGCCGGTCCCCCGGCGACAGTTGCTTGTCGGCACAAGCGAAAGAAAAGCGCACCCCTCGGGGTTCACAAGGAGCTAACGCCACGGCGATGCCGTGAGGAAAAGGCGAAGCAGTCTGGCTTGGGGCGCGAGGCGGTTCGCCCGCGCGTCCTATACAGTAATGTCCCTTGCCCAGGATTCCCACCTGGTTCCCTCCGCAAGCCAGCGCGGGCTGTGCAGGCGCCGCGCCGGTCATTTCCTTTTATCCGATTGTCATATGCTCGTTGCCGAAACTTTTACTATGATAGTGGGCACTTGTGAACGTGTCAAAGCCAGCGCGGGCGGCATTGCGCCTCCTGCCTGCGTATTTGCGCCGATTGCTGCCGCAGGCGCCGTGTTTTGCCCGCTGCGCGAATGGCGGCGTAAACGGTTGCGATGAGAAACGGGAAGGGAAGGCTCGGATGATTCATATCGTTGGCGCAGGCTCGGGCGCCGCCGACCTTATCACGCTGCGCGGGGCGCGCCTTCTGCGCGCGGCCGACGTAGTCGTTTGGGCGGGAAGCCTTGTGAATCCCGAGCTGCTCGCCGAGTGCAAGGAATCCTGCGTCGTCTACGACAGCGCGCACATGACCTTGGAGGAAGTGCTCGACGTGATGTGCGCGGCAGATGCGCGGGGCGAGGAAGTGGTGCGCCTGCACACGGGCGACCCGTGCCTGTACGGCGCCATCCAGGAGCAGATGGACGCGCTCGACGCGCGCGGCGTGGACTACGAGTTGGTGCCCGGCGTGTCGAGCTTTTGCGGTGCCGCGGCGGCGCTTCGCCAGGAATACACGCTGCCGGGAATCAGCCAGTCGGTCGTGATCACGCGGCTTTCCGGACGTACCCCCATGCCCGCGGGCGAGGGCATGCGCACCATGGCGGAAAGCGGCTCGACTATGGTCATCTTCCTGAGCTCGGGTATGCTCGCCGAGCTTTCCGCCGAGCTTTTGGGCGCGGGCCGCAGCTCCGACGAGCCGGCGGCGCTCGTGTTCAAGGCGACCTGGCCTGAGGAGCGCGTGGTGCGCTGCACAGTGGGCACGCTCGCCGATGCGGGCGCGCGAGAGGGCATCGACCGCACGGCGCTCGTGGTGGTGGGCCGCGTGCTCGGAGCTCGTGGCGGGCTTGCGCACAACGGCGCGCAAGCGGAGTCGTACGAGCGCAGCAAGCTTTACGACCCTTCGTTTGCCACGGGGTATCGAAAGGCGAGCAGCTAGCGTGGCCTTCGAGCACTACATATATACCGGGACGACCCGCCTGCGCTGCGGCTACACCACGGGGAGCTGCGCCGCTCTCGCGGCGAAGGCGGCCTGCGAGATGCTCTTGTCACGAAAGACCGTGGGCCGCGTGTCGATCGTCACCCCCGGCGGGCTGCCCGTCGAGACGGACGTGGTCGACGTATGCATCGGCGAGGGGTGCGCCCAGTGCGCCGTGCGAAAGGACGCAGGCGACGATGCCGATGTGACCGACGGCGTGCTCGTGTACGCGCTCGTGGAACATGCGGGGCCGGGCACGGGCGCTGCGGGCAGCAAGGGCGTGCCCGCGCGCGAATCGGAAGTTTCCGTCGATGGCGGCGTGGGCGTGGGGCGCGTGACGTTGCCCGGGCTCGAGCAGCCGGTGGGGGCGGCCGCCATCAACGCGACGCCGCGCGCGATGATCACTTCGGCGGTGCGCGAGGTGTGCGCCGCGCACGGCTTTTCTGGAAATATTGCTGTGACGATTTCGGTACCCGAGGGTGTTGCCCTTGCCGAAAAGACCTTCAACCCGCACCTGGGGATAGAGGACGGCATCTCCATCCTGGGCACGACGGGCATCGTCGAGCCGCGCAGCCTCGCTGCCTTGCGCGACAGCATCGAGCTCGAGATCCGGCAGCATGCGGCTATGGGGCGGCGCGGAGTCGTGCTCACGCCCGGCAACTACGGCGGGCAGTTCATCTCGGGGCATTTCCACCTAAACGGTGCGCCGGTGGTCTTCATCTCCAACTTTGTGGGCGATGCGATTGATTGCTGCGTTCGCGAGGGATTTACCAATGTCCTTCTTGTGGGACACATCGGCAAGCTAGTGAAGGTCGCGGGCGGCATCATGGACACCCATTCGCGTACCGCCGACTGCCGCGCGGAGATTCTGGCCGCCCACGCGGCCTTGGCCGGCGCTGGCGCGAAGACCGTGCGCGAGATCATGTCGTCGGTCACGACCACGGCGGCGCTCGAGGTAATCGAGGCCGCCGGCGTGGGGGACGCTGCGCGCGCCTCGCTCGCTGCGGCAATCGATGACAGGTTGCGCCGCCGCGCGGCGGGCGCATGCGACATCGCCGCGGTCGTGTTCGACGCCGAGCGCCGAGAGCTTTTCCGCACGTCGGGCGCCGATGCAGTTATCGGGGAATTGGGGGCTACGTATGAGTAAAGGCGTGCTGTACGGGGTGGGCACGGGGCCTGGCGACCCCGAGCTGCTCACGATCAAGGCCGTCCGCACAATCGAATCGTGTCCGGTCATCGCCGCACCGCAGACGGCGGACGGGGCCATGGTCGCGCTCGACATCGTGCGCGGCGCCGTCGACCTTACAAGCAAGACGGTGATCCCCGTGCGATTCTCGATGACGCGCGACGCCGAGCGCCGCACGGCCGAGCATGCCTCGCTTGTTCGCGAGCTTGTCGCGCACCTGGATGCGGTCCGCGACGTCGCGCTGCTGAACCTGGGGGACCCGAGCATCTACGCCACCTTCCAGCGCATAGCGCCCGACGTGCGCGCCCGCGGGTTCGAGGCGCGCGCCATTCCCGGCGTGCCGAGCTTCTGCGCGGTCGCCGCGGCGCTCGAGCGCGACCTCACGCCCGAGATGTCGTCGCCTCTGCACATCGTGCCCGGCGGCTACGACGACGTGCGCCGCGCAATCAGCTGGCCGGGGACGAAGGTGGTCATGAAGGCGCGCCGCTCGCTTGCGGACACGAAGTGCATCCTTCGCGAGGAGGGCGCCTTCGACGGTGCCGAGCTCGTAGAGGACTGTGGGCTTCCGGGCGAGCGCGTGTACCGCTCGGTCGACGATGTGCCCGATCGGGGCAGCTACTTCTCGACGATGGTGGTGCGCTAGATGAGGGTTTCCTGCATAGCGTTCACTGAGAGGGGATATGCGTTGGCGGAGCGCACCGCACGCGCGCTTTCCGATTGCGCGCAGACAGGTGAAGATGACCCTGGCTGGGACGTTTCCGTTTCGCGCGGGTTCGGCGAGGGGAAGGCCGACCTTCGCGCATGGACGGAGCTCGCGTGGGAAGCGTCGGACGCGCTCCTGTTCGTGGGCGCGGCGGGCATCGCCGTGCGGGCGATCGCGCCGCATGTCGCCTCGAAGGCAAGCGATTCCGCGGTTGTGGCGATCGACGAGGCGGGGCGCTTTGCCGTCCCGCTTTTGTCGGGGCATTTGGGCGGTGCGAACGAGCTTGCGCAAACTGTGGCACGCGCGGCAGGGGCCATCCCCGTCATCACCACGGCGACCGACGTCCGCGGCGTGTGGGCGGTGGATACGTGGGCGCGCTGTGCGGGGCTCGCCGTTTCGAATCCCGAGGCCATCAAGCGAGTGTCGGCGCGGCTGCTTTCGGGCGGGCGCGTGGCGCTCTATTCCGACATGCCGATTTCGGGACAGCCGCCTGAGGGGGTTGACATTGCGTCCGACCGCGCTCGGGCCGATATCGTCGTGTCGCCGTTCGCTGGCGCGAATGCGGGTGCGTCCGTTCGCGCGGCGGAGACAACGGGCGAGGTCGTACCCGCCGGTGTGACGGGGAAGCCGGCGGGCGTGCGGGCGCAGGCGCCTGCGCCCGAGTCGCTTCGCCTTGTCGTGCCCTGCATCGTTGCGGGCATAGGGTGCCGTCGCGGTGCGTGCGCCGAAGCGATCGGGGAGGCGTTTCTTCTCGCGTGCGGGCAGGCGGGCATCTCGCCTTCGGCCGTGCGCGAGGCGGCGACGATCGACGTGAAGGCGCACGAGGAGGGTCTGCTCGCCTTCTGCCGCGCGCGCAATATCCCGCTTGCGACGTATTCCGCAGAGGAGTTGTCGCAGGTCGAAGGCAGCGTTTCGCCATCTGATTTCGTGCGTGCGACGGTGGGGGTCGACAATGTGTGCGAGCGCGCGGCGCTCGCGGGCGGGGGCAAACTTATCTTCCCGAAGCTCGCTCACGGCGGCGTGACCGTCGCGTTTTCCAAGGTAACTATCGAACTTTCGTTTAAGGAGCGGTGATGGGAAAGCTCTTCGTGGTGGGGATCGGCCCGGGCGGCCCCGACGGCATGACGATTGCGGCTCGGCGCGCGCTCGAGGCGGCCGACATCGTTGTGGGGTACACGAAATACGTGGAGCTCGCGCTCGCCGCCGTGCCCGACGCGGCGCATCTCGCGACGCCGATGATGCACGAGGTCGAACGGTGCCGCCTGGCGCTTTCGCGCGCGCAGAGCGGAGAAGCCGTGGCGCTCGTGTGCAGCGGTGACGCGGGCGTGTACGGCATGGCGAGCCCCGTGCTGGAGCTTGCGGAGGACTACCCCGATGTAGACGTGGAAGTTATCGCCGGGGCCACCGCGGCTCAGAGCGGGTCGGCGGTGCTCGGCGCCCCGCTTGCCCACGACTTCGCGGTCGTGTCGCTCTCCGACCTGCTCACGCCGTGGGAGGTCATCGAGCGCAGGCTCGCCGCCGTGGCGAGCGCCGACTTCTGCATCTGTTTGTACAACCCGCGCAGCAGAAAGCGCGCCGACAGGCTCTCGCGCGCGGCGAAGATTATGCTCGAATGGAAGGCCCCCGACACGCTCTGCGGCTGGGTACGCAACATCGGGCGCGAGGGGCAGCAGTCGGGCATGTGCAGGCTCTCCGAGCTGGGGGAGTTCGACGCCGACATGTTCACCACCGTGTTCGTCGGCAACGCGGACACGAAGCGCGTAGACGGCCGTATGGTCACGCCGCGCGGGTATCGGGAGATTCCATGCGAAAGGTAACGATCATCGGGGCGGGGCCCGGAAACCCCGACTTGCTCACGCGCGCGGCGCTCGACGCGATCGACATCGCCGACGTGGTCATCGGCGCTCATCGCGCGCTTGTCGGCATCGACGTGCCGCCCGACGTGGTGAGATGCGAGCTCGTGAAGACGGCGGACATCGTCGCCGCTCTCACCGATGCGGCGTCGTGGCAGCGCGCCGTGGTCGTGATGACGGGCGATGTGGGGCTGTTCAGCGGCGCGCGCCGCCTGGTGGAGGCGCTCTCCGGCGACGCGCGGGTGGACGTGCGCGTCATTCCCGGCATAAGCTCAGCGTCGTATCTCGCCGCGCGCCTCGCGCGTCCATGGCAGGATTGGCGCTTCGCGAGCGCTCACGGCGTGGCGTGCGACATCGTGGCCGAGGCCGAGCGCGCAGGTGAGCTCTTCCTCGCCACGTCGGGCGGGGAAGACCCCTCGCGGCTTTCGGGCGAGCTTGTGCAGGCGGGCTTCGGGGACGCACGCGTGACGGTGGCCGAGCGTCTGTCGTACCCCGACGAGCGCATCACCTGCGCGACCGCAAGTGAAATCGCAGGTCAGACGTTCGACGACTTGAACGTGATGCTTATCGAGTTCGCAGGCTGCGCCGGTTCGCCTGCGGGCTCTAGCGCAGCCTCCGAGGCCCCGGCCGGCGCGTCTGCGCCCGCGGCGGCTTCTTTCGCGGCGGACTCTGCGGGCGCATCCCGCGCCGCGAGCTCCCGCTGGCCGTACGCTTCCTCGGGCATTCCCGACGAGCTCTTCATCCGCGGCGACGTTCCCATGACCAAGCAGGAGGTGCGCGCCGTCGCGCTCGCGAAGCTGCGCCTTACCGCGACCGACACCGTGTGGGATGTCGGCGCCGGCACGGGGAGCGTTTCGATCGAGGCGGCGCTCGTCGCGCGAGCGGGGTCGGTATGGGCGGTCGAGCGCAACGCGGCCGGCGTGCGGCTCATCCGAGAGAACGCTGATGCATTCGGGTGCGGCAACGTGCATGCGGTCCCCGGTGTCGCCCCTGAAGCGCTCGCGAAACTGCCCGTCCCCGACGCCGTGTTCGTCGGCGGGAGCGCGGGCGAGCTTCCCTCCATCGTGGAGGCGGCGCTCGAGAAGAACTCGCAGGTTCGCCTGTGCGTGCCATGCGTCACCGTTGAGACGCTCACCGAGGCGTGCGCGCTCCTCTCGGGTTCGCGCTTTAAGGGGTTCGAGGCGTGCCAGGTGTCGGCCGCCCGTGCCGAGGCTGTAGGCTCGCACCATCTTATGAAGGCGCAAAACCCCGTGTTCCTCGTCGGCGCGCGTGGTGCGGGCGCGGATGCCGAGGAGCTTGCCGAAGTCGGCGCGCTTGCTGAGTCGCCTGTCGGGGAGGACCTCTCTGTCGAGGGGAACCCATCCGTTGAGGTGGTCTCGCTTGCTAACTGCAGCGCCGCAGGTGGGGAAGGCGGCGCCCGGTGAGCACGTCCATCCCGCGCTTCATGGTCGCTGCGCCCTCGAGCGGGGGCGGCAAGACGGTCGTAACGTGCGCGCTCCTGCGCGCGCTCGCGCGCCGCGGCCTTGCATGCGCGGCCTTCAAATGCGGCCCCGACTACATTGACCCGCTCTTTCATCGCCGCGTCGTGGGTGCGCGCTCGGGCAATTTAGACGGCTTCTTCACCGACGCCCCGACGCTGCGCGCCCTGCTCGCACGCGGCGCCGCGGGCGCGGATGTCGCGGTGCTCGAGGGGGTCATGGGCTTCTATGACGGCATGGCACCCGGCGTGGCCGACGCGAGCAGCTATCAGGTTGCGTGCGACACGGAAACGCCGGTCGTTTTAGTGGCGAACGGGCGCGGGGCGTCTTTATCGCTCGCCGCCGTAATCCGCGGCATCGCCGAGTTCCTGCCTTGTGCGAACGTGCGCGGCGTCGTGCTGAACAAGACGAGCGCCGCTGCCTGCGCCTACGCGGCGCCTGCGATCGAGAAGCACACGGGCGTCGCGGTTTTGGGGAATATCCCCGCCGACGAGGCGTTCTCGCTCGAAAGCCGGCATCTGGGGCTTGTGACCGCCGACGAGGTCGAGCAGCTCTCCGCGCGCATCGACAAGATGGCCGAGCTGGTGGAAAAGAGCGTCGACGTCGACCGCTTGCTCGAAATAGCGGCGACGGCACCCGATATCCGCGAGGAACCTTACCGGTTGGAGCCGATCGCGGGAGCGCGGCTCATCGTCGCCGTTGCGCGTGACGAGGCGTTCTCGTTCTACTACGAGGAGAACCTGCGCGCGCTCGAGGATCTGGGTTGCGAGCTGGCCTTTTTCAGCCCCCTGTGTGATAGCGAGTTGCCCCGGGGGACAAGCGCCCTCTATCTGGGGGGCGGCTACCCGGAGCTCCATGCGCGGCAGCTCTCCGAGAACGCGCCGATGCGCGAGGCGGTGCGGCGCGCGGTGGAATCCGGCATGCCGACGGTCGCCGAATGCGGTGGGTTTCTGTACCTGCAGCGCGAAATCGCCGATAGCGAGGGGCGGCGCTGGCCTGTTGCGGGCGCCCTTGAGGGCGCAAGCGAGAACGGGGGAAGGCTGTCCCATTTCGGGTACGTGGAGCTTACTTCCCAACGCGACGGGCTCTACGGGCCGCGCGGCACACGCATCCGCGCGCACGAGTTCCACTACTGGCAGTCCACCTGCCCGGGCGGCGACTTTTGGGCGCAGAAGCCCCGGCGCGACAAGGGCTGGCCGTGCATGACGACCACCCCGTCCCTGGTGGCGGGCTTCCCGCATGTGTACTATCCTGCGAACCCCGACGTTGCGCGCGCGTTCGCGTCTGCCGCAGCGTCGTTCGCAGGGAGGAGGCGGCATGGCTGAAGCAACCGAAACCGCGCTTGCCTGCATCCGCGAGGAAGTCGAGCGCGCGTTCTCGTCGGCGCCGGGCGCCGTGCTCGAAGCCGCGCTTTCCCGGATCGCGCCCGCAGACGAGTGCGCCCGTGCCGCCGCGTACGCCGCGTGGGACTCCATCGCGCACCCCTTGGGGGGATTGGGCGACTTTGAAGACGCCGTCGCGTGTATCGCCGCAGCTCAGGGGAGCGCCGAGGTGGCCGAGTTTCCCCGTGCGCTCGCGGTATTCTTCTCCGACAACGGGGTCGTTGCCGAAGGCGTGTCGCAAAGCGGGCAAGATGTGACGCGAGCCGTCGCGCGCAACATGTGCGAGGGGGCCGCGAGCGCCTGCCGCATGGCGGCGTTCGCGGGTGCCGAGGTCGTGCCCGTCGACGTGGGTATGGCCCGGGGCATAGAAGACGCGCGCATGGTGCGCGCGAACGTGCGGCGGGGGAGCGGCAACATCGCTCTCGGCTCCGCTATGTCTCGCGATGGGGCCGTGCGCGCGATCGAGGTCGGAATCGCCGTCGCGTGCGGGCTTGCCCGCGCCGGCGTGCGCCTTCTCGCCGCGGGCGAGATGGGCATCGGCAACACGACCACCTCGGCGGCGGTGGCCGCAGTGCTCATCCGGGCGGACGCGCGGAGCCTTGTCGGGCGTGGCGCGGGGCTCTCGGACGCCTCGCTCGCGCGCAAGCGCGACGTGGTCGAGCGCGCTATCGACGCGAACTCGCCCGATCCCGCCGACCCGATCGACGTGCTCTCGAAGGTGGGCGGCTTCGACATCGCTGCGATGTGCGGCTTCTACCTGGGGGCCGCGGTCTCGAAGGCGCCGGCGCTCCTCGACGGGGTCATATCCTGCACGGCGGCCCTGTGCGCGGCGCGCCTGTGCCCCAACGCCTTGGGCTACCTCGTGGGCACCCACGCATCAAGCGAACCCGCAAGCCGGGAGCTCCTTCGCGAGCTCGGCATAAAGGCGCCCCTCGACGCAGGCATGCACTTGGGCGAGGGCGCGGGCGCCATGGCGTATCTCCCCCTTCTGGATTCGGCGCTGCGCGTGTACCGGGATGGGAAGACGTTCACGGCGACTGGCATGGCTGCTTACGAGCATTTCGAGGCCGGGAAATGACGGTGACGCTCGTCATCGGCGCCGCCGCGAGCGGCAAGAGCGCCTACGCCGAGTCCCTGTGCCTCGGGCACGACGGCCCCCGCGTGTATCTGGCAACGATGGAGCCCTTCGGGGAAGAGGGCGCCCGCCGCATCGCGCGCCATCGGGCGCTGCGCGAGGGCAAGGGGTTTTCCACCCTCGAGCGAACGCGTGACGTGGGCGCCGCAGTGTCCGGCCTTCCGCGCGGCTGCACGATTCTTTTGGAGGACGTGGGCAACCTGGTTGCGAACGAGCTTTTCGCGGAAGGCGGCTTGTCCCCACGTGACCCCGACGCTGCGGCGCGCGAGGTGCTCGGAGGCATCGAACGGCTCGCTCAGGCCGCTGCGTATACGGTGGTGGTCACCGTCGACGTGTTCGCCGATGAGATGCGCTACGATGAAGGGACCGAGGCATGGAGGCGCGCGCTCGCGCGCGTGAACGCGGGCGTGGCGGCGCTGGCCGACCGCGCAGTCGAAGTGGTATGCGGGATTCCCGTGTGGATGAAAGGTGAAGGACCTACAAGGTGAAGATAGCAGAGGCAATCGGCGCGGCGTTCGGAACGTTCTCGCGCATCCCCGTCCCGAAATCGGCCTGGACCGATTTCGGGTCAACCCATGCGCTTGCCGCGTTTCCCCTGGTGGGCCTTGCGGAAGGGTTCCTCATGACGGCGTGGGGACACGTTGCGAACCTGCTCGGCGTGCCCGCGACCATCGTCGCGGCCGTGCTCGTGGCGCTGCCTGTGGCGGTGACGGGAGGCATCCACCTAGACGGGCTCTGCGACACCTCCGATGCGCTTGCAAGTTGGGCCCCGCGCGAGCGAAAGCTCGAGATCATGCACGATCCGCGGGCGGGCGCCTTCGGGGTTATCGGTGTTGTTGTGTACCTTATTCTGCAGTTTTCCCTGTTCACCGCGCTGCCGCTTACGGCGGGGGCGTTCCTCGCGCTTCTGTGCTCGCTCGTGTTCTCCCGCGCGCTTTCGGGACTCGCCGTTGAATGCTGGCCTGCCGCGCGGGCGGACGGCATGGCCGCGGGGCTCTCGCCTGCGAAGAAGCGCGCGGCGATCGTCGTGCCGCTTTGCGCTTTCGCTGCGGCTTCGGCTGCAGGGATGGTCGCGTGCGCTCAGGCCGTCGGCGCCCTTATGGCGGTGGCGGGGCTTTTGGCGCTCGCGTGGTACCGCCATGTTGCCCTGTCCCGCTTCGGCGGGGTGACGGGGGATTTGGCCGGATGGTTTCTGCAATGGGCCGAGCTCGCGATGCTTGCCATGCTGGTGGCGGGGGGCATGCTCCTATGATGCTCGTGGTAGGCGGCGCGCATTCCGGGAAGAGGACCTTCGTGCGCGAAAAGCTCGGGTTCGCGGCGGACGATTTCGTCGACGCGGCGCAGTTTGCGGAGGGCGGCGTGCCCGCGGCTTTTGCCGGCCGCGTCGCATACCGTGCTGAGGAACTCGTACGCGCGCTCGACGCTGACCGGGCGCTCGAGCGGCTGATCGGCTTCGACGCAGTGATTCTGTCCTTGGTCGGCTCGGGGGTCGTCCCCATGCGTGCGGAAGACGCCCAATGGCGCGAGCGCGCGGGGCGCCTGGGATGCGCGCTCGCTGCGCGCGCCGACGTCGTCGTGCGCATGACGTGCGGGATTCCCCAGGTCATCAAGGGAAACCTTGATGATGCGCCTCGAGGGACGCAGGGCGCGGGCGCGCCTTTGGAAGTCGTCTTCGTGCGCCATGGTGCCACGGCGGGCACGGAAGACCATCGCTACAGCGGGGCGGGCACCGACGAGCCCCTGTCGAGCGCGGGCGAGCGCGCTTTGCGCGACCTCGCATGCTATCGTGTCGTGTTCCGTGTTATCACGAGCGGCATGGCCCGCACCGACCAGACGGCGCGCATCCTCTTCCCGAACGCGGAGCTTATGGCGTGCCCCGGTCTGCGCGAGATGGATTTCGGCGACTTCGAGGGACGAAGCGCCGCCGAGCTTAAAGAGGATGCGCGCTACCGCGCCTGGGTAGACTCCTGGTGCGAGACGCGCTGCCCGCATGGCGAGGGCAAGAGCGATTTCACCCGCCGCGTCGTCGCGGCGTTTCGGGAGGCGTGCAAATCGGAGCGTGCCCAGGGGAGTGGGCGCGCCGTCTTCGTCGTTCACGCGGGTACCGTGAAAGCGCTGCTCTCCGAGTTAGCTGTCCCGAAAATGGGATACTTCGACGTGCATACCGAGCCGGGCGGCGCATGGGCCGCCACTTGGGATGGGCGCTGCCTTCGCGACGTTCGCCCCGCTTCGGGGGGCGATGCCCGGTGATGACGATTCTTGCCGTCGCCGCCGGGTTCGCGGCCGACCTTGCCTTCGGCGACCCGCGCTGGCTTCCCCATCCCGTCGTCGCCATGGGGCGCGCGATCACGTGGGCCGAAGGCCGCCTGCGGGGCGCATTCCCGCAAACGTCCGCGGGCACGCGCGCCGCAGGGCTTGTGCTCGCCGTGGCGCTTCCGCTTGCGTGTGGGCTTTTGACCTGGGGAATCCTGCATCTTTGCGGCATGGTTCACTCCGGCTTGCGCTTCGTGGCCGAGGCATGGGCGAGCTATCAGATTCTCGCGGCATGCGAGCTGCGCCGCCAGAGCCTGGCCGTTGCCCGCGCGTTCTCGAAGGGCGGACTTGTCGCGGCGCGCGAAGCCGTCGGGCTCATCGTGGGACGTGACACGTCTGTTCTCGACGAGCAGGGCGTCGCGCGCGCCGCCGTGGAAACGGTGGCGGAGAACGCGAGCGACGGTGTCATCGCGCCGCTTTTCTACCTTATGATCGGGGGTGCGCCCTTGGGCATGGCGTACAAGGCGGTGAACACGCTCGACAGCATGGTGGGCTACAAAAACGAGCGCTACATCGACTTCGGCTGCGCCTCGGCGCGCCTCGACGATGCGGTGAACTGGATTCCCTCGCGGTTATCGGCCCTGCTCATGATCGCCGTGTGCCCGATCGTCGGGCTCGACGCGCGCGGGGCGGCGCGCATCTGGCGCCGCGACAGGCGTCGCCATGCGAGCCCGAACGCGGCGCAGACCGAGTCGGCGTGCGCGGGTGCGCTCGGACTGCGCCTGGCAGGACCCGCGGTGTATTTCGGCAAGCTCGTTGAGAAACCGACGATAGGCGACGCGTCCTGCGAAATCGAGTGGGGCGACATCGCCCGGGCGACAAGGCTCATGCTCGCCGCGTCCGTATGCGCGCTCGTCGTCTTCGGCGCCGCGCGCGCGGCGGTCGTGCTCGCCGTGGGGGCGATGGCATGAGGAAAGACCACGCCGCGCCCCGGGCTGCCGGGGGAATCCTGCGCGCCCGCACGCATGGGGGCAGCGCGCAATCGCTCGGCATCGCTTGCGAAGGGGGTGCCTCCGACCTCATTGACTTCTCGGTGAACGTGAATCCGGCAGGCCCCTCGCCGCGCGCCGTCGCCGCAGCTTGCAAGGCGCTTTCTCGAATCGACGCCTACCCCGATAGGGAAAGCCTCGCCCTCGTTCGCGCCCTAGCGCGCGACCAGGGCATTCCCGAAGATACTATCGTCTGCGGCGCGGGCGCGTCCGACATCATCTGGCGGCTCGCCGCGGCGGTGCGCCCGAAACGCATCGTCGTGTGCGCGCCGACGTTCTCTGAATATGCGGAGGCGGCATCGTACTACGGCGCATGCGTGCAGGAGTTCCCGCTCTCCGAAGCGGACGACTTCGACGTGCCCGCCTCCTTCGCCCGCGCGATCGAGGGGCCGGGAGACGTGGCGTACCTCTGCAATCCGAACAACCCGACGGGGCGCCTCGTCGACCCCCGTGTGATCGATGCCGCGGCCTGCCGCTGCGAGCAGGTGGGCGCGCTGCTCGTCGTGGACGAGTGCTTCCTCGGATTTGCGCCCGACGCCCGCGAAAGGAGCGTGGCCGCACGCGCCGCGTGTTCGCGCCATGTGGCCGTGCTCTCCGCGTTCACCAAGCTCTACGGAATGGCGGGGTTGCGGTTGGGATATCTGATCAGCGGAAACGCCCAACTCATCGAGGGGATTCGCCGGGCGGGGCAGGCGTGGCCCGTCTCTTCGGTCGCCGAGGCCGCGGGCATCGCCGCCCTGGAAGACGTCGAATACGTCTCGCGCACGCGCGATGTATTGGAGGGCGAGCGAGCGTGGCTTTCCCACGAGCTCTCCTCGCTCGGGCTTTCCGTCGTGCCGTCGGATGCGAACTTCCTTTTAGTCCGCACGCCGGCGAAAGACATCCCCGAGCGCCTGTATGATCAGGGGGTTTTGGTCCGCACGTGCGACTCGTTTTCGGTACTGTCCCGTTTCTGGTGCCGCGTCGCGGTGCGCACGCGCAAGGAGAACGCCCGGCTTGCGATGGCGTTCGGCCGTGCGCTTCGGGCGGAAGACGCATCGGGCGAAGGCGAACCCGACGAACGGGGCGGCGCTTCTTTCAGCGGCGCTATGGCGGGCGCGGATGGCCGAGGCTTGGCGAAGGAGGTCGATACCCGTGGGTAGGGCCAAGCCCATCATGATCCAGGGCACCATGTCGAACGCGGGGAAGAGCCTGCTCGCGGCGGGGCTGTGCCGCGTACTTTCGCAGGACGGCCTGCGCGTGACTCCTTTCAAGAGCCAGAACATGGCACTCAACAGCGGCGTCACGGCCGACGGGCTCGAGATGGGGCGCGCCCAGATCATGCAGGCCGAGGCGTGCGGCATCGCGCCCGACGTGCGCATGAACCCCATCCTGCTCAAGCCCGAAAGCGGCCACCGAAGCCAGCTCATCGTGGCCGGCAAGGCGCAGGGAGCCTTCGCTGCGAGGGACTACTTCGCGCGAAAGAAGGCGCTCATGCCGCAGATTTTGGAGGCGTTCGATTCGCTCGCGGAGGAAAACGACGTCATCGTCATCGAGGGCGCCGGCAGCCCCGCCGAAATCAACCTTGCCGAAAATGACATCGTCAACATGGGGCTCGCGCGCGCCGTGTCCTCCCCCGTGCTGCTTGCGGGCGACATCGACCCGGGCGGGGTATTTGCCCAGCTCTACGGCACGGTCGCGCTCCTTGCGCCCGAGGACCGCGCGCTTTTGCGGGGGCTTGTGGTGAACAAGTTCCGCGGCGATGTGGAAATCCTGCGCCCGGGTTTGGCCCCGCTCGAGAAGATGTGCGGGGTTCCCGTCGTGGGGGTCGTGCCGTATCTCACGCTTGACCTGGACGACGAGGACTCGCTCGCGCCGCGCCTATCTGCCCGCGAGGCGCGCGGCGTCATCGACGTCGCCGTCGTGCGTCTTCCGCATCTGTCGAACTTCACCGACTTCGACCCGCTTTCGCGCGTGCCCGGCGTGGGCGTGCGCTACGTTTCCTCGACGACCGATCTGGGCCGACCCGACCTGGTGGTGCTTCCCGGCTCGAAGACTACGCTCGACGACGCGCGTTGGCTTGCGGCTAGCGGCATCGGAGCCTGTGTACGCGCGCTTTCGGGCGCGGGCACGCCGGTGCTCGGCATATGCGGAGGCTACCAGCTTTTGGGAGACGAGCTTTCCGACCCGCACGGCAGGGAAGGCGCTGGTACCGCGCGCGGGCTCGGGCTCATCCCTGCAAGTACGGTTTTCAAGGAGGAAAAGCGCCTCGCCCAGTCGGCACTGCGCATCACGGGCGCCCAAGGCGCGTTCTCGGTGTGGAACGGCATGATGGCGCGCGGGTACGAGATTCACGACGGCGAAACGACCGTCTCCTGCGCCCCTGCGGGCACGATTGGCGGCAAACCGGAAGGCGCGGCCTGCGGTAACGTGTTCGGAACCTATCTCCACGGCCTGTTCGACGAACCGGGGGTGGCGCTCGCCCTCGCGCGCTCGCTCGCGCGCATGCGCGGCCTGCCCGAGAGCGTCGTGGGTGACGCGGGCGCGGCGTCCGCGGCCGATCACCGTGCGCGCGAGTTCGACCGCCTGGCCGACGTCGTGCGCGGGGCGCTCGACATGGAGTATGTCTACCGCATTATCGAGGAGGGCGTATGATCCACGTGTATCATGGCGACGGCAAAGGCAAGACCACGGCGGCGATGGGCCTCGCCCTTCGCATGCTCGCTGCAGGCCGCCGCGTCGTCGTCGTACAGTTCCTGAAAGACGGCGAAAGCGGGGAGGTGCGCCTGCTCGCTGAGCATTTCGGCGTGCCCGTGTTCGCGGGGAAGGCGTCGGACAAGTTTACCTGGTCGATGACGTCGGAAGAACTTGCCGCGACGTGCGAGCTGCACGATGGGAACCTCGCTTCCGCGCTCGTCGAGCTCGAGTGCGCGCAAGAGGGACTGCTCGTGCTCGACGAGGCGCTCGACGCGCTTTCGAAGGGGCTTGTCGACGAGGCGCTTGTGGATCGCGCACTCGATATGTCCGCGCTCGGCGTCGAAGTAGTGCTCACCGGGCGCGCGCCTTCCCGCAAGATCGTGGAGAAGGCCGACTACATAACCGAGATGCGGTGCGAGAAACACCCCTACGCTCAGGGGATATGTGCAAGAGAAGGAGTGGAGTACTAGATGGATTCCAAGGAGATGGCGCCTGGCGACATCGAGCGGCGCAGCTTCGAGATCATCACCGAAGAGCTCGGCGGCCGCACGTTCCCGCCGTTCGAAGAGCCCGTCGTGAAGCGCGTCATCCATACCACTGCCGACTTCTCGTACGCCGATTCCCTCGTGTTCACCCATGACGCCGTGCACTGTGCGCTCGACGCACTGCGCGCAGGGGCCACGGTGCTCACCGACACGAACATGGCGCTCGCAGGCATAAGCAAGCCCGCGCTCGCGAAGCTCGGCTGCAAGGCCGTGTGCTTCATGGCCGACCCTGATGTCGCCGCGGCTGCGCGCGCCGCGGGCACGACTCGCGCCGTTGCGAGCATGGACAAAGCTTGCGGCATCGAGGGTCCGCTCATCGTGGCCGTCGGCAACGCTCCCACAGCACTTCTGCGCCTCGCCGAGCTCATGGACGCGGGGAAGATCGCGCCCGCTCTCGTCGTTGGGGTGCCGGTCGGGTTTGTGAACGTGGTCGAGGCGAAAGAGGAGCTACTCGCGCGACGCGTGCCGGCCATCGTCGCGAGGGGTCGCAAGGGCGGCTCGACCGTGGCGGCCGCCATTATGAACGCGCTACTCTACCAGATCACGCGCACAGGCGGCCCGAAGTGACGGCGCTGCGCATCTTCGCCGGGACCACCGAGGGCCGCCTTCTGTGCGAATGGGCGAGCGGGGTGGGCATCCCCGCCCGTGCCTACGCGGCAACCGAGTACGGAGGCGAGCTTTTGGGCGAGCTTCCGGGCATCGAGGTGCATGCGGGCAGGCTCGACGATGCCGACATGGAGCGCGAGCTTTCCGGCGCGTACATCGTTGTCGACGCCACGCACCCCTTCGCTACGCTCGCAAGCGGCAACATCCGGGCCGCTTCGCTCGCCGTGGGTGCACGATGCCTGCGCCTTGCGCGCCCGGTCGAGGCGCTGCCCAAAGGCGTCGTGCCGGTCGCGTCGATCGCCTGCGCGGCGCGCTTTCTCTCCGAGAACCCGGGTCGCGCGCTTCTCACGACGGGGAGCAAGGAGCTTGCTCCCTACACGCGCGTCGCCGATTTCGCGGAACGCTTCTTTGTGCGTGTGCTCCCGCTGCCCGGTGCTATAACGAAGTGCATCGACGCGGGGTTTTCGCCGTCGCACGTCATCGGCATGCAGGGGCCCTTCACCCGCGAGCTCAACGAGGCGATGCTTCGGCAGGTGGGCGCCCAGTGGCTTGTGACTAAGGACTCGGGAACCGTAGGCGGCACGGCCGAGAAGCTCGCCGCCGCGCGCGACGTGGGAGCGCGCTGCATCGTGGTCACCCGTCCCGCCGAGGGAAGCGGGGCCCTTTCGCTTCGGGAAGTGGAAGACGCGCTCTTACGGGAGTTCGCGCGCTAGGCGCTCGCAGCGCCTGCGCGCCCTCCCGCCCGCGAGGAGGAGCGCCCCGAGCAAGCTCGACCCGTACAAGCCCGTCATCCGCCAGTAGCTCGAGGACGACGCCCGGAACTGGCGCAAACAGCCCTTCAATGAGTTGCGGTGAAATAGTGTCTGTTTTTTCTGCTAGATAGCATATTTCAGTCCCTAATTCACCGCAACTTGTCGGTGGTGGCTTACTGGTAGCGTAGGCACTCCACCGGGTCGAGCTTGGCGGCTCGGCGGGCGGGGTAGAAGCCAAAGATTACGCCGATGCCGACGGAGACGGCGAAGGCCAGCAGCACCGTGGCGATTGAATAGCTCGGTGTGATCTGCCCGCTGGCACCGAGCTCGCTGAGAACCCCTGATCCTGCGGCAAACATCGCGAGGCCCCAGGCCAGCAGATAGCCAATCAGGACACCCAGCAGGCCACCGGTGACGCACAGCGCCGAGGACTCGGCCAAAAACTGCGCGGTGATATCGCGACGACTGGCGCCCAGGGCACGGCGAATACCGATCTCGCGGATTCGCTCGGTCACGTTGGTGAGCATCATATTCATAATGCCGATCCCGCCGACAAGCAGCGAGATACTGGCGACAGCACCCATGATGAGCGAGAATGCGCCCATAAAGGAGTTGAGTGCATCGATGGCGCTTTTCATGGAGGTCGCCGATACGCTGTCGTACTCATCGTCCTCCGAGATGCCCTTCATCGCGCGCACCTTGGACTCGATGTTTTTGCAGAGCTCATCCATGTCCGTGCCCTCGGCGGCAAGTGCCGTCACGCTGGGGAATGAAGGATTCTCGTCGCCAAACAGGCCGGAGATGGTTTCGCGTGGCATATACAGCGTGAGCGAGCCCATGGAGTCGCTGCCGCCATCAATCACGCCTACAATCTGCACCTCGCCGTTGGACACTTTGATGGTTTTTCCCAGCGCATCCTGTTCGTTGCCGTAAAGCTGATCGGCGCCGCCGCGGCTGATGAGCGCCACGCGCGAGCCTGCCTTTGACTCGACATCGGTGTAGGTGCGCCCCACAACGAGCTTACTGGCACCCACGGCGTCGAGCATGTCGCTATCGACACCCTGTGCCATGACGGTATAGCTTTTATCGCCGATCTTGTACTCGGTATACGCGCTGTTGACAATGCCGATCTGTTCTATCTGCGGTACCAGTTTTTTAAGCTTCTGGACGTCAGAATCAGAGAGTTCTTGGGACGAATAGATCTGAACCATGCGAGCTGCGTTGAGGCCCAAGCTGTTGACCAAGCTGTTTTGGATGCCGCCGATGAGCGAAGTCATGGCGATAACCGAGGCGATGCCGATGACAATGCCCAGGATGGTGAGCAGGCTGCGACCCTTGTTGGCCTCGAGCGAGTGAAGGGCTTCCTGGATAAGATCGCGGGCGCTCATGTCATCACTCCTTTCGGCGGGTTGGCGGAGGCGGAAATCATGGGCAGGCTATCTATGGCGCTGCGTAGGGTCCGCGGTGCATGCGGAATATACGCGCCGTCGTGAATGCGACCGTCGCGGATGGTCACGGCACGGTCGGCCTCGGCGGCGATGCCGGGGTCGTGTGTGATAAGCACGATGGTTTTGCCGCGCTCCTGGAGCTTGTGGAAGGTTTCCATGACGAGCGCTCCCGTGGCGGAGTCCAGGTTGCCCGTCGGCTCGTCGGCCAAAATGATGGGTGGATCGTTGACAAGGGCGCGCGCGATGGCGACGCGCTGCATCTGACCGCCCGAGAGCTCGGATATGCGGTGGTCCCAGTGGTCGACGGGCAGCGTGACAGCCTGCAGCGCGTGCACGGCGCGCATTTCGCGCTGGCTTCGGGGCACGTTGGTGTAGGCCAGCGGCAGCATGACGTTTTCGATAACCGACAGGCGCGGCAGCAGGTTGAAGCTTTGAAAGACAAAGCCAATGCTCAGCGCGCGCACCTCGGTGAGCTCATCATCGTCGAGTTCGGCGACGTTGAGCCCTTGCAGGTAATAGTCGCCCGCCGTTGGTTTGTCCAGGCAGCCCAGGATGTTCATGAGCGTCGACTTGCCTGAGCCCGAGGGGCCGGTGATGGCGACGAACTCGCCGGGATCAACCGCCAGGCTCACGTTGTGCAGAATATGGGCGCAGCCGGCCTCGCTCTCGAAGATGCGGTGCACGTTGCGGATGTCGATGACGGGACGCATTACATGCCCTCGTCGGCAGACGTATTGTCGCCGCCGTCTGCCGTCATGCCTGTGCCGGTATCCGTCACGATGGTGTCGCCGTCGCGTAGCTTGGTAACCGGGACGTCTGGGTTGATTTCGTTGCCCTGGTCGTCGCGCTTGACCTGCGTCTTGCCGACTACGGCTTCGTTATCGTTTTGCGTCACGACGTTCACTTTCACGCGACGGGTTTGCTTGCCCTCGTCATCGGTTGCCACGTTGACGTAATAGTGTTCGCCATCTTCGGTCATGAGTGCCATCGTCGGCACCATAACCACGTCGTCGAGCTTCTCGGTCACTACCGAGACCTCGGCAGTCATACCCGGCTTGAGGCGACTGTCGGGTGCTTCGATGAGGATGTCGACGTTAAAGGTCACGCTGCCGCCGCTACCGGAGCCGGAGTCAGAGTTTGCAACCGAGGCGATAGCCGTGACGGTGCCCTGGCTCACGATATCGGGAAACGCGGGATAGGTCACGTTGGCGCTTTGGCCCACGGCAATTTTGGCGATATCCTTTTCGCCTACCTGAACCGTCACCTTCATCTTGGACAGGTCGGCGATCTGCATGCACTGCTTGCCGCCGCTCGTATCGCTTTCGCCCATGATCATTCCGCCTGTTACCGTGGCGCCCACCTTGGCGTTGAGCTCCACGATGCTGCCCGAGCTCGGGGCCGTGACCGTTCGGCTGGCGGCCTTGGCGTTCGCCTGATCGAGGTTTGCCTGGGCCGATGCGAGACTGCGCTGAGCGGCCGATACGGCGTTCGTGTCCGCTGATGCGGCGGAGATGCCAGCCGCTGCGGAACCTCCGTCGACGTCCGTCGTTGGGTTGGCCTGCGCGGCAGCTGCGGCTTTCTGCGCGTTGGCGAGGTCTTCTTGAGCGGCTGCAACTGCACGCTGCGCCTCGGCAACGTTACGATCGAGCTCGTCGTTTTTAATGGTCATGAGCACGTCGCCCTCGTTGACGGATTGGCCCGCCTGCACGTTGATCGAATCGACCGTGCCGTCGACAGAAGGGGAGACCACTGAGGACGAAATGGGTTTGAGCTGGCCTTTCGCCTCGACCGTTGTGCTAAACGTGCCCTCGGTCACCATGTCGGTTACCGGCTCGCTAGCGCCCTGTGGCTGCGCATTGATAACCAGGGTTGCGACAATGGCAATGAGCGCGATGGCACCTACGACGCCGACGGCAATACCGCGTCGAATCAGCTTTTTGCGTCGACGGTCGGCACGTTTTGCCTTGAGCTTGGCGTACGCCTCTTCATCGGAAATCTCGGCCGTATCGTTCGTGCGTTCGCTCTGCTTGTCGGCATGTACGTTTGTAATCAGAGGAATCGTTTCGGTGGCACCTTCGGGCGTGTGCTCGGTATCATCCGGGCCCGGGGCGATCGTGGGGACATTCGGCATAGCGTCTCCTTTATAGATAGAACCTCGATAAGTATATGCGCCCATCGGTTGGGATGGGCGCATAGGACGGTTTCTTTCGGAACTGTTAGATTGTTTGCAGCGGTTCCACGTTGTATTAATGCGCGCGTTGCACTACGAGTGGACAACCACGCACAGGCCGACTTTGATGCAGTCGTGAAGTGCCTTTGCATCGGCCAGGCGCAGGTTGATGCAACCGTGGCTGCCGCACCACTTGTACGACTCGGCATTATCGAAGCTCTTGTCGTTTTGCCAGGTGGCGTCGTGGAATCCGACCATATTGCCCTCGAACGGCATCCAATAGCTGACCGGGCTCTCGTATTTGGGCTTGCCGGTCTCGGGGTCCTTGGCACCGATAAGCTTGCTGGCGCCATTGTTGCTGTTGATCTGCCATACGCCCTCGGGGGTGGCGTCCTCTCCCGGCTTGCCAGAAATAAAGTTGGCCTCCCAAACGATATTACCGTTCTCGTCATAGTAGCGCGCGTGCTGCTCGGACAGATCGACGTCGATATACGCCTTCCAGTCGGGCTCTCCCTTTGCTGTAAAGGTGTCGGCCTTCTGGGAGTACTTGATCTCGATTTCGCCGGTCTGCTTGTTGTTAATGGCGTCCTCGACCTGCTTGGCGAGCGAGCTGCTGTCAATGGACCAACCAAAGTCACCGCCTTCGACGGCACACTGCTTGCCATCGGCGCGCGTCCACCAGCGAGTGGAGCCCACGGTATTAAAGCCGTTCGCGAGCTCGGCTGCCCAGCTGCTGATTTGCGACGTATCGAGCGTGGGGTTGGCAGGATCGGCAAAGCTGATCCACTGCAACACGGAGCTGCCATCAACCTTTCCGGCATCCTCGCCGTTGAGCTTGAGGGTCACGTTGACGCCCAAGAAGTTGTTGGCGGCATTGCATGCGGACTGAATCTGATCATCGGTCAGCGTTCCATTAAGCGGCTCATAGGCATCGTTGCCGAGCTTGGAAAGATCTACGGTCTCGGCCAGCGAGGCAAGCTCGAGCTCGGCATACTTAATGATATGCTCGCGGTTGAGTTTTTCGTTGGAGCGTGCCTTCTCGACGGTAAACTTGCCGGCCTGCTCGTCATAGGAGCTATTGGCCTCGAACGTGCCCGAACGGCCCTCGTTAAACTCATCGATGGCGGTGCCCAGATCCTTCTCAAACTGCTTTTGGTCAAAGGTATCGGAGAGCATGGACAGGTCGACGTCTTGATCAAGATCGACTTCGTTGGAGGTAGCGGTTGTTTTGGTCTTGCCACTTAAGGATTCCATAAGGCGGACCGGCCATACAAAGGCTTCGTTGTGGTTGATGATCTCTTTTGCGGCAGCTTCGCCGTCGACGATGGGCTCATCGGACTCGGGCTGATAGGTCCAGCTAAAGTCATCGCCCGCCACGGTGAGCTTATAGTGCTTCCACGCCGAGTTGACCTTGGTGGCGGCAGACGAAGCGTTGGAGAACGAGACGTCGACGCCGGCGATGGTGGTGTTGGGGTAGGCTACCTGCGAAAACGCTACGACGCCTACGATATAGACAATGACGATAAGACCCAGGAGGACAAAGAGCGTCGTCTTTTTGCCCGACTTATTGTTCCCGGTGGGTTTGCGCGCGGGGCCGCGATCGCCTCGACCGTGCTTGGGGGGCTGCTTGGGCGTATTGCCGTTTGCCTGGCGCTGCTGACGTTGCTGGCGCTGCTGGTTCGGGCGTTGCGAAGCGTTTGCCGCACCACGTTGCTGACCGTGGCTCGGCGCGATAGGACGCGGCGACTGAACGCCGCCGGTGTGCCTGCTTGGCTGCTGCGGATCGGGAATCAGTTGAGTTCGATCGTTTTGCGACATCGTGTGCATATCCTTCGAATTTCGCCTTGCGGCTCATCGTATTTTTACTGGGCTTGCATTATAGCGATTACCTAGTTGATTGTGGTATGGAAACGGTGGCATTCAAAAGAGATGGGACATTTGTCCCACCTTCGAGTCGTTCTTTGTCGCTATCCGCACACACCGCATTTTGCACAGGCTGAAAGTGCGGCCGGAGCCTGCGCGATGCCGCCCTTTGCCGTCTCGCGCAGCGTGGCCGGCAACGCGTGGCCCACCGAGAGCATGACGTGTGCCATCTGATCAAACGGCACCAGGCTCTTAATGCCGGCAAGTGCAAGCTGCGCCGAGCTAAATGCCGCGGCCACGCCGATGGCATTGCGGTTTTGGCACGGCACCTCCACGAGGCCGCCCACCGGGTCGCAGACCAAGCCCAGCAGATTACTCAGCGCGATGGAACTGGCATCGAGCGCCTGCTCGGGTGTGCCGCCGAGCATCTGCACCAGTGCGGCGGCGGCCATGGCGGCCGCACTTCCGACCTCGGCCTGACAGCCGCCCTCGGCGCCGGCAACGCAGGCGCTCGTGGTGAGGTTGAGGCCGATGGCGGCGGCACAATAAAGGGCATCCATGACCTGCTCGTCGTCCAGCTGCAGATGGTCTGCGAGCGCTAGCACGCAGCCGGGCACAACGCCCGCGGATCCTGCCGTCGGAGCTGCGACGATCACGCCCATGGTGGCGGAGCGCTCGAGCACGGCCATGGCGCGGGCCACGGCGTCGGTCTGGACGGCGCCCATCAGGCTTATGCTCAGATCGTTTCGGCTGGTGGCATCGACAAGCTTTGCCTCGCCGCCGATGAGGCCGCCGAGCGAGCGCTGTGGATTGGAAATGGGGGCTGTGGTCTCTTCGCGCATGACGTCGAGTACGCGGCGCATGGCGGCGATAGCGTGTGCCTCGCCGGTCAGACGTGCCTCGCGCACGGCCATGACGGCGCCGATGTTGAGCCCCAGTTCCTCGCACGCATCGAGCAGCTGCTCGCCGTCGTCGAAGATTTCCTTTGCCGAGACGCCGGGGGAGAGCGACGAGGCAGAACCGGGGAGTTCGATAAAGGTCGCGTAATCGACATTGTCGAGCTTGCGGAGCATGGGGACGACGGTGTCGTCGGGGGCGCCGTCGGTCTCAAAGACGGAGTAGGCCTGGCCGCCCACTTCGGTGCGGTAGGTGCGGCAGAAGGCGATGTTCACATGGGCGTAGGCGAGCAGGTTGGTGAGCGCTGCGAGCACGCCGGGGACGTCCTGGTGCGCCACGAAGAGCGTGGAATACATGCCCGAGATGTCGACGCCGACGCCGTTAATGCGGCTGATGCGCATCTTGCCGCCGCCCAAGCTCTCGCCGCGGACCTGCGCCGTGGCGCCCGTGGCGTCGACCATATCGATGTCGACGGTGTTGGGGTGGATGGAGGCGTCGTCGCCCTTGATGTCAAAGTGATATTCGAGGCCCTGCTCACGTGCGAGGTTAAAGGCCTGCTTGATGTTCTCGTCATCGGTGTCGAGGCCCAGAATGCCCGCGACGAGAGCGCGGTCGGTGCCGTGGCCGCGGTAGGTGTGGGCGAAGGAGTTCCACAGGCCAAAGGTGACTTTGGTGATGCGGCCTTCCAGCAGGCTGGCGGCAACTTGTGCGCAGCGCAGGGCGCCGGCGGTGTGCGATGAGCTGGGGCCGACCATGACGGGCCCCAAGATCTCGAATGCCGAGGTCGTAGCTAGTGTTTGCGGCTTGCCTGCCATATGCGCTCCTGTTCTATCCCGTCGTTCCGAGGGACGGGGCATACTCTGTCCCGCCGTTCCGAGGGCTTTAGTATTTGGTCGCCTGCTCGGACAGTCCTGCTCGCACGGAGGCCACATTAAGTGGCCTCCGGCTCGTGCGGAACTCGCGATCGACCAAATACTAAAGCCCTCGGAACTTAGGATACATGGTTGGAGTCGCTCTGCTGCGAAATTTATAGGCCTATGACCTATTCCATGTCCCAGGTCGGCTCATCTTCACCACCTTTAAATAAAAAAGAAGTACCGGTTGGAGCCGGTACTTCTTTTGGTGCGTTGTTTCTTGGCTGTAGCTTTTGCCGTTAGCTTAAAGTCCGCAGGCTGCTTTGAGTTCTTCGACTCGGTCGGTATTCTCCCAGGTGAAGTCGGCGTCTTCGCGGCCGAAGTGACCGTAGGCTGCCGTCTTTTCGTAGATGGGGCGACGCAGGTCTAGGTCGCGGATGATTGCGCCCGGGCGCAGGTCGAAGGTCTTCTCTACGGCCTCGACGATCTTGTCCTCGGCAACATGCGCGGTACCGAAGGTGTCGACCATGATTGAGAGGGGCTTGGAAACGCCGATGGCGTAGGCAAGCTCGACTTCGCATCGTTCGGCCAGACCGGCGGCGACCACGTTCTTGGCGACCCAGCGCGCGGCATACGCGGCGGAGCGGTCAACCTTGGTGCAGTCCTTGCCGCTAAAGGCGCCGCCGCCGTGACGGCCGTAGCCGCCATAGGTGTCGACGATGATCTTGCGGCCGGTGAGGCCCGTGTCGCCCATGGGGCCGCCCACAACAAAGCGACCGGTGGGGTTCACGTAGATGTCCGCGTTGTCCCACGGCATGTTCTCGGCGGCCATGACCGGGGTAATGACATGCTCGATGAGGTCGGCCTTGATCTTGCCCATGTCCTCAATCTCGGCGGCGTGCTGCGTGGAGATGACGATGGTCGTGACCTCGACGGGCTTGCCTTCCTCGTAGCGCACGGTGACCTGGGTCTTGCCGTCGGGACGCAGATAGGCGAGGGTACCGTCGTGACGCACGGCGGCCAGGCGCTCGGCCAGGCGGCTTGCCAGGTAGTGCGGCATGGGCATGAGGGTCTTGGTCTCGTTGGAGGCATAACCGAACATCATGCCCTGGTCGCCGGCGCCGATCAGGTCGATCGGGTCGGTGGTAGCGCCGGTCTGGGTCTCGAAGGACTCGTCAACGCCCTGGGCGATATCGGGCGACTGCTCGTGGATGAGGCTCATAACGCCGCAGGTGTCGCAGTCAAAACCGAACTTGGCGCGGTTGTAGCCAATGCGGCGGATGACGCCGCGGGCGATTTCCTGTACGTCGACGTAGGCCTGGGTGCGAATCTCGCCGGCGACGATGACGGTGCCGGTGGTCACGAGGGTCTCGCAGGCGCAGCGGACGTTCTCCACGTTGGCGGGCACGCCGTTGGGGGCGATGTAGCCCTGCTCCTGCAGCTCTATTTCTTTGGCGAGGATTGCGTCGAGGACGGCGTCGCTGATCCGGTCAGCGATCTTATCGGGATGACCTTCGGTCACCGACTCCGACGTAAAAACAAAGGACCCGTGTTGGGGTGGGATGGAACGAAGTTCTTCTGACATGATTGTCCTTTCAAAAACGTGTCCCGGCGACCGTTACCATTCCGCCGGGCTCTCTATGCAAGGGCACATCATAGCGCGTAAATCAAACATTCACACCCTTTCCGCACCTACTCATTGGGGACAGACTTTAATGATCAGCCTTACCTAAGTGCCGACAGGTTGCCCAAAGACTGATCATTTAAGTCTGTCCCCAATGAGTGGGTCGGTGCCCTTTGTGCGGAGGTGGGCATTGTTGCTTTATACTAATGCGGTTAGACATCCATCCTGCAATCGAGGAGATTTCCATGGCATCAGACGTTCGCGTCCGCTTTGCACCCTCACCGACGGGCAAGCTGCACATCGGTGGCGCCCGCACCGCTATCTATAACTGGGCTTTCGCCCGTGCAAACGGCGGCACGTTCATCCTGCGCATCGACGACACCGACCCCACCCGCTCTACCGACGAGAACACGCAGATTATCCTGCGCGCCATGCGTTGGCTGGGCCTGGACTGGGACGAGGGTCCCGAGGTGGGCGGCGATTTTGGCCCCTACGCCCAGACCGAGCGCCTGGACCTGTACAAGCAGGCCGCCCAGAAGCTTTGGGACGAGGGCAAGGCCTATCCCTGCTTCTGCACCAAGGAGCAGCTCGACGCCGATCGCAAGGCCGCGCAGGAGCGCAAGGACCCCTTCCAGGGCTATCAGCGCCGTTGCCGCGACCTTGATCCCGAGGAGGCCCGCCGTCGCATCGAGGCCGGCGAGTCCTACGTCCTGCGCATCAAGGTGCCCGAGGACCGCGGCGACGTCGTCATCCACGACGCCGTTCACGGCGAGGTGACCTTCGACGCCAAGGAGCTCGACGACTTTGTCATCTTCCGCTCCGATGGCACGCCCACGTACAACTTTGCGACCGTCGTCGACGACGCCATGATGAAGATCACCCATGTCATCCGCGGCGACGACCACCTCTCCAACACCCCGCGCCAGGTCATGGTCTACGAGGCCCTCGGCGCGCCCGTGCCCACGTTCGCCCACATCTCCATGATTCTGGGCGCCGACGGCAAGAAGCTCTCCAAGCGCCACGGCGCCACCTCAGTAGAGGAGTACCGCGACGCCGGCTACCTGTCCGACGCTTTCGTCAACTATCTGGCGCTGCTCGGCTGGTCGCTTGACGGCGAGACCACGATCATCCCGCGCGATGTCCTGGCCAGCAAGTTCTCACTCGACCGCATCTCCAAGAACCCGGCGACCTTCGACCCCAAGAAGCTCGACTGGGTCAATGCCGAGTACATCAACGGCATGTCCGATGCCCAGTTTGCCGACGAGATCATGGTCCCCGAGCTGCACGAGGCGGGTCTCATCGAGGGCAACGTCGAGTACGGCGAGGACTGGATTGACGCACTCGCTGCCATCGTCAAGCCGCGCACCAAGATGCCAGCCGACGCCGTGACCGTCGCCGCTCCCATCTTTGCTACGGCCGAGACGCTCGAGTATGATGAGAAATCCGTTAACAAGGGCCTGGCCAAGGAAGGCATGGGCGCCATCCTGGACGCCGCCAAGGCCGCGCTCGAGGGCGTGGACGAGTGGACAGCCGCGAACATCGACGCCGCGCTTGAGCCGCTGCCCGAGCAGATGGACCTCAAGAAGCGCGTGGTGTTCCAGGCCGTGCGCGTCGCCGTTTGCGGCAACATGGTGAGCCCTCCGCTGGGCGAGACCATGGCGCTCGTCGGCTGCGATGACTGCCTGGCACGCATCGACCGCGCCCGCACGATGGCGCTGTAGCAGCTGCGCAAACGTATGTATTCGAGCCCCGTTCACCCCGAGCGGGGCTCTTGTTTCTGTACCGATGAGTGGGTTGCTGGGACAAAATAATCAGTGGTGTTTGTCCCGTGTTCGAGCGACGCAACAAGCTCGACACTCGTATCGGCCATGGGACAAACACCACTGATTATTTTGTCCCACCCCTTTCAGGTCCGTTCGTTAGAGGTGGTGTATGGCTCAACAACTGTCGCTGTTTGGTTCACCGGAACCGGAGGAGGCTCTGGTGAAGCTCATGCCTGCCGCTGCCTCGGCTCAGCCTAAGCCTGCACCTGAGCCCATCGCTGCCTACGCGAGCGTGGTTCTCGACATTCCTACCCGAGCGCTGTCCGAGCCATTCGCCTACGGCATTCCCGAGTCCCTTGCCAACGAGGCCCAGGTCGGATCGACGGTCCTGGTCCACTTTGGCAACCGTGCCGCCGCAGGCTACATCGTCGATATTGCGCCCGAGCTGGGCGACCTGCAAGGCAACAACGCCCTTGACCTTTCGCGCATCAAGCCTGTCGAAGCCATCCTCAGCAAACCGCTCTTTACCGCCGAGGCTGCACGCATTGCGCGCTGGATGAGCCGCGAGTATGTCGCGACGCTTTCCGAGTGCCTGCGCCTGTTTTTGCCACCGGGCGGCAGCCCGCGTGTGGTCAAGGGCGACGACGGCGTGTGGACGGTTGAACGTCCAGCCGTCAAACCCATCCAAAACCGCTGGGTGATGCTTACGCCCGAAGGCTTTGACTACACGCCACCCAAGACCGCGGTCCGCCAGCGCCAACTCATCGAGGCGCTCCAGTGCGGACCGGTCACGACGCGCGACCTCAACCTTCTCTATAACAGCATGTCGGCGACCATCAAGGCGCTCGAAAAACGCGGCGTTGTGGTGGTGGAAGAGCGCCGCGCCTGGCGTGGCTGCGGCGAGCAGACCACGCTGTCCTCGGCAAGCGGCAAAGCGCCGGTCTCCCTTACCAGTGGCCAGCAACAGGCACTCGCGCAGATTGAGCGCGCCCGTCTGGACGCTCATGGCGACGTGGTGCTGGTCGACGGCGTCACCGGCTCCGGCAAAACCGAGGTTTACCTCTCCGCCATCGAGCGCGTGCTCGCAGCCGGTCGCTCGGCCTGCGTGCTGGTGCCCGAGATTTCGCTGACGGCCCAGACCGTCGGCCGCTTCCGTTCGCGCTTTGGCGAGACGGTCGCCGTGTTCCATTCGCGGCTTTCGGCCGGCGAGCGCCTGGACCAGTGGGATATGGTTGCCAGCGGTGCGGCCCGCGTGGTCGTCGGCGCACGTTCGGCGCTCTTTTGCCCGCTTGGCGACCTGGGCCTCATCATCATTGACGAGGAGCACGAGACCAGCTACAAGCAGGGGTCCAGTCCGCGCTACCACGCGCGCGAGGTGGCGGCCGAGATGGCGCGGCGCTACCGCTGCCCGCTCGTGTTGGGCTCCGCCACGCCCTCGGCCGAGGCCCTCGACCACTGCCGCCGTGGAACGTATAACGGCACCACTTGGACGCGCGTCGAGATGCCCGAGCGCCCGGGACACGCCGTGCTGCCCGAGGTCCGCATTGCCGACCTGCGCCGCGAGTTTTCGCACGGTAGCCGTTCAATGTTCTCTAAACCGCTGATGGAAGGTTTGGAGCGCGTTGTAGAGCACCGCGAGAAGGCCGTGCTGCTGCATAACCGCCGTGGCTTTGCGCCGTTCCTGATGTGTCGCGAGTGCGGCTGCGTTCCCACCTGCAACCACTGCTCCACCGCGCTTACGTATCACGAGCGCACGCACACGCTGCAATGTCACACATGCGGATCCTCCTGGCGCGTGCAGCCGTATCCCGCGCCCACGAGTCGTTGCCCCAAATGTGGCAGTCGCTACCTGGCAAAAATGGGGCTGGGCACGCAGCAGATCGAGGACGCACTGCACCAGATGCTGCCCGAGGACGTCGCCATCATCCGCATGGATGCCGATTCCACGCGCGGCAAGGATGCGCACAAAAAGCTGCTCGAGCAGTTCGATGCTGCCGATTGCGCCGTGTTGCTGGGCACCCAGATGATCGCCAAAGGCCTTGACTTTCCCGAGGTCACGCTCGTGGGTGTGGTCAATGCTGACTTCGCCCTCAAGCTGCCGGATTTCCGCGCAGGGGAGCGCGCCTACGATTTGCTTGAGCAGGTCGCCGGTCGCGCCGGTCGCGGCGATCGCCCTGGCGAGGTCATCATCCAGACGTATCTGCCCGAGGATCCGGTCATTCGCGCCGTCGCCGAGCACGATCGCTCGATCTTTACCGACTACGACCTGGACCAGCGTCGCGACGCGCTGTACCCGCCGTTTGTGCGCCTGGTCAACATCTTGGTGTGGTCGGCGAACCGAGACGACGCGCAGGACTACATCGGGCGTATCGCAAAGCTTCTTAAGCGCCGCTGGCATGCCGCCGCGCCCGATTTTTTGCGGGCGGGGAGTGCCGTGCCGCAGGTGCTGGGTCCGGCTTCGTGTGTAATCGAGAGAGCCAAGGACCGTTACCGCTTCCATCTGCTTGTGAAGTCGCCCGTGGGGTACCATGTTTCTGATGATATCGACGCCTGCCTCAAAGAGGTGGGCTCCGTGCGCGGCGTGAGCGTGAGCGTTGACGTCGACGCTTATGATTTGATGTAACAACCCGAAAGGATGGCCATGGAAGCCAACGGAATCGTACTGTCGCCCGACCCTCGTCTGCGCCAGGAGTGCGCCGTCATCGAGGAGATCACCCCGGCGATCGAGGCGCTTGCCGAGAAGATGAAGAAGATGATGTTCGACAACGGCGGTTGCGGCCTTGCTGCCCCGCAGATCGGTGAGCTCATCCAGCTCGTCACCATCGACTGCGACTACACCGACAAGAACGACTATGACCCGTACGTGCTCATCAACCCCGTGATCGTGGAGCAGAGCGACCATCTTGTGCCGTTTAGCGAGGGCTGCCTGTCCATCCCTGGCATTAGCTGCGAGATCGAGCGTCCCGACCATGTCGTCGTCGAGGCGTACGACTTGGACGCAAACCTGATTCGCTACGAGGCTACGGGCGACCTGTTCTGCGTGTGCCTGCAGCATGAGATCGATCACCTGCATGGCAACACTATGTTCGAGCGACTGAAGCCTATGCAGAGGCTCAAGGCCGTCAAGGAGTACCAGGACGCCCTGGCCCGCGGCGCTCGACCGGGCGAGACTGAGTAGGTCTCACCGTCCCCGGTGCTGAGCGCCCACATATCATCCCGTGCTCAAACATTCTCGCTTCGCTGCGAAACTGCGCGCGGGACGATATGTGGGCGCTCAGCACCGGGGACTGCGTTGTTCTGGCTCGTTTCGCCCGGGTGCCGTTGGGCCAGGGATGGGCGTCTTTGCTGATAGGACTTTGTTGAGAGGGAGCTGCTTTCATGCGGCTCTTTCTTTGTTTTTGGGTATATTTGTTCTTGTTGAATTGTTCTTGCGGCTGGGCGCGCATGCGGCCTGGAACGCTTCTTTTGTAGCCGTCTCGGCTCGTTATTGAGAGGAGACAAACTTATATGCGTATTGTGTTTATGGGTACGCCTGATTTTGCTGTGCCTTCGCTGACTTCGCTTGTTGAGGCTGGGAACGAGATTGCGCTTGTTATTACTCGTCCCGATGCTGTTCGTGGGCGTGGTAAGAAGCTTGAGCCTTCTCCTGTTAAGGCCAAGGCGCTTGAGCTGGGGTTGCCGGTTGTTGAGGCCAGTCGTATGACGCCCGAGGTTGTTGCGGCGCTCCAGGCTGCGCAGGCTGATATTTTCTGTGTGGCTGCCTATGGTTGCATTTTGCCTGATGAGGTGCTGCATATAGCGCCGCTTGGTATTGTGAATGTTCATGCGTCCTTGCTGCCTCGTTGGCGTGGGGCTGCTCCTATTCAGCGTGCGATTCTCGCTGGTGATGAGGTTGCTGGCGTTTCTATCATGCGCATTGGGCATGGCGTGGATACTGGTGCTTATTGTGCTCAGACTTCCACGTCGGTTGCCGGTAAGCATGCCGAGGCGCTGACTATGGAGCTCGCTGAGCTCGGCGGCAAACTGCTTGCCGATACGCTTCCTTCTCTTGCCGATGGCACCGCCGTGTGGATCGAACAGGATGAGGCGCTCGTCACCCATGCTGCCAAGATTTCTAAGCAGGAGATGCGCTTGGATCCGCACATGGCGGCGCTCGATTGCGCGCGTCATGTGCTGGCCTCTTCCGATACCGCGCCTGCTCGTTGCGTGATTGCCGGCAAGACCGTGCGCGTGCTCGATGCTGCGCCGGCTGATGTGTCGCTTGGTGAGGGGCTCGTCGCCGTTCAGGCCAAGCATGTTTACCTGGGCCTTTTCGATGGCTCGGTCGAGTTGCTCGAGGTTAAGCCTGATGGCAAGCGTGCTATGACTGCTTCTGCTTGGGCTTCTGGCTTGCAGGGTGCCGATCTTTCGTGGGGTGTATTGTCATGAGCAAGCTGTCTCCCGCGCGCAAGCTTGCGCTCGATGTGCTGATGGAGGCCGATCGCCGCGGCATGTATGCGCGCGACGTGCTGTCCTCTCGCGCATCGGCCAAGGCCATTGACCAGCGCGATTCTGCGTTTGCCGCTCGCCTGGCGCTCGGTGTTGCCGCCACGCAGGGTATTTTGGACGAGTTGCTCGATCAGTTTCTCGATAAGCCCAAAAAGGTTGCGCCGCGTGTTCGCATGGCGCTTCGTATCTCGGCCTTCGAGATGCTCTATCTGCATACGCCGGGCCGCGTTGCCGTAAGTCAGGGAGTTGAGCTCGTTCGCAGTGGTGCTAAGTCCGCCGCTGGCTTAGCCAATGCTGTATTGCATAAGGTTGCGGACAATGTTGAGGACTTTGCTACTGCGTCCGATGTGGATGAGTCTGAGCGACGCTTGGTTCGCCTGTCTCGCCTGATGGGCTTGCCGCGATGGCTGTGCGCTCGCATTATAGCATCGTTTGACACGCCAGAGGGTGCGCTTAACTTTGCCGGCAATCTGGCCCCCGCGCCGCTGGCCCTGCATGAGAACGCCTTTGCGACCAAGCCCGATCCGTATATCTCGCAGCTCGTCGCACCTGTCTTCCCGGGCTGCCATGCCCCGGTTGATGCGCAGGCCACGGTTGCATCGGGTGTGTTTGAGCGCGCTGCGGCTGTGGCCTCGGACCTCAATGCCCAGCTTATTGCGACCGCGGCGACCCGTCCCGGGCGCTGCTTGGAGATCGGCGCCGGTCGTGGCACCAAGACCTATGTGATGATGTGCCAGGCCAAGCGCGCCGGCTATGACCGTCAGCATACCGCGCTCGATCTGCACGATCGTAAGTGCGATCTGAATCTCGCGCGCCTGCATAAGGCGGGTATCTCGGGTGTTCGTACGGTGTCAGGCGATGCCTGCGAGCTCAATGAGGTGCTTACGTCCTTTGACGCGATGCTCGGCGAGCCTGCCCTGTTCGACACGGTCTTTATCGATGCACCGTGTTCTGGCACTGGCACCATGCGCCGCCACCCCGAGATTCCGTGGCGTCTTACCGAGAACGACGTTACGACTGAGCTGCCCCGCCTGCAGCTGACGATGCTCAAGGAAGCCGCCGCGCGCGTGGCTGCCGGCGGTGAGCTTATCTATGCCACCTGCTCGGTTTTTGATGAAGAGAACACGCAGGTCGTGGATGCCTTCCTTGCTTCTCCCGAGGGCGCCGGCTTTACCGTGGCGCCGCTCTCCGAAGCCCAGATTCTGCAGCTCCCCGATTTCGAGCAGGCCAAGAAGCTGGTAGCCGTCCGTCAAAACGACCGTGGCCTCTTCCAAAGCGTCCCCGTAAACGCCGACTCCTACGACGGCCACTTCTGCGCCAGGCTGGTCCGCCAGTAAATCGAAGTCCCGTCCCAAATCAGCTAATTTGGGACGGGACTATTTTAGCTACTTTGTGCCTCTTCGATCCGTTCGCCATGAAATGCGGTTATTTACTACGTTAAACCGGCTGTCCTCATCCATGCCGAATTTTGTGAAATCAAAACCGCAGGTAGACGGCTTGCCGTTTTTGCAAATACGCTGCTATGCTCGACCAATACGGGTCAAACGTAGTAAATGGGCCGCTTTCGTGGCGCAACTCCAGAGTAGTCAATTTGGGAGCGGGGCTACTTGCCTGTTAGTGGTTGTGTGGGCAGTTGGCGCAGCAGCCGCTGGTGGCGCTGGTGCTGGAGCCGCCGCTTCGCTGGTCGGTGTTGTAGAAGCCGCTGCCCTCAAATTTAATACCGCTGGCCGAGAACGTCTTGGCGGCCGGAGCGCCGCAGCTGGGGCACACGACCTCGGGAGTCTCGGACATAGGATGCTCAACCTCAAACACGTTGCCGCAGCTCGAGCACTTGTAATCGTAGCGCGCCATAATACTTCCTTTTCAGCACAAAGCGGGCAGATTACTCTGCCCGCAAAAATTCAAACGTCTGTAACTGTACCCTATATCGGGCGTTTTATCACGCTTCGCCCCAGAATCTATGCGTGTTGCGCAGGAGCTGTGCGGTTTTGCCCTCGGCGGCCGCAACGTCGGCCTCGTCAGCCTGCCAGGTCCAGTTGCCCGTGGCCACGCCCGGTACGTTCATGCGCGCGTCGTCGCCCAGCCCCAGGACATCCTGCAGCGGCATCATCACCAGGGGAGCGTCGCTTGCCAGCGCATCGCTCATCAGCTTGGCCGCCACCTCAACACCGCTCGGTTCGTCGCCGCCCGCAAAGGAACGCGTACACCAACCCGCGAGCGTCGACGTGTCGTGCGTCGAGGTATACAGGATCTTTCCTGGCGTAGGGTGCACGCCGCAACGGACGTCGTAGTCGCCAAACTCCAGCACGTCCATGCCGGGGAAGCCGCAGGTCGAGGCCATGGCGCGAACGCCGGGCGTCAAATAGCCCAGGTCCTCGGCAATAAAGTTGAGCGGACCCAGCTCGTCATAGGCGGTCTGAAACAGGTCCTTGCCCGGTCCCGCCAGCCAGCGACCTTCGGCGCAAGCCTTGCCAGCGGGGATACTGAAGTAGCTGTGGAAGCCCAAGAAGTGATCCAGACGCACGCGGTCGTAAAGTGAGAACGCACGACGTAGGCGATCCATCCACCAGCTATAGCCGTTCTGCTTCATGTGGTCCCAGCGGAACGTCGGGTTGCCCCACACCTGACCCTCGGGCGCAAAGTTGTCGGGCGGCGCACCGGAGATCTCGATTGCCTTGCCGGTATCGGATAGCCAGAAGTTCTCGGGTTCGCTCCACGCATCTGCCGAATCGTCGGACACGTACATAGGAATATCGCCGATGACCTCGATGCCCTTCTTGTGCGCGTAGTTCATGAGCTCGCACCAGGCTAGGTCAAAGCGGTACTGCATGTACGCCTGAAGCTCGGCATCGTCGTGGAAGCGCTTGTCGTCAATCAGGTGCTCGTTGTAGCGCGCAACATCTGCCGGCCAATCGTGGCGCGACTCGCCCTCAAAGTATTTCTTGACGGCCATGTAGACGCAGTACTTCTCGAGCCAATCGGCATTGCGATGTTTAAACGCGGTGTACAGCGGATCGGCATCCTCGCCGCCACGGGCCTTCCAAGTTTCAAAGTCGGCCGCCAGCTCCTCGTGGCTTTCGGGCAGCAGGTCGATATTACCTGCAAAGGCCGAAGGACCGGCGTAAGGGGAGCGGAAGAAGTCCGTCGGGTTGACAGGCAGGACCTGCCAGTAGCGCATGCCCATAGCGGCCAGATGGTCGATAAAGCGACGCGTGGGTGCGCCGATCGTACCGGGCTTGCCGTCATCGGTCGGTACCGAGGTGATATGGCACACAACGCCCGCGCCGTGATCGAGCGGCTCCTGCAGGCGCTGCTCGGCATGGTGATAGATGATCGACGAGCCCAGCGGATACAAATCGAGCGTGACCGTGCCGTTGTGGATCTCGCACTCGTGACCGCTGATCACGTCACTCGCGCATTCGTCGAGCGCCGGAATCGTCACGCGGTGCGAATTGCGCAGACTACGGTTAATGATAACCGTCGCGGACTCGCCATCCCTGCCCGTGCGGTTGTATGCCAGCACCTCGTCGTTGAGCGCGAAGGCCTTGATCTCGCCGTCGATCATAAACGGCAGTGCGCGGCGTACGGCGGAGGCGTTTTTGACAATAGCCAGCGTGTCGAAGTCGTGCAGTTGGTCCTTGGTCGGCAGGGTGCGGCGGTTGCCCGGATCGGTTAGACCCTCCAGGCCGTATTCGTCGCCGTAGTAGATCGAAGGCACGCCGGGGAAGGTCATCTGCATGAGCGTGGCGAGCCAAAAACGGCTCTTGGCCAGGCCCATCGAGTTCTCGTCCAGGCGCCATTTGCTGCGCTCGCACTCGGGCAGCTGCGACTCGTCGGGGCCGCCGCCGAGCACCGAGATAATGCGCGGACGGTCGTGGCTCGAAAGCAGATTAAGTGCGCAGGATAGGGCCTCACGGGGATAGTTCTCGCGCAGGGTTTCGATTTCCTCGGCTGCCTGGTAGGCGTTCTTGTAGCCCATCAAAAAGCCGATGACCATGTCGCGGAAGGGGTAATCCATAGCAGAGTCCAACTCGGAGCCCTGTAGGTAGCGACGCAGATGGCCGTAGCTGATCTTGTTGGAGGCGTCTTCCCAGACTTCGCCGAGCAACAGTGCATCAGGCTTCTCGGCAAGTACGGCCTTCTTGATCTCGGCCAGGAAGTCGTCGGAAAGCTCGTCAGCGACGTCCAGGCGCCAGCCATGAGCGCCGGCACGTAGCCATTTACGGATCACGCCGTCCTTGCCCAGAAGCCGCTCGCGTACCAGCTCGGAGCTCTCATTGATGGCGGGCATGTTGCCCACGCCCCACCAGCAGTCGTACGAGCCGTCCTCGTGGAAATAAAACGCATCGCGCCACGGCGAGTCCTCGCTCTGCCACGCGCCCACGCCGGGGTAGTTGCCGTAGCGGTTGAAATAGATGGAGTCGTCACCCGTATGGTTAAAGACGCCGTCCAGGATGATGGAGATGCCCAGCTTCTCGGCTGCCTGGCACAGCTCGGTAAAGTCCTGCTCGGTGCCCAGGATCGGGTCGATCTTGGTGTAGTCGGCCGTGTCGTAGCGGTGGTTGCTCGCGGCTTCAAAAATGGGGTTGAGGTAGATGGCTGTAAAGCCCAGCTCGGCGATGCGAGGCAGGTCTTCCTGGATGCCCTTGAGCGACCCGCCGTAGAAGTCCCAGGTTTTGATGGAGCCGTCTTCGGCGCGCTCGTACACGGGCGGCTCGTTCCAGTCCTCGATCATGCGGCGCTGGATTCCGTTGCGCGGTTTTTCGACTTCGGCCAGCGTGCGCTCGCGCCAGTTTTCGTCGCGGGCATAGCGGTCGGGGAAGATCTGGTACACCATGCCGCGCTCGTACCAGGCAGGGCGGTTCTCGCGGTGCTTATAGACGGTAATCTGGAAGGACGGCACCTCGGCGTAGTCGTAGGTTACGCCCTCGCCGCCGGTGCGGCCCTGCGGTGCGCCCAGACGAACCTCGGGCTGGCCCTCGATATTGCAGATAAAGCTGTACCAGATAAGACAGGGCTCGGTGCACTCCAGCTCGGCGGTAAAGATGCCGTCGCCCTCGTGCGTCATGGGATACAGAGTTTCCCCGATCTCATCGACCCAGGTTCGCAGCGTAAGCGTTGCCTGGTTGGGGTCGGCATCCTCCAAAATTACCGACAGCGAAACGGAAGTTCCTGTGGTCACAGCGCCAAACGGAGTGCGAAACTGCGGCAGACGGCTGTTGTGTATCAATCTCATAATACGGTCCAGTTCAATAGAATCACGGCCTGCGGGCCATGGCTTTACGCACAGGATGTAAGTATATCTGTTGTACATAGGCTGTATAAACAACATCCGTTTACCATCGGCGAACGGTTGTCCTAGAAAATCGTTTTACCAACTATCTATAGAGAAGGGGCGCCCGGTTGGAGCGCCCCTTGCTTAGGGTTTGATGAGGTTTTGGATCGTCTGGATTAGCGGCGCTTGCGGGTGGCCGTTGCCTTGCGGACGGAAGTCTTCTTAGTCGGAGCCTTATTCTCGGTCGGAGCGGCAGGGGAGACCGGGGTCTCCTTGGCAGGCTCGGGCTTAGCCTCCGCCTTCGGGGCAGCCTTGGTCTTAGCCTTGACCTCGGCGGCCCTCGGTGCCGGCTCGGGCTTGGTCTCCTCTTTGACGGCGGCGGGCATAGCCTCTGCCTTAGGAGCGGCAGCCTTTGCCGTGGTCTTCTTGGCCGTCGTCGTGCGCTTGCGCGTGGTGGTCTTGGCGGTCGGCTCGGCCTCGACAGCTGCTTCGGCCTTGGGCTCGGCAGGCGTCTCCTCGACCTTGACGGCGGGCTTTGCGGCAGCCTTCGGAGCGACCTTGGTCGCAGTAGCCTTGGCGGCCGTCGACTTCGTTGCCGTGGTCTTCTTGGCAGCTGTTGCCTTCTTGGCAGTCGTGGTCGTCTTTTTGGCAGCGGTCTTTGCCGGAGCCTTGGCGGCCGGTTTGGCCTCAGCGACCTCGGCCTTTACCTCGGGAGCAGCCTCGGCCTCGGCGGCCTTCTTGGCAGCGGCGGTCGTGCGCTTGCGCGTGGTCGTTGTCTTGGCAGCCGTTGTTTTAGTCGCGGCAGCTTTGGTCGTCGTAGCCTTCTTAGTGGTCGTCTTGCGGGTCGTGGTGTTCTTAGCTGCGGGCTTTGCAGCGGGCTTGACCTCGTCCTCTGCCTCAAGAGCAACCTCAGCCTTCACCTTAGGCTCGGCCTTTGCGGGCTCAGCCTCAACCGGCTTCTCTTCGGCCTTGGGCTCCTCAGCGGCCACCGGCTCAGCAACAGCCTCAGGCTCGTCGACAACAGCCGCCGGCCGCTCAATCTCCGGATGCATAAAGAAGTACAGGTCCAGATACTTGTCGGCCGAGCGCGTCCAGCTAAAGTCCTGGCTCATGGCCTGCGTTACCAGCTGGTTCCAGGCGTCGCGGTTATCCCAGAACAGACGCGCCGCGCGGAACACGGCGTCGCCCATCTCGTCGCCGTTAAAGTTACTAAACGAGAATCCCGTGCCCTCGCCGGTAAACTCGTTATACGGAATCACAGTGTCCTTCAGACCACCGGTCTCGCGCACGATAGGCAGGGTGCCGTAGCGCATGGCAATGATCTGCGACAGGCCGCAGGGCTCAAACTTCGACGGCATCAGGAACATGTCGGCGGCAGCATACATGCGCTGCGACAGCGCAGGATCGAACTCGATGCGCGCGGCCATGGTGCCGGGGTACTTGTCCTGGAAGTAGCGCAGGCCGTCCTCGTAGTCGCGGTCGCCGGTGCCCAGCACCGCCACCTGCACGCCGCCGGCCAGAATGCGGTCGAGCGCGTACATGACCAGGTCCATGCCCTTCTGGCGCGTCAGGCGCGTGACCATCACCATGAGCGGACGGTCGTCGCGAACCTCGAGCCCCAGCTCTTCCTGCAGCTTGGCCTTGCACACGGCCTTGCCCGCGCGGTCGTCAACCGTGTAGTTGGCGGCAATGCGCTTGTCGGTCGCCGGGTCAAAGCCCGCCACGTCAATGCCGTTGAGGATGCCCTGCAGCGCATAGGAGCGCTCGCGCAGCACGCCGTCCAGGCCCTCGCCAAACTCGGGCGTCTGGATCTCGTTGGCATAGGTGGGGCTCACCGTGGTGATGGCATCGGCATAGCGCAGCGCGCCCAGCATGTAGTTGATGCTGCAGGCGTCGCAACGCAGCTGCGAGGCGGCCGCAGGAATATGCGCCACGCCCAGGATGTCTTCCATCACAGTGTCGCTAAACTGGCCCTGGAACGCCACGTTGTGGATCGAGAACACGGTCTTGACGCGGTCGTACAGCGGCAGGCCCTGGTAGAACTCGCGCAAGAACACGGGCGCCAGTGCCGTCTGCCAGTCATTGCAGTGCAGGATGTCACACTCAAAACCGGTCGGCAGGTGCTGCAGGCTCTCGGTGATGGCCTTGGAGAAAAACGCAAAGCGCTCGCCGTCATCAAAGAAGCCGTACGGATAGTCGCGCGCAAAGTAGCGCTCGTTGTCGATGAACATATAGGTGACGCCGTCGTGCTCGATCTTCTCGAGCCCGCAGTACTCATTGCGCCAGCCCAGGCTCACGTAAAAATCGGAGAAGTGCTCCATCTGTGCCTTGTACTCATCCTTGATGGTGGCGTACTTGGGCACCATCACGATAACTTCGGCGCCGGCGCGCACAAGCGCCGCAGGCAGCGAACCTGCCACGTCACCCAGGCCACCGGTCTTTACAAACGGTGCGCACTCGGCCGAGGCAAACACGATCTGCATCTTTTTGCTGGAATCAGCCATATTGTCTCCCATGTTGCAATTCGAGAATAGCCGCCTGGCGCTAACCGGGCGGCTATTCTACATGTTACGAGCGATGTTGCGGTGCCAACGTTAACGTACGATGGTGGTGTCAGAAGTTAACGGAGCCTTGCCCAGCACCAGGATGTTCTCGGGCGTGCCGCGAAGCTCGGTGTTGGTGGGAACCACGTTGTTCTTGTCCAGAATGGCGTTCTCGACGCGGGCGCCGCTCTTGATGATGCAGCTCTGGTTGATGATCGAGTTGGTCACCGAGGCGCCCTCCTCGACCACGACGCCACGCGACAGGATCGAATTGCGCACGGTGCCCTTGATGATGCAGCCGGCTGAGATGATCGAGTTGCACGCGTGGCTGCCGGTCGCATAGCGCGAAGGAGGCACGTCGTGAGCCTTGGTCAGGATCGGGCGCTCGGGATCGAAGAGCTGGTCGGCGACGGTCTGGTCGAGCAGGTCCATGCTGCGGCGATACAGCGACTTCTCGCTAAACACGCCCACGACCTCGCCCTTGTACTCGTAGCTGCACACGTCGATGTTGCCAAAGTCGCCCTGGAGTGCCTCGAGCAGGTCCAGATAGTCGGCGGCCTGGTAGTGGTCGATGATCTCGAGCAGCGTCTCGCGGTTGACGATGCAGCAGTCCATGGAGGCGTTGTCGCCGTACACGACGCCGGCGCTCACGCCCGTCAGGCGGCCGTTCTCGTTAATCTCGAGCTTGGTCTCGTCATCGACGTTGCGCGTGGCCTTGCAGTACACCACGGTCATCTGGGCGCCAGAGTTCTCGTGCGCCTCGATGATGGTGTTGAGGTCCATGTTAAAGATGATGTTGGTGCCCATCATCACGACATAGGGCTTCTCCGAGCGCTGGAACAGCGTCTTGTTGGAGATGATGTCGCGCAGCAGGAAGCGCATGCCGCCCTTGGTGGTGCCATACGCGTTGCCGGGCACCATGAACAGGCCGCCCTTCTTGCGGTCCAGGCCCCAGTCCTTGCCAGAGCCCACGTGGTCGATCAGCGAGCGGTAGTTGCCCGGCATGACGACGCCGACGGTCTTAATGCCGGCATTCATCATGTTGGACAGCGGGAAGTCGATCAGGCGGTAGCGGCCCAAAAACGGAACGGACGCGATGGGGCGATCCTTGAGCAGCACGCTGCCGTAGGTCGAAGAGTAGTTAGCGGTGATGTAACCGATGGCCTTGCGATTGATCATCGGATCATTCCCCCTTCCCGATAACGACGTCATTTCCAACGACGGCCGTATCCTTGGTGGTATCGACAGAGCCGAGCTTCACGCCCTCTTCGACCGTGGAGTTCTCGCCCAAAATAGCGCGGCAGATGTGCGCGCCGCTCTTAACGTGCGCACCCGGCAGCAGCACGGAGTCCTCGACCACGGCGCGCTCCTCGATGATGACATCGGTCGAAAGGATCGAGTGGCGAGCGGTGCCGTAGATCTTGCAGCCGTTGGAGACCAGGCAGTCGTCCAGGCGGCCGTCCGGGCCAATGTAGTGCGGCGGACGCGTGGTGATGTTGGACATGATGGGGAAGTTCTTGTCGAACAGATCGAACTCGGGGTTGTTACCCAGCAGGTCCATCGAGGTCTCATGGAAGCTGGCGATGGTGCCGACGTCCTTCCAAAAGCCGTGGAACTCGTAGCTGTACAGGCGCTTGTTCTCGCCGAGCAGCTTGGGGATGATGTCCTTGCCAAAGTCGTGACTCGAGCGCTGGTCCAGAGCGTCCTCTTCGAGCGCCTCGATCAGCACGTCGGCCGAGAAGATGTAGATGCCCATGGACGCAAGGTTCGAATCGGGCTTCTCGGGCTTCTCGGTGAACTTGGTGATGCGGCCGTCCTCGGGGTCGGTGGTCAGGATACCAAAGCGGCTGGCCTCCTCCCACGGCACGGGCATAACGCTTACCGTGAGGTCGGCGTTGTTCTCAATGTGCGTCTTGAGCATCTTGCGGTAGTCCATGCGATACAGGTGATCGCCCGAAAGAATCAGGACGTACTTGGGGTCGTTGGCCTTGATGTAGTCGAGGTTCTGCGTAATGGCGTCGGCCGTGCCCGCATACCAGGCGCCACCGGTCTGCGTCTCGTACGGCGGCAGGATCGACACACCGCCGTCGCGGCTGTCCAGATCCCACGCCTCGCCGGAGCCCACGTAGGCATGCAGCAGGTAGGGACGGTACTGCGTCAGAACGCCCACCGTGTCGATGCCCGAGTTGGAGCAGTTGGACAGCGAAAAGTCGATAATGCGGAACTTGCCACCAAAGCTAACCGCCGGTTTTGCGATCTTTTGGGTGAGTGCCCCCAATCGGCTGCCCTGTCCTCCTGCGAGGAGCATCGCGATGCATTCTTTCTTACTCATCGATTTCTCCTTCTGTCATCGATGTTCCTAAACCCATTAGCGACGGGCGCGGCGCTCGGTCGCGCCCGTCGAGTAATGCCGTGCGGCAAAGGGAGCTCGCGCGCCTTTACGCGTGCCAGATCTCGTCGCGGTACTCGCGAATGGTGCGGTCGCTCGAGAACCAGCCGGAGGAGGCGGTGTTGAGCAGGGCCTTGCGGTTCCAGGTCTCCTGGTCGCCGTAGCTTTTCGTGAGCTTCTCCCATGCATCCACGTAGCTGCGGAAGTCCGCCATAACCAGGTCGGGGTCGTTGTTGTTCATGAGCTCGTTGTAGATGCTCTCGAAGTTGCCCGAAAGACCCGCAAAGGTGTTGTCCTTGAGCTCGTCCATCACGCGGCCCAGGCGCTCACGGTCACCGTTGAGCGTATCCCACGCAAAGTAACTGTTGGATGCCCAGAGCTGCTCGACCTCGGGTGCGGTCAGGCCAAAGATGGCCTCGTTCTCGCGGCCGGCCAGGTCGGCGATCTCGATGTTGGCGCCGTCGAGGGTGCCCAGCGTAATGGCGCCGTTCATCATGAGCTTCATGTTGGACGTGCCCGAGGCCTCTTTGCCGGCCGTGGAGATCTGCTCCGAGATCTCGGCAGCGGGGTAGATGAGCTGGGCGTTGCTCACACGGAAGTTGGGGATAAAGCAGACCTTCATGACCTCGTTGACGCGCGGGTCGTTGTTGATGACGTCGGCCACGGAGTTAATGAGGCGGATAGTCTCCTTGGCAAAGGTGTAGCTCGAGGCAGCCTTGCCGCTAAATATGAAGGTCGTCGGCGTCACGTGGAAGTTGGGATCGGCGATGCGACGGTTGTAGATGTCCATCACCTTCATGATGTTCATGAGCTGGCGCTTGTAGGCGTGGAAGCGCTTAACCTGAACATCGAAGACGGTGTTGGGGTCAATGACCAGACCGGTCTCGGCCTTAACGTAGGCGGCCAGGCGCTCCTTGTTGGCGCGCTTGGAGGCACCCACGGCCTTCAGGAACTCGGTGTCGTCCTTAAACTCCTTGAGCTTCTCTAACTCAAAGGCGTCCTTGAGCCAGCCATCGCCAATGGCCTCGGTTACGAGCTTGGCGTAGGTGGGGTTGGCCTCGGCAAAGAAACGACGGTGCGAGATGCCGTTGGTCTTGTTGTTGAACTTCTCGGGCGTCAAGGCATAGAAGTCCTTGAGCACGATGTTCTTGATGATGTCGGAGTGGATCTTGGCCACGCCGTTGACGCTATGGCTGCAGATCACGGACAGGTTGGCCATGCGAATCTCGCCGTCCCACAGAATGGCGGTCTGGCGCAGACGCTCCTGCCAGCCCTCCTGCGTGGTGTCGAACGACTCGTGCCAACGACGGCTGATCTCGTCGATGATCTGGTACACGCGGGGCAGGAGCTTGGAGAACGTGCCGATGGGCCACTTTTCCAGGGCCTCGGGCAGGATGGTGTGGTTGGTATAGCTCACGACCTGCGTCACGATGTTCCAGGCGTCATCCCACTCGAGCTTCTTCTCGTCGATGAGGATACGCATGAGCTCGGGGCCGCACATGGCGGGGTGCGTGTCGTTGGTGTGGATGGCCACAAACTGCGGCAGCAGCTCCCAGTTCTCGCCGTGCTCCTTCTCAAAGGTGTCGAGCAGGCTGTAGATACCGGCCGAGACAAACAGGTATTCCTGCTTCAGGCGCAGCAGACGGCCGTGCTCGCCGGCATCGTTGGGGTAGAGGATGGCGCTGATGGCCTCGGCCTCGGCGCGCTCGGCATCGGCCAAGGCGTAGTCGCCGCGGTTGAAGGCCTCCAGATCGAAGTGCTCCTCGACCGGCTCGGCGGCCCAGACGCGCAGCTTGTTGACGGTCTCGCCGGCATAGCCCACAACGGGGATGTCATAAGGAACGGCCAGGATGTCCTGCGTGTCCACCGTGCGGTAGAACGTGCGGCCGTTCTCCTCAAAGCCCTCGACATGGCCACCAAACTTGATGGTCACGGCCTTGTCCTGACGACGGACTTCCCAGGGATAGCCGTGGGTGAGCCACTCGTCGGTGGCCTCGACCTGACTGCCATTGACGATCTCCTGCTTAAACAGGCCGTAGCGGTAGCGCATGCCGTTGCCATAGCCGGCAATGCCCTCGGCTGCCATGGAATCCAGGAAGCACGCGGCCAGACGGCCCAGACCACCGTTGCCCAGAGCCGGATCGGGCTCCTGGTTCTCGATGACGGACAGGTCGAAGCCCATGTCGTCGAGCGCCTCGGCGACCATGTCGCGCACGCCAAAGTTGAGCAGGTAGTTGTCGAGCAGGCGGCCAATCAAAAACTCGATCGAGAAGTAGTACACGCGCTTCTTGCCCTCGGCGGTGACGCGGGCGTCACTCTTGGTGGCAACGGTGCGCGCCTTCTCGGCCACGAGCTTGGCTAGGGCGTTAAAGCGGTCGAGGTCACTGGCGGCCTCGACGCTCTTGCCGCTAATGCTCATGACGGCATCGCGATAGAGCTCGGTAAACTCCTGCTTGTTGTCGAAGATCTTATTCATACGTTCCTTCCCCCGGGGATGTTTCTCCCGGAACGGTTATGACTTGTATCCTACGCCTCGTCGGGGCGGGTAATTACAGCTGTAACGGTTTTGTTACGCATCCTTGGCAGACGGCTTAACAGAAGCAGACTTGGCCTTGGTAGCGGCCTTTTTGGCAGCCGGTTTCTTGGCTGCGGCCTTAGCAGCGGGCTTTGCGGCAGCCTTGGCCTTGGTCGTCGTAGCCTTGGCCTTAGCCGGAGCCTTCTTAGCAGCCGCAGGCTTGGGCTTCACCGAAGACATACGCTTTTTGGGCGCAGCCTTGGGCTCCTCGACCACGGGCGGCTTATAGCTGCTGGGACCGCGGCGCTTAAGCACCACGCCTGCCAGACCGGGCACCTTAATCTCAATGGAGTCCATCTGCCCGTTCCAGGGATAGGGCTCGCTCGAGCAGGTGTAGGGCTCTTCGCCGGCATAACCGCTGCCGCCAAACTCGGGACGGTCAGAGTCAAAGATGACCTCCCAGTCGCCCTCGCGCGGCACGCCCACGCGGAAACTCTCGTAGCTCGCCGGGTCAAAGTTGATCAGGATCACCAGATCGTCGTCGACGTCCTCGCCCTGACGCACAAAGCTCACGATGGACTGCTTGGAGTTGTCCGCATCGATCCAGGTAAAGCCGTCGTCGGTGTAGCCGCGCTCGTACAGGGCGGGCTCGGCGGTGTACAGGTGGTTGAGTGCCTTGATAAACGCCTGATGATGACGGTGGGTCTCGTACTCCTCGGTCAGGAACCACTGGATGGACTCGTAGTAGCGCCACTCAATAAACTGGCCGATCTCGTTGCCCATAAAGTTGAGCTTGGCACCGGGATGCGTCATCTGGTAGAAGGCCAGCGTGCGCAGGCCGGCAAATTGGCGCCACCAGTCGCCCGGCATGCGGCCGATCAGCGAGCACTTGCCGTGTACGACCTCGTCGTGGCTCAGCGGGCAGATGAAGTTCTCGGTAAAGGCGTACATGATGGAAAACGTGAGCAGGCCGTGGTTGCCGGGGCGCCACGGAAAATCGGTCTGCATGTAGTGCAGGGTGTCGTTCATCCAACCCATGTCCCACTTGTAGTGGAAGCCCAGGCCGCCGTCCTGCGGCGGATAGGTCACGAGCGGCCACGCGGTGGACTCCTCGGCCATCATCATCACGTCAGGGAAGTGTGCCTCCACGGCGCAGTTGACCTGACGGATAAACGCGCTGGCGTCCAGGTCCTCCTCGGTACCGTACTTGTTGAACTTCTTTTGGCCGGGATCGTCGATGCCAAAGTTGAGGTACAGCATGCTGGACACGCCGTCCATGCGAATGCCGTCCACGTGGAAGTTCTCGAGCCAGTACAGCACGTTGGAGACCAAGAAGGAGCGGACCTCGCCACGGGCGAAGTCGAACTTGTGCGTGCCCCAGTTGGGGTGAATCTCGTGCTCAAACAGCATATGGCCGTTAAAGGTGGCAAGGCCGTGGGCGTCGGCGCAAAAACCGCCGGGCACCCAGTCCATGATCACGCCAATGCCCGCCTCGTGGCATGCATCGATAAAGTGCATGAGTTGCTGCGGGTTGCCATAACGCGACGTGGCGGCATAGTAGCCGGTCGTCTGGTAGCCCCAGGAGCCATCGAAGGGATGCTCCATGAGCGGCATGACCTCGATATGCGTGTAGCCCATGTCGCGCACGTAGTCCACGAGCTCCACCGACAGGTCGTCGTAGGTATAGAACTCGCCGCGCTGCGCGGGGAAGGGATCCATGGGGCCAGGATAGTTGCCGTACTCGTCTGGATCGCCCTGCGGCGCATCGCCGTGGCGCTTCCACGAGCCAATATGCACCTCGTAGATGTTCAGCGGCTGCGACATGTGGTTGTGGCCGGCGCGGCGCTTGAGCCATGCGGCGTCGTTCCACTTATAGCCGTCGAGGGTCCACAGCACGCTCGCGGTACCCGGAGGGCACTCGGCCTTAAAGGCATACGGATCGGCCTTGTAGAGCTTCTCGCCCTCGTTGGTCTCGATGAGATACTTATAGAGCTGGCCCTGCTCGGCACCAGGAATAAAGCCTTCCCAAATAGCGCTCGTATGCACGGGCACCAGCGGGTTGGCTTCCTCATTCCAGTCGTTAAATTCGCCAATGACATGGACGCTCTTTACGTCGGGCGCCCAAACGCAAAAGCGCCAACCGCGCGTACGGTTCTGCGTGTCGGGGTGCGCGCCCATCTTTTCCCAGCTGCGCTCCCACATGCCAATGCCAAACAGGTAGACATCGTCCTTAGAGAGCTCCGGTGCGTGCGGGGCGGCTTTACGGGTAGCAGGCTTTTTGGTTGCTGGCTTTAGCTTTGTATCGCTCACGTTTGATCCCATCATGACGCGGCAGCGTGTTGCCTTGGTGACTAGATGCGAAAGGTCCAAGGCTGCACGAATCGAGGGGACGGCGATAGTTCTATGATTCGTTCCACCTCGCGTGCTCGGTGGAACTTTCGGCACGAAATACGATAACACCTGTTCGTTACTTTTATGGAGAAAAGTGGATTTGCGGCGGTGTTTAATCGGCGAGCGCCATGTTTAGACCACTGGCAGAATTGCGATGGTAAAACTCTTGACAGTTTTACCAATTAGGGTTTCAAGATTGTTAGTTTGACGTTTGGTAAAACGTTTTTAGCAGGTTGTTTACCCTTTGACATCGAAAGGTTCGTTTATGTCCCAGACCGCCGCCCCCAACGTTGCTTTTATTTTCGATTGCGACGGCACACTGGTTAATAGCACCCCCGTTTGGGCCTATGCCCAGCCCGAGTTATTGCACCGCCACGGAGTCGACGTGACGGTCGACGATTTTGCCCAGTTTGAGCATTTGTCGCTCGAGGACGAGTGCCAGGCCTACCACGACACCTGGGACATTGGCGCGAATGGCGAAGAGCTGTATCGCGAGCTGAGCGACATCCTGATCGATGGCTACTCTAAGGTGCCGCCACGCGAGGGTCTGCTGACGTTTTTGGAGCAGGCGAAGGCGGCCGGTATTGCCTTGTGCGTTGCCACGTCCACGCCGGCCGAGCTGGTTAAGTCTGCGCTAGCGGGAGCCGGACTCGACGCGTACATGGAGTTTGTTACCACGACGGGTGAGGCGGGACGCTCCAAACAGTTCCCCGACGTATACGAGCTGGCGCTGCGCCGTCTGGAGGAGCGCCATGGGCACAAGTTTGAGCGCGCATGGGTGTTTGAGGACGCCGTCTTTGGCCTTAAGAGCTCTGGCACCGCTGGATTTAAACGCGTGGGCATTTATGACCCGCACGGCCGTATGGAGCGCGACGAGGTGCGTGCCAACTGCGATATCTTCATCGATAGCTATGAAGAGCTGGACCTGGCCCGCGTTCTTGAGTTTGAGGGCTAGGCGAGGGCTGTGGCTTTTAAGGTATTAGTGGTCTGCGGCTCGCCCGTGGTGGCGAGTGCGGATTTGTTGCGTAGGCTAGCGGGGGAGTGCGATCACGTTGTCGCCGTGGACCGCGGACTCGACGTGCTGCTGGGCGCCGGTCTGGGCTGCGACGTATATGTGGGGGATGCCGACACGGTGAGCGATGCGGGCCGCGCGCTGATCGATGCCGCCACCGACTTTGAAGTTGAGCGCCACGACCCGTACAAGGACTATACCGATCTTGCGCTGGCGCTCGATTCCGTCCGCCGTCGCTGGCCAGGTGCCGAAGTGGTTGCGACTTGCGCTACGGGCGGCCGTCCCGACATGGCCCTGTCCGTGTTAGGGCTACTGGCAAGCTATGCGGACGCCCCCGTCTGGATTGCCGAGGAGGAGACCACGGCCCGCATCCTGCACGGAGGCGAATCCTGGACTATTGAAGGCGCCGAAGGCAAGACGTTCTCCATCATCGCCATCGCCCCCAACACCGTGGTTAGCGAACTCGGCTTAGAGTGGGAGCTAAACCATTCCCCGCTAGGACTCTTGGCGGATACGGGCATCAGCAACGTCGTCAGATCAACAGCCACGATCCAAGTCCACACCGGCACCGCCATCGCTTACCTATATCATTAGGCATTTAAAGTCTGACCCAAAAAAGTCCTTGCACGTCGAGCCAACTTCCCCTATAGTATCTCGTCGTCACGGGGGCGTAGCTCAGCTGGGAGAGCGCTTGACTGGCAGTCAAGAGGTCAGGGGTTCGATCCCCCTCGTCTCCACCATCGTGAATGCAAAGGCTTTCGGAATCCCGAAGGCCTTTTTTCATGCCAAAATACCTCGCGCCACAAACCCCACCCACACCAACAAAAAGTTGCACAATTTATTTCCCATGTCTGTACATAGTTTGTTAGACAAACGTGATTATCAGTGCAGCTCGCCGTTCCATTTGCGCTTCAGGATCGCCCTTAATCACCGCTCGCACCCCAATATCCTGCGCCAACGTGAACAACATCCAAAAACAACCCCCTTAAGCACGCCAAATGAACGATATGTTGTCCAACGCAACCCAAATCAGTTTCGCTACCAGCTTGTGCTAGGATACCTAACGTTACATGAGTTCAACTGTGCTCACGGCTCTAACAGGCCACATAGCACGGGGTTGATCAGCATCCGGTCGTAACGGCGGTGTTAGAAAAACCATGAGCTCCAATATCGATTGCCATGCGCGATTTTCACTTGCTTTTGCGGCTGCTTTTAAGTTTGCGTTAGACGGTGCAATGAACTGCTACGGCAAACCACAGCAGTTCTTCAGCTGTTTGCGTGCGGTCCAGTTTTGTACCCGCTTGACTGGTTCGCACGCAGCCAGCTGGAGTCGCGGTCATTTTTGCGATACACGTCCGCGTCTCTAGCAACTGCACTCATACATACCGTTCACGGTGGGGCAGAGCCACGTGCTTGTCTAACTGGGCTCAGGGTTTGAATATGGAGCGCCTCCGCGCACAAGCGCCCTGGCGAAGCCATGCCCAAACCCCGTGAGCCACACGTAAGACAGCAAGGGGGTGGTGCTCGTGTGGTATGTGATCCAGGTCATTAACGGTCGCGAAGACGTAATGCGCGAGCGCATCGAGCGTATGGTGCCGGCGAGCGCCATGCAGGAGCTCTTTTATCCCCAATTTCAAACCGAGATCAAAGTACACGGCGAATGGGTCTGTACGACCAAGCCGCTCTTTCCCGGTTATCTTATCTGCGATACGGCAGACCCCCGCACCGTGCAACAGTATCTGCTGCGCATGGACGACTTTGCCCGGGTGTTATCCCAGGACGGTCAGTTTGTGCCGCTGGCAATAGAAGAGGTCCAACTTATTGGCGGCTTTACGCATAGGGGAGACCGCGTAGTGCCCATGAGCGAGGCCCTAAAAGACGGTGACCAGGTCGTAGTAACGGCAGGCCCGCTGCTGGGCCACGAAGGCCTCATCAAAACCATTAACAGACGCAAGAGCACTGCTTATTTGGAGCTCGACATGTGCGGCCGACGCGTAACCACCCGCGTTGGCCTCGCGGTGCTTTCAAACGAGCAGCGCGCAATGCGAAACCTTAAAAAGGCAATCGCCTAACTGCGGGCGGCTGCTCAAAGGGGCAAAGGGGATCCCCGGGCGGGGATAACGGGATTAATAGGGAGAGAGAAGAGCGGATCTTGAACACCGAATCTAAGAGCGCAAAGCAAAAGGGGAAGCTGAGCGCCTTCGAGCCGTATATGTTGATGGCATATGACATTGCTGCAACTTTTATTGCCGTGTTTATTGCATCGTGGGGTACGCAGCATTGGGCGACTCTCGGCGGAGCAGCCGGCGCATGCCCGGCTATTCTTGTACTTGCGCTTGTTAACGTTGTCGTCTTTTGGTTCTTTCATATGTATAGCAGCTTGTGGCGCTATGCGAGCATTTCCGAGGCTGGACGTATTGTTGCAGCCGTAACGGTAGGATCAGTAATTGGCGACGTTATCTTTAACGTGTTTTTTGGCAAGGGCATGACCCTTCGTGAGGACGTTATGGCATGGGCTGTCATCCTCATTATTTGCGGTGGCGGACGCTTTGCCATTCGTGCTATTTATGGTAGCCAGATCTGGCGCTTCAAAAGCAATTCCGATGCGCATCTCCCGCGTACGCTCATCGTAGGAGCAGGGGAGACCGGCTCTCTTTCCATCAAACGTATGCTCAACGGAGATCCCGATATGATCGGTGATCCGGTTGCCGTTGTTGACGATGATCCCAATAAGCAAAATCAGCGTATCCATGACGTTAAGGTCTGCGGTACTTGTGCCGATATCCCTACTATTGCGCACGATTGTGAAGCAGAACAGATTGTCGTGGCAATTCCGAGCGCTACGCATGAAGAACGTCAGCGTATTTACGACCTGTGCATGAAAACAGGTCTTAGGGTCCTCACGCTCCCCAATGTCCGCGATATTCCGCAGGATGGTGTAGGCAGGGTTGCCCTTCGTGAGGTCGAGATTAGCGACTTACTTTCTCGCGAGGAGAAGTCGCTTGACCTTAACCAGATGGGCTACGTTACCGGTAAGCGCATTTTGGTCACGGGCGGCGGCGGATCTATTGGCTCAGAGCTTGTACGTCAGCTGCTTCCGGCAAAGCCTGCGCAAATCGTGTTGTTCGACATTTACGAGAATACTACCTACGAGCTGTATCACGACATCATCAAGACCGCTCATGATCAAGGCACTGATATTCAAGTCTATATCGGCTCCATTACGCATCTTCCAGCGATTACCAAGGTCTTTGAGAAGTACCATCCTCAAGTTGTTTTCCACGCTGCAGCCCACAAGCACGTTCCTCTTATGGAACACAACGCCCGCGAGGCAATCGAGAATAACGTCTTTGGCACGCTTAATGTTGTACGCCTTGCCGACAAGTACCAGTGCAGCCACTATGTGCAGATTTCTACCGATAAGGCCGTTAATCCCACGAACGTAATGGGTGCCACCAAGCGTATGGACGAGATGATCGTTCAGTATTACGCGGCCAACAGTAAGACCGTCTTTACGGCTGTTCGCTTTGGCAATGTTCTGGGTAGTCACGGATCGGTCATCCCGCTGTTTAAGCGCCAGCTTCGTGAGGGTGGCCCTATCACCATTACGCACAAGGACATCACGCGTTACTTCATGACCATCCCGGAGGCCAGCAAGCTTGTCATTACTGCCGGAGCTTTAGCGCATGGCGGCGAGATTTTTGTACTGGACATGGGTGAGCCGGTCAAGATCTACGACCTTGCCATCAACCTTATTACGCTGAGCGGTCTTAAGCCTGGCAAGGATATCCAGATCAAAGAAGTCGGCCTGCGTCCTGGCGAAAAGATGTATGAGGAGCTTCTTATGGACAACGAGCAGCTCCTGCCTACCGAGCATTCCGAGATTCGCATTTCCACAGCCGAAGCCGACAAGATGGAAGAGATCAAAGACAAACTTGCGAAGCTTCATGACTGCCTCGATAAAGATAACGATACGGTTAAGTCTGTTCTCGCCGAGGTTGTACCTACGTATCATCCGCAGTTTAACGATTAGGGATAAGGAGCCAAGATGGACATTAAACCCTTCGAGAATAAAGTTTGGCTAAGCTCGCCGACCATGCACGGCGATGAGCTTAAATACATTACCGAGGCATATGAGACCAACTGGATGTCGACCGTAGGGGAGAATATCAACGAAGTCGAGCGCCAAATGGCCGAGAAGATTGGTTGCGGCTTTGCCGTTGCCCTTTCTTGTGGTACTTCTGCCTTGCATCTTGCCATGAAGCTTGCTGGAATTAAGCCCGGTGATGAGGTCCTTTGCAGCGATATGACGTTCGACGCAACGGTGAACCCAGTTGTTTACGAGGGCGGTGTCCCTGTATTTATCGATACCGAGCGAGACACTTGGAATATGGATCCCGTCGCTCTTGAAAAGGCCTTCGAACTGCATCCGACTGCAAAGGTCGTTGTGGCGGCGCATCTATACGGAACGCCTGGCAAAGTCGAAGAGCTTCGTTCAATTTGCGATGCGCACGGGGCCGTCCTTGTTGAGGATGCTGCTGAGTCACTTGGTGCCACGTATAAGGGTCGTCAGACCGGCACGTTTGGTGACATTAGCGCCATTAGCTTTAACGGCAATAAGATCATTACCGGTTCCGCTGGTGGCATGCTTTTAACTGATAGTAAAGGGGCAGCCGATAAAACTCGCAAATGGTCGACCCAGTCGCGCGAAGCCGCTCCCTGGTACCAGCATGAGGAGCTTGGCTATAACTATCGCATGAGCAATGTAATTGCCGGTGTCGTGCGTGGCCAGATTCCGTATCTGGAGGAGCATATTGCCCAAAAGAAGGCTATTTACATGCGTTACAAAAAGGGCTTCAAGGGTCTGCCGGTGAGCATGAACCCCTATGACCCTAACGTTTGTGAGCCTAACTTCTGGCTTTCTTGCATGCTGATTGATCCCGATGCGATGTGCAAACAGGTTCGTGGCGAGAGTGAGGCGCTTTACGTAAGCGACCCTGGAAAGAGCTGCCCCACCGAGATCCTTGAGGCTATTGCTGCCATTAACGCCGAGGGCCGCCCCATCTGGAAACCCATGCATATGCAGCCTATTTATCGTATGAATGCTTTCGTAACGCGCGAGGGCAATGGCCGAGCTAAGACCAATGCGTATATTTCCGGCGGTGCAACGGGCGCAGATGGCTTGCCTTTGGATGTGGGCGCTGACATCTTCCATCGTGGTCTCTGCCTGCCCTCCGACAATAAGATGACTCCCGAGCAGCAGGACGTAATCATCGAAGTGATTAGGCGTTGTTTTGAGTAGGCTTGGTAACGAGACATTCTATCAGCGCTATGGCAAGAGGATGATTGACGTCACTCTGTCCTGTCTTCTCTTGGCGCTATTTTGGTGGGTACTTGCCATCGTGGCCGCTCTCGTACGCGTCAAACTTGGCGGGCCCGTGTTGTTCAAACAGCCACGGCCTGGTCGCGGTGAAAAGATTTTCGAACTATATAAGTTTCGAACGATGACGAACGAACGTGATGAGAATGGCAAGTTGCTTCCTGATAAAGTACGCCTTACCAAGTTTGGTAAAGCGCTTCGTGCAACAAGTCTCGATGAACTGCCTGAAGTCTTCAACATCGTGAAGGGCGATATGTCGATCATTGGCCCAAGGCCACAACTTGTTCGGGATATGGTATTTATGACACCCGAGCAGAGAAAGCGCCACATAGTAAGACCAGGCCTCTCAGGCCTCGCCCAGATTAACGGACGAAACGCCATCGCATGGGACGAAAAGCTCGCATACGACTTGAAGTACATCGATCAGATTTCGTTAAGTGAAGATATTTCGATTTTCTTTAAAACGATTTTAAAGGCTTTCGTCAAACAGGAAGGAATAACCGAGGAAGGCATGGCCACGGCAGCTGATTTAGGCGATTACCTACTTTCAGTAGGAAGAGTGTCTCGTAACAAATATGATGCTCTCCAGATTCAGGCAAAACAATTGATTTCTGAAATGAGCGTGAAGTAATGACCACTGCTTGCAGCAACTTCGGTCTTGTTTCAATTGTAATGCCGGCATATAACTCTGAACCTTTCATTGAAGAAAGCATCAGGAGCGTTCAGTCTCAAACTTACGGTGATTGGGAGCTCTTGATTGTTGATGACTGTTCTACCGACAAGACAATTTCAATCGCAAACGAAATCGCTCGTGGTGATTCTCGAATCCACGTTTTTCAAAATAAGCAAAACTCCGGCGCGGCTTATTCAAGAAATCGTGCACTACGAGAGGCCAAGGGTGATTGGATTGCATTTCTTGACAGCGATGACCTATGGGATAAGGAAAAGTTAGCGAAGCAGCTTTCCTTTATGAGGGATAATCGGTGCGGGTTTTCCTATACAAAGTATGAGACTGTTGACGAGAAAGGCAGGCCGCTTCAAAAGAGTTTTAGCGGGCCTGCTCGTATCGACAGGGCTGGTATGCGTTGTTACTGCTGGCCCGGGTGTTTAACGGTTATGTATGACGCGCATATCGTTGGCGTTGTGCAAATCGCAAATCTTAAGAAGCACAATGACTACGCCATGTGGTTGAATGTAATTGATGTTGCCGATTGTTTGCTTTTACCAGAAGTGCTCGGTCGTTACCGCGTGAGATCTTCTTCCATTTCGCATGGGACGTCAAAATTAATCCAGGCCAAACATTTATATAAACTTTGGAATAGCAGAGGATGCTTCAAGGCTACAGCTCTATGTCATACAGCATTAAATATTGCTTGTTCTTTTTACAAGAAGATTAGATATGTTCATTCCTTTTGACGGGAGCCAAGATGAGCGATCGCGTTGAGGTGCTTATTGCGGCTTTGGATTGTAATCCTGAGTCGCTTATAGATAAAATGAATATTCAGACAGACGCAATTGTCGCCAATCAATGTGACGAAAATAGGATTTATGACTTTAATGCGAACGAACATTGTATTAAAGTTTTGAATTTTAATGAACGTGGCGTAGGTCTTAACCGTAATAATGCCCTGATGAGAGCTACTGCGGAGTATTGTCTCATTGCTGACGATGATATGGTCTATCTTGATGGATATGAAGAAATAGTTTTACGTGCTTTTAAAGAAAACCCTAATGCCGATGTCATTATTTTTAACTTAGAAGAGCCAATACCGCATCGTTTTATTAATAAGAAGAAATTTACGGTTGGATTTTTTAATTTTATGCGCTACGGTGCGGCGAGAATGGCTATCAGATTAGATTCGATTCGGACAAACGGCGTGTTCTTCAATCTTTGTTTTGGTGGGGGAACTGATCATTCTCATGGTGAGGACACGCTCTTCCTGGCTGATTGCCTAAAAAAGAAGCTACGCATCATTGCGGTACCAGATTACATAGCTTGTTTGACTGAAGAGCGAGAGTCAACGTGGGAACAGGGTAAGAATGAAAAATATCTTCGCGATCAATCTTTGCTCTTTTCTTTAATCGATAGCCGTAAATGGAAATTGTTGTGTTTACAAGACGTAATTAGGCACGGTAATGAATTTACTGTTTCTCGGTTAAAAGCGCTAAAAATTATGTTAAATAACGGGCGGAGCATGTAACGTGGGCGCCATTGCTAACTATCCACTCGGATCTCTTATATATTTTCTCGTATTTATTATTGGAATTGTTTTCGCCAATGAGGCGCAAGCCAGCGATAGAAAAAAATTACTTGTATTCATAGCCTGTGTTTTAGCTTTGTTTTTCGGTCTAAGAACTGAAAAGGTCGGCATTGATACCGTTAACTACTTAAGATACTACACTGAGACCATACAATACGGACCAAACATAACCGCAAGTTGGTACGACACGGTATATGTTTATGGAATGTCTTTATTTCGAATGGAAAATGGGTTTTACTTATTTAATTTCATTGTTTCATTTGCAACGAACTTATTGATTCTACTTCGTCTCTGGGATTTTAAAGAACAAATCAATTTAAGCCTTTCGTTCGGACTCTTTTATTCCTTTTTTATTCCAGTTGAACTAAATATTGCGAGACAGTTATTAGCGATTGCCCTTGTCTTCTGGGGCTCTAGATATATCTTTACCCATAAAGTTTGGCTGTTTTTAGCGTTTCTATTATTCGCAGTTGGAATTCATAGATCGTCTCTGATTGCGATTTTGCTGCTATGTGCTCTCTATTTTATTAAAGACGAGATGTCCTATTCTTCTCGAACGGTGCTTTCTTGTGTCAGCCTAGTTATGCCTGTTTGCGTAATAGCAGCGCCTATTATTTTAATTAATACAGGTTATTTGACAGACTATGCGAAATACTTTGAATCGAACGATATTAAAATTGGTCTAATGACAATTCTCAAGTTACTCGTTTTGTTCATTGGTCTCTCTAAGCACAAGCTTTTTCAACGTTTTGATGTGCAAGGTAAAGCCACTGTTATCTTTACCATAGTTGGCCTAGCAATTTCGATCATTGGCTATTTATTTGATTATATGGAGAGGATCGGATATTTCTTTTCGATATTCGATGTCGTCTCCCTTTCATATCTTGCTCGAGCGCAAAAGGATATTGGTAATGCGGAGTATGAACGCATGATATGGCTGTTGAGCCTCTATGTTTTGTTTACTGCTCTATCCGGAAATGGACAGGGCATTCTCCCTTATGAATCGCTATGGTTTCACTTTACAGTTTGAGGTGTGCATGTTTTCCAGTAAATGGTCGGGAACCGTTCTTGACGACTGCTCTTGCAGAAAAGTTAAACCCCGCGTATCAATTTATTGCTTGGCTTTCAACCATGAACAGTATATAGAACGTGCAATCAATTCCTTTTTGATGCAAGAAGTTAATTTTGATTTCGAGATAATTGTTCACGATGATGCGTCGACCGATTCAACTCAAGCAATTCTTAGGGATTATCAGGCTCGATATCCCACAAAAATAAAGCTGGTTTTACAAAACGAAAATCAATACAGTAAGGGGGTTCCAATTGTCAAAGAGTATATTGAGCCTTTAATTGAGGGTGACTATATTGCCATGTGTGAAGGTGACGATTATTGGGCTGATAACAGAAAGCTTCAGAAACAATTTGACGCTCTAGAAAAACACCATGAATGTTGCCTTTGCGTTCACAAGGTTATGGAGGTTACTAACGAGGGTGACAATCTAAACACATTCTTTCCTCGTTTCCATTTGGAAACTGGCCCTATTGATAGGTCAACTTTCATACCATTGAATAAAGAGTATGCATTTCAAACAAGTTCTTATTTTATTAGAGCTGATGTATGGCATGACTATATTAAATATCCTCCCGAGTTTAAACAGTTGTGCCCGGTAGGGGATGTCCCGATGCTTCTCTTTTTTGGAAATCTGGGGCCGGTTTATTATTTTGATGACATGATGTCATGTTATCGCCGAGGTACAACTTCCAGTATGAGCGATTGGCTGTTTCGACAAGGGTCTCTTGATAGGCTTTCGGTCCATGCAGAAACTATGGTTCGGGTATTTGAGGCTTTTGATGCGTATACAAGGGGGGCTTATGGTACTTTCTGCCAAGAACAGGCTGCTGGATACATGGCCCAAGTTTACTTTTGTGGGAATGGATCCATTTCATCTCTTTTGAATAACGATTGGCAGAATCTTCAAAACTTGCGATGGGAAAAAAAGGTTGCCGTTATCCTGTCTGCTGTATTTCCGTACCTTGCTAAGACCCTATATTTAAATCGACTTTCTAAGAATGGAAAATAAATTGGCCTCAACTGACATTAAGCGTGGCGCAATTAAGTCTTTATTTTGGAAAATAACCGAGAGAGGCTCACGAGCGTTTGTTGAGCTTGCAGTTCAAATCGTAATGGCTCGGTTGCTTGCGCCGGAGTTGTTTGGCGCTTTGGCGATCATGCTTGTTTTTGTAAATGTAGGCAATATATTTGTACAATCTGGACTTAACACGGCTTTGGTTCAGAGTCCGAAAATGGATGACAGCGATTGTTCGACCGTCTATTGGATCAGTTTGACGGTTTCAGCAGCCCTATATTTATGCGTTTTTTTCGCGGCGCCCTCGATTGCTTCTTTCTACCAAATGGACGCTATCATATGGCCGTTACGTGCACTTGCATTGATCTTGATTATCAATGCTTATAACGCGGTCCAAATTGCCATTGTTCAGCGAGAGCTGAAGTTTCGCATTGTCTTTAACGCCGCAATTGCGTCTTCCGTGCTGTCTGGTTCAATTGGTGTAATTTCAGCAGTATTTGGAGCCGAATTATGGGCGCTTGTTTTACAGCAACTCAGTTATCAGACGTGCAATTGCTTTTTTATGGCAGCGCAAGTCGATTGGCGACCGCGTCTCGTCTTTAACTCTAAGCGGGCTCGTGAGCTCTTTTCATTTGGGTGGAAATTGCTTGTCTCTGGTGTATTAGATCAAGGTTACCAATCGCTTTCTGACTTAATTATCGGGAAACAATTTAGTGCTTCGAGTCTTGGATTGGTATCTCAGGGAAAGAAATATCCGCAGGCACTTGGATCCATGCTTGATGGTGCTATACAACCTGTGATGCTGTCGGCGGTCTCACGCGTTCAAGATGACGTAGCGTATGTTAAGCGCCTAGTGCGTAGAGCGCTAAAGACCTCAACATTTTTTATCGTCCCCTCGATGACTTTGTTTGCTGTTGCCGCAGAACCCATTGTGGGAATTCTTCTCGGAGCCAAATGGCTACCCTGTGTTCCCTTTTTGCAAATGTATTGTTTCGTCTATGCGCTTTTGCCGATTCATACAACGAATTTACAAGCGCTAAATGGCATGGGTCGCTCTGATTTATTTCTGAAATTAGAATTAATCAAAAAGGGATACGGAATCTGCTTCATTTTATTTGCCGCCTTTATTTTGCATGACATCCATCTGATGGTTGGCATGTACATGATAAGTGGCATTTTCTCTACTTTCGTCAACGCCTATCCGAACAAGAAAGTTATTGGCTACTCATATATTGAACAATTGCGTGACATTGCTCCGGCATTTGGCATCTCAGCAGTTTCAGGAATAGCCGCTTTGTTGTGTGGCTCATTCGTAACTTCATCGGCTCTGAGAATATTTATTAACATCACCGTAATGGCGTTGGTTTATCTAGGGATTGCTTGGGTTTTCAAACTCGAAACACTTGATTATCTCATTAAAACTGTAAGGGACTTTTTAGGAACAAGGCGTCGCTAACGTCACCTTGAATTAATTCTAGTTACTTTAGTCATCGTTCTTTGAAAGCTGCATAGCGAAGGGAAGGTACCTGATATGGGTAACCGCATTCTTGTCACACGATCATCCATGCCTCCTATGGAGGAATACTTTGAAGAGGTCGCACCTCTATGGGAAAGCCATTGGCTTACCAATATGGGTGTTGAGCATAAGAAGCTCGAGGCGGACCTCAAGGAGCGTTTGGGGATCGACAACCTTGCTCTGTTCACGAATGGTCACAATGCCCTAGAGTGCATCCTCGAGGCCATGGCTCTTCCGACCGGCGGAGAGGTCATCACTACACCGTTCACCTTTGCCTCGACCACTCACGCTATCGTGCGAAAGGGACTTACTCCCGTATTTGCCGACGTGAATCCCGTGAATCTAACGTTGGATCCCGAAAGCATCGAGCGATTAATCACCCCGCGCACCTGCGCCATCGTGCCTGTGCATGTATACGGCAATCTTTGCGATGTTGATGCCATCCAGGAGATCGCTGACCGTCACGGGCTTAAGGTCATCTATGATGCCGCCCATGCCTTCGGCGTCGAGCGCGTGAACGAAGACGGAAGCAGCGATAGCGCGGCGACTTTCGGCGATGCAGCCATGTTCAGCTTCCATGCGACCAAGGTATTCAACACCATCGAAGGCGGTTGCGTCTGTTTCAAGGACGAGGATCTGTATCCGCTGCTCAACCAATGGAAGAACTTCGGCATCACGGGACCCGAGGACGTCGAGTACGTCGGTGGCAACGCCAAGATGAATGAGTTCTGCGCGGCGATGGGCGTCTGCAATCTTCGTCACCTGGACGCCGAGATTGGCAAGCGCAAGGCCGTTGCTGAGCGTTATTGGGACAACCTTGAAGGCACGGCCGGCGTGACCGTTTTCCGTCCCGCCAATAACATCCGCCACAACTATGCGTACCTTCCAGTGCTGTTCGATCCGAGTGTCTTCGGCGCCACGCGCGATGACGTTTTCGATACCCTGGACAAGGTTGGCGTCGGCGCACGCAAATACTTCTATCCGTTGGTCAACGATTACGCTTGCTACAGAAGCGTGTACTCCAGCGACCGCACCCCTGTGGCGAAGAAGGCGGCGTCCCAGGTGATCACGCTTCCCATGTACGCCGATTTGGCATTGGAAGACGTTGACCGCATCTGCAATACGGTTCTGGATGCAGGAAAGGGAAACCGATGAGTAAGACACTTCTCCTTCTTGGTGGGGCACGTTATGCACTGCCAGTTATTAAGGCAGCGCATGAGTTGGGCGCAAAGGTTGTTACTTGCGATTATTTGCCGCATAACTATGCACATGCCTTTTCGGATGACTACATCAATGCAAGCATCATCGATAACGAGGCTGTTCTTGCCGCCGCTAAAAAATGCAAGGCGGACGGAATTATGTCGTTTGCAGCAGACCCGGGTGTGGTGTCCGCGTCATATGCTGCCGAGAAACTGGGGCTGCCGTTCCAGGGAAGCTATGAGGCAGTTAGCATACTTCAAGATAAAGAGCGCTACCGCGCCTTCCTTCGTGATAATGGCTTTAATTGTCCCGAGCTTCATATCTATCGCTCTGCCGACGAGGCCATGAATGAAGCCGATTCGATTGCTTATCCCGTGATTGCCAAACCGGTTGATTCGGCTGGATCGAAGGGCTGCTCTCGCGTGGATGGTCCTGAGGATCTTAAGGCAGCGGTTGAGTACGCTCTCGAGTTTTCGCGTGATGGGCGCTGTATCGTCGAACAATTTTTGGAAAAGGAGGGAGATTCGTCCGATGCCGATGGATTCGTTAGCGGCGGAAAGTTCTCGTGTGTAAGCTTTACCTCGCAGTTGTTCGATCCCTCCGTTCCAAATCCCTACACGCCAGCTGCGTATGCAATGCCAGCATCATTGCCAGCGTGGGCACAAAAAGAGCTTGTCTCGGAATTGCAGCGATTGGCTGATCTGTTGGGCCTTCGTGACGGCGTATTTAACATAGAGACTCGCGTGGCAACCGATGGCAAAGCCTACATTATGGAGAGCTCTCCGCGCGGCGGCGGCAATCGACTGTGCGAGATGCTCAAATATGCCACCGACGGAAAGACCGATCTTGTCATGGCGGCGGTGAAGGCTGCGCTCGGCGAACCTGTTGGCAATCTTTCGATGCCCGTTTATGACGGCTTCTGGTATCAGCAAATGCTCCACTCTGATCATGGCGGTGTATTTGCTGGTATGGAATATGCATCTGGTTTTGCCGCTTCGCATCTTGCCGAAGAGCAGCTGTGGATTGAGCCCGGCGCCAAAGTCGAGGCGTTCACAGCGGCAAATCACGCATTCGGATCGGTATTCCTTAGGTTCGACACGCAAGCCGAGCTTGATGCATTTCGCGCCGAGCCGAGTGAGTTCATGAGGGCGAAGGTGAGCTAGCCGTGCAAAAGAGGATTGTAGTAATCGGTGCAACCGGCAACACTGGTGCATACCTTACCGAAGATCTAGTAAATCACCTGCCTGCAGATGAATATGAGGTGTTTGCCGCCGGTCGTAGAGAGACGAATTTTTTCAATCGATACAACATTGGTTATACAAGTGTAGATATGTCCGATGCTTCTACTCTAGAGCAGCTCCCCCAAGAGGGCGTCCATGCGGTGATTCTTCTCGCTGGTTTACTGCCAGCATATATGAGCGGCTATAACCCTTCCGATTATATTGACGTAAACAGCCGTGGAGCCCTTAACGTACTCGAGTATTGCCGTAAGTCAGGTGCTGATCGCATTCTTTATGCTCAGACTATATCCGATGTGCTGGGTTCCGTTACTCCGGAAAACCCCGTAATTCATCCTTACGATGATCGCAATATTATTATGACTGGCGATCACACCGTCTATGCTCTTTCCAAATGCTTCGCCGTTGATTTGATCAAGCATTATCAGGCTGAGTACGGATTAAAAGGCTTTGTGTTTAGGCTTCCCACTGTCTACGCATTTACCCCCGACAAGACATATAACGTCGATGGCGTGCGTCGGACACTTGGATATCGATTGCTGATGGATCGAGCCATGGCAGGAGAAACGCTTGAAATCTGGGGCGATCCCACTCGCGCCAAAGATGTTGTAAACGTCAAGGACTTCTGTCAGCTCTTACGTAAAGCTGTGACCGTAGAGAACGTTGACGGCGGCTTCTTTAATGTGGGTACCGGTATTGGAACTTCAAACGAGGACTGGATTCGCGGTATCGCGAAGGTATTCAATCCAGAAGGCGTTGAATCAAAGATTGCCTATCGTCCGGAAATGCCAAGCGGTCCTTCTTATGTAATGGATATCGAAAACTGTCGTGAGCTATTAGGCTACGAGCCGAAATATGACTTCTTAGACTTTCTCGAAGACTTCAAGGCTGAAATGGCTCTCAATAGGTTTAAAGATCTGAGATAGAACCAAAGCCATCACCAAAGCTAAATCTGAACCGAACACTGAATCCAATCACGGAAATTAGCAAGAACGGTATCAGACTCCTAAGAGATTTACGACCGAAATATTATTTGTCCAAGCAGCCAAAAGTGACTTGAGCAGCAATGCGCACTTTATCTCGACTGCCGCTGAAGGGAAAACGTTGAAAGGCATAATTCTTGCAGGTGGGTCCGGCACTCGACTGCATCCGATTACTAAAGCCCTTAGTAAACAGCTTCTGCCAATTTACGATAAACCGCTTGTGTACTACCCTTTGAGCGTATTGATGCTCGCAGGAATTCGCGAGGTGCTTGTCATCTCGACGCCACGTGACCTGCCAGCGTTCGAGGAGCTTCTCGGCGACGGCGCCGAGTTGGGCATGCGATTGGAATACGCCGAACAGGCCGAGCCTCGCGGCTTAGCCGAAGCTTTTACCATCGGGCGAGACTTTCTTGCCGGCGAGCCGTGTGCGCTGGTTCTGGGTGACAACATGTTCCATGGACAGGATCTCACTCGCGTGCTCACGCGGGCAAAGGAGAAAGTGGAGCACCATGGCGGGGCCGTAGTGTTCGGCTACCCCGTACAGGACGCCAGAGCCTTCGGTGTGGTTGAGTTCGATCAGAATCACCGTGTGGTTGGCATCGAGGAAAAGCCCAAGGTCCCAAAGTCTAACTACGCAGTACCGGGTCTGTATTTCTATGATGGACAAGTTTCCGACATCGCGGCCAACGTTAAACCAAGCGCGCGCGGCGAGCTGGAGATCACGAGCATCAACAATGCCTATCTAGAGCAAGGTCAACTGTCGGTCGAGCTGATGGGCCGAGGCATGGCGTGGCTGGATACGGGCACGCCCGAAGGTCTTTTGAAGGCCGCCGAGTACGTGGAGGCCGTGCAGAGCCGCCAGGGTTATTACATTGCGTGCCTGGAAGAAATCGCTTATCGCCGTGGTTTCATCGACCATGATCAGTTGCACGAACTGGGCGAAGCACTGAAGAAGACTGCGTATGGAAAGTATCTTTTGAGTGTCGCAAACGAGGCAAAGAGGGGGTAAATATGTCTGAGATTTTTGAACCCAAGAACATCATCGTCACGGGCGGCTGCGGCTTCATCGGCAGCAACTTCGTCCACTACGTCGTGGGCAACCACCCCGAAGTGCACGTGACCGTCCTGGACAAGCTGACCTACGCCGGCAACCCCGAGAACATCGCGGGCTTGCCTTCTGACCGCGTGGAGCTCGTCGTGGGCGACATCTGCGACGCCGGGCTGCTGGACAGGCTCGTCCCGGGCCACGACGCCATCGTCCACTACGCCGCCGAGAGCCACAACGACAACTCCATCGCCGACCCGGAGCCCTTCCTGCGCACCAACGTGGAGGGCACCTTCCGCCTGCTGGAGGCCGTGAGGAAGTACGGCGTCCGCTACCACCACGTCTCCACCGACGAGGTCTACGGCGACCTGGCGCTCGACGACCCGGCGAAGTTCACCGAGGAGACGCCGTACCACCCGTCCTCGCCGTACAGCTCGACCAAGGCCAGCTCCGACATGCTCGTGCGCGCATGGACCCGCACCTACGGCCTGCGCACCACGATCTCCAACTGCTCCAACAACTACGGCCCCTACCAGCACGTGGAGAAGTTCATCCCCAGGCAGATCACCAACATCATCGACGGCGTCCGCCCCAAGCTCTACGGCCGCGGCGAGAACGTCCGCGACTGGATCCACACCGAGGACCACTCATCGGCCGTCTGGGACATCCTGACCAAGGGCCGCACGGGGGAGACCTACCTCATCGGTGCAAATGGCGAGAAGAATAACATCACGGTCCTGCGCATGATCCTCGAGGTTATGGGTCGCGACCCCGAGGACTTCGACTGGGTCGCCGACCGTCCCGGCCACGACCGCCGCTACGCCATCGACAGCACGAAGCTCCAGCGCGAGCTCGGCTGGAGGCCTGCGCACACCGACTTCGCCGAGGGCCTGAAGTCCACCATTGACTGGTACGTCGCCAACGAGTCCTGGTGGCGCCCGGCTAAGGAGGCCACCGAGGCCAGGTATAGGGCACAGGGGCAGTAGCTACGCTGCACAATTTCTTTGCGCCCAGTAGCAATGGGTGCGCAACTATATTTAAGAAACTGGAGAATGACATGAAGATTGCTGTCGCCGGTACCGGCTACGTCGGCCTGTCGCTTGCCGTCCTGCTTTCGCAGCACAACGAGGTGCACGCGCTGGATATCGTGCCCGAAAAGGTCGAGAAGATCAACAACTACATATCGCCCATCCAGGATGACGAGATTGAGCGCTTCCTGACAAAGGCCAAGGCGGGGGAGCGCGAGCTCGACCTGCACGCCACTGTCGACGTGGCCGAGGCCTATACGGGCGCCGACTACGCCGTAATCGCCACGCCCACCAACTACGACTCCGATAAGAACTTCTTTGATACTTCCTCCGTCGAGGCTGCCATCGCCGCTGTGCGCTCGGTGAACCCGGATGCCTGGATTGTCATCAAGTCGACGATTCCCGTCGGCTACACCGCGGGTCTTCGCGATAGGCTGGGCGACAGCAAGATCTTCTTCAGCCCCGAGTTCCTACGCGAGAGCAAGGCGCTCTACGACAACCTGCATCCGTCCCGTATTGTGGTTGGCGCGCCCAAGGAGGATGCCAACGCCGTCGCGGCTGCCGAGCGCTTTGCACGCCTGCTCGCCCAAGGGGCGGAGCCCGCTGAGTTGGAGCGCGTGAACGCCGACGGAACTGTCGGCATCCCCGAGCTCGTGTTGGGCACCACCGAGGCCGAGGCCGTCAAGCTCTTCGCCAACACCTACCTGGCGCTGCGCGTGGCCTACTTCAACGAGCTCGACACCTACTGCGAGGTCCGCGGCCTCAACACCCGCGACGTCATCGACGGCGTGTGCCTGGAGCCACGCATCGGCAGCCACTACAACAACCCCAGCTTCGGCTACGGCGGCTACTGCCTGCCCAAGGACACCAAACAGCTGCTGGCCAACTACAAGGACGTGCCTCAGAACCTGATCGAGGCCATCGTGGATGCCAACCGCACCCGCAAGGACTTCGTGGCAGACGAGGTGCTGCAGATGGTGTGGGACCGCGTGTACGCCGGCAAGGAGAAGCCGGTCGTGGGCGTCTACCGCCTGACGATGAAGTCGAACTCCGACAACTTCCGCGCGAGCTCCATCCAGGGCGTCATGAAGCGCGTGAAGGCCAAGGGCGTGCCCGTGGTGGTCTACGAGCCCACGTTGGACGCTGAGGACTTCTTCGGCAGCGAGGTCACCCATGACCTTGAGACCTTCAAGCGTGAGTGCTCCATCATCGTGGCCAACCGCTGGAGCGACGAGCTCGCGGACGTGGCGGATAAGGTGTACACGCGCGATCTCTTCAAGCGCGACTAGCGAGCTTTCTCGGAGCGATAAGAGGCCCCCAGCCACCACGCGGTGGCTGGGGGCCTTTCTTGTTTAGGGCAAGCCATGGAGGCGTTGTGCATATCATTCGTTCGTCGCGACGCCACTTTCCATGACAGCGGGTGCCTTACCGGTCGTTGGCGCAATAGTATTTATCAAAATGTATATGTCAATGATTATTTTGGCATGTTATGCTCGCGGAATATGGCCGTCTGGGCATCGAAAGCTGACACTCGGAACGGGAGGGCAGCGCTATCATAGCCGGGCATCAAAACCCCAATTCAATCTCCGTCGTCCGTAGGGAGGCCGCGCCATGCTTGCCATCGCCGAGCTCCTCACCAAGGCCCTCGAGACCCTCTTCAGGCGCAAGACGGTCAATGTGGCCGCGTTCGCCAACAGCGACGGGCCCGTTAGCGACATCCCCCTGGGCTACTTCTCCAGCGACCGCATCAAGAAGCACCCCGAGAAGCCAATCAACAGAATTGCGACTGAGCGCTTCGTGATTATGGCGAGGGCCGCGCTTTCGGGGGACTCCTACTACGACGTGCTGACCGTCTCCTCGCGCGCGCCGCATCCTCGTGAAAAGCTTCGACGCTGTGACGCGCGACTTCGTGATCGTGGGGGCCAATGCCGGCGAATACGGGTTCATAGCGGGAGCCCAGGTCGCGTTCCTGCAACGCGTCATGGGTCTGGTCGTCGGCAAGGAGGCCGTTGATAAAGACGAGGTGGCGCGTGCCCTTGCCAACGAAGCACGGGCCGCGCTCGCGGCCCAACCCTCGACGGGCAAGCACCTGCGTGTGGCGGCTCCGGGCGGCAGGCGCTGTGGCCAAATTAAAGGGTCTTCGAGAACAACACAGCTTCGCGCGGACGCGCCGTAAACGCTGTCGCCCCCACACGGGGCCACTTCATGAAGCCCGCCGTCAAACAATGGAGCATCCGAAAAATTCTCGGGCGCTCCAAAACCAAGTCCATCTTTATTTGCTGCTACCGCTTCTTGAGCAGCACCCAATCGAGGTCGGGCTCGAACACGCGCGGCTTCCAATCCCCGGCGATTTCGTCGATGTGCAGTGATATGCGCCTGTCACGCTCGTTAAAGTAATCGAGTCTGAGCTCGTCGAAATCGGGCACGTTTTCATGCTTTAGGCAGAAAAGGCACTTCTTGTTCACGATGCTGTTGGGAGGCAGCGTGAAAGAATACGAGTTATGGGCATCCTCCTCGCCATACTCTGAAGTTGTCACTTCAGTAACCTTTTCCCCCGCAGCTCGCTTTTTCTCTGTGTATTCGATTTGCACAGTTTTAGCGACTTCCTTGCCGTTCCTGTAGGGAACAACATCGACGTTTCGGACCACCCGCGAACGTCCCGTCGTGTTCTGGAACTCGAGCTTGAGCGGCACAACAAGCAAAGATTGCCCGCCGTCCTCGTGAAATCCCCATCTCTTCTTATTGTCAACGACCGTGCGTTTAGCGTAAATTCTAAGCTTTCCCTTGCGATCAAGCCACCTTGTAATGAGCATAATTACAAAGCTGCTAAAGAAGCCTATGAACCCGCCAATGAGAGTATCGGCACTGTCGGCTAAGAGGAATGCGAGATGTTGCACAAGGCCTTCCCTTCTAGTCTCTTAAACAAATTGCGAGTCTACACCTTGTCCGCAACGTCCGCGAGCTCGTTGCCCAACGTTTGGTGACAATCACGTGGCACCCCTCTTGAACGCCTCAAGGTCGTGTGTGTCTCCTACAGGTGGAACTGCTGCTCGGTGAGCCACCTGCTCGTCGGAAGGGAGGTCAACATCAGGGTGACCGAGTCGACGGTCGAGGTGTTCCTGGCTGGAGAGCGAGTGGCGCACCCGCCCATGCCCTCCGGGCCGCGCAACCGCCACTCCACCAGGGAGTCCGACGTGTCACTTACAGGGTAGCGTCCCGAATGACGCTCCTATGGGCTGTCAAGTCCTTTACTGGCCGACATTTTGGCATTCAGGTAGCGGTCGTATTCGCGTCTGATTTCCTCGTGGGGGCATATGTCTCTTTCTATTTCGCTGAGTCTTACATTCGGCACGTTAAGCTCTCGGGCAATCTGCTGCTGGGTCAGGCTGAGCGATTTTCTCATCGCCGCAAGTTCCTCGCCCCGGGCGTACTTCAGCCTCATGGGGTGCCGCAACGTCGAGTAAACCTCCCTGGCTATGAATCTCTTTAGGCAGCGCATGGCCTCTCGCTTCGTCTTGCCGTCGGACTTGCGCTTTGCCATGTAGGCGAGCGTTCTCTCGTCCCCGCTCATCCTGCTTACGGCAATCATGTGGAGAGCTTTATTGGCCTGCCTGTTCCCGCCGCGGTTGAGCCTGTGCCTGTCGGTCTTTCCGCTGGAGGCGGGAATGGGGGACACGCCGCAGATCGAAGCGAAACTTGCCTCGCTCGGGATGCGCTCCGGGTTGTCGCCCGCGGCGATCGCGAGTTCCGCGGCGTTGACGGTGCCGCACCCCTTCACCTGCAAGAGGGCTGGCGCATTGGCCTCGATGAGCCGATGCATGGCGCCCTCCAATTGGCCTGCTTTCTCATCGAGCTCCAGCCAGGTCCTGGCGAGCGCCCTCAGGGACGCAAGCAGCGGCCCGGCGACGTCGTCTTCCGCATTCGGGCGGCAAGACCCCAGTTTCCTGTACAGGCTCGCTCCCTTGAGCGGCCGGTATTTGGTCCTGACCCGCTCCGGGGCCGACACCAAGAGGGAGCCTATGGCGTTGGATACGCTGGTCATGGTGTTGACGTGTATGGATCTCGCCACCGTAAGGGCGCGCAAGCCCTCAACCCACTCGTTGTGGGACTTCGGCACTATGCCCTTTCCGGCAGCCACCGCGCGGGCGGCGTGCTCGGCGTCGATGCCATCGGTTTTGCCCTCTCCGACTCGCCTCTTTTCCCTCTTGGGGCGAAGTACTTCGAAGACGTCATAGCCGCGTTCCATGAGGTAGGAGCATAGACCGGCGCCATACGACGTCGTCCCCTCCATGCCTACCGCCATGCAGCCCGACGGGTCGCCGATTTCCTCCGCAAGTTGTTTGTAGCCCCATGTGGGTAAATTCAGTCGGCACTGACAATGCTGTTGTCAGCCATGTTGAATCCTCCCAATTCCACGAGTAAGGCGACCTCGCGCTAGTGCTTGTTGAGCCGCTTCTCGTCGGTTGCCACCCCCGCGTTGGAAAGCCCGGTCGTGCCGCCCTGGACACCGCCAGCCTTGCCGCCATAGAACAGCCAAGGCTTCACCTCCTTGAACACAGAGGCGTCGCCGTCGTGGCCGTCCGGCAGCGCCTTGGCCGCCTTCACATTGCGTACGGCCTGCCAGCCGCAGCTCCTACTCTGCGCGCTCGTCTGCCGCCCGGGCCTTCACCTGCTCGATCACGCCGCGTAGGGCATCGGCTGCCTCTGCGGTCTTGGCGGCCTCGGCCACCTGGCCCTCAAGCTCCTTGATACGTACCTCTTGCTTGGCGAGAAGGACCTTGAACTCGTCGGGGCCATCGTCGGTGGCGGCAACTTCTTCTTCCGCATGCTGCACTTGTTCGTCTGTTTACCCTTGCGGGTGCTGCTGCGTCTCCGTCGCCTGCCCACATCGGTGTCCTCCTTCATGGGAACCACTTTCGTGAATCACGCAGGCAGGAGCCCGCCCGAATGCATGTTAGGAGCAGGGTATTTCTCTGTCACAAGAGCGTAGTCAACTCGAACTAAATCACATTTAGTATTGTGCCACTTTCGAAGAGCTCAAAGCTTTAGCACAATCTATAAGGTAGCAGCTGTAAATCTGCTATCCTAAGCATGTTCCAAATTTCCGCAATAGAGAGGAAATGGTATATGGAGGCAATAGACTACATACCTAGGCTGGTGAGAGCCTGTTTAGAGAATGACAGAAGACTCGTAGAGTCAGTCTCGCTCACGGTGTCCCGCAAGCTGAGACGTGATCGTCCTGATCTCGCTTCGGAGATCGCTGGGGCGCTTGCAGCATCTGACATGAGAAGCGAGGCTACCCGTGCAGCCGAGATAAACCCGCTACCGATCGACCGAGAGACCCGCTTCTCTCTCGTAGAGTTCATAGAGCCAATCGAGCTACCGGACCCCATTCTTGATGCTGCAACCACAAAAGAGCTTGCCGACTTTCTCAAGGAAAGAGGTCTGATTCAGCGGTTTTTCGAGGATGGGATCGAACCCTCGAACAGTATCCTCTTCATTGGCGCTCCGGGCGTGGGTAAGACATACGCGGCCAACTGGCTTGCATACAAGCTCGCTCTTCCGCTCATAACGCTCGACCTCGCAACTTCGATATCCAGCTATCTCGGTCGATCCGGACAAAACATCAAGAGCGTCTTCGACTATGTCCGCGCACAGCCTGCGGTGCTCTTCCTGGACGAGTTCGACGCAATTGCGAAGCGGCGTGATGACGAGGGTGACCTCGGCGAATTGAAGCGCCTAGTGAACGTTCTTCTCAAAGAAATCGAGACATGCCCTAAGGGCAGCATCGTGCTTGCAGCTACAAATCATCCGGAGTTGTTGGATAGGGCGATTTGGCGGCGCTTCGACAGAGTTATAGAGGTGCCGCTTCCCGAGGAGAACGAACGCATGCGACTCTTCGAGAGACACTTGCCCAGCGACCGCTTCACGCTCTCGCAAGAGATGCTCTTCCTCATGGTCGAGAAGAGCGCGGGCATGAGCGCCGCAGACATTTGCAAGCTTTGCGAGCACATTAAGCGCCAATCAGTGATGAATCCGGGCGAGAGCATAGAGATCATTTCTCTGAGCGAGCTGTACTCCAAATGCAAACCTCAAACGAAGCAGGAGAAGAGTGAGGCGTGCATAAAACTCAGAGAAATTAACCCAGCCCTTACCGTGCGAGACATTGCGCGGATCGTCGGAGTCGGCGCCTCGACGGTCTCCCGCTACATGAAGGAGGCATAAGCCATGTCCGACCCGCTGCCAATCCTTGCTCACGGCGAATCATATGCTCAGCCAGTTCAGAAGAAAACCGGTGGAGGTTCCAAGCCACGGCCACACGAGTACGAAGAGGCTAGGAACCGCCTCCTTGCTAATATCGGCGCTGTGTCCAGGCAGATGCAGACCGACCCTGATTCCTACCTCGAGGAAAAGGTGGTCTGTATACGTATGGAGCCCAAGTTCGAAGCAAAGTCCTATGCACCCTCGTCGGTGCTCACCTCTTCGGACGAGTTGCAAGTCATCGGCGGCAGGAGATACAAGACAGGCAACGTGCAACCTCAGAAGAACAGTAATGACGAAGATGCAGGAGAGCAGCTCGAGTTCGCAAAGCTCTACTTCCTGCGCACGACCTCAAAGGGTCTTGCCGATTTTGAAAACGCGCTTCGCACCGGGTCAAACGAATCGGACGCATGGCGCAACGAGGTAATGTCCATCCGTTCCTTCGACCTGCTTGAGCCGGGCGAAAAGATACTTGGCTTCGATGCGGAATGGAAAGAGGGCCTGGTCGAAGCCGTGCTTCATCCGCTCCAAGAAAGCGCCGAGGATGCCGTAGACCTGTTCTGCAAGGCAGCAGGACTCGGTCGTGACGAAATCGAGGTACGGTCATACAAAGACGGCGTTACATTCATCGCCGCACAGTTGAGCAGGGAAGCTACTATGGCAGCAGCGAGAATCAACCCGCTGCGCACGGTTCACCCGATGGGAAGAATCGCCTTCGAGCCGATACGGAGCGCGATGAGCGCACCAGCACCGCAGGTTGCTGCGGCCCAGAATGTCCCACCTGTAACCGTCGGCGTCTTCGATGGTGGATGCAATCCCAATGTCCCGCTCCTCTCCGGCTATGTCAATGCGCATGATGCCGTTGCATCGCTGCCCGACCAAGACGGCATCGACCATGGAACGGGTGTATGCGGAGCCGTGCTGCATGGCGAGCTTTCTGGTAAGGGAGCTGGTGACGTCCTTCCTGCGCCCGAGGTGAAGGTTGAGAGCTTTCGAGTGCTGCCACCGAGCGATCCCATCGACATTGACCTCTACGAGTCGATCGACGCTATCGAGTACGTAGTCGGGCATAATCCTGACATCCAACTGTATAATCTCTCATTTGGCCCCGCTGGCCCCATTCTCGACGATGACATCAGCCGCTTCACTTATGCGCTTGATGTGCTGTCGTACAACCGCGATGCCGAGCCGCCCCTCTTTTGCATTGCGGCCGGCAATGACGGCGATTTGCCAAGCCCAGATAATCGTGTGCAGTCACCAGCGGATCTGGTCAACGGCATCGGAGTTGGCGCGTTTTGTATATTGCCTGATGGTACGAAGGCACGCGCTCCGTATAGCTGTGTTGGTCCGGGAAGAGAGGGTGCCAAAATCAAGCCCGACCTCCTTGAGTATGGAGGGGACATCAACAAGCCATTCGTGGTGGTTGCCTCAAGCGGAAATGCTTTAGGCGCAAGCGCGGGTACCAGCTTTGCATCTCCTTTACTCGTCCACAAGCTTGGCAGAATGATGTCGCGAAGCGAGGATATCTCACAGCATCTCGCCCGGGCTCTGGTCCTCCACAATTCGAAGCACAGTGATAGCTTTGTTCGAGAAGAGTACGGTTTCGGCATTGCTCCAGATGATCCATCGAGTTGTCTGAGCTGTGACGACAACCGCGTCACCACGCTATATCAAGGCATGCTCAGACCTAAGCAGCTTGTCTCGCTGCCGATATTTGCCCCCGGCATCGAGTCGGCGAAGGGGCTTATCACAATCAGCTGGACCATCGTTGCAGTCTGCGAAACGAATCCCAATGATTCGGATGCATACACCTCAAGCTGCATAGTAGATACCCTCATTCCTCATGCCAACAAATACACGTACTCGCTCAAAGGTACAAGCTATAGGCATACGGTGAATCTCGCCACCGAGGAGGGGCGCATCAAGGCAGCTGAACTTGAACTGCAGGGCTACACCTCATCAACCTTGCCGGTGAGCAAGCCTGCAAAGAAGTACTGGGAAGAGTCAGAGTTACGAGCCAACGATATGAAGTGGGACAGTGTCATTAGCAGGACACAGCGCATGAAATCAAGCTCATTGTATGACCCGAAGCTGACGCTCCAATCCTTATTCCGTAATAATAACGATCCCGATGCGCTCACTCGTTACTATGCGGTCGTGACGGTCGATGCTCCAGGCTACAATGGCAGTCTTTACAACAGTACGCTCCAGGAGTATCGCAACTTGCAGCCAATCAAGCTCAGGATTGAGCCGCGTCTTGAGGCACGGAGTTAATAGAATGGACGGCCATCGTGCATAATTGCCTGATGGCCGTCCTGCTACATACAAAGCAATAGGATAATAATAGGCAGACAGAACGATGCCTCTCTCGTCGAGCAATCTGTCTACCGCGTTGAACAACTCTTGAAAGTTTCCAAGGGTCACATTAACGAACTGATACTTTAGGTCTTCGGAATGTGAACTCTCTCCGAAGAGCTCAGTAATCCCTGAGTTGAATTTCGACTTGCCATGGCGGCCTTCTCCTTTGAAGAAGGTCGCCATGGCCCCATTCCGGTCTTGTGATTATTCGCTGATTATTGCATCAGTTTTGCTACGCCGTTCCATGCCGCACTGCAACGCCGCTCCATGGTAGGCTGATACACGTTGACACGAAGAGCCTGTACGCGCCTAGCATGAGGCGTTTTCTTTTCCAAAACAATCCAGATGGCACGAAGCGTGCGGTAGTGTCGCGATCGTTGGTGTAGGTCTCGGTTCTCAAGGGTAGCCGGAGTCGACCCGAGGAACCGAGAATCGCCTAGAATGCCGTCATCCTAGCGTATGTCACGCCGCCTTCCCGCCGGGAATCGGGCTGTCGGCCACGACGAGCGCGATGAACCTGGCCACGTGCTCGGCGACGGCGCCCTCGACGGCCCTGCCGATGGAGTCGTCGTTGAACCAGCGGCGGCCGACCCACTCCTTGTCCATCTCGGCGAACACGGCGCCCATCATCCTGATGGGCTACTTCCTGCTCGGGAACACCTGTATGACGCGGCTGCGGCGCTTGAGCTCGCGGTCGGTGCGCTCCTGCACATTCTTGGTGCGCAGGCTGACGTGGTGCTCGCAGGGGAAGTCCAGGTAGCCCAGGGCGTCGGCCTCGGCCTTCTCGAGCACCTCGGCGGCCTTGGGGCAGACCCCCCCGATCTGATCGGTGACGAGCTGGGAGCTCGAGTCCGGGCTCGCCGACTGCAGAACCAGGCTCGCCGCAGCGGCACGCGTGGACGGCGTGTACAGGGAGCGCGCCCGCGCCATCAGCGGGGGGGTGCTGCGACCGCGAGATACGCGGTAGCGACCTTGGCCGCATGTGGGCGCTTCTGCAGGTTCGAGCGGAAGGATGTGAAGTGATGGGCGAAGACGTGAAATGGGCGTTGGGCATTGCGGTCACGGCGCTCGTGCTCGTGGCGTTTCTGCCGCTCGTGCCGGTCGTCCTGGTGCCGGGGCCGTGGAAGACTAGGGGGCGCGTCCGAGACCGAACCCCCCCCCGTTGGAGGGGCCGTCCGGGCCGTCCGTTTTTTGTCCGGGCGAGCTGAGATGCTTTTATCGCGATACGCGCAGATGGGAAGCACATCACTGGTATGATGGGCAAAAGGAGGAGATTATGAACACGACCGCAAGCTACACCGCCATGGGAATCGCCAAATACGTAGTTGACAAATGCTATAAAGACAACAAGCCGGTCAGCAACCTACAGCTACAGAAGATGCTGTACTTCTTGCAACTAACTTTCATCAAGGGGTACGACTCGCCCCTGTTCGACGACACGTTCGAGGCATGGCAGTACGGCCCGGTCATCCGCGACGTATACGTCAAGTTCTCCGAGTTCGGCGGTTCGCCCATAAAGATGATTTTCCCTGACGCAGTCCGCTTCGAGAACGACGAGCAGGAAGATTTCATCAACACCATCATCGAAAAACTGCGAGGACTTTCTCCCTGGAACCTCGTACGGGTCTCCCATGCGAAGGGGTCCCCGTGGGATGAGGTCTACAATAGGCGCGGACAAGACAAGGGAATCATCCCAAACGGTCTCATCGTCGCGGCCGCAAAGGCGGACCAGAATGGCTGAGAATCAAGAAGTGCCCGCCGGCATGAAAAGAGCCCTTGAGATTCTGACGAGCGTTCTCCAAGCCGCAAACGGCGACTATCTTGAGAAATCGATGCTCATTGTTCCCGACGTCGAGGCGGACTCCGATGAGACACAGAAAAGGGATGCGCTGACCAAACTTCTGGAAACCTTAGCGTCCGACGACCCAGGCCTCTCCCTCTCGGATGAAAACATCGCCGACGTCAAGGCCTTCTTCGAAAAGCTGTACGGCGGGCAGGTGAAGTTCCGCCATAGATACTCGGACGTCTGCAACGTCGTGTTTGACTACAAGGATTGCGAGCTCGACCCGACGAACGTCCCATACCCCGTAAGCCGCTTGGCCGACAACATGGGCAAGGTCCTGACAAGCATGCTGGAAGACCGACCCCGCTCGGAGCAGGCCGATAGTGTACGTAAGCTGTGCGACCACATCGAGCTTGAGAAGACGCGCCTACTCCACTACACGGAGCAGATGAAGATGATGTGCTCCTTCGAGGAAAGGAGCACGCAACTCGACGAGCAAATCAAAGAGCAGCAGGAAAAGACGGAAAGCGAAATCAAACGTCTGGAAGATGACTCGCTGAAGCGAATTGAGGAGGAAAAGAGAGAGGCGCAGCGTGAAAACGTGTCCGTCCTCGGCGTGTTCACCGGCATCGTCGTCGCCTTCGTCGCGGGCCTGACCTTCTCCTCATCCATCCTGCAGAGCATCGACAGGGCGAGCATCTACAGGCTATGCGCGATGGCGACAGTGATAGGAGTATTCCTATTCGACACGATAGCGATCCTGCTCTCGTTCCTGGGAAAGGTGACCAGAGTTGAATGCCCTGACCTGGCCAAGATCGTGAAGATCGCAAACTTCATCGCCCTCGTCTTCCTCGCCGCCGCGGTCTTCGCGAGATTCTTCATCCCTATGCCAGCTTACAACTAGCAGGAAGCGGAAACACCTACGACTAATCAGGGCCGCCCTCCGGGGCGGCTCCCCGCTTTTCGCGGCGGGGCGCGATTGATTGGAGGTGACGCTTGGACGCCGACGAGCCGCTGGCGAACCCGCGTCACGAGACATACTGCCACGAGCGCGTTGCGAGCAGAACCCAGAGGCAGGCGAAGCTCGCCGCGTGGCCCGAACGCTCGCGCTGGAAGCCCGAGACGGTGGACAACAAGACCTGCAAGCTCGAGGCCGAGCAGGAGGACAAGGCTAGGATTGCGAGCTCCATCCAGGGCGTCATGAAGCGCGTGAAGGCCAAGGGCGTGCCCGTGGTGGTCTACGAGCCCACGCTGGACGCGCCGGAGTTCTTCGGCTCCGAGGTGACCCACGACCTGGAGGCCTTCAAGGCCGGCTGCGACGTGATCGTCGCCAACCGCTGGAGCGACGAGCTCACGGACGTGGCGGACAAGGTGTACACGAGGGATCTGTTTAAGAGGGAATAGGGGAGAGCTGACGGCTGCGGCGACTCTGTCCTTGTGCATAAATCCAATTATTGAAAAGAGGGTGTATCGGCGCAAACCGATACACCCTCTTTTGGTTAAACAAGTCCCATTAGCCTTTGATTACGCTTTTATAGATATACGTACGTTCTCCGGTCCTACTCTTCAATTACCACCTCAGGGAGCCGAATCTGGATTAGGTGTTAAAGCAAATATATATTGGAAGGTAAGACTGATATATTCTCGTCAACGTCTTTAATGAGCAACCTTTGCTCTAGAAGAAGTTTATGCATGAGATTCTTTCCATGGTCTTTATTGTCGAGTGTGCTTCCATACTCATACAGAAGATGCGATATGCGTGAGTACAGATCTTCTCGAATTGCCTGCTCATCAACTGTTTTATCTGACTTGTTTGGATATTTTTTGTATAGAAATACAAGCTTAGTAACTCCACCGTATAGATTGACGGTGTCAAAAATCGATTGGAAGTAGGAATAGTCAGCCCGAGAAAGCGAGTGTCCGAATATCTTGATGAAACGGGTATTGCTGTCGCAGAGTTTTGCAGTTTCGCTTTCGTATGGCACTAATGACATAAGCCTATATGTTTTTGTAAACGGCACCGCCGGATGGTCTTCAGCGACGTCTTTTCCGTCAATGCCAAATATTGTGTCCGTTTTGTCCAGTGAGCCATGAATATTCCGGGCAGCAACAATTCCCAGCTGCTGATCTTCCGATTTTAATGGGGTTGTATAGTTAAAGTTTAAGATAGATGTTTCATAGTTCTTTTGCTGGGCCTTATTAATGCAGGCATTGCGAATGGCTGCATAATACTCCACAGCCTTTTCCCTGTATTTATTGTTATTATCGACTTGTTTTTCTAGATAGCTCGCAAAGATGTGCTCGTAATCTTTTAGTGAGGTTAGAAGGAAATGGGTGAGCTCATCCTGGGAAACGTTTTCCTTACCCAGACTAGTTGAAACGTAATTGTATACGGCGTTATCTGGATGTTCAGAACGATTTGGTTTTGACGGATCAATTGTCCACACCAGTTGCTCATACATGTGGTCCAATCTTGAACCCAAGTCGTCATCATGGAACACATACGCTGAAATAAGGCTTTCTATATTGCACCACAATGGGTCGTTTTCACCGATTTCAGAAAGAATGACATCCCAGACATTTCTTTCGTCCTTAGGGATCGATTCAATTGAGCATGCTGCGTTCATCCTATTGCGATAAAAATCTGAGAACTTTGACTTCAGTCCGCAGGTCAAGTCGAATCCATTTCCAAGAATTATTAGTTGGTGCATTATTTAAATCCTTCAATCGTAGTGAACTCCGTGAATAGCTTCTCAACTATTTACCCGATTACTAAGGTGTTGCGACAACGGTATCCAACTTGCGAGGACACGACATGGGGCGTCATTGAGGAAAGGTTTTGGTAACTTGATATTGTCAATTTCCCTGTGCTGCTAATTTTGGAATCAGCGGTCGGCATATTTGCCTAACGTGAATCTTCCTTTCACCGACTGGCAAAACGATTTACACCTAATTTTGGGGTTCGTTTACAGCTAATTCGTTCGCCACTCGCCTGATCTCGCTACACTAATAACTGCTGCTACCAGGTAGTTTTCTGGCGCAGTTTCCAATGGCTCTTGCGAAGATCGGAGCGGTTATGTTTGCTGCCGCGTTCCACTCCAGCCGTCATTACATCCTGTTTACTGCCATGGCCTGCCTATGCGTTTTGCTGGGCGGGCCTTCTTATGCCGCGGGCGCGGACAGCCTGTTCATTGCGGGCGCCACGTACTACGAGCCGGGCGTGTCGGGCCCCGGGTGGGCCTGGACCGATGCCGACCATCTGGAGCTAAACGGCTACGCGGGCGAGGCCATCGGTGCGGACGACGACCTGGTGGTGACACTGACCGGGCAGAACACTGTTATCGAGACGAGCGCGCCCGACGTGGACATCTCGCGGTGCGGCATGGAAGTGTGGGGCGATCTGACGCTCCGCGGCACCGGGTCGCTGGTGGCCACGGGCTCGCAGTGCGGAATCTACGTGTCGGGGACGCTCGCGGTGGACGGCTGCAAGGTTGACGTGCGGGCCGACGGCGCCGGCATCGCGGATGCGCGGGTGGCCGGCGTGATCGCGGACGGTCTTGCCGTTCGCGGCGGTGGACGAGTTGTCGCCGCGGGCGCGGGCTCCGGGGCGGGCGTGCGCGCCTATGGCGTGTGTCTGCTGGGCGGGACTGCCGGCGGCGGCGCGGCCGGGCGGCTTACCGTCGATGCGTCCTGGCTGGATGCGTCGGGCCCCGATGGCGGCGTCGCCTGCCTGGGCGGGTCGCTTGCATCCGCGCGCTTTGTGGCGCCTGCGGACGGGGCCTTTGGCGAAGGCGGCGTGGTGGATGCTGACGGATCCGTGGCAGCGAATGTGACGATCGAGCCTGTGGATGTCACGGCGTCGGCGGGGGAGACCGGTGGGCCCGATGTGCCGGGCGATGGTCCGTCCGCCCCTGACACTGACCCTGCTACCGGCGAGCCAGCCGCGGATCCGTCGACGAATCCCACACTGAAGCCCGCGGCCGCGACTAAGACGGTGACCACGACAACAGTGACTAACAACACGGCCGCCAAGACCTCCAGGCCCAAGGCCGCCACCGCGACCTCCTCATCACTTCCCAAAACCAGCGACAACAACTGGATCGCCGTGTCCGGCTTGCTGTTCGTGCTGGGAACAGCGGTTCTTAAAGCTGCGCGCCGTTGCTGATGCTCCCGATTTCCGGATGTGCGGGAAAACCGGAGCCCGCCGAGCGCAAGTCAAATTCTGTTAATAAAACCGCAGGTCGCGAAAGCGCAAAACCGGGTTCTGGTCGGCAGAACTCGGCCCCCACCACTTCTGGACAAGGCCAGCTGTCAGAGTTCGTGTCTTATAGGAATAATTTAATTCACGCCGCGTTAAGTCTAGCCTGCTCCTTATACTCGAATATAAACACTAAGGAGGTAGTCATGTTTTGGAGCTATGTTCAGCTTGATGATGGCACCCAATTTGCCTACTCAGAGACAAGAGAAGACGGAACCGTTCGCGTGGCCGTCGAGCGCCCGGTTGACTTTGGCTTTAACCATGCGGAATGCTTCTTGCCTGCGGTCAAATGGTTCAACGTCGAAGGATTTACTGCTGATGACCTCAATTTCTTGACCGAATTTGTTAGATCAAACGCCCCGTTTATCTTCGAGCTCGCCGAACGCCAAAAAGCCGGACCGGCGGTGGCATAATGCCTCGAGTTCTTATTTTTGGGCAGTACGTTCTGTTCTTTTGGATTGCGGAAAACGGAGAACCAATTCACATACACGTAGGTGTAAAGAGGGCGGCTGCTAATTCGACCAAGTTTTGGCTGACGAAAGACGGCGGATGCAAACTTGCCAACAACGAGAGCAAGATTCCGGCTAAGGATCTCAGGGATCTTTCAAAACTAATCACCATGAATCATCAATTCATATGTGACAAGTGGTGTGAAACCTTTGGTGATGATTCGCTGACGTTCTACTGTTAAACGCCCAATTGAGACATGGTTTCACTTGCTACATATCATCTGCGGCCTCCCGCATGCTGGTTCAATACGACGTCAGCGAGGCATTTTTATTTGGTTCGTTTGCCCGAGGCGAGCAAACGCCTGATAGCGATATTGACTTGCGCCTAGTCTGCGGCAACACCATGACGTTCGGCACGCTTTACGAACTCTCCCATGAGCTCGAAAAGGAACTTGGGCGAAAGGTTGATATCGTCACCAACCCACCAGAGCACATGCGCCCGGCCTTCCGCAAAAGCATCGAACAGGATGAGGTGCGCATCTATGAAGTGCTGTAGCAGGCTGAGGCGTTAGTGTGCTCCGGCGTTATCAGCAAGTCTTAATTTTGCCGCATACTTCCGGGCTCGGCGAGTCTTAGAAGCCAGTATTGAACTCAAACTCGGTTCCATACACCCTTTTGCTCTTTGAATACAGGTATCTCTCTAGCGATAGTTTGCTATACTATCGCTAGAGAGATACCTGTTAGGAGACTCGCGTGGAACTGTGGCATGGTTCTCAGAAAATTATTGAGACTCCCCAGCTTGGCCTGGGGAAAGTCCATAACGACTATGGACAGGGATTCTATTGCACAGAGAGCCTCGACCTTGCAAGGGAATGGGCATGTTCGCGTGATGCCGATGGCTTTGCGAATCGCTATGAACTCGATATGGCCAATCTCAAGGAACTCGACCTGCTATCGCCGCAATATTCAGTTCTGCATTGGATAGCGTTGCTTGTAGAACATCGTTCTTTTCGCAAGGACACCGCTATTGCCGTGGGGGCGTGCGAATATCTCCACGATCATTTTCTACCTGATACTAGCACTTGCGACGTAATAAGGGGATGGCGCGCGGACGACTCGTACTTTAGCTATGCCAGAGCTTTTGTGAACAATACGATTACCGTCGATCAGCTTGGTCGATCTATGAGGCTCGGCAACTTGGGAGAGCAGATTGTGCTCAAAAGCGAGCGCGCGTTTAAGAGCATTCGTTTTGCTGGATTTGAACGTGCGCCGCAAGCTTTGTATGGTCCATTGGCCAAGGAGCGAGATAAAGCGGCAAGGGCACAGTATCGGGAGCTACTTGCCGAAAATCCATTTGAGGGAATCCGTATCGTCGATATCATTCGAGAGGGGATGACGGGCGATGACCCACGCCTACAGTGAGATGTATCTCGAGGATGCCATGAGAACGCTGGGCGAGGCAGTCGATTTTGCCCTCTGTGACCAAGGGCTGACTCCAGCCGAGTTGACGGCGATCCTGTCGAACGCTTTTGAGATGAAACAGTTTGAGCGCGGTATACCTCGCGTCGTCTGCGGCATGGCGGGCGACGAGCTCGCGCGCGATATTATCGCACATGCGGGACTGACCCCCGTCGAATGCAGGGAGACCTATTCGTTCGACCGTTCGCCTCAGTATTGGGCGGGCTGGGTTTTGGCCTATGCGCAATGGATGTGCAGCCTGGGCTTTAATGAGCTACTCGAAGTCGCTCCGCTCGATTGGATTATCGGCTCGTACCAACCGCTCCACGAGGCCTCCGAAGACAAATTCGCCCAGATTGTCATTGATAAATGGAACAACGCCCAGGCAGACAAAAGGGGCCTCAAAGCGGCACGAAAGGCGGCCGGCCTAACGCAAAAACAGCTCGCCGCCCAATCGGGGGTTAAACTTCGCGCCATACAACTCTACGAGCAGAACCAGCTCGACCTACGCCGCGCCTCGGTCTCCTCGGCATTGGCGCTCGCAAACACCCTCGACTGCAGTATTGAAGACCTCATCTGGCAACCGATCGTTCTGGAGTACGACTCGCAGTCTTTTCCATCTACGAAGCTATAAAGGAGACGCACATGCTTTGGAGTCATGTTCAGCCAGATGACGGCACTGGTCGCGCTACTCAAGAAGATTACTCAGTAGCGCACGAGGCAAATTCAACATTACCGATTTCGCTCGACGGCTTTATGTCGATCGACCATGCAGTTGAGTTAACCATCGCTGCCATGCCCAACGCGCTCAGACTCTTGGAGAACTCATGATGGCGACTACGCAGCGAGGCGCGCATCCGTTAGCGCCGCTCGTGCTCGATGATGCCGGTTCGCTCGAAGCTATGGCCGCGGCCGTGATGCGCCTACACAGCACGCTGATGTCGGTCGGGCGCTGCTATACGACCGACGCTACAGGCGACCGGGCCGCGCTTGAGCTTGGACGCATCGAGTCCGTGCTTGCGGGTGCATTCTGTACGATATTCGGCCAATCGCCAACCGATCGCTTCGCAGACATCTTTGACCAGGCCACCTACGTGGCCGAGCACATGGTCAAGGACCAAATCTTTGAGGACTGCAACAAACGCACCAGCCTTGTCTTTGCGTTGTCCGTTCTAAGGCTCGTCAGCAGTCCGGTCGTGCTGTCCGACAGCCCGGAGGCAAAAGACAACCAGTACTACGCTTGGATCCAGGACCTCGTTTCCGGAAACCGATCTTGCGCCGACCTCGCCGAAGAGCTGCTCCGCGGTTGCGTTGCGGGCACGGGCGACCCGTCGCACGTATAGAATCAAAGCATCCGCACGCCGGTAATTGAATTGATTGGACACCACATGGATATCCCCAGCACCCTGCGCTGCCGCCCCGAGACTTCGTGGATAAAGCGGTAAATGGTGGTTTGGCTGCGGTTTTGCCGATTGCTTTGCTTACTTTTGCTTGGCTTGCACCCACGAATTTAAAATCGGAGGCAAAAAGTTCTTGGTAAACCACGCGCGGCTATGATAGTATCTCTTTTGCCGAAAGGCGACGGGCGATTGGCTCAGGGGTAGAGCATATCCTTCACACGGATGGGGTCACAAGTTCGAATCTTGTATCGCCCACCATCAAAAGCGTAGGTCAGAGATGTTAAGTCTCTGGCCTTTTTCTTTTTGACACCTAAACTTACACCAAAAATAAATCGTAGTCGTCTAAGGCATAATTTTTTATCACAACCTTTTTTGCTGACGTCATTGCATGTTTTGTATAAAACGCATGCGTATTTTCATTGAAATCCCCATGTGATTCATGCGCAAATGTGAAGACAGGGACCACACAACCAGGGTGCCTTCCAGCGGATTTCTATCTCACAACGTTTTTTTACACAACTCGTCAAGCTTTTGGTCAGCGTTTGGTCAGCTTCCGGTACTTACCCGCATGATGCCCCAGTAGATAATCGGCGATGTTCGTAATCCGCACGGCATATGGCCGATACCAGGGGAGACGCAAATGGACGAAATCGTCTGCGCAAACACCGCATTCCGCTACTGGCGCTGCCCACCGCAGGTTCGCGACCTCTACCCGCGCCTGCCCAATTCCGAAGACGGCTGGCGAGCCCTGTCCCAAGCCCCTTTCATAACCGAAGTCCTCAAGGCCCCGATTATCGCCGTTGCTTCGCCAGGTTGTTGTAATCACCACTCGGGATTGCGCTCCACCATTCGCTGGGAGGGGGCATCGGATGCCGGCACAACAATCGACACTCATTTAGGTTTTAGTGTCACCAATCCGCTTAACACGTTATTTACTATGACACGCTTTGTGTCCCAAATAGATCTGGTGCTAGCTATGTACGAGCTCTGCGGCTGGTTTTCTGTTTTCGAGCCGGCTCCCGCTGCCGACATGCAGTTAAAAATAGCGGGAGAGGAGAATCGCAATACCAGCACGCAGGATCTGTTCGAACTTGGAGAAGGCGAAGACGAGGTTCCTTGGAAACGAGTTTACGCTCGCGCAACCATAAAGGACCCAGATAATGAAGGCCAATCGAGCAAGCGTGAGGATGGAAGAGAGGTTACGAAACTCAAAGGCACTTCTCTATGGATGAGAAAGCCGCTTATCGAACTGAGCGACCTGTATCGATTCGCCGACAAGGTCAAAAGTCAAATGTGGGGAAAGCAGTTTTATGATGCCGCTCAGAAGGTTATCGGCATTGCTGCGTCTCCACTCGAGGTCGCGGGGGTCCTGCTCCTAAGTCGCTCTCGGCGTCTAGGTGGTTCAGGATTCAGATACGTGTACCTCAACGATTTAACCCCTCTATCCGTGGCAGCCCAAAGCATCGCAGGTCAAAAGGTTTGCTACGGCGACATCGAGATTGTAAACCCAATGCTAATGAAGGCAGTAATTATCGAGATCCAAGGTGAGGTCATCCATGGCTCAGGCGCGGTACTTGATCACGATGCGGAGCGCATGACTGCGCTCCAGAGCATGGGTTTCGACGTGTTCCTGGTAACCCACGATATGCTTAACGATAAAAAGCAACTAGATACCATAGTCAAAAGCGTCTGCAGTCGTTTGGGGATTCGATATAAAGCCAAATCCGAGGCAATGAAGTGCGCCGAGACGCGACTGCGAGCAAATGTTTTGTGCAACTGGTTGGAAATCGGAAATTAGTCGGCGACAAGGTGCTAGAACGACCTAGTTTGCCTGCCAGTGAATCAGTGTCATTTCAAAACTATGCCGGATTACGGGGCTGGACTCGGACCGGCCGTCCATACCTTGCATTTCACTGAATGCGCAAGTCGTCTACCTGCGGTTTTGATTTTACCGAATACGGCACGCTCGGGGGTTCCCGGCCCGGCCCCGTAAACCGGCATGGTTTTGAAACCACCGGCGGCCACGCCGCCGCCCGCGGGGCGCGCCCCGCGGGCAATTCCGGGCATCGCGTGTCTCTTCGGCCTCGTGCCCGTTCCGCGCGCCGCAGAATATTTTCCAAAATTGTCCTTGCATCGTCGTCCGAGTTCCCGTATAGTACTTTTTCGCACGGGGGCGTAGCTCAGCTGGGAGAGCGCTTGACTGGCAGTCAAGAGGTCAGGGGTTCGATTCCCCTCGTCTCCACCCGAGCATTGAATGAGGCTCCAACGCAAGTTGGGGCCTTTTTTCATATAGGCACACAAGGTCAAAGGCGGCACCATGATCCTCCTGGTCGACAAAATCGAAAAAAGCTTCGGCGCGCGCGTCCTCTTTAGCGGCGCGTCCTTCCAGATCAACCCCGGCGAGCGCTTTGCGCTCGTGGGACCCAACGGCGCCGGCAAAACCACCATGCTCAAAATCATCATGGGCATCGACAGCCCCGATGCCGGCCAGGTCCAGTACGCCAAGGACTGCCAGGTAGGCTACCTAGAGCAGGAAACCAACCTGGAGCAAAAAGACACTACCATCCTTGCCGAGGTCATGGCCGCCGCCAAGGAAATCCGCCGCATGGGCGAGCGCGCCAACGAGCTGCAGGCCCAGATCACCGAGCTCTCCGAGCAGGGCAAGGACGTCGACGCGCTTCTCAACGAGTACGGCCAGGTCCAAGACCGCTTTGAGCACCTGGGCGGCTACGAGCTCGAGAGCAACGCCCGCAAGATCCTGTCCGGCCTGGGCTTTAAGGTCACCGACTTTGAACGCCCGTGCTCCGAGTTCTCCGGCGGCTGGCAGATGCGTATTGCGCTGGCAAAGCTCTTCCTGCGTCACCCCGACCTGCTGCTTCTGGACGAGCCCACCAACCACCTGGACCTCGAGAGCGTCCAGTGGCTGCGCGGCTTTATCGCCAACTATGACGGCGCTGTGCTCATCGTCAGCCACGACCGCGCGTTTATGGACGCCTGCGTCGACCACGTCGCCGCGCTCGAGAACCGCCGCGTAACCACCTACACCGGCAACTACAGCAGCTACCTCAAGCAGCGCGAGGACAACCTGGAGCAGATGCGCGCAAAGCGTGCCGCCCAGGAGCGCGACATCGCCCACATGCAGGTCTTCGTAGACAAGTTCCGCTATAAGCCCACCAAGGCCGCCCAGGCCCAGGAGCGCATCCGCAAGATCGAGCAGATCAAAAAGGAGCTCGTCATCCTGCCCGAGGGCCACAAGCACATCGACTTTAAGTTCCCCGACCCGCCGCGCTCGGGCGACATGGTCGTCGGCCTCGAGGGCGTATCCAAGTCCTACGGCGACAAGCACATCTACAGCGATATCGACCTCAAGCTCTACCGCGGCGAGCACGTGGCGCTCGTCGGCCCCAACGGCGCCGGCAAGTCCACGCTCATGAAGATCCTCGCCGGCCTGGAGCCGCCCACCACCGGCACCCGGGACCTTGGCACCAACGTGGGCGTGGCCTACTACGCCCAGCACGCACTCGAGGGCATGACCGAGTCCAATACCGTCCTGCAAGAGATCGACACCGTCACGCCCAAGTGGACCGTGCCACAGCAGCGCAGCCTACTGGGCGCCTTCCTGTTTAGCGACAACGATTCCATCGAGAAGCAGGTTCGCGTCCTCTCCGGCGGCGAAAAAGCGCGTCTGGCCCTGGCCAAGATGCTCGTGGCCCCCGAGGCGCTCCTGTGCCTGGACGAGCCCACCAACCACCTAGACATCGACTCGGTGGACATGCTCGAGAACGCCCTGCAAAACTTCCCCGGCACCATCGTGCTGATCAGCCACGACGAACACCTGGTGCGCGCCGTGGCCAACCGCGTCATCGACATCCGCGACGGCCAAGTCACGGTCTACGACGGCGACTACGACTACTATCTCTACAAGCGCGAGGACCTCGCAGCCCGCGCCGCCGCCGAGGCGTCCACGGAGAGCGCGCCGGCCACGACCAAGTCCACCAAGGCCAGCGCCGCCCAGGCCGACACCCCCGTCGCCGCCCCCAAGCCTGCCGAGGGCAAAAAGACCAAGGAGCAAAAGCGCGCCGAGGCCCAAGCCCGCGCTGCGCTCAACAAAAAGCTCAAGGGCGTGCGTAACCAGCTCAAGAAGATCGAGACGGAGCTCGACAAAAAGCGCGCCCGCTATGACGAGCTTATGGAATTGATGGCAAGCGAAGAGCTTTATGCCGATCAAGACAAGTTCAACGCCGCGCTGGGGGAATATAACGGCCTTAAGCAAGAGCTGCCCAAGCTCGAGGACGAATGGCTGGAGCTTTCCACCCAGATCGAAGAGGAGACCGCGCGTGAACTCTCGTAAGGCCGCTGCCGTGGCGATGAGCATCATCGCCATCGCCTGTCGCATCTGCGGCATCTTTATGAGCGCGATGACCGTGCTGCTGTGCTTTAGCGGCCTGACCGCCAAGCTGCAGATCGTAGGCTTTGTCGTTGAGCTTTCGCGCGCGCTGCCGAGCGCCATCGCCGGCTACGGCGTCATCACGTCGCCTTTTGGCGGTGTGTTCCGCCTGGATTACGCCATCGTCGCCGTGATCCTGTTTGCGATCGACTATCTGCTCACGCGCGCCTCGCGCCGCGTCCGCTAGTGGGGCGCCATGTCCAGCAGCTACCTCATGAACCTACTCGCCAGCGCCGTCGCCGTCATCGTGGGCATCGTGATCCACGAGAGCGCGCACGCCGCCGCGGCCTGGGCACTCGGCGATAAGACGGCCCGTTCGCGCGGACGCGTCTCACTCAACCCGCTCAACCATATCGACCCGTTTGGCACCATCATCCTGCCGCTGCTCATGCTTGCCGCCGGCGGCCCGGTGTTCGCCTTCGCCAAACCCGTACCCGTCTACCTCAACAACCTCAAACACCCCAAGCGCGACGAGGTCCTGGTGAGCGCAGCCGGCCCCGCGTCGAACATCGCACTCGCGTGCCTCGCGGCCGCCCTCATGCACGCAGCGTACGGCAACCTCTACACCAGCATGTCCTTTGCCGTGGCGTCACAGATCATGAACTTCGGTGCCACGTTCATCGTGGTCAACCTGTCACTCGCGTTCTTCAATCTCATCCCGATCCCGCCGCTCGACGGCTCGTCGATCATCGTGCCGTTCCTCAAAGGCAAGGCGCTCGCCAGCTACTACCGCCTGCAGCAATACGCCATGCCCATCCTCATCTTGGTGTTGTACCTGCTGCCCATGTGGACCGGCATCGACGTGATCGGCCGGTATTTCGACGTTACCGTGTATCCGCTGGCAGAGCAGCTGCTCACCTTCGCAATCGCCGGTATCTAGGGTAAACTTACAAATCGACCGTGCAAATCGGTCGCAACATGCACCCAAACCGCGCCGCGAAGGCGCCGTCAAAGGAGGTCGAAGATGTCGTATCGCGTGTCGACGCAGGTCTACAGCGGACCGTTCGACCTGCTGCTGCAGCTGGTTACCCGCCAAAAAGTCGATATCGGCGCTATCTCGATCAGCGAGGTGGCCGAGCAGTACCTTGCCGAGGCCGAGCGCATCGAGGCGCTGGACCTGGACGTGGCGAGCGACTTTTTGCTAGTCGCGGCAACCCTTTTGGACATCAAGGCTGCCTCGCTGGTGCCGCAGGAGGCCCCGCGCAAAGTAGATGACGACGATGACGAGTTCGACGAAGACCTCGAGGAACTCAGCGCGCTCGACGGCGATGCCCTGCGCGAGGTCCTGATTCAGCGCCTGATCGCTTACAAGCAGTTTAAGGGCGCGGCTGCGGCCCTCGGTGCCCGCATGCAGGCCGAAAGCCGCATGCATCCGCGTGTGGCCGGCCCCGACCCCGAGTTCCTGGGGCTCATGCCCGACTACCTGGCCGGCATCACCCTGCGCGGTCTGGCCGTCATCTGTGCCGACCTGGACGGCAAGCGACAGACCTTCTTGCTGGAGGCCGAGCACGTGGCACCGCATCGCGTGCCGCTCGACCTGACCGTGGCCTCAGTCGACCGCTTTACCATGGCGCACCAGACCTGCACCTTCCGCGAGCTGTTGGACGGCGACGCCACGACCGAGCAACTCGTCGTCACCTTTTTGGCCATGCTGGAGCTCGCCAAGCGTGGCTCGCTCACGCTGAGCCAGGACGAGATCTTTGGAACCATTCAAATCAACCGCGTCGAGGGCGCCGAGGCATACGTGCCTGGCGAGGGCCCCGAGCTCACCGAATAGGAGCTGCAACCATGTCAACCCTTTCCACGCTGGAGGCAAACAGCCTCAAAGGCGCCCTCGAGGCGCTGCTGCTGGTGTCGAGCGACCCGGTGAGCGCGCCCGCGCTGGCAGGTGCGCTGGATATCGCCCCCGGCGAGTGCGCATCGCTGCTCGCCGAACTCAAGGTTGAGTACGAGGAGGCCAACCGTGGCTTTCAGCTGCGCGAGGTCGCCGGCGGCTGGCGCCTGTTTACGCATCCCGCCTACCACGACGTGGTCGAGGCCTATGTGCTGAGCTGGGACACGCAAAAGCTGTCGCAGGCGGCGCTCGAAACACTGGCCGTCATCGCATACCACCAGCCCGTGACGCGCGAGGTGGTCAAAGGCATCCGCGGCGTCAATTCTGACGGCGTCATCGCGTCGCTCGTGGACAAAGGTCTGGTGCGCGAGCTCGGACGCGACCCCCAGCGCAGTCAGGCCATCATCTACGGCACGACCAACGCCTTCTTGGAAAAGTTCGGTCTGCGCTCCACCCGCGACCTGCCCGACCTGGAGCAGTTTGCCCCCGACGAGCAGTCGCGTCAGTTTATCCGCGAACGCCTGAGCGGCCGCAGCATTCAGTCCACGCTCGAGGAGCAGGCCGAGGACCTGGACGAGGAGCGCGAACTGCTCGATACCGATGTTGACGATGTTGAGGCAATCGAGGACTTGGAGACCCTGGTCGTCGACGAGACCTCGGAGGATTTGCATGACGAGGATTAACGAAGTAGGGGAGACGCGCGCCGGCGCTGCGGTACCCAACGCGGATACGCACGAGTCCGACGCCCAGCCCGTCTATCCGCACACCATGCGCCTGCAGCGCTTTTTGGCGCGCGCGGGCGTGGCGAGCCGCCGCGGGTCGGAAGACCTGATGACTGCCGGCCGCGTGACCGTCAACGGCCAGGTCGCGACCGAACTGGGCACCAAGGTCGACGTCGACCGCGACCATATCGAGGTCGACGGCATGCCCGTCAAGCTCAACCAGGGCGCCGTGTACTTGATGCTCTACAAGCCGACCGGCTACCTCACCACCATGAGCGACCCGCAGGAGCGCCCTTGCGTGGCCGACCTGGTCCCCCGCGACCGCTTTCCGGGACTATTCCCGGTGGGCCGCCTGGACCGAGACACCACAGGCCTTTTGCTCTTTACCACCGATGGCGACCTGTCGCAGGATCTGCTGCACCCCAGCAAGCATGTCTATAAGACCTACCAGGCGCTCGTGGACGGCCACCTGACCGATCGCGACTTAGAACCACTCCGCCGCGGCATCGAACTCGACGACGGCCTGTGCCAGCCGGCGATCTGCCGCGTCATCAACGCGCGCGAGGCAGAGGCCGTGGCTCCGCAAGGCGTCAAGCCCGGCACCACCGCCGTGGAGGTCATCATCCGCGAGGGGCGCAAAAACCAGGTCAAGCGCATGCTGAGCAAGATTCACCATCCGGTGATCCGCCTGCATCGCTGCAACTTTGCCGGCCTGGAACTCAAGGACGTGGCCAAGGGGTCGTGGCGCGAGCTCACCGACCGCGAGGTGCAGATCCTCAAGGCCGGCGGCATTCCGCCCAAGCAGACCGCCTCCAAGCGCGCTGCCGCGCCCGCGACCAACACCGCAAGCCGCACGCGCCACCACGGCAGCCACGGCTCCGCGCCCAAGCGCAACACCTACCGCGAGCGCTACACGGGCTAGTCAGTCCGCCAGTAAGCAGCGTCCGCGTCCCATACCAGCACGTCAACCACCGAAAGGAAGCATTGCATGATCGTCGCCATCGACGGACCCGCCGGTTCCGGCAAGTCCACCATCGCCAAAGAGATCGCCCGCCAGCTGGGCTTTAACAAGCTCGACACGGGCGCCATGTATCGCGCCGTCACCTTCGCCGCGCTCGACCGCGGTATCGACCTGGACGACGAGGCGGCCATCGATGCCCTCGCCGAACAGATCGAGATCCGCTTTACCAACGGCACCGGCGAGGACACGCGTCTGACCATCGACGGCGCGGACGCATCGGCCGCCATTCGCACCCCGCAGGTCGATGCCAACGTGTCCAAGGTCTCGGCCTACCCGGGCGTACGCGCCGCCATGCTCATCCACCAGCGCCGCGCCGCCGAGGACCGCGACATCGTCGCCGAGGGTCGCGACATCGGCACCGTCGTGTTCCCCAACGCGCAGGTCAAGGTCTTCCTGACCGCCGACCCGCGCGAGCGTGCCCGTCGTCGCGTGCTGCAGCGCCATCAAAACGACGCCCAGCCGCTTACCGAAGAGCAGCTCGAGGCCGAGGTCGACGAGACCCTCGACGCCCTCAGGCAGCGCGATAAGCTCGACAGCAGCCGCGAGGTCGCACCGCTCATTCCCGCCGAGGACGCCGTGCACGTCGACTCCACCGCCCACACCATCGACGAGGTCGTCCGCATTATCGAGGACCTCATCAACCAAAGGAGGTAGCCCATGCGCCTGTTTAAGCAGACGCCCGAGGATTACTACAACGCCCCCTACGCCGAGTTCCCCGCGCTCATCCGCGGCACCGTCGCCGTGGTCATGGCCATCCTGTGGGCCTTCTCCAAGCTCATGTGGCGTTGGAAGGTCGAGGATGCCGACCTGCTGTTTGAGCGCCAGGACGGCCGCGGCAGCGTGGTCATCTGCAACCACACCTCGATGGCCGAGCTCTTGGCCGTGGAGACGGCGCTGTTCTTTGGGGGCCGCCGCATTCGTCCCATCTTTAAATCCGAGTTCGCCAAGAGCAAGATTGTGCGCTGGGCCTTTAGCCGCGTTGGCGGCATCCCCGTGGAGCGTGGTACTGCCGATATGAAGTGCCTGCGCGCCGCCCAGCATGCGCTGCAGCGCGGCGAGGACGTCCTGATCTTCCCCGAGGGCACGCGCATCCGCTCGCGCGATATCAAGCCCGAGGTCCACGGCGGCTTTGCGCTCATCGCCCAGATGGGCAAGGCGCCCGTCAACCCGCTCGCCATTTGTGGCTGGTCCGATATCACTCCTAAAGGCAAAAAGCTCATGCGCCCCAAGAAGTGCTGGATCCGCGCCGGCAAGGCCATCTCGCTATCCGATGCTCCGGCCGAGCTCAAGCGCAAGGAGCGCCTGGCCTGGTTTGAGTCCGAGGCCATGAGTCGCGTCTACGCCATGCGCGACGACCTGTGCGCCGAGCACCCGGGCAGGTTCTAGCCATGGGTGAGAACGTCATGAATACCGCTGCGGCCGCCGCAGAGGAGGTCGTCCCCACCATCGAGATCGCTGCCCACGCGGGCACCTGCTACGGCGTGCAGCGCGCGCTCGATATGGCCCTGGCGGCCGCCCCGCAGGCGGGGGAGAACGCTCAGATCCACACCCTGGGTCCGCTCATCCATAACCCCATCGTGGTGCGCGAGCTCGCCGAGGCAGGCGTTGGTCTGGCAGACACCTTGGACGACGCCGCTTCGGGCACCGTGATCATCCGCGCCCACGGCGTGGTGCCGCAGGTGATCGAGGCCGCTCGCGAGCGTGACCTTACCGTAGTCGACGCCACCTGCCCCTACGTGAAGAAGGTCCATGTGGCGGCCGAGCGCCTGGTGCGCGAGGGCTACCGCGTAATCGTCGTTGGCGAGCCGGGCCACCCCGAGGTCGAGGGCATTCTGGGCCACGCTGGTGATGACGCTCAAGTCGTGAGTTGCGCCGCCGATGCGGACGCACTGCCGCTCAAGGGCAAGGTAGGCTTGGTTGTGCAGACCACCCAGACCGCGCAGAACCTGGCCGAGGTTGTGGCCTCCATCACCCCGCGCGTGCAGGAGCTGCGCGTGATCAACACGATCTGCGCCGCCACGAGCGAGCGCCAGCAGGCAGCCGCAACCCTTGCCAACCGCTGTGATTGCATGGTCGTCGTGGGAGGCAAAAATTCGGGCAACACGCGTCGCCTGGCGCAGATTTGTGCCGATGCCTGCGAGCACACGCATCACATCGAGGAAGCTTCCGAGCTCCAGGCCGCGTGGTTTGCCGACGCTCACCACATCGGCATCACCGCCGGAGCCTCCACCCCGCAAGAACACATCGAACGCGCCGTCACGCGCATCAAGGAGCTTTGCCGCTAACCATGGACCAGACCGTACCCGCATACGCCGCCGAGGTGGCCGATTACGGGCGCAGCCGCGACCCCGAGCCGGGTGAGGGCGCGCTCGTCAAGAACGTGCGTCCCGAATCGCCCGCGTGGGATGTGGGTATCGAGCCGGGCATGCGCGTGCTCACGGTCAACGGTGAGCAGCTTACCGACATGATCGTGTGGCTCTGGGAGGCCGACGATGATACCGTCGAGCTCGAGGTTTTCGACCCGCGCGACGGCACCGTCACCCCCGTCGAGCTCGACCGCTTTCCCGGCGAGGATTGGGGTTTGGAGTTCGATGGCCCCATCTTCGACGGCATGCGTACCTGCGTCAACGCCTGCGTGTTCTGCTTTATGACCATGCTCCCCAAGGGCGGCCGCTCCACGCTCTATATTCGCGACGACGACTATCGCCTAAGCTTTTTGCAAGGCAACTTTGTCACGCTTACGAACCTCACCGACGAGGACGTGCAAAACGTCATCCAGCGCAACATGAGTCCCATGAACGTGTCGGTCCACGCTGTGAGCCCCGACGTCCGCCGTCGTATGATGGGCCGCAACGCCCAGCGAGGCATGGACGTACTCGAGACCATCATGGCCGCCGGCATCGAGATTCACGCGCAGATCGTGTTGTGCCCCGGCATGAACGACGGCGAGGAGCTGGAAAAGACCCTGCGCTTTTGCGAGGAGCACGAGCAAATCACAAGCCTGGGCATTGTGCCGCTCGGTTTTACCAAGCATCAGAACCGTTTTAGCTGGTCCTACAGCGACAAGCCCGAGCTAGCGCGCGAGACCATTGCCATGATCCGTCCCTACCAGGACCGCGCCTATGAGCGCTTTGGCCGCCACACCTTCCAGATGAGCGACGAGTTCTATCTGGACGCCGGCATCGATCCTCCCGAGGCAGACTTTTACGACGGTTACCCGCAGTACTACGACGGCATCGGCATGATCCGCTCGTATCTGGACGAGACCGACGACGTGCTGGCTACCGATGCCGAGCGACTGGCCCGCGTCCGCGAGGCCATCGCCGCCCGCAGCCAGCACCTGCTGTGCCTCTCGGGTGCCAGCGCACGCGACACGGTGGCCCGCTTTGTGGAGTCGCCCCAGGGACTCGCCGGCACTGTCACGGCCATCAAGAACCGCTACTTTGGCGGCAACGTGGACGTGACCGGCCTCATCGTCGCGTGTGACATTCTGGAGCAGCTGCCCCAAGACCTGTCGGGGGTTATGCTCTTTGTGCCTAAGCTCATGTTCAACGCTGACGGCATGACGCTTGACGAGTATCATCGTGACGATTTACTCGCAAGCCTTACCAGTCGCGGTGCCGAGGTTCATGTGGTGTCGACCATGCCGCATGAGTTGCTCGATACCCTGGAGCATATCCTTGGCATTGTGTCCGCGGACTCTAACATTTCCACTGACCCTACCCATTAAAGGAGAGCAGATGAAACCTATCGTCGCCGTCGTCGGACGCCCCAACGTGGGCAAGTCCACGCTCGTTAACCGCCTGGCCCAGACCTCGGACGCCATCGTCCACGAGTCCCGCGGCGTCACGCGCGACCGCTCGTATCACACGGCCGATTGGAACGGCCGCGAGTTCACCATCGTCGACACGGGCGGCATCGAGCCGCTCAAGAGCGATGACGTCTTTGCAACGTCCATCCGCGACCAGGCGCTCGCCGCCGCCGAGGAAGCCGCCGTCATCCTGTTTGTGGTCGACGGCCGCACCGGTGTCACCGAGGAGGACGAGTCGGTCGCCCGCATGCTCAAGCGCTGCGACAAGCCGGTCTTTCTGCTGGTGAACAAGCTCGACAACCCCGATCGCGAGAACGACAGTATCTGGGAGTTCTATTCGCTCGGCATCGGCGAGCCCACGCCGCTCTCGGCCCTGCACGGCCACGGCACGGGCGACCTGCTCGACGATATCGTGGCCCTGCTTCCGGAGGAAGAGGACGAAGTCGCCGACGAGTTCCCCGATGCGCTGAACGTGGCCATCATCGGCCGCCCCAACGCCGGTAAGTCCTCGCTGTTCAACCGCATCCTAGGTGCCGACCGCTCCATCGTGTCCAACATTGCCGGCACGACGCGCGACGCCATCGACACCGTCGTGGAGCGCAACGGCAAGCACTACCGCATGGTCGACACCGCGGGTATTCGCAAGAAGAGCACCGTGTACGAGAACATCGAGTACTACTCGATGGTCCGCGGCCTGCGCGCCATCGATCGCGCCGACGTGGCACTGCTCGTCGTCGACGCCTCTGTGGGCGTCACCGAGCAGGACCAGAAGGTCATGGGCTTGGCCATCGAGCGCGGCTGCGCCATCGTGGTGCTGCTCAACAAGTGGGACCTGCTCGACGACGACCGCAAGCGCGAGGCCTGCATGGAGACCGTCGACCGCCGTCTGGGCGTTATGGCTCCCTGGGCCCAGTACCTGCGCATCTCTGCTCTCACCGGCCGCAGCGTCGAGAAGATCTGGGCGATGGTCGACGCCGCCGAGAAGACGCGCTCGCAAAAGATCACCACCTCGCGCCTCAACACCTTCCTCACCGACCTGCGCGAGTTCGGCCACACCGTGGTGGACGGCAAGCGCCGCCTGCGCATGCACTACGTGACTCAGACGGGCATCAACCCGCCGACGTTCACGTTCTTCGTCAACCACAGCGACCTGGTCAACGACACCTACCAGCGCTACGTGGAGAACCGCATGCGCTCGACTTTCGATTTTGCCGGCACGCCCATTCGACTCTTCTTTAGGAAGAAGGAACAAAAGGATGCATAATCCGATTCTGCTGACCGCCATCTGCGCCGTGGTCTCGTTCTTTATCGGGGCGATTCCGTTTGGCCTGATCCTGGGCCGCGTGTTCAACCACACGGACATTCGCAAGGCGGGTTCCGGCAACATCGGCACCACCAACGCGCTGCGCGTGGCCGGCCCCAAGGTGGCCGCGCTCACGCTGCTGCTCGACTGCCTTAAGGGCGCCATCTGCGTCCTTATCGCCCGTCCGCTCATCGCCGATCTGGGCTATGGTTTTCCGCCGAACATCATGGCGCCTGGAGCCCCCGGCGACTGGATGCTCGGTGTCATTTGCCTGGCAGCCGTGTGGGGACACATCTTTTCTCCCTACCTCAACTTCCATGGCGGCAAGGGTATCGCCGTAGGCTTGGGCGTGATTCTTGCCTGGTACTGGCCCATTGGTCTGTCGCTGCTGGGCATGTTTATCGTGGCCGTCGCCATCACCAAGTACGTGTCGGTGGGCTCGCTTGCCGCCGCCATCGGTCTTCCTATCGCTGCCTGCGCGGTCTTTCCGTACAGCAGCCTGGGTCTCAAGTTTTGCATGGCGATGATCGGCATCACCGTGGTGTGGGCCCATCGCTCGAATATCCAAAAGCTCATGGCCGGTAAGGAGTCCAAGCTCTCGTTTACCAAGCGCGTCACCGAGCCCGACGATAAGTAGGAGAGAGTCATGAATGTTGCGCTGATTGGCTCCGGCTCCTGGGGAACCGCCGTCGCCGGCCTTGCCGCTGCGCGAGCCGAGCGCGTGACCATGTGGGCCCATAGCGAGCAGACGGCCGCCGGCATCAACGGCGAGCACTGCAACCCCCGGTATCTGGTGGGCTACAAGCTGCCCGACAACGTTGTCGCCACGACGGAGCTGGCGCAGGCGCTCGACGGTGTCGAGGCCATCATCTTCGCCGTGCCTTCGACGCATCTGCGAAGTGTATGTCACCAGGCGGCGCCGTTTATTGCCGCCGACACCCCGGTGCTGTGCCTCACCAAGGGCATTGAGCCAGAGTCCGGCCTGCTTATGAGCGAGGTCATTGCCAGCGAAATCGGCAACGAGCGGCGCGTGGCTGCCCTCTCGGGCCCCAACCATGCTGAGGAAATCTGCCGTGGCGGACTTTCTGCCGCCGTCATTGCCAGCGAAGATCCGCAGATAGGGGAGACCTTTAAGGACCTGCTCCTGTCCACGGCATTCCGCATCTACCTGTCGCAGGACATGACCGGTGTCGAGGTCTGCGGCGCCATGAAAAACGTCATCGCCATCGTGTGCGGCATCTCCGCCGGCACTGGCGCGGGCGACAACACGCTCGCCCTTATCATGACGCGCGGCCTGGCCGAGATCAGTCGACTGGTGCACGCACGCGGCGGACAGGCCATAACCTGCATGGGACTCGCCGGCATGGGCGACCTCATCGCCACCTGTACCTCGGAGCATTCGCGCAACCGTACCTTTGGCTACGAGTTCGCTCATGGCGTGTCGCTCGAAGAGTACCAGGCACGCACGCATATGGTGGTCGAGGGTGCCGTTGCGGCCCGTAGCGTCAGCGAGCTCGCCCGTTCACTGGGCGTAGACATTCCGCTCACCTTTGCCGTGGAGCAAACGCTCTACAACGGTGTTACTTTGGATAGGGCGCTCGAAATTCTCACCGACCGCGTCCCATCGCAAGAGTTCTACGGACTCACCGACTAGCGCAGAAAGGCTACTACCATGGGTTCCATCAAAATCGCTCCGTCCGTCCTCTCGGCCGATATGGCCAACCTCAAGGGCGAACTCGACAAGATCGCCGGCGCCGACTACGTGCACTTTGACGTTATGGACGGTCACTTTACCGGTAACCTCACCTTTGGCGTTGACATCCTCAAGGCCGTCAAGCGCTCCACCAACGTGCCGGTCGATGCGCACCTCATGGTGTCGAACCCCGACGAGACCGTCGATTGGTATGCCGACGCCGGTGCCGATATGATCACCGTCCACTACGAGGCCTCTACGCACCTGCACCGCACGCTCACGCACCTGCAACAGCGCGGCGTCAAGGCCGGCGTGGTGCTCAACCCCGCAACGCCCGTCTGCGTGCTCGAGAGCATCATCGACGTCGTCGACATGGTGCTGCTCATGAGCGTGAACCCCGGCTTTGGCGGCCAGAGCTTTATTCCCGGTACCATTACCAAACTGCACGAGCTCAAGGCCATGTGCGAGCGCCACGGCGTGTCGCCCCTGATCGAGGTCGACGGCGGTATCTCTTCCAAGAACATCGCCGAGGTCGTCAAGGCCGGTGCCAACGTGCTCGTAGCCGGCTCCGCCGTATTTAAGTCCGAAGATCCCGCCGCCGAGGTTGCGCTGCTGCAGAAGCTGGGCAACGAGGCCGCACAGGAGGCATAAACCCTTATGACCGCAGGTCAAAACCGCATACCCGTGAATCTTGACTATGCCGCCTCGACGCCCATGCGCGCCGAGGCGCTCCTTGCGCAGCGCGAGTACGACGACAACGAGCTTGCCGGCGTCAACCCCAACTCGCTGCATTCGCTCGGCCGCAAGGCCGCTGCGCGTCTGGAGGCCGCACGTCGCGAGATCGCCCGCAGCTTTGGCGCACGCGTCCGCCCGTCCGAGATTGTACTGACCAACGGCGGCACCGAGGCCAACCAGCTGGCGCTCCTCGGTCTTGCCGAGGGCGCTCGGCAGCGCGACCGCAAGCGCGATCGTGTCATCGTTTCGGCCATCGAGCACGATTCGATTCTGGACAATCTGCCGCTGCTGCGTGCTGCCGGCTTTACCGTCGACCTGGTGCAGCCCTGCCGCGCGGGCTACATAGAGCCCGCTGCGCTGAGCGACTTGTTGGGCGACGACGTAGCGCTCGTGAGCATTATGGTCGCCAACAACGAGACCGGTGTGGTGCAACCCATCCGCGAGCTTGCCGCCGCCGCGCACGCCACGGGTGCCCTGTTCCACACCGATGCCATCCAGGGGTATCTGCATATTCCGCTCGATGTGCACGAGTTGGGCGTTGACGCCATGACCGTTGCCGCGCACAAGATTGGCGGCCCCGTGGCATCCGGCGCGCTCTACGTTAAGACCCGCACGCCGTTGCGCCCCCGCATCTTTGGCGGCGGGCAGGAAGCCGGTCGTCGCGCCGGCACGCAGGACCTGCGCGCGCAGCTGGCTTTTGCCGCTGCCGCTTCCGCGCTGTTGCCGAATGTTGCCCAGGAGCGCTCAACGCTGCAGGCCTTATCCGACAAGCTCTACGCCACGCTTACGGCCCACCCGCGCATTCACGCCACGATGGGCGACTACGCGCAGGCCGATCGTCTGCCGGGTATGGTTTCAATCTACGTCGACGGCATGGACTCCGAGGAGCTCATCATTAAGCTCGACGCCGCCGGCTTTGAGGTTTCGGCCGGATCAGCTTGCTCGAGCGGCAACATGGACCCGAGCCACGTGCTCAGCGCCATGGGCATTGGTCGCGAGCAGGCGCTGGGCGCACTGCGCATCTCGTTTGATGACCGCGTGAATCCTGTCGACCTGGATGAGTTCGCCCAGACGCTGCTCTCGATCGTAGGTGCCGCATGATCCTATCCGAGCTTGAACGTGCGCTGCTGGCGCGCTACCCCAAAGCGGACGCCGAGGGCTGGGATCATGTAGGGCTATCTGTGGGAGATCCCGCTGCCGAGATCACCAGTGTTGCCTGCGCACTCGACGCGACCGAGGATAACGTGCACCGCGCTCTCGAGGCCGGCGCCAACGTGCTGCTGACGCATCATCCCATCTATATCAAGGCTCCCGAGGCGTTTTGCCCGGCGGATGTATCGCGTCCCCAATGCAGCGCTGCGTTGTACGAGGCAGCTCGTTGCGGCGTGAGCATCATCTCGCTTCACACCAACCTGGACCGATCGCACGAAGCGCGCGTTCGCCTGAGTGAGTTGTTGGGCGCTGAGCCCATGAGCTCGCTGGAGCACGTGGACGACCCCGAGACCACCGGCCTGGGTGCGCTTGCAACGCTCAACGACCCGTGCACGCTGCGCGATCTTGCCACCCGTGCTGCCACGGCCTTCGGCAGCGACCCGCGCGTGTGGGGCGAAGCCGATCACCCGTGCCGCACCGTCGCCATTTTGGGCGGCTCCCTGGGCGACTTTGGAGAGCCCGCTATCGCCGCGGGCGCAGATGTTGTCGTGACGGGCGAGGCGGGCTACCACGTGGCGCAAGACCTTGCCTTGCGCGGGCTGCCGGTGATCTTGCTCGGTCACGACCGCTCTGAGGAGCCGTTCGTTGATATATTGATGAACTCTGCAGTTGACGCCGGGGTCGACCCCCGTCATGCGATTAAAATACTGAACCCTTGCCAATGGTGGACTGTGACAAAAGGAGAGAACTTATGAGCGCCGGCGCTACGCTACTCAAGCTGCAACAGATCGATTTGGAGCTCGCCCGCAACAAGAGCGAACTTGCCAATATGCCGGAGCTTAAGGAGCTCGCTTCCAAGCGCAAGACCTATGTGAAGCTCAAGTCCGAGATGACCAAGCTCTACGCCCAGCGCAAGGATCTGGATATTGAGCTCGACGATCTCAACACCACCGAGATTCAGACCAACAACGCCATCGATGCTGCCAAGAAGCGCCACGTCGACGGCTCCGACTACCGCGAGGTTCAGGACCTGGAGAATGAACTCGCCACCCTGGCCAAACGTCTGGACAAGATTGAGCACACCCGCAAGGATGTCGTTGTCGCCCACAAAGAGGCGCTCGACCGCGAGACCCGCGCGCAGGCCATCATCGCCAAGTTCGAGGAGGGCGTGAAGGCCGATACCAAGGCCGCCCGCGCCAAGGCTGCCGACCTGCAGGCTCAGATCGAAGCCGCCACTAAGGAGCGCACCGCTCTTGCCGCCACGCTGCCGGCCGACGTGCTCACCGACTACGAGCGTCTGCTCAAGCAGTTCCGCGGCTTGGCCGTCGAGACCATCCAGGGCAACATCCCCACGGTCTGCCACACCGCGCTGCAGGCATCGTCCATGAGCGACCTCAACCACGACGGTAGCGAGATTACGCACTGTCCGTACTGCCACCGCATCCTGGTGCTCCCGAGCAAGGAAGCCTAGCGATGACGGCGGCATCCAACAATTCAATGCAACTTGAGGGAAAAACGATCCTGCTGGGCATTACCGGCGGGATCGCCGCCTATAAGTCGTGCAATATCGTGCGCCTGCTGCAAAAGCGCGGCGCGCACGTCAAGGTCGTCATGAGCGAGCACGCCACGGAGTTCGTGGGGCCGCTCACCTTCCGCGCACTCACCAATGAGCCCGTTGCCGTGGGCCTATTCGACGACCCCTCCGACCCCATCCACCATATCTCGCTGGCGCAGGAGCCCGACGTGGTGGTCGTGGCGCCCGCGACGGCCAACATCATCGCTAAGATGGCCAACGGCATCGCCGACGACCTCATCTCCACCACGCTGCTTGCCACGCCGCGCCCCATCGTGATCGCACCGGCCATGAACAATGGCATGTGGAAGGCACCGGCCACGCAGGCCAACATGGCCACGCTGCGCGAGCGCGGTGTCAATGTTGTGGGTCCGGGTAGCGGTTACCTTGCCTGCGGCGACGTGGACACGGGACGCATGAGCGAGCCCGAGGACGTCGTCGAGGCTGTCTGTGAGGTGCTCAACCCCGTGCCGCAAGACCTGACGGGCAAGCGCATCGTCATCACCGCCGGCCCCACGCACGAGCCGATCGACCCGGTGCGCTTCATTGGCAACCGTTCTTCGGGCAAGATGGGTATCGCCCTGGCGGGGGAGGCCGCACGTCGCGGTGCCGCCGTCACGCTCGTGCTGGGACCGACATCGCTCGATATTCCTCGCGGCGTAAAGTGCGTGCGCGTGCAGACCGCCGCAGAGATGCTGCAGGCGGCGTTAAACGCCTTCCAGACGGCCGACGCTGCCATTTGCGCTGCGGCCGTCGCCGACTACACCCCCGCGGCCCCTGCCAACCACAAGCTCAAAAAGGCCAACGAGCGCCTGGATCGCATCGAACTAGTCGAGACGGTTGATATTTTGGCCGAGCTTTCGTGCCAAAAGGGAGAGCGATGCGTGATCGGATTTGCGGCAGAGACCGATAACGTCGTGGAGTACGCGCAGCGCAAACTTCCCCGCAAGGGTTGCGATGTAATTATCGCCAACGATGTCTCGCGCGCCGATTCAGGCTTTGGAACCGACACTAACAAGGCCTGGATTGTGAGCACAACAGGTACGAAAGAACTTCCCGTTCTAACAAAACCCCAGCTCGCAGATACAATTTTGGACTTGCTTCAAAATTTATAAAAAAGTTCTTGCACAAGTCTAAAGTTTCGGGTTAATATACTCCTTGTTGCGAGCGAGAGCAGAGCAACAAACAAAAGCTTCGGGACGTGGCGCAGCTTGGTAGCGCACTTGACTGGGGGTCAAGGGGTCGCTGGTTCGAATCCAGTCGTCCCGACCAGAAGTTTGCAGGTCAGGCACCTAGTGCCTGACCTTTTTTGTTTTAAGCAATTGCTTAATTTTGATTAAGCAACAGGGTGCCAAAAATCTACCTACGCGATAATCGCCTTTTGCGGCTACTTGCGCGTTTTGCACGCGCTTGAGCCGATTTATTAACGCGATATGAATCTACATACGCGTAGCTGGTATGCAGCCGAGTACAGGCTGTATTTATCGCGGCGATTAACACAGATATAGCGACTATAACGGACAAACATGTCGCTGTATTTATTCCAGTAGTTCACTTGATCGGTGGACAAGTGGGCTGTTGCAACGAAACGCCAAGCGGGATGGGCTCTATACGAGGACGCCGCAGGGTAATGGCGGGGGAGTGCGGCGGGCGCTCTGAGAGCCGCTGTGTGACCCCATGTCTCCTTAACTCGATAATTTGTGTTTCAAGCCACGAATCGGTCGAGCAATTGCCAAAAGAAAGGCCCATGCAGGATTGCACGGGCCTTACATCAGATCAAATTTGAGCTAGAAGCACCAAATGGGGCAGTCGCAACACCATCTCGTCGCGGCCTCGGCGAGCGACATATCGCAGTCGAGGTAGACATCGAGGAAATCGTCAGATCCCGCACAGGGGGACCGCGATGGTGACCACCGCGCCGCCCGAGGGGCTGTTGGCGAGCGAGACGGAGCCCCCGTGGGCGCTCGCGGCCTCGGAGGCGACGTGGAGGCCGAGCCCGTAGTGGCGGCCTCCGTCGCGCGAGGAGCGGGACGAGTCGTCTGTGAAGAGGCGCTCGCAGCCGCGTTCGAGGGCGGCGGGAGAAAAGCCCGGTCCGTCGTCGGCCACCTCGATGACGAGGTGTCCGCCCGCGACGTCGCAGGAGACCGCCACGCGCGAGCGCGCGTGCTCGGCGGCGTTGGCCACGAGGTTCGCGGCGGCTCGCGCCAGGGCGGTTCGGTCGAGCGCGGCCTCGGGCGCGCCCGCGACAGCGGGGCCCGTGGCCGTGTTGAGCGTCACGCCTCGCGCCCGGGCGATCTGGGCGGCCTCGGCGAGGACCTGTTCGCAGAGCTCGGCCGGCCGCATGGGGGCCCTCTCCGCCCCGCCGGACCCGCGCGAGGCCTCGATGAGCAGGCGCACGTAGTCGTCGAGCCTTTCGACACTGCCGGCTATGTCGCGCGCGGCGGCCGCGAGGTCGGCGTCTTTCTCGTCTTCCAGCTCCTCCGCCACGAAGTCGGCGTTGGCGCGCAGCACAGTAAGCGGCGTCTTGAGGTCGTGGGCGATCGACGTCATCTGCTCGCGCTGCCCCCGCTCCGCGGCCCAGCGGGCCTCGAGCGACTCGGCGAGGGAGGCCCGCATGGCGTCCATCGCGGCGAGGACGTCGTTCACCTCGCGCACGTTGGTGCTGCCGACCGCGAAGTCGAGCTCCCCCGCGCCGACGCGCCCCGCCGCCTCCGCGAGCGGCGCCATCTTGCGCGAGATCACGCGGCTCGCACGGCGCGCCACGAGCGCGAGCGCGAGCGCGCTTCCCACAGCGGCGCCGACGAGCATGAGGTTCTGCGGGTTGGGAAGCAGGCTGGCGAGATCGCGCGAGACCCACTGCGGCAGGTACTCGCTGACGAGTGCGCAGGCCCCGCCGCCCTTGAGCGGGAACGCAGCGTAGGTGAGGCCCGAGCCCCCGCCCTCGATCTCCACTGTGCCCGGATCCGCGGCGAGTGCCGTACTGGCCATTTCCGTCGCATCCTCGAGCCGCGTGCCCTCGAGGTCTGTCATCAGCACGTATCCGTCCTTGTTCAGGATGAGGTAGCGGTAGGCCGTCGGCACGTCCTGCTGCCCGCAGACGCCGTCGCGTGCCAGGCCCTCCGCGACCTCGCGCGCATTGGCCGGCCCCCAGCTTGCCTCGTAGACGAAGCCCGCGTTGATCGCCACGGAGAGCACCATGAACGAGGCGAGCCACGCCGTGGCGACCGCCGCGAACGCGTAGGCGAAGTAGCGCGCGATGACGAAGGAGAGCGGCATGCCCCCGCGACCTCGCGCCCCGATCCTCAGAGCTGCCACTTGTACCCCATCCCCCAGACGGTCGCGATTGGATCGGCGCCGGCCTCGGAGAGTTTCCTCCGCGCGCGGCTGACCTGCATGGATATGGCCGCGTCGTCGGCGTCGCTCTCCCAGCCGAGCACCGCCTCGCGTATCTGCGCGCGGCTCATGACCTGCCCGGGGTGGCGGGCGAGATACTCGCAGATGGCGTACTCGGTGGGCGTGAGCGGCACGGCCTCGCCGCCCACGGAGAGGTCGCGCGCCCCGAGGTCGATCCGCACCTCCCCGAAGGAGAGGGCGTGCGAGCGCGGCCGACGCTCACGGCGTAGATGGGCCGCGACCTTGGCGCGCAGTTCCGCGGCCCCGAAGGGCTTGCGGACGTAGTCGTCGGCGCCCAGGCCGTAGGCGGTCACGGCATCCTCTTCGGCCACGCGCGCGGTCAGGAAGACGATGGGCCCGTCGAAGTCCGGGCGGATCTGCCGCACGAGCTCGAAGCCGTCGAGCCCCGGCATCATGACGTCGCAGAGCACGAGGTCGAAGCGCGAGAGGTCCATCCCCGGGACCGCCGTCGGGTCCGCCGCCCTGACGACCTCATGGCCGTCGCGGCCGAGGACGCGCGCGAGCGCGTCGAGGATCGCCCGTTCATCATCCACTGCCAGTATCCTCGCCATGTTGACCTCCTGAAACTCTCGTCGGAATTGTACTAGCGCCGCGCCCAGCGGTCTAGAGCCCTGCGCGCAGCCACGGTTGCCTCGGCCGCGTCGCACACGCGGTAGCGCACGCCCGAGCCGCCGCGCGCCTCGATCTCGAGCCAGCCCTCGCCGTTCGACTCCCGCCCGAAGAAGATGAGCTGGAGCTCTCTGACATCGCCTCTGTCGTCCGCCGCGTCCACCAGGTAGACGTAGTTTGCCCCCGCCCCGGTGGCGTCGGCGAAGGAGCTCACGTGGCTGCCGGGCTCGGGCGCGGGCGCCCACATGGCGATCTCAGGGTTGGGCAGCACGCGGTCGGCGATCGAGCGCAGCGCCGACCCCCAGCCGGCGTCGAGCAGGGCATTCCCGCCCAGGACGAGCGCTGCGGAGAGGAGGACGAGCACAGCGGCGAGCGGCTTTCTACGCATCTACCCTCCCGTCCTCGAAGCGGCAGAACCAGGCGAGAAGGACGGCGTCGGCTGCCAGGGTGAGCACGAGGCCTGCGAGCGCAGTCGTGAGGAGAGGGCTCGCCGCACGCGCGGCGTCGATAAAGGCCTCCACCCCGAGCGACCCCAGGCGAGCGGGCCAGGCGAGCGGCACCCAGCTCAGGGGCGTCGCCAGGGCACCGGTGAGCTCGCCGGTCATGAGGCCGTGCGCAAGTCCGCCCACCGAGAAGAACGCGAGGAGCACCCCCGCAGCGCCGGCGCCGATGGCGGCGTTGCGGCCGAGGCGCAGGGCCACGCCGAGCCACAGCGCGTAGAGGGGCAGGCTGCCCAGCACGATGCCCGCCCACGCGGCCGCAAGCGGAGCGGGCCCGAGCGGCAGGCGCCCGGCAATGGCGAGCACGGCCCCGAACACGCCGAGCGCCACGGCCAGCGCGGCGGCGCCGAGCGCCGCAAGGGCGAGCAGCTTCGCCGCGACGGCGCGCCCGCGCGAGGGGACCGCCGTAAAGTTGGCGAGGCGCCCGGCAGCGCGCTCCTCGTCCACGGCGAGCCCGCAGACGATGGCGGACATGAGCGGCATGAGGGCGCCGAGGAACTGGGCGTAGGCGTCCGCGCCCAGCGCCGGGTCCCATCGGGCTACGGAGAAGTACTCGCCGCAGGCAAGACCGGCTGCCAGGCCGCAGACGAGGTGCACCGCCGTGAGCGGGGAGCGTGCCAGGCGCAGGGCCTCGGAGAGCAGGGCCCGCGAGAGAGTCATGCGCGGCGTCGGGTCGGAGAGTCGCGTCACGGCCATCACCTCTCCTCGGAGCGCGCGAACCAGGCCGCGCCCGCCGCCGTGAGCGCGGCGAACGCGAGCGCGCAGACCGCAAGGCCCGCCAGCGTGAGCATGCCATCCGCCGCGAGCGCCCCGCCGAGCGCCATGTCCGCCGCGAGTGGCTCGCCGCTCGGCAGCACGGGGATGAAGCTCGTGGGGATGACCATGCTCGCCGACGGCGGAAAGAGCTGCGGCAACGGCACCAACGACCAGGCGAACCCACCCACGAGCTGCGCGACGAGCGGGCAGAAGATGCCCGCGAGCATGCCGAGCCGCACCGTGAGAAAGAGCCCTGCGGGGATCATCCACGCCGCGGTCACCGTGTTGACGAGCGCGCAGAAGAGCATCGTGAGCGTACCCGCGGCCGTGAGGCCCTGCGAGGAGAACGCCGATCCCGCGAGGTAGATGCCGAAGACCACGAGGTTCGAGAGCGTGCAGAGCGCGAGGCACCAGAGCGCCTTGGCCCACCAGGCGCGCCCGAGCGGGAAGCCCAGGCCTAAAAGCCCCCGCATCCGCGTGCGAGCGTCCGCCCGCGCGACGCACGCCACCACGAGCGAGAGAGACACGGGCAGGAAGAGCGCGTACCAGTAGTTCCATGCGCTGAATATCTGCACGCCCCGGTAGGGCATCGCGCCGAGCAGCGGCATCGGCAGCGCCATGAGCACGGCCAGGCGAACCGGCGCCGCGTGGCGCGACTTCAGGGCCTCGGCGCGCAGGCCCGCGAGCAGGCAGCCTTTCTCGCCCATCATGCCGCAACCTCCCCGCGCGCTCGTCGCCCTTCCCGGCAGAAGCTCATGAAGAGTTCCTCGAGGTCCTGCCCGGGCCGAAGCGCATCCTCGTAGGCGAGGTGCCCCCCGCAGATGATGCCGATGGTGTCCGCCATCTGCTGCACCTCGGAGAGAATGTGGCTCGAGACGATCACCGTCGTACCCGCCGCCGCGAAGCCGCGGATCTGGGCGCGCAGCTCCTCGATGCCGATGGGGTCGAGGCCGTTGGTGGGCTCGTCGAGCACGAGCAGGCGTGGCCGGGCGATCAGCGCCAGCGCGAGCCCCAGGCGCTGCCGCATGCCCATCGAGAAGCGCCCGGCGCGCTTCTTCCCGGTGTCCGCGAGGTCCACGGCGGCGAGTACCTCATCTATGCGGCTCTCGGGAAGGCCCAGCAGCGTGGTGCGCACGCGCAGGTTCTCGCGCGCGGTGAGGTTGGGGTAGAGCGGCGCCTCCTCGATGAGGCTGCCGATTGCGTAGAGGTCCTCGCGGCGCCAGGCGTGCCCGGCAAAGAGGATCTCCCCGGCCGTCGGCCGCAGCATCCCGCAGATCATCTTGAGCGTTGTCGACTTGCCGGCGCCGTTGGGACCGAGCAGCCCGTACACCTCGCCCTCGCGGATATGAAGGCTCACGTCGGCCACGGCGTCCTGCGCCTGGTCGCCGCGGCCGAAGCGCTTGGTGAGCCCACGCGTCTCGAGCATGTAACCCATGGGTTTATCCTTTCTCTTCCGGGAGCGCGGGCCGAGTCACCGTGCCCGCGCGCCTTACCTTTCGGGTTCACCATCCATGGTGGGGCGCGTTTCTAACGAAGCCATAACGGCCGTTGGGTTCTTTTGGCGCCAACCCTTCTCGACCCGCACATCATGATTAATTTGCTTAAGGCAACAACTTTCCCGATCGATGTAATCACCGAATCAAAACGTGTACATCACCCTCCAAAACCGACATTTTTCGGCATGTTTGGAGGCTGATGTACACGAATGTGAAATCCACCGCCGCCCAAAAGCGCCTTCCTCATGTCTGGACTCTCTATGCTTACGCTGGATAGACATCGCCGGAACGGGTATAGTAGCGAAAGTTTTGTCGTTAACCAGCGGGGGAGTCCTGTGGGCATCAAAAAGAAGATCAAAAAGGAGCTTATCGGCACTTCCGATTACCCGTCGAATAAGATCTTTACGATCTCCAATTTCATCACCTTTACGCGCCTGATCCTCACTCTGGTATTTCTGTACCTGTTTGTGACGGATAACAACCGCGTCATCGCCATCGTTATCTACGCCGTTGCCGCCTCTACCGACTGGATGGACGGTCAGATCGCCCGCATGACCAAGACGGTCTCGTGGCTCGGCAAGGTCATGGACCCCATCTGCGACCGTGCGCTGCTGTTCACCGGCGTACTTGGGCTGGTGGTCCGCGGAGAGCTGCCCATCTGGGTCTGCGTGCTCATTATTGGCCGCGACATCTATCTGGGCATCGGCACGCTTATCGTTCGTCATTATCACCGTCGCCCCATCGATGTCGTCTTTCCCGGAAAGATTGCCACTGCACTGCTCATGACCGGCTTCTCGCTCATGCTGCTCGGGTTCCCCGTTATTGACGGCCTGCATCTTTTACCTTCAACCCTTACGGCCTTCCCGGGCCTCAACGGAAGCTCGGTGCCCCTCGGCATCTTCTTTGTGTACGGCGGCGTGATCTTCTCCATGCTCACGGCTGTCATCTATTCCATTAAGGGCGGAGTGGCCATTAAACAGGCTCTCGCGCATCCCGAGGACGAGGACATCGACTTTCTGAACCCTGAAATCGAAGACTGATTCGTTGGGGTATGATTACGTACGGTTCATTATTTGCGGCACGTCCGCGATAAGTTAGGGGTTGTCATGGACAACATGGTTAACAATATGCCTCAGAATGATAAGACTGCTGACGCTACCTGCGTATTCCGCGTGCCTTCAAGCGACGTCACCGTTCCCGACCTCATGGCCAACGTGCGCATCACCGCCCCCGTTCTGTCCATCGTCAAGGGTCCGCAGACTGGTGCCGCCTTTGAGCTCGAGGACGACGTGACCACCATCGGCCGCGATCCTGCGAACGGCATCTTCCTCAATGACATGACCGTATCGCGCAGCCACGCGCGCATTATCCGCGAGGGCCTCGGCGCTCGCATCGAGGACTTGGGCTCGCTCAATGGCACCTGGGTCGACGGTGCCATCGTCAATGCAGCCCCGCTGCACGACGGTTCTTCCGTCCAGATCGGTACGTTTACGCTCATCTACCACGAGAGCACGCCGGAGCGCATCGAAACCGGTGAGTAGGGCATGGCCGAACGCAACTATCTGAGTATCGGCCAAGTCGTCAACCTACTTCGAGGCGCATACCCCGATCTTTCGAACTCAAAAATTAGATTTCTAGAAGATGAGGGGCTCATTACCCCTCATCGTACGCCTAAGGGATACCGTCAATACTCTAAGGAGGACGTTGATCGCCTGGAGGTCATCCTGCATTTGCAGAAGACCCGCTACATGCCGCTCAACGTGATTAAGCAGCGCTTGGAAAACGCCACGGACCTGTCAACGCTCGCTTACGAGGTGGGCTTGCTGTCCGATGTTCCGCTCAAGACGGAGCCCAAGGAGACTAAGCAAAAGCTGCATCCCATTGAGACCATTCCCGATATGCTGGGCGTCGAGATTTCGTTTATCCGCTCGCTCGCCGAGAACGACCTCATTCGCATCATCAAGAGTCCGCAGAATCGTGAGCTCGTCGATGGTCGCGATTTTCCAATCATCCGCTACTGCTCCGAGCTGTCACGCTTCCATATCGAGCCCCGCAACCTGCGTCAGTACGTGTCTTCCGCCAACCGCGAGTCCTCGATGTTTGAGCAGGTGCTCGTGAGCATGCTCGGCATGGACACCTCCGATGACGAGCGCGACGCCAAGCTCGAGCGTGCGTTTAAGAAGCTTCACGACCTGACGGAAGGCGTGCACACCGCGTTGCTCAAAAACCGCGTTTTTGAGTCGCTCAACGCCGTGGTCGAGGATGCCGATATCGATGCACTCGATGAGGAAATCGCTCGCTCCGAGTCCACCAAGGCCAAAAACGAAGAAACTGCCGCGCCGGCTTCACACGAGGATTCTCTCGTAAAGCCGCTCAAGGTTGTCGCCCCTTCGCAATCCGACACTGTCACCGCGGGCAAATAACAGCTACCGCTTATCCGGCAACCCATTGAAAGGTCATGCAATGTACGACTTCGAATCTCAAATCGTCGACATCCCCGACTATCCCGAGCCCGGAGTCATCTTTAAAGACATCACGCCGCTCTTTGACAACCCCGAGGCGCTCAAAGCCATGACCGATGCCCTCGCCGAGCACTTTGCCGGCATGGGAATCACCAAGGTCGTGGGTCCCGAGGCCCGTGGCTTTATGGTTGGCGTACCGGTGGCTGTAGCCCTTGGCGCCGGCTTTGTTCCTGCACGTAAACCGGGCAAGCTGCCGCGCGAGACCGTAAGCCAGAGCTACGAGCTCGAGTACGGAACGGATTCCATTGAAATCCATGCCGACGCTATCAGCTCTAAAGATACCGTGTTGATTCTGGACGACTTGGTCGCGACGGGCGGAACCGTCGAGGCAACAGGTAAACTGGTGCGAGATATGGGCGCAAAGCTTGTCGGTTACGGTTGTATCCTTGAGCTTGCGTTTCTCAACCCGCGCGAGAAGCTCACGCCGTCTGATGATGATGTGGAGCTCTTTAGCCTGGTGACGGTGGACTAGCCGTTACCCTTAGTTACTGGAAAGGAAGCTACATGCGCACAGCAAACACGCACAAAAACATGGCACGCTGCGCTGCTACGGCAACCCTCGCTTGTGTTTTGGGCTTGGGCCTCGCGGCTCCTGCCTACGCCGATACCGCATCCGACCTTGCCGCTGCTCGTACGAAACTCGAGCAGATCGGCACCCAAACCCAGCAGATTTACGATGAGCTTGCCACGCAGACGCAGGCGCTCGATCAGACTGCCGGCGAGATCACGCAAAAGCAGCAGGAGATCGCCGATGGTCAGGCCAAGCTCTCGACCTATGTCGCCGGCGAGTACAAAACCGGCGGTCTGAGCCTGCTTCAGGTTCTGACGGGTGTCGATGATCTGAGCGATATGCTCAACCGTCTGTTCTACTACGGCAAAGTTTCCGATAAGCAGGCTCAGACCATTCAAGAGGTAAAGGAGCTTAAGCAGCAGCTCACCGATAAGCAGGCCGAGCAGGAGAAGAACGTCGCCGCCACGCAAAAGAAGGTCGACGAGCTTAATGCTCAGCAGGCTGAAGCCCAGAACGTCGTAAATTCCCTGGATTCGCAGCTGCAGGCCGAGCTTGCCGCCGAGGCCGAGGCCAATGCCGCACTGCAGGCCGGCATCAACGCTAGCACCGCCGAGAAGGCCACGGTGAGCAACGAGACTGCCGGTACGACCGAGAACACCAACAACGGTGGCCAGACCAGCAATAACAACCAGGGCGGCAACACTCCGGCTCCTACGCCGACACCCGCTCCGACGCCGCAGCCCTCCACGCCTGCTCCGGCTCCGACGCCTTCTGCTCCGAGCCAGTCCGTCGATGGCGGTTCTGTTGTCTCGCGTGCATACAGCAAGCTTGGTTGCGCTTATTCCTGGGGCGGAATTGGCCCGAACAGCTTCGACTGCTCTGGTTTTGTTAGCTATTGCCTCACTGGTCGCTATTGCCGCCTCGGCACCACGGGTACCTTTATGGGCTGGACGCGTGTGTCTGATCCGCAGCCCGGTGACGTTGTTGTCAATTCGTACCACACCGGCATTTACATCGGTGGTGGTCAGATGATTCATGCTTCCGACTACAACACGGGTGTTATCATCAGCTCCGTTGCCGCCGGCATGAACAACAACTATATCTTCGTGCGTTACTAAGTCATCTTACACAGCGTGTGAATGTGGACCTCGTGGCTTTAAGTCGCGAGGTCCATTCTTTTTTTCTCTAATCTTGTACGGCTATCTAGTATTCAAAACTAGATAGCCGTACATTCAGTTTGCAAGATGGCTATAATTGTTGAGGAACAATTAGAAAGGACCCTCTATGAGCTGGGCACTTATCTCCGATTCAAGCTGCAACCTCCGCGATTGGCAACCGACCGCGCCCCATACCACCTTTGCATTTGCGCCCCTCAAAATTCGAGTGGGGGAGCGTGAATTCATCGATGACCTTTCGCTCGATGTTCATGAGCTCAACTGCGCTGTTCAGGCGGAGACGAACGCTTCTTCGAGCGCTTGTCCCAGCGTAGGGGAGTGGGCCGAGCTCTTCAAATTGGCAGACAAGACCATCTGCATGCCAATCTCTGAGGGCGTGTCGGGCAGCTACAATGCGGCAGCCACGGCTCGCGATATGGTTCTTGCCGAGGAGCCCGACCGGCAGATTCATCTAGTCAATTCGCGCGCAGCTGGCGGCAAAATGGACCTCATTTTCTTGCTGTTCGACCGCTATCTTGCAAGCAATCCGGATGTCTCATTCGAGGACGCTTGCGCATACTTCGATAGCCTTGAACAGAACAGCAAAATCCTCTTCAGCTTGTGCAATTACGAAAACCTGGCCAAAGCCGGACGTATCCCTAAGGCAGCCGGCGTCATTGCCAACAAGCTCAATATCCGCATTTTGGGCACGGCGAGTGAGGCCGGTAAAATCGAACTCGTCGGTCACACGCGTGGCGAAAAGAAGATGCTCAACAAGATCATCGATACCATGGAAGCCGAGGGTTTTACGGGCGGCGAGGTCGTCATCGATCACGTTGAGAACGAAGCTGGAGCCCATACGCTTACTGACCGCATAGTCGAGCATTGGCCCGGCTCCAAGACTATCATCATGCCCTGTAACGGGCTAGATTCCTATTACGCCGAGATGCACGGCCTCATCATCGGCTACGGCATGGGCGTGGCTTCGGGCCAATAACGTCCAACCAAGCAAAAATACGGGCGGGACAAAGTGACAGATGGCCCTTTGTTCCGCCCGTTATATACGTTGGCTAGCTATTAAACCCATTAAACTTTAGATAGCTCATCAGGTACGCCTTCGAAACGAAGGATGAAACCGCACTGCGCACAAGCAGCGACTCACGCGTTACCTGATGCGCCGTATCGGGAACCGGCGCCTGCTCGACGGAAAACGCCGAACGAATCGATGCCTCGAGCTGATCGACCACATAATCGAAGGCCGTCGGGGCATCGTAGCTCAAACGCTGAATGTTAAAGAGTGCCTGCACCGCAGCAATAGGTAACACCTGCTTAAAGAGGCAGATAGCGATCAGGCGGGCAATCTGCTCGCGGCCATATTGCTTTTTAACCGGAGCAGGCACCAGGCCGACCTTAACGTAGTTGTTGATCATCGATGGCGTAATGACGGGCTGCTCAACGCAAATGGACAGCGGCTCCATCCACAGCGCAACATACTCAATAACCTGGTCGCGATAGAGCGTCACATTGGGCAACTGGTCATAGCGCGACAGACTCAACGTATTGAGTTTGCACACGATTTCGGACTGAATAAATGCATCGGGCAGCACCGTGGGCTGAATATCCTCAGGCTTAATACTGACCGACGAATCGGACATCGGAATAACGTGTTTAACGTGGTTCATAAAGGTCCTCCGTTCATTTACTATATTGTATTCTAGGTTATCTAGTTTTGCATACCACATAGCCGGCAAGTAAAAGTGGTTGGACAACACATTGATGCATCGTCCAACCACTTTGTGTAAAGATAGCAACCTTACATAAGATATATTATCGTACTTATCCACGGAGAAACGCGTATGCGCTCGTTGCCGCTATGGCTCCGTCCGAAACAGCGGTCACAACCTGGCGTAAACGCTTGGAACGGATATCGCCGGCTGCGAATAAGCCGGGCGTACGGGTGGCCATCGAATCGTCGGTGACAATGCCGCCGTCAGGAGCCAGATCGACTAGATGCTCAACCAGCTCGGTATGCGGCAGCATCCCCGTAAAGACAAAGATGCCAAACGAGCCAGGTTCAAATGACTCGGTATGAGTCTCACCGGATGCATTGTCCTTAAAGGTGATCGTCGTTGGCATTGCTTCGCCCGAGAGCTCCACAATACTAGTTTGGTACCTAACTGTAATATTGTCCTTTTCGAGTACTTTCTGAACAACACCATCAGGCGCACGAAACTGGTCGCGGCGCAGCACGATGGTCACGCTGGTGGCAATGTCTGACAGGAACAGCGCCTCTTCGCATGCCGAATTGCCACCACCGATTACAAAGACCTGTTTGCCGCGGAAGAACATGCCGTCACATGTTGCGCAATATGAAACGCCACGACCGCGATACGTATCCTCGCCTGCGAAACCTGCCGGACGCGGCGTGGCACCCATGCAAGCGATAACGCTCGAGGCCAGCGTATCGCCCATATCGTGATGTACCGTAAACAACGCTGCATCGGCATCGTAATCGATACCCGTAACCATGCTCCATGTAACCTGTGCTCCCAGGCCCTCTGCATGCTGCTGAAAACGCTCGCCGAGTTCGGCGCCACTCAGGAGCGGGAAACCCGGATAGTTCTCGACCTCATTGGTTGTGGCGATCTGCCCTCCCGACATGCCCTGCTCAATCACGGTCGTCGTCAGGTTGGCACGCGCAGCATAAATGGCGGCAGCATAGCCCGCGGGGCCGCCACCGATAATCGCAACATCGATCGGCTTATCGGTAGTCATGAAGCGTCCTTTCGTCGAAACGTTGTCGTTCTTTGCGCTCGTACCCAAATTTACGTGAACGTGACACTCATGCACTACAATGATAAAACCGTATTACAAAGCTGAAGGGGAGTTATCGATGGATCAGGCGCAGACGAGTGACGACGCTCCCCTGCTCACGCACAGCACTCCTCAATCGGAGCAAACCACGCTCCTGGCTCAGCAAAAACCTCTCGTGACCATCGTGCACGCCTCCGTTGGCTCGGGCCATAAGGCCGCCGCAAATGCGATTGCGCAGGCTTTCGACCTCATCCGCGGCACCAATGGCATCCCCGAGGATGTTGAGATTGAAGTGCTCGATATCCTTGATTTTGGACGTATTAAATTCGACGGTAATAAGACCGCGGCTTCTTTTACGGGAGCCACGCGCCCCATTTACGACCTGACCTGGAGATATACACTTACGGGACATCTTCTCTGGGGTGGCGGCACGGCATGGTCGCGAATCATGTTCCCCGCCTTCAACGAATATATTCGTAGCCGCAGGCCCATAGCCGTGGTCGCAACGCACATCACAGCAGCCAATGTTGCCGTGGGTGCCCGCATAATTACGGGTATCGATTATCCAGTCATCTGCGTACCGACCGACTACGAAGTCGAGGGCTGGTGGCCCCACAAGGACACCGATCTATTCTGTGTTGCCAACGAATTTATGTCCGAAACGCTGCGTCCGCGCAAGGTGCCCGAGGCAAAGATTCGCATTACCGGCATTCCTATTCGCGCCGGATTCGACACGGATTACGATCGCGAGGAAGAGCTAGCCAAGTTCAACCTCCCCACCGACAAGACCGTCGTGCTGGTTATGGCCGGCGCCAGTTTACCTCAACCGTACGTCCGCTTTCGCGCGGCGATGGACCAGACCCTCCCCTTCCTACGCAGCTTTGAGGACATGCATTTTGTCTTTTTGCCGGGCAAGGATGAGGAATACGCCGACCGCCTCAAGACGCTCTTCGACGCCATGAAGCTCGAAAACGTTACGGTTCTGGACTACGTGGACGACATGGCGGCCCTCATGCACGGCTGCGACCTGGCAATTCTCAAATCGGGCGGACTCACCGTCACCGAGTGCCTGTGCGCGCATCTGCCGATGATCCTGCTGGGCAAGTCCTATGGCCAGGAAAAGGCCAACACCACGATGCTCACCGGCATGGGCGCCAGTATGCATGTCACCACCGCACGAGAACTCATCGTAACCCTGCGCCACCTGCACGACCATCCCGAATCACTCAAAGCGCTACTCATCAACGGCGAAGTTCTACGCCGCCCCCACGCAGCCGAAGACATAGCCATCGCAACCATGGAGCTCGTAGGCAAACCCCAAAAGCGCAAAAGAGCCTTTTGCCGCTTCTACTGGGGCGGAAAACCCGCGCATATCCGCTAGCGTCTTTATGTCCGCTTGCCTGCGGGAGGCCCCTATATATCATCCCGTGCTCAAACATTCTCGCTTCGCTGCGAAACTGCGCGCGGGACGATATATAGGGGCCTCCCGCAGGTAAGCTGCGTTAACGTACCAGCGGCTATACCAGATTCCCCACCAGTAGAATCTGCAAAGGGGAACCAGAAAATATAAATACAGTAAGTCGATGCGACAAAGGAGGCGTCCCTTCATCGCATCGACTTACTAGAAAAGTAAATATTGTTTCAAGCGAGTAGCCGCCCGCCCGGGGCTTACCTATATCGTTCCACGCGCAGTTTCGCAGCGAGCGAAGCGACGCGAGAATGTTTGAGCATGGAATGATATGTGTGAGAGGCGGGCGGGAGGGATAAGAGCGTCCCTAGGCGACGCCGCTGGAGCCGAAGCCTCCTTTGCCTCGGTCGGTTTTGTCTAGTTCTTCTACTTCTACGAGGTTGACCGTGGGGACTTCTTGGATGACGAGCTGGGCGATGCGGTCGCCTTTGTTGATTTGGATGTCGTTGGTGGGATCCAGGTTGATAAGGATAACCTTGAGTTCTCCTCGGTAGTGGGCGTCAATGAGGCCCGGCGTGTTGACTATAGACAGGCCCTGCTTGATGGCCAAGCCGCTGCGGGGCTGGACGAAGCCGGCGTAGCCGTCGGGCAGGGCGATGGCCAGCCCAGTAGAGACCAGACGGCGTTCGAAGGGCTTCAGGACGCAGTCCTCGTTGGAGCGCAAATCCAAGCCGGCATCGGTGGGATGGGCGTATTTGGGAAGCTCGAGGGTGGGGTCGAGACGCTTTATGTTGACGGTAATGTTGGACATGGAATCACCTTAGCTTGTCGAGCTCTTGCAGAAATTCATCGACGTCTTTGAAATCGCGGTAGACCGAGGCAAAACGGATGTACGCAACCTTGTCGATCTTGGCCAAGCGCTTGAGCACCATGTCACCCAACTCATGGGACGTGACGGCCGTCAGCGTGCGAGAGCGAAGCTCGACCTCGATGTCATCGATAATCTCATTGAGCTTCTTAGTGTCGATATCGCGCTTGATGGTGGCGCGCATCAAGCCGACAAGAAGCTTATTGCGATCGAACCGCTGCTTAGTTCCATCTGACTTAATGACCTCGATAGGGTCCTCGCATCGCTCAAACGTTGTAAAGCGGTAGTTACACGAGCAACATTCGCGACGGCGCTTAATGGTGTTATTTGACTCCTGCATACGGGAATCAACGACGCGGGTATGTGCCTTGCCGCATTTGGGACAGCGCATGGTACCTCCTCTTAAACGATAACAAGGGTACCATGCGCAGCGCGATAATGATTACGAACGAGCAGGAACCTTAAGATGCGCACCGGCGGCGAGCGAACCATGCTCCAGATGATTGACGCTACGGATCATGTCGGAAGTCTCTTGCGTGGAAAGGCCTTCGATTGGATATTCTTCGGCAAGCGACCAAAGAGAATCGCCAGGCTGAACGCGAATGGTCTCGTAGGTAATGTTGGAAACGGACTCGGCATACGCGGCGTGACGAGCGCTAAAGACCGACATAGCGAGGACAAAGAAGAGCGTAAGCGCAACGGCGACGGCGACAATCGTCGGAACCTTCAGGGCAACGCGGGCCGGCGCGACTACAGCCTGCTGATTGCGCGCAGGCTTTACGGTCAAAGGCTGAAAGCCGGAGCGGCCACCCTGAACAACCGTAAAAGTGGGTTCTGCAGGCGTCTCGAGCTTAAGGGCGAGGTTTCCCTGGACCATATTCGTTGCGTTCATCATGTTCTCCTCTCGCGTGTTTTGCTGAGAACAGTTTTATCAAGCCGCGCGGACAAAAATGTCTAGCGCGAGAACGAATGTTCGGTTATTATTATCTTCGAACAGTTGTTCCTGTCAAGCAAAATTCGAACATTTGTTTGACATGGGTAGAGAGGATGCCCTGATGGCTCGCAAAATTACCAAGCGTCAGCAGCAAATTTACGACTTCATCAAGGAATATCAGCAGGAGAAGGGTTATCCGCCCAGCGTGCGCGAGATGGCTTCTGCCGTGGGCCTTTCCTCCCCCAGCACCGTGCACGCCCATCTCTCTGCCCTGGAGGCGCGCGGGCTACTCAAGCGCGATGCCACCAAGCCGCGCGCCCTGGAACTCTTTAACGAGGATGGTTCCTCTGTCTCAATTTCCAAATCTGACGAGCCCACCGCACCTCGCGGAACGGTCTCGCTACCGCTCGTTGGTCGCGTCGCGGCTGGGATTCCCATTCTGGCCGAGCAGAATATCGAAGACACGTTTACTATCCCGACCGAAATCGCCACTGATCAGGGTTCCTTTATCCTTGAGGTGCATGGGAGCTCAATGATCAATGTCGGCATCTTCAATGGCGATTACATCATCGTCCGTGAACAAAAGAGTGCCATGAACGGCGAAATTGTCGTGGCCATGATTGATGGTTCGGCGACCGTCAAGACGTTCTACAAGGAGCAGGGGCGTGTGCGCTTGCAGCCCGAGAACGACACCATGGAACCTATCTATGCAACGAATCCCGTTATCCTGGGCAAAGTCGTCGGCTTGATGCGCCGGTTCTCGTAATGCAAAAACGCATAACCATCTTTGATACCGTCCGCGGGTTTACGATGATTTCTATGGCAGGTTTTCACGCTTGCTATGATCTCGCCTACCTGTACGGCTGGGATATGCCTTGGTTTACCCAGACTGTCTTTCAAGACGTCTGGCGCGCCAGCATCAGCTGGGTATTTTTGTTTATCGCGGGTTGGATGTGCACTCTTTCGCGCAACAATATCAAACGTGCCGCCAAATACGCCTTAGCAGCACTCGTTGTCTGGTTGGCAACAACACTTGTCTCATTCGACGATTCGGTTAATTTTGGCATCATCTACTGCATGGCCGCATGCACCGGCATCGTGGCGTTGACCGATCCCGTCCTTAAGAAGATAACGGCGAGATGGGGCATGCCCCTATGCCTTGTGTTGTTCGCCCTCACCTGGAGCATCCCCAAAACGATCTACCCTGTCCCCTACCTGGCGTGGCTGGGATTTCCGAGCCCTGGGTTTGTCTCAGGTGATTACTACCCCATCATCCCGTTTATCTTTATGTATCTTGCAGGATACTTCGCCGCACACATAGCGCAGGGAATCGATAAGACCGTCCCCAGCTGGGCCTACGCCAACCCCCTGCCGGTGCTCGCCGGCCTTGGACGTCACGCACTCCCCTTTTATCTGCTGCATCAGCCCATCATTCTGGGCATTTTGGAGCTCGTCTACTCGGTGCGATAACGCTCGAGCCGCGGTGCAATACGAGCCGGCAACTTCGCCACAATGCGAACACCGTCCTCGAGATATTCCTCATGCAGAAGGGTTCCCTGCTCATGCACCAGCGTGATGAGAGCGCCCTCGCGATACGGAATATCAGCGGAAAGCAACACATCGGTGGCAGCTGCCTCGCGAGCAATGCGATCAACGAGATCGTCGAGCCCCTCGCCCGTTTGGGCCGAGAACAGAACGGCTTCCGGATAGCGACGACGGAAACTCAATCGATCAACGCTATCGAGAAGATCGATTTTATTGAATACGGTCAGCGTTAAACGCTCTCCGGCGCCGATCTCATCAAGCACGCGGTCGACAGCCTCCAGCTGCCGCTCATAGTCCTCGTCAGACGCATCTACGACTTTGAGAATTAGATCGGCACCCAAAACCTCGGACAGCGTCGATTTAAAGGCATCGACCAGACCATGGGGCAGCTTTTGAATAAAGCCGACGGTATCGGTAATCGTCATGCCGCGACCGCCGGGCAGGCGATACGAACGCGTCGTCGGGTCGAGCGTAGCAAACAGCTTGTCCTGCGAAAGTACCGTAGAGCCGGTCAGACGATTGAGCAACGTCGATTTACCGGCATTGGTATAACCGGCTAACGCGACGCGAAACGCCGGTGACTCAATGCGGTTCTTGGATTGAACATCGCGACGCTGTTCAACCTGCTTGAGCTCACGACGAAGCGCAGCGATCTTATTACGAATGAGGCGACGGTCGACCTCGAGCTGACTTTCGCCCTGACCAAAACGTGAGCCGATGCCGCCGCGCGTCTGCTCCTTGGCGAGATGGCTCCACATGCCACGCAGGCGAGGCAACAAATATTGAAGCTGTGCCAGCTGTACCTGCAGGCGTCCCTCACGCGTCTGAGCATGCAGGCCAAAGATATCTAGGATCAGTGCTGTACGATCGATAATCTTTACCGGCTCGCCCACGGCTTTCTCCAAATAGGATTGCTGCGAGGGGGTCAGGTCGTCGTCAAAAATAACGACATCGGCATCCATGCGATGCACCAGGCCGCACAGCTCTTCAACCTTACCGGAACCGATAAACGATTTAGGATACGGCTTTACCAAACGCTGCGACAAGCGTGCCACGCACCGGGCACCAGCTGTGTGGGCAAGACGCTCCAGCTCATCAAGCGAGCGATCGAGCGGCCATGCATTGTCGCACCACTCAACACCAACTAAAATGGCACGCTCGGGCTCGGGTGCCGTGGGAACAAGGGGGAAACGGGCCATTAGGCAGCCTCAATACGATGCAGGATATCCTCAACGACCTCATCGATCGTACATTCATCCATATCAAACCACGCGATACGGTCATCACGCTTAAACCACGAAAGCTGACGCTTGGCATAACGACGCGAACGCATCTTAATGAGTTCGCGAGCCTCATCCATGCTCATCACGCCATTGAAAGCATCGATGATCTCTTTATAGCCAATTGCCTGCATCGACGTCAGGGCATCACCCAGCCCCTGGCCCATAAGACCGCGGACCTCATCGACAAGACCCTGCTCAAACATCAGATCGACGCGCAGGTTAATGCGCTCGTAGAGCACCTCGCGATTACGCGTCAGACCAAACCATAGGGCATGATAATGCTCGTGCGGAACACTAAACTGCGACTTTTGCTGCGCATAGGAGACGCCATCATCATGCATCTCAAGCGCGCGAATCACACGCCGCACGTTATGGGGATGAATAACAGCAGCCGATTCTGGATCGCGCTCGGCAAGCAGGGCATGCAGCTCTTCCTCGCCAATACGCTCGAAAAGCTCCTGATAGCCCGCACGGCGATCGTCCTCAAGTTCACCCGAGGGAAAGTCCATCTCATCGAGGGCAGCCTTGAGATACAGCCCCGTACCTCCGCAAAAAACCGGCAGGCAACCCGAACCAAGGAGACGTTCAACATGCGCGCGAGCGTCAGCCTGATAAAGCGCAGCAGAATATGCCACACCCGGCTCTACAATGTCGACGAGACGCAGCGGCGCCGTGCACTCATCGGGCACCATCTTTGCGGTACCGATGTCCATGCCGCGATAGATTTGCATCGCATCGCACGACAGCACTTCGGACGAAAGACGAGCTGCCAAACGGTCGGCAACATCACTCTTACCAACCGCCGTCGGACCGACGATCGCAACGGCGGAAAGACCTGCCCCGGGAGAAACCATTAGCGCGGCTCGCCCACAACGGAGCCGGACAAATACCAGGTCTTGGCAACGTCAACGTCAACATCAACGATCCTACCAACAAGCTGATCGATGCTGTAACCCTCGGGGATAGGCGCATGCACGGTCTGATTCTTGGGACTCTTGCCCAGCAGGACCGCGTCGTTCTTTTTACTCGTTCCCTCAATGAGCGCCGGAACCACAGTATGAAGCTCGCCCTGGTTATACTCGTGTGCCGTGGTCTCGATAACCTTAACCAGGCGGTTGAAACGCTCAAGAATAACCTCATGCGGCGTAGGATCGTCAATTTCGGCGGCCGGAGTACCGGCGCGCTTGGAATAGATGAAGGTATAGGCCTGAGCATAGCGGACCGTCTCGGCAAGTGAGAGCGTCTGCTCAAAGTCTTCTTCAGTCTCGCCCGGGAAGCCAACGATAATGTCGGTCGAGAGCGCGATATCGGGCATGCGGTTGCGAATGCGATCGACCAGGCCCAGATAGTCCTCGCGTGTATAACGACGATTCATCTCTTTGAGGATCCGCGTCGAACCTGACTGGACGGCCAGGTGCAGTTGCGGCATAACGGCAGATGTCTCGGCCATGGCGTCGATGGTCTCGGGCAGCAGATCCTTGGGATGCGAAGACGTAAAGAAGATACGCTCCACGCCCGTATCGCCCACGGCACGCAGCAAATCGGCAAAACGCGGCTTGCCAAACAGATCGCGACCATATGAGTTAACGTTTTGGCCCAGCAGTGTAATCTCACGCACGCCCTGGCGCACCAAACCGGTCAGCTCATCGACAATTTCCTCGAAGGGGCGGCTCTTTTCGCGACCGCGCACGTACGGCACGATGCAATAGGTGCAGAAATTATTGCAGCCCGTCATGATAGGCACCCAGGCGTGATACTGGGTCTCGCGATGCCACGGCATGCTCATGGCATCCGTATCCTCATGCTCATTGGTGCGGATATGACGCTTGCCGTCCAGGAACGCCTCGGCAATGAGCTCGGCCACATGTGCGATGGAATGCGTACCAAAGATGACATTGACGTTATCGACGTTGGTGAGCAGGCCCTCACCATCGCGCTGCGCGATGCAACCGCCAACGGCAACCACGCGCTTGCCCGAAGGCGAAGGCGGCAGGCTTTTGCAGGAATTGCACTGACCGTACAGGCGAGTATCGGCGGCCTCGCGCACGCAGCACGTCATGAAGACAACGATATCGGCATGCGCGGGATCGAGCGCCATGAGGCAGCCATACGAATCAAGCAGACCGCTCACACGCTCGGAGTCGTGCTGATTCATCTGGCAGCCAAAGGTGCGGATAAAGTAGGTTTTACCGGCAAGAATATCGCGTACGGAACGCTGGTCCATGTGCATAAGTCCTAACGATGGGGAGCGAAACGAGGCAAGCAGAAGCTATGCCACAGGCTTAACATCATCCATGACGACGTTATCCATAGCAGCTCGATTGATCTGGTGAACGTAGATAGAAAGGCGGATGGCCGTGCGCGACTCCCCGTTAATGAGGATGTCGGAGAACACGGGCGCGCAGGAAATATCAAAACCGGTTGGAATCAAAAAACCGCGCGCGATAGCAACGGCCTTAATGGCCTGGTTGACGGCACCGGCGCCGACACACTGGATGTTGACGGGTACACCATCCTTGACCATGCCGGCGATGGCGCCGGCAACGGACGCGGGCGATGATTTGCTTGATACCTTCAGGCAATCCATGAAGAAACTCCTGCATTTAAAAGTACGTTTTAACTGCAATAACTGTATCGTACCGAGTGGACTCGGTAAAGGCACTATTCCTCTTTGGCAAGATCAAAGGTCACGGTGATTCGATCACGCGAAACACGGATCTTTGGGTCGCCGCAAAGGTTGAGATAGTACCGGGCGGCAAGGTCATTAAAGTCGCGTTCCACAGCGCGCGAAAACTGTGCCATGTCATCCTTGGCAATACGTAGCCCGCGACGATCCTTCGCGAGATCGACAGGAGCCGGCGCATGCGAGGACGAATCACGCTCGCGCAGCAGACGCGCGGTCACACCGCGAACGGGCTTAATCTGCCCTGCCAAAATGCGATGGGCCGTGCGCTCGGACATCTCAAGACCCAAACCCGAACAAATACGGATAAAGTCCTCGGCATCAGAAGCAAGGCCTAAACGATCGACAACCGGAAGCTCGCTCTCGTCATCAATGAACAGGAGACGAGACGTATCGAGCCGACTTGACGCCTGAGCATAAAGGGTCGCGGCAATCTCAGACGGAGAACCAAGATAGACATCGCAACCACGCAACTCCTCGAGCGCAAACTCACAAGCAGCGCGAATAATATTATGTGGACCGCGAGCGCAGACATAACGTCCGTCCTCATCCTTGACGGCCTGGGGCCAGCTGGACTGATCGGCACGCTCACTGAGGCGGTCGGCCGCAACGCTCACCTTGAAGGCTGAACCAAGATCGACGCCGGACGTGACCACACGGGCCTCATCGGTGTTCTGCTTGATCGAAAACAATGCCATGCCACGACCGTGAACGCCCCAACGGTCCATCTTCATGCTCTCGAGCTTGGAGGTAACGCGGGCATCAAAGATTCGCTCTTGCATATCCTGCGGAACGCCCGAACCGTTATCCAGAAAGACAAGCGTGCGGACGCCGTCTTCCTTGGTCGTGGCGAGATAGACCTTGTCGGCGCCGGCATCGCGAGCATTACGGAGCATTTCGATGACGATATCCTCGACATGCTGAATGTCGTGCTTTGCCTGGCGCCGCTCGGCCTCCGAAACGCGGAGGCGGACATACCCCTCGCCAAGGTTCTCCTCGACGCGAAGGTTGCCCTCCCCCGACATCGACGCGATAAATGAGATGAGCTCGTTCGCGTCGCTCATGTTATTTAGCGATATCGACAGCGCGGCTCTCGCGAATCACGACGACGCGCACCTGACCGGGATACTCCATCTCTTCCTCGATCTGATGGGCGATATCGTGAGCCAGGACCGTGGACTGGGCATCGGAGATCTTGTCCGGCTGAACCATGACGTGGACCTCGCGACCAGCCTGCATGGCATAGGTGCGCTCGACGCCGTCATGGGAGTTGGCGATCTCCTCGAGCTTCTCAAGACGCTTGATGTAGTTCTCGGCAGACTCGCGACGGGCACCGGGGCGAGAGGCAGAGACAGCATCGGCGGCCTGCACCAGGACATCGAGCACCGTGTTGGGGTCGACATCGGCATGGTGAGCCTCGATAGCGTGGACGATAACGGGCTTCTCGCCATAACGGCGGGCCAGCTCGGCGCCGATGACGGCATGCGGGCCCTCGACGTCATGGTCGATTGCCTTGCCCAGGTCGTGCAGCAGGCCAGCGCGCTTGGCAGTCACAACGTCCAGGCCAAGCTCGGAAGCCATCACGCCGCACAGATCAGAGACCTCGAGGGAGTGCTGAAGTACGTTCTGACCAAACGAGGTACGGTAGCGCAGGGCACCAAGGGTCTTGACGATCTCGGGGTGCAGGTCGTGGATGCCGGTATCGAAGGCAGCCTGCTCGCCAGCCTCGCGCACGCGCTGCTGAACCAGGTCGGCGGCCTTGTGATACATCTCCTCGATACGGGCAGGGTGAATGCGGCCGTCGGCGATGAGGTTCTCGAGGGCGACACGGGCGGTCTCACGACGGACCGGGTCGAAGCTCGAAAGAACGACGGTCTCGGGCGTGTCGTCGATCACGAGGTTGACGCCGGAAACCTGCTCGAAGGTCCGGATGTTGCGACCCTCGCGACCGATGATACGGCCCTTGAGGTCATCAGAGGGAATGTGCACGGAGGTAACGGTGACCTCGGCAGTGTGGTCGGCAGCGCAGCGCTGAATCGCCAGAGACAGAATTTCCTGGGCGGTCTTGTGGCACTCGGCGCGAACCTGCTGCTCGGACTCGCGAATGATCGTGGCGGCCTCGTGGGTGACCTCGCCGCGAACCTTATTGAGGAGCTCCTTGTGGGCGTCCTCGCGGGTAAGGTCGGCGATACGCTCGAGCTCGGAGGTCTGCTTTGCGCAGAGCTCCTCGAGCTCACGGGAGCGCTTCTCGACCTGACCGGCCTGGCTGGACAGCTGATGCTCGCGCTTGTCGAGAGCGTCGTTGCGGCGATCGAGGGATTCCTCGCGCTGCATCACGCGGTTCTCGAGCGTACGAATCTCGTTCTTACGCTGCTTGTCCTCGGCCTCGGCGGCCTGCTTGTTCTTGATGATCTCCTCTTTAGCCTCGAGCAGAGCCTCTTTTTTGAGGGTCTCGGCCTGACGCTTAGCATCACCGATCAGGGACTCAGCCTGTGCGTGTGCCGACTGGATTTTTTCGTCGGCCTCGTGAAGACTACCCTGCTTGGCGGTGCGCATGTAGGCAATGGCGGCGATGGCACCCAAAATGATGCCAACGAGCGCTGCGATGATAGGCATGCTCACTCCTTTTTATGGATTCGTTACACAACAAAGCGAACCGTCCTTACGAACGGCTCGCGACATTTGAGTAATATGGGCGCAGCTTATGCGGGTCGGATACAGATAAACATATAAACAAACTCATCACAGATGAGCACATATCACAAAGCAAATGACAGTGTTTATCGTACGTTGAACCACAACAACTGTCAAATAAATGGCTCCAGCACGGCGGCTAAAACGCGGTGAACGGCAGGGCCACAAAACGCATACGCCTAAACCGCACATTCCTCACGTTCGGCATCGAGACGTGCCTTAACGGCATCGGCGGCGATGTGATACGAGAAGCCCTTACCCATCAAAAACCGAACCAGTTTTTCGAATCCGCGCGTCTCTGGAACACGCCGCTTGGCGAGCAAGGCTGACGCACGCGCCAAATCGTCTTCGACGGCAAAATAATCCTCCGGATAACCGGGAATGTCATCGAGCACGACATGACGGCGCTTGAGCTCGGTCTCGATTTTACGCTGTCCCCAACCGCGCCGCTTGCGTTCCTCGATAAAGTACGAGCAAAAGCGGTTCTCGTCTAAAAAGCGATACTCGGTGGCGCGCTCGACGGCGAAATCGATCGCGGGCTGGCGAAAGCCGTAGCGTGCCAACTTGTCACAGACCTCACCCGTCGCATGGTCGCGTCGCGATAGCATCTCGGTCACCATGGTAAGTGCACATTTACGCTCGATGAGCTGCACCGCTTCACGAAAGTTATCCCAATCACAGGGAAGATCGGGGCGATTTTTGACATACAGGCGCGCGACCCGCACGGGAATCCAAATGGACCGCTCAAAACCGCCCTCAAGCTCACAATCGATATGTGCGCAAGGCTTTTTGGACGCATACCCGCTCGAGAAAGAGGAGGCCGCCTTCTTATCGGGAAAGACGACCGTGGCCTCGGTCACCGTATACGACATGAGCGTAACCGCTACTCGTCGTCATCATCGAGCATGGCGGAACCATCGATGGCGTAAAGCTCGTCAAACTCCTCAGGCGCAGGCTGATCGGTCAGCTCGACCTCGGACGGAGCATCGTCATCAAACTCAAGCCCGCAGGCAAGGCGGACCTTATGCTCAATCTCGTCGGCGCAATCGGGGTGTTCGCGCAGGAACGCCTTGGCGGCCTCGCGACCGTTGCCGAGCTTGTCCTCGCCATAGGCAAACCAGGAGCCCATCTTCTTGCAAATGCCGCACTCGACAGCCATGTCCAGAATCGAGCCCTCCTTAGAGATGCCCGTACCGTACATGATGTCGAACTCAGCAGAACGGAACGGAGCTGCCACCTTGTTCTTAACGACCTTGGCACGCACGCGGTTACCGATAACCTCATCCTTGAGCTTAATGCTATCGATGCGGCGAATGTCGATACGCACCGAAGAGAAGAACTTAAGGGCGCGGCCGCCCGTCGTGGTCTCGGGGTTGCCGAACATGACGCCGATCTTCTCTCGCAGCTGGTTAATGAAGATGCATGTCGTGTTGGACTTGGACAGCGAGCCGGCGAGCTTGCGGAGCGCCTGACTCATCAGGCGAGCTTGCAAACCGACCGTGGTATCGCCGATCTCTCCCTCGATCTCGGCACGCGGGGTCAGCGCGGCGACGGAGTCGACGACGATGGCATCGATGGCGCCGGAACGCACGAGCATGTCAACAATCTCGAGCGCCTGCTCACCCGTATCAGGCTGGGAAATCAGTACCTCGTCGATATCCACGCCAATGCGCGCGGCATACGTGGGATCGAGCGCGTGCTCGGCATCGATAAATGCCACCACGCCACCCATTGCCTGGGCCTCGGCCAGGATCTCGAGCGAAAGCGTCGTCTTACCGGAGGACTCGGGACCGTAGATCTCGACGATTCGGCCGCGCGGCACACCGCCGATACCCAGAGCGGCATCGAGTGCCAGAGCGCCCGTAGGGATGGCCTCGACCTCGAGCTCGGGGCCACCGTCGCCGTACCTCATGATGGAACCCTGGCCGAATTTCTTCTCGATCTCGGCCTTGGTGGTGGCGATCATCTCATCGCGCTCTTTACCCGTCGTGCGAGCATGAACGGTACGTACGGGACCTGAATTCTTGGCCATGAAAAGCCCTCCTCTTAACAACCTGCATCGATAATAAACGAACGGCTGTTCGTGGTCAACCGTTCAGATAAATCATATGCAGCCGACCTTTCCAAAACCCAACCAAACGCCGACCAAACACTGACCAAATGCTTGACCACAAAGGACCAAATATGAACAAGGCAGGCAAAATTACGTCTACAACCAGCACAAACGCCAAATGAGCCTAAGGTCCCTATCTCCACAATTAAGGGGCCCTAAGGCCCCTGAAAACACGTCTATTCCATAGAGTTGAGCACAAGGGCAATGCGTCCCAATGCCTCCGCGACCGCATGGGCACGAACACGCGAACGGTCGCCCTCATAGTGGCAGCGCACAGAGTCCACGACCGGCACTTCCCCATCAGCCGCGCGATACGCCCAGCCAATATAGAAAGTGCCAGCCGGATCGTCCTCAGTGCCGCCGCCGGGGCCGGCATAACCCGTTGCGCTCACGGCAATATCGCTCTGGTACAGCTCCAGCGAACCCGCCGCCATCTCGCGCGCGGTCTGATGCGACACCGCGGTATAGCGGTCGAGCGTCTCCTGATCAACACCCAAAACGCGATGCTTGATCTCATCGCAGTAGGTCACCGCACCGCCACGCAGCACCGCCGAGGCGCCCGGGATATCGGCAATCGTCGAGGCGATCATACCTGCCGTCAGCGACTCAGCCGTCGAAACCGTCACGCCCCGAGCGCTCGCGCGCTCGACAATATGACGCGCCAGCTCCTCGTTATGTGCGGAAATCTGCTCAAAAGAGTCCGTCATACCCACCAGAACCTAGACCGAAAAGACGATCTTGCGGCAGTTCCAGAAGTACTGGGCGCCCGAGATAACGGTCAGGACAACGGCAACGGCGTACAGGAAGCGCGACACCGAGTAGATGCCGAGCGTCAGCATCAGCGGGCCAAGGTGCAAGCCGGCCATCGCAAAGACGCACAGGTAACCGCAGATGGAGACCATCGTGGTCGCCGTCTTGTACTTGCCAAGCTTATCGGCGGCAACGACCACGCCGGCGGCACTCGCAACCATGCGCAGGGCACTTACCAACAGCTCGCGGAACAAGATGATGAACACGGACCAAACCGACACGGCGCCAAAGTCCAAGAACAGCAGCAAGGCCGAGAACACGAGCAGCTTGTCGGCAATGGGGTCCAAGAATTTACCGAAGTCGGTAATCTCATTGCGCGAACGCGCCAGATAACCGTCGACCTTATCGGTGCACGACAGGATAACATACAGAATGAAGGCTGCAGCGGCGAGCGGGCCGTCGAAGGTGCTCCAATCTGTACCGGCAACACTCGTGTGAGAAAGCGCCGACACGATCATGAACACCGGGATAAAGACGATGCGCACACACGTCACGATGTTGGCGGGCGTCCAAACACTCGTCAGTTCCTTATTGCTCTCGTTTGCCACGATGCTCTCCTACTCCACAACATGACCGATAAGCTCATAGCAGAAGCTATCGGTAAACTCGACCGTCAGAATATCGCCCACGGACGCCTCGCTGGCGTCCAAGTGCACCGCGCCATCGGAATCGGGCGCTTGGAACCAAGCATGGCCGATCAGCTCGGCGCCGTCCTCGGTCTCCTCGATGCCGTCGACAATCACCTGGGCGCGCTCGCCCACATGTGCGGCGGTGGCGGCAAAACCGAGCGACTCGGCCAGGTCCATGGCCTCCTGGGCGCGCTCGAGCTTGACCTCCTCATCGACCTGACCCTCCATCTTAGCGGCCAGGCTGCCCTCCTCCTGCGAGTAGGCAAAGACACTCGTGTAGTCAAAGCCGACGGTGTCCATAAAGTCGATAAGGTCGCGGAACTCGTCGTCGGTCTCGGTCGGGAAGCCGACCATGGCCGTGGAACGGATCACGATGCCGGGGATACGCTCACGCAGATCGCGGAACAGGTCCTCGAGCTCCTGGCGCGAACCAGAACGGCACATAGCCTTGAGGATGCGCGCGTCGCAGTGCTGCACGGGGATATCGATATAAGGCAGCACCTCGGGCGTATCGCGAATCGTATCGATAAGCTCGTCGGTCATGCCCTCGGGCTGCAGGTAGAGCACACGGACCCAGACGTTCTGCGGACGCACGGCCTCGGCGACGGCGCGCAGCAGCTGCGCCAGATTGCGCGGCGAGCCATCGGTGACGTCTTCGTCGGCAAAGTCGGTGCCCCAAATACCCGTGTCCTGGCCGATCAGCACGATCTCTCGCACACCGCCGGCAACCAGGTCGCGTACCTCGGAGATAATGCTCTCGGCATTGCGCGAATGATAGCGACCGCGAATATAGGGGATCATGCAGAAGCTGCAGAAGCGGTTGCAGCCATCGGAAATCTTGACGTAGGCGACAGCGCCCTCGACAGTGCGCTTGACCTGCGGAATATAGGCGGCGATCTCACGCTCGACACCCAGCACGCCATCGATGACCGCCACGATGCCGTCCTCCTCGTCGGCCTTCACAAAGGCAGCGACCTCGGGCAGCTCGTCAGGCAGGTCGTCGCCATAGCGCGACGGCACACAGCCGCACATGACGATGGGACAAGAACGAACGCCGTCCTGAACCTCGTTGGCGAGCTCGAGCGTGGTCTCGATGCTCTCGGACGTTGCGGAGGCGAGGAACGAGCATGTATTGACGATGGCGATATCGGCATCCTGTGGGTCGAATGCCTCCTCGTAGCCCGCGGCGGTCAAAAGAGAACGCATGCGGTCGGTGTCAACCTCGTTCTTAGCGCACCCGAGGGTGATGTAGAGCACGGAGCCCAACGGTGTATCCATGTTGGAGAGCAGTCCTTTCGAATGATATTAGCGGTAGTTGGTGAACTGCAGCGGCTGGCCGTAGTCCTGGTCGCGCAGGAACTGGATCACGGTCTGCAACGCGTCCTTCGAAGCAGAGGAAACACGCAGCTTGTCGGCCTCGATAGTCACCTTGACCTTGAGCTTTTGGTCCTTGATGTCCTTGTTGATCTTCTTGGCGGTCGCCTGGTCGATACCCTCGACGATATGGCCGAGCACGCGCACGGTGCCGCCCGATGCCGCCTGCGGAGCATCCCACGAGACAGCCTTGAGGTCGATGCCGCGCTTGATGAGCTTGGAGCTCAGCACGTCGATAATCTGCTTGGAGACAAAGTCGGCCGGGGCGTTGATCGTAAAGAGCTTGTCGCCCTTCGAAAGCTCGATCGTGGCGCCGGAATCCTTCAGGTCATAGCGCTGGGAAATCTCGCGCGTGGTTTGCTGGAAGGCATTGTCGACCTCTTGCATGTTGACCTCGGACACGACGTCGAAGCTGGAATCTTTAGCCATGATGTTTCCTTTCGCGTACGAGCGGCTTAGTAGCTATCGTACGAATAGTCGGTAGAATCGGTGGGCGTCTGGCCGTCAGTTGCGGTATCGGCGCCATCCGTGGACTGGGCATCGGTGCCGTCGGTGGTGTCGGCACCATCGGTGGTGTCGGTACCATCAGAACTTTCACCATTCTCGGAACCAGTCGTCTCCTTCTTGGGAACGGTGATCGTCACACGCGCCACGCCCGAGGTCTTGGTATCGTAACGGACCTTTTCGCCGTTCTTGGTAACGGTGACATCGGAAGGCTTGGACGTGGTGATCTCGATCGAGGACTCGGGCGTGTACTCCTGCTCAAAGGGGCCAGTCGCCTGGGCGCCATAGACCGACTTTCCGTCGACCTTGACCTCAATCCACGCGGTCTTTCCCTTGGCAACGGAGACCTTGACCTTCGTTGCCTCGTTCTCTTCCTTTTTAGCCGTCGTCTTGGTGGCGTCCGAACCGGTCGACTCATCCGTCGCCTCATCGGTGTCTTCGTCCTCGTCGACCGTTTCGGTCTTCTTAGAAGACTTCTTGGTCGTCGTCTTGGTAGCAGCAGGCGTCTCGGGCGTGGTTTCGGGCGTCGAAGATGCGCAGCCGCGCAGAAGTACCACGATGAGCACGATCAGCAGCAACGCCACGGCACCGACGCCAGCGTAGACGATACGCGGATCGAGCCCGTTGTTTTGAGGAGTACGAGATCCGCCGCGTCCACGACTGGAACTGCTGCGGCCGCCTCCCTGAGGCATACGACCACGATTGCTATCGGAACGGCCACGATAGCCACCCTGGCCCTGAAGGCCGCGCTGACCCGAGCGGGGCGCAAGTTCACCGCGGCCTTGATAGCCACGCTGGCCCGAACGCGGAGCCGAAGGGCGCTGGCCACACGGCTGTGATTGAGAGCGAAGACGCGGCGTCACCTGCGTGGTATCGGCGTCCGCATAGCCGCCGCGAGCACGACCGGCAGAGATACCACGGTGACCGCGATCGGAATAGCCGCCGTCGCCGTAGCCGGCACGAGGGTCACGCGCCACGCCGCGGGCAGCGGGAAGTGCACGGTCCTCGGGCATCGGCGTACTGCGGAACCGGTCACGCTGCGAGCGAATCTCCTCGCCCGAACCCGTCTCGGTAATATAACCGGCCTGCTGAGGACGCTGTCCATAGCGAGTCGAACGACCGCCCTGAACCATCAGGAAGCGCCCGTTATCGACAGAGGAACGCGAATTGACGTAGCCGGCGGCGTCCTGGAAACGACCGCCCTGCTGCGACGTCTCGCGTTCGTATGCCATCAGTTCGTCAAAGTAGGCATTGACGACCTCGCGCGGATTGAGGCCCAAAAAGCGAGCATAGCTCGAAATCATGCCCTGCGCATAGCCGCGCGGCGGCATCGAAGCAAAGTTACCGGTCTCGAAAAACTCGATGATCTGCGGCCTGATTTTGATGGTGTTGGCGACCTGCTGAATGGAAAGGCCCATTCGGCGACGCTGCTCGAGCAGCATGTCACCAAAGCGTGCAGCCATCAGAATCCTCCAAACTCACGATCTTCACGTGCCATCTCGGCGTCGACAGATTCCAGCGCGGCAAGCCCCTCCTCGTCCAACAGGACCTCGCGCGGCTTAGAACCGTCGGGCGGGCCGACGACACCCTTTTCTTCCAGCATGTCCATAATACGCCCGGCACGCGCATAGCCAACCTTCAGACGACGTTGCAGGCCAGATGTGGAGCCAAGCTGCGATTCCACCACAATATGGGCGGCTTCCCAAATGAGCGGATCATCGTCTTGCGGCTCGGCGACTCCGGTGCGGACAATGCCGCCGCCACCAGCCATGGACATGGAAGCGGGCGCCACGGCGGACAGAATCTCCTCGTGGTAGTCGGGCTCGCTCTGCGACTTGACGAACTCGACAATCTCGTTGATCTCATCATCCGAGACAAAGCAGCCCTGGATACGGCGGGGCTTGCCCCAGTCGACCTTGGAGAACAACATGTCGCCCAAACCGGTGAGCTTCTCGGCGCCCATCTGGTCGATGATGACGCGCGAGTCGATGCCCGTGGCGACGTTAAAGGCGATGCGGTTGGTGATGTTAGCCTTGATGAGGCCCGTCACCACGTTGGAGCTGGGGCGCTGCGTGGCCACGATAAGATGAATACCGGCGGCACGGCCCAGCTGTGCAATACGCACGATCGAGGCCTCGACATCCTTACCGGCGACCATCATCAGGTCAGAGAGCTCGTCAATGATAATGACCAGGTAGGGCATCTTTTGCGGCGGGTTGTCGTAATGCTCAAACTCGCCAGCAGCCTGCTTTTCGTTGTAGGTCGAGATCTTACGTACGTTGAGACGCTCGAAGACCTTCAGGCGACGCTCCATCTCGGACACAGCCCATTGCAGAGCGCTCGCGGCCTGCTTAGGCTCGGTCACCACGGGCACATAGAGATGCGGAAGACCGTTATAGCCCGCAAGCTCGACGCGCTTGGGGTCGACCATAATCAGGCGAACGTCCTCGGGAAGGGCGCGCATGAGCAAGGTCGTGATGATGGAGTTGATCATCACCGACTTACCAGAACCGGTCGTACCGGCAATCAACAGGTGAGGCATCCTGGCGAGGTCGGCGACAACCGGCGTGCCCTCGGCGTCGCGGCCGATGGCGAGCTCGAGCGGACCGCCCTTCACATAGGGCAGCACGTCGCCCAGATTGACGTTCTGGCGCTTGCGGTTGGGAATCTCGATGCCCACGAGCGAGGTGCCGGGGATCGGGGCAAAGATACGCACCGACTGGGCAGCGAGCGAAAGCGCGATATCGTCCTCGAGGCTCGAGATTTTGCTCACACGCTCGCCCTCACCGGGCTGCAGCTTAAAGGTCGTCACCGTGGGGCCGGCGATCCAGCCGACCACGCGGGCACTGCGGCCAAACTCAAGCAAGGTGGATTGCAGTGACTCAGCGGTCTGCTCCAGCTCCTTGTCCGAAGACGCGGCGGAAGCCGACTGCGGGTTGGCATGCAGGATTTCGAGCGGCGGAAGCTTGAGGCCGTCCTCCTCTTCGCCCTCGTTATCTGCGGCGCCGTCGTCCACTCCCCCATCACGAGCCGCAGCCGATTCGATAGCACTCGTGGCAGGCGCATCGGCAACCTTGGGATGCTTCAGGAAGTCGGGAATCTGAGGTGCGGCCGAGACGGGATTCACGGCAAACGGCGGCTCGGACTCGTCGATCTTATCGGGGTCGTCTTCCATCGAAAGCTGGCCGGTTACCTGGCCGCGCTTTGCATGGCGACGCGGCAGCAAAGTTGTCTTTGCGGTCTCAATCGGAGCCTCGTCGTCCTCGTCATCGCCCTCGGTGAGCTCAATCTCGCTATCGGACCAAGACGGGTCGGGCTCACTCGTATTGAGCTTAGGCGCAGACTTGCCCTTCTTGGCATGGCGGCGCGGCAACAGCGTGGTCTTGGCCCGCTCGGCTTCAACCGACTCGGATACGTCGACAAACGGGTCATCGTCCTCGTCGTCATCCAAAACCGGGTCGACATCGCCACCCATGACCGTGGTCACCGCGGCGTCAGTCCCCTTCTGGCGCAGAATGCTCAGGTGCGGACGAGCAACGCCGGGAACAGACAGGGCCTCTTCATCGCCCCACGGGCTCGCATTGACATCGGCACGTCGACGCTCGGCAAAATCGGCAGCGCGATCGCGTGCGGAGCGCAAAACGCCACCCACCGAAAAGCCGATAATGACCAAACCAACGACGACAAGCCCCAGCAAGACAACCATGGCGATAGGTTTACCCAGGGCATTTTGCAAGGCACTTGCGATAAAGGCGCCAATGTAGCCGCCCGACACGGAAAGGTTCTGCGGCGTAAACATAAGGTCGCACGAATCGCTCGTACCCGGCACCATCAACGAAAGAATGGAGACGACGGCGATAAAGACCAAGGCGCCGCCCGCAACAGAGCGCACGTTGAGCGGCGAGTCCTCACCCAAAAAGAGCGTGGCGGCAAACAGCAAGATGACGATCGGCAGCACGTAGGCGCCCAGACCAAAGCCCAGGTGGTAGAAACCGGCAACCGCAGCCGTCACGGGCGCTGTTGCCGGAGAGATCACGGCAATGAAGGACGCGATCGCCAAAACGGCGATGACCACACCGGCGATATCGCGATTGGCCGAAGGCTCGACCAAGGGCTCAAACTCATCAAACTCGGACTCGTGGCCCTTATTGGCACGCAGATGGGAACCGGCACCCTTAACAGATGCCGGTTGGTTATTGGCCTTATTGCCTTTGGCGTTTTGTGCAGATCCGCGCGCCAAACTAAACCTCCATGACGACCGGGATGATCATCGGACGGGTGCGCGTACGGCTCCAGATAAAGTTAGAGAGCGAATCGCGCACGGCCTTGCGAATGGCATCGGAACCGCTGCTGGTAAAGCTAAACTTACCCTTCTCGATCGTCTTCATAATGGACGCGGAGACATCCTCGGAGAACTGGTCGTCGATGGCAAACGAGACGCCGCGGCCCGAGAACTCGATGGCCTCGATCTTCTTGTGTTTGAGGGAGACGATGGCAACGGCCGTGACCATACCGTCGTTGGCGAGCTTCTGGCGATCGCGCAGGACGATGGGGTCGGTATCGCCGATACGCAGGCCGTCGACGTAGACGACGCCGGACTCGACGGGCGTACCGCGCTTGACGATACCGCCGCGCATCTCGAGCGTGTCACCGTTATCGAGGATAAAGATATGATCGTCCTTGAGACCCATCTTGCGGGCCAGCTGGGCATGGGCGCGCAGATGCACGGCCTCGCCGTGGACCGGCATAAAGTACGTAGGCTTGGCCATGGCCATCAGAAGCTTGAGCTCCTCCTGGCTACCGTGACCCGAGACGTGGACGAGAGCGCGGTTCTTATCCCACACGTCGCAGCCGAGCTTGGCCAGGCTGTTGACGACCTGCTGGACGGCCTTCTCGTTGCCAGGAACGGGAGTTGCCGAGAGGATAACGGTATCGCCCTCGTGGATGGAGAGCGTCTTGTGCTCGCCATTGGCCATGCGGGACAGGGCCGACAGCGGCTCGCCCTGCGAACCAGTGCACATGACGACGATCTTGTCATCGGGCAGGTTATCAATATCGAAGGCATCGATGATATCGGCGTCATCGATGTTGAGGTAACCGAGCTCGCGCGCCACGCGGGTGTTCGTGAGCATGGAGCGACCGGTCACAACGACCTTACGGCCGCACTTGCGGGCGGCATCGCAGATCTGCTGCAAACGATGGATGTGGCTCGAGAACGATGCGACGAACACGCGACCCGGGGCGTTCTTGATGGCGTGCAGCAGGTTGGGACCAACCTCGGCCTCGGACTTGGTAAAGCCGGGAACCGTGGCATTGGTGGAGTCGGAAAGCAGCAGGTCGATGCCCTGCTTGGCAAAGCGGCTGATAGCGGCATAGTCGGGCGTAACGCCATCGATGGGCGTCTGGTCGAGCTTAAAGTCGCCGGTGTGCATAACGGTGCCCTGATTGGTGCGGATGAACACGCCCAGAGCGCCGGGGATGGAGTGCGTCATCGAGAAGAAGTCGAGCGAGATGCCGCCGAGGTTGACATGGCTGCCGCCCTTGACCTCGCGGAACTTGGGTGCGCGGATGCGGAACTCAGAAAGCTTGCCCTCGATAAAGCCAAGCGTCAGCTTGCTCGAGAAGATGGGCACCTTATTGTTGAGGTCCTGCAGCAGATACGGAAGCGAACCGGTGTGGTCCTCGTGGCCGTGAGTGACGACGATACCGCGGAGCTTCTCCTCGTTCTCCAAAACATAGGTGTAGTCGGGAAGCACCAGGTCGATACCAGGCTGGGAGTCATCCGGGAACATGAGGCCGGCGTCGACGAGCACCATGTCGTCGCCGCACTCGAAGACCGTCATGTTCTTGCCGATGCCGTCAAGGCCGCCAAGCGGGATGATCTTCAAGGGAGATGATTTTTTAGCTGCCATAGGTTAGTGTGGTTTCCTTTCTTCGAAACGGGTCTGGAACAACCGACGGGGCGCTTCTGGCAAACCGACCGCCGGGAACGTACAAACATGCATCGCAGAGTCGATGCAATAACCACAGTATGATACCCATTTGCACAACAACAGACCACCCATGCATCAAAGCCCCATCTGAACCGGTCTATCCCGCCGGTCTGGAGCCATCGGGGGCCGGGGCGGGTTAAGTTTGCTGCTCTACAGTCCTGCGCAAGACGGAAAGCACATTAAGTGCTTTCCTTTGCGTGCGGAACTCGCGACAAACTTAACCCGCCCCGGCCCCCGATGGCCCCAGACCTGTCAAAAAGGGACAAGTCTATTTTGGGCGGTTTTATCTGAGGATATACCGGAAGAGAAAGTATCGACAATTCAGGAAAAAAGAAAACTGAATAGACCATCTGACAAAATCGCAAGCATCACCCACCGGCCCTTTTGCTGTTCCCGGCGGGGGCCGCGGGTAAAGTTTATCGCGAGTTCCGCACGAGCCGGAGAGCACTTAATGTGCTCTCCGTGCGAGCAGGACTGTAGAGCAGGAAACTTTACCCGCGGCCCCCGCCGGGAACAGCAAAAGGGCGACCCCTGTCCGGAGTCGCCCTTGTTGAGCTGCTTATGTGCGGCTGTTACTCGGCGTCGTGGTGACGGCGGGGCTTGCGGCCTCCGTTGTCGCCGGGACGGCGCGGACGGTCGCTGCGCTCGGAGCGCTCGCGACGCGGACGCTCACGGCGCTGGAAGTGCTCGCCGTCGCCCTCGGAGGAACCCTCGGCGCGAGCCGGAGCCTCAGGCTTGTCAAGACGATCGAGCGAGATCTTGCCGCGATCGTCGACCTCGATAACGACGACCTTGACCTCGTCGCCGACGTTGAGGACGTCCTCGACCTTCTCCACGCGGCCCTTGGCGACGCGGGAGATGTGCAGCAGGCCGTCCTTACCAGGCAGCAGGTTGACGAAGGCGCCGAAGGGCTGGATGGAGACCACGCGACCGGTGTACTCCTCGCCCGGCTCGGGAACCTTGATGATAAGCTTGATACGCTCGACAGCCTGATCGACGGACTCGCCGGTGCCGCCGACAAAGACGGTGCCGTCCTCCTGGATGTCGACCGAGGCGCCGGTCTCGTCCTGGATGCCGCGGATGACCTTGCCGCCGGAACCGATGACGTCACGGATCTTATCGGTCGGAACCTGGATGGAGACGATACGCGGAGCGGTGCTGCGCGTGGTGTGGCGCGGCTCGGGGATCACATCGAGCATCTTCTGCAGGATGAAGGCGCGGCCCTCCTTGGCCTGCTGCAGGGCGCGGGCCAGGATGTCGAAGGTAAGGCCGGTGGCCTTGTTGTCCATCTGCAGAGCGGTAATGCCCTCGGTGGTGCCAGTGACCTTAAAGTCCATGTCGCCAAGGAAGTCCTCGAGACCCTGGATGTCGGACAGGACCACGGTCTTGCCCTCCTCCTGGATCAGGCCCATGGCGATACCGGAGACCGGGCGTTTAATGGGCACGCCGCCGTCCATAAGGGCGAGCGTGGAGCCGCAGGTCGAAGCCATCGAAGAGGAGCCGTTGGACTCCATGACCTCGGAGACCACGCGGATGGCGTAGGGGAACTCGTTCTCGTCGGGAAGCACCGGAAGCAGAGCGCGCTCGGCCAGGTTGCCGTGGCCGATCTCGCGGCGCTTGGGGCTGCCCATGCGACCGGTCTCGCCGGTGCAGAACGGCGGGAAGTTGTAGTGGTGCATATAGCGCTTGCCCTCGGTGGGCTCGATGGTATCCAGACGCTGGCCCTCGTTGAGCATACCGAGCGACAGGACGGAAAGCACCTGGGTCTGGCCACGCTGGAACAGACCGGAGCCGTGAACGAGCGGCAGGTAGTTATCCTTCACCATGATGGGGCGAATCTCATCGGCGGCACGGCCGTCGACGCGCTCGCCGGTCTCGACGACCATGGTACGCATAGCCTTCTTCTCGAGCTTCTTGAGCGCCACGGGGATCTCGCGCTCCCAAGCGGCCTGCTCCTCCTCGGTGAACTCGGCACGGATGGACTCCTTCAGAGCCTCGACCTTACCGATACGGGAGAGCTTGTCGGCGTCGCGAAGGGCGGCGGCCATCTCGTCGTAGTGGGCGAAGATGCGCTCCTGGACCTCCTCGACGGGCTGGTCGAGCGGGTACTCCTTCTTGACGATGGCGCCATTGACCTGCTCCCACTCGGCAACGAACTCGTCCTGGGCCTGGCAGAAGGCGGCAAGGGCTTCCTGGCCAAACTTCATGGCGGCGAGCATGTCGTCCTCGGAGATCTCCTCGGCGCCGGCCTCGACCATCGAGATGAAGTCGGCAGAGCCGCCCAGCTCCAGGTCCAGATCGGAGTTCTCGCGCTCCTCATAGGTGGGGTTAACGATAAACTCGCCGGTCTCCACGTTGCGGCCGATGCGCACGCAGGCAAGCGGGCCCTCGAAGGGCACGCCGCCGAGCGTCATGGCCAGGGAAGCACCCATGACGTTGATGACGTCAAAGGGGTTGACCTGGTCGGCGACGAGCGAGGTAGCGACGATGTGCACCTCGTTGCGGAAGCCGTCCGGGAAGCTCGGGCGAATCGGACGGTCGATCATGCGCGCGGTGAGCGTGGCCTTCTCGCTGGGACGGCCCTCACGCTTGAGGTAGCCACCCGGGATGCGGCCGGCTGCGTACATCTTCTCGTTGAAGTCGACGGTCAGCGGGAAAAAGTCGTAGTTCTTGCGCTCCTTGGAGACAACCACGGTGTCGAGCATCGTGGTGTCGCCCTGCTTGACCAGGCAGGCGCCGGTGGCCTGCTTGGCAAGCTCGCCCGACTCAAAGGTGTAGGTCTTGCCGTACAGCTCAAAGGTCTTGGATACGAGTGTCATTGTTCTCCTTTACCCCGCAGGCCCCTTGCCTGCAGGCTCCTCATGTGACGCGGGCCCCCTGCCCCCGCCACGCTTCAGAGCGTGATTGTTCACGCCCTTACACAAAAAGAGCGCCCCGCTGCGCAGGACGCTCCTTGCATGTACAAATCCTACTGGATGTTGTCGCGGATGCCCAGAGCCTTGATGAGCTCACGATACTCGACGATGTCGTTCTTCTTGATGTAGGAGAGAAGACGACGACGACGGCCGACGAGCATGAGCAGGCCACGACGGGTGTGGAAGTCCTTCTGGTGGGACTTCATGTGCTCGGTCAGCTCCTTGATGCGCTCGGTCAGGATGGCGACCTGAACCTTGGGGTTGCCGGTATCGACCGGGGTGTTACCGAACTGGGCAGTCAGCTCCGCCTTGCGCTCTTTGGAAACAGTCATTGTTTCACCTTTCGTTTTGCGTCGCCCACGGGCGACTCGATTCGCCTCGGACTGGGAAGCCGCCGGTGGAGCGAGCAACCAAGGTCGAGGTACCAACAGGTCGGTATGTTACCACAAGCAGACCGCCCATGCGCATCATCACCGACCCAACATGAATTCCATCGCACGGAGGCGCTGGTCGGTATGCGTCGCCGCCCACACATGCGAAAGCCCGAGCAAAAAAACTGCTGTATGGGGGTCGATCCTCTCGGTCATAAGCACATCGAAGGTCATGGACATGAGGGCGCGCAGCCACGCGACCTCACCGGTCGACACCAGCTCAGCACCCGGAACGCTCGACGCGCACGACCCGCACATGAGACCGCCCGCCTGGGGCGAAAAATACGACAGCATGGGGTCTCCGCACAGCACGCAGGCCGAAAAATCGGGTCGATAGCCAACGTGCGACAGCAGCTTAAAGACATATGCCGCCACAAGTAGATCCATATGCGCCGCGTCGAGCCCGCTGCCCACCAGGGCAAGCGCTCGCTGCGTTATGGCAAAGGTAAACGGGTCCTCGGCGTCCTCGAACGAGCACACGCGCGCGACCTCGGCGATCGCGCTTGCGGCGCATGTCATCTCGTAATCGGGAGCAGCGCCGAGCGGCGCCTCCATAAGCTCGGCCTGGGAAACCACGTCGAGCGACCGTCCATGCGCAAGCAGCAGATCAACGGTACAGAACATCTCGCAGCGCGCAGCCAGGCGTCCGCCGGGTTTGCGGGCGCCCTTTGCCACGGCACGAACCTGCCGACCCCGCTCGTCAAGCATCGTCAGGATCAGGTCCGTCTCTTTGAGCTTCGTCTTATCGAGCACGAGCACTTTCGTGCGATATGTACGAGAACCTGCCATTCGCGCCGCGTGTCCCTAATCCTCGGCGTTATAGCCAAAGCGGCGAATCTGGGCCTCGTCGTCACGCCAGCCGGCCTTGACCTTCACGTCCAGCTCCAAAAAGACCTGGGTGCCAAAGATGCGCTCAAGGTCGCGACGGGCGTCGATGCCGATATGTTTGATCATCTCGCCGCCCTTGCCGATGATGATGCCCTTTTGGCCCTCGCGCTCGACGTAAATGGTGGCGTGCACGCGCAGCACCTTCTTGGTCTGCTTAAGCGCATCGCAAATCACGCCCACGGAGTGCGGGATCTCATCACGGGTGCGGCGCAAGACCTTCTCGCGCACAAACTCGGCAACGAGCGTCTCATCGGAAGCGTCGGTACCCATGTCCTCGGGGAACCAACGCGGACCCTCGGGCAAAAAGTGCGCAACGGTCTCGATGAAGGCATCGACGTTAAAGTTCTTGACCGACGACGTCACGATCTCGTCGTCATATTCCATAAGCTCGTGGGCGGCCTTAAGCTGCTCCATGACCTGTGCGGGGTCGGCTTCATCGGCCTTGGTGAGCACCAGGACCTTCTTGGAACGGGCATTCTTGACACGCTCGGCAACCCAAGCGTCTCCCCTGCCGATCGGTTTAGTGGCATCAATCAAAAACGCGACAACATCGACATCGTTCAGCTCGAACAGCGCGCTCTTGTTGAGCTCGGACCCTAGACCGTCCTTGGGCTTGTGGATACCCGGGGTATCGACAAAGACCAGCTGGTAGCCGGGGCGGTTGACGACGGCGCGCATGCGACGGCGGGTCGTCTGGGCCACCGGCGAGGTGATGGCGACCTTTTTGCCATAGCAGGCGTTGAGCAGCGTTGACTTACCGGCGTTGGGGCGGCCGACCAAGGCCACGAAGCCACTGCGGAAACCGGGCTCAACGTCGCCAAAGCCCGCGAGGCTGTCGTCCTCGTCGCACAGGGCGTCGAGCTCCTCGTCGCTCATGCCCTCAAACGGGTCGAACTCCTCGACCTCATCGCAATCCTCGGTCGCCTTAGCATCCAGGGACTCGTCGTCCAAAATCTCATCGGTAGACTGCATATTGTCGGACATGGGAATCCCTTTCTAAATAAAGCCGAGCGCGTGGGCAAATACCAGCACGCCCACAATCGCGGCGGTGATGGAAAGAACGTATACAGAGGCGGCGGCGATGTCCTTCGCACGCTTGGCCAGCGGATGGAGCTCCTGGGTCGCTAGGTCGACGATAGCCTCCATAGCGGTGTTGCACAGCTCGCCGTGAATCACCAGGCCACAACAGATGATAATCGTGGCCCACTCGGCAATGTCGAGCCCCACGATGCAGCCGGCAATGACGGTGCACACGCCCGCCACGAGCATGACCTTAATGTTGCGCTCGGTCTTGACGGCGGTGACGAAGCCCTCCATGGCGTAAGAAAACGACTTTAAAAAGGACGGATGGTCCTTGTTCGATCCGGGAATCATAGACGGCTCCTAGTCGTGGGCATGGTTGGTGATGGGGCCGACGTGGACTAGCTTGGGGTCCTCGCCGCGCTCGAGCGCCAGATCGCGCAGGATGGCGTCCTCGCGGGCCTCCATGACCTCGGCCTCGTCGTCCTCGATGTGGTCATAGCCCAGCAGGTGCAGCATTCCGTGTACGAGCATCAGACGGCACTCATCAGCGGGACTATTGCCAAAACCGGGGGCCTGACGGGCAATAACCTGCGGGGCCAAGATAATATCGCCGAGCTCGAGCGTCTCATCGGCGGGAATGTCATCGTCAAAGGCCGAATCGCACTCAAACGAGAGCACATCGGTGGTGCGGTCGATACCGCGCCACTCGTGGTTGAGCTCGTGCATCTCGTCCTCGTCGACATACGAAAGGGAAATCTCAACTTCACGCTCAACGCCCTCGGCGGCAAGCACGACCTCGCAGATGTGCTCCACCTCTTGCGCGTCGAGCAGCGTATCGAGCTCGGCATCGTTGCTGATCAATACACTCAACGGGACTCCTTTCGGTCGCGCGAGCGCTGCTCACGCACGTCATCATAAGCATCATATGCCTCGACGATACGACCCACCAGGGCATGACGCACCACGTCGGCACGCTCGAGGTGAGAAAATGCCACATCGTCGACACGGCCCAAAATCTTCTCGACATCCGCCAAGCCGCCACGACGACCCACCAGGTCGCGCTGGCTGAGGTCGCCGGTAATCACGAACTTGGAGTTGAATCCAAGTCGTGTCAGGAACATCTTCATCTGCTCGGGCGTGGTATTTTGCGCTTCGTCGAGCACCACGAAGGCATCGCTCAGCGTACGACCGCGCATATAGGCAAGCGGGGCGATCTCGATCACGCCGCGCTCCATAAGCTCATCGGTGCGCTCGCGATCCATCATGTCAAAAAGGGCGTCGTAGAGCGGACGCATGTACGGATCGATCTTTTCCTCGAGGGTGCCGGGCAAAAAGCCCAGGTTCTCCCCTGCTTCGACAACCGGACGCGTCAAGATCAAACGGCCCACCTCGTGGCGCTTGAGCGCGGCAACGGCGAGCGCCATGGCCAGATAAGTCTTACCGGTACCGGCTGGACCCAGGCCAAACGTGATGGTATGCGAGCGGATGGCATCCACATAGCGCTTTTGCCCGAGCGTCTTGGGGCGAATGACGCGGCCGCGATACGAAAGCAGCACGTCATCGCGAAGCGACGTAGCCTCGTGCTCACCGTCGCGCAAGACGGCCATGCAGCGAGAGACATCGTCGGCAGACAGGGTACGACCGGCCGCCGCCTCGCGAAAAGCATGTTCGAAAAAGCGAGCCACGAGCTCGACCTCGTCCGGGTCACCGCTCACGGCGATGCTATCGCCACGGGCGACCACATGGGCGCGAACCAAGCTCTCGAGTGCACGAAGGACGCCGTCGCCGGCGCCCAAAACGCACGAGGGATCAATTCCCTCGGGAACGGTAAGTCTAATCTTCGAGGCTTCCATGGACCTCCCTGCGCGCATGGACCAAGCCGGAATCATCGACTCCGATGATAGCAACATCGAGCAGGCACGGGGCTGTAAGTCCACAGGTATCGTCAAGACGGGCATGATGGAACGAACCGAGCGTCAGGCTGTCACCATACTCGAGCACGGCACGCTCGACAGTGCCCACGCGACGACGAGCATCGGCAATAGCGAGCTCCTGCGCCGTGTCTCGCATACGACGGCTGCGCTCGGCCATAACCTCGGGCGGCACCTGGTCGGGCATGTCGGCAGCAAGGGTACCGGGACGCTTGCTATAGCGGAACACGTGCATACGCGAGAAACCCACACGGCGGCACAGCGCCAGCGACTCCTCGAACTCCTCGTCCGTCTCACCAGGAAAACCGACGATGACATCGCACGAAAGAGACGCCTGGGGCAAGTTGGCGCGAATCATACGCACCGTGTCCTCAAAGGCCTCCGCACTATAGGGACGACCCATGCGATGCAGCGTCGCCGTACAGCCGGACTGCACGGGCAGGTGCAAAAACGGGGCGATACGCTGCGGATAGCGCGCCATAACCTTAAGCAGGCGCTCAGAGATATCCATGGGTTCGACCGAGGAAATGCGCACATGCGCAATAGTCGTGCGCTCCATGATGGCCTCGAGCAGCTCATCGATTTCGACATGCTCGTCGGTCGCGCTCTTGCCATCGTAGGCACCCAGGTTCACACCGGTCAGCACCACCTCGGGCACGCCGGCCTCCTGGGCCTCGCGAACTCGCTCAAGCACGGACTCGACGGGCACGGAGCGCTCGGGGCCGCGCGCCTTCCACACAATGCAATAGGTGCAGCGATGGTTGCAGCCGTCCTGGATCTTCACGCCCAGGCGAGAGCGACCGAGCGCATCGACCACCTCGTCATCGCTGCAGGCGGGAACGCTATCGGACTCAACGCCCAGCACCTCGCAGACACGTTCGGCGACATCGATCTTGGACGGCTCGGCGATCACGCGATCCGAAAGCTCCAACAGCTCCTCGGGATGCAAATTGACCACGCAACCGGTCACGAGCACATAAGGCTCGTTTGGATGGGCCAGCGCATGACGGACGGCCTTACGTGTCTTGGCCTCGGCCTCGCCCGTAACGGCACAGGTGTTAATGACGATCAGATCGGCATCCTGGGGCTCCACCATAGCAAAGCCCAGGCGCATAAGATCGGCAGTGATACGGTCAGACTCAACCCGGTTGACACGGCAGCCGAGGTTGACGACGGAAATATGGGGTGCGAGCACGCGGGCTCCTTAATCGAGGATATCGTCGAGGGCACTCTTGATACGGTCGGTCACCGACTTCTTACCGGAAGCGACGTCATCGCCCATCTCATCGGCAAAAGCACGGAGCAGCTCGCGTTGCTTATTGGAAAGATTGGTGGGAACGACCACGCGCAGTTGCACGATCAGGCGGCCACGCGAACCGCCACCGCCAATGCGCGGCATGCCGTAATTATTGACGCTCACGGTGTCGCCGTACTGGGCGCCGGCGGGAACCGTCACCTTAACGACCTCGGCGGGCATAATGCCCTCGACCTCGATCTCGCAGCCGAGCGCAGCCTGCGCAATCGAGATATCGCTCACCAAGTACAGGTCGTCACCGTTGCGCTTAAAGCGCTCATGGTCGGCAACGCGCACGTTGACAATCAGGTCACCCGAAGGCTCGCCGCGAAGGCCGGCCTCGCCAAAACCACTCACGCGCAGCTGGCGACCGGTCAAAACACCGGCGGGAATATCGATGTCGATCTTTTCGTGCGAAGGCGTGCGGCCCTGACCGCCACAGGTCTCGCAGGGATGGTCGATAACCGTGCCCTCGCCGTGGCAGTCGGGGCAAGGCGAGGAAGACTGAACCTGGCCCAAAAACGATCGCTGAACCGTCGTGACATAGCCCGTGCCGTGGCAGCGGCCGCACTGCTTTTCCTGTGCGCCCTCTGCCCTACCGGTGCCATTGCAGTCCTCGCAAGGAGCAAGGCGGTCATAGCTGATTGTCTTTTTGCAGCCGAGCGCCGCCTCCTCGAGCGTCACCGAAAGCGAGATGGCCATGTCACGACCGCGACGACGCTCGCGACGGCTGCGGGCGCCACCGCCGGCACCGCCGCCAAAAAACGACGAGAACAAGTCGTCCATGCCCATACCACCAAAGATATCGTTGATATCGACGTAGCCCGAACCACCAGGGCCGTCGGCAGTGCCGTAACGGTCGTAGTTAGCACGCTTCTGCTCATCGGAAAGAACGGAATAGGCCTCGTTGAGCTCCTTGAACTTGGCCTCGGCCTCGGGGTCGTCCGAAACGTCCGGGTGTACGGTACGGGCCTTCTTTAGAAACGCGCGCTTAATCGTCCGCGCGTCGGCATCCTTGTCGACGCCAAGTACCTCGTAGTAATCCCTATTTTCCGACACGACCGAATCCTTCCGACTTTCATTATTGTCACAGTGCGTCCTATACCCAAGCTGGGCCAACCGCAAACAGAGGGTTTGATGTTATTGCATTCCGTAAGGCGAAAGCATGGCCCGTTGCGAGCAGCTCGCGAACCAAACCGACACGAGCGCGAACATGAAGCCATTGGCAAAACCGTTGGCAAACTGCATCGCACCGCGCTTCCACCACAGCAGGCTGCGATGAAGCACGCCGTCCGAAAGCACCATGAACAGGCCCATGGTAAACGGAATAAAGCACATCACGGCAAAGGCCGAGAACACGCCCGAGATGGCCGAGAGTACCAAAAACGGCGCCACGATGCCCATCAGGTAAAAACCGGTACGAGCTTTGCCTTCCAAGCGCTCGGACTCGACATGGGCACGGCCGACTAGATCACCGCCAGCGGCACCGTTAGTGCCGGCGTGACCCATGCCGCTAATGCGGACCTCGTCGCCATCGTGCGTGCCGGCAGGAAACTCAATCGTCTGCTCGGAGGTTACGCGAGTACGACCGCTGCCACCGCAATCGGGGCAGGGGTCGGCCACGACCTTACCGGAACCGCCGCACTCGGGGCAGACCGACTGGAACGTGCCCGCACCAAACAGGAAGGACAAGTCGACGTCGATGTGCCCGCGGCCACCGCAGCTCGGGCAGGTATGGGCATGCTCGGAGGAGACAGAACCCGAGCCGCCGCAGTGACCACAGGTATCGAAGCGCGTATAGCGGACGGTCTTGCGGGCACCGTCCTTGGCCTCCTTGGCGTCCAGTTTGATATCGACGACCACGTTGGCGCCGTTCTCGGGATTGTAGGCAGCCTGGCCGCGACGCTGCTGGCCCCAGGCACCGCCAAAAGGAAAGCCGCCCTCAAAGGGATTGCCATAGCCCGTGTTGCCGGCATAGCCGCCACCATAGGGCGAAGCCGTAGGGGCACCGGCAAAGGGATTGCCAGAACGCATGGCATCGTAGCGCGCACGTTTTTGCTCATCCGAAAGCACGGCGTAGGCCTCGGAAACCTCTTTAAACTTTTCCTCGGCATCCGGCTCTTTGTTGACGTCCGGATGGAGCTTACGGGCCTTTTGCTGGAAGGCCTTTTGAATATCACGCGAGGTGGCGTCCTTGGAGACACCTAGAATCTCGTAGTAATCTTTTTCGTTCATCGTCGCCATGCGCGGCAACCTCCTGCTCACAGCAGCGTATATATTCCGGTAATTCTACCCGAGCGGCCTAAGCTAGATCCCAAAACAGCTCGAACAGAACATTTCCATCGAGCCAGCCCAAGTGTGTCGGTGCTAAACGAGCTCGAACATGGCCCGCGACGACATCTGCCGAAGTAAAGGGTCCCTCATGGACCCCGAGCGTCTCGGGCACCCAAGTGGCAAGACCCAATTCGAGCGCGCGATCACAAGCGGCTGTCAGCTCATCGGCCGGGATGACACGAGCCGCGCGAACCAACAGGTCGGACGCAATACCGCGCGTCATGCGACAAGCGAGCATCAGGTCTTCGGCCGCAGCCTCTCGCTGCGACAGGTATTCGGCCTCAAACGACGTCGCGTCATCGTCGCGCTGAACCAAACGCACACGGTACGCGTCGCCTCGAGCAGACACGCCGGGGAACAAACCTGCAAGACGGTCGAAATCCCCAGTATCAAGCATACCGGCGGCAGAACGGCCCAGGCCCAGGTAGCCCCGTCCGGTCCAGTAGGCAATGTTATGGGCGCATTCATGGCCGTCGAGCGCGTAGCTCGCCACCTCATACGGGTGATAGCCGGCGGCACCCAGGAGCTCGCGCGCCACGTCCATGCAGGCGGCCTGAAAATCCTCGTCGGGCTCGAGCGACTCGTCACGGCACGCCATGCGATAGAGGGGCGTCCCCACCTCGAGCGTGAGCGGGTAAACCGACACATGATGCGGAACCGCCGCCAGCACGCCCTCGAGCGTACGCTTCCAACTCGCTGCGGTCTGCCCGGGAAGTCCGCACATAAGGTCGCACGACACGTCAAGCCCAGCGTCCTTGACCGTCGCGATGGCGGCGAGCGCCCGATCGGCATCGTGAATGCGGCCGATGGCGGTAAGTTCGGTGTTATCGAGCGTTTGCACGCCCAGAGAAACGCGTGTGACACCAACCTTGGCAAGCGCAGTAGCAAGCTCGGCGGTCAGCGACTCGGGATTGGCCTCGCAGGTAAACTCAACGGGGGCGCACCACGCACGAATACGCCGCGCCAGCTCCACCAGGCGCTCCCCCGCCAGCGACGGCGTGCCGCCGCCAACATAGACGGTGCGGATCTGGTCGAGGGCCCCAGCCTTGCCAAAAGCATCGAGACGCGCGAACAACTGCTCAAAATAGGAATCGAGCGCGGCATCCAAATCACACGAAGCAAAGCTGCGCGAGTCGAAGTCGCAGTAGCGGCACTTTTGGGCACAGAACGGCACGTGCACGTACAGCGCGGTAACGGCCACCCTTAAGCCTCCAGCGGATGAGGGGGCACCGATTCGCCGGCGGCAAGGGCAGCCTCACAGAGCACCACGTCGCGCTCGATATCATCGACCAGCGCCATAAACTCCTCATACGTGGAGCAGCGCACCACATGGGCACGCCAAGCGGCGGCATGGGGCATGCCTTTTAAGTACCAGCTTGCGTACGTACGGGCACGCGACATGAGCGGCAGGAGCTCATGCGTCAGCGTTAGGTGCTCACGCAGGGCGTCCAGGCGCTCGACAGAGCTGCGCGCCGGCACCGGTGTGCCATCGAGCGCAAGAGCGCGAGCATCGCCAAACACCCACGGGTTCCCGTAGATGCCGCGCGCGATAAACACCGCGCTGGCACCCGAGTTTCGCAGATGCACCGCGGCATCCTCGGCGGTGAACACATCACCCGAACCGATCACGGGAATCTCAACGGCATCTGCGACCTCATCGACGACCGACCAATCGGCCTGGCCCGTGTAGAGCTGCGTGGCGCAACGACCATGCACGGCGACTGCGGCAGCCCCTGCACTCTCAAGCATCTGGGCAAATGTCGCGGCATTGCGGTCCTCGGCATAAAAGCCCTTGCGAATCTTGACGGTCACGGGCACGTGCGCCGCGCCAACCGTGGCCTCGACGATCTTCTCGGCCAGGTCGGGCGTGCGCATGAGCGCCGAGCCCTCGCCCTTGGTAACGACCTTGCGGGCGGGACATGCCATATTGATATCGATGAGCGACAGGCGATCGCCAACGCGCTCCTCGACGGCGGCGACGGCGCTCGCAAACTGATCGGGCTTGGAGCCAAAGAGCTGCACGCAAATCTGCTGCTCCTCGTCGGCCGGTAGCACCAGGCGCCACGTCTTATTACTGGCATAGGCAAGGCCTGCCACGCTCACCATCTCGCTGTAGGCAAGGTTGGCACCGCGGCGGCGACACATGATGCGATAGGCAGGGTCGGTCACGCCCGCCATGGGAGCCATAAGGAACGGCTGCTCGGCATAGGCGCCCAGCAGCCGCAGACTATATTCGGAAAGAGCCATAGACCTACTCGTCCACCTTGAGGATCGCCATAAAGGCCTCCTGCGGGACCTCGACCGATCCGATGGCCTTCATACGCTTCTTGCCCTCTTTCTGCTTCTCGAGCAGCTTGCGCTTACGCGAGATATCGCCGCCGTAGCACTTAGCAAGAACGTCCTTGCGACGGGCCTTGACGGTGGAACGGGCGATGATCTTGTTGCCGATAGCACCCTGGATGGGCACCTCGAACAGCTGACGCGGGATGATCTCCTTGAGCTTGTCGCACAGGCCACGGGCCAGGCCATATGCCTTGTCCTTATGGACGATAAACGAAAGCGCGTCCACCTCGTCGCCCGAAAGCAGGATGTCGAGCTTGACGAGCTCAGAGGGGCGATATTCGTTGAACTCATAGTCGAGCGAGGCGTAACCCTTGGTGCGGCTCTTGAGCTGATCGAAGAAGTCCAAGATGAGCTCGGCGAGCGGCATATCAAAGCGCATCTCGACCGATTTGCTCGTCAGGTGGATCATGTCGGTCGTGACGCCGCGGTGCTCAATGGCGAGCTGCATGACGGCACCCGTGTACTCAGGCGGGCAGATGATCTTTGCCTTGAGGTAGGGTTCCTCAATACGATCGATGCGGGTGGCCTCGGGAAGGTCCTGCGGACTGCGGACATCGATCATCTCGCCGTCGGTCTTGTAGACGTGATAGTCGACCGAGGGGCTCGTGGCAATGAGGTCCAGGTTGAATTCGCGCTCCAGGCGTTCCTTGACGACTTCCATGTGTAGCAGGCCCAAGAAGCCCACGCGGAAGCCAAAGCCGAGCGCCACCGAGGTCTCGGGCTCCCACACCAACGATGGGTCGTTAACGTGCAGCTTATCGAGCGCGTCACGCAGGTTCTCGTAGTCCTTGTTATCGATTGGGAACAGGCCCGTATAGACCATGGGCTTGGCCTCGCGGTAACCCGGAAGCGGCTCGGGGCAGGGGTTCGACGCCCAGGTAAGGGTGTCGCCCACGCGAACGGCCTCGGGGTCCTTCAGGCCCGTGACCACATAGCCGACCTCGCCAACCGTCAGCGCGTCAACCGGGGTCTCGGCAGGACGCTTGACACCCACGCCGTCGACCAAAAAGTCGCCCTCTGCCTGCATCATGCGCAGGGTATCGCCCTTTTTGATGGAACCGTCAAAGACGCGCACCGTGGCGACGACGCCACGATACTCGTCGAAGTACGAATCCAGAATGAGTGCCTTGAGCGGCGCGTTCGCATCGCCCTTGGGCGGAGAGATCAAAAAGACAATGGACTCCAGCAGATCATGGATGCCCTCGCCGGTCTTGCCCGAGACACACACGGCATCATCGGCGGGAATCGCCAGGTCATCCTCGATCTCGGTCTTAACCTCATCGGGATGGGCAGAGGGCAGGTCGATCTTGTTGATGGCCGGCACAATGTCCAGATTGGCGTTCATGGCGAGCGTCGCGTTGGAGACAGTCTGCGCCTCGACGCCCTGCGTGGCGTCGACAACGAGCACCGCGCCCTCACAGGCTGCCAGCGAGCGCGAGACCTCATAGGTAAAGTCAACGTGGCCCGGCGTATCGATCAGATTGAACTGATACGTCTCGCCATCGTCGGCGTCATAGGACACGCGAACGGCATTGGACTTGATCGTGATGCCGCGCTCGCGCTCGATATCCATGGTGTCGAGCAGCTGCGACTCCATGTCGCGTTCGTCGACGGTATGGGTGAGCTCGAGGATGCGATCGCTGATCGTGGACTTGCCATGGTCGATGTGCGCAACGATTGAGAAGTTGCGGATGTGGGAAATGTCAATTGAAGTATTCATGCGGACTATCTTACCCGAGCGGTACAAAAAATGGAGCCTGTTCCATAAAACAGGCTCCATTTATGCGCGTAATCTGTGTGGTGTGAAATTTACAACTTAGGCGTTGATGCCGTTCACGAGCTTGGCAAGACCGGACTTGCGGTTGGAAGCCTGGTTCTTGTGGATAACATGCTTGGCGGCAGCCATGTCGAGACGCTTGGTGACGGTCTTGAGGGCAGCCTGGGCCTTCTCGACGTCGCCCTCGGCGACGGCGGACTGGACGTGCTTGGTCAGCGTCTTGAGCTCGGACTTGACAGCCTTGTTACGCATGCGAGCTGCCTCATTGGTGCGGATACGCTTCTTCTGAGACTTGATGTTTGCCACTTCTGGAGTTCCTTTCGAGTTCCTTGCAAAAAATGTATGACACCTCTGAGACACGGTGAGGTCATGCAAGCGCCTACTATAGCACGCTCCCCCTCAAAGGGATAGAACGAATTTGTCAAATAGGCAGGTATCATCACGATTTTCTCAAGATGTTCGTAATCCAGAGCAAAAGCGCGGTCTGAGAATCGGCCGAACCCTTCAGCGCGAGCTCCACATCGACCGCGCTCTCGAGCGCGGCAACGAGCTCTGCCATCGAAAAGCGACGTGCCCAGGTCAGGTGATTCTTGACCTGCCAGGACTGGAGCTTAAGTGTTGCGGCCAGCTCACGACCCTGTCCGCGCGCATCGAGCGCCTTGGCAACGATAAGCTCGCGGATGCGGCCGCACAGCAATGTGTAAGTCCACACGTAGCTCTTGGCGGGCAGTAGATTGAAGAGCTCGAGCGAGCGTCGCATGTCACGGGCCGAGACCGCATTGAGAAAGTCCCAGGGTTGAACCTCGGCCGTACGTACAATCCAGCGCTCAACGTCGGCAAGCTCAATCTGGGGCGCCTCGACCATCTGGGCAAGCTTAGCCAAGTCGTTATCGAGCATGCGAGTGTTTTCACCCGAACGCGAGACGAGTTCCTCGGCGGCCGCCGTCGAGATCGACTTGCCGTGCTGCGTCGCCATCTGCTGCACACGGCGCGGTAGCTCCCAGCGCTTGGTGCCGGAGCAATCGATCACCGCCTTCTTGTCGATCTTGGCGATCGCTTTATACAGGCGCGTGTTCTTGGCAAGCGAGTCGGCGATGATGAGACAGACCGTTGTGGGGCTGGGACTTGCCAGATACTCAACGAGCGGCACCGAGACCGCCTTGGCGAGCTTTGAACAGCCGTCAAGGATTACCAGGCGAAACTCGCTGCCCATCGGAAAGGTGTTAAGCGATCCGATAATGGACTCGATATCGGGATCCTTGGTCATGTCGCGCTCGTCGAGGTTGAACTCGACCATACCCGACTTTTCCAGACGCGCTTTCATACGCGAGACGGCGTGATCGCGCTTGACGCCGTCGGTACCGACGATCAGATATGCCGGCAGCAGACCGGTTTCGGACATTGCGCTCCCCTCCCGCAGGCCTTCGTATTCGCTCCGTGCCATTCTAGCCCAGGGGCCCACCACACGCCAACGACGGTCGTCACGATCGCTGGCATCGCATCGCAAAGCCATTCGCAGTCGGCGTGACGGTAATGTCGCCGTGTTCGATAGTGCACGCGAACACGCCGCCCGCTTCCTTAACGGCATCGATGCAGGCATCGGACGGATGGCCGTATCGATTCCCCTCGCCCGCGCTCGCGAGGGAAAGCTCGGGCTTCAGGACGTCCAGTAACTCACCGTCGACTGAAACCTTAGAGCCGTGATGCCCAAGTTTAAGGACATCGATATCCCCCACCTCCTGCACGAATTCCCGTTCTTGGTCGAGCTCGGCATCACCGGTGAGGAGCAGACGCAGGCCCTTGCCTTTCTGAACATAAGAGAGCAGCAGGACAAGCGAATCCTCATTTCCCTCGCCATCCACGGACTCGAATGGCCACATCACGCGGGCGCAAAATGAGCCGATATCGACCGTATCCCCACGGCGCACCTGCCGATACTCCACGCCAGGTCGGTTCAATACCTCGGCAGGAGCATCCTCCAGCGCATCCGCCGCAACGGCAATCGTTCCAACCGAAAACTGTTCGAGCACATCGGGAAGACCACCCCAGTGATCCTCATCCCAATGCGTCACAAAGACGGCATCGATATGGTGCACGTTATTGCGAACCAAAGCCGCCACCACGCGCTCGTCGAGCCCGCAGTCGACGAGCGCTACTGCGCCGCCCTGGCGGATAAGAATCGCATCGGCCTGGCCCACATCGAGCACCGTCACCGAAGGCGGAGCGAATCGATCCCAGTAGACGTACGGAATCGCAGCCAAGAGCACCAGACATGCAAGCCCCACCGCCATAGGACGTGCACGGGGACGCGGCCACCTGACCAGCAGAGCCGCCAGCAAACACGGCGCTAGGTAAATCCACATGCTATCGGGCGGCACACTCACGGATGCACCCGGCACGGCGGCAAACAGCTGCTCGAAGAATAGCGCGCAACGGGCGGCAATCATGGGCACAGCGAGCACCCAAGTCCGCAACGGTGCCACGAGCGAAAAGGGAACCAGCACGATCGACACAGCAAGCAGTACGCTCACCACCGGACCGATGACCGCATTTGCCAGCGGAGCAATGAGCGAGAACGTACCGAAGGCAGGAATGGTAATGGGGAGCGTCGCCAACTGCGAGCACAGCGTGACGGAAAGCATGCTGGCAATGCCCGATGGCACACCCAGCTCACCCAAAGCGTAGGTCGCATAGGGGCAAAAGCACAGGATGGCAAAGACGCTGGCACATGAAAGCTGAAAGCCCATCTCGAACAGCACCGTCGGCCGCAGTAGAACAAAGATGGACATGGTTACGAAGAGTGCCGATGCACCGTGCCGGCGACGCCCCGCGCCGTTTACGACAAGCGTCGCGAACACCATGCAGCACGCGCGCACGGCCGAGGGAGACGCGCCCGTAAAGGTAGCGTAGCCCACAAGCGTTATCGCCAGTATCGCCCGCTGAAGACCACGTGAGCACCGAGTCTTTTGCAATAAACCCTCGATTAAAAACCCCACGATAGCCAAATGGCTGCCCGAGACGGCGATAAGATGCGCCGTTCCCGTCACCGAAAACCAGTCGCCCGCCGGCTGGGCGCGCAGCTCGGCCGAACGACCGCAGACGACACCGGCTATGAGCGCACGCGCCGGTTCGGTCGCAGGCGCAATGGACACAAGCAGCCCATTTCGCAGCCGAAGCAGCGGCCCCGGAGAGCCCTCATCGACGGACAAAATCCGAACGGCTTTAACCTTGCGCACCTCGCCTCGGAGCGCGCGCGATCGTCCATACGCATCGTTCTCAAAACGTGAAACGCGACCGATAACACGCACGTGCGCCCCGACCTTGAGCTCACGATCACACGATAGGCGAACCGTTGCCAAGTTCTTACCGTCCGCGCGTGCCTCGCAGGTATAGGAATACACGTCGTCGTTTATGGATGGATCACCCTGCACGACAAACTCGAGGCCGCTTGCCGCTCGACCGTCGAGCGCCTTCGAGGCGCTGAGCACACCCACAGCCCACCACGCCGAGACGACCGCTCCCGCCACGAGACCGGCGGACGCGGCATACAGCCACCGCTTCAAAGGGGCAAGCCGCGCACAAGAGTGAGCCAGCACAACGAAAACCGCTGCCGCAACGGGAATGGCCCATAGCGGCCCGACCGCCGTCGCCCGCTCCCTCAGCAGCGCATCAGCGACTATGCTGAGCACCAAGGCGCAGCTCACGCACATGCCGGCACACAGGGCCATCGTCCACGGAATCAGGGGTCGCGGAGGCATCACGTGCTCGCGCTCGGTCGCGCTCATACGCAGATGCAATCTTTGATTTTGGCAAGCTTCTTCTCGCCGATTCCCGACACACGCATCAGATCGTCAACCGAGGCGAAAGCACCGTTCTTTGTCCGCTCATCGATAATCGACTGGGCCATGGAGGGGCCGATGCCCGAAAGCGTCTGCAGCTCTTCTGCGCTTGCCGTATTGATGTTTACTAGGCCTGTTGCGCCACTAACGCCCGACGATGCGGAAGTCCCACCATCAACACCGGCTTCCGCAATGGACGCCTGCTGCTCCCCTACCGTTGGAACGTGAATTTTTTGTCCATCAGTGACCTTGGATGCACGATTAAGCCCCGTAACGTCTGCTTCGGGCGCCAGCCCGCCGGCGGCATCAATCGCCTGAGCCACCCGCGCCCCGTCTTTGAGGCGATATACACCGGGTGACACCACGGCGCCATCAACATCGACATAGACCTCTGCCGCGGCAGACGCCTTAGGCGAAGAGCCTTCGGATGTCTTTCCGCTCGAAGCATCGCCGGATCCCGGCTCCACTAACGTGCCCGAACCATCAGTGCGCTCAAACGACACACCGCCGGCACCGCCGCCAAGGTTCGCCATCGCCAGCCCACTCGCCATCGCAATGACGACCAGTATCGCCATCACCACTGCCTTATGACCGAGCAGTTTGCCCGCCCAGCGGTCCATCTTTTTGACTCGTTCGTGTTGTTCGCGCTGCGCCATAGCAAAACCTCCCAACACCATCGTGTCAGGAAAGGAGCTCCACAACAGCCACGCCCCAAAACCGGTTTTTGCGGTCAAACCAAAAACCGACCAAAACCTTGCACAAATCTGTCCATTTATTCAGGCACACGTCAGCAAATGAACGCTTAGCCGCAAAATGCCCAGATAGCAAAAGACCGACGATGCAGGCGCATCGTCGGTCTATGCACAAATTTACTCGTAATCTTGGTAAATCTCACGCGGAGCAAGCTCCGAATGTTTGCGTTTTAAGGTCTTAGGGGCCTTATACGTGTTGCTCTCGAAGTCGATGTACTCGGTCTGCTTGAGCAGGCGCTCGATCATCTCCTCATGATCGAACAACTCCCAGGCCTCATGCACGGCATCGAGTTTAGCGTGCGTCTCGGGTCGGCGCGGCATAAACAGCGTGCAGCAGTCGGGAGCGGCCTCAGTCGAGATATCGAACGTACCGATCTCCTCAGCACGCGCGATGATCTCCTGCTTGTCCGAACCGATGAGAGGACGGAACACGGGGATCTTCACGGCCTCGTTGACGGCCATGATGTTCTCAAGCGTTTGGGAGGCAACCTGCCCAAGCGATTCGCCCGTAACGATGGCCTTGGCGCCCTCGATGTGCGCAATGCGCTCGGCAACCGAATACATAATGCGACGATACATGATCACACGCAGGTTGCTGGGGCAGGTGACCGAAATCTCACGCTGGCAGTCGCCAAACGGCACCACGTACAGGCGGCCGATCTGGACACCCGGCTCAAGCGCACGGATGATGTCCTGCACCAAATACTCGCTCGTATCAGGCGTCTGCGGACGACCGGAGAAATGCACCGGCACGCACACCGCGCCGCGACGCGCGAGCATCCAGGTCGCCACCGGAGAATCGATACCCGACGACAGCAGCGTCACGACCTTGCCGGCAGAACCCACCGGCAGACCGCCCACGCCGCGCTCGGAGCGCGCGTACACGTAAACGCTACCCTGGACCACCAGTACGTGCACCATCGCATCGGGGTCGTGCATTTGAACCTTTTTATCGGGGAAGGCCTCACACAGTACCTCGCCCACCTGACGATTGATATCAATCGAGGTGAGCTCATAGTCGGTATTGGAGCGCTTGGCGTGCACCTTAAACGAATCGAAGGAACCAAACTCGCGCAGCGCCTTCACGGCGGCGGCGCAGTACTCCTGCGGGTCGCGGTTGGTGTGATACGCCAAAGACACACGGGCAACGCCGGGAACGGTGCGAATGACACGCGCCGCCTCGTCGGCCTGATGCTCGTTAAAGGTCACGAGGATATAACCGGAAATTCGAGACACGGCGTTCACGGAAAAGGCGGCCAAGGCCGCCTTGATGTTATCCATGAGGATATGCTCAAAATGTGCGCGGTTCTTGCCCTTCAGTCCAACCTCGTGATAGTGGACCAGGCAGACGCGAGCCGCCATTTAGGCTTCAGCAACCTTGTGGCCAAGCGCCTTCTCGTAACGAGCCTCGTCGTAAGAGATGTCACCGTCGACAATCTCGTCCATAGCCATCGAGATGGTATCGGCACCGGAAAGCCCAATGGTGATGTCATCGACATCCTGGACGGCAAGCACGCGGTTGTGCTGGCCACGCAGCATGCTATTGATGTCGCAGGCGCGCTTGGAGGCAAGCGAAGCGAGCAGGAAGCGGTTGTGATCGGTCTTCTCCAGAAGATCGTCAATGCAAGGCTTTACAACGGACACGGACCTCAGATCCTTTCATGCATATCGAGAACGCGAACGAGCTCATCGGTCGCGCGGTCGAGATCGTCATTCACCACGACGTCGTCGTAGCGGTCGGCAAGGGCAAGCTCATCGGCGGCGTTTGCCATACGCAGCTCAATCGTCTCGGGCGTCTCGGTACCGCGACCGACTAGACGCTCGCGGAGCACCTCAAGCGAAGGCGGCTTGATAAAGATCAGCACGGCCTCGGGGAAACGCTCCTTCACCTGCAGGGCGCCCTGGACATCGATCTCCAAAATCAGAGACGAGCCCGAGGCGAGCTTGGATGTGACCTCGCTCACCAACGTGCCGTAGCAGTTACCGTGGACCTCGGCCCACTCAACAAACTCACCGTTTGCCACGCGGCGGTCGAACTCCTCGCGCGTCAGAAAAAAGTAGTTGACGCCGTCGACCTCACCTTTGCGTGGTGCTCGCGTGGTAGCCGAAACCGTCAGACCCAGGTTCGAGCGGCGCTCGCGCACACGAGTGACGAGCGTACCCTTGCCTGCGCCTGACGGTCCAGAAATCACAAAGAGCTTGGAATCCTGAGCGCTCACTTATTTGGTCAGCTGCTCGAGGAGCTGCTCGCGCTGACGGACGCCGAGGCCCTGGACGCGACGAGTAGCGGAGATACCGAGCTCCTCCATGATCTTGGCGGCCTTGGCCTTGCCATAACCGGGGAGAGACTCGATGAGGGTGGAAACCTTCATGCGGGAAGCGATGGGGTCATCGGAGTTGAGCACGGACTCGAGGGACTTCTCGCCCTTCTTGATCTGCTCGCGAAGCTCAGCGCGGGCGTGACGTGCGGCAGCAGCCTTCTCAAGAGCCTGCTTGCGCTGCTCGTCGGTAAGCTGAGGGAGTGCCATTCGTACCTCCAAATAGTTGGGTTATATCTGATTCAATAATTGGCATTTTAGCACGTAGAACGTACAAAATGCCTAATCGCGGCTCCATAGGTTAGACGATACCCGCAAAAAGTGCAATATACTGCGCCCAAAGTTAAGCCCCTGACCTGCGATTCCACACAAAGGATGGGAAAGTTTACGCAGGCACAGGGGCTATTTTGTGCTAATGAGACCCAAAAGTGGTGACTTAGGGGAATCTTTTACGCGACGTTTTCGACCAGCTCGGCGACGATGGCGTCAAAGGCGGCAACCGGATCGTCGGCACCGGTGATGGGACGGCCCACCACAATGTGGCTTGCGCCACGCTCGATAGCCTGGGAAGGCGTCGCCACGCGGGACTGGTCGCCAAGGGCGGCACCCACCGGACGCACACCCGGAGTCACGATCAGGGCATCAGGACCCAGCAGCTCACGCATGTCGTGAGCCTCCATCGGTGAGCACACGATGCCATCGATGCCGTTGGCCTGAGCAAGCTTTGCCAAGCGGGCGGCCTCCTCGGCCACGGGCGACTCGACGCCGATCTCGCTCAAGGCATCCTGATTCATGCTCGTGAGCACGGTGATGGCGACGAGTTTGGCGCGGTCCTCACGCGCCTCCTCGGCACCCTCGCGGCAGGCAGCGAGCATAGCACCCGAGCCCAGGCCGTGGACCGAAAGCAGGTCGGCACCGGCAAGCGAGGCCGAGCGGGCAGCGCCGCGCACCTGATGCGGAATGTCATGGAACTTAAGGTCGAGGAAGACCTTAAAGTCAAGGTCCTTAAAGGTCTTGACGATCTGGGGACCCTCAGCGTAATAGAGCGTCATGCCGACCTTGAGCCAGGCGGCATGGCCCGAAAGCTCGTGGGCGAGCTCGAGCGCGCGCTCACGGTCGCAGTCGAGGGCGACGATAACACAGTCGCGGGCATCATTCTCTAGCATTCGAAAGCACCCACCAGCTCGTTGATGTCCTTTACGCCCTGGGACTCGGCCCAGGCCTCGAGCTCATGCGCGATCTTAAGCGAAGCACACGGATCGACGAAGTTGGCCATGCCGACCGACACGCAGGTGGCGCCGGCCAGGATAAACTCAGCCGCATCCTCGCCAGTCATGACACCGCCGACACCGTTGATGGGGATATCGACGGCCTGGGCAACCTCCCAGACCATGCGCACGGCGATGTGGTGGCACAGCGGGCCCGAAAGGCCGCCCTTGGGCTTGGCCACGCGGGACTTGCGGGTATGAACGTCGATGGCCATGCCCTGGATGGAGTTGATGACCGAAAGGCCGTCGGCGCCGGCGGCCTCGAGAGCCTTGGCAATCTCGGCAACGTTGACCGGAGCCATCTTTACGAACAGCGGCTTATCGGTCACCTTGCGGCAGGCAGCCATAACGGAAGAGGCGCCCTCGGGCGTTGATCCCATGGCGGCACCGCCGGCGGCAATATTAGGGCAGCTCACGTTGATCTCGTAGCCGGCAGCCCAGGGGCACAGCTCGACATACATCTCGAGTGCGCGGACAAACTCGTCAACGGAGTGGCCGGCAACCTGACAGATGACCTGGCAGCCGTCCTTGGACAGCTGTTCGAGCCAAGGACCGGACTCACGGGCAAAGGCGGCCACGCCGGGGTTCTGAAGGCCCACGGAGTTGATCATGCCGCCCGGGATCTCGGCCATGCGAGGCGCGGGATTGCCGGGCCAGGGCTCGGCAGCGCAACCCTTGGTGGTGATGGCGCCCAGCTGGGAAACATCAAAGAAGTTCTGGAACTGCCAACCGTAGCCAAAGGTACCGGCTGCGGTGTTGATGGGGTTCTGCATCTTGACGCCGCCGAAATCGACGGCCATGTTCACGGTACCCACTAGAAGACCACCACCTTGGAAGCATCGAACACAGGGCCGCACATACAGGCGCCCTTCATACCGTCGACCGTCTCGACATTGCAGGTGTTGCAGGCGCCAAAGCCACAGCTCATCATGCGCTCGAGCGACACCTCGCAGTACGCACCGGCCTCGGCGGCTGCGGCGGCGACCTTCTTCATCATGACGGCGGGACCGCAGCTGGCCACGTAGTCGTAGCCGCCCTCGCCAAGCAGCTCGGCGGCAGGATCGGTGCAAAAACCGTGCGTGCCGAGCGAACCGTCGTCGGTGCACACGTTAACCGTGGCGCCCAGCGCACGGAACTCATCGACACCCACGACTTTGGAAGCGGTGCCAAAGCCCAGGCACACGTCCACATCAACACCCTGCTCGGCAAGCATGCCGGCAAGACACAGCACAGGCGGAACGCCGATGCCACCGGCGACGAGCAGTGCCTTCCTGGTGCCCTCGGGTACCATCCAGCCACGGCCACCGGGGCCCAACAGGTTAGAGGTGGAGCCAGGGCCCATCTGGGACAAACGGCGGGTATCGTCGCCCACGGCGGCGTACCACAGCTCGACGGTGCCGGCCTCGGCGTCGGCGCGGTAGAAACTCAAGGGCACACGAAGCAGAGAAGACGCATCGCCGGGGACGGCGATGTTCACAAACTGACCGGGCTTGAGCGCACTTGCAAGCTTGGGGGCCGAGATGACGAGCGAGAAGATGCCGTCGGCGATCTCCCGGTTCGAGACGACCTCGAAGTCGTGCATGCGTGCAGTGGAAGGTGTGGGCATAGACGCTCCAATCCCCCATGCGGTTGCATGGTCTAAACGAACAGAAAGCGCGGCACCGCAAGGGCGCCGCGCACAAAAGCGATAAGGCTATGCTAGCAGATGCAGCCGTCGGCGAGCGTCTGCTTGCCACCGACAAATACATCGGTGGCACGACCGGTGAGCGTGCGGCCGGCAAAACCGGAGTTCTCGGCGCGCGACTCGTAACCGTCCTCGCCAACCGTCCAGGTTGCGGAGGGGTCGAACACGGTCAGGTCGGCGACAGAGCCCGCCTTGACCTGAACCTGATCGAGGCCCAGAATCTCACGCGGCTTGATGGCCATGAGCTCGACCATGCGGCTCACGCTCATCTTGCCCGTGTTGACCAGCTCAGTGAGCACGAGCGACAGCGAAGTCTCGAGGCCAATCATTCCAAAGGGCGCGAGCTCGAACTCGCGGGCCTTCTCCCACGGGGTGTGGGGAGCGTGGTCGGTAACGATAGCGTCGACGGTACCGTCGATAACACCCTGACGGATGGCCTCGGCATCCTCGTCGGTGCGCAGCGGCGGATTGACCTTGAGCGAGGTGTTGTAGGTCTCGTCCAGGTCGTTCTCGGTCAGGAACATGTGGTGCGGGGTGGCCTCGCAGGTCACCTGGACACCGGCAGCCTTACCGGCACGCACGAGCTCCAGGCCATGAGCGGTGGAGATGTGCTGGATGTGCAGCTTGGCACCGGTCAGCTTGGCAATCTCGATGTCGCGGGCAATCTGAAGCTCCTCGCCGGCGGCCGGCCAACCCTCGAGGGCCAGACGGGTCGAGACCTTGCCCTCGTTGATCTGGCCGTGACCGACCAGATCCTCGTCCTGGCAGTGGCTCATAAAGACCTTGCCGAACATCTTGCCGTAGTCCATGCAGCGACGGAGCATGCCCGCACCCTGCACGCCGCGACCGTCATCGGTGAAGGCGACGGCGCCGTGGGCGACCATATCGCCCATCTCGGACATAGCCTCGCCCTTAAGGCCGCGAGTCATAGCACCAGAAGGATAGACGCGGCAGTGGCCGACCTCGGCAGCGCGGGACTTGACGAACTCAACGACGGTTCCGTTATCGGTAACGGGGTCGGTGTTGGGCATGGCGCACACGCCGGTGAAGCCGCCCTTGGCAGCAGCGCGGGTGCCGCTCTCGATGTCCTCTTTGACCTCGTAGCCAGGCTCGCGAAGGTGAACGTGCATATCCACCAGGCCGGGGACGAGGTACTTGCCGGAAAGGTCGCGGGCCTCGGCTCCCTCGACGGCGAGATTCTCGCCGACCTCGGCGATCTTATCGCCGTCAATCAGGACGTCAACGACACCGTCAAGCTCGACGGACGGGTCGACGACGTGGGCATTCTTAAGAAGCAAGGCCATTATCGGCACCTCCAAGCAGCAGATACAGGATAGCCATACGCACGCAGATACCGGCGTAGACCTGCTCCAGGATGACGGAGCGTTGCGGGTGGTCGGCCATATAGGAGTCGAACTCGACGCCGCGGTTGATGGGGCCCGGGTGACAGATGATCGCGTCGGGCTTCATGAGCTTCTCGCGGTCCTTGGTCAGACCGAAGAGCTTGTGGTACTCGCGAATGGTCGGGAACGGGGCACCCTCGAGGCGCTCCTGCTGCACGCGCAGCATATAGACGACGTCCAGCTCGGGCAGGACGGAATCGAGGTCGCTCGTCACGTGGTCGCAGCCCAGAACCTCGGGCGCCGGCGGCAGCAGCGTGCCGGGGGCGACGGCGTAGGTCTCGCAGCCCATAATCTTAAGGGCAGGGATCAGCGAGCCGCAGACGCGGGAGTGCGCGATATCGCCGACGACGGCGACCTTCAGACCGTGGAAGTCACCCTTGTGCTCCCAGATGGTGTACAGGTCGAGCAGGGCCTGCGTGGGATGGTTGTGCTTGCCGTCGCCGGCGCAGATAACGCTCGCGGGCGAGTTCTGCGTGACGATGTAGGGAGCACCGGCGTGCTTATCGCGCACGACGATGCAGTCGATCTTGTAGGCGTTGAGGGTCTCGACGGTGTCGACGAGGCTCTCACCCTTGACCGTGGAGGTCGAGGAGCCGCCAAAGTTGAGGCTGTCGGCCGAAAGACGCTTCTCGGCGAGTTCGAAGGAGCTGCGGGTGCGCGTCGAGGGCTCGTTGAACATGTTGACGATGGTCTTGCCCTTGAGCGTGGGGACCTTCTTGATCGCACGCTCGTTGACCTCGGAGAACGCCTTGGCGGTCTCGAGGATGAGCTTGATGTCCTCTTCGGAGTACTCGGTAATGTCGATCAGGTGCTTATGGTTGAACGCCACGGTACTACTCACCTCCCAGCGGCGCGGAGCCCACGTGGGAACCCGGCGCGACGTCGTTAATCTCGACAGCGGTGCGGCCGTCTACTTCCTTCATATATAGGTGCACGTTCTCCTCATGCGACGAGGGAACGTTCTTGCCGACAAAGTCCGGCGAGATGGGGAGCTCACGGTGACCGCGGTCAACGAGAACTGCCAGCTCGATGCGGCTCGGACGGCCCAGGTCCATAACGGCGTCCAGAGCGGCGCGGATAGTACGGCCCGTATACAGGATGTCGTCCACCAGCACGACGCGCTTGCCGTCGACGCTGAAGGGAATGTTGGTAGCGTGGATCGCGGGAGCGAAATTGGTCGCATAGTCATCGCGGTAGAAGCTGATGTCCAGGCTGCCGAGCGGAACGTCGACGCCCTCGATCTCCTTGATCTCCTCGGCGAGCTTCTTTGCCAGAAGGTCGCCGCGCGTGACGATGCCGACCAGAGCGAGGTCTTCACAGCCCTCGTTGCGCTCGAGGATCTCGTGCGCGATGCGGGTCATCGCTCGATTGACGGCGGTCTCGTCCATGATGACCGCCTTGGGGGAAGTCGTGCCCATCGATCTCCTTCCTCACATGTCTTGACTGCTGACACAGTCAAAAAAATAGATGCCCGACCGCTTAAAGCGGACCAGACACCCACAGGAAGGGCTGCTCTTTGGCAGCTATGTAATTCCATGTGGGTATCTCGTACCCCTTTAATGGTCAAGGGATAGTGTAGCCAACCTCGAGCTTAATTGCGAGCATAAATACAGAACAATCCGTAAACGGAGCCCAATGCTCCATAAACCTATATATATTTGTGGGACGAGCTTGAAAACGCACGCACGAGCTGGCATAATCCCCTCTGCTGCACGCAAATCGGATCTACGTCCAGGGCCGTGGCGTGAGCACTATCGCCAAAAGAGGAATATCTCTGTGTAGATTACGCACAGGGAGCTGCTTCTGTGCTATAGTTCAGGCTTGTTTGTTAACGCGACATGTTCGTTTGTCGCCCAAGGAGGGTCAGTTATGTCCAAAGTTTGCGAAGTTTGCGGTAAGCACCCCGTTGCCGGTCGCTCCATCAGCCACTCTCACCGCGTCACCAACCGTAAGTTCCGCCCCAACATCCAGCGCGTTTACGTCGTCGTCGATGGTCACCGTCGCAAGATGAACGTTTGCTCCACCTGCCTCAAGTCCGGCAAGGTTGCGCGCTCCTAAATAAGGTCTTACCAACAAGTACCTCGGACTCTCCGGGTCAAAGACCTCGCGTTCATATAGAACTTACCAAAGGCGTCCTCCCCCACGGAGGGCGCCTTTTTGCACTCATTGGGGACAGACTTACATGAGTGTTTACAGATGTCAAAGGAATCATAGCCCAGCTGATATGCCTTGAAGCTTGACCAGCGGTACGCATCGAGCGAGTCGAGCGCGCCTTTCACAGGATTGAGATGGATATAATCGAGCAACTGGACCGCCTGCGTGTCCGACTCGACCGCGACCCGCGAATAGCGATTGTCAAACAGGTGCCCCGTTCTCCCCGTTTTCCCATTGAAATACTCATATAAGTCTGTCCCCAATGAGTGGGGCGATGCGGCAAACGGGAAGTTAAAAGTTATAGTTGAAACGTTTCAGTTGATTGAAGCGTTTTAGTATGCCTTTTACGGGAATCTTACCGTTCGCCGAATAATTTCTTGCTATCATGCAAGACGTAGGGTAAATCTCCGATCGCAAGGAGACACAAATGGTGAAAAAGTCACCGGAAAACACTACTCCCGCAATTGTGGACAACGTAGAGGCGCTTGAGGCTAAGCTCGCTCAGATGCGAGAGGCCCAGGCGCTTTTTGCTACGTACACGCAGGAGCAGGTCGACAAGATCTTCTATGAGGCCGCCATGGCCGCCAACAAGGCTCGTATCCCGTTGGCGAAGATGGCCATCGAGGAGACCGGCCGCGGCGTTCTTGAGGACAAGGTCATCAAGAACCACTACGCCGCAGAGTACATCTACAACGCTTACAAGAACACCAAGACCTGTGGTGTCCTGGAGCGCGACGAGGCCTACGGCATCACCAAGATCGCCGAGCCCATCGGCATCGTGGGCGCCGTCATCCCGACGACCAACCCCACCTCCACTGCGATCTTCAAGACGCTGATCAGCCTGAAGACCCGCAACGGCATCATCATCTCCCCGCACCCGGCAGCCGCCAAGTGCACCATCGCCGCCGCCAAGCTCGTGCTCGACGCCGCCGTCAAGGCCGGCGCCCCCGAGGGCATCATCGGCTGGGTCGATGTCCCCTCCATCGAGCTGACCAACATGGTCATGCGCGACGTCGACATCATCCTCGCCACCGGTGGCCCGGGCATGGTCAAGGCCGCCTACTCCTCGGGCAAGCCCGCCCTGGGCGTTGGCGCCGGTAACACCCCGGTCATCATCGACGACACCGCCGACGTGCTGCTCGCCGTCAACTCCATCATCCACTCCAAGACCTTCGACAACGGCATGATCTGCGCTTCCGAGCAGTCCGTGACCGTCATCGACACCATCTATGACCAGGTTAAGGCCGAGTTCCAGAAGCGCGGCTGCTACTTCGTCAAGCAGGGTGCCGAGATGGAGGCCCTGCGTGCCGCCATGTTCAAGAACGGCGCCCTCGATCACCGCATTCCCGGCATGGCTGCCGCCAAGATCGCCGAGCTCGCCGGCATCGAGGTTCCCGCCAAGACCAAGATCCTGATCGCCGAGGTCACCTCCACCGACCCCGCCAAGGAGGAGTTCTCCCACGAGAAGCTCTCCCCGGTCCTGGCCATGTATCACGCCAAGGACTTCCAGGAGGCCGTCGACAAGGCCGAGCACCTGGTGCTCGCCGGTGGCCCGGGCCACACCGCCTCTCTGTACGTGCACCCCGCCCAGGCCGAGAAGATCAGTCTGTTCGAGCACGTCATGAAGGCCTGCCGTATCGTCATCAACACCCCGTCCTCGCACGGCGGCATCGGTGATCTGTACAACTTTGGCATGAAGCCGTCTCTGACCCTGGGCTGCGGCTCCTGGGGCGGCAACTCCGTCTCCGAGAACGTTGGGGTGAAGCACTTGATCAACGTTAAGACTGTGGCCGAGCGCCGTGAGAACATGCTGTGGTTCCGCGCTCCCGAGAAGGTCTACTTCAAGAAAGGTTCCACGCCCGTCGCCCTCGACGAGCTCGGTACCGTCATGGGCAAGAAGCGCGCCTTCATCGTCACCGACCAGTTCCTCTTCAAGAATGGCAACACCCGCGCCATCGAGGCCAAGCTCGACGAGATGGGCATCGCCCACGACTGCTTCTACGACGTCGAGCCCGATCCGTCGCTGCAGTGCGCACGTCGCGGCGCCAAGCAGATGGCTCTCTTTGAGCCTGACGTGATCATCGCCGTCGGCGGTGGCTCCGCTATGGACGCCGGCAAGATCATGTGGATGATGTACGAGCACCCCGAGTGCAAGTTTGAGGACATGGCCATGGACTTCATGGACATCCGCAAGCGTATCTTCACTTTCCCCGAGATGGGCAAGAAGGCCTACTTCGTCGCCGTCCCGACCTCTTCGGGTACCGGCTCCGAGTGCACGCCGTTCGCCATCATCACCGACAAGGAGACCGGCATCAAGTGGCCGCTCGCCGACTACGCGCTGCTCCCCAACATGGCTATCGTCGACGCCGACAACTGCATGACCGCCCCGCGCGGCCTGACCGCTGCCTCCGGCATCGACGTCATGACCCACGCCATCGAGTCCTACGTCTCCATCATGGCTTCCGACTACACCAAGGGCCTCTCCGAGCGCGCTGCTAAGCTCGTCTTCGAGAACCTGCCCTCCAGCTTCACGAACGGCGCCAAGGACCCGCACGCCCGCGAGGAGATGCACAACGCCTCCTGCATGGCCGGCATGGCCTTCGCCAACGCCTTCCTGGGCCTCAACCACTCCATGGCTCACAAGCTCGGCGCCTTCCATCACCTGCCCCACGGCCTCGCCAACGCCGTCATCCTGACCCGCGTTATGCGCTACAACGCCGCCGAGGCTCCCGTCAAGATGGGCACGTTCTCCCAGTATCCTTACCCCAACGCGCTGCACAACTACGCCGAGATGGCCAAGTACTGCGGCATCGAGGGCAAGGACGACAAGGAGGTCTTCGAGAACTTCATCACGAAGCTCGAGGAGCTCAAGGACTTCATCGGTGTCAAGAAGACCATCGCCGACTACGGTGTTGACGAGCAGTACTTCCTCGACACCCTCGACGAGATGACCGAGCAGGCATTCAACGACCAGTGCACCGGCGCTAACCCGCGCTACCCGCTCATGAGCGAGATCAAGGAGCTCTACCTGGACGCCTACTACGGCCGCGAGCCTCAGGACTACGCCGTCTGCTAGTTTTAGCACGGTTTTTAACGGCGGGGGTGCACGGGTGTTTCACACACCCCCGCCGTCGCTTCTATCGCATCGTTGAAAGGATGCAACCATGCTGCTACCCGATTCCAAGACCGAGCTCGTCCGCCGTGGCAACAAGGTCGTTTACGACCTGGGCGACAAGATTGTCAAGGTCTTTAACGAGACCAAGCCTGTCTCCGACGTGTTCAACGAGGCTTTGAATCTTGCCCGCATCAATGAGTGCGGCATCCGCAGCCCCAAGGCTCTCGAGGTTTCCCAGCTCGAGAACGCCAACGGCTGGGCGCTCGTGACCGAGAAGGTTCCGGGCACCACCCTTGCCGAGAAGATGACTGCCGAGCCCCAGCGCTTTGGTGAGTATCTCGAGATGTTCGTCGACCTCCAAATCGAGATCCACGGCTACACCTCCCCGCTGCTCAACCGTCAGCGCGACAAGTTCGCCCGCATGATCGACAGCCTTGATCAGCTCAATGCCACCACGCGCTACAACCTTCAGGAGCGTCTGGACGGCATGACCAAGGAGTTCAAGGTCTGCCACGGCGACTTCAACCCCTCCAACGTCATCGTCGGCGACGACGGCCAGCTCTATGTGTGCGACTGGGCACACGCCACCCAGGGCTCCCCTGCTGCCGACGTTGCCACCACCTACCTGCTCTTCGCCCTCAACAGCAAGGATCAGGCCGAGGCCTACCTGGAGCTCTACTGCGACCGCGCCGACATGCCCATGCAGGTCGTGCGTCAGTGGACGAGCATCGTCGCCGCTTCCGAGCTCGCTCGTAAGCGCAACGTGAACGATGAGTTCCTGAAGAACTGGATCGACGTCGTCGATTATCAGTAATATCTGAGCGATTTATTTCGCATCGGAGGCACAAGAAAACCCCGCAGCTCATATGGGCTGTGGGGTTTTCCTTTACCCATCGAGTTTATTCACGCAACAAAATAGACTGCTCCGCATCTCTTCCTAAGAGAGATACGGAGCAGTCCCGCAATTACATCTAATAGCAGAAACGTCGATTAACGGCGGGCCGCCTTAACAAGCTCGGCAACCTTGGCGACGACCTCGTCAATCGCCACGTCCTCGCGCTCGCCCGTGGCACGGTCCTTGAGCTCAACGGTGCCATTCTTAAGGCCACGCTTGCCAAGCACCACCTGGTACGGGAATCCCATAAGGTCGTTATCGGCAAACTTAAAGCCGGGACGCTCGTCACGGTCGTCGACGACGACCTCGATACCCTCGGCGCATAAGCCCTCGACGATTTGGTCGCAGACGGTTGCGCACTCCTCCTTCTTGGGATCGAGCGGAATCACAGCGACCTCGTACGGGGCAACGGAAACCGGCCAGACGATACCGTGCTCGTCGTTGTGCTGCTCCACGACGGCAGCAAGCGAGCGGGACACGCCCACGCCGTAGCAACCCATGATAAGCGGCTTCTCCTTGCCGTCCTCGTCCATAAAGGTGGCGCCCATGGCCTCGGAATACTTGGTACCCAGCTGGAAGACCTGCGAGACCTCGATGCCGCGAGCAGCAGAGAGCGGCTTGCCGCAGTGCGGGCAGGGATCGCCGGCAACGACGGTGACCAGATCTGCCCACTCATCGACGGTAAAGTCGCGCTCGGGGCAGGCACCGGTAAAGTGATAATCGACCTCGTTGGCACCGCAGGCCCACTGCTTGGACTCGCGCAGGCTCTCGTCGCACACCAGACGGATGCCCTCGGGCAAGTTAACCGGTCCGATAAAGCCCTTGTGCAGACCGTAGGTCTGAAGCTCCTCGTCCGTCATCATGCGATAACCCTTGCCAAAGACATGCTCGGCCTTGCAGTCGTTGAGCTCATGATCGCCCGGGACGATGGCCACGACGGGCTTGCCCTCGGCATCGATGAGCGCCAGGGACTTGCGCGTGCCGTTCTCGGGGAACCCAAAGAACTTAGCAACGGCCTCAATGGTGCCCATGCCCGGAGTCTCGACCTTGGTAAGCGTACCGTCACCGGGACCCTCAGTCACGACGACCTTGGTGCTTGCAGCCTCATCATCGGCGGCAAAACCGCAGTCATCGCAATAGACGAGAGAAGCCTCGCCGGCGTCGGCCAAAGCCATGTACTCGACGGAGGTATCGCCACCGATCTCGCCGGAGTCGGCAACGACGGGCAAGGCCTTGATGTAGCAGCGCTCGCAAATGTTAGCGTAGGCCTGCTTCATCTTGTCATACTCCTCCTGCAAGCTCTCCTGCGTGGCGGAGAAGCTGTAGGCATCCTTCATGATGAACTCGCGACCGCGCATCAGGCCAAAACGGGGACGGAACTCGTCGCGGAACTTATCCTGGATGTGATAGAGGTTCACTGGCAGCTGCTTATAGGAGCGCAGCTCGTTGCGCACCAGGGCCGTGACGGTCTCCTCGTGCGTGGGGCCCAGCACAAACTCGCGACCATGACGGTCGTCAAAGCGCACAAGCTCCTTGCCATAGGCATCGATACGGCCGGACTCACGCCACAACTCGGCGTCGACCATAATGGGCATCATAAGCTCCTGGGCGCCGGCGGCGTCCATCTCGTCGCGCACGATGTTCTCAATCTTGCGAATCGAGCGCCATGCGAGCGGCAGGTAGGAATACAGACCGGCGGCCTCCTTGCGGATCATGCCGGCACGGAGCAGCAGGCGGTGGCTGGCGAGCTCAGCGTCCGCCGGATCCTCTTTGAGCGTCGGCGCATAGAGCTTAGACATATACATTGCTCGGGTCATTTATTTCTCCTCAATAAGTTTGTCGACCTCGGCCATAAGCGCGTCGACAATTTGATCCTCAGCTACTTTACCAATGATCTGGCCATGCGAAAAGAGCAGGCCCTGACCACGTCCGCAGGCAACACCCAGGTCGGCGTCAGATGCCTCTCCGGGGCCGTTGACCGCACATCCCATCACGGCGATCGAAAGCGGCGCGGAATAGTTCTTAAGCCGCTCAGTGACCTCCTCGGCGATGGGAATCAGGTTAACCTGGCAGCGGGCGCACGTGGGGCACGAGACGATCTCGGGACCACGGCGACGCAGGCCCAGCGACTGTAGAATTCCCCAGGCGACCGGCGGCTCCTCAACCGGATCGGCCGTGAGCGACACACGCATGGTGTCACCGATGCCTTCGGAAAGCAAGATACCCAAGCCTACAGAGCTCTTGATGGTGCCCTGAAGCTTGGTCCCCGCCTCCGTCACGCCCAGGTGGAGCGGAACATGCGGTATCTCGCGCGACAGGGCGCGATAGGTATCAAGTGTCGTCTGTACGCTATGGGCCTTGGCGGATAGCACGATGTTGGTAAACCCACGGTCCTCAAAGTGCCGCACAAAGCGTTCGCTCGACATCACGAGCTTTTCGGGCTGCGTGAGGTCGTCGCGCTCGGCAATATCTTGCTCAAGCGAGCCCGCGTTCACGCCAATGCGAATCGCGCAGCCCGCGGCACCCGCGGCATCGATGACGGCATCGACCTTAGCCCAATCGCCGATATTGCCGGGGTTGATGCGCAGCTTAGAGGCACCAGCCTCGACAGCGCCAATGGCAAGCTTATGGTTAAAATGGATATCGGCGACGATTGGTACCGGAGACTCGGCACAAATCGTGCGAAAGCCCTCGAGCGCAGCCTCGGTAGGCACGCTCACGCGCACGATATCGCAGCCAGCCTGCGCCAACGCGCACACTTGCGCAAGCGTTGCCTGGGCATCAGCGGTATCGGTGCAGGTCATAGATTGGACCACCACCGGCACGCCGCCACCGATCTGCACGCCGCCCACATGCACGGGGCGCGTCAGCTCGCGAGGCAAAGGATGGGATAAAGACAATCCAAACACTCCCCTACAGAATAAATCGAAGGATGTCGGAACGAAGCATATAGACAAACAGCAGCGCAAAGAGCGCGATGCCCACATAGCTCACAATCGTCTGGACCTTGAGCGGAAGCTCGCGGCCCGCAATCTTCTGAATGATCTCGATGACTAGCTTGCCGCCATCGAGTGGCGGGATGGGCAGCAGGTTCATAAAGCCAAGCGAGAATGAAATGAGGGCGGCAAACGAAAGGAACGTGGCAGGGCCGGCAGCAGCAGCCTGTGAGGACATAACGCTAATACCCACGATCGAAGAGGACTGATCGAGAATCTCCATCGTATGCTGCGGCTGGAGCAGGCGCATCACGCCCTCCGCTGTCTGCACAACATAGGAGAACGACAGGCGAGCCGACGTGATGGGGTCTAAACGGACCACCTGCGTAGAGGCATACACACCTAGGCGATCGTCCTCTTTGAGCGCAACCGTGGTCGAATGCTGCTTGCCGTCACGCTCGTACTCAATGGCGATATCGTCCTTACCGGCAGCCTTGCCGATGGCATCGTAAACGTCCATCCAGGTAGAGCACGATACTCCGTCGACCGAAAGAATCGCGTCGCCGCCCTCGATTCCCGCCGAGGCGGCAATCGAGCCTTCGTCAACCTGGCCAATCACATTGGTATCCACCGGCACGGTGACACCTGCGATGGAATAGATGCTCATAAGGAGCAAAAAACCCGTCAGGATATTGACGATAATGCCCGCAAGCAGCATAAAGGCACGCTTGACAAAGCCCTGGCCCAAATAGGTGTGCGAGCGCTCTTGCGCAAGGAACTCGGCCTCGCCGAACGGCAGCTCCCACACATCGCCCTCGGCAGTCGCATGTTCGCGATCGAAACGGCGACCATCAAAGGTGGTATAGCCTGCCGTGTCTCGCGGCAACGTCTGATATTTGGTGGGATAGTAGCTCGGCGAGGGCTTCTCCCCTTCCTCATACCAGGGCGCGATGGAGCCCCAGCCCAGCAAAAGGGCGCATGCCTCGAGCACAACCTCCTCGGAAAGCTCGAGCTCGACAGCAAGGTCGGCCACGGTCACGCGACCATGACGATAGATAGCCGCGAGCACGCGATCGGCGCACGAAACATCGGTCGGATCCATACCGCAGATGGCAGCGTAGCCACCCAGCAGCAGCGGGGTCACGCCAAACTTGGTTCCAATGCGACGCGACGTGTAATGGATGTCAAAGCGGCACGGCAGACCCAAAAAGAACTCGGTCACACGGACGCCGCAGGCACGCGCCGCCAAAAAGTGGCCGCCCTCGTGCAAAAACACGAGGACGGAAAGCACCAGCAGGCCCCAAAAGACCGATGAGAGAACGCTCAGAACAGTATCCATAAAACGAAAAAGCAATCCTTATGGGTTAGGAACGGGTTGCGGCGAGCACCTGCGCAGCCTTTTCACGCGCCCACGCATCGATGTCGCGAAGCTGCTCAAACGAATCGACCGCCTGCATATCGTGGGCGTCCATGCAGGATTCCACAATGCGATCGATATCGGTAAAGCTGCAGCCATCGTGCAGGAAGGCATCGACGGCAACCTCGTTGGCGGCATTGAGCACGCACGGCATGGTGCCGCCCGTCTTGCCGGCACGCTCGGCCAGTGCCAGACAGCGGAAGGTATCCATGTCGGCAGCATCAAACGTGAGCTGCCCCAGCTCGCGGAAATCGATACGAGGCGCCGGGGTATCCCAACGCTCGGGATACGAGAACGCGAACTGGATGGGAATACGCATGTCGGATGCACCGAGATGCGCCATCACGGAGCCGTCGGCGAACTCGACCATAGAGTGAATCTTGGACTGACGCTGCACGACCACGTTAATGAAATCGAGGTCGCAGTTAAACAGATGCATGGCCTCAATGCGCTCCAGGCCCTTGTTCATGAGGGTGGCTGAGTCAATGGTGATCTTGGCACCCATGGCCCACGTGGGATGCGCGAGGGCATCGGCACGCGTCACGCGATCGAGCTCGTCGCGCGTGCGGCCAAAGAACGGACCGCCCGAGCAGGTGAGCCAAATGCAGTGGGCCTCGCGCGGGTTCTCCCCCAGATAGCACTGGTAGATGGCGGAATGCTCAGAGTCGACCGGAATAAGCTGGCCCGGTTGTGCCAACGGCATAAGCAAGTCGCCACCGACGACGAGGGACTCCTTGTTGGCAAGGGCAAGGCGCTTATTCGAGGTCAAGGCCGCATGGCTCGCCTCGAGACCGGCGGCGCCCACAATAGCGACGAGCACGCAGTCGACATCGTCGCGACGCGCGAGCTCGCAAACCGCCTGCGCGCCAACGCCGAGCTTCGTTCCCTCGGGCAACTCCTGCAGCACGGCGTCATCGACATGAGCGGCATCGGCCACGGCAACCGCCGGAACCGAGAACTCACGGGCAGTGGCAACGAGCTCAGAGGTACTGGAGTTAACGGACAGCGCCGTCACCTGCAGGCGATCGGCATGCTGGCGGCACACATCGAGCGCCTGGGTGCCGATAGAGCCTGTACAGCCCAGGATGGCAACGCGGAGACGTCCATCGGAGCCATACGTCGTCTGGAAGGACATTACAGCACGCCTCCGATCATCAGCAACAGCTGCGCGGTGATGCAGCCGAAGATAAGCGAATCGCTACGATCGAGCATTCCGCCGTGGCCCGGGATAAGGTTGCCGGAATCTTTGACGCCCACACCGCGCTTGATGCGCGACTCGATAAGGTCGCCGATAACGCCCAGAATGGACACGACCACGCCGCACAGCAGCGCATAGGGCAGGCTGAGCTTGTAGAAGTGCGTCGCCCACAGGATGAGCCAAATCAAAACCGAGCCCAAGATGCCGCCGGCAAACCCCTCCCAGCTCTTTTTGGGAGAGATCTTGGGAACCATCTTGTGCTTGCCGATACGGCTGCCCACGATGTAGGCAAACGAATCGGAGACCCAAAGGGACGCGCAAACGCCCACTGAAAGCAGGGCGCCGGCAAAACCGGGCACGGCATCGCGCAGCAGCACGATAGCCGACAGCATAAAGCCAGTGTAGATGGGACCCATGAGCGTCACGGCCACATCAGAGATGCGGGTACGCGGCGACCAGACATACCAAATGCCCACAGCGAGCATCAAGGCAAAAAGCAGGGCATTCAGCAACATCGAATCGCCCAACGCCGACAGCGGAAAGAGTACGGCGGCAGCGATACCCATGCGCTCGTTAGCCATCTTGCCATCGAGCCTTGTCATACGGAAAAACTCATAGCAGCACAGACCGCTCATGACAGAAACAAAGATGGCCGTGGGCACGATACCCAAAACCAGGCACAGGATAAAGACAACGGCATAGACGATACCGGCGGCGGCACGGGTAATAAAGCCCGCCAGCCACGAACCGGTGCCGCTCTTCGCTGCAGGCGCTCCCGCAGTGGCAGCTTTGCGCACAGGCGTCTTGGGAGCAGATGCCTTGGGACGATCGGACACGATTAAGCCTCCTCGGTCTTGCTCAGACCACCAAACCTACGGTCACGGCCCTGATAGGCCAAAATGGCGTCGACAAGGCCCCAACGATCAAAGTCGGGCCAATAGGTATCGGTGACGTAGAATTCGGAATAAGCCACCTGCCACAGCAGATAGTTCGAAAGGCGCAGCTCACCAGAGGTGCGAATCACAAGCTCAGGATCGGGAAGGCCGGCGGTATAGAGGTGGGAAGCCACCATGTCGTCATCAATTGCGGCAGGATCGATCTTACCGGCGGCAGCGTCGAGTGCAATCTGACGGACAGCGCGGGTAATCTCGGCACGCGCGCCGTAGTTGACGGCAAGCGCCAGCGTCATACCGGTGTGATCGGCGCACTCGGCAAGACCGCGTTCAAAAACGTCGCGGGTCTTCTTGGGCAGCGCGGAAATGTCGCCCAAAAAGACAACGCGCACGTTTTCGCGCTTCAGAAGCGGCAGCTCGTCGATAAACGTCTTGGCAAACAGGTGCATCAAGACGTTGACCTCATGCTGCGGGCGGTTCCAGTTTTCGGTAGAAAACGCATAGGCCGAAAGCACGTCGACGCCCAGACGCACGCAGGCGGTAATAATCTCGCGAAGGGAGACGATACCCGCCTTGTGGCCCTCGGTGCGTGCAAGACCGCGCGATGTGGCCCAACGACCGTTGCCGTCCATGATGCACGAGATATGGTGCGGAATGTTATTGAGGTCAAGGTCGGAAAAACCGACGCCCACAGGGGCGTCGGCAAAGTACTCGACCAGTTTATGCTCGTCGTATTGCACCTTAGATCTCCATGACCTCGGCTTCTTTTTCCTTCAGAAGCTCCTCAACCTTGGCGACATACTCATCGGTGTGCTTCTGGACCTTGGCCTGCTCGCGACGGACATCGTCCTCGGTGAGCTCCTCATCGCGCTCGAGCTTGTTGTTGAAGTCGCGACGGATGTTACGGATAGACACCTTGGCCTGCTCGGCGTACTCGCGGCACTCCTTGACAAGCTCGCGACGGCGCTCCTCAGTGGGAGCCGGGAACGGAAGACGAACGACGGTGCCATCGGAGTTGGGGGTAATACCCAGATCGGAAGCGCCGATGGCCTTGACGATAGCGTTGATGAGGGCCTTGTCCCACGGCTCGATGAGCAGCATGTGAGCCTCGGGGGTCTTGACGGCGGCAACCTGCGTGACCGGCGTGGGGACACCGTAATAATCGACGGTGATGTCGGACAGAATGTTGGCGTTGGCGCGACCGGTACGGACCTTGGAGAAGTTATGCTTGAGGGACTCGAGCGACTTGTCCATATGGGCGGTGATGTTCTCTGCCATGCTTAATCCTCCTGATAGACGAGCGTGCCGACGGGCTCACCCGCGAGCGCGCGTTTGACGGTGTCCTCGCCATCGATGTTGAGGACCAAAATAGGCATACGGTTATCCTGGCACAGGGCCGTAGCTGTGGAATCCATAACCTGCAGGCCGCGAACGAGAACCTCGTGATAAGTAATCTTGTCAAAACGGACGGCATCGGCGCACTTGACGGGATCCTTGTCGTAGATGCCGTCAACCTTGGTGGCTTTAATCAGAATCTCGGCGCCGATCTCGCACGCACGAAGAGCCGCGGCGGTGTCGGTCGTAAAGTACGGATTACCCGAACCGGCGGCAAAAATAACAACGTTGCCCTTGGAAAGGTGGTTGATAGCGCGACGGCGAATATAGGGCTCGCAGATCTCGTTCATCTGGATAGCGCTCATCACGCGGCAGGGAACATCGTTATGCTCGAAGGCATCCTGCAGGGCGAGCGCGTTCATAACGGTTGCCAGCATGCCCATGTAGTCGGCCTGAGCACGCTCCATGCCACCGGCAGCGCCTGCCATGCCGCGGAAAATATTGCCGCCGCCGACAACGACGCCGACCTCATGGCCAACGGCGAGCAGCTCCTTGACCTGCTTGGCAAGATGGTCGGTAACCTTGGGGTCAATGCCATATTGGCCGTCGCCCATCAGTGCTTCGCCGGAAAGCTTAAGAAGCACGCGTTTATATCGGATGTCGGACAAAGCGATCCTCCTTTAATTAGACTCTCAATATGATATCAAAGGCTCTGATAAGAGCCATGAAAAAGCAGGCTGTGAGTAAAACCCACAGCCTGCTCATTACCAGCTACAAGAGCTTATTTACTCGCCACGGACCAGACGGTCAAAGGCAACGACGGTAATGGTGTCGCCGAGCTCCTTGGAGACCTGCTCAGCGTACTTCTTGATGGTGAGGGAGCTGTCCTTGATGAACTCCTGCTCGGTGAGCACGGACTGCTTGTAGAACTTCTCCAGACGGCCAACAGCCATCTTCTCCTGGATAGCCTCGGGCTTGCCGGACTCGGCAGCCTGGGCCATGTAGATCTGCTTCTCGTGCTCGACGGTCTCGGCCGGAACCTGATCGCGGGTAGCGCAGATCGGGGCGACGGCGGCAACCTGAAGGGCAACGTCGTGAGCGAAGGTCTTGAAGGACTCAGCCTGAGCGGTCTCGGCCTTCTCGAAGGCGAACTCGACGAGGACGCCGATCTTACCACCCATGTGGATGTAAGAAGCGAGCGCGCCGTTCTCGGCCTTGCGGGCAGCGAAGCGGGAGATCTTCATGTTCTCGCCCATGATGTGAATCATCTCGGTGAGCTCGGAGGAAACGGTCTCCTCGCCCATCGGCTTCTCGAGCAGAGCGTCGACGTCAGCAGGCTCGGTGGTAGCGACAACCTCAGCGACCTTAGAAGCAAAGCCGGTGAACTTGGCGTTGGAGCCAACGAAGTCGGTCTCGCAGGAGAGCTCGAGCAGAGCGCCGGTCTTGCCATCCTCGGAGACGAACGCGGCGACAGCGCCCTCGTTGGTCTCACGGCCAGCCTTCTTGGCAGCCTTGGCAAGGCCGTTCTTACGCAGAACGTCGACAGCGGCGTCCATGTCGCCGTCAGCCTCGACGAGAGCCTTCTTGCACTCCATCATCGGGGAGTCGGTCATCTCGCGGAGCTGCTTGACCATAGCGGCGGTAATCTGGGCCATTGTGGTTCCTTTCAAAGAGATGAAAAAGAATTAACTAAGACTGATTTACTCGGCCTTGGGCTCAGCGGCCATCTCGGCCTCGGAGACCTGCTCCTTACCGGAGCCAGCGAGGCAGGCGTCAGCCATGAGCTCGCACATAAGGGTGACAGCGGAGATAGCGTCATCGTTGCAGGGGATGCCGTACTCGACCTCGTCGGGATCGGAGTTGGTGTCGATCAGAGCGACGACGGGGATGTTCAGGCGCTGAGCCTCCTTGATGGCGTTCTCCTCGCGCTTAGTGTCGATGACGAAGAGAGCCTGGGGCAGACCCTTCATGTCGCGGGCGCCACCGAGGTTGGTCTGGAGCTTGGTGAGCTCCTTGCCGAGCACAGCCTGCTCCTTCTTGGGGAGCACTGCCATGCGGCCGTCCTCGACCATGGCCTCGAGCTCCTCCATGCGGTTGATGCGGGAGCGGATGGTGACGAAGTTGGTCAGCATACCGCCAAGCCAACGCTGGTTGATGTAGGGCATATTAGCGCGCTCAGCAGCGTTCTTGACGGCCTCCTGAGCCTGCTTCTTGGTGCCGACGAACAGCACGTTGCCACCCTTGGCGACGTTCTTGACGAAGGTGTAGGCCTGGTCGGCGTCGAGGATGGCCTGCTTGAGGTCGAGGATGTAGATGCCGTTGCGCTCACCGAAGATGAACGGCTTCATCTTGGGGTTCCAGCGACGGGTCTGGTGACCGAAGTGGCAGCCGGCCTCGAGCAGGGTGCGGATATTAATCTTGGTAGCCATGTTAAACCTCCTGTGGTTTGCCTCCGCGCGGGGTCATCCTCCAAAACCAACCCGGACATGTGCTACCAAAGCCCGGGCACCACGGTATGAAGTAGCCGCGCGTGCGTGATAAAAACATGTTGCCGTGAAGCAACCCGATGAATGATAGCAGGAATGCATCTTCGTGCCAACCCGCAATCAAAACCACACACCTGAGTGCGGCGCGGGACGTCCCAGCCACTATTCGCCTCGGGGATGGGCTTGAGCCACGGCACGTTTGAGCCGATCGGGCGTGAGGTGCGTGTAGATCTGCGTCGTGGACAGGCTCGCATGACCCAGCAGCTCTTGAACCGAGCGCAGGTCCGCACCGCCCTCGAGCAAGTCGGTCGCAAAGGTATGGCGCATCGCATGCGGGGCGATGTCGGCCGGAATGCCGGCGAGTGTCGCCAGAGTATGGAACCGCCGCCTGAGCATGGCGGCACTCATGTGATTACCGCGCGCCGATATAAGCAGCGGATGCGGCCCGGTAGTGGGGTCACGGCGCTTTGCCTGAGCGAGCAACTCCGGCCGCCCCTCCTCAATATAGAGACGCGTCGCCTCGAGCGCACGACGATACAGAGGGACGATACGTTCTTTGCTCCCCTTGCCCCACAGGCGCAGCGTGCGTTCGGACCACGCAATGGACTCCACATTGAGTGCTGCGAGCTCAGAGATACGGGCGCCCGAGGCATAGAGCAGCTCGAGCATCGCCGCATCGCGCAGTCCCGCGGGTGTTGAGGTATCAGGCGTCTTGAGCAGCGCCTCCACCTGTTGGGTCGTCAGCACACCGGGTAGATCGCGCGGGAGCTTGGGCGAGGAAATTGCCGAGACCACATCGCCCTCCACGACCCCCTCGGCAGCCATCCATCGATAGAGCGATCGGATAGCCGAAAGATGCGCCGCAAGCGTTCGGGGAGCCACCTGCTCACGCGAAAGCTCGGCAAGATAGCGACGAATGGTGCGCACGTCGGCAGCGAAAGCATCGATATCCTCGCGCTCGCACCAGGCAGCAAAGCGCTCCAGCCTCGAGCCGTAGGCCGTCACCGTGTTGGGAGAAAGTCCCTCGACACGTGAGATATAGGCGATAAACGAGTCGACGGTGTCGTACAGGTCAAAGGCTATGACCGGTCGCCTCCAAACAGATCAGGACGAGTGGCCAGATAGGCATCAAGGGCCTCGAGCGCACGGTCCGCATAGGCCTGGTAGCGGTCGCGCTTGCTGCGGCGCTTACCATCCTCGAGTGGCGGCACCAGGCCAAAGTTGACATGCATAGGCTGATAGCCCACGGTGGCAGGATCGGTCGCATAGCCCACGAGCGCACCCAGGGCGCCCACGCGCGGCAACTCGACGCCCGCGACACCGATAGCCTCGGCATAGGTGTTGAGCGCCGCGAGCAGACCGGTCGCCACGGCTTCCATGTACCCCTCGGTGCCGGTGATCTGACCGGCCAGGCGCACGCCGGTACCGGGCACGGCAAAGGTGCCATCGAGCACGTGCGGGGCGTCGACAAAGGTATTGCGATGCATGACACCGTAGCGGAAGAACTCAGCGTTCCCCAGGCCCGGCACCATATGGAAGACGCGCTTCTGCTCGCCAAAGGTCAGGTTTGTCTGGAAGCCCACCAGGTTATAGGCGGTCTTCTCCTTGTTCTCGGCACGCAGCTGAATCGCCGCCCAGGGGCGACGTCCGGTACGCGGGTCGGTGAGGCCGACGGGCTTCATGGCGCCAAAGCGAATGGCGTCCTTGCCGGTGCGCGCAACTTCCTCGGCAGGTTGGCAGGCCTGGAACAGATCGCCGCCCTCAAAGTCTTTGAGCACCACGCGGTCGGCCGTGGTAAGTGCCTCGATAAAGGCCTCGTACTCCTCCTTGTTGAGCGGAGCGTTGAGATAGTCGCCGCTCCCCTGCTCCTCGTAGCGCGACTGCGAGAACAGCACGTCCATATCGAGCGTGGAGGCATCGACGATCGGCGCCGCGGCATCGAAGAACGCAAGGGCGTCGCCGCCGACGAGCTTCATGACCTCTTCGCTCAGCGCCGGTGAACACAGCGGGCCCGCGGCAATGACCACGTGGCCCTCGGGAATCTGCGTGACCTCGCCGTGCACGACCTCGATATTGGGACGGGCGGCAACCTCGGCCTCGACAAGCTCGGAAAACTTGACGCGGTCGACCGCCAGGGCACCGCCGGCGGGAACAGCCGCGCGATGGGCGCAATCGAGCAGGACTGAACCCATGCGCTTAAGCTCGGCCTTCAGCAAACCAGCCGCGGAATCCGGACGGGTCGACTTAAACGAATTGGAGCAGACGAGCTCTGCCAAGTGATCGGTATGGTGAGCCGGGGAGCTAACCTGGGGGCGCATCTCGCACAGCCTAACGGCAAAACCGCGGTCTGCCAGCTGGATCGCGCATTCCGAACCCGCCAGACCGCCACCGATAACCGTCACCTGATCGAACTGCATCTGCAAACACCTTTCTAATTGACACGTTTTCCATTGTGACCGAAGGGCGTCTGGGCGTGAAGGGCAAACTTGGAGGGCGCATACCTTCCATCCATCATGCGCTCGATAAGGCCCTCGAGTTCAAGCGAACCCAAGAGTTTGAGTACGCCGACAGCATCGAGCGAGACGAGCGCCGCGATGTCGTCGACCTTGAGCGGAGAGGCGATGAGCGCATGCATCACGGTCTGCTGTGTTGGATCCAGGTCGGCAATGCCGGGAGCATCGGGGCGCGAGTAGCGCAGGGTGCCGTAGATGCGTGAGATAGCCATCTCGATAGATTCCTCGTCGATGATGCAGCAGGCACCGTTCGCAATGAGGTAATTCGTGCCACGCGACTCGGGCGATAGGATCGACCCCGGCACGGCAAGAAGTTCGCGCCCCAAATCCATAGCAGCCTCGGCTGTAGAAAACGTCCCGGAAGGCATACCCGCCTCGGAAACAAAGAGGGCTTGCGACAGGGCCGCGATCACGCGATTGCGGCGCGGAAAGGCAAACTTGCGCGGACCCATGCCCCACGGAGAGATCGACACGACCGCGCCACCCGTATCGAGCGTGCGCATAATAAGCCCCGCGCTCGAACGCGGGTAGACCACGTCGGCGCCCGTCCCCAGCACCACGACGTGTTTGCCGCCGGCGTTGACCGCAGCCCAACCCGAGGCCTGGTCACAACCGACCGCGCCACCCGAAACTACCGTCACTCCCGCCTCGACCGCCACCTTTGCCGCAAGCTCTGCCACGGCAAGACCATACGGCGAGGCCTTACGCGCGCCGATGATGGAGAGCGCGGGCGTCGAAAGCACCTCGGGGTTGCCGCGCACATAGAGCGTCTGGGTTACATCAGAAAGCTCCAAAACGGTCTCGGGATACAACGCATCACCTGGATGCAGCTCGTAGGTCCCCTCGGCCATCATTGGTCCCTCCTTCCCTGGTACATCGCTGCCTCGAGCACGTGGTCCTGCGTCACTTGCTCGCTCTCGGCGACGTCGGCGATTGTACGCGCGATACGCACCAGTCGCACGATGCCGCGACCCGTGAGATGTGTGCGCTTCGACAGGCCGAGCACACACTTCTCCGCCGCATCATCGAGCTCAAAGGTCGAAACGACGCCGTCAATGGACCGTGTCTCGTCATCCTCGGCCTCGGCATCCGCATCGTCCATACGGGATTCGCGCCAGGCGCGAAAAGCGCGACCGCGCACAACGTAGTCACGTAACTCGGCAGACGACATACCCTCCGCACCCTCGATAATCACTTGGGGGTCGGGACGGATCACATCGATCATCATGTCGATACGGTCGGCCAAAGGACCGCGCAGTTTAGACCGATAGCGCTCGACCATCGCCGCTGAGCAGCGACACGGTACCTCGCGATCGCCCAAAAAACCGCAGGGGCAGGGATTGCTCGCAGCCAGCAGCTGAAAGCGCGACGGGAAGGTAAAGGCCCCGTCGACGCGCACGATCCTCACATAGCCGCGTTCGATGGGCTGACGCAGCGTCTGCAGCACACCCGTGGGAAACTCAGCAAGCTCGTCCAAAAAGAGCACGCCGCCATGAGCAAGGCTGATCTCACCCGGGTGCACCGGGCGCCCACCGCCGATAAGACCTGCGGTCGAAATACTGTGATGGGGACTGCGGAAGGGCCGGTGCCCCGCCAACAAACCATCAATGTTCTCACCCAAAACCGAATGGATGCACAGCGCCTCCTGTTGATCCTCAACGGAAAGCTCGGGCAGGATGCCGGTCATACGACGCGCGAGCATCGTCTTGCCCGATCCCGGGGACCCGATCATAAGCAAACCAAGCTCACCCGCTGCCGCCAGTGCCATGCCGCGCTTGGCGACCTCCTGCCCCAGTACGTCGGCATAGTCGAGTTCGGGCTCAAAGGTCGCCTCGAGCACTTCAGAATCCAAGTAGTGCCGCGCGGCATCGCCCATGCCATGGGCAAGCTGAGACAAATGATCGATAAATCCGCAATCCACGCCCGCAAGCGGCACATGCTGATCGGACCTGCCGGCGATAAAGGACAGCCCCATATCACGCGCCAATAACTGAAACGCCACCTCGCCCTTGACGGGAAGCACCGTACCGTCCAAGCCGAGCTCGCCGGCGATAAGGCAGCGATCGAGGTTGTCACGGGGAATCTGCCCATCGGCCGCCAGAACCGCGATGGCGATGGGCAGATCAAAGCCGCTACCGGTCTTGCGAATATCGCCGGGCGCTAGGTTGACCGTAATGCCCGAGCGTGGGATCTCGAACCCGGCGGAGCGCATCGCGCAGCGAATACGACCGCGTGACTCCATCACCTCCATACTCGGAATGCCGAGCATTTGGATGCCCGGAACACCACCGGCAAGCGAGACCTCGACCGTGACGTGAATCGCCTCGACGCCACGGATGCAGGCCGCGTGAACGGCAAACGTCTCGAACGCCATCACGACACCTGCCAATCGAACGCGTTGTACTGATGCTCGATCTCAGCGATATGCCCGCCACGAATGGTGACACCCACGGCATCGAAGCGAATCGCCTTGAGCGGATAATGCTCCATGAGATAGCAACTTGCGATGCGGCGGTAGCGGCGTTGCTTTTGAGCGTCCACGGCCTCCTCGGGAAAGACCCGCGTGCTGCAATCCAGTGCAACGCGTCTGGTCTTGACCTCGGCCATCACCACGACATCGTCGAGCTCATCGAGCAGCACCAGATCGGCCTCGCCCTCGGTGCAACGATAACCCTGCTCCAGCAAGGTGTAGCCGCGCTCGTTAAAGTAGTCGATGGTGATCAGCTCGCCCAGCATGCCCAGCTCGCGGGGACTGAGTCCCTTGATTAACTCGGGCGTCATCGCCCCACAGTCGAGCTCGCCGTTTTCCCAACGCTCCTTGAGTTGCTGCGTCTTGCTCTTTTTGCTTGCGGCACTCATGGGGTCTCCTTTCCCGCACGCTGCATTGCCCCGATGATGAGGGCACCTTTCATGCGGGTAAGTACCGGAAGCAAACCAAAAGCTGACCAAATGCCGTCAAAAAACGGGCCGTTCGCAGCAATGGTGTTGCATACGGCCCGCTACCAGCAGGTTTATAAAACCCCTGAGGTCCCTGTCTCCACAATTGACCTAGAAAAGGCGCTCAGTCTGCAGAAAGTTTCCGCAAAAGCTCACGCGGTGCAGTGGACAAAGTCCATGTTTGCGAATGGCCTCGATGTGCTCGGGGCTTGCGTAGCCTTTCGATTCGGCCAAATGGTACTCGGGATACTCGGCATCGTACTCGACCATCATCTCATCACGCGTGACCTTGGCCATGATGGACGCCGCGGCGATACAGGCGATCTTGGCATCGCCCTTCACCACGTCGCGCTCGTTGGGAACGGCGCCCAAGGGGTTACCGTCCATAAGCACGCAATCGGGCTCGAGCCCCGTATCGGCCACGGCGCCCGCGACAGCGGCTCGAATGGCGCGGGCCATGCCCATCTCATCGATATCCTTAGGCGCGATATGGCAAAAACCAATTGCCGTCGCCACCTCGGCAATCTTCACTGAGAGCAACTCGCGGCGCGCCGGCGTGAGCTTTTTGGAATCGTTGATGCCCCAGACGCGCGGCTCCATAGGAAGGCAGACGGCGCATACCGTCAAAGGACCGGCCACCGATCCGCGACCTACCTCGTCGACACCAACGACTACCCCATCGCCGCCAAGCTCATGCATAAGCTCGTACATGTCATTGACGCGCTCGCGCTCGGCAAGTTCCTTGGCATGGCGCTTAAGAGCACGCTCGCAAGCCTTGATCACCTGCTGGCGCGGGTCCTCGCGATAATGCTCCACGAGGGCGGGGATCTCCTCAAACGTAGCGCTCGCCAACTCACCGGCAACCTGCGATGCCGAAACCGAGCTCGTCATATTGGCCATACCAGGCCCTCCTTGCATGCAAATCAGATAAAAAGAAGGGCCACCCGAAGGTGACCCTTGTGTCCAAACGAGTGGACAGACGCTGCGATCTTCTTAGCGCTTCTCGGGGATGCGAGCAGCCTTGCCCACCTTGTCGCGGAGGTAGTACAGCTTGGCGCGACGGACGCGACCATGACGAACGACCTCGAGCTTGGCGATCTTGGGGCTGTGAAGCGGGAAGGTACGCTCAACACCGACACCGAAGGACATCTTGCGGACGGTGAAGGTCTCGCGGGCACCGGCGCCGGCCATGCGGATGACGTCGCCCTGGAAGACCTGAATGCGCTCGCGGTCGCCTTCCTTAATGCGGTAGTGAACCTTGACGTTGTCGGCGACGCGAACCTGAGGAATGTCCTCGCGGATCTGCTGACGCTCGATTGCGCGGATGTAATCCATGTGCAATTCCTTACTCTTCTAGAGGTGCCGTACCATCTTGGCCGGCACGTAGTTGAACAAACGTATTCGAGTATACACGCGCGGGTTTCTGCTGCAAGAACAATTTTTTACGCAGACAAAAAGACAAAACCCGCACATGATAACCGCCCGCCTCGCGAATGAGACGGGCGGCATGAGGGGGGCTACACTAGGCGTCTACACCCAAAACGTTAGGCGTTGCGCTTGGCCTCGAGCTTGGCCTGAGCGGCAGCCAGGCGCGCGAGGGGCACGCGATAGGGCGAGCAGGACACGTAGTCCACGTCGGCCACGTTAAACAGGCCCTTGATGGACTTGGGGTCGCCGCCGTGCTCGCCGCACACGCCAAAGTGCATGTCGGGATTGGTGGCGCGGCCCTTCTCGACGGCCAGGCGCACGAGCTCCAGCACCGCCGCGTCGATGGTCTCGAAGGGGTTGTCTTTCAGGATCTTTTTATGCATGTACAGCGGGATGAACTTGGCCTCGGCGTCATCGCGCGAGAAGCCAAAGGTCGTCTGGGTGAGGTCGTTGGTGCCAAAGCAGAAGAAGTCGGCATGATGGGCGATCTCGTCAGCGACCATGCAGGCACGCGGCAGCTCGAGCATCGTGCCCACGGGAATATTGAGCCCGACGCCCTCTTCGGCGGAAACCTCGGCGATTACGCGCTCAATGACCTCGCGGGTCTGGACATGCTCGGCCGTGATGGAAACGAGCGGAACCATGATCTCGGGGCGCGGGTCGACACCCTCCTTGATAAGGCGGGCAGCGGCCGTGGCGACGGCGCGAACCTGCATGAGCGGCAGATCGCCAAAGACGACGGACAGGCGCACGCCGCGCAAGCCCAGCATGGGGTTGGACTCGACCATGCCGTCGATGCGACGCAGGCGGGCGCGCAGGGCAGTGAGCTCCTCCTCGGGAGCGCCGGCGGCCTCCTTCTTGGTGATGGCGACCTCGAGCTCGCGAGGATTATCAAGGAACTCATGAAGCGGCGGATCGAGCAGGCGGACGACCACATCGCGACCGGACATGGTCTTGAACATCGCCAGGAAGTCCTCGGTCTGAACCTTGAGCAAGTCGGCCAGGGCCTGCTGCTTCACGGCCTCATCGTCAGACAGGATAAAGCTCTGGATGATGTTCTTGCGATCGCCCAGGAACATGTGCTCGGTGCGGCATAGACCGATGGCCTCGGCGCCAAACTCGAGCGCGAGCTCGGCATCCTCGGGGTTGTCGGCGTTGACGCGCACGTGGTTGGCGTGACCGTCGGTCTCGTCCAAACGGATCTCATCGGCCCAAGACAGGATGGTGTCCAGGTCGCCGGTGAGCTCTGCAGAGACCAGGTCAACCGCGCCGTCGACGACGATACCCTGGGTGCCGTCGATGGAGATGACATCGCCCTCGCGCAGCACGCGGTCGCTGCCCTCGATGCGCACGACCTTCTCTGCCGCGTCAATGTGGAAGCGCTCAACGCCGCAAACGCAGGGCGTACCCATGCCGCGGGCGATAACGGCGGCATGGCTCGTCTTGCCACCGTGGCTGGTCAGGATGCCCTCGGCGGCGACCATGCCCTTCAGGTCGTCGGGGTTGGTCTCCCAGCGGACCAGAATGACCTTGTGGCCCTCGTTGGCGCGCGCGACGGCGTCATCACTCGAGAACACGACCTCGCCCACGGCGGCACCAGGGCTGGCGTTAAGGCCGCTGGCCAGGGCCTCGTACTTCTTGGAGGCGTCGAACTGCGGGTGCAGGAGCTGGTCGAGCTGCGCGGGATCGATGCGGCTCACAGCCTCCTCGCGGGTGATGAGGCCCTCCTCGACCATTTCGATAGCAATGCGCAGGGCGGCAGTGGCGGTGCGCTTGCCCACGCGGGTCTGGAGCATCCAGAGCTTGCCCTGCTCGATGGTAAACTCGATATCGCACATATCGCGGTAATGATCCTCGAGCGTCAGGAACACGCGCTCGAGCTCCTCGCCTGCGGACTCGAGGCCCGAGGTGGTCTTGAGGTCGGCGATGGGCTCGGTGTTTCGGATGCCGGCGACGACGTCCTCGCCCTGGGCATTCACCAAAAAGTCGCCATAGAACTCCTTGGTGCCGTCGGCCGGGTTGCGCGTAAAGGCGACGCCGGTCGCAGAGGTCTCGCCCTTGTTGCCAAAGGCCATGGCCTGGACGTTGACGGCGGTGCCGAGCTCGTCGGAAATGCCGTGCTGCTTGCGGTAGATGCAGGCGCGCTCGTTCATCCAGCTGCCAAAGACGGCCTGGATGGCAAGGCGCAACTGGAGCTCCGGATCATGCGGGAAGACGGGCTTGCCGTCGGCAACCTCAAGCTCGGGATACAGGGTCGCCTCGACGTTATCGGAGAAAATACCCTTGAACGTCTCGACAAGCTCCTGCAGGTCCTCGGCCGAAAGCTCGGAATCGACACGAACGCCGGCGACCAGGCGGGCCTGGGTCAGGGCGTTCTCGAATAGGTCGGCGTCGACGCCCATGACGACGTTGGAGAACATCTGGATAAAGCGACGGTAGCTGTCCCAGGCAAAACGCGGGTTTTGCGTCTGGGCGATAAGGCCCCGGACGGAATCGTCGTTGAGGCCCAGGTTGAGGACCGTGTCCATCATGCCGGGCATGGAGAACGGAGCGCCCGAGCGAACCGACACGAGCAGCGGATCGGAGGCATCGCCGAGTTTCTTGCCGCAACGGGCCTCGAGGTCCGCCTCAGCGGCAACGATCTCATCGAGTGCGCCCTCGGGCCACACATTGCCGGCACCGGAGTACTCGACGCAAGTCTGGCAGGTAATGGTAAAGCCACCGGGAACCGGCAGACCGATGCGGCTCATCTCGGCAAGGTTTGCGCCTTTGCCGCCAAGCACGAAGTTCATGGATTTGTCGCCCTCAGTGACACAGGTGCCCTGGGCGTCGGTTCCAAAACGGTAAACCCTCTTGCAATCGCTCACGATACTTCCCCTTCCATGCACTTACGCGCACGACCGTGGTAACGAATCGACCCGCCGAATGCGAGCCGTGAGGGTACTATACGGCGGGTTTTGGGCGGGCTTGCGCAGAGGGCGCGGGGGTTGGTAAACGTGGTAAATATGGCGGTAAACGGTAGGTAAAGTTGGTTACCTTATGAAGATACCAATGCAAGATGCTTGCAGGTCAAATGCTAGTTTATTGCTAAATCGCTTTACCAAAATCGTGCATTATTTTTAGGTAGTCTTTTAGAGACGGGCATTTTTAGCTACCCCAATAAGCTAGCTTTGCTGGGCTCGGCGGGCGGCGCGGCGGGCACGGGCATCTTGGATTTCCTCCAAGTGGCTAATGATCTCGGCAGCGCTTTCCTCGATGGCCTTGCCATCGGTACGCACCACAAAGCAGCCTAGGCGCTTCATGAGGGCACGGGCTTCCTCAAGCTCGCTGCGCACACTCTCGGGCTCGGCATAGGAGCCGGCAACGGCACGGGCGTAGTCATCGCCCAAGCGACTATCGCGAATTTCGGAAATCACATCGACGGTCGAGATCAGACCAAACAACCGCATCGGGTCAACCTCGTAAATCGACTTCGGCGGCTCCATGCCATGCGCCAGTGGGACATTGGCGACCTTGTAGCCCTGATAGGCTAAATACATCGACAGCGGCGTCTTGGATGTACGCGACACACCCAGCAGCACGATATCGGCACCCGACAGATCGTCGCAACCGCGCCCGTCATCGTGCTCAACGAAATACTCCATGGCCTCGATACGATGGAAATAGCGGTCATCGGTCTTGTGAATCACGCCCGCAACGCACTTGGGCGGCACACCGATGAGCGACGACAGCACGGCAAGCGTCGGGCCGATCAGGTCGACCGAACGGATATGCAGCATACCCAGGTAATCGAGCACGCGGGCGCGAAGCGCCGGATCGACAATGGTATGGAACACGGCGACATCGCGATGGTCGGCATCGACGCGCGGCCCCACAAATGACTTGACCTGCTCAACGGAGGTCACCTTGGGCAGGCGCAAAACGCGAAAAGCCCCTTCATCAAATTGCCCGGACGCCGCAAGCACCACCTCACAAGCGGTATCGCCGAGCGAGTCGGAGATAACGATAACGGTGGGACGAGCGGTGACCGGGCAATCCATGCGGGGCTCCTTTTGCGCTTATGCGCAGGCTGGCTTACTTTTTGCGGGCAAGCTCACCGATGTTGGCAATGCCGGAGAAAACGGCCTCGAAGCGGTTGAGCAGCTTAAGGCGATTATCGCGAAGCAGCTCGTCCTTGTCCATGACCATGACCTCATCGAAGAAACGGTCGATGGGCGCGCGCAGGGCGGCGAGGGCGGCAAATGCGGTCGGGTAGTCCTCGGCAGCAAGGGCGGCATCGACGGCGGTCTGAGCAGCCTCGGAGGCGTCGGCGAGCGCAAGCTCGACCTCGCCCATCAGGCTGCGGTCATACTCCGCACCCAGCTCGGGCTTGGAGATATGCGCGGCGCGGGCATAGGCGGTCGCCAGGTTGTCGAACGTCTCAGCGTCGTTCTTGCGGGCCTCGTCGAGGGCGGCGCAGCGGGCGAAGAAGACGGACGGGGCGATGATGTGCACCGCGGAGACGGCGGCGACGGTATCGGCCGGAATCTTTTCGTCGCGGGCCATGCTCACCAGGCGGCCATGGAAGAAGTCACGAACCTGCTGGGCGACCTCGGCGGCGTCGAACTCAATGCCCTGCTCACTGTAGAGTTCGAGGGCAAAGTCGATGAGCGACGTGGGGTCGATCGGCAGACGGTCGCGCAGGATGTTGATAATGCCGATAGCGGCACGACGCAGCGCGTAGGGGTCGGAGGAGCCGGTCGGGGGCTCGCCGATGGCAAAGATACCGGCGATGGTATCGAGCTTGTCGGCGCAGGCCACGATGCAGCCAGCTGTGCCCTCGGGCAGCTCGTCACCGGCAAAACGGGGACGATAGTGATCGCGAATAGCATGGGCGACCTCGTCGTTCTCCCCCATCGCGTTCGCGTAATAACCGCCCATCACGCCCTGCTGGCTCGTGAACTCGACGACGGCGTTGGACACCAGGTCTGCCTTGCACAGGTGTGCGGCGCGAGCAGCGTCGGCGGCAAGATGGGCGCCCAGGTGAGCCTCGCGGGCGATAGCGAGCGCGAGCTGCTCGATGCGCTCGGACTTGGCGAGCACGCTACCGAGCTTCTCCTGGAAGGCAACCTTGGACAGACGCTCACGGAACTCGTCGAGGGAGATCTTCAGGTCCTCCTCGTAGAAGAACTTAGCGTCGTCCAGACGGGCGCGCACGACGCGCTCGTTACCGTCGATCACTCGCTCGGCGTTCTCGGGCTTGCTGTTGGAGACGACCACGAACTCACGCGTCAGCTTGCCCTCGCCGTCATAGATCGGGAAGTAGCGCTGGTTGGTGAGCATGGACTCGCAGATAATCTCGTGCGGGACCTTGAGGAACTCCTCGTCGAAAGTACCGACGAGCACCGTCGGCCACTCGCAGAGGTTAATGACCTCCTCAAAGACCTTCTTGGGCGTATCGACATGGCAGCCGGGGCGAGCGGCCTCGACCTCGGCGATACCGGCGAGAATCGCCTCGCGACGGCGCTCGGCAGAAAGCACGCCGGCATCCTCGAGCACCTGCTCGTAAACAGCGGGGCTGGCGACCACATGGTCACCGGGGCCAAGCACGCGATGGCCACGCGTGGTGTTGCCACTCGTCACGTCGGCAAACGACACGGGCACAACATCCTCGCCCAGAAGGCAGCAGATCCAACGGACCGGACGAACAAAGGTCGCGGGCTCGTGGCCCCAGCGCTGAGAGCGGTAGTTGGGCCACTGCAGGCCGGCGATGGTCTTCTCGCACAGAGCGGTCAGAATCGGCGTAGCCGGTGCGGAAGGGATATTCTTCTCGGCAAAGACGTACTCACGGCCGTCGGTGTCCTCGCGACGGACCAGATCCTCGGCAGCCACACCGCACTTGCGGGCGAAGCCCTGGGCGGCCTTGGTGGCGTTACCGTCAGCGTCGAAGGCGATGTTGGCCGCAGGGCCACGCTTGACCTCGTGAACCTCATCGGTCGCGGTGGCGACGTCGGCAACGAGCGCAGCCAGGCGACGCGGGCTCGAGATCACGCGGACCTCGCCATGGGCCAGACCGGCCTCATCGAGGCCCTTGGCGATCATGGTGCCAAGCTGCTTGACGGCATTATTCAGCGGTGCAGAGGGCATTTCCTCCGTACCGATCTCAAACAGGAAATCCTTAGCGTCTGCCATGGCTTACGCCACCTCGCCTTCCTGGTCGGCATTCTCGTTGACTCCGGCGACCTCGGCCATGTAGGCCTCGCAGCACGCCTTGGCGACGGCGCGGACGCGCAGGATGTAGTTGGCACGCTCGACCGCGGACAGGGCGCCGCGGGCATCGAGCAGGTTGAAGGCGTGGCTGCACTTCATGACACAGTCGTACGCCGGCAACGGCAGCTTGCGCTCCAGGCAGGAATGGCACTCGGCCTCGTAGTCGTCAAACTTCTGACGCATCATCTCGACGTTGGCGACCTCAAAGTTATAGGCACTGAACTCGCGCTCGTTCTCGAGGAACACGTCGCCGTAGGTCATGGGCGTGCCGTCGGGCAGATAACTCCACACCAGATCGTAGACCGAGTTGACGCCCTGAGCGTACATGGCGATACGCTCCAGGCCATAGGTGATCTCGACGGGCACGGGGTCGACCTCGATACCGCCCACCTGCTGGAAGTACGTGAACTGCGTGACCTCCATGCCGTTGAGCCAGACCTCCCAGCCAAGGCCCCAGGCGCCGAGCGTCGGGCTCTCCCAGTCGTCCTCGACAAAACGGACGTCATGGTCGTTGGGGTCCAGGCCAATGGCAGCAAGAGACCCCAGGTAAAGCTCCTGAGCATTAACCGGCGAGGGCTTAATGAGCACCTGGAACTGATAGTAGTGCTGCATGCGGTTAGGGTTCTCGCCGTAGCGGCCGTCGGCGGGACGGCGGCAGGGCTGCGCATAGCAGGTGCGCCATTCGGCGGGACCGAGCGAGCGCAGCGTGGTCGCGGTATGGAAGGTACCGGCACCGACCTCGGAGTCATAGGGCTGCATAATGACGCAGCCCTGCTCGCCCCAGTACTGCTGGAGGCGCAGGATGATGTCTTGGAAGGAAAGCGATGAAGCGTTCATGCCTCTAATATCCCCTCGTCGAAACGATTACACGGTTAGGTACTGTACTATAGCGGTTTTTAGTCGATAGCGCCGATGCGGTTGAGCGGCCAGTAGCGCACAAGCGCCACAGCGATCAAATCAGAGCGATCGACGGGACCAAAGTAGCGCGAGTCGGCAGAGTTTTCGCGGTTGTCGCCCATCACCCACACGCACCCGTCGGGAACGGTGTAGGGATAACTCACCTGGGCGCCAGGCGCTTGGACCGAAAGCGGCCAGCTCATGCCCGTCGTATAGTCCTCGTCGAGCGCTTGGCCGTCAACGACCACCTTGCCGTCCTGCAGGTCGACCGTCTGGCCGGCCGTGGCAATAACACGCTTGACAAGAACATCATGCTCGGAAGTGGCATCGGGGTTGTGGAACACCACGATATCACCCTGTTTGACGGGCTGACCGAGCTCGAGGCTCACCTTTTGTGCCAGAATCTGGTCGCCAATCTCGATCGTGTCCTCCATGGAGCCGGTGGGCACCACAAAGGGCTCGACCACAAAGGTGCGGATCAGGAAGGTGGCCACGAGCGCGATCGCGATGACCGCGACCCACTCAAAAGCGCCCCTCAACGCGGAATGCTGCGATGGAACCATTCTCACTCCTCGCCCTGCGAATACGAAGCGTCCAGAATCTCCTGCGCGTATGTGCGCTCCTGGGGCGTAAGCCGTGCCGTCTCGATCAGGTCGGGACGCCAGCGGCAGGTGCGCTCGATTGAATTCTTACGGCGCCAGGCATCGACCTTGGCATGGTCACCGCTCACGAGCACCGGCGGCACGCCCTCGCCGTTGAATTCAGCAGGGCGAGTGTACTGCGCATACTCGAGCAGGCCTCCGTCCTCGGCGGTCGAGAACGACTCGTCGACGTTGCTCATCTCGTCACCAAGGGCGCCGGGAATCAGGCGTACGACGGCATCGGCAACGACCATAGCGGGAAGCTCGCCGCCCGTGAGCACGTAATCGCCAATCGACAGGCGCTCGTCGGCATACGCATAGGCACGCTCGTCGACACCCTCGTAACGGCTGCACACAAACAGCAAGCGCTCGCTTTTGAGCAGGCGCTCGGCCACATGCTGTGTAAAGGGCTCGCCACAGGGGGTAAAAAACACCACGGTGGGCTTAGGACCCTCGGAGCTAATAGCCTCGATGGCCTCGGCAATAGGCTCGACCTTCATGAGCATGCCCTGCCCGCCGCCGTACGGCTCGTCATCGACGGTACGATGGCGGTCGTGCGTCCAGTCGCGCAGGTTATACGCCTTAAAATCAAAAAGGCCGGCCTTGCGGGCGCGGCCCAAAATCGATGTGGACATGACGGGCTCAAACATCTCGGGAAAGACCGAAAGGGTCTCAATCAGCATGTTGTCCTCCCTACTTGTCCATATCGATCAGGCCGTCCATAACGTGGACGGAAATTGTTCCTGTGTCGGGAAGATCGAGCACAACCTGCTCGATCACGGGAATCAGTACCTCGCCGTACCGATCACCCTCGACAACCCAAACATCGTTGGCAGGCGTCGACATGATCTCGACAATCGTGCCGAGCGAACCGAAGCGCTCGTCGACCACCTCGCGACCCATCAGGTCGGTATAGGCGGCGTCGAGCGAATCGAGCTCAAAGTCGTCACGATTTGCCAGCACATAGCATCCCGTGATGCCCTCGGCGGCCGTCAAGTCGTCAATGCCCTCAAACGAGACCAGATCGCCATCGCCCGTATCGGTGACGGACACGACCGTGCAAAAGCGGTCGCGCTTGAGCGCCGGCGGCGTCAGGGCGACGCGCATACCCGGCTCTAATACAGAAGGAAGCCCCCGCAGCGGCTGCGCGAGGACCTCCCCCTTCCTTCCGTGCGGCTTGACCACACGGGCGATGTTTTTGTACTGGGACCTCAAGGTCCTAGCCCAGAACCTCTACCTCGACAGCAGTGTCGAGGCGAGCGGCCAGTGCACGGGCGAGCGTGCGAATGGCCTTGATGGTACGGCCACGACGGCCGATGACCTTGGCGACGTCATCCTCGGCGACCGAAACCTCAATCGTAGAGGCGTCGTCACCATCGATGACCTCAAGGCTCACGGAATCCGGGTCGTCGACGATCTGAACAACGAGATATTCGACGAGATCGGCGATGCGATCTGAGAGCATTGCCTCACCCTCGAGCTGTGCAGCGTCAACCTCAGGCACGATTTACTCCTCGGCGCCCTCAGCGGCCTCAGCGGCAGCCTTAGCGGCCTCGGCCTCTTTGGCGAGCTGCTTCTTGGACTTCTTGACGACGGTCTCGGTCTTCTCGCCCTCGTTGGCGGCCTTGACCAGAGCGGCGACGGCGTCGGTGAGCTGAGCGCCCTTGGACTGCCAGTCGGCGATCTTCTCGAGGTCGAGGTTGATGGTCTTGGGGGCGGTCATCGGGTTGTAGCGGCCAACCTCCTCGATGATACGACCGTCACGCGGGGCGCGGGAATCGGCGACGACGACACGGTAGTACGGACGCTTCTTAGCGCCGTGACGAGCAAGGCGAATCTTGACTGCCAAAGGAAACTCCTCCAACCAAGCAGCTTTAGGCTGCAACTACAAACAAACAGTTGAACATAATACGCCATCGACGCGGGCAGGTGAAGTCCGTGAGACCAACTTCTTCGGTGTAGTCGAGGGCAAATCCATATCTTAGACAAGAATTCGGGATTTGCAAGCACATACACGCACCCCACATGAGCTGCGCGGTATACTCATGACATGGAAAGACGCGAACATACATACGGTTATGAGGATGCCATGGGCGTCACGCCGCCTCCCTGGACGGGTCCGGCAGTGGGCCTGATGGACCTCGATGCGTTTTTTGCGAGCGTGGAAATGCTCGATCATCCCGAATGGCGCGGAAAGCCGCTCATCGTGGGCGGAGACGCCGATTCGCGTGGCGTCGTGTCCACGTGTTCGTATGAGGCACGTCGCTTTGGCGTGCACTCTGCCATGGCCTCGGCCGAGGCGCGGCGCTTGTGCCCGCAAGCCATTTGGACGCACGGGCACTTTGATCGCTACCGCGAGGTGAGCGCGCAGGTCATGGCGATTCTCGCCGACGAGACCCCGCGCGTTGAGCGCGTATCCATCGACGAAGCCTTTATCGATATCACACCGGGTCGCTTTGCGCCCGAAGACCCACTGCTGGTTGCGCGGCGTATAAGCGACCGCGTGGCAGCGCTGGGAGTGACGTGCTCCATCGGCGTGGGCTGCAACAAGACGGTTGCAAAGATCGCAAGCGAGCGGGATAAGCCGTTTGGGCTGACCATCGTGCGCCCCGGAACCGAGCAGCGCTTTTTGGCCGCGCTGCCGGTGTCTGCCATGAGCGGCATCGGACGCTCAGCCGAGGAGCGACTGCGCCGCATGCGCATCTACACCCTCGGCGAGCTATCACGTGCACCGGAATCCACCTTGGCCTCTATTTTTGGCGTCAACGGCGAACGCATGCGCCAGCGTGCGCTGGGACTCGAGGTTTCCGAAGTCACGAGTCTGGACGAGGAACGCGAGGTTAAATCGGTGAGCAATGAGCGCACCTTTGCGAAAGATTTGACTGAGCGTGGGGACATCGAAGCGGCGATTGCGCTGTTGGGAGAGTCAGTGGGACGCCGTCTGCGCCGTCAGGGACTAACGGGCGCCACGGTGACGCTCAAGCTTAAGTATTCGTATGGCAGCGGGCGTACGGCACAGCGTCGACTTCCACACCCCACCGATGACGAGAATATCTTTGTTGCCGTGGCGCTCGAGCTGCTCGACAATATCTGGCAAGAAGGCATGCACGTGCGTCTGGCAGGTATCGGAATGAGCGACTTCAACCACCAAGGCGGTATCCAAACCGACCTGTTCTGCGAAGTCGATGGCCGCGGGGCCCAATCCAGCGACCGACGCGACCTCTCCGTCGCCATCGACGCCGTCCGAGACAAATTCGGCGACACCGCCCTATCCTTCGGCCGCCAATCCCGCTTCAACGATTAACCGCCTTTAGGCAAAAAGAAAGCCGGGCAGGTGCGGAAAACCGCAACTGCCCGGCGAAATGCGCGAAGCTAGCTAAAAATCCCCGTATCAAATGAGCTACTAGAGGAGATTGAGGGGGAGCTGGGGGGCGTCACCCCAGAGCTTTTCTAGGCGGTAGAAGTCGCGGGCTTCGGGAGTGAAGACGTGGACGACAACCGAGCCGTAGTCCATGAGCATCCAGGTCTTCTGCTCGCGGCCCTCGATGGAGAACGGATGCTCGCCGCAAGCCTCGGCGACCTTCTCCTCGATCTCGTCGACGATCGAATCGACCTGGCGGTTGTTGGTACCGGTGGCAAGCACAAAGTAGTCACACACGTCGGAAAGCTCGGTCAGGTCGAGCACCTGCACGTCATCGCCCTTCTTGTCGTAGGCGGCCTGCGCGGCGGCGCGGGCGACATCCTCGGCGGCGACACCGCTCGCGGACAGCGAGGCGGCGGTGCGGTCGGACGTGGCAACGAAACTCTTGTGCTCCACACCTTCAAGAATCTGCTCGTCAGTCATGGTCTCGTCGGCCATGGAATACCTCTTTCTAGACACACCCGAGCTAGCGCAGCTGGGCGTAATGGTTGTAAATCGTAATAGCCGTGGGATAAAGATAGCGCCCGGACTGGATCACATAGACCAGACCCTGCGCAAAACAGGAGAAGAACAACTCGTCAAGCGTCGACTCCCCCACCATCTTGCGCAGCGCATGGGCATAGTCGCCGTGACGGTTGGGCTCGATGGCATCTGCCACAAAGACCACCATATCGAGCGGCGTCATGTCGCAGGCACCCACGGTGTGACGGTCGACAGCCTGGAAAACAGCCGGCGACAGCTCGGGAAAAAGCTGCGGAAGCTCATAGGCGGCAACAGGGCCATGCAAAAGCGGCGTCGCAGCGGAAGGAGAGCCGGCAACCTTGATGCCATAGTGAAGCGCGCGGGCCACGAGCTCGTCATCGGAAAGAACCTTGTCCCAATCGTGAATTAAGCCGGCGGCAGCCGCATCAAAGCGGTCAACGCCGTAGACCTCGGCCAGATGAAGTGCGGTCTCGGCAACACCCAGCGAATGCACATAGCGCTTGCGCTTATCTTTCATGCGAACATCGAGCAGTTCTTGAATGCGCTTGAGCAGCGCGCGCTCATCGCCCTCAAACTGATCCTCTACCGACAACGTAGCCCCCATCACTCAAAATCTTCTTGGCCCAAATCGGCATATAGCCTGCGCTTGCGAATGTAGCCGAGCACGGACTCGCTCGTAAGATAGCGCACGCTCATGCCGCGGGCAACTCGCTTACGAATGTTCGTCGAGCTGATCGCCAGCGCCGGAATCTGAATATAGCGCACATCGAACGGCAGCCCCGACTCTTTGATTCGGGCACGCGCCGTATCGATATCAAAACCCGGTCGCGTCGCCGCAATAAAGGTAGCAAGCTCAGCGATTCGCTCGGCATCATGCCAGGTCACAATATCGATAATCGCGTCGGCGCCCGTAATAAAGTAGAGCTTTACCTGCGGCGGGTAAAAGTCGCGAAGGGCATGAAGCGTATCGGCCGTATAGGTTACGCCCGGACGGTCAATCTCGAACCGGCTCGCCAAAAAGGCCGGGTTCGCGGCGGTGGCGAGGACGGTCATGGCATAACGGTCCTCGGCAGGCGTCACCGGTTTGTCAAGCTTAAAGGCGGGAAAGCCCGCCGGCATAAAGAGTACAGCGTCCAAGTCGAGCGACTCGCGCGCCTGCTCGGCAGTCACCAGGTGCCCGTAATGAATCGGGTCGAATGTGCCGCCCATAATGCCAAGCCGAAACTCTTTGCCCTCTTTTATGGGCAGCTCGGGCAAACCGATTCCACCGCGCAGCGACATGGCTTACTCGCCCTCCGAGGTCTCGGCATCGTCCGCGGCATCCGCCACATCGACAACCTCGACGCCCTCATCCGCAGCATCGGCCACGTCAATGGCCTCAACGGCAACGTCCTCGCCAGCATCCTCGAGCTCCTCGTACTCCGAGAAGTCCTCAGCGCCCTCAAAGTCAAAGGCACGCTGGCAAATGCGGACCTCGTCGCCCGCATGGCAACCGGCCTTCTCGAGCGCGTCGTCAACACCCATACGCGCAAACTTGTGCTGCAGGTAGATGACGGCTTCCTCGTTTTCCCAGTCGGTCTGGATGACCATGCGCTCGATGGCACGACCGACCACACGGAAGGCACCGGGCTCTTCCTGGACAATGCGGAAACGCTTCTCGCGCTGCAGACGGCGGCGCTCCCACTCTTCGTCGCGAAGATCGACAGGCTCATCGAAGACCGCCAGCTCGGCGCGCAGCTTAGCTACCTGCTCGCCCACGGCAAGCATCAGCGTGTTGAGGCCGGCGCCCGTCACGGCGGACACGGCAAAGAACATATGTCCATCGTCGAGCGCGGCGCGCTTAAGGTCGGCAATCTTGTCGGCCGTGCCCGGCGCATCGCACTTGTTGGCGACGACGATCTGCGGACGCTCCGAAAGCTCGGCGCCATACTGCTCGAGCTCACGGTTGATGATGCGGTAATCCTCAACCGGGTCGCGATCCTCAAAACCGCCCGTCATGTCGACGACATGCATGATGAGCGCCGTACGCTCGATGTGGCGCAGGAACTGGTGGCCCAAGCCCTTGCCCTCGCTCGCGCCCTCGATCAAACCAGGAACGTCGGCAACGACGTAAGAATACTCACCGGCACGCACCATGCCGAGGTTCGGCACGAGCGTGGTAAACGGATAGTCGGCGATCTTGGGTCGGGCGGCACTCATGCGCGCAATGAGCGAGGACTTACCCACCGAGGGGAAACCCACGAGCGCGGCATCAGCCATGAGCTTCATCTCGAGCTCAATCCAGTGCTCCTCGGCCGGCTCGCCCAGCTGGGCGAATGCGGGCGCGCGGCGCACCGACGTCACAAAGTGCGTATTGCCCAGACCGCCGGCACCGCCGGGCGCCACAACGACGCGCTCGCCATCATGCACCAAGTCGGCAATCTCGAACATCGGGGTCTGCGTCTCGGGGTCGAGCTCGCGCACCACGGTACCCATGGGAACCTTGAGAATAAGGTCCTCGCCGCTCTTACCGTTACGACGGGCACCCTGCCCGTGCGTGCCGCGCTCGGCGCGGAAGTGATGCTTAAAGCGGTAATCGATCAGCGAAGACAGCTGAGCATCGGCCTGGATGACGACATTGCCGCCACGACCGCCGTCGCCGCCATCGGGGCCGCCCTTGGGGACAAATGCCTCGCGCCTAAACGACATGCATCCGGCTCCGCCGTCGCCGCCGCACACGTTAATGCGGCTGATATCGGTGAACTGTGACAACAGAATCGCCTCCTACAAAAAGAGGGAGACCCTTGAATCCTAAAACTCAAGTGCCTCCCACATATGTGCTCTATGAAGGGTGAATTACGCGTTCGCGAGCGGGCGTACGCTGACCCTGTGCTTGATACCCTTGTGGAACTCAACGGTACCGTCGACCAGCGCGAACAGCGTGTCGTCCTTGCCACGGCCAACGTTCTCACCCGGGTGGATGTGCGTGCCGTGCTGACGGACGAGAATCGTGCCCGTGGTTACCGTCTGGCCGGCATAGCGCTTCGTGCCAAGGCGCTGACCGCGGGAGTCACGGCCATTACGGGAGGAACCGAGTCCTTTTTTGTGTGCCATTGTGTATACCTACTCTTTCGTTACGAGTGTAATCTACTCGGCGACGGGAGCCTCGGCAACAGCCTCGGCCTCTGCCTTGACAGCCTTCTTGGCGCGGGACGTAGCCTGGACCTTCACGATCTTCAGCTTGGTGAGCTGCTGACGGTGACCCTTCAGACGACGATAGCGCTTACGCTTGTGGAACTTGAAGACCAGCTGCTTCTCGCCCTTGAACTGCTCAACGATCTGAGCGGTAACCTTGGCCTTGGCCAGCTTGTCGGGATCGGTGACGATCTTCTTACCATCGTTGAGGAAGATGACCGGCAGGGTGACCTTGTCGCCCTCATTGCCCTCGATCTTCTCGACGGTGATGACATCGTCGGTGGCGACCTTGTACTGCTTGCCGCCCGTGTTAACGATTGCGTACATGTTTACTTGCCCTTCATGCATCAGTTAGTGCAACAGCCGAATATAGTAGCAGGCGAAAATACCCCCGTCAACGAGTATGTGGAGCAAATCCACAAGTTCGCACAGGTATGGGGCTGACGAGTCGGCCCTCGTCGTCCTCGCATGCTTGATTCTGACGCTCGACATCGTAGGAGCAGATGGTCACGAGGTCTTGCATACCGGTGGAAACAATAGGTGCATCCACGCCCGGGGTCAAGCCCTGCAACAAAACATCAGCAGCAGAAAGCAAAATTTCCGGACGCATGGAGCCCTCGTTGTCGGCATGGGTGTCGAGCATGAGCACCAAATGGTCCGGGCGCTCCCCCGCCGTGAGCTCATAGCCCACGAGCGTGTGATCCAAATCCAAGCGCTTGCTCTTTTTGCCGCGCGCGTAGTCGATGCCATGGTCCGCGCGCAGCGTGTCGATCGCACGACGCACCTCGTCGGCGCTTACGGGCGCCTCGGGATCCAAGTGCAGGTCGATGCGATACGACAGACGCGTGAGTTGCGCCGTCAACGCCGGCGTGCGCACGTCGATATACGCCGCCTCGATGGGCGCCAGATCGGCCGGAGACGCCGCAGCCAGGCGCCCAAACGCCTCGTCGAGCGCCACGAACTCGGTCATAAACAGGTCATACCACTCGCAGGTCGACGACGTACCCACCGGTAACGCCGAAGAGAAGCCCACGCGCATGTGCGGAGAGAAGCCCTGCGTGACGGCATAGGGAAGTCCCGCACGGCGCACGATGCGCTCAATGGTATGGATTACTTCGAGATGGCCCAGGTACTTAAGGCGATCGCGCTTGCCATAGCGAACACGAAGCCTAAAGAGCGTGGGGTTTTCGGTCAGGCGCTCACTCATGCGCGATCACCCATCAATACATTCTTGGCGTGGAGCGTGGGGCAGATTCCGCAGCCGGTGCACGACGTGCGGGTGCAGTCGGGAGTCGTGACACCCTCGAGCGAGCGACGGTACTCGCGCTCGAGGAAGCCGCGCGTGCAGCCGGGGCTCACGTGCTCCCACGGCAGGCGCCAGTCCAACTCGTAGGGCAGGTGCACGAGCTCATTGAGGTCGATGCCGTTTTTGGCAGCAGCCTCCTTCCAGTTATCGAGCGAGAAATGCTCTACCCAGGCGTCAAAGCGAGAGCCCGCGCGCCAAGCATCGATGATGACGGGCGTCATGTCACGACCGGCGCGGGACAGAGCGGCCTCGATGAGCGAGGTCTCGGCATCGTGGTAATGCACGCGGACGGCACGGTTGCGAACGCTCGTGATAAGCAGCTTCTGGCGACGCTTGACGTCGTCGTAGTCGAGCTGCGGGCACCACTGGAACGGCGTGGCAGCCTTGGGGATAAAGACCGAAACCGAGATGGACACCGAGATCGAGCCGCGACGAGCCTTGGGCACCACGGAACGACCGAGCTCCAGCACGTGATCGGCCAGATTGGCGATGGCCACGATGTCCTCGTCGCGCTCGCCGGGAAGGCCCATCATAAAGTAGAGCTTCATGCGGTTCCAGCCGGCCTCGAAGGCCGCCTTGGCCGCACGGTCCAGGTCCTCCTCGGTCACGTTCTTGTTAATGATGTCGCGCATGCGCTGGCTGCCGGCCTCGGGTGCGAACGTCAGGCCGCCCTTCTTTTCGCCGGCGACCGACTCGGCCATATCCACGCCAAACGAATCCAGGCGCTGCGACGGAATAGACACGCGAATACCCGTATCCTCCAGGCGACGGTTGAGCCTGCCGAGCACGTCGCGAATGCAGGAGTGGTCGGTCGTGGAGAGCGAGGTCAGCGACACCTCGTCATAGCCGGTCTTTTCCAGACCCTGAATCACCGACGAGACGATCTGGTCGGCCGAGCGCTCGCGCACCGGGCGATACGTCATGCCGGCCTGGCAAAAACGACAGCCGCGGGCGCAGCCGCGCAGAATCTCGATAGACAGGCGATCGTGAACCAGCTGCGCATAGGGCACGCACGACTGCGACAGCGGATTCGTGGCGCCGAAATCCTCGACGACGCGTTTGTAGACCACGGTCGGCGCATCCTTGCCCTCGCGCGGCACGGTGTAGCCATGCAGCGAGCAGGGCTCGTCGTGACGAACCTCATAGAGCGACGGCACGTAGTTGCCGGCAATGGATGCAAGCTGCTCAACAATCTGCGCGCGCGGGACTCCTTCGTCGCGCAGGCGGCGATGCAGCTGGCAGGTCTCGAGCAGCGATTCCTCGCCCTCGCCGATGAGGATGGCATCGAAGAAGGCCGCGTACGGCTCGGGGTTGTACACCGAGGGGCCGCCGGCGATGATGATGGGGTCGTCTTCACCTCGGTCGGCCGCTAACAGCGGAATGCCAGCGAGGTCGAGTGCCTCGAGGAAGTTCGTCACCGCCATCTCGTGCGGCACATGCAGACCGACGATATCAAACGAAGCGACGGGGGCGGCACCCTCGAGCGACAGCAGCGGAATACCCGCCTCGCGCATGGCGTCACCCATATCGGGCCACGGCACATAGCCACGCTCGCAGGAGATGCCCTCGGCCTGGTTAAGGATGTTGTAGAGGATGGCGATACCCTGGTTGGGCAGACCGACCTCGTACACATCCGGGTAGATCAGGCAGCAACGGTAGTCGGCATCGGCCTTTGAAAGCGTGCCCCACTCGTGATCGATATAGCGACTCGGCTTTTCGACCTTGGCGAGCAGCGGCTCAATTAAATGAAAACAGTCTTGATACGGAACGCGCAACGGAAAACCCCTAAGCAGCGAGATCGGATGCGTCCTCGTAGGACGCCATAGGACGGGTAGCGCCCGCGACCGTGGTCACCAGATCGCGAACGCGGGAGAACGTGGCAGTGACCACCTCGTTGGCACGGCTGTAGTCGACATCGCGCTCGTAGAGCGAAACGAGCGCACGGCCCATGCCATAGGTGCCCGCGGCGGCAGTAAGCGCCTTGACGGCAAACCCAATATGTGGCGTCTGCTTGACGAGCGCGCGGGTGACCGCGCGGATCACAAGACCGCCGGCAAGCACGCCCGCGACCTCGTAGCCGCGCTCAGGCTTAATGCCGCGTCCAAAGACGGCAGCGAGCTCAAAGAGCATGCCCACCTGCGCCAGCGCCATCACGGGATAATCGGCGCCCGGCAAAAACACCAGCGCACCGGTCGCCATATTGGTGAGCGCGCACGAGGTGATGATACGATTGGCCGCCGCGATGCGCATGAAGGCAAAGTTCGCCGCAAAAGCCGTTTCCTTGTCGGTGCGATCGAGAATCCAGCGGGCAAGCGTCTCGAGCAGATACGTCTTATCGGTTGCCGCTACCACGCCGAGCATAGGCGTGGACTCCTCGATAAACGGCACCTCCACAGCAGACTCGGCAAGCACGCACACGGGCGCGCCGGCGATCACGAGCTCCTGCACGGCACTCTCCAAGCGGTCGGAGCCACACGAGAGCACCAGTACCACATCGGTATCGGTCTTTGGAGCAATTCGCTCCTCCCCCAAACGCTCGACGCGCACAATGCCCGAGGTCGTCTGCGGCACAAAGGCGTCACGCACCGTCTCGGCCAGAAAGCGCGAGGCGGACGAATCCAAATAGACCGAGACGCGCACCGGCGTATCGGAATCCTTCTTAACGGACGCGCCCATCTTAAAAGCGCGGGTCAGCTTATCTACGGGAATTTTCATAGCAAACCCCTCCAGCGGTTACGCGGCGCCCGAACGATGCCGCCATATGGATTGTACGATACCCACCGTCAGCAGCTGAATCATCATCGAAGACGAACCGAAGCTAATAAACGGTAGCGGAATACCGGTAATCGGCATCATGCCAATGCACATGCCGATGTTTTCGAAGGTCTGGAACGCCCACATGCCAACGATGCCCACACACGATAGGCGCAAGAACAGCGACTCACACTTAAAGGCGACGCGAATCGTCGAAAAGATCAGCAGCACGTAGAGGCACAGGAGCAAAAAGGAACCGCAAAAGCCAAAGGTCTCGGACAGGAAGGCGAAGACGAAGTCGGTGTGGAACTCAGGCAGAAAGCCGCCGACCGACTGCGTCGCATGGCCCAAACCCTTACCAAAGAAGCCGCCCGAGCCAACGGCGATAAGCGACTGCTGCAGGTTGTAGGCATCGTCCGAATCGGCATTATCGGGGTCGATAAAGACCGTCAGACGGTTCATCTGATACTGCTTGATGAGCACATCGTGGCCGAGCAACGAATCAAAGACCGAATCGAGCGCCAGGACGAGGGCCACCAGGCCCACGAGCAGGGCCAGGGTCGACAGCACCCATTCGCGGCGTGCACCGCTCATGCAGATGACGATGGCACCCGAGACCAACACGACCAGGCCCGAGCCCAGGTCGCCCATGGCAACGACGGCCAAAAACGGAATAGACAGCATGCCACAGAGCTTGACGTAGTCGCGAACGGTATCGATGCGGCCGTTATACTGCGAGCCAAGCGTAGCAATAAAGAAGATGGTGATGAGCTTGGCAAGCTCAACCGGCTGGAATGTCAAGCCGATACCGGGAATCTTGATCCAGCCCGTCATGCCCAGACCGCCCGTATAGGACAGACCCGGAATCTTGGGCGAGAAGATCACGATCAGGTCGATGACGAGCAACGCCGTCGAGAAATTGGAAATGCCGCGCAGGTCGGTACGCCAGACCAGCACCGCCAGCACCGCTCCGATGCCAATTCCCAGCAGATGGCGTGAGAACGAGGCATCGGCCTTAAACTGCGAAGCCGACCAGATAATAATGGCACCGTAGGCGACGAGCGCCACTGTAGCCACGAGCACACCGATATGCACCTTTTGGCGAAACGTGCCGCGCGAGGCCGAAAGTTGCTTGTTGACGCGGTCCAGGCTGCTGCGAGAGCCGGTCTTGGTTGAACGGAACAGATCCGCCGGAGAAAAATCCATCGCAACCTCCTATCGAACCGAAGAATCGCCCGAGGCCGAAGAGGTATCGGGCTCGTCATAAATCACGCCGAGCACGTCGCGCACGACATGCATCGCGGTATCTGAGCCACCGCCGCCCTGCTCCAGGACAGTAGCGATGACATACTTGGGATCATCGGCCGGTGCATAGGCGCAGAACCACGCGTATTCGTCCTCGCCGCTTTTCTCGCCCGTGCCCGACTTGCCGTATACCTGCGGCGTCAGGGTGCCAAAGTGAGCCGCCAGGGACGTCGATGCCGTGTAAATCACGTCGTGCATGCCGTTGCGAACAAGAGCCAAATCCGAATCGCTGTTGATCTTGGCCTCCAGGCGCTTCTTCTTGCCCTTGCCGTTGTACTTATAGGCATCGCCGTCGCCATCGCGCGACACGGCAGATAAAAACACGTGAGGCACGTACTGTTTACCGCCGTTGGCAAGACCCATATAGGCGCACGCCATCTGCAGGGGCGTCACCAGGATGTCGCCCTGGCCGATGGCAATGTTGGTCATATCGCCGGCATTCCACTTGCGGTCCTCGGCAGATGCGTCGGTGAAGTACGACTCTTTCCACTCGGCATCGGGAATACGGCCCGCGCCCTCACTCGGCAGATCGATACCGCAGGTCTTGCCTAGGCCCCAGCGACGAAAGACCTCCTGCAGGCCCTCGGAATGTTTCTCGTCATAAAAGAACGCCTTGCCCATGTCGTAGAAGACGGGGTCGCACGAGTTGGCGATACCCGACTGCAGCGTCATGGTGCCGTGGCCGGAATGCAGCCAGCAGTACTTGCCCCACGACTTGCCCAGACCCGTCCAATAGCCCGTGCAGTTGGTCGTCTGCCCCGACGTGTAAGTTCCAAACTCAAGACCGGCCAGTGCCGAGAGCGGCTTGATGGTCGAGGCCGACATGTACTGTCCGCTAATGGCGCGGTTGAGCAGCGGGTGCGAACCCTTGTCATCATTGAGCTCGGTCCACACGTCATTTGAGACGCCGCCGATAAAGACGGACGGATCGAACTTGGGCTCGCTCGCCATGCCCAGGATCTCGCCATTGTTGGGATCGAGACACACCACGGCGCCGTTGCCGGCATTGCTGTAGCCAGTGGTCTTGGCAAGCTCGATAGCGCTCGCCAGCGCCGTCTCACAGGCCTGTTGGATCTTAAGGTCGAGCGTGAGCTTAATGTCGGAGCCGGCCTTCGCGGGCACGGCGCCGGCCTGACCGGTCACATTGCCCGAGGCATCGACCTTGACGGTCTGCTCGCCACGAATGCCCTGCAGCAGGTTTTCGTAGTAGCTCTCAACGCCCGCCTGGCCCACGATATCGCCCGACTGGTACGTAATCTTGCCAGCAGAAGCATCATCATCGCCAGAGGTTTTCTTATTCTGGGCCTCGAGCTGCTCGGAGGTAATGGTGCCGGTATAGCCCAAGATATGGCATGCCGTCTCGCCATATGGATACTGGCGCTCGGTACGCTCGGCAATCTTGACGCCCGGGAACTCGCCGGCATGCTCCTGAATATAGGCAACCGTGGAACGACGGACGTCCGTCGCGATGGTATGCAGGCTCTGAGCGCCCTCTGTATTGTCCTGAATATTGCGAAGGACCGCCACGTAAGGCATTCCAAGCACGTTGGCAAGATGGCGAACCAGAACCTCATCTTCGGCAAGGTCGCGGTAGGCCACGACAGCAAGTGAGGGACGGTTCTGGACAAGCGCCACACCATTGCGGTCGAGGATGCGGCCGCGCACAGCGGGTGTGGTAACGGTGCGAGTCTGATTGCTATTAGCTTGCTTCTCGTAATAGTCCGACGAGACCATCTGCATGCCCCACAGCTTGACGGCAAGCGCCGCAAACATCGCGCCCACACCCGCGGTGAGGATGGAAAAGCGGCCCTTAAAGGCGGTCGCCGCGGTATTGCCCTCGCCCTCGGTGGCGCGCGGGGCCGTTCCATGCTGCGTATCGTAGGTAAAACGGGAATCGCCCCGACGCATGATGACCAGCGCGACCACGATGGCCACGACCAGCACGATACCGGCGATAATAACCGTCATCTGGGAAGACATCTACGGGCCTCCCCTATTTGAGCTTGCGGGTCTTGGGCTTAAAGCGCATACCCGTCTGGCGTCCGCCACGCGCGGAGAATCCATAGCCGGACTGCGGCACGACGCCGGACATCAAAAATGGAATGGCAACCAGACCCGTCAGGATCGAAGACGGCAGCGCATGGCCGAAGATCGCCACGACAAAGCTCGTCTCCAAACCCATAAACAGCAAGATGATGCTGTAAATCACATTAATGACGAGCGCGAAGGTGCCCACCGTGATGCCGCGCGCACTCGGGGTACCGCCCGTCTGACCAGCGGCGCTGTGCACCAGGGCAAAAGAACCCACGGTCAGCAGGAGCGACATAACGCCCACCGGCACGGCAGCGGACAGGTCATAGAACAAGCCGCTGCAAAAACCGCACGCGACGGCACGGGTCGGGTCGCCCGAGAACACACTCAGGCACACAAGAATAATCATAAAGTTGACGCGACCGCCCGCAATGGAGATCTGCGGTGCGAGGCCTGCCTGCAGCAGCACGCACACGATGGCGGCGATTACAAACGTGCGGGAGCTCATCCCCTGCTCGTGTAAATCCATGGACATGCCCCCTATTCGCTCGAGCCGGAATCGGTCGTCTCGGACGTGTCGGAACTGTCATCCGAGCTCTCGTCCTTCGTCTTGGTCGCAGCATCGCGCGACGTTCCCTGCGGCGTGCTGTTGGCCGTGCTCACATCCTCATCCGAGGCCGACTGTTCGTCAGTCAGCGAGGTAATGACCAGCACTTCCTCGTTGTTCTCGGCCGTTGTCTGAGCGCGCACCACAATGGTGTAGTACACGTCGTTTGCAGATTTCTCAACCGACGAGACGGTGCCGAGCGGAAGGCCCTTGGGGAAAACGCCACCGATGCCAGAAGTAACGATGATGTCGCCAACCTTAACATCGGAGTCGACGCTCACGTACTCAAGACGCAGCGTGCCGTCAGCCTGACCCTGCAGCATGCCCTGGGCGCGCGTGTCCTGCACCATGGCGGACACGCCCGAGTTCTCGTCGCCAATCAGGCGCACGGTCGATGTCTTGGCCGAAACTTCGATGATCTGTCCGATAACACCGGCCGAACTCGTCACAGGCATGTTGATGGAAAGCCCGTCGGCAGAACCCTTGTCGATGGTTACGGTCGAAGTCCAGGCATCGCCCGAAGCACCAACGATACGAGCTGCGGTCGATTTGAGGTTGTAGGTAGACTGCAGGCCGACCAGCCCCTCCAGACGCTCAGCAGTCTTTTGGGCCTCGGAGAGCTCGGCGACCTTAGAGGTCAGCTCCTCATTTTGCTTCTTAAGCTCGTCGAGCGTGTCCTGCGACGCCGTAAGGTTAGAGAACACGTTGCCAATCGCATTGAAGGGAGCCGCCACAGCCGAGCCCACAAAGCGTATCGGCGAGGTAATCGTCGTCACACCCGAGCGCACGGCATGAATCGGCCCCGCCTCGCCCTCACGGATGTAAAACGTGAGCAGCAACACCGAAATCAGGCTGAAAACAATCAACGGGCGCATACCCGTTGATTGTCGCTTGGTATTCAGATTTGTGGAGAAACCCGAAGATCGTGCCAAATGGAATCCACCTTTTGGAAATTAAGCATTGGTCTGGACGAAGCCGCCATCAAACGCATTGGCCTCGAGCACACGGGCACAGCCGTTAACGACGTTATCGAGCGCCGTGGGGCTAACGTTGACCGAAACGCCGGTCTCATCGCGTAGGCGCACGTCGAGACCGCGCAGCAGCGCGCCGCCACCGGTCAGCAAAATGCCGTAGTACATAAGGTCCGAGGCAAGATCGGGAGGCGTAGCGTCGAGTGCGTCCTTGACGGCCTTGGCCATCTCGTCGAGCGGCTTGTTGAGTGCGCGACGAATCTCCTCGCTCTCGATGCGCACGGTCTTGGGCAGACCGGTGATCACGTCGCGGCCGTTGACCTCGACATCGAGCTCGTCCTTGAGTGGCACGGCGGAGCCGACCTTGATCTTGATGTCCTCTGCCGTACGCTCGCCGATGGCCAGGTTGTAGGCATCGCGAACGTGCGTGAGGATGGCCTGGTCGAACTCGTCACCGGCAATACGGATGGACTGCGAAACGACGATGCCGCCCATGGCGATAACGGCAACCTCGGTGGTACCTCCGCCGATGTCGATGACCATGGAGCCGGTGGGTTCCTCGACAGGCAGGTCGGCGCCGATAGCGGCAGCCATAGGCTCTTCGATCAGGTAGGCCTGGCGAGCGCCAGCCTGGATCGTGGCCTCAAAGACAGCACGCTTCTCGACCGATGTGACGCCGGAGGGAACGCAGACGACAACACGTGGACGCGGGGTCCACGGATAGCGCTTCTCGGACGCCTTGTCGATAAAATAGCGAAGCATGGCCTCGGTAACATCGAAGTCGGCGATGACGCCGTCCTTCAGGGGACGAACGGCCACGATGTTGCCGGGCGTACGGCCGAGCATGCGCTTTGCCTCGATACCGACCGCCAGGATGCGCTCGTCGTTCTTGTCGATGGCAACAACAGAGGGCTCGCGAATGACGATGCCCTTGCCGCGCACGGAGACAAGCGTATTGGCGGTGCCAAGGTCGATGGCAAGATCGCCCGCATAGCTACCGAAGAACATATCCATCAAAGAAAACAACGCAACTCCTGATGTGTTGGATGATTGCTGGAAAACTACTAGCTCATCATACTAGCGCAAGCCCGGCACCTCACTTGCGGTGAAGCGCCGGGCAAAGCTAAATCCCATAAGGTCACTACTGGTTGTCAGCAGCCGAGAAATCCATATCGAGCGAGGAAACGGCCCAGCCGATATGGTTGTCGGAGCGCACGAATTTGACGGTGTACTCCTGCTCGCCGCCCTTGGACAGCGATGCCTTCACCTTGGCGGTCGTCTCGGTCATGGACTGATCCATGCCCTCGACGGACACGGTGGCACCCTGCGGAATCGAGGAGATGATCATCGACTTAGCGTCCTCGGACAGGCTCGAGGCCAGACAAGACTCGGCCTTTGCGGTGTCACCGTCGCCAGCAGCCTGGAACAGATCGGTGATAACCGACTCCTGCGAGGGGAAGCCAAAGCCGCGCGTATAGGCAAAGCCCAGACCGCCCGCGGCGATCAAAATGAGCAGAAGCAGCACGATGAAGACTTTGAGACCCGTGTGGCGATGGCGACGACGAACCTTGGCCTGCTTGCGGTCCTGACGGTCCTGCTGGACCATCTCAGACTCGGACAGCGTAAAGAAGCCGGTGTCCGAGGGATCAGGCATAAACTGACCGGTCGCGCCCGTAGGATCGAGCGGATCGACGGCAGGAGCGTCCATCGCGGGCGCCGGAGCCGTGGCCATAGCCGTTTGGGCAGACAGCGCGGCAAGCGAATCGTGCACGCGGGCAAGCTCGTCGGCCTGCTCGGAGGTGAGCTGGTAGATGCCATCGGCAGTAGCGGCGTTAAAGGCGTCGAGTGCGTCGGAGGGACGGCCGGCGGCAGAAAGCGCCTGACCCATGCCGGCGTTGAGCGCACGCGTGTCGTCGCGGGGGCCGGCAAAGTCGATAGCCGTGCGGTAGGTCTCCACGGCATCCGCCGGACGGCCGAGCTTAATGAAGCAACGACCGAGCTCGCCGAGTGCGGCGGCAGGAGCCGGATTGGCGCCGTCGATGGCGGCCTGACGGAAGGCAGTACCCGCGTTGGCATAGTCGCCCGACTGGAACAGCGCGTTACCCAGGCCCAGATAGGCCTTAAACGGCGTGGCATAGGAAGCATCCTGCGTAGCAGCAGAGAACGCCTGGGCGGCCGTCGTGTAGTCGCCCACGGCGGCGAGCGCCTTGCCGCGGTTGGTGAGCAGCGCGCCGCGCTTGCCGTAGGTGCCGTCGTTGAGGGCGGCGGCATAGGCCTCGGCGGCCTCGGCATACATGCCCAGGTGCATCAAGGCGTTGCCACGAAGGTGATCGGCCTCGCCCATAATCTCATCGGGAGTCTTTGCCGCCCCAAGCATCTGGGCTGCAGCGGAAAAATCACCCGCGCGGTAAGCGGCGCGGCCCTGTTGGATCAGCTGGCTATTCAAGGAAGTCCCCTTTACTCGTGAACGATCTCGACATGGACGATCTCGTCGCCGGCACGCAGCTGCGAAATCACATCGAGACCCTCAACCGTGGTACCAAAGACGGTGTAACCGGAATCGAGGTTATGCTGGGCGCCCAAGCAGAAGTAGAACTGCGAACCCGCGGAATCGGGGTCCATGGAGCGTGCCATGGCAAGGGCGCCATCGACATGGCTGTTGCGCGGATTAGTGGCAAACTCGCCCTTGATGCAGTAGCCGGGGCCACCGGTACCGGGCATGCCGTCGGGGCCCTCAAGACCGGCAGCGACGTCGGCGCCGGACATGTCGCGGGTATTGGGGTCGCCGCCCTGGATGACAAAACCGGGCACATAGCGATGGAACTTAAGGCCATCATAGAAACCCATCGTGGAAAGCTCGCAGAAGTTCGCGACATGAATGGGAGCGCCCTCGCCGGTAAACTTGACCTTGATGGTACCCTTCGACGTCTCGATTACGGCGCACTCGTCGCCGACAAGCTGATACTCGGGCGTGTAGAGCTCTTTCTTAAAACCAAACATGTGGTTCCCTCCTCGTGCGTTTAAAGCATATTTGTACGAATTGTAGCAATAAGCATGGGCTTACATCAATTGCGCACGTAGGTTATGCCGACTATGGCGAACTAATTTTAGGAATGCTGCTGCGGCTTCCAGGAGCCCACGTTGGCGTCGTACTGATTCAGCGCGCTGTTGCCGCCCTGCGCGATGGGCGCCAGGATCTCGCTTTGGTGGGAGCTCATCGACTCGCCATCGGGAATGGCCAGCGAGATATCCCAGCTCTGGCAGATCACGTCAACGCGCTCATACATCCACTCGGCAAGCTGCTTTAAGTGGGCGATGTCGTCCGCATAGACCGTATCGTCCTGTACTTTCAGGTTGTTGAGCTCATCTTGCGTCTTTTTAATCTGGTCGCGCAGGGCGTAAGCACTCTGCGACAGCTCCTGACGGGTGGACAGCGGCGTTCGGAGATAGCCGTTGTTAAAGGAATCGATGACCTCGCCGATCTGGTCCTCGTCAGCATAGGACACGATGGTCTGGTACAGACCGTCGAGCCTGGTATAGAGCTGATCATCGGTGAGCACGGTTTCTTCTTGGACCACCTCGGCAGAATCGTCCTGCTTGGTATCGTCCTCAGTCGCCTCGCCCTTTTGGCGCGTGGGGAAGGTGGTTTGTGCAGCTTGGCCAAACTGGTCGTAGAAGCCGGGCATAACACCCATGGGATCGGTCGTCACGAACCAATAGGCACCGCCGCACACGACGGCAAGGACCGCGATGATAATGAACGGCTTGGGAATATGACGCTTGTGCTTGTGATAGGCGTCCTCGTCGGGGTGCACCTTGCGCTTGGGTTTTTGAGCATCGTTATGCAGGGAAACGGGCATGGGAATATCGACCTTGGGGATACCGAAATCCTTATCGAAAGCCGGCAGCACGCAGGTCTCATTGGGGTCGGCGGCGTCTGAAAGCACCGCAGCGGCAGAGGCCGGCGCATGCGGCACCTCGGTATCGATCTGCTCTTGCGTTAGGCGCGGAAAGCCCGCCGTGCGGCCCGCTGCCAGGTCGGATGCTGCCGCGTCCTCGGAGAGGATACCCGGAGCGGGGCGTCCGCATTTGGGGCACGTACGATCATGCGAAGAAAGACGGGCACCGCAGCCCTCGCAGAACACGAACTCGGTGTGCTCGGGACCATCGCCCGGACCCACATAGGCGTTGCAGTAGGGGCAGAACGAGGCGCCGTCCTCGATGGTCTTTAGGCAATGCGGGCAGATCACGGCATCCTCTTTTCGAAGCAATTCAAACAATCGAGGTTAGAGCATAACATCGCCACGGCCCCACAGGAGCAAGGCACCAATTCAACATCGCCAGGGCGCGTAGCTACTTCTTCTTTTTGCTTGGCATCGAAACTTTGATGCCTTGGGCGGACTTGGTTACGCGGGAGCGCTTGGCGCCCGTGGGCTTCTTTTTCTTGGGCTGGGCCTGGGCCACGCCCTCGAGTGCGCGGGCCTCGGCCTCACGAACGGTGCGAGCTTCGCGGCGCTGCGCCATGTCGGCGGCGACGCGCTTGGCAAAACGCTCCGCCGTCGAACCCGTCGAGCTCACCTTGCCACCACCGCGACCCAGGCGGACGCGAACACCACGGCCAAAACCAGTTGCGGCATGACGACGACGCGGCTTGAGCGAATCCATCATCGTGGCGAGCTTAAAAAACACCGAGCAGGTAAAGACCACGACGGCAGCCAAGATAACCATCTGGCCCATTGTCAGGTTGGCAATAGACAGCAGCTCCGGGAATCCGATAACGCCCACCAGGATGCCGGCGACTACAAACACAAAGAGCACCACACGTAAGGGCGTGAGAGGCTGCGAGATGCGCCAGATCAGGCTGACGCTCGCCGCGCACGACGTAAGCAGGCACATCGTAGACAGCGTGAGCTGGCTAAAGCCAAACACCCGCGCCACAAAGATATCGAGCGCCGCAGCCAAAATGACCGCAATCGACGCCGGCAGTGCCCGCTTGAGCACGTTCGTCAGGAACGATCCCTTCACGCGAGCATTGTTGGGCTCCAGGCCCAACACAAAGCCCGGCGCGCCAATACAGAAGAAGTTAATGAGCGTCATCTGGATGGGCTCGAAGGGGTACGGCGGCAGCGCGATGCACAGCGCCGCCAAGCCCATCGAGAACAGCGTTTTGGTCAGGAACAGCGCCGCGGAGCGCTGCAGGTTGTTGATGGAGCGACGGCCCTCGGCCACCACGGCGGGCATCGAGGCAAAGTCGTTGTCGACGAGTACGATCTCGGCCACGTTACGCGCGGCGTCGGAGCCAGCCGCCATGGCGACGGAGCAGTCAGCCTCCTTGAGCGCTAGCACATCGTTAACGCCGTCGCCCGTCATGGCCACGGTGTGCTCGCGGCGCTTGAGTGCCTGCACGAGCTCGCGCTTCTGCTGCGGGGTCACACGACCAAAGACATGGTAGCGGTCCACTGCGGCATCGAGCTTGGCCGGCGTATCGAGCGTCGTGGCGTCCACATAAGCGTCCGCCCCCGGCACGCCCACCACGCGCGCAATCGACGACACCGTACGCGGGTCGTCGCCACTGATCACGTTGAGGGTCACGCCCTGCTCGTTAAAGTACCCGATGGTCTCGGCGGCCGAGGTGCGGATCTCGTCGCGAATGGTCACAAAGCCCACGGGCTCTGCCTCGCCCACCATATCGCCATCGGGCGTAAAGCCGTCCACGCAGGCCACCACAAGCACGCGGCAGGTGTCGGCAAGTTCGGCCACGCGGTTCTCGACCTGCGAAAAGGCGCGCTCTGAAAGCACAAATTGCGCCGCGCCCATCACATAGGAGCCCTGCGCAAACGAGGCACCGCTCCACTTTTTGGACGACGAGAACGGAATGACCGACAGCGGCTCAGACACCTCGACCGGGCGGTCGGCGTAGTAGTTGAGCAGCGCCTGGCAGGTCTCGTTGGCATCGGCCGAGGTCGCACGTGCGACGTTAGCCAGAGCAAAATCGAGCACCGTGGTATCGACGGGAACGGCGGCGTCGCCCTCCCCCGCACCCATACCCTCGACCGGCAGCGGATAGGTACCCTCGACCTCCATGCGGCCCGACGTGATGGTGCCCGTCTTGTCCAGGCACAGCACGTCGACGCGCGCGAGCGTCTCAATGCAGTAGAGCTGCTGCGCGAGTACCTTGCGGCGGGCCAGGCGCACCGTGGCGATGGCGAGCACCGACGAGGTCAGCAGCACCAGCCCTTGCGGGATCATGCCCAGCAGGGCGCCCACCGTGGACAGCAGCGCCGACGAAGGCACATGACCAGCCAACAGCTCGGAGAAGCACCACGAAAGCGCGCTATTGCCTAGGGTTCCCGCGGCATCCCACAGCTCGCTCACGCTCGAGGCAAACAACGCCAAACCGAGCGGGATCATGATGATGCTCGCAAAGCGCACGATGGCGTTAAGCGCGTTCATGATCTCGGAATTGACCTTTTTGACGTACTTGGCCTCGTTATTAATTTTGGCCACGTAGTTGTCGGCGCCGACATGGATCACGCGGGCGCGCAGCAGACCCGAGTCGATAAAGCTGCCGCTCATGAGCTCGGAACCGGGCTGTTTCTTAATAAGATCGCTCTCGCCCGTCAGCAGGCTCTCGTTCACGAGCGCCTCGCCCGAAACCACCACGGCGTCAGCGGGGATCTGGTCGCCGCGCCCCAGGCGGATGATGTCGTCGAGCACGATCTGGTCCAGGTCGAGCTCCACCTCGGAGCCGTCGCGCACCGCGATGGCCTTCTTGGAGGTCAGCAGCGTGAGCTTATCGACCATCTTTTTGGAACGCATGGACTGAATGACGCCAATAGCGGTATTGAGGAACACCACGAACAGGAACGTCAGATTCTTAAACGAACCGGTCAAAATGACCAGGAACGCCAAGATCACGTTGATCAAATTGAACAGCGTGCAGAGGTTCTCGATGATGAGCTCCTTGACCGACTTGGTCTTGAGCTCCATGTTGCGGTTGATCTTACCGGCGGCGATGCGCTCCTCGACCTCGGCGGTCGAGAGTCCGCGCTCGATATCCGTTGCTGCCATACCACGTCCCATCACGTCGCGTCGGTATAAGAAAAACCGCCCGGACCATGCGAGGTTCGGACGGTCTCACGTTCGATGGTGCCCCATGTTGGATTCGAACCAACGGCCTTCTGCTCCGGAGGCAGACGCTCTAATCCCCTGAGCTAATAGGGCCAACGCTTGGCATTATACCCAAGTGCACCACGGGCTATCAAAATAAAAGAAAAAGCTTTGCAATTCCGAGGAAGACGCGGCTCAACGGCCCACTTTAGAAGGCAAAAGCGAGTCAGATAGTATAAACTCTCATGCACCATATGTACACGGCTCGCGATGCGGGCCGTTTTTGCAAGGGTTATCCATCGAGGTGAGAGGCACACCATGATTGCAATTTTAAAAGAGAGCGCCAGCGACGAGGCCGTCAGCCATATCGTCAGCTGGATTGAGAAAAAGGGCCTGAAGACCGATGTCTCGCGCGGCGAGAACGAGACGATCATCGGCCTGGTGGGCGATACGACCAAGATCGACCCGTTCCTGCTCGAGTCCATGGATGTCGTCGAGCGCGTGCAGCGCGTCTCCGAGCCGTTCAAGCGCGCCAACCGCAAGTTCCACCCCGAGGACTCCGTCATCGACTGCGGCCACGGCGTACATGTAGGCGGCGATCAGTTCCAGGTCATCGCCGGCCCGTGCTCCGTCGAGGGCGAGAACCTCATCCGCATCGCCCGCCGCGTGAAGGCCGCCGGTGCCACGATGCTGCGCGGCGGCGCCTACAAGCCCCGCACTTCCCCGTACGCCTACCAGGGCATGGGCCCTGCTGGCCTGGACCTGCTGTGCGAGGCGTCTGCCGAGCTCGACATGCCGATCGTCACCGAGATCATGGACCCGCGCGACGTGCAGGTCTTCCTGGACAAGAAAATCGACGTCATGCAGATCGGCGCCCGCAACGCACAGAACTTCCCCCTGCTCAAGGAGGTCGGCAAGACCAAGACCCCGATCCTGCTCAAGCGCGGCATGTCCGGCACCGTCGACGAGCTGCTTATGGCAGCCGAGTACATCATGAGCGAGGGCAACGACAACGTTATCCTGTGCGAACGCGGCATCCGCACTTTCGAAACCCGTACTCGCAACACCTTCGACCTTAACGCCGTGCCGGTGCTGCACCATCTGTCACACCTGCCCGTCGTCGCCGACCCCAGCCACGCCACCGGTTACACCCGCTACGTTGAGCCCATGGCGCTCGCCGCGACTGCCTGCGGCGCCAACGGTCTGGAGATCGAGGTCCACGACGAGCCCAGCCGCGCTTGGTCCGACGGCGCCCAGGCCCTCACCCCCGACCAGTTCGACGACACCATGCGCCGCATCCACGCCATCCGCGAGGTCGTCTGCCAAGAGACCATGGAGTAACCCATGGGTACGGTGAGAAACGCGCGCGTTAACCAGGGTGGCCCCAAGTGCGCCGGCGTCGTGGGCCTGGGCCTCATTGGCGGCAGCTTTGCCCGCGGCTATGCGCAGGCGGGCGTCCGCGTGCTGGCCTGGGACCCCGATGACGACGTCATGACGGCCGCCAGCATGGGCACTGTCGCCGGAGAGCTCAACGACGAGACGCTCGGCGAATGCGACATCATCGTCCTGGCTTGCTACCCCGAGGCCTGCATCGAGTGGCTCGAGGCGCACGCCCAGGCGCTCGCCGACGCCACCGACACCGACGCCATCATGGGTCCCGTGGTGATCGACACCGTGGGCGTCAAGGGCATTGTGTGCGAGCGCGCCTTTGAGCTTGCCCGCGAGCACGGCTTTTACTTTGTGGGCGCGCACCCCATGGCGGGCACCCAGTTCTCGGGCTACGCGCACTCCCGCGCCGACCTGTTCCAGGGCGCGCCGCTCGTGCTCGTGCCGCCCGCGGTGGACGATGCGCTCAAGCTGGAACTTTTGGGCCAGGTGCGCGAGATGGTACGCCCCTTGGGCTTTGGCAAGTTCAGCGTGACCAGCGCTGCCGAACACGACCGCGTCATCGCCTTTACGAGCCAGCTCGCGCACGTGGTATCAAACGCCTACGTCAAAAGCCCGACCGCCCAAGTTCACCACGGTTTTTCGGCCGGTAGCTACCGCGATCTCACCCGCGTGGCGCACCTCAACCCGCAAATGTGGTCCGAGCTCATGATCGACGACGCCGACGCACTCGCCTTCGAGATCGACCATCTGATCGAGTCGCTTGGCGCCTACAGCCGTGCACTCAAGGACAGCGACCAGCGCTATCTGGAGAATCTCCTTGCCGAGGGCGACCGCATTAAGCGCGCACTCGACGACGAGGCCTCCCACTAGACCACCTATCACGCCAGGTCGAAAGGACCGAAGCTTATGGCGATTACCATCGATATCGACACCGCACGCCCCTACCAGGTCCACGTGGGCACGTTTTTGCTGGAGCAGGCAGGACCGCTCGCTCGCGCCACCGCCGGAGGCACTCGCGCCGTCATCGTGACGGACACCAACGTGGGTCCGCTCTACCAGATGCCTGTCAAACAGAGCCTGGAGGCGTCAGGCTACGAGGTAAGCATCTACACCTTCGAGGCCGGCGAGGCACACAAGCGCGCAGAGACCTACATCAACATCTTGGAGTTTGTGGCCGAGCATGAGCTTTCGCGCTCCGACGTGATCGTGGCGCTCGGCGGCGGCGTCGTGGGCGACGTGGCCGGCTTTGTGGCCGCCACCTACATGCGCGGCTGTAAGTTTGTGCAGATCCCCACGAGTCTGCTCGCCATGGTGGATTCGTCGGTGGGCGGCAAGACCGCCATCGACCTGGCTGCCGGTAAAAACCTCGCGGGCGCCTTCTGGCAGCCGAGTGTTGTTATCGCCGATGTTGGATGCCTTGCCACCCTCACGCCCGAGCAATTCGCCGACGGATGCGGTGAGGTCGTCAAACACGCCGTGATCGCCGATCCGGAACTCTTCACCGAGCTCGAGAAGACCCCGCTCACGCTGGAGCTGCTTAACCGCGATGTCGCCCGCGTGGCGCTCATCATCGCCCGCAATATCGATATCAAACGCGCCGTGGTCGTTGCCGACGAGCGCGAGACCAACCAGCGCAAGCTGCTTAACTTTGGGCACAGCGCTGGACACGCCGTCGAGGCCTGCGAGCACTTTGAGCTCGGACACGGCAACTGCGTGTCGATCGGCATGGGCATCATCACGCGCGCCGCGGCCCTGCACGGCGTCTGCGATGCCGCACTGCCCGGTCGTATTGAGGAGCTCTGCGCCCGCCATGGCCTCAAGACCCGCTGCGAGCTTTCCGCCGATGCCGTCTTTGCCGAGGCGCTCCACGACAAGAAGCGCGCGGGCGACACCATCGACCTGGTGATTCCGCACGGCATTGGCCGCTGCAGCATCGACCGCACGCCGCTTTCCACTTTCCACGAACTCATTGCCGAGGGCCTCGACCAGAAGGGAGACGCATCCGCATGCTAGCCCGCATCACCCCGTCCCCGCTCAAGGGCACCGTTCCCGCCATCGCGTCCAAGTCGATGGCGCATCGCCTCATCATCTGCGCTGCGCTTGCCAACGGCGAGACGCACGTCACCTGCAACACTACCTGCGCCGACATCGAGGCCACGGTGCGTTGCCTTACGGCCCTGGGTGCTCGCATCGAGACCGTCGAGGACGGCTTCCAGGTCCACCCCACCATGAAGAGTGTTGAGTTTGGCCTGCTCAAGGCCCTTGCCGGCGGCACGCTCGATTGCGGTGAAAGTGGCTCCACGCTGCGCTTTATGCTGCCTGTCGCCTGCGCGCTGGGTGCGGATGCCACCTTCGTAGGCCAGGGCCGCCTGGGCGCCCGCCCGCTCTCCCCGCTCTCGGACGAGATCATCGCCGCCGGCTGCGACCTACAGGGTCTGGGCGGTTTTCCGCTCAAGACGAGCGGACGCATGCGCCCAGGCACCTTTGTGCTGCCGGGCAACGTGAGCTCGCAGTACATCTCGGGCCTGCTGCTGGCAGCCCCGTTGCTCGCTCAGCCCTCCTGCGTGCAGGTATGCGGCCTTATCGAGAGCCGCCCCTACATCAACCTGACGATCCAGGCCATGAAGGCCTTCGGCGTCGAGGTCAACGTCGAGCGCATCCCCGCCAAGGACGGCCAGCCCGAGGTCACGAACTTCCGCGTGAGCAGCGGCTCGTACCGCACGCCCGGCAGCGTAGCCGTCGAGGGCGACTGGTCCAACGCCGCCTTTTGGCTGTGCGCCGGTGCTATCGGCACCGACCCCATCACCGTCGAGGGCGTATCCCTGAGCTCCGCGCAGGGCGACCGAAACGTGCTCGCCGCGCTTTCGCGCTTTGGCGCCCGCATCGTGCGCTCCACCAACGCCGCCACCGTGCAGTCCGACAAGCTCGCCGGCTTTGAGATGAGTGCCCACGACATCCCCGACCTGGTGCCCGTCATCTCGGCCGTGGCATCGCTGGCGCAAGGCCGCACATTCATCCGCGATTGCGCCCGTCTGCGCATCAAGGAATCCGACCGCTTGGTCACCACCACCCGCGAGCTCACCGCATTGGGCGCGCAGGTGCGCATTGCCGGCGATGACCTCATCATCAAGGGTGTCGATGCCTTTACCGGCGGCGAGGTCGATTCGCACAACGACCACCGAATCGCCATGATGGCCGCCATTGCCGCGAGCCGTGCCACCGGCGAGGTCGTGATTCACGGCGCCGAAGCGGTCAACAAGTCCTATCCCGATTTCTTCGACCACTACCGCCTGCTGGGCGGCAAGGTCACACTCGAGGAGGAATAACATGTCCTCGACCTTTGGCAACGTCTTGCACTTAAGCATCTTCGGCCAGTCGCACTCCCCCGCTATCGGCTGCTCGCTCGATGGCATCCCGGCGGGCATCGCCGTGGACCAGGAGAAGCTGCAGGCCTTCCTCGACCGTCGCGCCCCCGGTCGCGACGAGACCGCGACCAAGCGTCGCGAGGCCGATGCCGTCCACATCATCGCCGGTGTTGTCGATGGACATACCACCGGCGCGCCCATCGCCGCGATTATCGAGAACACCAACACGCGCTCCAAGGATTACTCCGAACTGCGCCGCAAGCCCCGTCCGGGACATGCCGATTACCCGGCGCGTGTGAAGTATCACAACATGCACGATGTCGCTGGTGGCGGGCATTTCTCCGGCCGCCTAACAGCACCCCTGTGCATCGCCGGCGGCATTGCGCTGCAGGCACTCGAGGCCCGCGGCATTCAGGTCATGGCGCACGTCGCGCAGATCGGCGGCATCTCCGACCTGCCGATGGACGATATGGTCTATCGCGAGGCCGACCGCAAGGCGATCCTTACGAACGATCTGCCGTGCATTGACGCCGCCGCAGCCGGCCGCATGCGCGAGGAGATCCTAGCCGCGCGCGACGAACTCGACAGCATCGGCGGCATCGTGGAGTGCGGCATTTACGGGCTTCCCGCGGGCATCGGCGACCCCATGTTCGATGGCATCGAGAACCGCATCGCTCAAATCGCGTTCGGGATTCCCGCCGTAAAGGGCATGGAGTTTGGCATGGGCTTTGCCGTGGCCGCCATGCGCGGCAGCGAGAACAACGATCCGTATCGCATCGATGCCGAGACCGGCGAGATCGAGGTCGAGTCCAATAACGCCGGCGGCATCCTGGGCGGTATTTCGACCGGAGCGCCCGTCATGTGGCGCATGGCCGTAAAGCCGACGCCCTCGATTGGCCGCGAGCAGCAGACGGTGGACATGGACGCTATGGAAAATGCCGAGCTCTCGGTCCACGGCCGCCACGATCCCTGCATCGTCCCGCGCGCCGTCCCCGTAGCCGAGGCAGCCGCCGCCCTCGCGATCTGGGACGCCCTCCTCGAGGACGCCGCCCAGCTCTAAAAATCTCTGGGGGCTAACTCCGGCCCCCACGCCCACCCAGTGATTTTTCTGGGACGGGGATTAAAAAATCATTAAGTACACAATGATTTTTTAATCCCCGTCCCAGAAAAATCACCGACACGTGAAAGGGGTCCCTATGGACCTTGCTGACATCCGCCAGACCATCGATGGCATCGACACCACGCTCCTCAACAGCTTTGTCGAGCGCATGGACATTGCCACCGAGGTCGCCAAATCAAAGATCGAGATGGGCAAGGCCGTCTTTGACCCCGCCCGCGAGCGCTCCAAGCTCAACAACCTTGCCGGTCGCGCGCCCGAGCGCTACGAGGCGCAGACCATCGCGCTGTTCCGCCTCCTCATGAGCATGAGCAAGGCCGAGCAGCAGCGCTATATCAACGAACTCAAGGGCATCACGGTCTCGCAAAAGGCCCACGCCACTGCCGAGGCCTTCGACACGCCCTTCCCCCAGACTGCCAGCGTCGCCTGCCAGGGCGTTGAGGGCGCCTACAGCCAGATCGCCGCGTGCAAACTCTTCGACGTGCCCGATATCGCGTTCTTCGACACCTTCGAAGGTGTCATGCGCGCTGTGCGCGACGGATTCTGCGAGTTTGGCGTACTGCCCATCGAAAACTCCACCGCGGGCTCGGTCAACGCGGTCTACGACCTGCTCGCACAGTTCGACTTCCACATCGTGCGCTCGCTGCGCCTCAAGATCGACCACAACCTGCTCGTCAAGCCCGGCACCAAGCTGCAGGATGTTCGTGAGGTCTACAGCCACGGTCAGGCCATCGCGCAATGCGCCGGCTTTATCGAGGCGCACGACCTGCACGCCACCAAGTATCTCAACACGGCCATGTCGGCCGAGATGGTCGCCAACTCCGAGCGCACCGACGTCGCCGCCATCGCCTCGCGCAGTTGCGCGGCGCTCTACGGCTTGGAGGTGCTGGAGCCCAACATTCAGGACTCGGACAACAACTACACACGCTTCGTCGTCATCAGCCGCGAGCCGCGCGTCTACCCCGGCGCCAACCGCACCTCGCTCATGATCACCACAGCCAACGAGCCGGGCGCCCTCTATCGCGTGCTCGAGCGCTTCTATGCGCTCAACATCAACCTCATCAAGCTCGAGAGCCGTCCTATCCCCGGCCGCGACTTTGAGTTTATGTTCTACTTTGATCTGGACTGCCCATTTGGCAGCAAGGCCCTCGACGACTTGCTCGACTCCATCGATGACGTGTGCGAGAGCTTCACCTACTTTGGCAGCTACACGGAGGTGCTCTAGATGACCGATACCGCCGCAACCCGTCCCTACGGCGTGCTGGGCCGTGTGCTGGGCCACAGCTACACCCCGACCATCTACAAAGAGCTCGCTGGGCTTGAGTACGTGCGATTTGAGCGCGAGCCCGAAGATCTTGAGGCTTTTATGACGGGTAACGAATGGGAAGGCACCAACGTGACCATCCCCTACAAACGCGCCGTCATGGAATACCTGGACGAGCTGAGCCCGCTGGCCGAGCGCATGGGCAACGTTAACACCATCACACGCTTGCCCGACGGCCGCCTGCGCGGTGACAACACTGACTATTTCGGTTTTCAGTGCCTAGTTGAGGAGTTGGGCGTAGAGGTTGCCGGCAAGAAGGCCCTCGTGCTCGGTGCCACCGGTGGCGCGGGTACTACGGCCAGTATGGTGCTCGGAGATCTGGGTGCCATCGTCGTACCCGTGGGTCGCACGAGCGAGGTCAATTACAGCAACATCGCTCAGCAGTCCGATGCAACGCTGCTCGTCAACTGCACGCCCGCCGGTATGTTCCCCCACTGCCCCGACGCTCCCTGCACGCTCGAAGGCCTCGATGCGCTCGAGGGCGTCATCGACATTGTCTACAACCCCGCCCGCACGGGTCTGATGCTCGAGGCCGAGCGCCGCGGCATCCCCTGCATCGGCGGCCTGCTCATGCTTGTTGCCCAGGCGGCACAGGCTGTAGAGCGTTACACCGGCCAAGCTACCCCGCGCAAGCGTATCTTGGACGTAACGGAGCGTCTGTCCCGCCGCGAGCAGAACATCGCGCTGATTGGCATGCCGGGCTCGGGCAAGACCCGCGTGGGCGAGCAGATCGCCCAGCTCACGGGTCGCGAGCACATCGACTTGGATCGCGCGCTCGAGGAGCGTCTGGGCATGCCCTGTGCCGACTTTATCGTCGAGCGCGGCGAGGCGGCCTTCCGCGAACAGGAGACGGCTGCGCTGGCCGACATCTCCAAGCGCAGCGGCCTGGTGCTCTCCACCGGCGGCGGCGTGGTCACACGCGACGAGAACTACCCGCTGCTGCACCAGAACAGCCAGATCGTGATGCTCAACCGTAAGCTCGACGAACTCGCCCACAAGGGTCGCCCCATCACCGCCCGCGATGGCATCGACAAGCTGGCCAAGCAGCGCATGCCACGCTACCGCGCCTGGGCCGACTACATCATCGACTCACGCGATTGCGCCGCCAACACCGCCCAAGCCCTCCTCGACACCCTCTAACCTGCCAAAAAGGGACAGGTTTATTTTGACAGGTTTTATCTGGGCAAACGCCGAAGATCGCATGGCCAGCCACGCCAACCAACCGCAAAGGAAGCAACCATGAAAGCACTCGTCATCAACGGCCCCAACCTCAACATGCTCGGCATTCGCGAGCCGGGCATCTATGGCAGCGACAACTACGACCGCTTAGTGCAGATTTGCCAGGAAGCGGGCGCTGCACAGGGCTTCGACGAGGTCGATGTCTTCCAGTCTAACCACGAGGGCAGCATCGTCGACAAGATCCAGGAGGCCTACGGCAAGGTCGACGGCATCGTCATCAACCCGGCGGCCTACACGCACACGAGCGTGGCGATCCTCGATGCGCTCAAAGCCGTCGCCATCCCGGCCGTCGAGGTGCACATCAGCGCCGTAGAGACGCGCGAGGACTTCCGCCAGGTGAGCTATGCACGCCTAGCCTGCTTCGCCACTATCACTGGCGAAGGCCTCCAAGGCTACGCCCACGCGTTGGAGCTGCTGAAAGAGTATCTGCTACACTAATCCATGGGACTAAATAATCAGGTTTGTTTGTCCCAAAGCTTAAGTAGCTGTCCAATTGACATACAAAGGAGCATATCCATGTCCCAGTACGATTACCTAGTCGTCGGCGCCGGCCTCTCTGGCGCCGTCTTCGCCAACGCCGCCAAGCGCGCCGGCAAGTCGGTCCTGGTCATCGACCGCCGCGACCACATCGCCGGCAACATCTACACCGAGGACGTCGAGGGCATCCAGGTCCACCGTTACGGCGCCCACATCTTCCACACCTCCATGAAGGACGTCTGGGACTACGTCAACCGCTTCGCCGAGTTCAACAACTACGTCAACTCGCCGGTAGCCAACTTCCACGGCAACATGTACAACATGCCCTTCAACATGAACACCTTCGCCAAGATGTGGCCGGGCGTCGTCACGCCAGCAGACGCCCGCACCAAGATCGCCGAGCAGGTGGCCGCCGAGAACATCGGAGAGCCGCAGAACCTCGAGGAGCAGGCGCTGTCGCTCGTCGGCCGCGACATCTTCGAGACGCTCGTGAAGGGCTACACCGAGAAGCAGTGGGGCCGTGATTGCAAGGACCTGCCCGCAAGCATCATCAAGCGCCTCCCCTGCCGCTTCACCTACGACAACAACTACTTCAACGACCGCTACCAGGGCATCCCCATGGGCGGCTACACCAAGATGGTCGCCAACATGCTCGAGGGCGTCGAGGTGCGCTGCGGCGTGGAGTACAAGGAGCTGGCCGCCGCCGAGCCCGACATCGCCGCCAAGACGATCTACTGCGGCCCCATCGACGCGTTCTACGACTTTAAGCTGGGCACGCTCGAGTACCGTAGCCTGCGCTTTGAGACCGAGACGCTCGACGAGCAGGACCACCAGGGCGTTGCCGTGGTCAACTACACCGAGCGCGAGGTCCCCTACACGCGCATCATCGAGCACAAGCACTTCGAGTTCGGCACGCAGGAGAAGACCGTCATCACGCGCGAGTACCCGGCGGACTGGAAGCCCGGCGACGAGCCCTACTACCCCATCAACGATGCCAAGAACGAGGCCCTCTACAAGCAGTACGAGGAGCTGGCGGCGCAGGAAGGCGACGTGATCTTTGCCGGACGCCTGGGCGGCTACAAGTACTACGACATGGACAAGGCCATCGCCGCGGCCTTCGAGCTTGTCCGCAACGAACTGGGCGTGGAGCCGACTGAGGCGTAGAGACAAAGGCGCATTAGCTAGCCACCATAAGCAAACAGAATGCCCGGTGCAGCGCGAATGCTGCACCGGGCTGGCTTTGGGCATCCCCATCATTATGGAACTCTTAGCCACCGGACTCGTTCCGCTCTTCCACACCGCCATGCTTTCAGCAGCGTTTATGTTCCTGTACGGACTCTCGCTCACTACGGGCTTTATCCTGGACTCCGTAGCCAAAGTGGACAGCAAGCAGTGGGAACTGAGGGTAAATGCGGAGAGCACCGATTAATACCCTTGCATGAAATCACAAAGTTATAGTTTTGAATTAAAAAATAGGAGTAATGCTGATTTTGATATCAGTTCAACTGAGTCCATTCATACAGAACCTGGTTCCGTAGGTAAGACGCAGGCGGCCTTTCAATCATTTCATTAGCTTGATTTTCTATTCTGGTCAACCGAATGCGACCTTCATTTGAAATACCATAATAGTCAAAATATGCCGTAGCTGTTTTATATAGATCTACGTTCTTTTTCTGCATATCGATTAGTTCAAGAAGACATTCTTCCGCATCATCTCTCATATCCATGCAATATAAGGAACCAATCTTTAATAGCTGTAACTCAGAAGTTACACTTCGCAAGCGTAAAGAATCAGCAGTATCCACAACACTGGCATATTCGCCCTCGTCACATAATCTGAGCAAATAATTCTCAGTCACTTCGGGGTCTTTTTCAAAACACGAAGGACCTCTATCTCCCACTTCAATCAAATAGCTTCTATAACATGTAATGATCGTAAGGCCGAAGATTATCGAAAGACATAAGAGGAGGCAGCCTTTATTAGCCCAGTTAGTAAATCCGAAGGATAATTCTTTTATAGAATATTTTTCATTTCCGCGAGACAAAAACAGAACTAACAGTAAATCAATGAAACCGAATTGGATGTCAATATCAACCATAAAATGAAGCAGCATTAAAACAATGCCAGCAACCAAGAATGAGCTATGGGGAATATTGCTACGCTCCTTAAATATGCAGATTATACGCGTGATACAGAACCATAAAAATGCAGTAAGCGCGAAAATGCCACCGTCAAGCAGAATTTGAAGATAGCCACAATGGATGACATTGGCAGAGTATTGCGCACTTTGAACGAATCGATACGATTGTCGCCAAGCACCAGGGCCGATTCCGATAAAAGGGCTAGACCCAGCCAATCTAAGTCCATCGTATATTTGAATAATTCGCTCAATAAATGTCTGCACCGACTCCACAATACGCCCCGACATCATGTCATAAATACACAATATGAGGACAAGCCCAAACACGGCGAGCAAAAATGAGGCCATAGACCGCTTTTCCAATATCAAATAAATCATAAGGCCAAAAACGACCAATATGGCAACGGCGACCGAACGCGTCAGGACAAGCGCAATAAATGGCACTAGACAATCAATTTTTGTAAACAAAGGACTATCGAGCAGCAATAAAAATGAAAGCGCAAACCAAACGGCAGCGGTATTAGCGTATTGAAAAAACGCCTGAAGACGACCAGCGCTAACATAACCAAAAAAAGAAGGGAAAACAAAAAATAGTAAAATAGCAGCTGCAGAAGAAATGAAACAGATGTAGCGTAATCCCCCAATCAGGTAATTGAAATCAAAATCATCAACCGAAGTAAAAACAAATGACGAAGACAGGAACATGCAATAAGGGGCAAGATGAGCAAGCGAGTAAGAGCCATAACCGCATGCAAAAGAAGATATAAGCCCAAGAAATACCATGGCAGCCATGCTTATATTTCTTTGGAAATTTAGAATTTCGAATTTTGAGCGATCAATAACGATAATAAACAACAGAAAAAAAGAAGCAATAAAAGAAATGCTAGAATTATAGCCCCCCTGGAGTAAAAGAATAGCCCCGAGTAAACACAATAGCGTCCATTGAGTTCTTTTATTCAATTCAATTACCTCGTCGTATATAAATAAAAAACGGAGACCCCTGATGGAGTCTCCGTTCAACCCAATCAGCAAGGTTTACACGAGACCATTTGCATCCATACGATGCAAGAAGGCAGCCATATCCTGCCTAACAACATCCGACATTCCACGGAAGGTTCGGGTGCCATTGGCCTCAGCCCAACCCTCTGATACGCCATTCTCCGAAAGCCAAAGGACTTCCTCATAGTGAGGAGTGGACTCGTTAACGTCAGAAAACGGGTTCGAGCTCGAAGCGACACCGCCCTTGTTCAAGTAATCCGAAAGACGCTTAAGGAAAGCAGCCATATCCTGACGCTTAACGCTATCCATGCCCCTAAATTGATAACCAGAGGATACCTTCCATCCAGTAGAGATTCCAGTCTGCGCCAACCAGCAAATCTCCTTATAGTGGGGTGTGGAAGAAGTCACATCGATAAATGGTGAAGTTGCAGGTGCAACAAATACGGGAGATCCGGCTAGACGATAGAGAAATGCCGCCATGTCCTGACGCTTAACGCTATCCATTCCACGGAAAGTACGCGAACCGTTCTGTTCAAGCCAACCTTCAGATATTCCACTACTAGCAAGCCAATGAATATCCTCTGAATGAGGAGTTGAACTATCAACATCAGCAAACTTGATATTTCCCTCAGAACCCTGTTCGGTCTTTTCTGAAGTATCGAAGAACCACCAAAGACCATCTTTCTTTACAAGCGCGAGATTTTCATTTTCAAAATCAAGGTCTTCGTAAGCATCATATTCAAACGGGACAATGACGGTGCCATCGGTCTTGATTAGGCCCCATTTACCATTATTATCCTTAGCCCACCAAGCAGCGCAAGAAGAATGATATAAAGAACCTGGAGAAATATAAGACCTTGATGACTCAACGTTCTGCATGCAAACTGAAACGGCATTAGTCCCAATCATAAAGCGGTCGAGACCATTAGACGTTAACAAATAAACTGGTGAAGAGGGGGACATTTCGCCAGCAATCAACTTACCGCCACATAACTGCATAAAAGCATAAGAATCAAGTGTACCAACAGTCTTTTTATGGACTAAATCGATAAATGTCGTCGGCTTTGCGCTGCTTGATTCGTTGAATTTATGAATCGAAATGAAACCATCAAGGTAAGAAGGATATACCCAATATGAAACCATATCTCCACAATCGTTCTTACTGCAATGATCTTCATACAGAATATCACCATCTAAATTCAACAGTCTGACGACCCAATCTCCAGACTTAGCATCATTTGACGTAATGGCAATCGCTGGAGCCGAATCGTAGCCACTAGAAGATGACCCGTCGTAAGCAGGGCATAAATAAGCGTTTGAATTATCGCTAAAACCGGGAACAAGTTTATCTTTTATCACGCTACCGTCCGCGTCAAACAAAACACTCTTGGACGTCTTAGTGTCAAAGTAAACATAACGCCGCGATCCGTCAAAGGAATCAAAGCCCTCCGTGTTCAAATACAGCGCATCCGAATTATTGCTGAATAAAGATTCAATCCATTCTGCACGATCGCCATTGCAGGAATAAACCTCCTTCCATCCTGATTGATCATTTTTCTGAACGAAAACGAATTCACCAACGATTTTGAAGCTGCTGCAATCATATAGATGTTTTACAGCCCCTTTGTATTCAATTTCTACCCTCGAGCCGTGACCGTCAGCAGTACTGCTTCCAGAGATATAGCGGACTAGGAAGGCAATTCCATTTCGATCGAAACCAGTTTGATAATAATTGCTTGAAGAGGGAGATTCATCAGCTACAAACTCACCCAAAACTCCGTCATTAATCTTAAAATAGCCTTGACTCCAAGCTACATTTTCAGAACCTTCTTCACGAGTGCAATAATTAACGTTAAGACAAGTATTGTCTGAACCAAAATTAAAATAACATTTTTCACATGAAACAGGCATTACCGAAGAGCTCAGCTTGGTACCAGAATTAGTGTTATATAAGGTAACCATAGTAGATTGATTTTGAACCATCGCTTTAGCAAACAATGTCGCATCCTGTGAAAATTCACCAGTCACATCACCAGCTTCAGCATTGGCAACAATTTTCTTCTTATTAATGTCATAATAGCCACTATTCTGGGATTTTTCTGATCGTTTCCGTAAGACAGCGGAACGAGGCCTTTGTCGAAGTGATAGCCGGCACCGTAGACGCTATTTGAAATATGAGTATCAACACCAGAAACAGTATCCAAGAGAAGATTTCCAAGCGAGTCGACCAAATCGATATGATCGCCCTTACGCATGATAGCAGCGCCGTTCGACACGCCATAGACATCGTCATACACAAGACCCTTTGAATTGGTAATGCCCTTGGCGGTATATGCTTCAGATGCTACGGGTGCCAAGAAAAGTGCGATGAGGCCAACGAGAAGGCCATATACGCCCATTCTCAAACGAATTTTCATAGGAACTCCTTTTTTCACTTTCCCCCACCAATAAAACAAATCTAGAGTATCAAATATATTAGGAATATGAACTTCCGATTAGGCAATTTTCGGTAAGCGTGTTAAGCAACCGAAATAAGCTACAGCAAACCGCGCAAATTATAGAAGCTCGCGAAGGCTCATTCGATGCATAAACGCAGCCATATCTTGCCTCTTCACAGAATCCATGCCACGAAATGTGCGAGTTCCGTCAGCCTCAATCCATCCCTGGGTAATTTCATATTGAGATAACCACAGCACTTCATGACGATGCGGGGTATCAGCCACAACATCAATGAATGGGTTTACGCCCTCTCCGTAATAAGGATGACCGAGATAGACGGACAAGCGGTTCAAAAACGCAGCCATATCCTGTCTTTTTACTGAATCCATTCCGCGAAAAGTTCTTGAGCCATCCGCCTCCGTCCACCCGCTAGAAATGCCCGAACTTGCCAACCAAATGATTTCCTTATAATGCGGGGTTGACTCGTCTACGTCCGAGAAAAAGCAACTTGCATTATTCGAAGTTATCGAAAAATCAGGGCTACCGGCAAGACGATACAAAAAAGCAGCCATATCTTGACGTTTCACGCTATCCATGCCTCGAAACGAATAAACCCCATTTCCTTCGTCCCAACCAGTCGAAATACCTGTTTGATAGAGCCATAAAATATCTTCCGCATGTGGAGTAGAAGGATTTACATCTGAAAAATGATAAGACGGGGTTGCCGGGACATCAGGATTTTCAGAAGTATCGTGCACACAATTCGAGCAAGGCGTTCTACCTTCGCTCCGTGCTTCGCCAAGAGACATTGATATGGGGTTTTTCATACCAGAACAGTCGATTACATAATGATATTTCGTACCAGTTCTTGAACAATATACCGTTCGGTTTAAATCAACAGCAAACGCAGTTTTCGGCGCCAATGCTAAGGACGTTGCTATAGCAATAGTAATTATTAGCACTATAATTGATGGTAATAAAAGAACGCGAAAATACCCTCGTTCTGCATTGAAATCAATTTCATTCATAGGGACCCTCCTTAAACAACTAATTTAACAATCTAAAATTCGTTTATAGAAATCAGAAACACTACTTCGAATTCGATCTCTATATCTATTACGACTGTCAAGATCTTCAAAACCAAAACCGGGAGTCTCGGGGATGCTCTCGAGTGAAATTTCATTCCATCGGGAGCCCATCCTTAAAACAGCGTTTTGCTTAATTGGGTAGTATTCTTCGTCAACATTAATAAACGCACCCGAACAGCCAAAAGAAGAAGCAATGAGATGTGGATGATACCGAGATGAAATCCACTTCTGATCACACCGCACCGGCAGACCTTCCGAAAGCAACTCAAGGGTAGAGTAAAAACGAAGGCTGTTTCCTCGACCAATCAAATAGTCATATATGTATCTGTCTATAATGGGATTACATTCGACTACCCCGACAAGGTCGATGCCAGGTTTAACCCCCCATGCTTTAAGCGTACGATCAACCGCATCAAATACCAAACTCGAATCACAACAAAATTCATGCTGAACACAAACCATATATTCTGGCAACAATTCACTTGCGTCGGTTTGGATGCAATCTTCCAAGCCGTTGATAAAGCAGTCATCAACATCTAAGCGTAGATTGCGAACGCCATTAAGAGCATCATAAGTATCAGCATCACGAACCCCAACATAATCGAAGCTCTCAAAAGCAGCATTGACATACGATAGGTCATCTTTCGAAAGCGGCATCAACCCCAAACCCGTGGCAATAGCTGGAATTCCATGGTCTGTGGCCCAGCGCCCAAGTTCCAAACGCGCCAAATTAGGCTTCCAGGTCCCATTTAAATACCCGCCGCCCAAGTAATGAACGCCGGCGATAGCGTCCTCAAGCAATTTGACCCCACTAGCGTAGTGGGGATTTCCTCCTTGCCAGTCCAACGCTCGCCTAACAGCGAATGCTATCTCAGAAACTGATTCGAGATTATGGTTGCCTTTAACAAATTCATTTTCGAAAGTAAGGCGCGCAATAGTGTCAACGCAGACTAAATTCTTATGAATACCGTACAAAATAGCTGCAGCGGAACCCGGCCTATTACAGTCAAGAATGACCGGAAGATCGGGATCAATACTCGAAATATACCGAAGCCATTCTCGGGCAATAAGTTCATCACCGTAATTCGGCCATCCGGGCTCGCAAATCAAATATAAGGCCTTGCGTTGGGGTCGAGGTTGACGACTCTGGTCAAAAGAAATAAGTTTTTGGCCAATAGAACCTAATAAGCCCATCAAACCTCCGCTTCAAATAAATTGGTGTACAGTATTTTAAACCAGATGACAGACCAGAAACGTCAATGATCCCAATACAAAAAGGCCGGGCAAGCGACCCGGCCTACTCTTCTCTGGTGCTCCATGGCGGATTCGAACCGTCGACCTTGGGATTAGAAGTCCCCTGCTCTATCCAACTGAGCTAATGGAGCCTGAATGTATACTAACAAAAGTACTATATGGCGATAGATATAAAAAGCGAATCAACCATGAAAAATGGTACGAACCAAACGGAGTAATTATCCCGTTACGCCACCGAGCGAAATTGAATCATGAAAAATCCTTAGCAAATGAGCAGCTTCTTCGCGCGACAAACGAGCAGAATTCACTCCATAATCAATAAGCTCACCGAAACCAAAATGCCGTTGCAATAAACTCAGCCATTCTATGGCATCAGAGCTCGACATGAGCTCGTCGCCATAAAAGGAATCCCGTTTAGCATCGAACTCAGGCAAATAGCCTTCATTCTTAAGCCAATAAATCGCAAATGATCCAGGCGAAGAAATGTCAACGTCCAAGAAAGGATTTACAAACTGATTTTTATCCCCGTCTCTTACATTGGGATCCAGTTCTTTGACAAGTCTAAAGACAAAAGTAGCAAAATCCTGCCGTTTAATCTTTTCCTTTCCCCTAAATTCTCGATGAGTATTATCTATAGCCCATCCCCTTGTAATTCTCTTTTCTACCATCCAATTAATATCCTGGGCGTATTTCGAATTCCGATCAACATCAATAAAATCAAAGCTGAATTGATCATGATAAGCGGAACATACAGTACGAACAGGGCCATCCATACGTAACTCGCCTTTTTCAATCCATATCGCACGCTGACAAATGCGTTCAACTTGCTCCATAGAGTGAGACACGAATAGAACCGTCACGTCACCACTCTCAATGAAATGCTGAATGCGACGCTCGCACTTCTCTTGAAAAAAGACATCTCCGACCGAGAGTGTTTCATCGACAATCAAAATGTCAGGTTCAGTTATAGTGGCAATCGCAAACGCGATGCGTGCAATCATGCCCGACGAGAAATTCTTCAGAGGCATGTCGACGAAATTATCGAGTTCAGCAAAATCAATAATTCCATCAAAGTTTACATCGATAAACTCCTTGGTGTACCCAAGCAGCGCACCGTTCAGATATATGTTCTCACGCGCGGTAAGCTCGGGGTCAAAGCCCGCTCCAAGCTCGATAAGCGGCGCAATATTCCCGTGAACCTTAACCTTGCCCTCGCTGGGTTCCAAAACGCCGGCGATGATCTTAAGCATCGTAGACTTGCCGGAGCCGTTAGTACCAACAAGGCCAACGACCTCACCGCGATGCACATCGAACGAAATGTGCTTAAGCGCACGGAACTCCTCAAAGAACAGCTCGTGCTTAGCAAGCTTAATGAAATACTCTTTGAGGTTCGTAAGCGATTCAGACGCCATGTTAAAGATCATGGTGACATCTTTGACCTCAACAGCAAGGGGCTGCTTGCTGTAATCAATAGCAGATTCAGTCATGAGCAGCACTCCTTAGATGTAGAGGATAAACTTGTGCTCGGTCTTGTGAAAGACGGCGTAACCAATAGCAAGAGCAAGAATAGCCCAAACAACACACAGCCAAAAGGTAAGCGCAGAAGGCACGGTATTAAACAGGAAGATATCACGCATAAACTGGAGGTAGTTGTACATGGGGTTCACAACCACAAGGACCTGGATCCAATGTGCCATTTGGCTGATAAAGTCTGTCGTCCAGAAAATCGGCGTCAAATACATCCAAGCAGTAATAACAACGCTCCACAGATGCATAACGTCACGGAAGAAGACTGCCAATGCTGACAGCATCATGCCCAAACCCATACAGAAGCACATGAGCAACAGCAGGCAAACCGGCAGAAGAATTAAATGCCAAGTAGGAGCCACGCGGAAAAAGAGCATAACAAGGGCGACGGCAACCAAAGAGAAGGAAAAGTTGACGAGCGAGAACAACACCTTCTGCACCGGGAACACCCAACGATGCACTTTGACCTTCTTCAGCAACGAGGACGCCCAAATGATAGACATCAGCGCCTGGTTCGTCGATTCGGACATGACGGAGAACGTTACGTTACCGACAATCAGGTAAAGCGGATACAACTCGGGGGTAACAGAGCCATTACGGCCTTGCGCGAAGATTGTCGAAAACACGATCGACATAACAATCATCATCAGCAGCGGGTTAAGCACGGACCATGCCACACCCAGAACACTGCGACGATATTTAATCTTAAAATCTTTGGTGACAAGCTGCTTAAGAATGAACTTGTCCTTTTCAAAATCATTTTTAGCGTGAGAGGCCGGTTTAGCCACCGCTTTCTGACTCTCTACGTTGTCAGCCACGGACCATCTCCTTGTCTCGTAAAACATAACAGTGGAAAGTATAGCCCTCCCACGTAGACGATAACTCACCGCAACAAATCTGGAGAACTAACCCATATCTAATCAAAGGGGAAGGCGATAGGTATACTTTCGACCAGATAAGTCATTAAAGGAGGTCCTATATGGACTATTCGAATACCGCCGTCATAATTCCCTGTTACAACGAAGCGTTGACGATTGGCAAAGTTGTCGACGATTTTCATCGAGAGCTGCCCGGTGCAGTTGTCTATGTTTACGACAACAACTCGTCCGATGACACTTCGCAAGTCGCAAAACAGCACGGGGCCACGGTGCGTCACGAGCCTAGACAAGGCAAAGGTAACGTATGTCGCCAAATGTTCCGTGATGTCGATGCTGAATGCTATCTAATGGTTGATGGAGACGACACTTACCCCGCCGAGGCGGCAAAGGCGCTTTGCGAGCCCATCCTTAACCGCGAAGCCGATATGACCGTTGGCGATCGCCTGTCAAACGGCACCTATGCCGAAGAGAACAAGAGGGCCTTCCACGGCTTTGGCAATAATCTTGTTCGCGCCATGATCAAGTGGATTTACGGCTACAGCTTCGACGACGTGATGACCGGCTACCGAGCCATGAGCAAACCCTTCGTCAAGACCTTCCCCGTTTTGAGCGAGGGCTTCCAGATTGAGACCGAGCTCTCCATCCACGCTGTCGATCACCGCTGGCGAATTAAAGACGTGCCGGTGGAGTATCGCGATCGGCCCGCAGGCTCCGAGTCCAAGCTCAACACCGTTAGCGACGGCATCAAGGTCATCGCAATGATTGGAACGCTCTTTAAAGACTATCGTCCGCTCAAGTTCTTTACACTTATAGCGCTCATCTTCGCCATCATAGGCCTTGCCCTCGGAATTCCAATTGTTATGGAGTACTTCCAAACCGGCTTAGTCCCCCGTTTCCCCACGGCCATACTTGCGGCCTCATTCATGTTCCTGTGTGGGTTGAGCCTAGCAACGGGACTAATCCTCGACTCAGTAGCAAAAGTCGAAAGAAAACAATGGGAGCTACAAGCCTATAAAACCTATTCAAAATAAGAAGAGGTCCGGACTTAATCCGGACCTCTTCTTATTTCAGACCTAAATACTGTTCCCAGAACTCTCGCGAAGTCATGTACGGCATGGCATCTTTCCATGCCCCCCTGACGCTCTTGCCCTCTTTACGATATCGCGCCATCAGTTCGTGCTCTCGGCGGCGAATACTCTTGAACCGCGCTCGATCCATCGTGCGGACCGACCCCTTCTCGCGGGTCGGATCAAGAAATACCAGCGTCTTGCAACGCGTCGAATTGCCTTCAAGCGTACAGCTGCCATTCTTAACTGCATAGCCAGGCTTTCCGCGCAACAGCGCATCGGGAAGATAGTGCTTGTCGTAAGGAATAGATCTCCAATACTTCATAAATTTCGAAGGATGGAATTCCAGATTAACATTAGCGAGCACTTGCTCCGTAACCCCAGCCTTGCGAAGAAGCTCTGGATCCATTTCGGAAACAGGAATAAGCTTTTCGTTTAACCTACCCTTGCCGATCATCGTCGCGGCGCCATCGAGCTTCTGGAGATACTCAGGGCCACGCAGATAATCCTCAAAGCCATCGAGAATAAACTCGGCAGCCTGATAGTCCATATCGCGCAAGTTCTGACGTACCCCTCGCTGAATACGAAGGACAAACATCTTCTCATCAGCACAATCATCGAGAGCAATCATAGCGAAGAAGTTGCGGAAGTACTGGTAGCAGTCAACCGAAGCGCGGAAACGCCCCTCAAAGCTTGCATGCCACACGCAAATGCAATTCATGGTCATGTAGACAGGCTTATTGCGCATGCCAAACTCAACGTCGTCGCAGCGGATAAAGAAAGGCATGGGAAGGCCGTTCTTTTCGATAGCCTTCACCGGAATGCAGCTATACCACCAAGCCCCATAGGCCTGATCAACTTCAACGTTCGTGCGTTCATTTTCGAGGATGTCAGCCAGCTTGCCGACATTCAGATCATCTTTTGCGCGACGATAAGCACCGGTAGTCGCCACATACGAGACATCCTCAAACTGACGAGTAGGGTCCTCCATTGAGAGCATGGCGCCGTTAATAAAGGCATCCTTATACTTGCCTTTAGCAAGAGAGAGGAGATTGAACGTGCGGATCAAACTCTCGGGCATAATAGAGACATCGTCATCCATCAAAATGATGTGAGTGTACTGATCAGGAGTTTCAGTAGCCGCCATCATTCCACGTGCGAATCCTCCCGAACCCCCCGTGTTGGGATTCGGGAGAACAGTGACCAGCTCATCGGAAAGTAATGCAGAATCGAGCGTCTGGCCATTGTCGACGACAAACATGTGGAAGTGGTCGCGAATCGGACCGTCCTCTTTAGAGATACCCTCTTTAACAAGATCGATGTTGGGAATGATATATCTCTCATTTTTAAACGTTGTCGTAGACAAAGCGAGGTCAACACGATTTACCTCGTCCCCATCCACCGTTGCGGCATAACAGCCCTTAACCAAAGTCGCGGTAGTCGATTCCTCGGAGGATATAGAGAACCCAATAAGGTCAAAATTCTCCAGACAGACACTAATGGCCAACGAGCCCAATCCAGTCTCAGGAGAAAAAGGAACCTGTTTAATTTGCACTGGATCGAGTGACCCATGTTCTACGCCATAAATGTGCACAAGTCCCGATCCATCAAGAACCAAATTCAGACAGACCTCATCGAGCTGCGCGTATTGACTCCATTTCAAAGCGGAAAATCCGTTGACATACGTCATAAAGTCAACGGTTCCGTTAATCTGCAAGCGATTCCCGGGAAGGGAGCGCACAATACTGCCACGTTCAATCCGATAATAGAGCTCCGAGTGGGAAATCGCGTGGTCATCAACGCAGCACACTATGTTGGCTAACTTATAATTAAGTTTCAAAATAAACTCCCATACTTACCTTCGAGAAGATACAAGCAATAACATTATCGCCTAAATTGACTGTAAGTCGCGCACCCCTGCAGTCATCTACAGCACCTTATGAATAATGTGAAACATCGTGTATATCTATATAATGAATCAAGATTCTTTACAAGAAATGGAGATTTAAATGCCCCTGATGAAGTTCGCAAATGTACTCTTGGAGCACAGCGCACGCGCAGTCAATTATCCCTCTTTGTATTGTCGTTCAACTGAACCCGTTGTCTTTCTTCCCGATAGTGATGCCTGGGAACTCAACGGCGAAGGCGAATTTGACTTCAGCACTTATTTCAACGCGCTTTCGATTAATAAACTTAATACTTATACAAACGCACAAAAGTATTATCTTCACCTCGAACTAAAGGGCGCTTCGTGCGAGGTGGTGCAAACAACCTCTGATAGATTTTCATCATGTCCAATTGTTCTTGATGCCACGAAAAGATGCATAGAGAAATCCGACTCCTTTGTTGTTCTAGATACCGAACTGGTAACGAGCGATGACACAATTCTGGTCGGTTTTATCATTCGCACTACAGGACCCGTACAAATTCGAAATAGCTACTACTCAGTCTTGACGGATCAGCCCCTAAAAGACGTTGAGCTTGTTTTGGCTACTACAACCTTCAAAAAAGAACAGTACATTAAGTCCAATATCGAGCTTGTCAAAACGGCAATCCTTGATAGCGCCGACCCAATCGCCGACCACTTTAATATGCACGTAATAGATAATGGCAGAACGCTCGATTCATCAGCCCTGGAAAACGGTCATGTCCATATTCATCCTAACCAGAACGTTGGCGGCGCAGGCGGCTTCACTTACGGGATGATTCTTGCCAAAGAGCAGAAACCGAAAGCAACGCACGTTCTGCTTATGGACGACGACGTAGCTGTATCTCCAGAGAGCATCAAAAGAACTTATAACCTGCTAAGGATAGTAAACAAAGACTATAACGAAGCGATGATTAGCGGCGCAATGCTGAATTACGGCATTGCTGATCAACAGTGGGAAGACACTGGCTATATGACCCCTCTCGGCTCTTTCTCCCCCGCTAAACCGCCCTTATACCTATCCCGTTTTGAAGACATTGTTTACAACGAGACGTTTAGAATCCCTAAAAACATTCGTGACACCAACGCCCGCTACGCGGCATGGTGGTATTGCTGTATACCGATGAGCGCTATAGAAGAAAACGGATTGCCTCTTCCCTATTTTGTTAGGTGCGACGATGCGGAATACGGCGTTCGATGCAAAAAACCTTTTATGACGATGAACAGCATCTGCATCTGGCATGAAAGTTTTCATGTTAGATACAACGCGGCGGTCGAGCGCTACCAAACAACGAGGAACACGCTTATTGCCAAATTCACCACTGGATTCGGAACAAACTCTGATTTCATGTACGAATTAAAAAATAACGTTCGACTCGAGCTCAAAAAGTATGGTTATAAAAATGCCAGCTTAGTTCTTGATGCATTCGAGGACTTCATGAAAGGACCCGATTTCTATAGCGAAATCGGAATTGCCGAGAAAACGTTCATGGAGGCAAATAAGAAGAAGGAAGCAATGGTTCCATTCAGCGAGCTAGAGAGACAAGCTCGCAAGATAGGAATTGAAGGCTTTTCCATTGATAATATTGATAGACAATTAATTGCTGGAGACAAGCCACGATCGATTTCGCAAAGATTTGTCGATTTTATCACCGACAATAGGCAAAGAATTCTAACAGGAGATGGTTCTGGATTTGCAGTCATCCCCGTACACGGTTGGGAATATCCCGCCGGAGCAATCCGAGGGAAAAGGTACATTATTGTTATTGACTGGTACAACCGAATGGGCTGTATTAGGACAAAAGATACCGAGGAGTACGCCAAGCTCCTTAAGCGCTACAAAGCCGATGTTAAACAATTCAAGGAATGTGAGAAAAAGCTTGCTGAAGCCTATTCTCAGAGTAGGCCAACCGTTACATCGGACGAGTTTTGGAAAAGGTATCTTGGAATCTAACTTGTTGGCTAAGCCAACTGAGTAGTTGCACGCCTGTGCATTACAGAATATCGCGAAACTTCATCGCTGATACTATGCTGTGCGCCGTAGCCGGCAGGGGCCACGGCGCCCTTTTTATTGGTAGCGTCCGATCGCGTCGGAAATGTTGGTGTAAGCGCGCCGAGGGTGCTCAAGGAGGCGGAGCCCGACGCGCTCGCGTACCTTGACTTCCCGCCGTCGCACTGGAAGCGCCTGCGCACCAACAACGTGCAGGAGCGCGCCAACAGGGAGATAAAGCGCCGCTCGCGCGTGGTGCAGGTCTTCCCGTCGGAGAGTTCGCTGCTCAGGCTCGTGGGCGCCGTCATGTGCGACCAGGCCGAAACATGGTCCGGCTCGCGCTACTTCTTGGAGAGGAAGATGGCCGAGATGCATGACGCCGCGTTCAGAATGGGTGCCGTGGGCGAGCACGACTGGGCGGAACTGGAGAAGACGGCCAGAAAGATGATCGAATCCAGCCTGGAACTTGCCGACAGCGTGGAGGCGGCCTAGGATATCAACTGATTCCGGATATCGGACACAGGGGCCGCAAGGGCCCTTACACCAACTTTCTCGACACTACCCATCATACTCGAGAAGTGCCGTCCGAGGGCCGAGACGGTGCTGGATGGGGCCGAACTGGAAGCCCATACCTACCCCCAAAGAAAAGAATGCGTCGCAATTTCGTTATGCCCGATATGCTTGCCTAAGACCAAAGCAGCGTGCTATCGGAAAATACAGATACAAACCCCGCGTCTAATAAACATCAGTTAATTCATATAAACGTATATCATCTTTGCTGTAAATCAATTTGAACCCAGGAGTATCTGCATCTATTGACTGTATTCCTGACCAAAAATCAGGATCATAAACACAGTAAAAGGAACTTGAGTCTGACGGACTCACACCAGAATCTAATTGCAAAACATACCTAATATGCTTGTCCAAAACCTCTTGCTTTACAGCTCGATTCGACGTGTATTCATGAATACGCTTGCGAAGAAGAGTATAAGAATCCGAGGGGTCCTGTGCGGAGGACTGCCTGTACAGTAGATTAACGTTAAAAAGACCGTAGAAGAAAGAGCTGCCATCTAGTGGGTTATTCAATACTACATATTGTCGATCAAGCATATCGGCAATTTTCGAACCAGCCGACAGTTCATCTTTATCGAGCATCAAGGTCTCAACCGCACCATTTACAAACGGTTTGCCGTTTAACTCATTAATAGAACTCAACGTGCACCTTAAATAACTAAAGGCAGAAGACAGGGTAAACGAGCCGTTCACCACGAGAGACGGCCCAAAAGCAAATCCGAGAAGTAATAAAATACATAGACCTGAATATACGCGCGGTGATATACCGGTATCAGGTTTTGATGCAGCATAATGATATAGATGCCTAAATAGCAAAGACATTCCTCTTGCAGCAAAGGGAATAAGCGAAATGACAACAATTGCAGCAATTCTTCTTGAATCTGTATACCAAAAACCCGTAAGCAATTGCTTTAAGTAGCCATCCGTTGAAACATCAACAATATAAAGAACACCCGCGAATATAGCAGACGCGATGAGCCAATTGCTTTGGTCTTTTCTACGAAAACATGAAATTAAACCAAACTGGACTAGCAAGCAAACTGGAAGCTGGGCAGGAAAATCAAAAAATGACAGAGTAAAAAAAGATGAAACAGCAGTACCAAAAGACTGGAAAGCTGGCCAATTAAATGAAACGGTCGCATGGAGCGGAGGCAAATAATAGCAAATAACCCAAACAGTGACCACCGCTAATATCGCAATGCACGCTACAAATAAATGGCTGGGCCACGATTTCTGTTTACCCGAGCACTTAGAGCACGTATAGACTGATTTGACAATTAGTGGAGCAATCACTACGCCAGCGGTAAATAAGGAACCAGGATGAGTAAAAGCCAAAAGAATAAGTGCGAGAATGAAGGCAATCGCGGCATGAGAAATGCTGCCTTTTCTGTTTACCAGCCGATCTGAAAGAATAATAGCAGACGATATCGCCGCAGGCACAAAAACAAGGCTGAAAAGATTAGCCAACAGCGAACCAAATGTAATTAGACCCCAGGGAAAAGCAACAAAAAAATATGAGACAACACAGCCAGATAGCTGAGCAACATTATCTTCTGGATAGCATGACGAAATCAGGCTTCGTACAGACAGGCATAAAATCGGACATAGGGATACAAAAATTATAATGTTCAGAGCCTCACTAGGAGAAATTGAAAATATCTCGACGAGCAATGCCGCAATAGAGTGCATACCAGTCGGATAGTAGCTGGTACCATTAAACAGAACTGAACTGTCCCTATAACAAGAGCTAAACAAAACGCCATATAACTTGGTATTGCTAAAGGATCGCACTGTGGAAAGTGCAAACGCGTTATCAAAATAAGGTATCACAGAGCTCGGGCCATCAAGATTTTTAAGGTAGATCCAAGCAACCAAGATAAGTGAGACCAACATATATACGACAAATACACAGAATGAAGTTGCCGAAACGTTATTAATGCGCTGCAATAAACACCGACGATTATTTATAGCAAAGACAAAAGATAACATCACCAATAAAAGGACATACCAATACCAGGGCACGGATATTTGTGCGACATAGGATAGCAACATCGCCAAAAACAACGCCATTAAAGAGAAAATAGGCGATAACGCCACAAGAAGATGATTTGGAATGTCAAATTTTGAAAAAGAAATAAGACCAGGTAAATACAACGAAACAGTAAGCGCAAATGACACCACAATAAAATAAAGCCAGTTGATCATTAGAATCCAGTTCGATTAAAACCATTAGATTATTGCCCCTGACAAACTGTCAATTTGATCGACTTGAGGCATCCTCTAAAACTTTTTCAAGAAGCGCGATACGCTGAGTAAGGTTTTTCGTAGCTACAACCAAACGACTAATCGCAATACTCAAAGAAAGACATATCAATAAAAGCAAAACAACAGCTACTACCAAAACAAAGTTAGAAGCCGTAATAAACCCAATCCAGTCTGAAATTAGATAAACCAAATTAGGTGCCAAAAGGCAGAGAAGAGCGATACAGCATAGAAAAATCCATAACAAGGAGTACTTGAGAAGAAGCTTCCCCTTCGAAACAAGATTGAACACGTAAAGCAACAAAGAAAAAAATATTAGAGAAGACCCAATTCGAAGTGCAAGGCTCATGATTAACCTAATTTCGCTTAGTCAAGCAAGCAATCGATATTGCAAGCGACACTTTTACCATGTAATAAATCGAAGAAATACCGCCTATTGAAGAAACACCGCCTTGCCGCTCGCGCATTTTGACTGGAACCTCGCTTACCGTCAGACCAGCTTTAAGTGATGTGGCAATAGATTCCGGTTCTGGATAATCGTCCGGATAGTCCCCACAGAACAAGCTGATTGCTTTAGGACCCGATGCGCGAAAACCAGAAGTTGGGTCAGTAATTATATGCCCAGTAAATAGATGCAGCCAGAAAGAAAGCCATTTAATTCCCATTCTACGGAGTCGAGTTGACTTGAATCCATCTTGCAAAGATAAAAACCGAGACCCAATAACCAAATCAGCGCCATTTGAAATCTCTTCAACGAGCATAGATATATATTTGGGATCATGCTGTCCGTCGCCATCAACCTGAACGTCAACATCATAGCCGTATCGTCGAGCGTATTTATGCCCAGCCTGAACAGCACCGCCAATACCAAGATTCTGAGGTAAATCTAGAACATTAATACCGTTTGATTTACATATTTCAAGTGTAGAGTCTTTTGAGCCGTCATTAACAACGACGTAATCAAATCCCGCTTCGACTACCGCACCGACAGCAGCCTCGATATTAGCCTCTTCGTTATATGCGGGAATAATCACCAAAACTCGTGGATCCGTTAGCATCAATGAACTCCATACAAAGAGCGGTTAATCAAATAGAACTTGCTCTATTCTATCTAAACAAACACGCCTCGAAAAATGCTCACGATAATAATTGAAGCCATTGGATCCCAAAGCATCAGTAGCATCTTTATTCATTGAGGCAATTTTTACCATATTTGCAGCAAGCGCATTAACATCTGAGGGATTGGAGACAAACCCGCATTTAGCAGAACGGACCGCATTGGCCCCTTCGCCGCGCATTACAGCAAGTATTGGTTTCGAAGACGCCATACAACTTGAAATCTTCGCCGGAATAGTAAGCTCTAGCTCGGGATTGTCGGCGAATGGTGCAATCATTGCCGTTGCAATATCTGAATACATGGGCACAACTTCAGGATCTACGCGCCCAATAAACAAAATGAACTCGCTCAGTCCTTTATTTGCAACGGTCTTCTGCAATTCCGCTCTGGACATGCCATCGCCAAGAATTAGCAGTCTCATCTCAACAGAACTATTTTTGATTGCATACGAGAACGCCTCAATAACTGTGTCAAGACCCTGTGCAGGAGTTATTGATCCGGCAAAAAGGAAAACACACTGACTTCCAAATTGCGACCTCAGCTCCTGTGAAACACTCTTTTGTTCGTAAACCTCCTCACAGTGCTGAGGTATTACACTTATCAAAACATCCGGATTCAAAGGTTTAATCCTATGAAATAAGTTGTCAGCCAAAGAGTCACTCAAGGCAATCAGCTTATTACAGACGGCATACTGCTTGTCGCAAAAAGATTTGGCAAAAGCTCTCAGAAAGCTATTTTGGACATTTATAACGGTATACAAATTTTCAGGCCAAATATCCAACACATACGTGACAAGAGGACATTTATTTCGCCATGCAGCAAACCTAGCCGGAATTATCATCAAAATAGGACTTGTGTTATAGCAAAATACAACGTCGTAATTATTTTTGAGGCTCAATGCCTTGAGAGATGCAGTAATCGGCCAGCTAATATAGTTCAGGAAAATGCGGACCGAAGTGTTTCCCTTTCGGCGTATTTCACCAGACCGAAAGACAGACGCACCATGGTAATCATCGTGACGATGGCCGCAATAACCATATCCTTCGGCCCATTCGCCTGAAGGATAATTTGGAATACCGCAAAGGACGTCAACACTTGCACCGTCTTCAATAAAACCTTTGACGATGTCATTGACTCGAAAGGTCTCTGGATAAAAATGCTGCGTTACGACAAGTATTTTTTTCCCAGCACATGAGCAAGCCATTAAACAATCTTCCTCCACACCATCTTGTCCACGACGCCGGTGTAGCTCTGGATGATCTTGACCACCTTGGTGGAGACGGCCTCGTCGGCGTAGTCGGGGACGGGCGCCTCGGGCAGCGACCCCTCGGCGTCGAGCTCGACGGCGGTGCGGACGGCCTGCAGCAGGCCGCGCTCGCTGATGCCGGCCAGCGTGAAGCAGGCCTTGTCAAGCGCCTCGGGGCGCTCGGTGGAGGTGCGGATGCACACAGCCGGGAACGGGCGGCCGACGCTCGCGAAGAAGCTGGACTCCTCTGGCAGGGTGCCGGAGTCGGACACCACGGCGAAGGCGTTCATCTGCAGGCAGTTGTAGTCGTGGAAGCCCATGGGCTCGTGCATGCGGACGCGGGGGTCGAGCTTGAAGCCGGTGGCCTCCAGGCGCTTGCGGGAGCGCGGGTGGCAGGAGTACAGGATCGGCATGTCGTACTTCTCGGCCAGCGCGTTGATGGCGGTGAACAGGCTCGTGAAGTTGGCCTCGGTGTCGATGTTCTCCTCGCGGTGGGCCGAGAGCAGCATGTAGCGCCTGGGCTCAAGGCCGAGCTCGGTCAGGACGTCCGAGGCCTCGATCTTGTCCAGGTTGGCTCGCAGGACCTCGGCCATGGGCGAGCCCGTGACGTAGGTGCGCTCCGGGGCGCAGCCGGTGTCCTTGAGGTAGCGACGGGCGTGCTCGGAGTAGGCCAGGTTTACGTCGGAGATCACGTCGACGATGCGGCGGTTGGTCTCCTCGGGCAGGCACTCGTCCTTGCAGCGGTTGCCCGCCTCCATGTGGAAGATGGGGATGTGCAGGCGCTTGGCCGCGATGGCGGACAGGCAGCTGTTGGTGTCGCCCAGGATCAGCAGCGCGTCGGGCTGGACCTGGACCATCAGCTTGTAACTCGCGGCGATGATGTTGCCCACGGTCTCGCCCAGGTCGGCGCCCACGGCGTCCAGGTAGACATCCGGATCGGCGAGCTCCAGGTCGCGGAAGAAGATGCCGTTGAGCGTGTAGTCGTAGTTCTGCCCGGTGTGAGCCAGCAGGCAGTCGAAATGGCGGCGGCACTTCTTGATGACCTCGGACAGGCGGATGACCTCGGGCCGGGTGCCCACGATGATCAGGAGCTTCAGACGGCCGTCATCTTTGAACTCAATCATTATTTTCTCCCATGGATTTCCATGATTTATACAGTCAAATAGATTCATAAGGACTAGCTAATTGGTTGCTGCCTTGAAATATCCAAAATAGAGGACTTTATTGCCTCATAATCAGCAGGAACAACAGTCCCCAAAGAAGCGTCAGCGATTTCTGCACAAGCGGTATTCTCCATCACAAGAGCCCTCGTTCCGCAAGACTGGGCCTCAGCAACAGTAAGGCCAAATGTCTCTTCAACACCAGGGTGTAGAAATACATCAGCAGTGGAATATATTTCAGCAAGTTCCCTTGCATTACTAGTCTTGGAAAGACTCAGTATTCTATCCCCCGCATGAACCTTTTGTCTCTCATTAAGACCAACAAGAACAACTACATAGCGATTGGGGTCAAGCTCACGAGAAAGACGGACAAAAATATCAAGACCCTTGCGAGCACTCCAAGGACTAGCAACGCCAAGAATCATAAAACGGTTTCCGATTCCGAAATGACTGCGGAAGTCACTTGGAGTCGGCTTAAATACAGTTTTATCAATTGAATTGTACCTTACTTCCACGGGATAGCCCGATAGAAAAGATTCCGAAACCAAATTTGCCAACCAATTTGATGGAACAATCAACTTAAGTCGGTCAACCGGCAAGGAAGTAAACAGCCGTCTTTTTTCACGCCAGCACCAATTGCATGATGAGTCAGGGGCGAAAGTTGGCGGATAGGTTTTTAACTGGGGGCATGCCTCTACGGAACAGCAAGACTCTTTCCATTGATTACAATTAACATATGAAAAATAAGCGCAATGTCCCGTAAACGCCCAACAATCGTGAAGCGTCCATTCCACTTTGCACTCATTTTTCGCCAACCACCGAAATAAAATAGGCAGATTTAAATAATAACCATGAAGGTTATGGAGATGAACTACATCCGGACGAATGCTATCGAGAGCCTTAATTAAACGATAAGTTTGAAAGCGAGAATGAAAGCCAGACTTTCCATCAATAAAAGTCTCAATTACATCCATAATAAAATTAATCATAGTTCCAAATTGGCGACCATTCAATACATCCTTATTGGCTCTGCGACCCCAAAAAGCATATGACTCTTCGCCGTTCTCCAGAAGAGAATTATGCTCAGCAAGCATAATCCTACCCGTAGATCCGTCTGGAACGCTGTTTATATGAGCGTAAACCGTCAAGCTAAACTTCCTCGAAAAAAGTATCGGGGTCCTCGGGGTCGAAGGGCTCGTTTGCCCACATGACCGTCACGAGGTCCTCGGTGTCGGACAGGTTGGTTATGGAGTGCGTGTAGCCGGGAATCATCTCCACGGCGCGCATGTCAGACCCAGAAACTATATACTCGTCGACGGGGAACGGGTTCCCCTCGGCATCCTCCCCTACTTTCCTCAACTTGATCGACGCGGTGCCGGAGACCACCAGGAACCTCTCCCACTTGCTCATGTGCCAGTGGTTTCCCTTGGTGATGCCTGGCTTGGACACGTTGATGGAGACCTGACCGCGCTCTGGCGTGCGCAGGAACTCGGTGAACGAGCCACGCGCGTCCGTGTTAGGCCTGAGGCCATAGGAAAAGTGCCCCGGCTCGTAGTAGGAAAGAAACGTGCTCCAGAGCTTCTTGGAGAAGGAGCCCTCCGAAAGGTCGGGCACCGAGAGCGTCTCGCGGCTGTCTCGGAAGCTGTCGAGCAGGTAGACGATCTCGCCCAGTGTCTTCACGTCGGTGTTAGGGACGTAGCAGAACCCGTCTCCCTCCACCCTCTCGAGGCCCTCGTAGCCGCAGCGGTGCTCCTCGCCCAGCAGCGCCCCCAGCATCTCGTCGACCAGGTCGTCGATGTAGAGGAGCTCCAGCTCCACCGAGGGGTCGTTCACGGTGTAGGGGCGGCCGTTGGCGATGGCGTCGCAGAAGGTGGCCACGGCGGAGTTGTAGCGCGGGCGGCACCACTTGCCGTAGAGGTTCGGGAAGCGGTAGATGAGCACGGGCGCCCCCGTGCGCTCCGAGTACTCGCGGAAGAGGCCCTCCCCCGCGAGCTTGGACTCGCCGTAGACCGAACCCTCGAAGCGGCCCGACAGGCTCGCCTGCGCGGAGCTGGAGAGCATGACGGGGCATCTGTTGCCGTGGCGCTCCAACGTGTCCAGCAGCGTGGAGGCGAACCCAAAGTTGCCCTCCATGAACTCCGCCTGGTCCTCGGGGCGGTTGACGCCGGCCAGGTTGAAGACGAAGTCGGCACGGGAGCAGAAGTCCTCCAGCTCACCGGGCGCCGAGTCCACGTCGTACTCCATGACCTCGAGGGGAAGGAGTTGCTGGTATTTGGCACGGCGGTCCTTGCCGTCGCGAATGTTCTTCAGCGCGCAGCAGAGGTTCCTGCCCACGAACCCCTTCGCACCGGTTACGAGGACGCGCACCCTACTGCACCGCCTCGTGCTCGCGGCCCTCGAGTGCCAGCTGCACGTACTCTGCGGTCTTGATCTTGGCGATCGTTCCGGCCACGTCGAGCCTCTCGGTGTTGTGGGAGGTGTAGGACTCGTCGGCCTGGGTCTCGACCTCGCCGTCCACGACGAACTTGTCGTAGTTGAGGTCGCGCGAGTCGCAGGCCACGCGGTAGTAGCCGCCCATGTCCTCGGCCCTCAGGCGCTCCTCGCGGGTCATGAGGGTCTCGAAGAGCTTCTCGCCGTGGCGGGTGCCGATCACCTGGGTGCCCACGTGTCCGAAGACCTCCTGCACGGCCTCGGCGAGGTCGCCGATCGTGGAGGCCGGCGCCTTTTGGATGAACAGGTCGCCGGGGTTGGCGTGCTCGAAGGCGAACTGCACCAGGTCGACGGCCTCGTCCAGGTTCATGAGGAAGCGGGTCATGTTGGGGTCGGTGACCGTGAGCGGCTCGCCCTTGCGGATGCGGTCGATGAACAGTGGGATGACGCTGCCGCGCGAGCACATGACGTTGCCGTAGCGGGTGCAGCAGATGGTGGTGCGGCCGGCGCCGTTGCGGGCGTTGGCGTAGATGATGGACTCCATCATGGCCTTGGACTTGCCCATGGCGTTGATGGGGTATGCGGCCTTGTCGGTGGACAGGCACACGACGCGGTCCACGCCCTCGTCTATCGCGGCGTGCAGCACGTTGTCCGTGCCGATGACGTTGGTGCGCACGGCCTCCATGGGGAAGAACTCGCAGGAGGGCACCTGCTTCAAGGCGGCGGCGTGGAAGATGTAGTCCACGCCGTGCATGGCGTCGCGCACGCTCTGGGCGTTGCGTACGTCGCCGATGAAGAAGTGCACCTTGGAGGCGAGCTCGGGGGACCTCTCCTGCAGGCGGTGGCGCATGTCGTCCTGCTTCTTCTCGTCGCGCGAGAAGATGCGGATCTCGGCCAGGTCGGTGTTCATGAAGTGCTTGAGCACGGTGTTGCCGAACGAGCCGGTGCCTCCCGTGATCATGAGGGTCTTGTCTTTGAATGAAGAAATGCTCATTGGGAACCTCAATTAATCTAAAAACAGTTACTTAACGCTTTTTCAGTATAATAACCACGACGAAGTCTTGCCGACACGCGTTCAACATTCCTAAGTAAGTCTGAATATTCATCATCTGTAAGACCCGAAAGCACGGAATTGAGTTCGTCTAAGGATGAAACAGCGATGCCAACGCCCTCTTCAAGAACAAACCGAGCAATAGCGGCCTCTTTCCAAACAATAACCGGGAACCCCGAAGCAAGATACAAAGACGTCTTATGTGGATTGTTGATTCTCAAATAATTGCCAAACGAACCAGAACAGCAATCACTGTCAGGCCCATCCCAAACAAGCCCAAAGCTACCGTCCAATACAAAAGGCAGTTCATCTACATCATAGGATCCCAAATAGTGCAAGTTCGGAAAAACGGATTTTTGCTCAAGGGGATAATTGGATCCATACAAATTAAAATTAACATCTTTAGGCAAACAAGATAAATAGCCAGCTTTGCTTGGGCTTAAGTTACCCGCAACAATGACAGGCCTATCAAGAGAAGCCTTATTCGGCACTTTATCGCTAGAAATTAAATAGTCGAATATTTGAAGATCGATAATTTTTTTAGTTGAAATCCCGTAAACACGAGAAATTGCCTTTGTCATTTCGGAATTATGCGAAATGACATAATCACAATTATCCAAAGCAAGTTTTTCCTCATGCTTAATAATTGATTCTAGAAATCTGGAAACGAATGAATCGCCACCTCTCAATGCTTCCAGATCGTGTAAAAACAGAACTGTTTGACACTTACTTTTCTTAATTGCATGACCAAATGAAAAACAGCCATAGACGGGAGGGTAGTTAACAAGAAGACAGTCTTCAGGATCTAACTTAGAAATGCCCCTGTTCCAAATCGAATAAGTTGAGAACTGATAGATAATCTTATCAATTAGGTTAGCATTTTGACGCAGATGATCGAATTCGCACTTCAGTTCTCGAGATGAAAATACCCGTTCGACAGTGCGGACAACATCTCTACGGGGCTTAATAGAGGCGTTCTTTCGATCAGAAGTACTTCTCTCCGACTCAGTTACATGAAACAACATACCAACGTCCTTACTTTCTGATAAGTGACGGAAGCATCACTAGGCACCCGATTAAATACGCCAAAGAAATAGCAACACTAACGCCATTTGCACCGAGATTATTAATGAAGAGATACGAAAAAGGAACCACGAGGAGCAATGCAATAAAATTACCAGCCAGATTCGAACTCATTGAACGGCGAACAATCGTCAAATCAGAAAACACGCCAATCAAAGCAGTCGCAAGCGAACTGATAACAGCGCCATACAACAAATATGAATAACGAATGATTGTTGAGCCAAACAAAAGTTCAAGTGCCCATTGTCCAAATAGTAAACACCCAAGCATGCAACCAAAAGCTATGACAACCGTCACGCCAGCCACCTTAATTAATAATTGATTGAAGTGCCTTCTCGTCTTCTCCAAATCGGCCATCGCGAAGACAACAAGCAAGGGCGCATAAGCGTTGAGCGCCCCCGCCTGCACGATTGCAGCAGGAGAACACACGGAGGAATAGATACCTAAAATGCTATTACCCAAAATTGAAGCCAATATCTGCCTCGACGAAGAGGTGACCAAAGCACAGCACGCAACACCCACCACGGCAGGAAGACAGCTTGAAAACAATGCTCCTATTGCATCAAAGTTGAATTCCGGTAGGACTGAATCGAATTTGGACGCCCAACATATATCCAACAATAAAACCGGAACGCAAACAGCACACATGGATAGAATGGAGAGTGGTATCGAATCTGTCAGCTTTAAGATAAAACAAAACGCCAGCAATGACAGAAGTCCTCTCAGCAGCATCGAAACGCCACAAAAAATCATGTTTCCACCTTTTTGGTCTATACCATGGAAAACATCAACTAAGACTTCAATTACCTTATAAAGGCAGTAACAAACCACGCTTATTATTGCCTCTTTTCTGCAGGTAAAGATTGTATATAAAAATACAAATCCAAAACCCGCAGCAATGGTTACAATTCGAAAACCGATATACTGCCCAGAAGAAAACTGATTATTGATATCAGAAACCTGATAAGACCTAATTTTATAAAGAGCAATCGGAATGAAAATATTGCTATATGACATAGCAAGAGACAGGTAACCCGCATACTCATAATTTGAAGAAATTCGGACAACGGCAACGGTCGTTAGCCATTGACAAGCCAAATAAACGATTGATCCAATCGTATTCCAGATAACATTGTTAGAAGTACTAGATCGCATGATTACCCACGATTATTTAATAGACAAAATGACTTTACTTATCTTGTTGCCATAATCCAAGTCGGAGGCCCATTTACCGCTCAACTCACCTACTGTAGTTGCAGACCCCCTTTTTACCAAATAAAAACGAGGATCGACGCACTCTCTATTCAAAGGGCCAAATGAGGCATACGCTTTTAGATGCTGAACTTGCGCTCTTATCCCCATTCGAACAGAGTCATTCCCAAACGAATTGAAGAATGCACCAGAAGCTCCTCCGTCAAGCGCTCCAATTCCAGCAAAATTACACTGGTCAGGCTGGACCTGTCCTCCAAATTTTAACCACCCAGTTTCCACCATAGCCTGAGCAAAGACGACGTAGGGGTCAACCCCTTCATAAGCAGCCTCTTCAGCAATTATAGAAACAAAATCTTCTATAGATGCCGCGCCGAATTTCGTGTAAACATTCGAAGGAAAACTAAACCCACTCCGAACAAAAGCAGATACCATCTTCTCTTGATTAGACGTTCCTGAGCTCATTATTTTGTGGAAGCCAGATTTTATTAAACAGGAGCGCGAGGCCCAGCCGCGGCTCTTGGAGCCGTAGGTCGCCCACACGGTCGCGCGGTACTCGCCGAGCTCGCCGAGGTCGGCGGCCGCCGGCGCCGCGCCCGTCCAGGAGCCGTCCGCCTGGCGGTAGAGCTGGTACCAGCGCTCGGCGCCGGAGGGCGCCACGACCTGCAGGCAGGCGTTGGAGGGGGCGGGCTTGAGGCCGGACGCGGTGGCGGACAGGGAGCCGCCCTCGTCGGAGAGGGACAGGCTCACGTCCGGGCGCGCGACGGAGGCCTTGGCTGTGGCCCAGCCGCGGCTCTTGGAGCCGTAGGTCGCCCACACGGTCGCGCGGTACTCGCCGAACTCGCCGAGGTCGGCGGCCGCCGGCGCCGCGCCCGTCCAGGAGCCGTCCGCCTGGCGGTAGAGCTGGTACCAGCGCTCGGCGCCGGAGGGCGCCACGACCTGCAGGCAGGCGTTGGAGGGGGCGGGCTTGAGGCCGGACGCGGTGGCGGACAGGGAGCCGCCCTCGTCGGAGAGGGACAGGCTCACGTCCGGGCGTTCAAATTCATAATTTGTAGAACCACATGGAAATGCTGAAGCGCCATTAAGCGTGCACCACGGTCGGACGGTCGTCTTGCCAAACAATGAATCTAAATCATCAAGGTTAAACTGGCAGCCCCATTCATTTCCAGACTTACAGCCCGAAAACCAGTAAGACGTGCCAGAAGGCGAAATGACCTCATACGACACATAGTCCGGATCAACTGCCCAATTAGATGAAGTTACGTCAACAATGTTTCCGCTAATAGCAGCATTCGTAGAGGCACGATTATCTCCGAACGACTTAGAATCCACTCTAAAGGTCTCGCCATCACATGTAACATATGCTTCGACTTGAAATACGCCGTATTCTGCATCAAGATCGAAAGATCCAGTCCAGCTATTATTGTGCTGATCGTATCCTTGAACCCAATCGACGCGACCACTAGAAGACTTGACCATATAGCAGGCGTTAGTCGGATTACCCCCTGAAAACTTTGTAGCCAAATCAATATGCCTGGCATTCTTCTTGACAGTTAAAGAGCCCGAATACCAGCTGGATTTTGGGAACTGCGCAATAATAGCAGCGGCATCAGCCTCGCCAAGACGACGACAACCATCATCGGAAAAGTAATTAGCGACATCGCCGGAATTGGAAATAAAGCCATGCTCAATTAAGATGCCAGGGATCCCCTGCTCGCGGGCGCATCGGATTACTGCAAACTCATCTCCCACTTGCATCTGAAAAACACCGCGGTACGAAAGCCCCATAGCAGCAAGGTTATTCATAACCTTATTGGCAAGCTCAACAGAAACCTGTGTATAGTCTGTACCATTTGCGGTGGGAGCGTAAACCTCGGCGCCATGAGCTGCGGAAGAACCGGAATTGATATGAAAGCTCACAAAAGCTTGCGCGCCCTGATCGATACAACGCTGGACGCGATAAAGAAAATCATTACCGGAGTAATTGCCGTATTGTTCACGAGCAAGAACGACCTTAAAACCGTATGCCTCAAGCTTATTCTTGCATGCCGCCACAATCTTCCAGGTAAGATCGGCCTCGCTTTTGCCATTACCTTGCGCGCCGGGGTCAGACCCGCCGTGGCCAGCGTCGAGAGCGATTACGCTAACATTACGCGCGGAACGTGCGGCATAGGTAGAAACGCCATCCGGCGAATCAGCACACTCCAGTGCCTGCTGGATAGTCTGAGCCTCGACTGCATTTCCGTCCTCATCTGCATAGTAAACAGATGTGCCCTCGGAGCTCGTAGAAGCCTCAACAACCGTGAATGAATAATCTCGGCCGGAAAGATCAATCTCATGCTCTGCTTCATCACCCTGCAGCGAATAGGAGATCGAAGTGAGGAAATAAGTATTTGCGTTTAAGTTCGCGCCAAAAATAAAAGCAGCAGAATTCCCAGCCGCGGCAGACGTGTCAACAGAGCCCCTGACCCCATTAGTACTCACATAATAAAGAGTTGCAGAGGAAAGAACATCACTGTCATTGGGCGTAGCAAAGGCAATGACTTGATCAGTCCCAGAGGAGAGGCTCGGATATGCGAGATAAACGTACTGGAAGGAAGAATCGACCGAATCGGCATGCTGCTCGACCTCAGAATAGCCCCCGGATTTATCCTGACCTTCAGAGTCGAGAACCTCAACATCGCCTCCAATCAGCGATTGATCGCCGGCGGCATCACTTCCGTTAGAATCATCACCGCGAGTGGCAACTCCATCATCAGTGGAGGTCACATCCGTCACGGCGTTTACAGGCTGCGTCTCGCTCAACCCATAGGCAGCAACTACAGGACTTATCAATGACGAAAACGCCATAAGAGCAGCTAGAGAGAAAGTGGTTGTAAGACGTAAAGCCTTTTTCATATCGCGTCCTCAATCAAACCGAATAATCACTAGTGGTAGATTATCTACTAAACAAGCCTATATTTAAATAATTGATAGAGAAAGGACTTACGATCCTAAAGACGCTCAATGTATCGATCTCCAAATATACGTTAGCGTTCCAACAGCAGCCATGGGACCTCCCTGATCCTAATCCTTCTCGATATGTGGAACTTCCTCGTTCTCACGACTGTATGGCAATTCGAGCGCAACGGGGGGACCGTTTAAACATACTTTGTAATCATTGCAAATTTCGAATCGAATAAATCTGTTCTTGATAACAAGATTTCATATCCAGGATCAAAGCATGGTTGAGGGAATAGATTATTTTGAGTAAGAAGCTCTCCGTTCCCAAGCCATTTGGCGATATAGTCCAATCGTATTTTTGCTATGCCTATCAACTGTGAAGCCACATCGTAATAATTAGGGTTATTGTCATCGGGTCCTCTTCTACGCAGAACATAGGCATGCTGCGCATGCGGTCTAAGGAAGATAGAAGGAAGGGATCTTCTTAAATCTATCAATTCGAACCCGCTGCCTCGATAAAGCCCGTTTTCCATCGGAGACTTAATTTCTGGCACGCACACCATCAACAAATAACCGAAACCTATTGGATCGTTATCCCCTCTAGCAATGTTTGAAAGCAAATCATAGTTATCCAAATACCGACTTTTATAATGGGTGTAAGTTTCTTTAGATTTAATAGTTTCCGGCTCATATAAACTCATCCACAAAGCAGTCCAATGATTGTCAACCAAATCAATAAAACGAGTGCTTATGCCGTAGTGTTGCAGCGCCCCCTCAATAATAGAACGATTTGAGTTACAACCAGCAGGAAGATTGAACTGTTTATTCAGAAGCGAGTCTAACATTATTTTATTAACAAGCGACTTGAGGTTATGCAGGCACTTATCGGAGTATTTCTTACCGCGCATCAAGGAGGGGGTCAGACTTCCATACAGTCGATTTTGACCTCGGTACAATACTTTCCCAACATCCTTATTCATAAATTTAGAATAACCGATTAAACGATTTAAACCATGAATGCTAGACACTTCATAAATCGGTATATCAAGCGTTTGGCTAGCAGCATAATATGTTTCGCTCTTGACCAACTGTGCACCAGAGATTGTAAGGTTACTTTTAATAATATTTGGTCTGACATGACCCCCATTTAATTCCGATGTCATTTTCAACTCCTTAAAATGGATAAAACCCATTTAATAGACTCAATTTATACAGGCAAACATATTATGCAAATCTGAATGCACCTAGGATAAAGAGATGATCATCAATCGAAAGTAGCCCACCTCTCAAGTCGATGCCCATACGGGGCCTTATTAGCATCAGCAACCAGCGTTATTAAACAAGTACATAAATAAGACCGCAGAAGCCATTGCTAGAAACACGCTCGCCAATGAACCCAGCAAATAAACCTCAGCGAAATCCTTGTCACTTTCCAGCTGTTTAAAGCGCGCGATACTTTTTGCAGTAAAAATAAATGCAATAGCCGAATATTGGTTCAGCAGAGAAAGCGCCGCGACAATCAGTCTTTCAAATATTCCAATCCACTTGCCTGAATGTGCATTTGATGTGCACGCCGACTGCTCCGTACCAGGGTTTCGGAGAAATTGGAGGACCTTGGCAATAGCGATGCTGCAGGGGCGTCCGCAAAAGCACAATGTCGAAACCCAAGAGAGCTCAGCTCCACGGTTGCCCAAGAGATTCGAAGCAATTGGCCGCATGACCCAGAGGTGACAACATAGAACGCTCAACATAAACAAAAGTACAATATGCAGCATCTGATCGATCAAAAAACTACCAACCGGTGAGAGATCAAGCCCTGCAATCTTTCTTCTCAGGCTGCCATCGATAAACCAGTGTGAAAGAGCAAATACTGTAAAGGACGCAGCCGTGGCGGCTACACTCGCCTCAAACAGAAGAGCTACTGTTGCTGCGGCGCCGGCCGCGTAAATTAAACAGTGCAGACCAAGGGCAATTCTATTGCTTTCCTTCTTATCTGCCATCTTATTCGTCTGAAAATAAAAATCGAACAGCATGTGGAATAGAAGGAAACACCCGAACACCCTCATGACGGCTCCATTTCATTAAGGAAATGAACGGCGAAAGCAGCCAGCTCTCTTTCTCTTACAACGTTCGCGAGCCTAAGGCTTTTCTCGAGCCCCTGCCTCGTCTTCCCCATCGCAACACCCATTTGTCCCGCAAGCCCTACATGACTAGCCCTGATGCTATCTACGTTGAGGTTGAGAGAGCTGCCCAACGCCACTGGCGCGCAATCGCTCGGATTGCTTTTAGCGCCGTACTTTTTGCCTATACGCGCCTCGATTAGCTCAGCATACCTTTTGCTCAAAGTCGCGTCTCTGTCATCATGCAGCATAAGCGGTCGCAGTAATTCAACAACCTCACAGTAATTACGCTGCGACTCGTTTCTGCGATCAATTATTTCTAGACAACCCGCCGCGCACAGTTCCTTCTCGCGCGAAACGCCCGAAACATCAATGATCTTTAAATCGCTGTACTTATCCTTTTCAGACTCAGCAATTGCTCTACGCGCACGATGGTATGCTGACCCGTCTTGTTCCGTCGACAATGCGGACTGCATCCGAGTTTTCCATTCTCCCACTCCAATACCGCCCCTAAGATCAACCGTCTGGACGAGTATCTTAATAAATCTGTATGCCAAGAATGCGCCAGCCGTACTACGAAATAGACCCTGCAATTCATCCCCCGCACTAAACATAAGCGGCATTTCGAGCTCAGTTTTAAACAGCTCGTTTGTGCAGTCCATAGCGTTCGCAAGATCTTCTTGCGCGCTTTGCCTTCTACTGTCCGAAAGACATCTCGAATGCCTCATGTCGACCATGAGAGCCGAATAGCTATTGTTCATCAGGCTTCCTTTCCTCATGGCGATTATAGCAACTAATTTAGTTGCTTTCATTCATTTGCAACGGTTTTAGTTTCTTCAGAGCATATGCAACCAAAATCGTTGCTTTGCAATAGGGTATAATTCTTCCAAGTCGCCTAGAGAAAGTGTTTGAATGCTGACCGTAATCGTGCCTACTTACAATGCCGAGCCGTATCTTTCTCAGGCTATAGGCAGCCTATTAAACGAAAAAAATATCGAACTGGAAATCCTCGCCATCAACGACGGATCCACCGACAACTCGCGCGCCATTATGGAAGATTTCGCTGCGCGCGACTCACGCGTTCGAGTGATTGATAAGGCAAACCAGGGTTACGGCGCAACCTGCAATCTGGGCATTCGCGAGGCAAAGGGCGACTGGATTGCCATCCTCGAGCCCGATGACTGGATCGAGCCCGGAATGTACTCCGACATGTTTGCCTTTGCCAAGCGCGAATTTGGCGATCCGAACAAGCTCGATATTATTGAAACCCCGTATTGGATCATTCGCAAGCCCGATACCCCCCAAGAGGTCAAACTACATTGCGCATATCGCGGTCGCATTAAACCGCCTCGGCAACCGTTCACCATTCACGACGCTCCACACCTGCTGGCCCACCATCCGTCCATTTGGACGGCAATCTATCGTCGCGACTTCCTGATGCAAAACAATATCTGGTTTAAGGAAATCCCCGGTGCGGGCTGGGCCGACAATCCATTCCTCGTCGAAACGCTCTGCCAGGCAAAGGCCATCGCTTACTGGCCCAAGCCGTATTATTGCTACCGCGAGGAAACACCCGAAAAGGCGGCCGCCCTGGCAAAGCGTGACCCCTTGATGCCGTTTAATCGCTGGAACGACATGGTCGATATTCTTGAGAGGCTCAACGTCACCGACCCCGCCGTCTGGACACCGCAAATCACACGCGGCTTCACCTATATGGGCATCATGATTGAGCACACAGGAATTGACAGTCACCCCGAAATTGAGCGGGCCATCCACAAGATGTTCGAACGCATGCCGCAAGAGCTGGTATTTGCCAATCCTCGCGTTACCCCTGCGGCCAAAAGGCTCTATGCCGAGTATATGGGCATTGCCAATCCTAAAATCAGCTACTGCGCATACGCCAAGGACCTCGTGGGAGAGGGCTTGTATAACGTATGGAACAAGGGGCCCAAGCAAACTCTAAAAATGATCACATCGCACTTTGGTTCGTACAACGCACGCGCTGGAAAATAGCCTGATGGGCAGCAAAGCAAGCAGAAATACCTCCATCGAGGCGCTGCGCTTGGTCGCGGTCGCCGGGATTGCGATATTCCACACGTTTCAATGGACCTTCCAAGCCGTCTGCACCGGCGTGCCGGAATACGCATCGCTTGCGGCTTTCCCCTATTCGGGACTACCGGGATTCATTAACCTGCTGGGCTGTTGGGCCAACGAGATCTTTTTTATGATCTCGGGGTACTTCCTTATTCCCTCGGCGGTACGCGCCCTCCAAAACGGTTCGTCCGCGCGGGGCCTCACGCTCAAATCACTTGAGCGCCTCAAGAAGATCGTCTTGCCCACGCTCTTTTATTGCGCAGCTTGTCTGTTTGTCTCGATGTACGTCTATCCCCTGCCCGAAATCTCACTGCACGAGATTGGCTGGCTTACGCTGGGCATCGAGTTTATCTGGGTCTACGCGGCATCTGTATTACTCGTCCCGGTTATTGCGTTGTTACGACAGCAAATCGGCAGCATAAGGGCCCCGTTTGTCGTAGCACTCCTCGTGCTCACAACATTTGGAATCAACTGCTACATCGCGGCGACGGCAAACAAAGCGGCCGGCATCGTTTTGTGGCACAAGCTCATGAGCGCCGTTACTTACCTGGTCGCGTTTATTGCAGCCGGAGAAATGCGCTTTGTCCTCGAATGCCACGGCAACGCATCCGGCGCTCAAAAATCCAAGATCGCACTCATCGGACTCGTTGCCGTCACCATCGCGCTCGAGCTTCTGCTATCGGCAAACAGCCAATACGACGCGCTCTGGAAGCTCTCCTACAAGTCCACTTCCGTCATATCCTTTATCTTGGCCGCCGCATCCGTTGCCGCCGCAGCGCTCCATCAGCCGCGCCACGAAGTCTCAGCTGCAGACAAGACAATCATGTCCCTCGCCGCAGGAACGCTCGCTTTCTACGCCGTACAGTCGTTTACCTGCAATGTCTGGCGACCCATCTTTGACAAAGCAATCTACACCATGGCGACAGGCATCCAAACGGGAGAGCCTCATCCAGCCGGCGCCATTTTGCTCGGAATCCTTATGAGCCTTTGCCTCGCGCTTGCCCTGCTCCTCATGGATATCGTACGCAGAGCCGTAGTCGAGGCCATCAAGGCCCGCATGAGCAGCTAGGCGGCCTTCCGACTCCGCAAGCCACGAAGTGCACTTACACCCGAAACAAATAGAATCGCAAAGACAATCGCCCAGTTCTTGCAGCCAAATACCGGAATATGAACGATCGCATGGTCATGCATAACAACGAAATAACCCAGAACAACCACCAGAGGCAGTACCATGAGCAGCGACTGGATCAACACCTTATGACGGCGACCGTCTTGCGCGCCACCCCGTATTGAGCATACGAATACGGCAATCCAGATCACCAATACGGCAGCAAACGAAACAAGACAAACGACGTTCGAGATCATCGCATAACCAGCAGTTGAGCAAATGGCGAACAGCTGCGGGCTCATGCAATAAAACTCCTTCAAAATCTGAGGCCAGTCAGCTTGGGGCAACAGTGACGAAGCCCCATGCGCAGACCAAAGGCCCATCTCGCCCAGAACGTTCGAAAAGACCTCGTTCCAACCCAGTACAAATGCCGCGACAACCCATTTCATCGCCCAGGTAAACACAAACGAAAGCCCAAACCCAAAGAGCGCCTGCATCATCGTGACGACGCAGCGCTTGGGGCGCTCACCCTCGGGGAGCGCAATGAAGGCGAAAAAGCAATGCAGGGCGACAACTGCGGCAGGAATCGTTAAAAAGTCAAGAAACGAAAACACGGCGCCCGTCGATATCGACCAAAGGACGAGGCGGCTTGTAAAAGCCCGTGCGTTCGGAGCCGATTCCAAACGAAGGCTCATACAAGACATCATGATGAGCGCCACAAAGAACGAGATGCACAGCAGTAGATCACCGATAAAATTGAAAAACAGATTGGTCGAGAACAACAGGATTACAAGGAAACCCAACGTCACTGGCTTTGAAAACCGCTTCCGCAAGGCAACGTAAGCGCAAGCGGAGCCGACAATCGCCAGAGCAGCCGCAGGCACCACGACCACATCGATACCGCCAATATACAGGCAGACATTCGTAAGTAGCTGCCATCCATGCCAATACCGGTAGTACTGCTGATGCGTAATCCCGCCGGCTTTCGTAACGTCATCAATCTCGGCAACAGTCATCGTCTTAAACGGAGAACCTTGGTCCTTTTGCTGTGTGACTTCAATGATAAAGCGATTGTTATCAAAGCAAACAGGACCAGCTGCAACACGGTGGTCGTAGACATACATGTCAGACAACAGAGCCGAGGACTCCGAACCCTGCGCATGCGACTCGATAACGGACCGCGGAAGACAATTTGCCACCGTATTGCTCAAGACAAATGCGACCTGAAGAACCAAAAACAGCAACATGGCCTTGATGGGGAGGCTATCGGCAAAGGAGGTTAAACGAGTTTTATTCACGGGTCATCCAAACAGAAAGATTGCGTCCACAGGAATCGGCACCTATGTAATACCACAATGCGCGCATGCAATCTCGCTACGCCCACACGTCAACCAGGCTTGTAGCAAACGTTCTTGGTGATTAGCGGAACATTACCCGCGGGCGCCCGCCTACGCTTACAATAGTCGTGTCCCATGGGACACGTTGTTAATTCCGCAGGGCCGATACGCTGCCCACGCGAAAGGATATTCTCGTTCATGACTTCAACCCTTCCCGCTCCCATCGATAAGCTCGCCATTGTCGTCGTTACGTACAAGCGCCAGGAACTCCTGGCCAACTTGTTCGACTCCATGACCGAGCTTACGGCAGCGCCCTGGCGCATCGTGATCGTCGATAACGAGAATTCGCGCGAGACCGAGGCCATGTGCACCGCATTCAACGAGCGCCTGGCCAACCTGTGGGGCATCGACACCGAGCAGCCCGACGCACAGGGCGGCACCGACCGTGTCATCTACGCCCCGCAGCTCGAAAACGGCGGCGGTGCGGGCGGCTTCTCAGCCGGCACTAAATGCGCCTACGACCTGGGCGCCCAGTGGTTCTGGGTGATGGACGACGACGTGCTCGTCATCCCCGAAGGCATCGAGCGCTTGGCCAAGTGGACCGACCGCTACGATGTTATCCAGGGTTCGCGCTTGGACTTTGACGGCGGCGCCTTCTTTTGGCAGTACCAACTCATCCTTTCGCTCGGCATTCCCAACCCTGTCGCCAAGTGGGACCTGGGACCCGAGGGCTACCGCGCCATGAACCAGCTGTGCTTTGAAGGCGGCATGTTCTCGCGCCGCGTGGTCGACAAGATCGGCCTGCCCGATGCGCGCTTCTTCATCTACGGCGACGATGCCTGCTATGGCTACGTGGCCAGCCAGCACTTCCCCGCCGCCGTTGTTGCCGACGTGGTGCTCAAGCGCGCCCGCGCCGTCTCCAACTGGGACATCGCCGGCAAGCGCCAGCTCAACTCCACGAGCGACACCAACCGCTACTACATCATGCGCAACCGCGGTTATCTGGCCCGCTACATGCAGATCTATGGCGACTATCACCCCATGCTGTTCCGTCTGGGCAACGCCGCGACCTTCTTCAAGGAGTTCATTCGTCTGGCCGCCGTTGACAAGTGCTTTAAGACCGGCATTCCGGCGCTGCGCCGTGGCATGAAGGACGCCCGCAAAATCGTCAAGGACCCCAACTGGAAGCCCATGCCGCCCCTGAAGGACGCGGAGTAGTAAAGGGCTTTCGCCATCCCCTATAACCGCTGGCACACCACGGACACACGCTGCCCGTCAAAGCCAAAGCCCCAACGCATGCGCCCGACGGCGGGGCGTGGCACGCGAATATCATCGATGCCGTTGCGCTCGATTTCGAGCAGCGCCTGAACCGCCAACAGTTCCAGGCCCAGGGCATCGACGCCAGGGTCGTACATCAAGTTAATCGTTATCAGCGGGCGCTCGTCCAGCATGCCAATCGTATCTGCTACGTCGAACACAGTGCCCGTAGGAAAAACCTGGATGTCCCAGCGACCCGCGCCACACTTTCGCCTCGAAGCAGGATTGGCATAGCCCGGCAAGCCAAAGCAGAGCCCCTGCAGCGCCAGATGATAGGATGTCGGCATATCTGATTGGCCCACATCGATGCCTAGATCGCCGATAGCACAGCTCAAAGCCTGCTTTACAGCGTCCTCGTCTCCTCGACATAGCCCGTCATGGAACGAGTCGATAGCTCCAACGTCCTCAACGGAGCACTCAAACCATTCCAGAATTACAAGACGGAGTACCTGACGCACTTCGTTGTTAGGCAGACGCAGGGAACGAAGGCACGCGCCGTCCTCCGAATGCCCCGTCATGTCCGTCGTAAGGAATCCAGACAGATACAGCGCAGTCCAGATATCTTCGGGCTTGGCGGCATCGGCCTCCTCGGCATGCACATGTATTGGCGCCTCAATAAACCCATGCGGCTCAAGCAAATCGAACAATGTGGACAAGCGTATGAGGTTCCAGTCACCGATGCATGCGCTCAGACGGTCGGCGTAACCATACAGATCTGCCCGAACAGGAGCGACGCAACCGCGATGTGCGTAGTCCACCACACGCTCCGGGCTCGAGCAATAAAAACCACCAAACAGATAGCCCTCGAGCCACTCACGCGCGTCATCCAGACAGCCGTTGCGCCCGATGCGATCTAACAGCACCCGGACTTCGTCGTCCGAAAAACCGAACCATCGATCACACCAACTCGACAGCGGCGTCGCCGACCGATAGGAAACCCCACGCTGGGACAACGCAAGCGCGGCAGGACCGGGGCACTCGCCCATAAGACACGTCAATCGCAACGAGTCGCCGGCGTCGGCAATGGTGTCGAACAACATTCGGATGAGCGGCTCTGGGGAATCCACGCCACCGTCGTCCTGAGCGTCCAAACGCTTTGGACATACCGCGTCGTAGTCGTCTATCAGGAAAACAACCTGCTCATCGAAAGCTGTCCGGAGCAGCTTAATAAGCACGCCAAGCGCCGCATCGATCTCCTTATCGCTGGCCACCCCACGCGCCGTCCTCTCGATAAGACGAACCTCACGTCTTGACAGATCAGGCGCGGCAAGCAGCGGAAGCAATCGGGCGCACTCGTGCACGACAGCGCTGCGAATAGCCGCAGCAGCATCAGCGCCGCACCTCGAAGCGGCAGCTGTAAAGTCGAGCATGATGACCGGATAACACGCGTACTCATCACGATAGCGACCGCCACCCGCCTGCCAAATCTGAGTGCCGACGAACGGGCTTCGATCCGGCCGCCGGTGATCAGGTCGTTCCAAATAGCATTTGAGCATCGATAGATTCATGCTCTTGCCAAAACCCTTGGGCCGACAGCAAAGCGCAACAGGTGCTTCGCTGTCCAATATATCGGCAATAAACATAGTCTTATCGACGAGTAAACACCGATTGATTGCATCGGAAAAGTCGTGTATATCAACCGGCAGAGCTGCGTTACCCGCATGATTGAGCAACCGTGCACCAAACGCATGAGCAACACCATAATTCGCCTGTTCAGACACCGTAAGTTCTCCCTCTAACGCAGCACGATGCCCATTGTAACGAGCGGGTAGAGCGCAACAATATCGACATGTAAACGTTTCGGGCAACGGTAGCAACATGCCCCCGAGGGGGCATAACAAATCGTTGCACAACAAAAACGGGGTCCGATGCCGCCGCACCGGACCCCGTCCCAAACTCTTATAGAAAACGATCTGGAAGATTACTCCTCCGAACCGTCCTCCCCAGAAGTTTTCTTCTGCTGATCGAGCTTATGCTTACCACTTACGATAGACGTGGCACCCAGCGTGGCCAAGCTTGCACTGGCAAGGCTCGCCATCACAATCAGATCGCCCGTCTTGGGCATGTTGCCGCCCGAGGACTTGGTCGTTGTAGTCGTCGTGGTCGTGGTGGTCACCGTTTTGGAGTCATTTTGCTCCTGGACCTGGTTGTCGGTGCTGCCCTTACCGCTGTCCTCGCCCTGCTGCTTTCCGTCCTCGGTCTTGTCCTTGTTCTCGTCCTTCGCCTCAGATTCAGACTTCTTGCCATCGTCCTTCTCCTGAGCGGACTTGTCGCCCTTCTCATCAGAGCTAGAACCCTTATCGGACTCGGTCTTTTCCGTGGAAACCTGATCAGAGTTGTCCTTGTTCTGGGTCGAGCCGTTATTGACACCAGCCATCAGCGAAGAGCCCAGCGTAGAACCAAGCTGCACGGAGAAAGAAGGCTTCTTGTCCGGCGAAGCAACGGGAGCGTCCGGTGCCTTATTCGAGTTGTCCTTGGAAACATCGGAATCAGGGGTTGCGGCAGAGCCAGAGCCTTTGTTAGAGTCGGTGTCAGCGGACGAATCGCTCGAGCCGGTGGATGAGTTAGAGGTGTCAGCGTCGGTCGAACCAGAAGCGGCGCTGTCCGTATTGCCGGCAGAGCTTGAAGACGAATCGCCCGCAGCAGAGCCGTTCGAATCGGAGCCGTTCGAGGTAGAGCCGTCGTTGGTAGTGCCACCAGCAGAGCCATTACCGTCAGCATCGGTCGAGGGCGCATCCATCCTGTCATCATTGGCATCGTCACTCGAGTCGTCATTCGAATCAGGCGTCGGCGAGGGCGCCGGCGAGGGCTCGGGCTGCACGGGCGTCGCGGCGGCAGCCTCGTCCTCAGCGATATAAACCAAGCAGTCCTTCAGCTCATTCTTATAACGATTCTTCCAGCCCTCATGATACTGGGGCTGGCTCGAATACTTGGTCGCCACGTTATTGACCACGCTGTTGGAGAGCGCCGTCACAAACTCGCGGTCGGTCATACTGTTAGAAAGGTTTGCCCAGCGGAAGAAGTCCCTGCAACCACCGGTGCCGCACATGTTGGTGATACTCCACACCATGCCCTTAACGCAATCGGCGCGGCCCGAAACATCAATGCCCAAGCCACTCTTGAGCCACGCCTCGGTCACCGCATAGTACGAGTTGTACGCATAGGCATCTTGAAGTGCTGAGAACTCAACAGGATCGGTGTTGTACGCACCTTGGAAGGCATCTTGCGCGATATGGCCCAGCTCGGTGAGCTGGCCGTTCTCGTACATGGCATTGCTCGCGTTGGAGATCTCGCTGCCGCGATCAATCGCATCCTTGAGCATGCTGTATTTTTCGGGGTTGTAGTTGTAGGCCTGCTTCATAAACGGAATGAGCGACCATCGACGGTCGAACTGGTAATAGCCCAGCGCGTTATAGCCGTCGCCATACGAAAAGCCCTGGTTATAGTTGCCATGGCTCTCGTACTTGGTAAAGTACTTCATCTCGGTGGTCACGTTAACAAACGAAACGCCCTGGACCGACCTCAGCACGCCCGAGAAGGACTGCTGGGTATAGAGACCCTTATCGATATCGGTCGCATTCGAGGCAACGCCCGGCGTGGGCTCCTCGGCAGCGGCGGGTGCCGGCGCGGAAACGGCGCCAAACGAAAGCGCCAGCGTCAGGCCCGCGACAATCGCAGAATGCTTGGGCTGCATAAGATCCTCCCTGCATTGGTATAGTTAAAGTGCAGTTTGCAAAGGTAGATTTAAGTATTGCAGCTCGCCCGTTGTTGCACAACAACCGCTCGGCAAACGGCAACAACCCTCCGCGAAATCTTAAGGAATTAAACAAACTGGTCGTCGGGCGCCATCAGAAGCTCGCCGTATCGCTCCATCAGCCCGTCCCTCAACTGACAAAAAGCGGGAATATATACGTTCAAGATGCGCTGAATCAAATCTTGAGCGAGCTTGTTGTCATAGATATGGACGTTCGTATTGCGGTCTTTGAGCATATCTAGCCAGGCCGCCTCATCAATAAAGTCGTAGAATCGGTAGGACTCCTTCAAGATGGCACGAGGAGACCCCGACGCGGCAAGCGTGGCGCCCTCATACTCGAGCAGACGCTTAAGGAGCTTCCAGCTCAGTTCAAATTGAAGATTGAACTTATTAATCAAACCACTCTGAACAAAATCATTGTTGAGATCCTGATTGGGCGCATCCTCAAGATTCGCCAAGGCGCTGACAAAGTTCTCATATTTTTTCATACAGAATCACACCATCCCTGGCAATTTCATCGAGCAATTGACGCGATAAGGACTCGTCGAGATTGACGACATCTACATCTAAAAGAGTATCAAGACGCTCCTCGATCAAATATGACAACCGGCCGAAATCCCGGCAACCTGCTACGGCGATGTCAATATCGCTCTTAGGCAAGTTGTCACCTCGAGCGCGGGAACCAAACAGCACAACCTTCTCGGCGTCACATTCCCGAGCAAAAACTTCAATTTGCTTATACACCTTGTCGAGAGATGTCATTTGCAGCCCTACAGCTTAATGTCAAAGTTGATCTCGGGGACGGCGGCCAGGTCGGCCAACGTCACGCCGTCGACGTACTTTTCGATCACGTCGTCCAGACCACGCCAGAATTTGACGGTCGAGCAGAGATCGCTGCGGGCGCAGCTGTTGTCGATACCATCGCACGCCACCGGAGCCGTGCTGCCCTCGACGGCGCGCAGGATGTCGCCAGCACGCACCTCGGCCGGGTCCTTGGCCATCATGTAGCCGCCACCCTTGCCGCGCACGCTCTTAAGCAGGCCTGCCTTCATAAGCGGACGCACAAGCTGTTCCAGATACTTTTGCGAGATACGCTCGCGGTCGGCGACCTCGCGCAGGGCGATCTTGCCCTCGGCGTCACCAAGCGCTGCGATATAGATCATCAGTCGGAGGGCATAGCGGCCCTTAGAAGAAATGAGCATACCTACCCTCCCATCGCATCTGGGACAACATAACCAGGTTTGTTTGTCCCAAATCTTAAGTGAGTGGGACAAACACAACAGGTTATTTTGTCCCAGAATTTGAAAAGTCGAGTGGATTAGTCGGGTTTTCCCTTGACTAACGCCGAACCCATAGTAACTTTATTCCGAGAAGATTCCTAGGGTTTCGCACACCCATGAGTACACCATATACAGAGAGGGACAGCATGAGCGCAAATCCGCTGCTTTCCATCGAAGGTCTGACCGCCTCCGTGGACGAGAAGACCATCCTCCACAACGTCAACCTCAACGTCGCCGCCGGCGAGACCCATGTGCTGATGGGACCCAACGGCGCCGGCAAGTCCACCCTTGGCCACCTGGTCATGGGCGACCCCGTCTACACGGTCAACGACGGCCGCATCGTCTTTGACGGCCAGGACATCACCGAGCTCACCACCGACAAGCGCTCGCGCGCCGGCCTGTTCCTGAGCTTCCAGGCCCCGGTCGAGATCCCGGGCGTGCCGCTGTCGAGCTTTTTGCGCGCCAGCATCGCCGGCCGCCCCGGCCTGGAGATGAAGGGCAAGGAATTCCGTCGTCGCGTCAAGGAGCTCGCGGCCGAGCTCAACATGGATACCGCCTACCTCAACCGCGAGCTAGGCGTGGGCTTCTCGGGCGGCGAGAAGAAGAAGGTCGAGATGCTCCAGCTCCTGTTGCTGCAGCCCAAGCTCGCCATCCTCGACGAGACCGACTCGGGCCTGGACGTCGACGCGCTTTCCACCGTCAGCCACGGCATGGACGCCTACCGCAAGAGCTGCGACGGTTCCATGCTCATCATCACGCATAATACGCGCATCCTGGAGCACCTGGATGTAGACCGTGTCCACGTTATGGTCAAGGGCCACATCGTGCGCGAGGACGACGCCTCGCTCATCCCCTGGATCGACAAGAACGGCTTTGAGACCTTCGAGCGCGAGGCCGCCGAGCAGCGCGCCCAGGCCGAGGCCGCCGCTGCCGGGCAGCAGGCGTAAAGGGGCGACGCAATGACCAAGAACCGCACCGAGGTCGCGGACATCGACCGCAGCCTCTACGACTTCACCTATGGCGAGGAGGGATTCGAGCGCCTCGACGCCGGCATCACGCCCGACATCGTGCGCGAGATCAGCGCCAAAAAGGACGAGCCGCAGTGGATGCTCGACCTGCGCTTAAAGTCCCTCGAGATCTTCAACCGTTTTCCCGACCCGACGTGGGGCCCCTCCATCGAGGGCCTGGACATGGACAACATCGTCACCTACGTCAAGCCCAACACCGACCAAAAGCACGACTGGGAGTCGGTGCCCGACGACATCAAGAACACCTTTGAGCGCTTGGGCATCCCCGAGGCCGAGCGCAGCTATCTGGCGGGCGTCGGCGCACAGTACGACTCCGAGCTGGTCTACCACAACATGCAGGACACGGCGTCCAAGATGGGTATCGTCTACTCCGGCATCGAGGAGGCCCTGCACGATCCGCAGTGGGAGCCGCTCATCCACGAGAAGTTTATGACGCTCATCCCGCCCACCGACCACAAGTTTGCGGCCCTGCACGGCGCCGTATGGTCGGGCGGCTCGTTTGTCTACGTGCCCAAGGGCACCAAGCTCGACTTCCCGCTGCAGAGCTACTTCCGCCTCAACGCCAAGGGTGCCGGCCAGTTTGAGCACACGCTCATCATCGTCGAGGACGATGCCGACCTGCACTTCATTGAGGGTTGCTCCGCGCCCAAGTACAACGTGGCCAACCTCCACGCTGGCGCCGTGGAGCTCTTTGTGGGCAAGCGTGCGCACCTGCGCTACTCGACCATCGAGAACTGGTCCAAGAATATGTACAACCTCAACACCAAGCGTGCGCGCGTGGACGAGGACGGCGACATCGAATGGATCAGCGGCTCCTTCGGCAGCCACGTAGGTTACCTCTATCCCATGAGCGTGCTCAACGGCCGCCGCGCCCGCTCGAGCTTTACCGGCATCACCTTCGCCGGCGCCGGGCAGAACCTCGACACCGGCTGCAAGGTCGTGCTCAACGCGCCCGAGACCTCGGCGACCGTCGAGACCAAGGGCATCTCCAAGAGCGGCGGCATCCAGACCTTCCGCAGCTCCATCGTGGCGACACCCAAGGCCGAGGGCTCCAAGGCAACCGTGAGCTGTCAGTCGCTCATGCTCGATGACCAGAGCCGCTCCGACACCATCCCCGCTATGGACATCCGCGCCAAGAACGTCGATATCGGCCACGAGGCCACCATCGGACGCATCGGCGACGACAAGGTGTTCTACCTGATGAGCCGCGGCATCTCGGAGGAAGAGGCCCGCACCATGATCGTCAACGGCTTTGCCAACCCGGTCTCCAAGGAGCTGCCGCTGGAGTACGCCGTCGAGATGAACAACCTGATCAAGCTCGAGATGGAAGGAGCGATCGGATAATGAAACAGACCACGAACACCGCTGCTACCACCCTTGAGCAGGTCAATGCGATGCCGGCTGCCACTTGGGGTTGGCTCAAGATGAACCAGACTAAGCTTGAGCTTTCGGACGAGCTTGCCGTCGCTCCTGCCGAGGCCGTCGAGGTCGAGGGCTTGGACGAGCAGTTCCGCGGTGCTGCCGACGCCTTCGACACCGCCATGGAAGCCATGGCCGAGCGCTTCCCCGAGCGCCGTACCGCTGCCCCCGGTGATGCCGCCGACCGCGCCCGTATCACGCCCGAGACCGAGCTCGACGTGCCCGCCACCTCTGTCTACCAGGTCGGCGCCATCAAGCTCGAAGAGGAGCTCTCCCCCGCCGAGGCCTTCGAAACCGGCATGGGCGAGGCTGCATACGCCTACATGGCCGAGCACGCTACCAAGCGCATCGTCATCGATATGCCTGCGTACCAGCACGCCACGGTTACCGTGCGCGTAAGCGGCGACGACGCGGCGGCTGCGATTGCCGCCATCGACGTCGTCGCCCGCCCGCAGGCAACGCTTGACCTGCATATCGCCTTAGACTCGCCCGCCGAGGGCGAGGGCGTCGTGGGCTCTGTGCTACGCGTGTGCGCCCACGAGTACGCCACCGTCAACGTGACCTGCACGCAGACGCTCGACGACAGCTGGATTTCGCTCGACGACACCGGGCTGTTCCTAGACGAGGGCGCGCGCGTCAACGTGCAGCATACCGTGCTGGGCGCCGGCGCCAGCGCCACCGGCCTTGCCAGCGACCTGCTGGGCGACACTGCCAAGGTTACGATCGATACCGATTACCTGGGCGCCCGCGAGCAGGTGCGCGACTTTAACTACGAGCTGCGCCACCGCGGTCGCAAGACCGAGTGCGAAATCGACGCCAACGGCGTGCTGACCGGCACGTCCAAGAAGGTCTACCGCGGCACCATCGACCTCGTGCACGGCTGCAAGGGTGCCGTCGGCACCGAACGCGAAACCGTGCTGCTGGCCAACAAGGGCGTCGACAACAAGACCGTTCCCGTCATCCTCTGCGACGAGGACGACGTCGCCGGCAACCACGGCGCCACCATCGGCCACGTCCGCGACGAGCAGCTGTTCTACCTCGCCTGCCGCGGCCTTGACCAAAACGCAGCCGAGGACCTGTTCATCCGCGCTAAGCTGGAGGACGCTGCGCTTTCCGCCACCGACGAGCGCACCCGCGCCGCCGTTGTCCGCCTGGGCAACAACCTGATCGACAACTTTGAGGAGGAGCTCGCATGATCGATACCGAGCACGTTAAATGTGACACCTGTACCGCACCGGAGCCTATGGAGCTCGACGCCAGTGACGAGGCCTCGCGCGGCTGGCCTACCATCGACATCGAGACCAACCCCTACAAGGCGCAGTTCCCGCTGTTCCAGCAGCACCCCGAGATCGCGTTCCTCGATAGCGCCGCAACCGCGCAGCGCCCTGCCTGCGTGCTCGATGCCGAGCGCGACTTCTACCAGCGCCTGAACGCCAACCCCCTGCGCGGCCTGTACTCGCTGTCCGTCGAGGCCACCGAGGCCATCGCAAAGGTGCGCCAACAGATCGCCGACGTCATCGGCGCCCCCAACGCCAACGAGATCGTCTTCACCCGCAACACGAGCGAGTCGCTCAACCTGGTCGCCAAGAGCTTTGCGCCCACAGTGCTCGAACCGGGCGACGAGGTCGTCATCACTATCATGGAGCACCACTCCAACCTGATTCCGTGGCAGCAGGTCTGCCGTGAGACCGGCGCCAAGCTCGTCTACCTCTACCCCACCAAGACCGGCCAGCTCACGACCGAGGAGGTTCTTGCCAAGGTGGGTCCCAAGACCAAGATCCTAGCCGTGGGACAGGTCTCCAACGTGCTGGGCGTCGAGAACCCGGTCAAGAACCTCGGCAAGCTCGTGCACAAGTACGGCGGCTATCTGGTCGTCGACGGCGCACAGTCGCTGCCGCACATGCCAGTCAATGTGGCCGATCTGGGCGCCGACTTCTTTGCCTTTAGCGCGCACAAGGCCATGGGCCCCATGGGCATCGGCGTGCTGTGGGGCAAGATGGACCTGCTCAACGCCATGCCGCCCATGCTAACCGGCGGCGAGATGATCGATTCGGTCACCGAGCAGGACGCCGTCTGGGCTCCTGTCCCCGAGAAGTTCGAGGCGGGTACGCAGGACGCCGCCGGCATCTTCGCCACGGGTGCGGCACTCGACTACCTGGTCAACACGGTGGGTTACGAGAACATCCAGACCCGCGAGCAGGCACTCGTCCACTATCTGATGGGCGAACTCATGCAGCTCGACTTTGTCCAGATCATCGGCTCCATCTATTGGGACAACCACCACGGCGTTGTGAGCTTTAACGTCAAGGGCATCCACCCGCACGACGTCGCGAGCATCATGGACATGGACGGCGTCTGCATCCGCGCCGGCCACCACTGCGCGCAGCCACTGCTCACCTGGCTGGGCGTCGAGAACCTTGCCTGCTGCCGCGCCAGCGTGGCCTTCTACAACGACAAGGCCGACATCGACAAGTTCATCGCCGGTCTGCATCACGTTTGGAGCACGTTCAATGGGTAACCTTTACACCTCCACCACATTTATGGAGCACAACTCGCACCCCGACTATAAGTACGAGATGGATGCTCCCACGCACGAGCACGACGGCATCAACCCCAGCTGCGGAGACGAGCTCACCTTGCAGTTGCGCGTCGAGAACGGCGTGATCGAGGAGGCCTCCTTTACCGGCCACGGCTGCGCCATCAGCCAGGCCAGTGCCGACATCATGGCCGACCTCATCACCGGCGAGACCGTCGAGGAGGCACGTCGCTTGGCGGGACTCTTCCTCGCCATGATCCGCGGCGAGAAGCTCTCCGAGGAGGACTTGGAAGACCTGGACGAAGCCGCCCAGCTTCAGGACATCTCGCACATGCCCGCCCGCGTCAAATGCGCCGAGCTCGCCTGGCGCACCCTCGACGGCATGCTCGAGGGGCAAGCAAACCAGTAGCGTATGCCCCAAATCCAAGGTTTTTGATTGCCGAGCCGCCCGATACGGGCGGCTCTGTTTTTTCTAATGAGCGCAAACGCACAAAGTCCGCGCGTCCGGCACCCCGTCTGTCATTTACCACACAGCCAGACGCGAACACGGGCGTTTTCCACAGCACCAAAGGCCTGCGGCAGGGCCACGAGCACGCCTAGCATCGTCCCATGCCCCATCCAGCTGGGCTCCGATTCGCTTCGCGCCTGCTGCAGACGGGTCCCATAGGGAGCGGCGTGCATTTTTGCGAGTATTCAGCACGCCAAGCTGTGTGTATACGCATCGAAAGCGTTAATCAACGTCTCCAGGCGCATATATAGTGCGTTTTAGAACAAGCATCGTGGTCTCAGGGGCGCAAACATGAGCTTCGGGAGTGCATCGGCAGACATAAATAGTTTCGGGGCCCGTATGTTGCAAAATTGCGACGGTAGTGGCAGTACCGCGATGCTGAAAACTCCGTTTTTTGCACGGCGCAGATGGGGGTAGGCACGGGCAAACCCGGACTGAGCCCTTATTTTATGCAAGATGGCGATTGTTCTATGCATATTAAGAAGTGCAGTTACCGCACCAAGCTTTTGAACGCTTGTTGCGGCGTATGGACGACCCCATCTGCGGTGCACAGGCGACCCTACATCACGTTTCCGCCAGTCCGCATCGCCGTCCGCGCGCGGGCACGCACAATACGAGAGACGGTACTTTTGCCAATCCCGGTATAGCGCTCAATCTGGCGCACCGTGAAACCGGCATCGTGTAATCCAACAATAACGGTATCGCGCCGCGCCGGCGGTGCGGCTTTAACCCCGCGGAGCGGAACCCCGAGGCTCTTCGCCAACTTGTCGGCAAAGGCGTGGCGTTCCCACTCCGTCTCTTTCATATCGCCCAGCGTTGGCTCGCCGCCCTCGGGCGTCGAAAGCGAATAGGCAGCAAAGGCCTCGGCAGAACCAAAAAGCTCAAGCATGCAAGAAGGATCGGAAAATCCCCTCGTGGCATCTGCCGCATCACTGTCGTAAGCGCGCAGATGCTCCGCAAAGCTGCTCCAGGGATAACGCTCGATTAGGCCAACGCCCGCCTCCTGTGGATCGGCGTGTACGGAGCGAATAGCCTCCATCACCTGCCAGTCGGTATCGAGCGAGCGCCGGTCAAAACGGTTCTGGAACAGATGACCCGTGCGCCCCGTGCGTTTATTGAACCGCCGCGCGTACGTCAAAAGCAGCCGGTGCATCGCCGCGCTCATCGCGTCCTCGTAATCTGCAAGCACCAGATGCACGTGATTGCCCATAAGGCACCAGGCGATAACCGTCACGCCCGCCTCGCGGCAGCACTCGCGCATCAGCTCCAAAAACTCCCACCGGTCTTCATCGCCCTCAAAGATGAGCTGCTTGCCCACACCGCGGGCACAGACATGGTAAAAGCCGGTAACCGTTCTCCAAACGCGCTGCATGGCACTCCCTTCGCCGGGATCTGATTGCCATCCAATACAGCACGATTGAAGCGTGCCATCAAAACATTCACGCAAAACAATACACTCGCGCGGCCAAAGGCAGTAAACGGGCGGCGAACGGCACCGTTGCAACAGGTCAGACCCCGCAACGCATACAAGAGCTGACCAAAAGCTTGCCCAAGACGAACCCCCTCTACGGAAGTTCGCGACCACAGAACATATAGTTAAACCGTTTCAATTAAAACTTCCGGACTTCTCGCTACGAAAACTGAGCCGTTCGCCGAATATTCCGTGCATTTCGCGGTATTATAGGGGCTGCATGTCATGTCCCTTTCGAAGGGTCGCCCGGCAATCGCCAGCCACGACCCCCAGACGGGACGCCAACACGATAGAGAGGAGAGGCATGCAGTACTCACAGGAAGTGGAGAACATGTGCCCCGTTGCCAAGGGTGCATACCACGGCCCCGCACCCATCCCCGAGGAGGGCAAGTGGGTCCAGGCTAAGGAGATTTCCGACATCTCCGGTCTTACGCACGGTGTGGGTTGGTGCGCACCTCAGCAGGGCGCCTGCAAGCTCACGCTGAACGTCAAGGACGGCATCATCGAGGAGGCCCTCGTTGAGACCATCGGCTGCTCGGGCATGACCCACTCTGCCGCCATGGCTTCCGAGATCCTTCCCGGTAAGACCATCCTCGAGGCCCTCAACACCGACCTCGTCTGCGACGCCATCAACGTTGCTATGCGCGAGATCTTCCTGCAGATCGTTTACGGCCGCAGCCAGACCGCGTTCTCCGAGGGCGGCCTGCCCGTGGGCGCCTCCCTCGACGACCTCGGCAAGGGCCTTCGCTCTCAGGTCGGCACCATGTTCGGCACCAAGGCCAAGGGCGCTCGTTACCTCGAGCTCGCTCAGGGCTACGTCACCCGCATGGCTCTCAACGACAAGAACGAGATCATCGCTTTCGAGTTCCTGAACCTCGGCAAGTTCACCGACGCCGTCAAGGCCGGCAAGACCCCCGAGGAGGCCATCGCTGGCGCTATGGGCCACTATGGTCAGTGGGAGAACGCTGCCAAGTACATCGACCCGCGCACCGACGAGGAGACTCACTCCGTCGCCAGCGTGTTCCCGGTTCACGAGTAGAAAGGGAGGGAAATAACTATGACTGTTACGTTCGAAGGTTACGAGCGCCGCGCTGACAAGATCAACAAGTGCCTCGCCGACAACGACATCGCCTCCCTCGAGGAAGCTCTGCAGATCTGCACCGACAAGGGCTTCAACCCGCGTGAGATCGTCAACAACACCCAGTCCATCGCCTTCCAGAACGCCGAGTGGGCCTACACCCTCGGCTGCGCTCTCGCTGTCAAGCGTGGCGCCAAGACTGCTTCTGAGGCTGCCGCCATCATCGGCGAGGGCATCCAGGCCTTCACCGTTCCCGGCTCCGTCGCCGAGGACCGCAAGGTCGGTCTGGGCCACGGCAACCTGGGCGCTATGCTGCTCTCCGACGACACCGAGTGCTTCGCCTTCCTGGCCGGCCACGAGTCCTTCGCTGCCGCTGAGGGTGCTATCGGCCTGGCTCTGAACGCCAACAAGGCTCGCAAGAAGCCGCTGCGCGTTATCCTGAACGGTCTGGGCAAGGACGCCGCCCAGATCATCGCCCGCATCAACGGCTTCACCTACGTGAAGACCCAGTTCGACTACTACACGGGCGAGCTCAAGGTCGTCGAGACCATCCCTTACTCCGATGGTCCCCGCGCTGCCGTTAACTGCTACGGCTCCGACGACGTCCGCGAGGGCGTTGCCATCATGTGGCACGAGAACGTCGACATCTCGATCACCGGTAACTCCACCAACCCCACGCGCTTCCAGCACCCCGTCGCTGGCACCTACAAGAAGGAGCGCCTCGAGGCTGGCAAGAAGTACTTCTCCGTCGCTTCTGGTGGCGGCACTGGCCGTACCCTGCACCCGGACAACATGGGCGCCGGCCCTGCCTCTTACGGCATGACCGACACCATGGGCCGCATGCACTCCGACGCCCAGTTCGCCGGTTCTTCCTCCGTGCCTGCGCACGTCGACATGATGGGTCTCATCGGCATGGGCAACAACCCCATGGTCGGTGCCACCGTCGCCTGCGCTGTCGCCGTCGAGGAGGCCCTCAAGGCCTAATCGCGCCCGCGCGATGCTCATATAGTTGAGCTTTAGAGCCGCTACCCACCCGGGTAGCGGCTCTTTTTGTTTGCGCTGTCGCAGGGTAGCTAATGCCGATATATCAGTTGGGGCGAAATACGAGATGTGATGAGACGGAGCGCCAGAGCGTCCATGACGCCCACCTGCCATATGTGCCCTTTACCGATTTGCCGAGTCTTTGCGGCCCCATTGCCGATCACCCGTGCGACAATGCGCCGGACGAGAAAGGAATCCGATGGAATCGACTGATGTACTGGTAATTGGATCTGGCATTGCGGGCCTTTGCGCCGCCATCGAAGCGGCACGCACGGGTGCAGCCGTCGCTGTGGCAAGCGCCGGCAAGACCATGAGCGGATCGAGCTTCTTCCCCGGAACCTGGGGTCTGGGGCTTATCGGACCCGTCAACGAAGACGACGAACAAGACCTCATCGACACCATCCAGACCGTTGGTGGCGGCGTCGCCGACCCCGAGCTTGTCCAGACGTTTGTCCACGGCATTCCCCAGGCAATTGAATGGCTCGAGCAAGACCTGGGCGTTGAGCTCCAGCGTCCGCAAAGCGCCGAGAGCGCCCAGCAAAAGCAGTTTATCCCCTGCTTTGACCACAAGACGCGCATGTGGCGCGGCCTCACCCGCAAACCCCTTGAGGACGCTCTGACAGCCCGGATCGAGTCGCTCGGCATTCGCCTGCTCCCCCGCCATGAGCTTATCGACCTTGTTGAGGACACGAACGGCAGAATAACCGGAACCGTGCTCTACGACCTCACCGAAAATCGAATCGTGCCCTTTGCCGCCAAGGCCACGATCATCGCAGCCGGTGGCACAAGCGGCCTGTTCGAGCGCAGCCTTACGTCGGCTGATGTGCTCAGCTCCTCGCAGGCCATCGCGCTGGCGCACGGCGCAACACTTACTAATATAGAGTTCGTGCAGATGATGCCCGGCTTCACCGAGCCCAAGCGCAACCTGGTCTTCAACGAGAAAACCTGGCGCTACGTACATGTAGACCAGCCGGTAGATATTGCCGACGACAAGCTGGACGACCTGCTCGAGCAGCGCTCTGGATATGGTCCCTTCACGTCACGCTTGGCCTCCCGCGCTATCGATCTCGTCATCGATCAGACAAGTGTCGAAGGCCTGGCACTCCACTACGACTTCCCTCGCGAGGATGTCCCAGAGTTTGTGCAGACCTTTGCCACCTGGCTGCAAGACGAGCACGGCATCGCCCCGACTGACGAGATGCGCGTTGCGATGTATGCCCACGCCGCTAACGGCGGTATCAAGATCGACATGACCGCGTACACGGGCATTGAGGGCCTCTTCGCCTGCGGTGAGGCAACAGGCGGCATGCACGGCGCCGACCGCATCGGCGGCTTGTCAAGCGCCAACGGCATCGTGTTTGGGCGCATCGCGGGCGCATCGGCAGCCCAAGCAGCGCTGGACGCTCCCGAGGCGGCCGCTCCGATGGATATCGCCCTCCCTCAGTATGGCATTGCCACAACAGATGCCGAACGCCTAACACACAGCCTTAAGCACACGATGAGTACCTATTGCATGATCAACAGGACCGAAGCAGGTCTATCCAAGGCCCTGCAACAGCTTGAAAGCCTGAAAGACGAGGCAACGGCGCTGAGCAAGCCGCATGCCAAAGACAGCGAGATCGCAGCCCTCGCCCGCCTGCAATCGCAGAATCAGCTGGCAACGGAGATGGTCAAAGCCATGCGCAAGCGGACCGAAAGCCTGGGTTCGCACTATCGATCGAATTAAACTGGACACCTATCTAGAGCAGAGCACAACTAATCGATATCTATGGGCCCCGTGACCTCGAAGTGGCACGGGGCCCATTCGTGTCCGCACGGCAGCGTATCCTTATTCTGAGTACAGAGCGGGCAAAGCGCGCATAGACAATAGATCAGCGAGGAGGAGATATGGACAGTAGAGATATCGAGAAGTGGCGTGTCGAACTTGATAGCTACGCCAATGTGGAAGACGGCGTTGAGTATTGGCTCGCACGCGATTTAATGGAACCCATGGGATACACTCGATGGGAGAACTTCGCCGAAGTTGTTAAGAGGGCAAAAGTCTCGTGCGAAACAAACAAAACTCCAGTTGATTCCCATTTTCGTGACACCACGAAAATGATAACTGCCGGTGTCGCCGCTCGCGCGGTTAAAGACTACAAGCTTACGCGCTATGCATGCTATTAATCGCCCAAAACGGAGATTCAAACAAGCAAGAAATCGCGCTCGCACAGGCGTACTTCGCCGTGCAGACGCGCCGGTTTTACTGATCCCCAGGGTAGACTCGATCTGTGAAAGCGGCTGTGCCCTTTCGGGTTCGACCCCAAGCGAGGTCAACAAAAAAGACGGCCAACTTTCGTTGACCGTCTTAACTTGCTTTGGTGGGCCGTCAGGGGGTCAGCCTGCTTTGCAGGCGGCCGCTGCGGCGCTTCGCGCCTTGCGCGCTGCGCTGGTAAATGCTCACGCATTTCCTCAGCTCCGCGCCCCGACGGGTTCGACCCCATGAAAGGTCAACAAAAAAAGACGGCCAACCTTCGTTGACCGTCTTAATCATCTTTGGGTGGGCCGTCAGGGGGTCGAACCCTGGACCTTGGGATTAAGAGTCCCCTGCTCTACCAACTGAGCTAACGACCCAAAGCTAAAGTCCGTTGTGGCGGACTTTAGAGGAGATATCGTGTGGTGGGCCGTCAGGGGGTCGAACCCTGGACCTTGGGATTAAGAGTCCCCTGCTCTACCAACTGAGCTAACGACCCGATATCAACACGAAGCAAGAACTGGGGTGGGTAAAGGGACTCGAACCCTCGACCTACGGGACCACAACCCGTCGCTCTAGCCAGCTGAGCTACACCCACCGTGTCCTGTGCGCTTCGCGCTCGACTATTATTGCAAGGAACGCCACGCGATGCAAGCCCCAATTTTCAAGAATTTTGAAAAGAGTTTTTCAAGCGCGTTTCGAGCAATTCCCACCGGTTTCATAGGAGTAAACTTGCCCCACTGCAAATGCTCGAAAGGACCGGCATGAAAGAACTCTCCAACCGTACGGCAACGTTTACCGATTCGGTCATCCGCCGCATGACACGCATCTCCAATAAGTACGGCGCTGTCAATCTCTCGCAGGGCTTCCCTGACTTCGATCCCCCGGCGCAGCTGCTCAATAGCCTGAGCACCATCGCCGCCGACCCCAAGCCGCTTTACCACCAGTACTCCATCACCTGGGGCTCCCAGGCCATGTGCGAGGCGCTCGCCGCCAAGCAGGAGCACTTTATGGGCATGCCGGTGAACCCCAACGAGAATATCGTAGTCACTTGCGGCTCCACCGAGGCCATGATGGCCGCCATGATGACGGTCACGAACCCCGGCGACAAGGTCGTCATTTTCTCGCCGTTCTACGAAAACTACGGCGCCGACACGATCCTTTCGGGCGCCGAGCCCATCTACGTGCCGCTCAACCCGCCCACATTCGACTTTGACCGCGAGACGCTCGAGGCAGCCTTCCGCGACAACGATCCCAAGGCGATCGTCCTGTGCAACCCGTCCAACCCCTGCGGCAAGGTCTTTACCCGCGAGGAGCTCACCTTTATCGCCGACCTCTGCAAAAAGCACGACGCCTACTGCATCACCGACGAAGTCTACGAACACATCGTCTACGCGCCCCACGAGCACGTGTACATGGCCACGCTGCCCGGCATGTTTGAGCGCACCATCAGCTGCAGCTCACTGTCTAAGACGTACTCCATCACCGGCTGGCGTCTGGGCTACACCATTGCCCCAGCCCAGATCACCGAGCGCATCAAGAAGGTCCACGACTTCCTCACCGTAGGCGCCGCCGCTCCCCTGCAGGAAGCCGTCGTCACCGCCCTCAACTTCGACGACAGCTATTACCAGGAGGTCCTCGACCTCTACACCGCCAAGCGCGACCTGTTCTGTCAGGGACTCGACAGCATCGGCCTTACGCACAACGTGCCGCAGGGCGCCTACTACGTGATGATGGATATCTCGGAGTTTGGCTATGACAGCGACCTCGACTTCTGCGAGGATTTGGCCTCCAAGGTGGGCGTGGGCGCCGTTCCGGGCTCGAGCTTCTTCCGCGAGCCCGTCAACCATCTGATTCGTTTCCACTTTGCCAAGCGAGACGAGACGCTCAACGCTGCGCTTGAGAACCTCAAGTCGCTACGTGATAAAATCAACCCGCGCGGGTAAGGACGGCCCGGCAACTAAAGTAACCAAAGAAGCCCCGCATCGCCCGCCGCGTTGCGAGGCTTCTTTTTATAGCGCTTTCTTAAATGGTTTAGAGCGCTATATTTTAGTCACGGAGCAACTCATCCCGGAGAGAGGAATACTATGGCAGAACAGCAGCTTATCGGAGCGCTCGAGGCCGGCGGCACCAAGATGGTCTGCGCCACGGGCTATGCGGACAGCACGGTCCTGGAGCGTGAGCAGATCGCGACCACGACTCCGCAGGAGACCGTCGAGGCCGTCAACGCATGACTTGCCGACAAGGGCATCGCCGCGCTGGGCATCGGCGCCTTTGGCCCCACCGCAGTCAACCCTGCCTCGCCCCAATACGGCAAGATCCTGGAGACGCCCAAAACGGCATGGCGCTACTTCGACCTGCTGGGCACCATCCAAAACGAGCTCAATATTCCCTGCGGCTACGACACCGACGTCAACGTCGCCTGCCTGGGCGAGGTCACCTTTGGTTGCGCCCAGGGCCTCACTGACGTGGTGTATCTGACCATCGGTACCGGCGTGGGCGCTGGCGTGCTCTCGGGCGGTAAGCTCGTGCACGGCATGATGCATCCCGAGGCTGGCCACATCCTGGTCACGCGCGACCCGCGCGACACCATTGGCGAGCACAGCGCCTGCCCCTTCCATGACAACTGCCTCGAAGGCCTCATCGCCGGCCCCGGCGTTAGAAAGCGCTGGGATGGCAAGAGCGCCGGAGACATGGCTGATGACCCGGAAGCCATGGACCTGCTCGCCGGCTATCTGGCACAGGCACTCATGACCTACACGCTGTGCTACGCGCCGCAAAAGATCATCGTCGGCGGCGGCGTGGCCGACCACACTCCCATCGTGCCGCTCGCACGCAAAAAGTGTGCCGAGATGCTCAACGGCTATATCGTCACGACCGAGGTCAACGACATCAATAACTACATCGTCAACAACAGCCTCGAGGGCAAGCAGGGCGTTATGGGCTGCCTGGCCCTGGGCGCACAGGCGCTTCAGTAGCAGATGAACCCACAGGGCGTGGCGCGCCCGGCAAATCCGACCTACGAAACGACGCCACCACGCCTCATATAAGCCCTCAAATAAAAAAGGCCGCCTAGGACCAAACAATACGTCCTAGGCGGCTTTTTTGGCACATATCAGCGACCGTAAGAGATATCGGAGCACAACGCCCGTTGCCGCTCCACAGCAGTCGATCATCACATCAGTGATCATGCCGGCGCGTCCCGGCACAAAGAGCTGAATCGTCTCGTCGATCGAGGGAATCAGCAGCAGGAACACCGCCGTGGGCAGCAACACGTTAAAGGTGCGCCGGCCCTCAAAATCAAAGGCGTGCGTAGCCAGGATGCCGAGCACCATATACTCGGAAAAATGCGCGCACTTGCGAACAACAAAGTTGGTCACCCATTCATATGGAAGTCCCACGCCGTGCAGGAAACCGCGGATAGCTTCCATGACCGTTAGGCTCAGCGAGCCCGACCCCGAGCCAGGAACCAGCGAATTGCCCCAGATCAAGAGCGCCATCAGGCAGGTCACGACCGCCCATTTTTGATTGATCTTAACCATGCAGAAGTTATGCCTCCGCGCGGAGCGGCGCAAAGCTGGCGGTACCGCCCTCGATAACGCTCAGATAGGCACGGCCCGTACGCTTGGCGGTAGAGGACTGCAGGCGCTCGATCTCTTCCTCGAGGATCTGATTGACGCGCTCGTGACGACGATTTTCCATAATGCCGGCGGCAATAGCCTCGGCTCGCTCGATGCTCTCGCGCGAGATACGGGCAGTATCCTCGGGGAACACAGCGCTGTGACGGCCGACATAGGCGGGGGCAGCAGGCTGAGGGGCAGCGACGGGAGCGGGCGCTACAACAGGAGCAGGCTCGTCAATCTCATCCAGAATCGCGATGGCGGCGGCCCACATGTCCTCGTGGCCCGAGTAATCGGCCATGGGGACATCAACCTCGAGCGAGGCGTCCGGAAGGTCGCCGGTGTCGATGCGATCTTGGGCATCAATCGATGCGGTGATGGCTGCAGGCTCATCGAGGTCATCGAGATCGATGTCCGCGGCACCGGAGATGATAGGCATGCTGGCGAGGTTTGCATTGTACGGCGCAGCCTCGGCCGCCTGCTGCTGGGCAGGAGCGCCCCACAGCGAGCTTTCGGCGGCACGGCGGGCGGCAACGGCCTCCTCGTCCGCAGCCATGGCTTCATCAACGTACGAATTGTCGGCAGAAGCGTTCGCGTCCGCCGAGGTAGCGTTGTAGGCGTTATTGGCTGCCGCGTTGGCAACGAGTGCCACGAAAGCCGCCGTGCTGCCCGCAGGGGCGGCCTGGGAGCCAGACACGGCGCGTGCCGCGGCGGCGATGTCGTCGCGATTGAAGGAGCCGGTCTGCCCGCCATTGGTGAGCTCGTCGATGGCGACTTGATAGACGTCGCGCGAGTGTGCAGGGTCGCAGCTCACCGGCGAATCGTCGTCGAGCATACTGTCGATCATGGACCAAGCCTCGGCCTCGTCCATGGCATCTGCGGCTCGAGCGATGGTAGGGACACCATCATCGGCATGACGGCGCTGGAACGCACCAGTCAGGCCGGAAAGGAATGCCGAGGTAGACTGCTCCGACTGAGCCTGAGAAGCAGAAGCGGCAGCATATGGAGTCGCATCCTGCTGCTGAGCTGGAATCGAGGCGGTCTTGAACTCGCTTTGATGCTGATTGAGATTGGCGGCACCGCCCATGGCATCGGGCTGGAACAGACGCTCTTCACGCTGCGCACGGTACTCGGAGATACCCAGCGAGGCGGCATAGATGCCCACGCCCGCCACCGCACCGACGGCAAAGGGAACAGCGCCCGCGACAACCGTCTCGTTGACCGACGAGAACGGCAGCGTCGCGGCATACATCACCACGGGGGCGGCAAGGCCGATCCCGCAGGAAAGTCCGGCAAGGACTGCTCGTTGTGTTGCATCAGAAGAAGCCATGAGCTCTCCCCATCTTCCAGCACCCAAATCGCATCATTCAGTTGGCTGCGCGAGAGAAGATGAAGCGGGGCTATGCCCCAAAGCAACGGTATATGGTTCGTTTCATCTGCGTTTTCCGTCGCGAAGCTTAAAAGCTATTATGCGAAACCGCCCTGCCGATTGCAAGCGACGATGTCGGATTGAAACGGGAAACCTGCTGCTCGTCGGTCTTACGGTCAAAAATAAGCGCGGAGCGGCGCTATAGAAAAGGGCCGAGGCTCAAAGCCCCGACCCTTTATCGCATTGATGACTATCGCTGCGCGTAGATGACAACCTAGAACGTCTGCTCGTAGTCGCTGTGTTTTTTGGCCGAACGCACCAGGAACTCCTGGTTGGTGTTGGTGCCCTTAAGACCCTTGATAAACGATGCGGCCGCACGCTCGGTGTTGTTCATGCCTGCAAGAATGCGACGTAGACCAAAGACAAACGGACGCATCTGCTCGTCGACCAACAGATCCTCGTTACGCGTACCGGAGGCAACGGGGTCGATAGCCGGGAAGATGCGGCGGTCGGCCAGGTCGCGGTCGAGCTTAAGCTCCATGTTGCCGGTGCCCTTGAACTCCTCAAAGATGACCTCGTCCATCTTGGAACCGGTGTCGATGAGGGCAGAGGCCAGGATGGTGAGCGAGCCACCGTTCTCGATATTGCGGGCTGCGCCCAGGAAGCGCTTGGGCGGATATAGGGCCGCCGAATCGACGCCGCCCGAAAGGATGCGGCCCGAGGCGGGCGCCGCCAAGTTGTAGGCGCGGGCGAGGCGCGTGATGGAGTCGAGCACCACCACGACGTCGCCACCCAGCTCTACGATGCGCTTGGCGCGCTCGATGACGAGCTCTGCCACGCGGGTGTGGTTGTCGGCAGGCATATCGAAGGTCGACGCCACAACCTCGCCCTTGATGGAACGCTGCATATCGGTGACCTCTTCGGGGCGCTCGTCGACGAGCAGGCAGATGAGGTGCACCTCGGGGTTGTTAATCGAGATAGACTGGCAGATCTTCTTGAGGATCGTGGTCTTGCCGGCCTTGGGCGGGGACACGATCAGGCCGCGCTGGCCCTTGCCGATCGGTGACACGATGTCGATGGCGCGGCCGGTAATAGAGTCCTTGCCGTGCTCCATGCGCAGCGGCTCGTTGGGATAGACCGGGGTGAGGTCGCCGAACTTGGGACGGTTGCGAATCTGCTCGGGGTCCAGACCGTTGACGGTCGTGATTTTGGCGAGGCCGGCGCGCTTGTCGCCGCCGCGCGAAGGACGCAGCGAGCCCTCGATGACGTCGCCCGTGCGCAGGCGCGCGGAGCGGATGAGGTAGGCGGGCACGAAGGCGTCGTCGTTGGACTTCATGTAGCCATGGGCGTGGATGATGCCGGAGCTGTCCGGGCGAATCTGCAGAATGCCCTTGATGTCGCGGAAGCCCTCGGCCTTCGCAGCGGTGACGTAGATTTCCTCGACGAGCTCGGCCTTCTTCTTGCCGGTCGTCTCGATCTCGAACTCCTTAGCCTTCTCGCGCAGCTCAGCGACCTTCATGGCCGCGAGTTCCTCGCGCGAAAGCGTGGGCTCGGTGGGAGCGGCATTACGCTCCTTGTTGCGCTGTTTGCGATCGCGCTGGCGGTTGCGACGGTCGTTGTTGCGGTCGTCCTTACGCTCGTTGCGCTCGTCGTTGCGCTTGTGCTGGCGACGGTTGGGACGAGTGCCGTCTTCGCCCTCAGCGGGGGCGGCACCATCGGTTGCGGCGGTGCCAACATTGGCCGCGGCGGCGTCATTGGCCTCGGCGCCAGAATCAACCTGCGCTTCGACATCCTGCTGCTCGGACGCCTTGGCCTTAACGGACTTCTTACGACCGCGCTTGGGCTTCTCGGACGCAGGCTGTTCGACGTCCTGGGCCTTGGCGACATCAGTCGACGCATCGGCGGTCGTCTCGGCAGAATCCTCGGACGCACCCTTCTTGGCAGCCTTGGCCTTGGACGTGCGCTTAGCAGCAGTACGACGACTGCGACCGGGACGGACGTCGGCGGGCTCGGCATCGGCGGGAGCGGCCTCGGAAGTCGTAGCATCCTGGACGGGTGCATCGGCAGCGGTTGCAGACTCGGCGGTCGCCGCAGCATCCCGAGCGGCGGCGGCTGCTGCTGCGGCCTTCTCTGCCTCGACAAAGGCCTTGGGCTTGCGACCGCGACGGTGCGGGCGCAAAGCCGGATCGACAACGGGAACTTCGTTGGCCTCGACAGGCACAGCGGGCTCAACAGGCAATGTGCCCTCCCCTGCCGCGGAACGGACCGAAGCCTCAGTGAGCTCGGGGGCTACCTGTTCCGCAACTTGCTCGGCCTTAGCAGCCGTGCGGCGGCGTGTGCGCAGTGCCGGCTTCTCGGTCGGCAGGTCGGCGGCAGGGGTCTCGATGGCGGCAGGCGTCTCGGGCACAGACGGAGCTGCAAGCTCGGTCAGAGCCGCGGCCTCGCGCTCGGCAGCACGACGGCGGGCGCGCACCACCTGAGCCTCGCTAATCTGCGCCAACGCACGTGCCTGCGCGACCTCATCGGAAATCGGCGCCGAGGAGTCAGCTGCAACGGTGCGCTTGGCGCGCGTCGTGCGCGTGGTACGGCGCTTGGGCTTGGTGACCTCCTCGCCGTCAGCGGCAGGCTTGGCCGTGTGGCGCGTGAGCTTGGGCTTTGCCGGAGCAGCCTCCTCACCAGTTGCAGGCGCAGGCGTCGAAGCAGCCTTAGGCGTCTCGGGAGCCGAGGCTTGCGCGGGCGCCGCGACCTGGTCCGACGCAACCGGTGCAGCGGGAGCGGCCTGCGTCGTCGTTATTTCGTTTTCTTGCTGTTGATCAGACACAGTGTTTGCTCAACTTTCTTTTCAAGCCCTGTGATCACATGCTCCCTGCATAAACCTTCAGGGCGGCTAAACAGTCTAGTTCCGTTCAAAACGACGGACATCATTGATCTGTATCGAGATGATTGCGTCAACTACGCAGCGTTAGTGTAACACAACCGCCGCCACCTGCAACTTAGCCATTGGGGGCGTTCTTAAACGACTAGTCAAAAGGGACACTCTTTGGTTTACCACCCACAAATCAGACTGCCTCCGCCAAAACTATGGCGGTTTACTACGACGAATCTCTCAACCGCGACCACTCCGAAACATGTTGAACTAAAACCGCAGGTAGATGCCTTGCGCTTTTTTGCGAAAAGCCGGCGTGGTTAGAATTCCTCAATTCATCGTAGTAAACCGGCATAGTTTCGTATTTCCAGCTGTTCCAAATTCGTCAATACGTCGGCATTTGCGAAAAAAGCCCGACCTCCGTGGGAGATCGGGCTTATAGGGCTCAGTTAAACCAAACCTACACGGTCAAATGACCCGCAGGTTACATCTGCTCGGGCGCGGAAACGCCAACGAGGGTGAGCACCAGGGCGAGCGTCACGCGGACGGCATCGCAAGCGGCCAGACGGGCACGCGAAAGTTCGGGGTCGACGGGACGGCCCTCGCTCGGCAGAACCTGGCAGGCAGCGTAGAAGCTGTGGAAGTCACCGGCGAGCTCCTCGGCAAAGTGCGTCAGACGGAACGGGGCGCGATCGCGAGCGCAGCTGGCGATCAGGTCGGTAAGCTCATTGAGCTTGCGCGAAAGGGCGAGCTCGGTCGGGTCGGTCAGCAGCGAGTAATCGACGTTCTCACCGATGGCCTTGGCGGCAACGGCCTTCATGCCCATCTCGTCGGCCTGCTCAGGCGTTACGTCAGCGGCACGGCGCAGGATGGAGCAGACGCGAGCGTGAGCGTACTGCACGTAATAGACCGGGTTGGAGTTGTCGCGCTTCTTAACGGCCTCAATGTCGAAGTCGACCATCTGGTTGGAGCTCTTGGAGATGAGCGTGTAGCGAGCGGCATCGGAGCCGACCTCGTCGACGAGCTCCTGCAGGGTCACCATGGTGCCCTTGCGCTTGGACATACGGACGGGCTTGCCGTTACGCAGCAGGTTGACGAGCTGGCCCAGTAGAACCTCGAACTTGCCGGGGTAACCCAGAGCGTCGCAGACGCAGCGGACGCGCTCGATGTAACCGTGGTGGTCGGCGCCCCAGATGTCGATGACGTGATCGACGCGCTGGAACTTATCCCAGTGATAGGCGACGTCGGAGGCGAAGTAGGTGTACTCGCCGTCGGACTTGATCAGGACGCGGTCCTTGTCGTCGCCCAGGTCGGTGGAACGGAACCACAGGGCGCCGTCCTTGGTGTAGAGGTAGCCCATCTTGTCGAGCTTCTCAAAAGCGCGGTCGACGGCAGAGGTGCCGGCGGTCTCGCCCTCGGTGTCCTTCACGTACAGCGAGCGCTCGGAGTACCAACGATCAAAGTCGCAGTTGACGGCGTGGCAGAGGTCGCGCATGTTGTCGACCATCTTTACATAGCCGCGCTCGCGGAAGCTCTCCATGCGCTCCTGAGGATCGGCGTTGACCCACTTATCGCCGTCGGTGCGCCAGAACTCGGCGGCCTCGTCGATGATGTAGTCGCCGCCGTAAGAGTCCTTGCCCAAGGTCTCGGCAAAGTTGTCCTGATACGGATGGGTCTCGGGGTGCTCGTCGTTCTCGTCGGCAACAAAGGCGTCGCGGTCGGCGATCAGCAGCTTGTGAGCCTCGTCAATATCCACGCCCTGCTTGGCGATGATGTCGGCAAGCTGCATATAGCGCGTGCTGATGGAGTTGCCGAAGGTGTTCATCTGAGAGCCGTGGTCGTTGATGTAGAACTCACGCTGGATGTCGTAACCGGCGTGGTCCATAACACGGCAGAGCGAGTCGCCCAGCGCGGCCCAGCGGCCGTGGCCGATGTGCATGGGGCCGACGGGGTTGGCGGAAACGAACTCGACCTGGGTCTTCAGGCCACCACCGACGTTGGACTTAGCGAAGTCCATGCCCTTCTCGCGAGCCTCGCCAAAGATGGCATTCTTGACGGCAACGGAGAGGTAGAAGTTGATGAAACCGGGGCCTGCGATCTCAACCTTCTCGATCGCGGGATCCTCGGGCATATGGGCAACGATGGCCTCGGCGATCTTGCGCGGGGCGCAGTGGGCCAGCTTGGCGGACTTCAGGGCCATGGTAGAGGTCCACTCGCCATGAGAAGTGTCAGCCGGTCGCTCGATAGCGCAATCGTCAAGTTCAAATGCGGAAAGGTCGCCGGCCTCCTGGGCCGCAGCAAGCGCAGCGCGTACCAGCTCTTCAATCTTCTCGGGCATAGATCCTCCTTGTGTTAAAGCCCCCGAGCTCTTGGTCACTCGTAGGGCAAAAGCCAGAGTTTGTAGCACTCTATCACAAGCGAGGGGCACTGTCGCAGGGTAAAGCCAATCGAAATTGCATATGCACAAAATTGACTACAGCTTGTATGGAGTCACTCAAAGATGCCGGTCTGCCTGCAGATTATGCACGCGTTGAAAATGCATAAAGGTGTGAATGAGCTGTGTCTTTTATCGAATACTCTTACCTATCAGAGTTGTGTGCTTTTCCTGCATAAAGCGAGGATTTGCGCACGTCAGCGTGTTATTCTAGACATACGTAAATTCGTATAAGTTGGAGGTAGCATGTTCTCAATCGGTCAACACGTCATTCATCCGGGTCAGGGAGTCTGCACCGTCGTCGGTTTTAGGGACGACACGCCGCAGCCCATGTTGTTGCTCGAGGCCAAGCAGGGGCATGCGCAGACGATCCTTATGTACCCCGTGGCGCAGGCCGACCGTCTGCATGCCGCCATCTCTCAGCAAGATGCCGAGCATCTGCTGAGCCACTATGACGAGCTGGAGTGCGACACCTTTACCGAGCGCAACAGCTCGCTTGAAGAGACACACTTTAAGCAGCAGCTCAAGCTGGGCGCGCCCGAGACGGTCCGCGTGGCAAAGACCATGATGCACCGCATTCGCCAGGCCGAGGAAGCCGATAAAAAGCCCAGCTCTTACTATATGCGTGTACTCAAGGAAGCCAAGCGCCGCTCCATCGAGGAGTTCGCCGTGGCATTGGGCGTCACCGAGGAGGCCGCCGAAGCCCGCCTAGCCCAAGCCGCCCTCAACTAACCCATCCGAGCCAAAAACCACCACAAAGGGGACAGGCACCTTTGTGGTGGTTTTTTCGTTCTAGTCGTTCTAGTAGTATTCATTCTTATCGATACCCACGAGCACAAGGAGTCTCTTATGGCAGAGCCGCTTACCGCCGGAATCACCCGCGACCGCGCGTTCGAACTGCTCAACGAACACAACAAGGACCCGTTCCACATCACCCATGGCGAGACGGTCGAGGGCACTATGCGCTACTTTGCGCGCGAGTTCGACCCCGAGAACGAGGAGTTTTGGGGCATCGTCGGTCTGCTGCACGACCTGGATTGGGAGGAGCATGAGGACGACCCCATGAACCACACCATCTATGCTGCCGAGATTCTTGAGGGCGAAGGTGCGTCTCCCGAGCTCATTCGCGCCATCCAGACGCACACGTCGGACTTCAACACCTCGCTGCCCAAACCCGAGCTGCAGATGGAAAAGATCCTGTTTGCCTGCGATGAGCTCACCGGCCTGATCGGCGCTGCAGTCATCATGCGCCCGAGCAAGAGCGTCATGGACTTTACGACCAAGTCGCTCAAGAAGAAGTTCAAGGACAAGCGCTTTGCCGCCGGCTGCTCGCGCGACGTGATTTCGCAGGGCGCCGAGATGTTGGGCTGGGAGCTCCCCGAGCTCTTTGACCGCACCATAGCGGCCATGCAGTCCTTCGCCCCCGACCGCGATACCTTCCAGGCCTAACCGCCCACGCCACCTAAAACCGCCACAAAGGGGACAGGCACCTTTGTGGCGGTTTTCGTTTACGAGGGGTTTAGGGGCGGACCTGGCCGGTGCCGCGGAGCTTGTATTTGTAGGTGGTGAGGGCCTCGGCGGCAAAGGGGCCACGGGCGTGGAGCTTTTGGGTCGAGATGCCGATCTCGGCGCCCAGGCCAAACTCGCCGCCGTCGGTAAAGCGCGTGCTGGCGTTGGCGTACACGGCCGAGGCATCGACCGCGTCCAGGAAGCGCTCGCAAGCATCCGTGTCCTCGGCAACGATGGCCTCGGAGTGCATCGTGCCGTAGCGGTTGATGTGCGCGATGGCCTCGTCCTCGTTTGCCACGACCTTCACGCTCATCTCGAGCGCCAGATACTCGCGGCCCCAGTCCTCCTCAGTCGCGGCGACGTAAGCATCGCCCTCGGCAAGACCGGCGGCAACGCAAGCGGCACACGTGGCCTCATCGCCGTGAATCAGCACATCGTGGTCGTGCAGCACGGCAACGACCGCAGGCAAAAACGCATCGGCCACAGCACGGTCGACCAGCAGCGACTCGGCGGCATTGCACACGCCTACGCGCTGGGTCTTGGCATTAACGATAATGTTGAGTGCCTTATCAAAGTCGGCGGATTCATGCACGTAGATATGGCAATTGCCCGTGCCCGTCTCGATCACCGGCACAAGCGATTCACGCACGCAGCGCTGGATCAGGCCTGCACCGCCACGCGGAATGAGCACATCGACGATGCCGCGAAGCTTCATGAGCTCGCCGGTTGCCTCGCGGTCGGTAGACTCAATCATCGAGACGGCCTCACGCGGGAAGCCCTTGGCCTCGAGGGCATCGGCCAGTAGCTCGGCAATCATGGCACACGAGTGATAGGCCAGCGAGCCGCCGCGCAGAATACAGGCGTTGCCGGTGCGGATGCAGATGCCCGCGGCGTCGGCCGTCACGTTGGGGCGTGCCTCGTAGACCATGGCGACCAGGCCCAACGGCACGCTCACGCGGGTGAGGTCCACGCCGCTTGCGAGCACGCGGTGGTCGAGCACGCGGCCCACAGGATCGGGCAGCTCGGCGAGCTTTTCCAGGCCGGCGGCCATGCCCTCGACGCGCTCGGGCGTCAGCAGCAGACGATCGAGCAGTCCGGCCGAGGTACCCGCATCGCGCGCGGCGGACATATCGAGCTCGTTGGCGGCAACGATGGAGTCGATACCGTTGCGCAGCGCTGCGGCCATGGCGCGCACGGCCTCCTGGCGCTGTTCATCGCTCGCCGTGGCAAGCGAGGCCGACGCTGCCTTGGCGGCAACGGCAAGATCGTGGACATACGTGGCTATATCGACCGACATGGGCGGCCCTTTCTCCTAGAAGTTTGCAACCATGGTAGCCGATTTGCGCATGGCCTCGCCCACGGCGGTAGAATTGGTCAACCCGAAACACCGCAACGAACGGAAGACTCACATGGCCCTCATCACTTCGTACCACGTCCCCGGCCTTTACGTCGAGGACCACAGCATCGACGTCCCCCTCGACTGGCGCGGCCTGGAGCCGATGCTCCTGGCCGTCGGCAGCACCATGCGCCGCGGCGCTATGCCGGCGCCCATCGCCGGCGCGCCCGAGAGCATCAAGCTCTTCTACCGCGTGGTTTGCGCGCCCGACCGCATCAACGACGATCTGCCGCTGCTCCTGTTTTTGCAGGGCGGCCCCGGCGGCGAGAGCCCGCGTCCGCTGTCGCCCACAAGCGATGGCTGGATCGAAGAGGCCGTCAAGCACTTCCGCGTGGTCCTGCCCGACCAGCGCGGCACCGGACGCAGTAGCTGCGTGGACGGACGCACGATTGCCACCTTGGGCGATCGCGCCGAGGCCGCCGGCGCCGATACAGCACGCTCGCAGGCGGACTTCCTCAAGCGTCACCTCGCCAGCTCTATCGTGCGCGATTTTGAGTACCTGCGCCTGGTAGGCTTTGGCGGCAGGCCCTGGGTCACACTCGGGCAGAGCTACGGCGGCTTTTTGACGCTGAGCTATCTGTCGCTCTTCCCCGAGGGCGTGGCGGCAAGCTTTACCTGCGGCGGCATCCCCCACGTGCCGGCGAGCGCAAGCGAAGTCTACGCGCACACCTTCCCGCGCATGGTCGCCAAGACGCAGCAGTATTACGACCGCTACCCTGCCGACGTCGAGCGCGTGGCAGCCCTGGCCGATGCGCTCGAGGCTCAGAAGCCCGTGCTGCCCGACGGCTCGCCGATGACGGTCGAGCGCCTACAGCTCATGGGCAGCGACTTTGGCATGAAGCCGAGCTTTGAGCGCATGCATTGGATTATCGATCACGCTTTTGTTGACGGCGACGGCGCGCTGACCTGCGGCGCCTCGGTATCCGACAGCTTTTTGATGCGCGCCTTCGAGCGCACCAACACGCGCACGAATCCGCTGTACTGGACGCTGCAGGAGTTCATATACGCCGACGGTGACACCATGCCCATTGGCTGGGCCGCGGCTGAAGAGAAGGCACACCGCGCCGAGTTTGACACCCTCGCGCGCCCGCTCATGTTTACCGGCGAGGCCATGTTCCCGTGGATGTTCGAGCAGATGCCCGAGCTCAAGCCCTTCAAGCCCGCCATGGATCTGCTTATGGAAGACACAAGCTGGGACAAGATCTACGACCCGCAGCGCCTGGCGTGCAACGAGGTGCCCCTGCAGGCCGCGGTGTACTTCGATGACATGTACGTGGACTCGGGCATGCAGCTCGACACGCTCAGCCGCGTGGGCAACTCGCACGCCTGGGTGACCAACGAGTTCGAGCACGACGGCCTGCACGGCAGTGTGGTATTCAAGCACCTCTTCGACGAGGCCCTCAACCGTGGAGACCTGCGCCGAATCTTCTAGCAAAGGAGTGTCCCCACCTGCCGGCACAATAGAAACGTCCCCAAGTGCCGGATGATGTCCTTCGCCACGAAAGCGGCCCATCTACTACGTTTCACCCGCATGGCCCAACCAGATGCCATAAATAAAGAAAACCGCAGGCGTTCTACCTGCGGTTTTCTTTTTGCAATTCTTGGTATGGTCACCGATAGCCTATTAAACGTAGTAGATGGGCCGTTTTCGTGGCGACCAGCTCGGACATAAGCGCGGCGGGGCAAAGTTACCCTGGTAATTTCGCCCCACGTGCATTGCAGATCGAAGGCGCCCGGCGTCGAGGCCTAAGCAAATACAATCAAGTTGTCTCGATGGATCGCGGGCTTCTCGGCTAGGTCTGCCAGTAGACGGTTGCCGGCAATCTGGTCCTGGCGGCGGCCGGCGGCAAGCTCCAGCACGTCCGAATCGGCCTCGGCGATACCGCGGGCGACGACCATACCGCTCGGGTCGCACACGTCGAGCACATCGCCCTCGGAAAACACGCCATCGACCTCGCGAATACCCACCGCAAGCAAGGAAGAGCCACGGCTTACCAGCGCCTTCGCAGCACCATCATCGACCGTCACCGAGCCATGTGCCTTGTCACCCAGCGCGATCCACAGCTTGCGCGGCGCGATGTCCAGGCGCTCAGCTGGCGGATCGAACAGCGTACCCACGCTCTCGCCGCGGGCCAGACGCACAAGCGCATCGGGCTCCTCGCCCGAGCAAATCACGCTTTGAATGCCCGCCGTCATGAGAATGCGGCTCGCGCGAATCTTGGTGATCATGCCGCCCGTACCCACCGATGTGGAAGAATCGCCCGCCGAGGCGATAATCTTGGCATCGATCTTATGCACGACCGGGATAAACTCGGCCGTCGGATCCTCATGCGGATTGGCGGTGTAGAGGCCATCGATGTCCGAGAGCGTCACGCACAGATCGGCAGAAACCAGGCAGCTCACAAGCGCCGCCAGCGTGTCGTTGTCGCCAAACTTGATCTCATCGACGGTGACGGTATCGTTCTCGTTGACGACCGGCACCACGCCGAGCTCCACCAGGCGAAGCAGGGCGTCGCGCGCGTGCAGGTAGGACGTGCGGCGCGCCGTGTCGTGACGCGTGAGCAGCACGAGCGAGGTGAGCAGGTCGCGCGCATGGAACTCCTCGTCGTAGGCCGACGAGATGATGCACTGACCGGCCGAGGCGCAGGCCTGCAGGCTCGGCAGGTCGCCGACCGGCTTACGGTCGAAGCCCAGCACGGGATAGCCGCAGGCAATGGCGCCCGAGCTCACCACGATCAGGCGCCAGCCAAGCTCGCGCAGCGCTGCGGCCTGGTCGGCAAGCCCGCCGATAAAGGCGCGGTTGACCTTGCCGTCGGCGCCCACCACCGTGGACGAACCGATCTTTACCACCATCGTTTTATAAGAAGTCGTCATACGTCAAACCAATCAACTGTTCAGCGAACGGCCGAGCCGGCGGCCAGGGAAGCGTGACTCGCCCCTACCGCCCAAGGAATTAGTGAGCCCAGGGAAAGGCAGAGGCCGCGGCCATGTTCTTACGCACGAGCTCGTCGCGCACCTGAGCCAGGCCCTGCTCCATACCCACCACATAGGTCTGCGGGTACAGGAAGCGCTTGAAAGCTGCGTCCAGATGGTCGAGCGCCCAAGCACAGCGCTCGCGCGCGTCCTGGATGCTCTCACGCGGAGCCACCGCACTGCCATCGCGCACGATCGGCACCAGCAGCTCGCGATACTCGAGTTCGGACACGTCGGTCACCAGGGCGGCATCGTTCACGGCCACAAGGGTATTGCCGCGCGCGGCGCCCTCCCCCGCCAGATGGTCCTCGTCGTAGATCATGTCGCAGACCGGGCCGCCAAAGCCGTCGTAATAACGGCGCACGCGTTGCACACCCGGGATCGTGCGCTTGTATGGCTGCTCAGAGAGCTTGACCACCGGCGTCCATGGATCTGCCTCGCTCGCACGGCGGGCGGAAAGCTTGTACACGCCGCCCAGCGCCGGCTGGTCATAGCAGGTCGCAAGCTTGGTACCCACGCCAAAGCTGTCGATGGGCGCGCCCTGGTCGAGCAGCGACTGAATCGTGTACTCATCCAAATCGTTAGAAACCGAGATCCCCACATAGGGCAGGCCCTCGGCATCAAAACGGCCGCGCACATACTTAGAGAGCTTGGCGAGGTCGCCGGAGTCGATGCGAATGGCCGACAGGCGCTCGCCCACCGCTTCCATCTCCTTGGCAACCGTAATGGCATGTTCACAGCCCTCGCGCACGTCATAGGTGTCGATGAGCAGCGTACAGTTCTTGGGGCTCGACTTGGCAAAGGCGCGGAAGGCCTCGAGCTCGGAATCGAAGCTCATCACCCAGCTGTGCGCATGCGTGCCAAAAACGGGAATACCGTAGCGGCGGCCGGCGAGCACATTGGACGTAGAGGAGCAGCCGGCAACGTAGCTCGCGCGCGCGACGGCCAAGCCGCCATCGGGACCCTGAGCGCGGCGCAGGCCAAACTCGGCAACGGGACGGCCGTCCGCCGCCAGCACCACGCGCGCCGTCTTGGTGGCGACAAGCGTCTGGAACCCAACGATGTTGAGCAGCGCCGTCTCAAGCAGCTGGCACTCCAGCGCGGGGCCGGTGACGCGAACCATGGGCTCGCGCGGAAAGACGAGCTCGCCCTCGGGCACGGCGTCGATGTTTACATGCGCACGAAAATCGCGCAGGTAGTCGAGGAATCCAGGCTTGAACATCGCGCCGCCGGCCGGGGCCTGGAGCGAGGCGAGGTAGTCGATGTCCTCGGGCGTAAAGCGCAGATTCTCGACCAGCTCGGGCAGTTCGGCGGTGCCGCACATGACGGCATAGGCGCTGCCAAAAGGATGGTCGCGGTAAAACGCGGTAAAACAACCCTGCTCATTGGCCTTACCGCTCTCCCACAGGCCCTGGGCCATAGTGAGCTCGTACAGATCGGTGAGCATTGCAATGTCGGTGGGATGCGAGATGTCGGTCAAAGCCATGGGGCGACCTTTCGGATGCGTTGTGCAGAGGTTGAGGGTTGGAAAAGGGCAGAGTGTTCGGGCATGGCACCCAGCGCGAATGGGCTAGAGCAGGCCCATGCTGGTCAGGATCGTGTAGCCCATAAAGATGACAAACGCGATGAGGGCAAGGACAATGATGATTTTTTGAGCCGGCGCCATGCCAGGGATCTCGTTCTCGCCCGTAGGCTCCTTGGAGGTAACCATGCGCTGGGCAAAGGTCATCTCGTCACGGCTCGGCTTGGGCTCGACGGACTTGGAACGAGCGACCTTTTTAGGCTGAGGTTTAGGTGCGGTGGGCGCGGGCTTCGCGGCGGCGGGCTTGGGCGCGGGGGCGACGTTCGCGGCGGCCTCCTCGGCCTTCGCACGCTCGGCACGCAGGGCGGTCAGCTCCTCACGCTCGCGACGTGCCTCTTCCTGGGCCTCGCGGCGGGCCTTCTCGGCGCGGAGCTCTTCCAACTCGGCGCGTTCCTCGGCAGACAGTGGTTGGGACTCAAGCTTGGCCATGGTACAGCCCTTTCTTTTAAAAAAAGCCGCCGACACAATGTCAGCGGCTTATCAAATCCAAGGGTGGAGACGAAGGGAGTCGAACCCTCGGCCTCTGCCATGCGACGGCAGCGCTCTCCCAACTGAGCTACGTCCCCAAGACAAGTTGATATTTTACCTACGGCTCGCCAACTGTCAACGCCCAATACCCAGTCTTTTTGGGACGCGGCTATTTTGACAACTTTTCGAGCAGGCGATCCTCTCGATGATTTTTTAATCCCCGTCCCAGAAAAATCATCGGCGAATGTGCTACTTTGCGCTGGTGAGGACGCCGGTGGTGTCGAAGGCTGGGGTGAAGCTCTCGTCTACCGCTCCGCCTTCTTGCCAAAACATCGTCGTAAAGCCCAGGTCGTCGGCATGGTCGAGCACCTGCTCGTACTCCTCGCGCGTCACGGCGCGCGCCAGGTCGCCGCCTTGTTCGCGCATGAGGGCATTGGGCGTGTACTGGTTCATGACCGAGATCGGCACGTCGCCCACCGTCTGCCACACCAGGTCCAACACGCGGCACGAATCGTCCGCATGCCCCGGCAGCACCAGATGACGCACGATTATGCCGCGCTTCATGAGCCCGTCCCCGTCTACCAGCTCTCCCCCGCGGCGCTCAATCTCGCGCGCCATCTGGGCCAGACCCGACACAGCCACGCGCGGGTAGTCCTTAATATGAGAGAGTGACTGCGCAAGCGCCGCATTGGCATACTTAAAGTCGGTAAGCCACACGTCGACCAAATCGCCGAGCGCCGCCACGGCACTCGCGCGCTCATAACCGCTCGTGTTGTAGACGATTGGAATGACCAGTCCGCGCTCCCGAGCTGCGGCAATCGCGACCGGCAGCAGGTGAGCATAATGCGTCGCCGTCACCAGATTGATGTTATTGGCACCTTGGTCCTGCAGCTCCAGCATAATCTCGACCAGGCGCTCGGGCGAAATCTCAAGCCCAAAATTGCCCGTCGAGATCTCGTGGTTCTGACAATAGATACATTTGAGCGAGCAGCCGCTAAAGAAGATCGTGCCCGAACCGGCCTCGCCCGAGATAGGCGGCTCCTCCCACATATGAAGCGCCGCGCGGGCCACCTTGAGCGTGTCATCGGCACCGCATACGCCGTGCGCACCCTCGTCGCGCACCGCACCGCAACGACGCGGACACAAATGGCAGGCGGGCGAAAAAAGTTCGGTCAACGGCGTCGGCATAAAAACATGCTCCAAAACAACGATTCAGCAGCTCAAACGTAAAGGGACCAACCGCACAGACGGCTCGAGCCCAAGGCGCCGTAATCGTCCGACACGATTTTTGTAATGTCAAGACTGGAATCGATAAAGTGCCGCTTTATGATGTAGGTATTCCGCCCCCCGCGGAGCAACTGGGTGAACCGTCGCGTTTATTTAGGGAGCCCACACAGTCGTACCTAGTACAGGTATCCTTCGTTGTTAAGGACGCTGGAACAGTCGATGAGGGCACCCACCTGTTTTAGGTGGGTTCATTTTCGTAACGTGGGGGGTGGTTTTCTTTTGCCGAAAATCGCCATTACAGTCCATATGGATCCCCACCGGCATCCCAACAATCCATCGACAATACCCTAATATCTGGTAAGCGCGTGATTATCGCTGCGCGCAATTCCATGCACCCCCCTTGGTCGAGTATCATGATTCGGCTATGCCCTTTGCGCATGGCGTTCTTCTGACCTTTCCCTTCGACGCTTGGCGGTTTTTAGATTCATGGCTTCATCCCCGAGCTACATACCGTACCTATGCGTGGCAGCGGCGGCCTTTATCACGACCTTCCTCATGGTGCCCCTGGTCAAGCGCTTGGCAATTAAGCTCGACGCCGTCGACTATCCTTCCAAGCGCCGCATCAACACCAAGCCCATCCCGCGTTTGGGCGGAACGGCGGTGTTTTTGGGCCTGGTCGTTGCCTGCATTGTGCAAATCCTAGGCACCTGGCACCTAGGCTGGCCGCCCGTCCTGGTGCCGCACCCGCGCCTTCACATTAGCTATCCCATGCTGGCGCTCTCCTTTACCGTCATCTTTGCGACCGGCGCTATCGACGACGTCATCCAGCTCAAGCCCAAGCAAAAGCTGGCCGGACAGATCCTCGCTGCGCTCATCGCCTGCGTGGGTGGCCTGCGCATCGGCGTCATCGTCAACCCGTTTGCCCCCGGCGAAATCATGCTCGGATGGCTCGCCTACCCCATCACCGTGATCTATCTGGTGGCATTCACCAACATCATTAACCTCATCGACGGCCTCGACGGCTTAGCCACGGGCATCTGCGGCATCGCGTCGTTCACCATGTTTTCGATGGCCGTTCTCTCGGGCCGCATCGACGCCGCCGCGCTCTCCATTGCGCTCTTTGGCGCCTGTCTGGCCTTTTTGCGCTACAACTTCAACCCCGCAAGCATCTTCTTGGGCGACTCGGGGTCGCTGCTTCTGGGCTTTGCGCTGGGCTCCATCTCGCTACTCAACGTGAGCCGCACCGCCGCGCTCACCTCGCTTATCATCCCGCTCATCGTTGCCGGCGTGCCCATCATCGACACGTTTAGCGCCATCGTGCGCCGCAAGCGCGCCCACATTAGCATCGGGCAGGCCGACAAGGGCCACATCCACCACCGCCTGATCCAAGAGGGCTACAACCAAAAGCAGGCTGTGCTGCTCATCTATGCCTGGTGCATTATGCTTTCGGCCGGCGCCGCCGCGATCAACCAGGTCGAGGTGCCCATGCGCGTGCTCATCTTTACCGTGCTCGCCATTGGCTCGGCGGCCTTTGCCAAGCATCTACATCTGTTTGAGCCCGTGCTGCGCCACCATTACAACAAGCGCACGCACGAGGACGAGCTCGTCACCCCCGACGATCCCGCCTTTAAGCAGGAGGAGCAGGCAGCCGAGGAACGTAAGGAAGAGCGCCACCACAAGCTCTAGGGTAAGCTGCCGAGGATGCGTCCAGACGCCGCCGGCCAAACGTGCAGCCACGCCGCGCCCATCGCACAAGCCGCCGCTCTCCCGCCCCTCGCCTACTTACGACCCGCCCCTCCAATAAACGCGTTATCATCTTGACCCATGAACATACGTTAGGAGCAATCATGCCAAACGAGAACAGCTACGAAGTCGCGCTGCAAAAGAGCAACGCCATTCGCGAGGGCCTGGCCAAAACGCCCGAGAAGTTCACCATGCTCACCGGCGACCGCCCCACCGGCCGTCTGCACCTGGGTCACTACTTCGGCACCCTCAAGGGCCGTGTTGAGCTGCAGAACATGGGCGCCAAGACCAACGTGCTCATCGCCGACTACCAAGTCATCACTGACCGCGACACGACCGAGCACATCCAGGACAACGTGTACAACATGGTCATGGACTACCTTGCCTGCGGTATCGACCCCGACAAGACCATGATCTACGCGCACTCCGCCGTGCCCGCCGCAAACCAGCTCATGCTGCCGTTCCTGTCGCTGGTGTCCGAGGCCGAGCTGGCGCGCAACCCCACGGTTAAGGCCGAGATGGAGGCCTCGGGCCACGAGCTCACCGGCCTTCTGCTCACCTACCCGGTGCACCAGGCCTGCGACATCCTGTTCTGCAAGGGCAATGTGGTGCCCGTCGGCCGCGACCAGCTGCCGCATATCGAGCTCACCCGCACCATCGCCCGACGCTTTAACAACCGCTACGGCAAGGTGTTCCCCGAGGTCGACGCACTGCTGTCCGAGACCCCGCTGCTGCCCGGTCTGGACGGTCGCAAGATGAGCAAGAGCTACGGCAACGCCATCAACATCTCGATGACCGCCGAGGAGACGGCCAAGCGCATCAAGAAGAGCCAGACCGATTCCGAGCGCATGATCACGTTCGATCCCGAGAACCGTCCCGGCGTGTCCGGCCTGCTTTCGACGGCCGCCATCTGCACCGGCCGTTCCGAGTTCGAGATTGCCGAGGAGATTGGCATGGGCGGCTCCGGCCAGCTCAAGAAGTACGTGACCGAGGCCGTCAACGAGTACTTCGCACCGATCCGCGAGCGTCGCCAGCGCTACGAGAACGATCTGGACTATGTGAAGGACGTCCTGCACGAGGGCAACCGTCGCGCCAACGAGATCGCCGAGCAGACCTTGGCCGAGGTTCGGGACGCCATGGGCATGGTGTACTAGGCAAAGCGCCTTCGCACAACATAGACGGTGAGGCTGAATCCTCACCGAAACAGGAACAGGCCCGCTGGCAGATAGTTGCCAGCGGGCCTGTTCCCGAAGTACACCGTTGAATCGCACAGAGGGGAGGAATGCGAATCAAACTCAACAGGGCAGGCTTTTTCATCGCCTATTGCCTGCTCCGTTGCTGAAACCAATATAGTTCACCGTGGCTTACTTTCTAGCGTCAAACTACCCCAACACACCTTCTCCATAAGTTAGCCCAGGTAAACCTGCAACGGAAAGCCACCACAAAGGAGACAGGCACCTTTGTGGTAGTTTTGACCACGGCAGAGCCGCTAGAGCCCTGCAGGCCAGCGACAGGCGGCCAAGTCGACGTGCATGTCGTCCTTAAACGCCACACCCTCCCCTAGCAAAAGCTCACGTTGAGCATCGGGACCGCCAAAAGCAAAACCATCGCATATGCGGCCATCGGCAAACACCACGCGGTGACAGGGAATCTCGCCGGGGCGCGGATTGCCATGCAAGGCATACCCCACGTACCGCGCACTTCGTGGACGTCCAGCAAGCAGCGCCACCTGACCATACGTGGCGACCATCCCCTCGGGAATCTGCTCGACCACCTCGTACACCCGCTCAAAAAAGCCCTCAGACGCCATTGCTCGCTCCCTTCCACCCGGAATAGCATAAACCACCACAAAGGTGCCTGTCCCCTTTGTGGTGGTTTTGGCAGGTGGGCTAGTTAACGGGTTGGAAGAAGGCTACGGCTACGGCGCCGGGGCCTACATGGGTGCCGATGGTGGCGCCGATGGTGTGAACGGGCAGTTCGCCCTCGGTGTGGCCAGCCCACAGTGCCGCGCTGTCCTCGATATACTTCTTGAGCACCGCATCCGAAAGGCCCGTATAGCCGAGCGCCAGCGGCATGGAAAAGTCGATGCCGCCCGCCTTTTCGACCTTCTGGTTGAGCAGGTTACGTCCGTTCTTGGAACCGCGCGCCTTGCCCAGCTGCACGATCAGACCGTCCTCGGCAGCCACCACGGGCTTTACGTTGAGCAGCGTACCCACGGCACCGGCCGCAGCAGACAGGCGACCGCCGCGCACCAGGTACTCCAACGTCTCGAGCAGGCCGATGACGACCACGCGGTCGCGCACGGCCTCGACAGCCGCCGCAACCTGAGCCGCGCCCTGGCCCTCGTCCACCAGGCGCAGCGCATACTCGACCAGCACGCGCTCGCCCAAGGTCACGTTATTGCTGTCCACGACGAACATGTCGCCGCCCGGCGCCTCGGCAAGTGCCGTACGAGCACTCTGGTTGGTGCCCGAGAGCTTGGCGCCCACGGTAATAATCACGGCCTCATCGCCGGCCTCACGCGCTTCGGCAATCGCCTGCGAAAAGGCGTACGGGTTGACCTGACCGGTCTTGGGCAGCTCATCGCGCTCCACAAGCATCTCGTAAAAGCGCTGGTGATCGATGTCGACGCCATCCATATACACATCGGTGCCAAAGGTGACGGACAGCGGCAGAACACGCAGAGCGGGGTGCTCCGCCGGCGACATATCGCTTGCGGAATCGGTAATAATGCGGACGGACATAACGAATCCTTTCTTGCGCAGGTCTCGCGCAGGGAATTTTGACAGCAATGTCCCGGCACGGCGTACGCGCTCAAACGGGACGATGCAGTTCTTGGCTGAAAGCTAGCGCCAGCGCGGCTCTAGATCTCGCGCAGGGTGTTGAGGATCGTGCGCAGCGATGCATACATCTGCTCGCGCTGCTCCACGCCCATGGCCTTGCCGGTGGTATCGAGCACCTCGCGAATGATGCGATCGGCCTCGCTCATGCTCTCGCCGCCCAGGGCAGTCAGGCGCACCGGAGCACGATACTTGACGGCCGCATCACCCGGGTCGTCAACCTCGACGTAGCCGCCCTCCTCCAGATGTGCCAGTGTGCGCGAAACGGCGGCACGGGTAACGCCGGCCATGCGGGCGAGGTCGGCGCCAGTCAGGCCGTCCTTGCTGCGCTCAAGATAGTACAGGCACATAACGTCGGAGCCCTTGAGGCCCAGCCTTGCGCCTTCGGACGTCTTGATACGCTGGATCTCCTTGTAGAGCCCGCTGATCAGTCCGACAAAGTCCTCGAAACGTGTCTCGTCGTTCTGCTGCATGGGAGACGACCGCCTTTCGCTTGCATAATGCTTACGGGTAAACATCTTAGCCGCACAAGGTAACACCTGTACCCAAATATCCCATTTGTTAACCCATCAACATAAAAACCACCACAAAGGGGACAGGCACCTTTGTGGTGGTTTGGGGCATCGAGTTTGATCCGCAGACTTCGCTACAGCCCCACGCAAGGATTGTCGCGGGTCACAAGCGTTTTAACGACAACCGTCGCTCCCAGATAGCGCTCGAGCAGCTCGGCTAAGCGATCGATCGCGGCCTGGCAATCCCCCATCCGCTCGGGCTCCACGCACTCAATCGCCAGGAAAGCATCGGCCGAATCATCGGACAACGCCGTTCGAACGCCATCGCGCCAGTTCCAGCAGCGGCATACGGCGCCCGCATCATCGATGTAGGCGAGCTCGCCGGGAAGCGTCGGGTCATCTGTCTCCTCGCCAAGCGGCAGAAATGAATCGCCACCGTCGGTCACCTTCAGGCAAAGGTCTCCCTCAATCGCGTGCAAATCCTCGCCGCCTACGGGCAGCGCGTAGGACAGCGACACCGTGTTGTAGATGTCCACCGCGGGCGTAATGTGGCCCACCGGCTTGCCTTTGAGCACGCGCTTGAGCAGGTTCTCAATTGAGCAACGCGCGCCCTTCTTGGTCTTGAATAGGCGATATGCCTCGCGCCATGCCTTAACCGGCGCATTCTCGCTGATGGTATCACTCGTCAGGTGACGCTCCGCATCGATATTGGCGCGGTCGAGCAACGCGGCAATCGCATCAACGTCCTCTTGAGGAATCTGAGCCGCGGGCTTCATGCCCTTTACGACCACAACACCGACAGCCGCCTGCGGAAATAGCTCCCAAAACGAATCCTCGGCAATAAAGCCCTTCATACGTGCTCCCTTCACGATTCGCCCCACGCGAGCGTCTAAACAAAAAGCGCTCTTACAGCGGCCACCTTCAAAGCCCTACGGTGCCGCCACAAGAGCGCTTACGCTGCCCCCATCCGGAGAAGGGGGCAATATGTCAGGCGTATTGTAACCCGAGTCATCCGCGCGAGTAAAACCACCACAAAGGTGCCTGTCCCCTTTATGGTGGTTTTGGGTCTGAAGCAACGCTAGTGTCGGAGTCCCAGCAGGCCGCGGCCGCGATGACGGGCGTCGGCGTGCACCTGAGCGTGCGGACCGGCGGCCTTCACGGACTCGGGCAGGTGCGAGTACTTCTTCTCGAAGTTCTCCTCGAACATCACGGCCAAGTTGTGCGCCGCCTCGTCGTAGCGCGCGGTGCTCTGCCAGTACTGGCGCGGCACCAGGATGCCGTCGGGCACGCCGTGGCACGTGGTGGGAATGTCGACGTTAAAGATATCGTCATGCACGAATTCGCTGTCCTCGATGGTACCGTCGAGGGCGCGGGCCACCAGGGCGCGCGTGTAGGCAAGCTCGATGCGATGGCCCACGCCGTAGCCGCCGCCAATCCAGCCGGTGTTGACCAGGTACACACGCGTGCGGCCGTCGGCGATGCGCTCACCGAGCATCTTGGCATAGACCATGGGGTCGAGCGGCATAAACGGCTCGCCAAACAGCGAAGAGAACGTGGGCGTGGGCTCGGTGACGCCGACCTCGGTGCCGGGGATCTTGGCCGTAAAGCCCGTCACGAAGTGGTACATGGCGGCATCGGCCGTCAGGCGTGAGATGGGCGGCAACACGCCAAAGGCGTCGCAGGTCAGGAACAACACGACGCTTGGAGTGGTGCCCATGCCCTTGGTCCACGCGTTGGGAATGTGCTCCACAGGGTATGCCACGCGCGTGTTGTGCGTGATCGAGATGTCGTCGTAGTTGGGCTTGCGGTTCTCGTCGAGCACCACGTTTTCGCAGATCGCGCCAAAGCGGACAGCGTTGAAGATCTCGGGCTCGTGGAAGGCGTCCAGGCCCTCGCATTTGGCGTAGCAGCCACCCTCGATGTTAAAGATGCCCATGTCAGACCAGCCGTGCTCGTCGTCGCCGATCAGCAGGCGCGTGGGATTGGCCGAAAGCGTGGTCTTGCCGGTGCCGGACAGGCCAAAGAACACGGCGGTCTCGTGCGTGACGGGATCCATGCTGGCCGAGCAGTGCATGGGCAGCACGTCGTCCTCGACGGGCAGCAAATAATTCATAACGCTGAAGATAGACTTTTTGATCTCGCCGGAGTAGCCGGTGCCGGCGACCAGAATCACGCGTTCCTGGAAGTTGATGACCACGGCAGCGCTGGAGTTGAGGCCCTTGATGGCAGGGTCGCACTGGTAACCGGGCGCTGCGAGTACGCAGAAGTCGGGCTCGCCGGTGCGCGCGATTTCGCGGGCGAGCGGGCGGGCGAGCATCTGCTTAATAAAGAGTGCCTGGCTGGCACGCTCGCAGGCAACGAGCAGTCGACGCGTGTGGTTGCGGTCGGCGCCTGCCATGCCACGGGTGACGAACACGTCGCGCTCGTTGAGATAGTCGACGATGCCGGCCTTGATGGCCTCATAGCTCTCGACGGACAGCGGGCGGTTGACGGCGCCCCAGGCAATCTTGTCGTGGACATCGGGGGTGTCGACGATAAAGCGGTCATTGGGGGAACGGCCGGTACGCTCCCCCGTCTCGATCACCAGCGCGCCGTTGGATGCCATGCGGCCTTCTTCGCGGCGGATAGCGTGCTCGACGAGCTCCGCGGCGGGTAGATCGACCAGCAGACGGGGCTGATTCTCGGCGGGATCTTCGACCAGCGTAATACCAAAGTTGGACAAAACATCTGCAGGGGTAACACCAGGCATGGGGCCTCCTTTAAAAACGCGACACGTGGACACGACGCGCACTTTACTCACGTAAAGCCCGTTGTACCCGATATGCAAAAACGTTTTTGCGGCAAGGGCGGCAAGCCCGCCCAACGGTCAAAAATCGCACGCAAGCGGCCTAGTCATTGGGAACGCTCTTAAACGACTAGTCGTTGGGGACACTCTTGAACAGGCAACATTCAAGGAGTGTCCCCGGATGCCAGCACTTAGAGACGTTCCTAAAGTGCCGGCACATAAGGAACGTCCCTAAGTGCCGACTACTGAATGGCGCCGCCGAAATCAATGAACAACCTGGTCAAAAACACGAGTCGATACCACCGCGGCTATACTAGAGCACAGCAATAGAAAGGAATCGTCTTGAGCATCACGCCCCTCGATAGCATCCGCCGCGCCATCGCCCGCCGCAGCGGCGTCACCGACCCCACCGTATCGGGCGGGGCGCACGGACAGGGCGGACGCATCGAGAACGGCCTGTTCCCCGCATCGCACACCGCCGAGGAGCTCGCACGAATCCAAGAGCTAAGCCAGCGTAACGCCGGCGGTCCCGACAGCAGCCAGGCCACACGCCGTCGCCGTGAGCGCGATCGCCAACCCGGCCCAATCCACCGCATGGTCAATGCCTGGTGGAACCGCCTGCTCGGAGCCGTCTACGGCGGCGGCTTCTCCACGCAAGAAGCCGAGTACGAAGATCACGCCACCCGTCGCGACTATCTCTGGAATACCCTGGGCACCGCCGTATGGGGTTTCGCGTTTCCCCTGCTCACCATTGTGTCCACGCAGCTCGTGGGCGCCGAGGAAGCCGGTAAGTTCTCCATCGCCTTTGTCACCGGCACGCTCATCATGATCGCGTGCAACTACGGCGTGCGCAATTTCCAGGTCTCGGACATCGACGAAAAGACGTCCTTTGCCTCTTACCAGCTCAACCGCTGGATCTGCGGAGCGCTCGCGCTGGCATGCGGCCTGGTATACAGCAGCGCCCGCGGCTACGATGCGCAGATGGCCACAATCGGCCTGGGCGTCTACCTGTATAAGGTGATCGACGGCATTGCCGACGTGTACGAGGGCCGCCTGCAGCAGGCCGACAAACTCTACCTGGCCGGCATGAGCCAAACGCTACGATCCGTCGGCGTCATCGCGGTCTTTAGCGTGGTACTGTTCCTCACGCGCAGCATGCCCATCGCCGCCATGGCCATGGGTGTTACCGCGATCGCCTCGCTCGTTCTGGTCACCGCGCCGCTCGCCCTGCTCGAAACCGAAAAATCGCGCCGCGTGAGCCTGCGCGAGGTCGGTCACCTGTTTATCCAATGCGCCCCGCTTTTTGGCGCGCTGTTCCTGTTCAACCTTATCGAGAGCATGCCCAAGTTCGTGATGGAAGGCACGCTGGCCTACAAGTATCAGCTGTACTTTAATGCCCTGTTCTTTCCGGCGCAGGCTATTTTGTTGAGCATTGGATTTATCTATAAACCGCAGCTCCTGCGTTTGTCGAGCATTTGGGCTAATCCTCGCAAGCGTCGTCGCTTTGACCTGATTATTGTTGCCGTTATGGCACTGATCGTGGTCATCACCAGCGTGTGCGCCGCATTTATGGCAGGTCCCGGTATTCCCCTCATGAGCTTCATGTACGGCCTCAATTTTGAGCGCTACCGCACGCTGGCACTGCTGATGGTTGTCGCCGGCGGCGTCACCGCGGCCATCGACTTTCTCTACGCCATCATCACGGTGCTGCGCCATGCCGGCGACGTCACCAAAATCTACCTGATCTGCTTCGCCGTAAGCGTAGTGCTGCCGGTGATCCTGATCAACCTGCTGGGTCTGATGGGCGCCGTGGTGAGCTACCTAGCCATCATGGCCCTACTCCTGGTGCTGCTGATTATCGAATACGCCCACATTCGCCAGCGCATAGAACGCGACCGCAACCCGTACGGCGCCTAATTCGAATCAATTTGAAGAAAAGAAACGTCGATGTTTTGGCACCGACAGCGAGCAGTCTCAAAGTGCCCCAGGTTGGCGCGAAAGAGGAGCGACGCGTACTTCCGTACGCGAGCGACGGTTTGAGCGACAAGATGGGGTGCTTCGGGGCTGCGCAGCGTCAACGTGACCGCCGTTCGGTAGAACGGCGAAACAAGGTTATTCCCCGGGGCGAATATTCGCGTAGAACTCCGCCCCATCATCGAGCCGCAGGATGCCCACGCGGCCGAACTCGGATCCGGTGGCGGCGGCGCAGTCGATGTCGATGCGATCGGGCACACCGGCAGTGTCCTCGCCGCCCAGGCGCACGATCTGCCCGCGTCCCGATTCCTCATCGAGCCCCGCCAGACCACCGACCTCGCAATAGCGCCCAAGCGATACCGTAGGCGTGTGACCGCTCACCACGACCGGGCCCTTACCCTCGGTAGAAAGCAGCCCGGTCGGCGCATCCCAATAGCCGTGACGAATCCACAGCAGGTCATCGGACGACTGCACCGCGAGCATCTGCTGCAGCAGTTCGCGATCGGCACCCACCGCTCCGACGCCATCGGCACAATCGACGCCATGCTCAAGCAAAAACGCGCGCGCCGCCTTCATCTCGATTCCGGCATGTACCAGCAGATACGGGCGCTCCTCGGTCTCGGCCACCGCGTAGAGCGGCAGCGCGGCCATCCATCGCACGAGCTCCTCGTATGCCTCAAATTCCATGTCGTTAAGCTGCTCGCGCGTCGTCCAGCCACCGTTGATATCCCAGGTCTCGGCATCGAGCGGATCCTGGCCAATGATGGCATCGAGCATGATCTGCTCGTGATTGCCCTTGAGCACACGGGCGTTGGGCAGCGAGCGCACGAGCTTAATAACGCCGACCGGATCGGGCCCGCGATCGATCATGTCGCCCAGCACGTACAGCGTGTCGTCGGACGTCAACGAGATCTTAGACAGGGCCTCGTCAAGCGCACGCACATGCCCGTGAGCATCAGATGTCACATAGATCGCCATGGTACGCCTCTCCTTGCATTGCGGCCGAAGCCCGGCGCCGCAACTAAAACTTCAAGTTGAACTTAAATGTTAATCATTGTACTCCGTTGCAATAAAGCTGGAAAGGGTTTCCGAGCAGAGGCAAAGACGGCAGCCGTCTATGGCGATATCGCGCACGCCCGCAATCCAACCCCATAAACCCACCATCTTTGGGTACAAATAACCGCAGACAACTGACTGTGCCACGCCAACCACCCAGGAGCGGACACCATCCATGAACCAGATCCTTCTCTTTATCGGCCTCGTCATCATTTTGTGCCTGACCATCAAACCCGTCGGCAAAAAGCTCCCCTTCCCCACCCTGCTCATTTTTATCGCGCTGGGCATGCTGTTGGGCGTCAACGGCCCGGCGCACATCGACTTTAGCGACTACGCACTCACCGAAACCGTCTGCAGCACGGCGCTGCTGTTCATCATGTTCTACGGCGGCTTTAACACCAATATCGACCGCGCCAAGCCCGTCGCTGCGCCGGCGGTGCTGCTGAGCACGCTCGGCGTCGTCATCACTGCCGGCATCACCGGCGTGTTCGCCCACTTCGCGCTGGGGTTCGACTGGATCGGCGGCCTGCTGCTGGGATCGGTTGTAGCATCCACCGACGCGGCGAGCGTCTTTAGCGTTCTGCGCGAGCACAACCTGTCGCTGAGGGGCGGGACTGACTCGCTGCTCGAGGTCGAATCGGGCTCCAACGACCCCGTCGCCTACATGCTCACCGCCGTGCTCGCCACACTCGCGGCCGGCGGCGACATTAACATTCCCGCACTGCTGACCAAGCAGATCATCCTGGGCGTGGGCCTGGGCCTCGCCATCGGCTGGGCGGCGGGCCGCCTGATTGAACGCGCACACGCAACGGCCGAGGGTGCGCAGACCATCTTTTTGTTCGCCGTGGCCATCGTCGCCTACGCGCTGCCGAGCTACCTGGGCGGCAACGGATTTTTGGCCGTGTACCTGGCCGGCATTGTGCTGGGCGCGAGCGACATCACCGGCAAGGTCGAGCTGGCGCACTTCTTTGACACCCTCACCGAGATGGCCGAGATGACGATCTTCTTCTTACTCGGCCTGCTCGTAACGCCCGCACGCCTGCCGCAGATGCTGCTGCCTGGCCTGGCGCTCATGGCGTTTATGCTCTTCGTGAGCCGCCCCATCGCCGTCGGCGTGCTCCTGGCGCCCTTTAAGACGAACCCCCGCCAGGTCGCGCTCATAAGCTGGGCGGGCCTGCGCGGAGCAGCTTCGGTCGTCTTTAGCCTCTTTGCCGTGGTGGCCGGCGTTCCCGGCGGACACGACCTATTTGACCTGGTGTTTGTGATTGCCGTGTCGAGCATCGTGGTGCAGGGCTCGCTGCTGCCGGCGGTGGCGAAGAAGCTCGATATGATCGATGCGACCGGCGACGTACGCCGCACCTTTAACGACTACCGCGACGAGGACGGCATGTCGTTTGTAAAGCTCAAGGTGGGCGCTGGACATCCGTTTGCCGGATGCTCGCTCGCGGACATTGGCAGCGCCACCGACATGCTCGTGGTCCTGGTGCTGCGCGACGGGGCGCACCCGGTACTGCCCAATGGCGACACCGTGATCCAGGAAGGCGATCTGCTGGTGATGGCCGCCCCAACGTTCGAAGAGCGTGCCGAGGTTACGCTGCGCGAGGTCACCGTGACGTCCCACGGTCACCTGGCCGGCCAGCGCCTGCGCGATGTGCCGCAAGGCAAGCATCCGTTTATTGTGGTGATGCTCAAGCGCGAAGGCCAGACGATCATCCCCGATGGCAACACCCTAATATACGCCGGCGACGAAGCCGTCATCGCCACGCTCGCGTCGTAGCGGCCAGGGGTTAGCTAATTTGCGACGAAGAAATCAAGCGCCTAGAGAACCTCATGCCTTCGCTCGCAGATTTGGATTTGCCCGAGGAGTAAAGCACCCCTCCCCCATGTAACCATCCTGTAAATCATAGCGGCGCACTCGGGTTTTGCTGTGATTCGGTCGCGCCTGACGCTCCACTGTGCTAAAGTATCCCGAACGTTCAAACGACTACGAGGGGAACTAGAAGATGGCACGTGTGCACAACTTCTCAGCTGGCCCGGCCGCACTGCCCACAAGCGTGCTCGCCGAGATCGCCGACGAGATGATGGACTACCGCGGCTGCGGCATGTCCGTGCTCGAGATGAGCCATCGATCTAGTATGTACCAGCAGATCATCGACGACGCCGAGGCAACCCTGCGTCGCCTGCTGAGCATCCCCGACAACTACCGTGTCCTGTTTTTGCAGGGCGGCGCCACGCTGCAGTTTGCGGGCATCCCCATGAACCTTATGCGCTGCGGCCGCGCCGGCTACGTCGTGACCGGCAACTTCGCCAGCAAGGCGTACCAGGAGGCCGCCAAGTACGGCGAGGCGGTGCTGCTCGCGAGCTCCGAGGAAACCAATTTCGACCGCATTCCCACCATGGCCGACGTCAACGCGCGCATTGCCGCCGAGGCCACGGGCGACGGGCTCGACTACGTCTACATCTGCCAGAACAACACCATCTTCGGCACCATGTTCCACGAGCTGCCCGATTGCGGCGACGTGCCGCTGGTCGCCGATGTCTCGAGCTGCTTTTTGTCGCAGCCGCTCGACGTCGAGCGCTACGGACTCATCTACGCCGGCGCTCAGAAAAACGCCGGCGCCGCGGGCGTGACCGTGGTCATCGTGCGCGACGATCTCATCGCAGATGGCCCCGCCTTTGCGCAGACGCCGCAGTACATGGACCTTAAGACCCAGACCGCCAAGGGCTCCATGCTCAACACGCCCAACACCTTTGGCATCTACGTGTGCGGCAAGGTGTTCCACTGGGTCGAGGAGACCGGCGGACTTGCCGCCATGGCCGAGCGCAACTGGGCCAAGGCCAACCTGCTCTATGATCTACTCGAACTCAGCGAGCTGTTCCATGGCACCGCGCAGGCCGATAGCCGCTCCATCGCCAACGTCACCTTCCGTACCGGCGATGCCGAACTCGACGCGGCCTTCGTTGCGGGCGCGGCAGAGCACCAAATCCAAAACGTCAAGGGTCATCGCCTCGTCGGCGGCATGCGCGCCAGCGTGTACAACGCCGTCACCATGGAAGACGTGCAGGCACTGGCCACGTACATGAAGGACTTCGAAGCGCAGCATAGTTTGAGTCCGCGATCTAACTAGCCCGCAACCCGCGGGCCGACCAGCCACTTCAAACCACCCTGCTTAGATCAAAACCTGCTAAGGAGTTTTTCCATGCGTAAGATTAAGACCATCGACGACATCACTAAAGACGGCAAAGTCGAGTTTGGCGAGGGCTACGAGTTTGTGGGCACCGCCGAGGAGGCCGACGCTATCCTGATGCGCTCCACCGACCTGCACGGCTACGAGCTGCCCGAGGGCATCCGCGCCATCGCCCGCTGCGGCGCCGGCGTCAACAACATCCCCGTCGAGGAGTACGCCAGAAAGGGCGTCGTCGTCTTTAACTCCCCCGGTGCCAACAGCAACGCCGTCAAGGAGCTCGTCCTGGGCATGCTGGTGCTTTCGAGCCGCGGCGTCGTGCAGTCGATGAACTGGGTGCGCAACAACGCCGACGACCCCGAGATCCAGGTCGATGCCGAGAAGGCCAAGAAGGCCTTTGTGGGCCGCGAGCTCAAGGGCAAGCGCATCGGCGTCATCGGCCTGGGCAACGTAGGCTCCAAGGTCGCCAACGCCTGTGTCGACCTGGGCATGGACGTTTACGGCTACGATCCGTTCATTTCCGTCGAGCACGCGTGGGTGCTGAGCCGCGAGGTGCAGCGCGTGGGCACGCTCGAGGATCTGTGCCGCGGCTGCGACTACCTCACCGTGCACGTGCCCAGCAAGGCCGATACCATCGGCATGATCAGCACCGAGCAGATCGACCTGCTGGCCCCGGACGCCGTGCTCATCAACTACGCGCGCGAGACCATCATTGACGAGGACGCCGTCGACGCCGCCCTGCGCGCGGGCAAGCTCAGCTGGTTTAGCTGCGACTTTGCCACGCCCAAGACCGTCAAGATGCCCAACACGTTTATCACCACGCATTCGGGCGCCGGCACCGGCGAGGCCGAGGCCAACTGCGCCGACATGGCCATCAGCGAGCTCAAGGATTACCTGGAAAACGGCAACATCGCGCACAGCGTCAACTACCCCGCCTGCAGCATGGGCAAGGCGCGCGCCGCAAGCCGCATTGCCTGCCTGCATGCCAACGTGCCCAACATGATCGGCCAGATCGCGGCCATTCTCGCCAAGGACAACGCCAACGTGCAGCGCATGACCAACGAGTCCGCTGGCGAGAACGCCTACACTATGTTCGACACCGACGAGCACCTGGACAGCAGCACCATCGAGGCTCTCAAGCAGATTCCGTCGATGTATCGCGTGCGTGTGATCAAATAGCGCCGGTGCCAAGCCTGCCAGGCAGGCCATGAAGCCCATTCGGCCCCCGTTTTCACGAAACGGGGGCCGATTTTGTTGTTCCGGACGACTTTAAAATGATACCCAGAATAAGTTTTTTCAGATAATCGATAGTGAGGCTCAAGTCGCTAAGCACACCCGCTTTGATAAACAGCTTTATCAGGGACTTTAGTAGGTAAAAATCGATCTCTATGTGCCGAATGTAAGTTGACTGTCCATTTTCCGAAACAACTTATTCTAGATAGCATTTTTAAGGCCCCTCCAAGGCGAAATATAAGTCTTTTTGTGACCAAAACTCTAGTCCGCGCGACCGTTTTCCACCCGCGCGGCTACATTCCTGCCCAATCGATAAAAATCTCCTCACGAAGCCGCCGTTCGAGCTCCTGCTGTCGCGGCGTCTTGTCTTTCAGCGGCACATCGAGATAGGACATGATGAGCTCCATCACCACGCGGAAGGCATCGAAGTCGGCCAGCTGACCATAGGTCATCAGAACGACGGGATATCCCATGGCTTGCAAGGCCGTCGTTCGATCGGAGTCCGAGATCTTGGATTCAATGGATCCGTGAATGGCTTTACCTTGGCATTCAACCAGACACTCTCGACTGCCGTCCTTATTTGCCAGCAGGATATCGGCATAGCGCCTATCAAGCCCCGAAATCAGGCGGGCGCTGCGCGTCATACGAATCTCAACGTTATTGGTAAGGCTCAGCCCTTCGCCGCCGCGCAACCTCGTAAGGCCAAACAGCATCGAAGCCTGGACCTCGAGCGGCGATGCTGCCACCCCCGTAATGCATTTCGCGGCTCGTATGAACGTTTTAGCGCCGCGGAGCCCCCGGACCTTATCGACGAACTCTGTAAGCTCAGAGAGCTCGATCAAGGGAGGTCGTTTCCACAAGTCCGTTGGATTCCCCGAGACATCCTTTACGTTTTCCCAGCCCGACCGTGCGTCACTCCATCGGCTCCCATATGCCTGCTCAAGTGCCGACTTTACCTGAGGCGCAATCTTGCACACGGCAAAGGTGCCGCACATCTCATACATGCACATGATTAGACGCTCGTTTGAGACCGAGGAAGCCAGAGTCAGCAGGGTAAAGAGTGGGGACGCAACATCGAGGCCAAACTCCGTCTGCCGCACGGAATCAAACGGCCTCTCCCCGTTCCAAACATGCCTGACAATGCGATCGCCCTTACGTCCGCAGCTGCCCTGCGCCAACACGTGTAACGGGGTGCCCAGGAAATGCGTGACGAGCGGATGCTCACATAGGTGCTCCCTGCGCGGATCGTCCGCAGAATCGGGCAGGTCCGGCATTATTGCCAAGACCTGTGGAGGTATCCGGTGATACCGAAAGGAAGATATGTCGCACAGCATGTCGTCCATGAAGGGTACGTACCCGCTGCGTCGCTTGTGAACCCGCTCGGACGGCAAACGCGCTGGCTCGGCCTGCGAACGGTAAATACTGCCACGCCCACGTCGCGGATCTCTCAGGAGGCTTACAATCGGTTTGGAAAGCAAACTGATTGTGAGGTTGCATATGGTTGATGAGGACTTTGCCTGGCGGCTTGCGCAGGAGCTTGTGCGGATCGACAGCTCAGACCCGGGCGCGTATGAGGATGAAATTGAGCGCTTCATTAAGAGGCTCATTGAGCAGCAGCTGGCACAACTTGATAGTTCTGCGCTCGATGCCGTGCAGATTGAGGAGCTCGAAGTGCTGCCCGGGCGCCGCAACCTTAAAGTCACCGTGCCGGGCCAAAGCGACGAGCCGCGGCTGATCTATATCTGCCACATGGATACCGTCACCTTGGGCGATGGCTGGGACGCAGACATCGCACCGCTTGGGGCGGTTGTGCGCGACGATAAACTCTATGGCCGCGGTGCCTGCGATATGAAGGGTGGCCTGGCCTGCGCTATTGCCGCACTGATCCATACGCTCGAGCGCGTGGCGGCGGATGGCGCGTTGCCCCGCCGCGGCTTTTCGCTCATCTGCTCGGTCGACGAGGAAGACTTTATGCGCGGCTCAGAGGCCGCGATCGATGCCGGCTGGGTCGGCTCGCGTGAATGGGTGCTGGACACCGAACCCACCGACGGACAGATTCAGGTGGCGCACAAGGGGCGCACGTGGTTCGAGATTGAAATGGCTGGCGTAACGGCGCATGCGAGCCAGCCGTGGAAGGGCGCGGATGCCGTCGCCGCCATGGCCGAGGTCGTGTGTTCGCTCCGTCGCGTGTTTGTGGCGCTGCCCGCGCACGATGAACTGGGGTCTTCGACCATCACGTTTGGCCAAATCGAGGGCGGATATCGCCCCTATGTCGTGCCCGACCGCGCCAAAGTCTGGGTCGACATGCGTCTGACCCCGCCGACCGATACGGCCGCCGCGACGCGCATGGTAGAGCAGGCCATCGCCGTCGCCGAAGCCGCCGTTCCCGGTTGCCATGGCAGCTACACCGTGACGGGCGACCGCCCCGCCATCGAGCGCGACCCGAACCCTCCCCTTCTAGCAGCGCTCAAGCGTGCCGCCGATGACGTGACGGACGCGGACACGACCGTCGGCTTCTTTACCGGCTACACCGACACCGCCGTCATTGCCGGCAAGACAGGCAACCGCAATTGCATGAGCTACGGTCCCGGGTCGCTCGCGCTCGCACACAAGCCCAACGAATATGTGCCCCATGCCGATATCGTTCGTTGTCAGCAGGTGCTAATCGCGCTCGCCGATAACGTGCTCTGGGACGCAAGCGGCCAAGTTGGGGCATAATAAGCCGCGAACAAACCGACTCGTGCGTTAGGACCGCCCATGAAAGCACTTCCGTTTCCCTGCATCCGCCCGGCTCAGGACCGCGTACTCGAGGCGCTGCCTGCAATGGGCAGCATCCTGAGCGGCAACGATGCTCTGCGCGGAGCCCTTGCCGATGGCCTGATGCTCAAGGACCCGGGTGCGGCGTATTACGTGTACGAATGCTCGGGCGAGCCGGGACGCGTGACGGGTGTCGTGGCGATCTGCCCGACGAGTGTACTTGCGGACGGCAAGGGCGATGCCAGCGCCGACGTGGCCGCCGCCGCGCGCGCGATCGCCGAGCTCAAGGTGCAGCCGCGCCCCGTGTCGCTCGCCTACGAGGCCTCGCCCGTCATGGATATCATCCTGGGCGCCGCCAAAGAGGGCGCGTCGCTCTACGCCGTCACCGACCCCGCGGGCGTCACACATCGCGTGTGGGAGGTCAAGCGCGAGGACGCCGTTGCCGCCATCCGTGCCATGCTCGATCAGGCGCCCGACCCGGTGTTCGCCGGTGACTCCGCCTATGTCGCCGCACTGGCTGGGGCATCGCAGATTCTGGCCGACGAGGCCCGCGCTGCCGGCGCCTACTCTGGCAAAGAGCCGTTCAACTTTGCTGTAGCCGTGCTGTTCCCCGCCGCGCAGGTCAGCGGCAGCGCGCCGCAGGTTCCGACGGGTCTGCTCACTCACCAGGTCTCACGGTTCTAGCAAGACCAGACCGCCCAGCACAAAAATCGGCAGCTCAACAAACAGGGGGCGGAGATGCAGCAGGTACATGCATCTCCGCCCCTTTTGCGTCGAGAAGTAAGTCGGCGACCCGCACCGCCACGCCCAAACTACCCGCGCTGCGGACCCGCGGCAGCCACGAGCGGCTCAAGCCCCAGCTCGCGCGCGTAGTCTTCCTGCGTAAAGATCTCAACCAGTTCAAACGTATCGGTCGTATCGTCAAACACGAAATGCAGCACCGAGCAGTTGCCCGGCACGCGCTCGCGCTCGTCGGCCTCCGTGCCCTTCACGTGATCCAAAAACTCCTTGATGGCCGACCCGTGGCTCACCGCGAGCACGCACGAATGGTCCGGGCGTCGCATAAGATCGGTCAGCGTCGTCACCATGCGCTCGCGCACCTGCATCTGGCCCTCGCCGCCAAACTGCCGATAGAAGTCGCGCCACGGGCGCTCGGGCATAAGCATCACGCGCTCGGCCTCAAAGTCGCCAAAGAACCACTCACGCAGGCCGTCCAGGCGCTCGTACGCCAAGCCCGGCCACAAGTTGGCGATAGTCTGCTCGGTGCGATGAAGCGTAGAGGTGTAGGCATGATCGGGCTCAATGCCGCGCGCACGTAAAAACATGCCGGCGCGCGCCGCCTGGTCGCAACCCAACTGCGTAAGCGGCGAGTCACTCCACCCCTGAATGATACGCTTAAGGTTGTATATCGTCTGTCCATGACGGACCAGATACAGATCTTTATTCATAGGGGTCCTTTCGTTCGTTACCAACCCAAGAGCGAAAACGCCCCGTCGCAATAGCCAAAATGAAGCACGGCACCGTTGTCGGGTAGCTCTCCCCCGCCAGTCACATACTCAAGAAACTCCTGGCAGGCTGAGCCGTGGGAAACCGCCAGCACGCAGTCGTGCTGCGGCCGGGCCATAATACGGGACAGCGCCGCGACCATGCGCGACTGAAGCTGCACTTCCGACTCGCCGCCAAAGGCCACCGGATAATCGCCCCAGGGCTGCGGCGGCATCTCGCGATTTGATGTGCCCTCCAGCGAGCCAAAATGCCACTCACGCAGGTCATCGACCAGCTCAATGGAACGGCCCTCGCCAACGATAAGCTCGGCCGTATGCCGCGCCCGGCCCAACGGCGAGGAATACACATGATCAAAGGCCACGCCACGCGCCGCAAACGCCGTACGCGCCGTCAGCGCCTGCTCGCGCCCGCGCGCCGTAAGCGGCGAATCGTGCCAGCCCTGCAAAATGCTCTGCACATTGAGCTCAGTCTGCCCATGCCGCACCAAATACAGATCTGCCACACGCTCTCCCCTCGTACCACCACAAAGGGGACAGGCACCTTTGTGGTGGTTTACCGTCTGATCACGCCGCGGTGACGCTCAGCTACACCAGCACGTCGGCGAGCGGGCGCTTGGGTACGTGGTGCACCTGCGCATCGTCACGCCAGTAATTAATTGAGCCGTCGGGGTTGGAATCGATCGCATCGATCATCTGCGTCTCGGCCGGCACGCCAAAAGCCATGATCAGCTTGAGCTCATACTTGTCGTTATCGAGCCCCATAGCATCGATCGCGTGGGGCGTAAAGGCCTTGAACATGCAGGCTGCCACCTCGGGCGTGGCGCTGCGAGCGGCGAGCATCATCGTCTGCGCGGCAATGCCCGTGTCGACCTCGGTGATGGGCGCGGCGGGCTTACCCGGAACAGCGCGCTCGGCAAGAATCGCGATGTAGCCGGTCGGACGCTCGCCCTCGGCAGGACCCGACCAATCCTTAAGCGCGCCGGCCCATGCAAGCTCATCAAATACACGCGCGCAATCCTCGGCACCGCTCACCACATGAAAACGCAGACGCTGAGCATTGGCGCCGCAGGGAGCCAGGTGCGCCAGTTCCGCCAGCTCGAGCAAAAACTCGCGCGGCACGCGCATGGACTCGTCAAAACGGCGGCACGTACGGGCGCGGCGGACCAGCGCGTCAAACGTGTCCAGGCCAAGCTTTTCGCAACCTTGCTTTGCCATCGATTCGACACTCGACGGTGCCTCGGGAACTGCTTCGTTCATAGGGACCCCCAATACAAGCCAATTGTCCTTAGGAAAATCTAACCTAAAACGTAGGCAATAACGAACAGGGCTGCAATGTTCTACACCTGTTGAATAGAAAATCGCGACGTGGGGAACAACGGAAACAATTCGGGGCCTTTGGGTTACGTTTCGCCCTCCCCGACCCATACGTCAGCGCCCTTAGGGGATACTGGTTGTAACGATCAAGGCTTACGCCGCACGGAAAGGAGACTTATGGGCATCTTTAAGAACGATGATCAAAAATCGAGCCAGTTTGGATTTGACGAGAAAAGCATGGCGGGCAAAGCCGTCAAGGCCGTACGCTGGATCTACGCCATCACGGGCGTCTTAGCACTCATTGCTGGTATCGCGCTGCTTTTTGCACCTGCCAAGTCCCTCGTCTTTTTGACGACTGTCCTGGGTTTTTACTTTGTAATCACTGCTGCCATCAGACTATTCACTGCCATTTTTGAGCCGCTGCTGCCCACCGGCTGGCGCGTGACGAGCATCATCTCCAACCTACTCATTATCTTGGGCGGCGTCATAATCCTGCGCAACCAGGCCTTCTCGACCGCGACGCTCACCACGATGGTGGTTATCGTGGCCGGCTTTGGCTGGATTGTCGAAGGTGTCATGTCCATTCTGGAGTCCGAGCTTTCGTCCAACCGCGCCCTCGCTATCCTGAGCGGCGCACTTTCCATCATCGCCGGCATGTTCGTGTTTATCTATCCGCTGTGGTCGGCCAAGATGCTCGTCATCTTTAGCGGTGCCGCGCTGCTGGTGTTTGGCGTGACGCTCATTGTTCGCGCCATTCAGTTTGGCAAACTGGTGCGCTAGATGCCAAAGACGCTCTTTATTGATGCCGACGCCTGCCCGGTCACGCGCGAGTCGATTGACTGCGCGCGGCGGGCGGGCGTCGCCGTTGTTATCGCCGGCAACAGCACGCAAAACCTGGAACGGCACATTCGCCGCGACGACCCGCGCGATGCCGAGCACGCGCGACGCGGCTTTTGGATCACGACGCTCGACGTGAGCGTGGGCGCCGACAGCGCCGACTTTGCCATTGTCGAACGCCTGCAGGCGGGCGACGTGGTCGTGACGCAGGACATTGGCTTGGCGAGCATGGTGCTCGGGCGCGATGCCGCCGCCATCGGTGTGCGCGGGCGCGTGTACGACAAGGCGACTATCGACATGCAGCTGTTTATTCGCCACGAGGAAAAGAAGGTACGCCGCGCCGGCGGACGCACTCTCGGTCCGGCAGCATTTACCAGCGAAGACCGCGCCCGCTTTAAACGCAACCTCACCGAGTTGCTGCACTAACCAAGGTAGATTTTTGAGACATGCCTAAAATCTACCTTTTTGTTTTGAGCGGTGTGAGCGCTCGGAATCCATGGCTCAACAAAAAACGGGCTTCAAAATGCCATGCGTCGCCGCATTGCGCAGGCGCTGAGCATGGCTATTTGAAGCCCATTTTTTAGGCCTACTTAGAGGCCAACGGCGGAGAGGATGAGGCCCCAGCCAGCGCCGATGACGTACATCATGATCAGGAACACGGCATTTTCGCGGGCGCTGCGGTTGGTGCGGAACAGCACCAGATAACCCACGCCGGCGGAAATGAGCGTGCCGGCGAGCATCGGCGCCAGTTGCAGCGCGCCTTCCAGATACAGCTGTGTAATGACCACGCTCGCCGAGCAATTGGGAATCAGCCCGACAAGCGCCGAACCCAGGACAGCGAGTGTCTCGTTGCCGCGCAGGAACTGCTCGATCGCGGACTCGCCGAACGTCTCGAGCACGGCGACCAGAATCAGCGTCACCAGAAAAATGAATACCGAGACCTGCACGGTGTGCGAGATCGCACTGCGGATGATCGACAGGACAGGCGTCCCTTCGTGGGAGTGAGAGTGACCGTGACCATCATGGTGTTCATGTTCGCCCTCATGACCGTGATCGTGGCCATGTCCGTGTTCGTGCTCGTCCTCGTCTTCATCACAACCGCAATGGTCGCGCTCGCACAGCTCGTGGATGTGGTCGGCGCTCACGCCTGCCTCGGCCACCTCGTCGATGATGTCACCGCCGCTGTGGTCGTCGTGCGCGCAGTTCACGTGGGCCGGGTTGGCCGAGGTTCCCAGCACGGTACGGCGAATCGCCGCGTGCGCGCGGGCGTTACGGCGCAGGCCGCGAATGGCAGCGTCCACGATAAAACCCGTGACCAGTGCGATCAGCGCTTTCGAAGCCAAAAGCATCGCCATAGTCTGCACGGGAACCTGCTCGGCAAGCAACAGCGGCAGCATCTCATCGGAGGTCGAAAGGAACACCGCCACCAACGTGCCCAAGGTCACGACACGGCCGGCGTACAGCGTTGCTGCCATGGCCGAAAATCCGCACTGCGGCACCATGCCCAGCAGCGAGCCAACCACGGGACCCGCAGCGCCGGCGCGCTTGATAGCGCCGTTGACGCGGTCGCCCGCAACGTGCTCAAGTGTCTCGAGAGCAAGATACGTCACCAACAAAAACGGCAGCAGCGACAGCGTGTCCTTGCCGGCGTCGAGCAGAATATCAATCAGTAAATCCATGACGGATGGAACCTTTCGTGTCTTTCGGCAGCATTGTAAAAGTCCTAGCGGTCAACTAGGGTATTGTAGTTGTCCCGGGCGCGGTGCCAATAGTTGCCTATGGTAAACTATCATCTCGCCATAACTCAGTAACCTCGAGCCGCACAACGCGGCCCGTCCAAGGAGTAGCATATGAACGTATCGCAAGCACTCGAATACGAGCGCCAGCCGTTTATCCCCATGTTTATCTACGGCGACCACGGCGCCATGGAGTCCGAGCGCCAGAAGGGCGAGGAGGCCCTCAAGGTGCTCGAGACCGAGTACTTTACCGCCGAGGGCGACCCCGGCTTCGACTTTGCCACCGTGCGCGACCTGGCCGACCGCAACCGCGACCTGTGCGACCAGATTGGCGAGGCGCGTCTGCGCAACGTGACGCCCGCGACGCTCTCGCGCGGCCTGTCCGATGCCGACACCTGCGCCGCCATCGGCAAGATGCAAAAGCGCACCGCCGCGTCCGTTATGCGCGAAATCCGCGGCGACCGCGACGCGCTCGGCGTGGCCTACGCCCGCAAGCCCATCCAGGGCACCGTGCTCGGTATCGACATCGAGACCACCGGACGTGCACCCGAGCGCGGCTATATCATCAACGTGGGCTGGGAGATCATGGAGCTCACCAGCGACGCCGTCCCGCATGACGCCGAGGCACACTACTGCGGCCTGCCCGACATCTACCGCGGCGAAGATGTGCCGCTGTCGAATATCCACCACATTACTTGGGACGACATCGACGGCAAAACGCCCTTCCGCGAGAACAAGGAGCTGCAAAAGCAGCTGCTCAAGCTTATGAAGAAGTACCCGTACATGGCGCATAACGCCGCCTTTGAGGACAGCTGGTTCAAGATTCACCTGGACGGTTACGCCGAGGCACGCCGCGCGGGTAAGATCATCGTCATCGACTCGCGCCAGATCTGCCGCAGCCTGGACGCCGACGTGCGCTCGCTCCCCCGCGAGTCCGCCCCCGCCGCGCTCGAGAACTGGGCACGCCGTCGCGGCACCCTCGCGCCCGACGCCAACGAGCAGCATCTGGGTCTGGACGACACCGACCTCATGCTCCGCACGGTACAGGCCGAGTTCAACCTCAAGAACCTATTCGCGAAATAGCAACGCCTGCGACAAACACTACTTGCTCACGAGCGGCCTCGCAGCGGGAAACACCGCAGCGGGGCCGCCCTACGTTCCACAGATAGATCTGCCATCACAAATTCTGAACCCTCATTTTGAACGATTTCGGCCAATTCCCGACACGTAATTCGTTGTCGGATGGTGATGCATCGATATCAAATGTGCAGCAATTGAGTTTTTATATGCTATAGCTAAGCTGCGATAACATTGATTTTAGGCGTGCCAACCCATAATTGCGTCAAGCTTTTGGACAGCATTTGGTTAGGCCCCTAAAACGACTTTCCCACTCAGCGCCATCAACACGGCATTAGCTGACACGATATATACCATGAGTATCGTATTGTCACATACCACTTCAAAAGCGGTCTACCAGGCCGCGCATTCGGCGTCTGCGAAAGACACCGAGCCCTGTAACCCTGCCGCGATTTATGGATCATGTCCCACCGGAACGCTCCTTGACGCAGCCGCAGAATGGCTCACCAAACACGATGTTTCTCTCGACGCAAATGATTGCCTCGAGGTAATGGTGTTTGATCGCAGGAATGCGCGCTATGCACTGAACTGTCAATGCCACGTTTCGTCAAAACGATTCTCGAACTCACGCTTTATAGAGCTCAAAGATGGCATCTTTATTGTTGGCGTTGAGCTTTGCGCACTTCAGGCCGCCACCTATCTCCCTTTTCGCGAACTGGTGGAGTACTACTTTGAATTGTGCGGCGTTTACTCCCTTGGAACCGACTCTTCCACCTCCTATATCGAGCGTTTCGCGCTCACCTCGACCGAGAGGTTAAAACAGTTCTTTAATTCCATTACCAGATGCGACGGTCTGGCCCTTGCCCGAAAGGCGATCCAATATGTGCGCGACGGATGCCGGTCTCCTATGGAAACGGCCTTTGTCATGATGCTAACGCTGCCCAAAAGCGAAGGAGGGCTTGGTATTAAGGGAATTGAGACCGATTACGAGGTGCAGGTCACCGCTGCCGCAAAGAATCTCACGAGACGCAATAAGTTCTTTATGGATGCGTATCTAAAGAAATCTCGCACAGACATTGAATACAACGGGTTTTATCATGACGCGGAAGAAGACCGCGCCATCGATGAGGAGCGCAAGAATGCGCTTGCGTCCATGGGATACGGAATCATCACCGTCAGTCGTTATTCCTTTATGCATGCTAGCGCTTTCGTTAGGGTCATGGAGGCGATCCAACGGAAAGAGGGCATACGCCCCTCGCGTCTGCCAAAAGACTTTCAAATCATGCAAGAGGACCTGAGACAGTTTGTGCTCAGAAGGTTTATAGAAGAGAAAAAGCGAATTCAGAAGCAGCTTCGCCAGGATTCCGAAGATCGTCAACGAATCGACCTCGAAAAAGCAACACTCGAAGGTATCGCGCTGGATGACCCGACAATAAATGAAGTTCCGGCAATCGATGACATGCAGACTGTCGAATCCGACAGCCCATCATTTGCCCAAATAAGCAGCCTCGCGCCCGAGGGCAGAATCTTCGGGGCCGGAAGCTAGACCGACTAACAAGGTGGGTACCCTAGTGATGTGCAAAATTGCGAGTATTCAGCAGGGTCGGCCCTCCAGCACCCACAAGTTAATCCAAATGAGAAACAAAAACGCTATCGAACGAGAACGTTAGGCAACATTTGAGGAAGACCTTGTCTGTTTGCCGCCCTTGGATAACTCTTGAGCGGCTTTATTTGGCCTGGAATAGATTAACGGACCCCCTATAGTTGCAGAATACTCCAATTTTTGCACGGCGCGGGGGCACCCACCCCGGCATCGGCTATCAAAACCGCTCAGTCCGGAATCTCGTCCACTATTCCCCATCATTTTGTGCGACGAATTACCTGAACGTCATTGACATATGAACATGCGCTCATATAATCGGAAGTAAGTTATATGAGCGCATGTTCATATGAAAGGATATTGCAATGAGCGGCCACGCTGATGAAACAAAGACTGGCATCGAGGCCACCGAGCCGATCGTCCCCACCACCTGCTCGCCCGAGGACCTTCCCGACGAGGAGCTTCTCTACGACCTTGCCGACCTGTTCAAGGTCTTCAGCGACACCACGCGCATCAAGATTCTCTATGCCCTCATGGGCCGCGAGCTCTGCGTGGCCGACATCGCCGAGGCGACCGCAACCTCGCAGTCTGCGGTGTCGCACCAGCTGCGCACGCTTAAGCAGTCGCACCTGGTCAAGTTCCGCCGCGACGGCCGCAACATTCTCTACTCGCTCGCCGACGATCACGTCTACACCATGCTTAACCAGGGCATGAGCCATATCTGCGAATAGCAATCAACCACGGTATCAGCGCGGCCGGCACCCAGACCGCTAACACAGGGAAAGGAACCCACCATGAAAAAGCAGTTCAAGCTCGACGAGATCGATTGCGCCAACTGCGCGCGTGAACTTCAGGACGAGCTGGCTAAGCTCGATGGCGTCAAGTCCGTTTCGGTCAACTTTATGACCCAGAAGCTGACGCTCGAGGCCGACGACGCCAAGTTCGACGAGGTCCTGGACCGCGTCGTTGAGTTCACCGCCGACGCCGAGCCGGACTGCGAGATCATTCTCTAACCCGCGCATACGTTGACCTGCGAGGCCGCGCTTGCCGCGGCCTTTGCTCGCGAAATTATATGAGCGAGTGTTCATAAACTCAAATGAGAGGTTTGAATCATGACAGCCGCCGATCCCAAAAAGAAAAAGAAGAAGCGCAAGAAGAAAGAGTCCCTTGAGCATAAGCGCAACCGCATCCTGGTAGCACTGGGCATTTTTGCCGTTGTTTATGCCCTCGACGAGCTCGGCGCCCTCACTATCGCATTTGGGGAGCCCGGCAACATCTACGCCAGCTTTGTGCTGTTCCTCGTGCCGTTTTTGATTGCCGGCTACGACGTACTGCAAAAGGCATTCAATAACATCCGCCGCGGCAAGGCCTTCGACGAGAGCTTCCTCATGGCCGTCGCGACCATCGGCGCGTTTGCCATGGTGCTCTTCCCCGACACCGACCCGCACATGGCCGAAGGCGCCGCTGTCATGCTGTTCTACCAGGTCGGCGAGTTGTTCCAGGCATACGCCGTGGGCAAGAGCCGCAAGTCGATCAGTGCCATGATGAACATCGCGCCCGACTACGCTAACGTCGAGCAAGCCGACGGCACACTCGAACAGGTCTTTCCCGATGACATCGCCGTCGGCACCGTGATCGTGGTCAAGCCCGGCGAGCGCGTGCCTATCGACGGCGTCATCGTCGAGGGCGAAACCCAGCTCGACACCGCCGCACTCACGGGCGAGTCGGTCCCCCGCCCGGCCAAGACCGGCGACGATATCATCAGCGGTTGCATCAACATGACGGGCCTCATCCACGTGCGCACCACCAAGCCCTTTGGCGAGTCAACCGTCGCGCGTGTTCTGGAGCTCGTGGAGAATGCCAGCGAAAAGAAGGCGCGCACCGAGAACTTCATCACGCGCTTTGCCCGCGTCTACACCCCCGCCGTCACTGGCGCTGCCGCGGTGCTCGCGCTTGGCGGCGGCCTGGTGACTGGCGCTTGGTCCGATTGGATCCTGCGCGGCCTGACCTTCCTGGTCGTCAGCTGCCCGTGCGCCCTCGTGATCAGCGTACCGTTGAGTTTCTTTGGCGGCATCGGCGGCGCGTCCAAGCTGGGCGTTCTCATCAAGGGCTCCAACTACCTCGAGACGCTCGCCGACGTGGACACCATCGTCTTCGACAAAACGGGCACCCTCACCAACGGCACGTTCTCAGTCGTCGCGGTGCACCCCGAGGCTGGCTATACCGAGCAGTCGCTGCTCGAAGTCGTAGCCCTTGCTGAGTCGTTCTCCGATCACCCCATCGCGCAGTCCGTGCGCGACGCCTACCAGGGCGAGGTCGACCCCAAGCGCGTGAGCGACTCCGCCAACGACGCGGGCCACGGCGTGACGGCAACCATCGACGGCAAGCACGTCGTCGTTGGCAACGCCAAGATGCTCGGCGCGGCCGGCGTTGAAGCACCGGACTGCGAGGTTGTCGGCACGATCCTCCACGTGCTCGTTGACGGCGTGTACGCCGGCCACATCGTGATTGCAGACACCGTTAAGGCCGATGCGGAGCAAACGATTCGCGACCTGCATGCCGCCGGTATCAACCGCACCGTCATGCTCACGGGCGACCGCGAGGAGGTTGCAGCGTCTGTGGCCAAGCAACTCGGTCTCGACGAGTTCCACGCGCAGCTCCTGCCGGGCGACAAGGTCGAGCGCGTTGAGGCACTACTCGCGGCCGAAAGTGGCAAGGGCAAGCTCGCCTTTGTCGGCGACGGTATCAACGACGCGCCTGTGCTTACGCGCGCCGATGTGGGCATTGCCATGGGCGCCATGGGCTCCGACGCCGCGATCGAGGCCGCCGACGTGGTACTGATGGACGACAAGCCGTCCAACATTTCCCGCGCGATCCGCGTGGCGCGCAAGACCATGACGATTGTTTGGCAGAACATCATCTTTGCGCTGGGCATTAAGCTGCTGATTCTGGTGCTTGCGGCACTGGGCATCGCCAATATGTGGCTTGCCGTCTTTGGCGACGTGGGCGTGGCGATCATCGCCATCCTGAACGCCATGCGCGCGATGGGTGTCAAGAACCTGTAGCGCTCGTGGTCCCTCCGGCCGGGACCGGGCTTGGTTTTGAAAACGTCCTCGCGCATGAGGCCCGTCTTTCCTGCTCCTGCGGAGCAACGGAAAGACGGGCCTCGCGCTGCGGAGTGTTTTCAAAAACCAAGCCCGGTCCCGGCCTGCGGTAACGTTGCTGGCGGTTCTTGGGCATCGCTTGCTGGCGGGGTTCCTTGTCTGAGTTGGACTTGGTTGGCGGGGCTACTGGTCCCGGTCGCTGTCCCGTCCCAGCATCGCCCTCAGCTTCTCGAAGCTTTCCTCGCTCAGGCAGTGCTCCATGTGGCAGCCCTCTTGCGACGCGACCTCAGCCGAAACACCCGCATCCTCCAGCAGCCCCACGAAAAAGCAGTGACGCTCCCACATTTGGCGAGCGACCTCCAGACCACGCTCCGTCAGATGAACGTCGCGCTTGCCCATTTCGACATAGCCGTTGCTTTCCAACGTCGCCATGGCCTTGGAAACGCTCGCCTTGGTTACGCCGAGGTACTCCGCAACGTCGATCGAGCGCACGATGCCCTGACGTTCCGATAGAACGTAGATCGATTCGAGATAGTCTTCTCCGGATTCACGCAGGGCCATGGGCCGCCTTTCGCGATGGCTTCTAGTTAGCCTTTGGATACTTTTGCTTGATTTACTTTACCGCAAAAGTTGCCCATGTCTTACTACTTTGCCTAAAAGTTAGCCGTGTTTCACAAAACATGCGGGACGAAAACAAAATGGGGACGCCCCGCAAGGAGTGTCCCCAGCTGCCGGCAGAAAAGGAACGTCCCCAGATGCCGAATCCGCAGCTACAGCAGGCCAAAGTGTTTGGCGGCGTTGTAGATGCCGTCGTCGTCCACGGCGGTCGTCACGTAGGTCGCCACGGCCTTCACGGTATCCTGCGCGTTGCCCATGGCCACGCTCGTGCCCACGGCGGCAAACATCGACAGGTCGTTCTCGCCGTCGCCAAAGGCAATCGCCTCGCTCGCGTCGATGCCCAGGCGCTCCAGCGTCGCCGCCACACCCAGGTCCTTGCCGCCGTTTGCCGGAATAATGTCGCAGAACAGATCGCACCAGCGCGTAGTGAGCGAATGCGACACCGCATCGGTCACGATATGCTCGTCGGCCGGGTCCACAAAGGCGCAGAACTGGTAGACCGGTGCGTCAAAGGCGCGCTCAAACGGTTCCTCGTGGTAGACGATCCCCGCGTTGTTGCCGGCCGTCACCACGCGCTCGGACAGGCGGTTCACAAACGAGTTCTCGCCCTGCATACACAGCGAGTCGTAGCGTCCCTGCGCCACCTGGTCCACGATCACCGCAACGTCGTCCGGATCGATCGGGCAGCTGCGGTAAACCCCCTCGGCATCAAAGCAGTGCTGGCCCGAGAGCGTAATGTACGCATCCCAACCCAATTCGAACAGCCAATCGGGCATCTGATAGGTCGGGCGACCCGTGGCAATCACGCACGCAATCCCCTGCTCATGAAAGCTGTCGAGCACCTGCTGCGCCGACGCCGGAATCCGATGGGTCTTAAAGCTCAGCAACGTGCCGTCGATATCGAAAAACGCGGCCTTGATCATCCTCGCCTACTCCTCGCCCTCGAGCCTCTCGCTCGCCTCGAGCCACGCCATCTCCAACTCGTCCATGGCGGCGTGGGCCTCGTCGATCTTTGCCTGCTGCTCGCCCAGCGCCGTGTAGTTGGTGGGGTCGACCTGAGCCATCGCGGCCTCGGCCTCCTCCACGCGGGCGCGCTGCGTCTCCATTTTGCGCTCGAGCGAGCTCACCTCGCGGCGAAGCTTCTGGCGTTCGGCGTTGGAAAGGCCATTGGGCTGGCCGCTCGACTTGGGCTTTTCGGCCGCAGCCGCCGCGGCACCGGTGTCAAACGTGCCGGTCTTGGCGCTCGGTGCACCCACGGGCTCGCCCTCGGCGGTGGCGTTGCACAGGCGCAGGTACTGGTCGACGCCGCCAGGCATATGCGTCAGATGGCCATCGAGCAGCGCCCACTGCTGGTCAGTCACGCGCTCCATCAAAAAGCGGTCGTGCGTCACCAGAATCAGCGTGCCGGGCCAGCCGTCGAGCAGGTCCTCGACAATCGCCAGCATATCGGTATCCAGGTCGTTGCCGGGCTCGTCCAAGATGAGCACGTTGGGTTCGTCCAGGATCGTCAGCAACAGCGACAGGCGGCGGCGCTGGCCGCCCGAAAGATCGCCGATGCGGCTCCAGAGCTGCTGCGTCGAAAAGCCCAGACGCTCGCAAAGCTTCTCGGGCGAAGTCTCCTTGCCGTCTATGACGTAGTACTTCTTATAGTTGCTGAGCACCTCGCGAATCGTGTCGCCCATGTAGGGCTCGAGTTCCTCGAGCTGCTGCGACAGCACGCCAAAGCGCACCGTCTGGCCAATCTTCACGCGACCGCGCAGGGGCGCGATCTTGCCCTGAATCACGTCGAGCAACGTGGACTTGCCGGCGCCGTTCTCGCCCAAAAGACCATAGCGGTCGCCCGCACCGATGAGCCAGGTCACGTCGGAGAGCACCTGCTTGGGCGCGCCGTCGGTATCCGCATGGCCGGCATCCACGTCGATAACATCGATAACCTGCTTGCCCAGACGGCTCACCGCCAGGCGCTTGAGCTCCAGCTCGTCGCGCACGGGCGGCACGTCGGCGATCAGCTCGCGAGCGGCATCCACGCGAAACTTGGGCTTAGTAGAGCGCGCCTGGGCGCCACGGCTCAGCCACGCAAGCTCCTTGCGCGCCATGTTGCGACGGCGCTCCTCGGTAACCGCGGCCATGCGGTCGCGCTCCACGCGCTGCAGGATGTATGCCGAGTAGCCGCCCTCGAAGGGATCGACCTGGCCGTCGTGGACCTCCCACATGCTGGTGCAGACCTCGTCCAAGAACCAGCGGTCGTGCGTGACCACGAGCATGGCGCCCTGACCGCGTTGCCAGCGGGCCTTTAAGTGACGCGCGAGCCAGTTGATGGTGCGCATGTCCAGGTGGTTGGTGGGCTCATCGAGCATGAGCACGTCATAGTCGCCGATCAGCAGGCGCGCGAGGTCCACGCGACGGCGCTGGCCGCCCGAAAGCTCGCCCACCGTGCCCTCCCAGGGCACATCGCTAATAAGGCCAGCCAGAATCTGGCGCGTACGCGGGCTCGAGGCCCACTCGTATTCGGGCGTGTCACCGACGACGGCATGATGCACGGTGTCGGTATCGACCAGGTTGTCCTTTTGACCGAGCAGACCGATCGTCGTGTCGCGGCGGTGCGTCACGCGGCCGTCGTCGGGCTCCAACGTGCCGGCGAGCACGCTCAGCAGCGTCGACTTACCGTCGCCGTTTTTACCGACAATACCAATACGGTCGCCCTCGCCCACGCCGAGCGTAACGCTATCGAAAATATGCTTGGTGGGAAACTCTAGGCTGACGGAATCGCATCCCAAAAGAATCGCCATATGCCCTGCTCCTTCGTAGAAATTCAACGTTGTCCATGATAGCAGCGAGCCCCACCCCAAACCACCACGAAGGCGCCTGTCCCCTTTGTGGTGGTCGTTTCGGTCGTAGAGCAAAAAGGCGGGCCATCTCCCACAAGAGATGACCCGCCACTCCAATCAGTCCCGCGGCAACCGTGGCCGCCGCGGGCCTCAAGCATGTCCCGGACTAGGAGAACATGCCGGTGAGGTAATCGTTCAGCCTCTTATCCTTGGGCCGTTGGAAAATCTCGTCGGTCTCGTCGTACTCGACCATATCGCCCATGTAGAAGAACGCCGTGCGGTTGGACACGCGCGACGCCTGCTCCATGTTGTGCGTCACGATGACGATGGCGCGCTCTGCCACAAGCGACGACATAAGGTCCTCGATCGCCAGCGTCGAGATGGGGTCGAGCGCCGAGCAGGGCTCGTCGAACAAGATCACGTCGGGGTTGAGCGCCAGCGTGCGTGCGATGCACAGGCGCTGCTGTTGACCACCCGAAAGCGCATAAGCGCTCTTGTCGAGCTTGTCCTTGACCTCGTCCCACAGCGCCGCGCCGCGCAAGCTCTCCTCGACCATGCGGTCGAGCTCGACGCGGTCAGTGATACCGTGGCGCTTGAGCGCAAACGTGATGTTGTCGCGAATGGACTTGCGGAACGGGTTGGGCTGCTGGAACACCATGCCAATGGAGCGACGCAGCTCGTAGGTATTCTCGGTCCTGGTGTTCACATTGCGCCCGCGGTAGTTGATCTCGCCCTCCACGCGGCAGCCGCGAATCTCGCGATTCATCAGGTTGAGACTGCGCAAGAAGGTCGACTTACCGCAGCCCGAAGGCCCGATGAGCGCCGTGATCTCGCCCTTGTGAAAGTCGAGCGACGTGTCGTGTAGCGCATGGCGGTCGCCATAGTACACGTTGACGTCCTTGGTGGAGAGCACGACCTCGTCGCTCACGGCCTTGCCGCTCACACGCACGTGCTTTTCGCTTTGTCCCACGCTCGACAGAAAGTCCTGGGTCTCGGACGTGGCCGCTTCGGTTGCGGGCGTTGTATTCATCTCGCTCATTCGGCCGTCATCCTCCTTGCCAGTTGCTTGCCCACGATACGGGCGATTACGTTAAACAGCAGCACGCAGATCATCAGCAGCGCCGCGGTGCCCCAGACGATCTGCTGGGCCTCGGGGCTGCCCTCGCCATAGATCTTGTAGATGTGCACGGCAAGCGACTCACCGGGACGGAACACGTTCCAGGCGCAGGTGGGGCTCGACAGGTTAAAGCTCAAGAAGTTCAGGCGAACCGGCGAGCTCATGCCCGAGGTAAAGAGCAACGCCGCGGCCTCGCCAAACACACGGCCGGCCGAAAGCACGATGCCGGTCACGATGGCGGGCATGGCCTCGGGAATCAGGATGTGCAGCGTGGCCTCCCAGCGAGTGAGGCCCATGGCCAGGCACGCATCGCGCTGGGCCTGCGGCACGTCCTCGAGCGCCTGCTGGATCACGCGCACCAGAATGGGGATATTGAACATGGTGAGCGCGATGGCGCCGGAGATGATGGAGTACCTCCAGCCCAGCTGCACCGAGAACACCAGAAAACCGAACATGCCGACGACGATGGAAGGCAGCGAGGACAAGGTCTCGATAGCGGTGGAGGCGATGTCGCGGATAGGGCCGTTCGGCGCGTACTCAACCAGGAAGACCGCTCCGCCCAGGCTGATGGGCACCGAGATGACTAGAGTGATCAGCAGCAGGTAGAACGAGTCGAACAGCTGGTAGAGCACGCCACCCTGGGTCCCGTTGGCGCGCGACGGCTGCGTGAGAAAGCCCGGCTGGAACAGCGTCGAGATGCCCTCGAACAGGATATAGGCCACCATGGAGACGACGATGAGCATGACGATGGCGACGATCGCCGTCAGCACGCCCGTGGCGATGCGGTCCTGCTTTTGGACGCGCCCGAGCCTTGCCTCGTCGATGTGGATGCGCGTGCTAGCCACGAGCCTTCGCCCCCTTGCGGCCGATAAGGTGGATGATCAAGATGAAGATGAGGCTCATACCCATCAGCAGCAGGCCAAGTGCCCACAGGACGTCGTCTTGGGCCGAGCCCTCGGCATAGACCGCCATGGACGTGGTGAGCGTGGTGGTGATGGTCGACGCCGGCGACAGCAACGACGTCGGCATGGCCTCGATACCGCCGATGACCATGCGCACGGCAAGCGTCTCGCCAAAGGCGCGGGTCATACCAAGGATGACCGCGGTCATAAGCGACGGCATGGCGGACTTGAGCACCACGTGCCAGATGGTCTGCCAGCGGGTGTAGCCCAGCGCGAGCGAGCCCTGGCGGTAGCTGCCGGGCACGGCGCGCAGGCCATCGACCGAAAGGGTGGTCATCGTCGGCAGGATCATGACGGCCAGCACGATGGCGCCGGGCAAGATGCCCAGGCCCGTGCTCACGTGGAAAACGCTCTTCATAAGGCCGACGACCACGTGAAAGCCGATCAGGCCAAAGACGACCGAGGGGATACCGGTCAAAAGCTCAATAAGCGGCTGAAAGACCTTGGAGCCAAACTTAGGGCTTATCTCGATCGCGAAGATGGCAGAGCCGATGGCGATGGGCAGCGCGATGAGCGTGGAGAGCACCATGACCGCAAACGAGGTGACGATCAGGGGCAGGGCGCCAGTGTAGGGCAGGCCGTTTTCGGCCGTGTTGGCCAGGTCCCACTTGGTACCGATAAAAAACTCGATGATCGAGACGCCGTCCTTGAAAAAAGCCGAGAGGCCCTTTTGGGCGACCATAAAGATGAGCGCAGCAACAACAAGCGTCACGAGCGCTACGCACGCACCCGTGACGCCCAGGCCCACGTTCTCAAGCTCGCGCTTTGGCAGCTGTTTTGCCATTGCAAACCTTTCCGGGGGCGATTACTTATTTAGCGGAGACCTTGCCACTGGCGTCCTTGACGACCTTCATGGCAGAAACGGGAATAAAGCCCTGCTCCTCGACGAGCTTGCCCTGGACGTCGTCGGAAAGCATGAACTCCAGGAAGGCCTTGGTGGCCTCGTCGGCGTCCTTAGCACAGTACATGTGCTCGGTCGCCCAGATCTTGAAGGAGTCGTCGGTGACGTTTGTGCTCTTGGGCTCGACGCCCTCGACCATGATGGCGTTGAACTTGGAGTCATCGAAGTGCGAGAAGTCAAGGTAGGAGATGGCGTTGTCGGTGCTGCCCATCTGAGTCTGGACATCGCCGGACTTGTCGAGCTCGGCGTCGCCCTTAAAGTCGACGGCCTCGTCGCCAAAGACGGCGGCCTCGAAGGTGGCGCGGGTGCCGGAGCCGGCCTTGCGGTTGAGAACGACGATCTTGGCGTCGTCGCCGCCGACCTCCTTCCAGTTGGTGATCTGGCCGGAGAAGATGCCCTTGAGCTGCTCGAGGGTCAGGTCGTCGACTGTCACGTTCTTGGAGACGACGGGGCCCATGCCCACGACGGCGACCTCGTGATCGACGAGGTTCTTGACCTGATCGGCCTCGAGCTTGGTCTCGGCGAAGACATCGGAATTACCGATGGTGACGGTGCCGGCGGCGACAGCGGTCAGGCCCTTGCCCGAACCGTTGCCCGAACCGGAGACGGAGACGTCGGGGTTGGCATCCATAAACTTCTCGGCAGCAGCCTCGACGAGAGCCTGGAACGAGGAGGCGCCGTCGTAGGTTACCTCGCCCGAGACGGACTCGGCAGCAGCGGCGCTACCCTTGTCGGCGGCGTCGGTTGCGCCTGCGCCGCCGCAACCAACGAGACCGAGGCCGACGATGCTGGCAAGACCACCAGCGAGGCCGAGGAACTGACGACGAGAATAAGCCTGATCGAGCATGATCTTCCTTTCATACAAGCGACTCGCGGGCACCCTGCCCGCTTTGCTGTTTGGAAAGATACGGTCTCGATCGGGCAGCGCCCGCGTCAGCTGCGCTTTATTACGGGCATCTGATAGACCCTTACCGCAAGCGCGGCTCGGCTTTACAAACGAATAACAAACCCGCCACCAAGCATGACCCGCCTTTTACACCAATAAAAACAAAGTTGCGGTGAAATAGTTCCTGCTTGGCCATCAAATGGCCCATTCTAGGAACTATTCCACCGCAACTTAAAAAGCCCGGACGAAAGGGGTGCTAAGTTGTTAAAACGCCGCAGCCTTAAAGCTCAAGCTCGTTCAAACGTAAGATCACCACGATATAAATCTTGAGCGCCTGCTTGAGCTGTTCCTCGTTGGCGCACTCGTTGGGACCGTGCATCTGGCCGCCCCACTCGGGCAGCTCCAGACCGGTCTCCTCGGGGCCAAACGAGACGGCGCGGGCAAAGTTGCGTGCGTACGTGCCGCCGCCCATGGCAAAGGGCTCAGCATGCTTGCCCGTAAACTCGTTATAGGTATCAATAAGCGCCTTCACGGCCGGATCGTCGGCAGAGACCGAGAACGGCACCTTCGCACGACCCACACGGCACGTCACGCCAAAACGGCCCACGAGCGGATCGAGCTGCTCGCGGATGGTATCGGCACTCGTGCTGTCGGGGAAGCGCACGTCGATGACCTGCTCAATATGGCCATCCGCCACGCGGATGACGCCAGCGTTGCAGGTAAGCGGGCCAAACGCCGGACTCGTCGCATCGATACCCAGGCCGCGACCATAGGCGTCCGCATGCACAAAGGCCAGGAACTTGACGAACTCGTGCTCGGCAGGCGTCAGCAGGCGCTCGTCGCGTGCACCAAACGCGTCCTCGGCCTCGCGCAGATACGACACGATCAGCCCGACGGCGTTGATCGTTCCCTCTGGCATCGAGGCATGACCGCCAATGCCGTGGGCGAAAATCTGCGCATGCCCGTTATCGAGCGCCGTGATCTCCAGGCGGTCGCCGTTCTCGACCGGCGCCGGCAGCTCATCGGCGGCAATCGCAAGCTCGCAGATAGACTGCGACGGAATGGCGTTGCTCGCCTCGGCACCGCTCCAGGACACAATGCGCCCGCCGTCGATCTTGGAGCTCACAAATGTCGCCCCAAACTGGCCCTTCTCGGCATTACAGACCGGGAACTCGGCATCGGGCGTAAACAGAAAGTCGGGGTTCGCGTGGTTCTCCAGATAATGGTGAACGTCGGACATGCCCACTTCCTCATCGCAGCCCAGCAGTGCGCGGAAGGTGTAGCGCGGAACAATGCCGTGCTTGAGCAGATAGGCGCCGGCGTAGAGCGACAGCACCGCCGGACCCTTGTCGTCGATAACGCCGCGGCCGAGCAGCCAGCCCTCGCGACGCTCCATCGCAAACGGGTCGGTGTTCCAGCCCGGGCCGGCGGGCACCACGTCCACGTGGCAGATGGTCGCGAGCTGCTTGTCGCCGCGGCCAGGAATATCGGCAATGCCCACATAGCCCTCGTCGTCGCTCGTCTGATAGCCGAGCTTCTGCGCGATGCCGAGCGCACAGTCGAGCGCGTCACGGACCGGGCGGCCAAACGGCGCGCCGGGCTCTGCATCGGCAGAAACTGCCACGGACGGATAGCTCACCAGCTGCTCGATATCGGCGACGACATCTTCCCAGACCTCGTCGACATACTCGGCGACGCTCTGCTCCACCTGATTCATGGACGACCTCCTTACCAATGAGCGGCGAGCGCGCTCGCCCCTCACATTACGTCATTAGATAGCGAAAAGTTTAGCAAGCTCGGCCACCGAGTGCACCACCGCATCGGCACCCGCCGCCTCGTGCTCGCCCGGCGCCGCCGCGCCCGAATAGATGCCGATGCACGGCACGCCCATTGCGTGCGCGCCCTCCACATCGTTAAAGCGATCGCCGATCATCACGGCATCGTCGGCCGTCGCGCCGAGCGCCGCCAGGGCATCGCGGACCGAATCGGCCTTGGTCTCGCGTCCCTGCGGCGGATTCATGCCAATCACCGCCTCAAACTGAGAGAGCCCGAGCTCATGCACCATGTCGATGCACTTGGCCTCCATGCGCGACGTCGCCACGGCCATACGTTTGCCTTGGGCGACCAACCCATCCAGCAGCTCGGGGACCCCATTGAACACGGGATACTCCTCCGGTCCCAGTTCATCAAAAAAGGCGCGGTACTCATCGGCCACCACAAGCGACTCCTCGCGGGAAAAGCCGTAAAAGTCGTGAAAGCTCTTCCACAGGGGCGGCCCGATCATGCGGCGCAGATCACCCGTCTGCGTCTCCGAAAACCCGCGCGCAGCCAGCGTCTTGCGCGTCGAGGTCATCACTGCCCGACCCGTATCGGCCACCGTGCCGTCAAAATCGAACAGCACAACCGGCCGCTCGCAAAGTTGCAATGCCGCCATCGGCACCCTTCTTCCCCAGTTGATGATTTCCACATCACCGCTTCAAACTGTTGACTATTCAACAATTGAACCTAGCAATGTAGAGCAACTCCACTATACTTGTCGCACTTTGCTTTCAGAAGGCGGCGCTGCCGCGCCCCAACGAAAGGTGCAATTATGTCTTTTGCCATCATAACCGACTCCACATCGGACATCTCCCCCGCCCGTGCCCAAGAGCTCGGCATTTACGTGATTCCGCTGCATGTGATTATCGAGGGCGAGGACCTGCTCGACCAGGTGCAGATTACCGCCGAGGAATACGTCGCCCGCATGGCCGGCTCCGAGCAGCTGCCGCACACCTCGCAGCCGAGCGCCGGCGAGTTCAAGGCGCTGTTTGACCGCGTACGCGCCGATGGCCACGACAGCGCGATCTTTATCTCGCTGTGCAGCGAGTGGTCCGCCTGCTATTCCAACGCATGCCTGGTCGCCGAGACCCACGAGCTCGACGTGCGCTGCATCGATTCGCGCACCGGCTCGGGCGCCGAGGGCCTGCTGGTGGAGTACGCGCTTGCCATGCGCGAGGACGGCCGCAGCTTGGACGAGACCGAGGCGCAGATCCGCGCGACGCTGCCCGACGCCCACCTGCTGCTGATTCCCCGCACGCTCGAGAACCTGGTCAAAAACGGCCGCGCCCCCAAGCTCGCCGGCCAGCTGACGCAGATGCTCAACATTCGCCTGGCCGTTTCGCCGGAGTGGAAATCGGGCGAGATCAAGGCAATCAAAAAGGGCCGCGGCGCCAAGCGCATCGTCGCCAACACCATGGCAGATTGCCTCGCGTTTTTGGACGAGCACCCGGGCTCAAGCGTGCGCGTGCTCACGACCGGCGCCGCCGAGGAGCAGGAACTTGTCAACGAGGCGCTCGCGGGCCAGGACTACGTAGACGCCGGCACTGGCCCCATCGGCTGCACCATCGCCACCCACGTAGGCGTCGATGCCATCGCCATCAGCTACTGCCCCCGCTACCAGCCCATCCACTAGGGGCACCTTTACCTCTTGCGGTGGAATAGGGACTGTTTTTGGCTTATTAGCCGCCAATCAATCCCTATTCCACCGCAACTTAGAAATCGGCGATCAGCCCAGCGGACCCTGAAACAGTTCCTGATGAGTGCCCATTCTCACCAGCCTAATCACTGGGTTAGTCTTATGGGGAAGATAAAGAACGACCACATCGACCAAGCCATCGGATAGGTGGAAATCGATGTGGCCGTTGTAGTTTCCGCCCGGGTTTGAGAGCTCGTGGGCGCCATACTCCGCCGGAAGTGACCCATGAGCCACAAGCTCTGCAACCGCCGCTTTAAACTCACTTTTTAGCTGCGGATGCATGCGCATCGTTCGTTTGTAGTCCACCTTAAATTGAGCCTCGACTTTAATCTCGAACATCGCTATTCCTCATCGAGGAATGACATAAGCTCATCAGCGTTATTGAATGACAGGCTATCGTCCGGCAAAATCCCCAGCTCATGAGCCTCGGCGATCACCATGGCGCGCCTCGTCACCTCGTTGGGCACCTCCGCCCTTCCTACAATCTCAAAAGGAATCTTTCGCTGATTTACCAGCTGCCGAACGGCAAGATTGAGATAGGAATTGAGGCTGAGGCCGACCGAATCCAAGAACTCAGTCGCCTGCTCCTTGAGCCCCTCTTCGATTCGAACCGTCGTAGGCTTAACTGTTGCTGTAGACATTTGCGACCTCCTCGCCCTCGTCTTTTACACCAGTATACCCAATATAAATGGCAATCTGATGTTAGATAACATCAGATTGCCATGCGTATTCATGTCGCGTGGGCACGATTGATCTACATCAGCCCGCTCAGGGCAATGTCGACGGCTTCGTTGAGGTCGTCGGTGATGTGCACGAGCTCGGGATCGAGCGGGCTAATCATACCGGCGTCCATCACCGGGCCGTTGAGCCAGTCGAACAGACCCTGCCAGTACTCGGTGCCCACCAGTACGAGCGGCATGCGCTTTACCTTGTGCGTCTGCACCAGCGTGAGCACCTCGAACATCTCGTCGAGCGTGCCAAACCCGCCGGGAAACACAATAGCGCCGGAGCTGTATTTGACGAACATAGTCTTGCGCACAAAGAAGTAACGGAAGTCCATACCGAGGTTCACATATTTGTTGAGCCCGTGCTCGTGCGGCAGCTCGATACCCAAGCCGACCGACTTGCCATTGACACTCGCCGCTCCCCTGTTGGCCGCTTCCATGATGCCGGGGCCGCCACCGGTGATGACCGCCACGCCACGTTGCGCGATCTTGCGGCCGACCGTGCGCGCCGCCTTGTAGAGCGGATCGGTCTTGGGCGTGCGGGCGCTGCCGAAGATGGTCACTGCAGGACCAAGCTCGGCAAGCGCGCCAAAACCATCGACAAACTCTGCCTGAATGCGCAGCACGCGCCACGGGTCGGTATGCAGCCAGTCGGTCGAGTCCTCGGGCGCCAGCAGGTTGGCGTAGGTGTTGTCCTTAGGAATCATGGGGCCGCGCATGACCACGGGGCCGCGGCGGTACGTCTCGTCGTAGGCAGGCTCGCCCTCGACGTTCTCATTCTTAATCATGGGTTACTCCTATCGAGAAAAAGAAAAACGGGCGAGGTCGACGCCATGCGCCAAACACCCGCCCGAACATCAACTATTCGGTATGGTACCCACGATGCATCAAGTGCTTGCAAGCTATCGGTCATCGGTCGCGCAGACGGTGTTAGCGAACGTGATGACCGGCCGGCGCTCGTCCCTTGCCGTTGCCCGCGCTTTGCAAGCGCCCGCGCCGCTCTTAGTAGTCCACCGCCGCAGGGCTGTTCATCCAGTCACTCACAAACGCTCCGTAGCGGCCCTCGATAATGGCCTGGCGGGCGCGCTGCATAAGGTTGAGCAGGTAGTAGATGTTGTGCATCGACAGCAGAATACCGCCGAGCATCTCCTTCTGCGTGACCATGTGACGGATGAGCGCGCGGCTGTAGCCGCCCGTGCACACCGGGCAGGTGCAGGTGGGGTCGATGGGGCCGTCGTCGTGCGCAAAGCGCGCGTTGCGGAAGTTAAGGCGACCTTCACTGGAGAACGCCGTACCCATGCGGCCGGTGCGCGTCGGCAGCACACAGTCGAACATGTCGATGCCCACGCCCACGCCGCGTACGAGCGTGGTGGGGTTGCCGACACCCATCAGGTAGCGCGGCTTATGCTTGGGCATGTACTCGCTCACGAGCGGCGCCAGGGTCTCGAACATGGTCTCGTGATCCTCGCCCACCGAATAGCCACCGATACCATAGCCCGGGAAGTCGCCGCACTCCTCCAGATGGCGCAGCGAACGCAGGCGCAGATCCAGGTGCATGCCGCCCTGAACGATGCCAAAGAGCGCCTGGTCATCGCGGGTATGCGCCTTATAGCAGCGCTCGGCCCACATGCTCGACAGCTCAACGGCGCGCTCAACGTAGGCGCGCGTGGCGGGATAGCCCGGGCACTGGTCGAGCTGCATGCAGATATCGGAGCCGAGTTTCATGGCGATTTCCATGTTGTCCTCGGGCGTCCAAAACACGTGGCGGCCGTCGTAATCGTTGACGATAAAGCGCACGCCCTCATCGGTGAGCTTGACGGCATCGTTGTGGCTGAAGACCTGGAAACCGCCCGAGTCGGTGAGGATGGGGCCGTGCCAGTTCATGAACTTGTGCAGGCCGCCCAGCTCGGCGATGGTATCCTCGCCGGGACGCATGGACAGATGATAGGTATTGGCGAGCACGATCTGGGCGCCGAGCTTCTTGACAGTCTCGGTAGGAATGCCCTTGACGTTTGCCTTGGTGCCCACGGGCATAAAGATCGGCGTCTCGATGTCGCCGTGCGGGGTGTGCAGTACGCCGGCGCGCGCGTGCGTCGTCGGATCCTCGGCAATCAGGTCGAATTTAAAAAGGTTCTGGTCCATAAACTGGAACTCCTTGGTTGCGGTTCATACGCAAACCATTATACGGGCAACCCGCAAGAAGCACCGACTCGACAGAAACTGGTGCGAGGAGGATACGGCAGGGACACGGCAAATGAGCGTGGATTTTTGGACGCTTACCGGATGAGCGTGGATAATCTCCCACTTTTGCCCAAAGCACAGCCCAAAAACGGGAGATTATCCACTTTCATTCTGCGGGCACTCATTTAAGTACGTCCCCGATGAGTGGAGCTATTTACCAGCCACGGCAACGCCGATATTTTGGCAACGTCAGCGAGCGGGTCGCATTTGAGACAAGGTGCCGTGAAATGAAAGGGCGCTGACCTTCTGGTCGCGCCCTTGAAATTGAACGGCAGATTGTCCAAATGCGGCCCGCGCAGCGTCGGCCGGTCCGCCGTTCGGTAGAACGGCGGAACCCCTAAGGACGCTGGCCCATGCCACCCTCGAGGGTGACGGTCTCGCCGTTCATATACTTAAAGTCGGGACCGCAGAGCTGAACGACGACGCGGCCGATTTCCTTCTCGACGTCGCCGTAGTGACCCGCCGGCGGCATGTGGACGTTGGCCTTGAACGCCTCGGGATAGGCATCCTGGAAGTTCTCGAGCGCGGCGGTCCAAGCAAGCGGGCAAACGATATTGACGTTGATGCCGTCCTTGCCCCACTCGTTGGCGGCAACGCGAGTCAGACCACGGATGCCCTCCTTGGCGGCGGCATAGCTGCACTGACCATAGTTGCCAAACAGGCCGGCGCCCGAAGCAAAGTTGACCACGGAGCCCTTGGTCTCCTTCAGGTGCGGGTAGGCCTTCTGCATGTACAGGTAGGTGGCATACAGACCGGAGTAAATGGCGAGGTTGAACTGGTCCATGGTGTGATCGGCGATCGTCACGCCCGAAGCGCTGGCCTGAGCATTGTTGACGACGGCGTCGATGCGGCCGAACTCCTCAATGGCCTTGTCGATGACGTTCTGGACGACGGCCTCGTTGTCCTGACCAGCCGAGACATCGGCCTGAACAGGCAGAACCTTGACGCCGTACTCGGCCTCGAGGGATTCCTTGGCAGCCTCGAGCTTGGCAACGTTGCGGCCGGTAATGACGAGGTTTGCGCCCTCCTTGGCAAAAGCGATATCGATACCGTAGCCGATGGAGCCAGCGGAGCCGTCCTTGAGCGTGGCCTTGCCGCCGCCGGTGACGATCACGGTCTTACCAGTGAAAAGTCCCATATAAAGTCCTTTCAAATCGCGACGGGCCTGCCCGTCGACTGCGCGCATCCAACTTCACGCGCCAAAAGCTGAAATGCAACTTTAGCGGGTTCAAGTGAAAAATAAAGCCCATGGCAGGCGAACGGCGCAACGTCTTTCGGCGAAGGGAATGTCAAGTACAAACTGGATAAAGTGGCCGAGTTTTTGCTATCGACGCGAGCCATCGAACACGTTTTGAAACTTTGCTGCAGCGCGCGGGATGTCGGCGCGAGACTTTATCATAGGGTGACAAACAACGATGAGGAGCACATGCCTATGACAGACGAGCTGGACCCCCAGACTCAACAGCATATTGATGATTCCGCAGACGTCACTGCAGATGCCGACGCTGTGACCTGCGATGATATTGACCTCGACGGCCCATTCTTGGACGAAAGCGCTACGGCGGAAACCCCTGGCGCCGAAGATGCAGACGAGCAAAACGACGATGCGCCCGCTCAGGACGACCGCCCCGTACAGGATGCTGCTCCGCAAGCTGCGGGCCCTATCGAGGTTTCTTCGGAAGAAGAGCTCGACGCCGTCATGGACTCCATGATGGATGCCGTCAAAGCGATGAAAGACGCCGTGGCCGACGCTGACGTTGACGCCGAGGAAGAGGAGGCCGCCGAGGCAGCCTCGACCTTCGTACCCGGCGAGACTCCGGTTGCCGACCAGGGCAGCACCATGCCCTCGTTTCTGCAGCTCGAGCATCCCACGATTGGCACCGATGCGGTCGACCCGCACGCAGCAGGCTTTTCTGTGATCGAAGGCGGTACCGGCAATATCGCCGTGCCGCAGACTGCCGATGCGGACGCTGCCGACACCGCTCGCCCGACCGCCCCGCACTCCTCCGCCGCGAGCCGCGATCTGGGGACCGCTGTCTCGAACACTGCGAACGCCGTGGGCACCTTTATCGCCCAGGGTGCCTCGGCCATGCGCGAGATGAACGCCGCGAAAAAGGCACTTGCCGATGCCCGCGCCCACCTGGCCGAACTTGAGCAGCGCATTGCCGATCAGGCCGAGGAACTCGAGACGCGCCAGGATATCGCAGGCCGCTACGACCAGATCGTCGCCGACCAGTGCCAGGCGATTGCCACGGCCCAAAAGACTGCAGCGGCCGCCGAGATTGATCGTGATGCCCACGCCTCCAAAGCGACAGAGCTCAAGGGTCAGCTCGAACAAATGAAGACAGAGGATGACGCGACTGAGCTCCGCCTGAAGGCCGCGCTCGACGCCGTGGAGGCCCGCGAGGCGAGCTCTCGCGAGACCGGCAACCGCCTCGTTCGACGTCTTGAGGATTCCAAGCGCATCCGCGACAAGGTGAAGGCCGAGCGAGACGCCGGCATTGCGGCCGCACAACAAACCGTCGACGCCACGCGCGCCCAGCTCGAGACGCTGCGCCATGAGTATGCCGAGCTGCAACGCAATCCCTCGGCAAATCCCGCCAACTATACGGTGCGCACCAGCGAGCTCTCGATGCAGATTTCCGACACGGCAGATGCCCTGCGTAAAGCCGAAGAAGATGTCCCGCGCATCACCGCCGACCTTGAGCACTCGCTTGCCGCAGCCGAGCAGGCCGTCGAGCAGGCTCAAGCCCCTATCGCCGACGCAAAACGCGCGCACCAAGCCGTGACGACCGAAGCCGATGCCGCGCGCGACGAGCTGCAGACGGCGAAGACAGCCGCCGCGACTCGTCAGCGCGAACTGCGCGAGAAGATCACTGCCGAGGACAAGGCACGCCGCGACCAGGAGCAGAGCATCGCCAACGCCCAAGCAGATGCCGCACATGCGCAGTCGATCATCGAACAGGCGACCGAAGTGCACGACCACCCAGAGATCACTGAGTCGCTTGCAGGATCCTTGGCCCGAGACAAAGCCGAACACGCCGAGACCGAGCGAGAAGTCGCCCAGCTCGAGGCCACCGAGGACGCGGTGCGCGAACGTACCCGCGACTCACGCATCAAATTCACCGGCGCCATCGTCTGCATCGTCGCCGCAATCCTGGCGATCATCCTAGCCTGGCTGTTCGCAAGCAAGTAGTCATTGGGGACGTTCTTAAACGACTAGTCAAACAAGAACGTCCCCAACGACTAGCCCAATGACGAGAGTGGATAATCTCCCACTTTGAGCCCCCAAGCAGGCCAAAAACGGGAGATTATCCACTCTCATTCTGCAGGCACTCATTTAAGTACGTCCCCAATGAGTACCTGCCGATGCTTTGGCGAAGTCAGCGAAAACGCCCCTAAGCGAGCAAGGTGACGTGAAAGAGGAGGGCATTGACCTTCTGGTCATGCCCGACGATTGAACGTCAGATTGCCGCTTAGGGGGGTTTGCAGCGTCGGCCGGTTACGGCGTTTGTAAAACGCCGTAACCTACAAAATGAGCATGGCGTCGCCAAAGCTGAAGAAACGGTAGCGCTCCTCGATGGCGGCGGCATAGGCATCCATGATCTGGTCGCGGGTGGCAAGTGCGCTCACGAGCATCATGAGCGTGGAGCGCGGCACGTGGAAGTTCGTGATCAGCGCGTCGACCACGTGATAGGTCGAGCCGGGCATGAGGTAGAGCTGCGTCGTCGCGTTCTCGCGCACCACGATGTCGCCGCGGCCGAGCGTGTCGGCCCCATCCTCGCGGCCCTCAAAATAGCGCGCCGTCACGGCCGGATCAGACACCGGTGCCTCAGCGTCAAAGGCGCTCTCGAGCGAGCGTACTGCGGTGGTGCCGACGGCGATCACGCGGTGCCCCTCGGCCTTCGCCTTATGCACGGCGTCGACAACCTCCTGTGACACGTGGTAGCGCTCGGTGTGCATGACGTGCTGCGTGGGGTCGTCCTCCTCCACCAGACGGAAGGTATCAATACCCACCTCGAGCTCGACGGCGGCAAACTTCGCGCCCTTGGCCTCGATAGCGGCCATGAGCTCGGGGGTAAAGTGCAGACCCGCCGTAGGAGCGGCAGCCGAGTGCTCCTCCTTCATGGCGTAGACGGTCTGGTACTTCTCGGGATCGCCCTCGTAATCGGTAATGTAAGGCGGCAGCGGCACGTGGCCGGCAGCATGGATGGCCTCGTCGAGCGTGCGCGGGTCGCCGGCGGCATTGCAACCGGCCGGCTCAAAGCGCACCAGACGGCCACCGCGGCTATCGGTGACAAAGTCGACGACCTCGGCCGTCAGCACCACGGGAGCCCCCTCGGGCGCATGGGCGCCGCCGGCGCGATACTCAATCTGAGCACCGGGCTTCAGGCGCTTGCCCGGCTTGACCAGGCACTCCCAGACGTGACCCAGCGGGTCAACATCCTCGCGGCGCTTGAGCAGCAGCGTCTCGACCACGCCGCCCGAGCCCGTCTTGCGGCCAATCAGGCGAGCCGGCATCACGCGCGTCTGGTTGATGACGAGCACGTCGCCCGGCTCGATATAGTCGATGATGTCACGGAAGATGCGGTGCTCGACGGTGCCGCCATGTTCTAGCGGCGTTCCCGCCTGGGAGCCTTTGCGATCAACCACCAGCAGGCGGCAGGAGTCGCGCGGCTCGGCAGGCGCCTGGGCGATGAGCTCTTCGGGCAGGTTATAGTCAAAATCATCGGTACGCATAGACACGTCGGATTCTCCTTATATAGCTAAAGTCCGCTCTACATCCTAGCAGGCTGACGTCCCAAGTGAACTACTTTTTGGCGGCTTTGCGCTCGTCGCGGATACGGGCGCGGTCCATGGCCGCCTCGACGGCCGAGAAGCGGCAACCACAGTAGTTCTGCCGATACATGCCAAGCTCGCGCGAACGGCGTGTCGCCTCGGGGTAATACGGGCGAAAATCGCGAATCACCGGGGTGAGCCCATGTGCCGCCGCCAAGCGCTCAAGCACGTCATTGCAGGTATCGAACAGCTGGTACGGCGAGACGGCGAGCGTCGTGCCCACAAACTCAAACCCGCGCTCCTGGGCCACGCGGCATGCCTCGGCCAAGCGCAGGGCATAGCACGCGCGACAGCGACGAGGCCGATCGGCACCCAGCGGTGCCACGCCGGTCTCCCAGCGATCGCGGTCCTCCCCTGCCTCGATGAGCTCGATGTCGCCATCGGCACACCACCGACGCAGCTCGTCCAAGCGGCGCTGCCATTCATCGCGCGGTTGAATATTGGGGTTGGTCCAGCAAATCGTGGGCTCAAACCCCTCCTCACGCAGCAGGCGAACCGGCTCAAGCGAGCACGGCGCACAGCAAGCGTGCAACAACAACGGCTTCATCAAGATCTCCTCCCCCGCAAAGATTTTTTAATCCCCGTCCCAGAAAAATCATCCCAAAAAGACTACCTTGCGAAAAAGCGCACGCCAAAGGACGTATCCTCGCAGGCGGCAATGCGACGGTCGAGCAGGATGGTCCGCACGTAATACCAGTCGCCCACACAGCCCGACAAGTGCAGACCAGCCGCCAGGTAACACAGAAGCGGATAGCCCGAAAACGCAAAGCCCAAGGCAAACGCCGCCGTCAAAACAACCGTCGGCGCCAGGCAAATCGCCATATACCGCCGGCGTGAATACACCACGCCCTCGGCGCAGGCGTAAATCATGCAGGTTTCGAGATTTGCTCCGAAGGTCACCCGAGCACCAGCAGGCGCAAACAGCTTAAAGAACACCGCGTGCACCAGCTCATGGACACCAAACGACGCAGCAGAAACGACCGCCAAGCCGACTATCCAGCCCAAGACCGCCGTCCAGCCGCCCGCGTCAGCAGCATCCAAGTCTGCAGGCCCGCCCAGCAGCATAAACACCGGCACCAGGCACACGACAAATGCGCCAAGCACTGCCATCCCCCACACAAAGCAGGCGTGCAGAAAATCCTCGTCCTCAAACGCATGTATGTTGGAAATCTCATTCATAGCATCTTAGGATAGCGCCCCTGCCACGTACCCGTCCGCATGTGCGATAATGTCGAACGATATGCACGAATTGACCACCGCGTCGCCAGGCCTTGCGCCCGGCCGCGCTCTCACCATATGCGAAGGAGTCCCATGGCATCCAAATACTCCATGAACGACCGTCCCAGCTGGCCTCGCCGCGCCATCGTTACCGCCGGCGAGCCCTACGGCAACAAGGGCCTTCACTTTGGCCACGTTGGTGGCGTCTTTGTCCCGGCCGACTTCTTCGCCCGCTTCCTGCGCGACCGTCTGGGCCGCGAGAACGTCATCTTCACCTCGGGCACCGACTGCTACGGCTCGCCCATCATGGAGAGCTACCGCAAGCTCAAGGAGAACGAGGGCTACGACAAGTCCATTAGCGAGTACGTCGAGTCCAACCACTCCCGCCAGGCCGCGACCCTCAACAACTACAACATCAGCTGCGATATCTACGGCGGCTCGGGCCTTGAGCCGGCTGCGCAGATTCACAACGAGGTTACCGCCGAGATTATCGAGCGCCTGCACGAGCAGGGCACCATCTCCAAGCGCTCCACGCTGCAGTTCTACGACGCCAAGGCCGGCACATTCCTCAACGGCCGCCAGGTGATCGGCCGCTGCCCCATCCAGGGCTGCAAGTCCGAGAAAGCCTATGCCGACGAGTGCGACCTGGGTCACCAGTTTGAGCCCGAGGAGCTTATCGCACCCAAGAGCCAGCTCACCGGCGAGGTGCCCGAGCTGCGCCCGGTCGACAACCTCTACTTCGACCTGCCGGCCTACCTCGACTTTATGAAGACCTACACCGCCAAGCTCGCCCAGAACCCGCAGGTTCGCTCCGTGGTCTCCAAGACCATGGAGGAGTGGCTGCTGCCGGCTCAGCTCTACATCCAGAACAAGTTCCGCGAGGCCTTCGATGCCGTCGAGGACCAGCTCCCCGAGCACACCGTGCTGGAGCCCGAGGGCAACAAGAGCAGCTTTACCGTCACCTTCCCCAGCTGGAAAGAGCGCGACGACGCCCACGCGGTGCTCGCCAACGGCGGCGTGCGCTTCCGCAGCGGCAAGGCGCTCGTGCCCTTCCGCATCACCGGCAACATCGACTGGGGCGTTCCGGTGCCCGAGGTCGATGGCGTCTCCGACGTCACCTGCTGGTGCTGGCCCGAGAGCCTGTGGGCGCCCATCAGCTATACGCGCACCGTGCTCGCACGCGATGCCAAGGCCGCCGGTGTAACCGAGGGCGTCGCCGCCCAGGACGCCGCCCTCATGGGCGAGCCCGCCGCCGATTCCACGCAGGTCCCCGCGCCCACCTACCAGCACAGCTCGCTCGATTGGCGCGACTGGTGGTGCTCGGACGACGCGCAGATCTATCAGTTCATCGGTCAGGACAACATCTATTTCTACTGCATCGCGCAAACCGCCATGTGGGAGGCCCTGGGTTGGGACCTTACGCAGAGCACCGTCAGCGCCTGCTATCATCTGCTCTACATGGGCAAAAAGGCGAGCTCGTCCTCGCAGACGCCTCCCCCGCCGGCAGACGACCTGCTCAACCACTACACCTGCGAGCAGATGCGCGCGCACTGGCTGTCGCTCGGCCTATCCGAGAAGCCGGTGAGCTTTAGTCCCAAGGCATACGACACGCGTGTGACCGGCAAGGACAAGGACGGCAACGAGGTACGTGCCTGCGACGACAAGCGCGTTATCGATCCGGCCCTTAAGGAGAGCGCCCTTTTGACCGGCGTCTTCAACCGCCTGGCCCGCAGCTGCTTCTACGGCGTCGCCATCAAAGAGGGCGACGAGAGCCCCTATCGCAACGGCTGCATCCCCGCCGGCGCCGCCTCCGCCACCGTGGTCGAAGCCGCCGAGCAGGCAGCTCTCGCCTTTGAGCAAGCCATGTACAAGTTCGAGACGCACCGCGCGCTCGCCGTGTGCGACGACTACCTGCGTGCCGCCAACAAGCGCTGGAGCGACGCCTCCAAGGCCGCCAACAAGCTCGAGGGCGAGCCGGCAAACGCCGCCATGAAGCAGGCCCTGGTCGACGCCTTTACCGAGCTGCGCGTGGCGACCGTGCTCATGCACGGCATTGTCCCGGCCGGCTGTGAGCTCATCTGCGAGTACTTCGACGTCGATCCGGTCGCCTTCTTTAGTTGGGATAACATCTTTGCCTCCACGGACGAGTTTGTGGAGAGCCTGGGCGAGAAGCCCGGCGAGCACCGCGTGAAGCCGCTGCCCCCGCGCTTCGACTTCTTCAGCAAGCACGAGAGCCAGTACTAAAGCACGCCAGCAGCGGCGTGCCCGGAAAGTAGTCTATTTGGGACGGGAAGGAAAGACGGATGTCCAAGCCGCGTCGTCGTAAGCAGAAAAAGCAGGTCAAGGCCGAGCTCAAGCTTAGGCAGTTTGCCGCTACCGAGCTTTCCGACCAGCTTGCCGCCCAACACTCCGCCGCCGACCTGCCGCGCTTTATGGTCGACACGGTCGCCGGCGCCTATGCACCCGCCGATGCTCAGCTCATGATCGAGGGCTTCGGTGCCGCTGCCACGCGCCCGGTCACGCTGCGCGCCAACACGCTCAAGGCGACCGCCGAGGACATCGCCGCCGCACTCGACGCAGCCGGCATCGCCCACCGCCCCGTCGCATGGTACCCGGACGCTTTCATCCTGCCCGAGGCCCAGGTTTCCGACCTATGGGACCTCGACATCTACCGCGACGGCAAAATCTACTTGCAAAGCCTGTCGTCCATGATGCCGCCGTTGGTCCTGGGCGCCCAGGCAGGCGAGGACATCCTGGACATGTGCGCAGCCCCCGGTGGCAAGACGACGCAGATCGCCGCCCTCACCCAGGGCCAGGCACACCTCACGGCCTGCGAGATGAGCATTCCCCGCGCCGAAAAGCTTGAGTCCAACCTCCACCGCCAGGGCGCCAAAAACGTGCCCGTCATGCGCATCGACGCACGCGAGCTCGACGAATTCTTCCGCTTTGACCGCATCCTGCTCGACGCTCCCTGCACCGGCACGGGCACCGTCATCAGCGGCAACGAAAAGAGCCTGCGCGGCCTCACCGAGCAGTTGCTCGGCAAGTGCGCCCGCTCGCAGCGAGCACTTCTGGACCGCGCCATGGGAGCCCTCAAACCGGGCGGAACGCTCGTCTATTCGACTTGTTCGATCTTGCCGCAGGAAAACGAGGACGCCCTGCAAGAGGCCCTCGACAAGCACATGGACTGCGAGCTCATCCCCCTCGACGGCACGCCGAGCAAAAGCGAAGCACGCCGCGCCCAGGATGCCGGCGAGGAGCCGCGCATCGAGTCCAACGCTCTCACCGAGGCAATCGCCGCGGGTCAGGTATCGGCCATCACCAACGGCATGCCCGGCACGCTCACCATCCCGCCCAGCCGCGACTTTGAGGGCTTCTACATCGCCCTGGTCCGAAAACGCGGCTAGCGCACGGATTCAAAACTCAACAAGCTATTCCCGTGCGCGCTTGTCCTGCTGGTCACGGTGCTGCTTAAGCGCCTCGCGTTCCTTGCGCTCGGCTCTTTTGCCCTTAATGGCCGTAACCACAAAATAGATGACCGCGGCGGCAACGATTGCGCCCACGCATAGGCCAATCGAGCCCAACATTGCTGTGAATTCCATTCCGCGTCACCTCTCTTTTAAACGGGACTTTCAAGATAGCACCTCAATACCCGCCACCACAGCTCCTTCACGTTCGCCGGCCCTTCGGTCTAACGGATGGCACGGCGGGGAAAAATCAACTCGTCAAACGATTTAGCAAGTACAATGCTGCCGGCACCCTGCCGGCCGTCATCACATAGAATCGAGCCTCCATGGATACCCTCAACGACCTAAACGAGCGCGTCGACGCCTTTGTCGGCACCAGCTCCTTCGACACATCAGTCACGGCAAACGACCAAGCCCCCATCGATGTTCCCGCCGAGGTTCACGAGGACATTGTCGCCTCGGTCGACTTCTCCGAGGTAGAACTTGCAGACGAATTTACCGAGCCCCAGGTGGCCGTAACTCCCAACGGCCTTTTGCCCATGGAGCCGCTGCCCATCGACGGGCGTCTGCGCAAGGCGGCTCTCCGCATGCCCGATGAGATCGAGGAGGCCAGCGGCTTTACGCTCTTCGGTCGTCGCATCAAGTCGCTTATCTACACCACCGACGTCGCGGTCATCCGCAACTCCAACGCCGATGCCGTCTTTGCCGTTTACCCCTTCACGCCACAGCCGGCCATTACGCAGGCGCTGTTGACCGTTGCCGAGTGCCCGGTCTTTGTAGGCGTGGGCGGCGGAACTACGACCGGTAAGCGCTCCGTACAGATGGCAGCCGTCTCCGAGATGCAGGGCGCGGCGGGCTGTGTGGTCAACTCCCCTGCCACTGCCGAAATGATCGAGCACATCACCAACATCGCCGACATCCCCGTCATCGCCACGGTCGTACGTTGCGACGACGATGCTCACGCCAAAGTGCGCGCCGGAGCCAAGATCCTCAACATCGCGGCCGGCAAGAACACGCCCCAGGTCCTGCGCGAGCTGCGCGAGCACTATCCCAACCTGCCGCTCATCGCACCGGGCGGCAAGACGCCCGAGAGCATCCGTGAGACCATCGCCGCCGGCGCCAACGCCATCATTTGGACGCCGCCTTCGGCCCAGCAGCTGCAGACCGACATGATGCAGCGCTACCGCAAGATGAAGGAAGACGCCACGCCTGTCATCTCGCGCGACGATGTGCCCATTATCGACCAGGTCGCCGCCGCCGAGGTCAGCCAGGTCGAGAATATGAATCCCGACGTGCCGATTCCCGACGAGGTCATCGAGCGCGTCGCTTCGATCCACGATCATATCGAGGAACGTCGCGCCAACCGCGGACTCAAGCCCTCGCTGCACGGCTTCTTCTTCCGCGGAAAGAAACGCTAACCGCAACAGCAAGGCCCGCCCCGCAAACAACGGGACGGGCCTTTTCTGTTTTCGAATGTCAGGAGTGACAAGCGCAGCTGTTAAAACTGACAGTCAGCGCACGAACGCTAATCCACGCGCTTGTCGCCCATAAAGAAGAGCGCCACCGTACCAGGTCCGGTGTGCGAACCGATCAGAGTACCGATGTTATTGATCTCGATCTTGCCTTTAAGCTGCGGAACCTGTTCCTCAATCAGCGCCGCAACTGCCTCCGCATCCTCGCGGCACGCCGAGTGCGACATGATGCACTTACCCGAATATTCCGCACCGTCCTGCACGTGTGCCATCATGGTCTTAGCCATCTCGGAAATCGCGCGCTTCTTAGTGCGAATCTTCTCACGTGGCGACAGCCCACCTTCGCAATCGACCGTCATAAGTGGGCAAATCTTAAGCGCCGTGCCGATGATCGCGCTTGCGGCCGAAATGCGACCGCCTCGTAGGTAGCTCGACAGATCGGTCGAGAAGAACCAGTGGTGAAGGTTGAGTTTATGCTCCTCAATCCAAGCGGCCGTCTCGTCGAGCGAAGCGCCGCCATCGCGAACGTCGGCGGCACATTCCGCCAGCAGGCCAAAGCCCGAAGACGCCGCCAACGAATCGATGACGCGCACCTTGCCGCCCTGAGGATAGCGATCCGCGAGCATCTGTGCCGCAACGCAGGCCGATCCATACGTGCCCGAAATACCCGACGACAACGTCAGGTGCAGCACGTCTTTACCCTCGGCAACAAACGGCTCCCAAAACTCCTCGTACTCACCCACGCTCACCTGAGACGTCTTGGGCATGGCGCCCGCGGCAATCTGGGCAAAAAACTCGTCCGGCGTAATCGACTGATACAGATCGTCCGTATAGACAACATCGTCGATCTCGTAATGAAAACACACGACAGGGATATTGCGCGACGCAAAGAACTCACGGGTTCGATCGGCGGCGGATTCACAGGTCAGGACAAAATCACTCATATGAGGCTCCTTAAGTATTGCTGTGCAAATTATCGCACAGCAAGCCTAAATACAATACAAATGTCCACTATTTACCAATGCGAACCATTTGTATTGATTATCTTTATCATGAACATCCTCATCCCCGCCATGGGCCAACGTGGGCAAAATCACCCGCTTCGTCTCCACTCAACCGCCATATCTACCTCAACTAAATCGATTTACCAAACCGTTCAGCCGACAATTCAGCCGCCGGCGCAAAATCGAAACAAAGCCGGCGCATACTGGTAAACGCTTGACGCTGTTTTATCAGTTTTACCATCCATATCGGAAGGTGTTTCATGGTCGCATTCGATCGCAATCCGCAAGACTTTAAATATCTGCGTCTGTTGTCGAGACAATTTCCCACCGAGCAATCCGCGTTTACCGAGATTATCAATCTCTCGGCCATTCTCAACCTGCCCAAAGGCACCGAGCATTTTATGAGCGACGTGCATGGCGAGTACGAAGCCTTTATGCACATCCTCAACAACTGCTCGGGCGTCGTGCGCGAACATGTCGACGAGATTTTTGGCGACACGCTTTCCTTTGACGAAAAGGGCGAGCTGTGCACGCTCATCTACTACCCGCGCGAGAAGATCGAGCTGGTCCGCAGCAAGCGCGAGGACTCGCCCACCTGGTACAAGACCATGCTCGACCAACTCATTGTGGTTGCCCGCTCGCTTTCGAGCCGCTATACGCGCTCCAAGGTGCGTAAGGCCATCCCGCGCGATTACGCCTACATCATCGACGAGTTGCTGCACACGCATCCGGACGAGAACAACTATCGCGTGCGCTATCACGAGCGCATCGTTGGGTCCATCCTAGAGACCGCAAGCGCCGACGACTTTATCGAGTCGCTCGCCTCGCTCATCAAGCGCCTGGCCGTCGACCACCTGCACCTGGTGGGCGATATCTTCGACCGTGGCGGCGGCGCTGCCAAGATTATGGACCGCCTGCTCACCTACCATTCGCTCGACATTCAGTGGGGTAACCACGACCTACTGTGGATGGGCGCTGCGGCCGGTGAGCCTGCCTGCATCGCCACGGTGCTGCGCAACAACCTGCGCTACGACAATTACGAGATCCTCGAGAACGACTATGGCATCTCGCTGCGCGAGCTTGTCGCCTTTGCCGATGCCACCTACACCGCCGGTGAGTCCATCAGCCCGCTGATTAAAGCCATCAACGTCCTGCTCTTTAAGCTCGAGGGCCAGATTATCCAGCGCCACCCCGAGTTCGACATGACTAACCGCCTGCTGCTCGACAAAATCGATCACGACGCCGGCACAGTCACGCTTGCCGACGGCAGCGTGTGGCCGCTCACGACCAGCGACTTCCCCACCGTCGACCCGACGGACCCCTACATGCTCACGCTCCAGGAGCAACACATCATCGACAAGCTCGTGTCCGAGTTTGTCACCGCCGACCACCTGCATCGCCATATCGATTTCCTCTACACCCACGGCTCGATGTATAAGGTCGCCAACGGCAATCTGCTGTTCCATGGCTGCGTGCCGCTCAACGAGGATGGTACCTTTAGCAGCATGAACTGCCTGGGCACCTGGCACGCTGGCCGCGATTACTTCGACTTTTGCGATTACATTGCACGCCGTGCCTGGCGCGTGGGCGACCGAGACGCCCTCGACTGGATGTGGTACCTGTGGATTGGCTTTAACTCACCTGCCAGCGGACGCGTGGTACGCACCTTTGAGCGCGCCTACATCGCCGACAAGAGCACGTGGGTCGAGCCGATGGACCCGTACTACACGCTCACCACGTCCTCGTCCGTTTGCGACGATATCATGCGCGAGTTCAACGTCGCTGCCATGGCCTGCTCGCCGACGGGCCACATCATCAACGGCCATACGCCCGTCAAGACCACCAAGGGCGAGCAGCCCATCCGCGCCAACGGCAAGCTGCTGGTCATCGATGGCGGTTTCTGCCGCGCCTACCACCCCAAAACGGGCATCGCCGGCTACACACTTATCTCGAGTTCGCGCGGATGCCGCCTTAAGTCGCACCAAGCCTTTACCACGGTTGCCGAGGCGCTTACCCGCAATGTCGACATCGAGAGCGAGACTAACCGCTTTGACCAAGCAGACCGTCGCCGCATGGTGAGCGACACCGATACTGGCGCCAAGATCCGCAGCCAAATCCAGGACCTGCGTCAACTGCTCGATGCATATAGAAACGGTGCTATCGAGGAGCGCGCCTAGCACCACCCGCGGGGATTGGCTAAACTTGCTGAGTTTGTCATCCCCGCGGCGCTTCGGCGCCACCTTAAGGCAGGTACCATGCAAAAGCTCCTCGCGCAGATCATGAAGTTTGGCGTCGTCGGTGTCATTGCCACGGTTATCGACTTTGGCATTATGAATCTGCTCCACTACGGACTGGGCCTCAACATCCTAATCGCCAACACCAGCGGCTTTATCATCTCTCTCATCTTTAACTACGTCGCCAGCATGAAGTACGTGTTTGCGCACAAGGAGGGCATGAGCCGCCGCCGCGAGTTCATTATCTTTGTCGTGCTGTCCGTGATCGGTTTGGTGCTCAACGACGGTATCGTGCTGGCGCTCAACGCCGGCCTGGGGCTCGAAGCCAATATCGCCAAGATTTGCGCCACCGCGCTTGTCATGGTCTACAACTTTGTGACCCGAAAGATCTTCCTGGAGGGCGACGAGACCAAATAGCTCGACACCCCTGCAGCATTACGGCGCCCATGGACGACGCGCGCTCAGCGCAGTATCGTCCGTGGGTGCCGCTCGTTTACGGGCAAATTTTCAACGTTTGCGGATTAGCACTTGATAATTTGGCGAGTTCGTATAGTTCTTGGCAAAGACCTTACGTTTCCCTTGCAAAAGCTCTAAAGTATCCTCTGCTCGATTCATCAACGCATTGGATGTGATTACGTGCGCAAGGCACTGGCACAACCTCATACCAAGCAGTTCCTCAAGTTCGCTGTCGTGGGTCTTATCTCCTTTGGCATCGACTGGGGTATGCTCATTGCGCTCGTCGAGCTGTTTCACCTCGACTTTTTGATGAGCACCACGGTTTCGTTCATCACGTCCGTCGTGGTCAACTACTGGCTCAGCATGAAGTACGTGTTCGACCATCGCGAGGGCATGAGCCGCAAGCGCGAGTTCACGATCTTCACCATCCTGTCGGTGATTGGCTTGGGCCTCAACGATCTGTATATGTTTGTGGGCGTCACGTTTTTGAGCATCGGCTACCAGGCCATGAAAGCCATCGCCACGTTCTTGGTCACCTGGTACAACTACTTTAGCCGCCGCTTCTTCCTCGAGGGCGCACGGTCGTAGTCGATTCACTATTTGCTTGAATGTATAACCGGTTGGAATTCCCATTCCAACCGGTTTTTTGTTTGCCGAGAGACCCGGCAACCCAATCCCATTCGCATGAAAAACGGGCGGCCCGGATGTTTGTCCGAACCGCCCGTCTGGCGCGCTATGTCGAGGCCTCTAGCCTGTAACGTAATACCAGACCACGTTGTCGCCGTTGGAGAGAACGTAGTTGCTGCAGGCCGTCATAGGCGTTGTGCCGTTGACGGAGTACATCCAGCCGCTCGTGCCGCCGTACTGTTTCTCGGCCAAACCACCAATCGCGGAGACATACGTGCCGAACGATGAGCCGTGTGCGTTGACAGAAAGGCCCAACGCGCACAGGGCATCGTAGACGCTAGCGCCTTCGTTAAAGGTAAAGGTGCCACCAGAAGACACAGGATTGCCCACAGCGCTCGATGTGACCGAAACCGTCACCGTTACGTAGCTGGACTCCTGCGAACCGCCCTGTCCGCCCGAGGGAGCGCTGCCGCCATTAGAGCTGGAGGCTCCATCAGACGACTGGCCACCGCCCGAAGAAGCACCGCCAGACGCATTGGAAGTATCGCCGGCTCCCCTATTCTGGGCAGCGGATTTATCTCCAGACTTCTTGCCGTCCTGGTCCTCGGACTTCTTGTTATCCGAGTTCTTGTCCGATTCCTTGTTTGAAGACTCGGAATCATCCTTGGACTTGGACTCATCAGAATGCTTGGACTCATCTTTTGCGTCATTCGATGACTTGGAATCCTTGGAACTGGCCTCGCCCGAAGTCGTAGTCGAGTCAGACCCCTTGGCGTCCTTCGCGACGACGCTCTCCCCCGTCACGGTCTGAATGATCCAGTCGATGGACCAGGCACCGCTTGTGGAAGGATGGACGAAACCCAGCGAGACGACGATCAGAATGGTGCACGCGGCAGTCAGAACGCCGAGGAGCGCCTTGCAGCGAGGGGCGGACGCCGCCGAAGCGGCGCCCTTTTGCTTTGCATCGTCAAGCTGGATAAACGAGGAATCTGGTTGCTTGGGGTCAGCGTCCTTGGATTTATTGGACACAGCCCTCACCTACCGACGTTTGGTGAACACGAACACACCGACGATGGCGAGACCGATGACGCCAGCGGCGATGCCAACGATGGCGAGCGGGTTGGTGCCAGTCTCCTGCTCGGAGGCACTAGAGGACTTCTTAGCAGTGGTCGTGGAAGCAGCACCCGTATCGGACTTGGAATCGGACTTCTTGTCGGACTTGTTGTCCTTCTTGTCAGACTTCTTGTCAGACTTCTTCTCGTCCTTCTTATCGGACTTATCGGTGTCCTTCTTGTCGGACTTGTTGTCCTTGGTCTCGGTCTTGGTCGACACCGTCGTCTTGGTCGTCGGCTTATGACCCGGGGCGATAGCGCCGCCGGCCTGCTGGCCCTTCGTGCCGGAGCCGGAACCCGTGCCCGTGCCAGCACCGGAACCGTTGCCAGCGCCACCGTTGCCACCATTAGTGCCAGAACCGCCATTGCCGCCAGGGTTAACGGCATTCTTGGTCCACTTGGCATACAGCGTCAGATCGGCCGTCACCGGCGTACTGAAGTCATACGCCTGCGTGCAAGCCTCATCGGTGAACCAACCGCCGAAAGTGTAGCCATCGCGCGTCGGATCGGCCGGCTTGACCAGCTTGCCATCGGCCGTAGTCTGGAAGTCGACCTTAGAACCCTCGCCAGTCTCAAACGAGACCTTAACGCCACCACTCAGCTTGAAAAGCGTGCCGGAATCGTTGATGTAGTAGAGGTTACCCTTGGCATCGCAGGCAATCGGCGAGTCACAGTAATTGTTGTGTCCCGCCGCGCTAAACGCACCGGTCGCCTGTGCGTCACCCATCTTGTAGCGATACACGCCACCGCCCGAGGTGTAGTTCACATAGTCGGAAGTCGCACCATAGTTGACAGTGAAATAAACGTACGTGTCATCCGCCTGGACACTCACGAGCGGTGCGCCCTTAATGCCACCGGCAGGAAGCACGGAGCCATCGGCAGACGAAACCAACGTCGTAGCAAAGTCATTATCAAGGTCGACAATCGCCAGCGCCGAACCGCCAGAAACCTCGCCACCGACAATCAGCTTATTGCCATACAGCGTGGGCATGCAGGCACAACCCGTAAGACCAAGATCGATGACGCGTTCTTCGGAAATGCGCGAAGAGGCCCTTGCGTTTGCGTCCGACAGTGCCAGCACGTGGAGCTTGCCGTCACGCGAGATCACATAGGCATGCTTGCCGTCTTTGGACAGTACACAGCCGGAGTTGACGATGGCACCAACCGAAACGCTGCCGAGCACATCACCCGTCGACTTGCTCAGCATCTCAACGGTACCTGCACTCGTCGGAACCAGAATATAGCCGTCGCCCACTGTAGCGCTCGTCCAGTAGTAGCCCTCATCAGCATTAACATGCTGCCAAGAAACAGCGCCGGTCAGTATATTAATACGCGTCAGATGACCGTTATTGTACGTACTCGTTCCATAGTCGACATCAACGGTGCCAACGTAGAGATAGTTGCCATCGACCGTCAACTGGGAATTTGACTGGGCAGATTTGCTCACAGAGTCAGTGACCCAAACCGTCGTCAGCGTATCGGCCGTCAGAGCCTGGACCGCACCGCCGTCGAGCGGGACGATGACCAAGCCTTTCGTATAAATCGGACGCGTGGTGTAGCCAATCGCAGTCTGAAGGTTCGACTCGGCAAGCACCTTGCCCGACTCGGCGTCGATCTTAAGCAAACGCTTGTTCACGGCAAGGTAAACGTTGCCGTTCACGACAATAGGCTCGCTCGCATTGGGATACGCGGCACCCGAGTAGGCCCTCCAATCGAACGTCCAAGAGCTTGCCAGCGCGCCCGTAGGCGTGGACACGTTCTTGACCACCGCATTGGAATTGCCACTCCAGTCGGCTTTCCAATCGGTCGGGCGCGAAGCGCTCGGATCGATTACGACTTCATCGGGATTAGGAACGGTGTCGCCAGGGGCGTAAGCCCAGACGATTTTGTCGCCCGACTTGAGCACGTAATCGCTATCGAGCTGAGGCCCGGGAACGCCGTTGACAAAGAACGACCATGCACCCGACAGCTCGGTGCCATCAAGCGGGGAGACAAGACTATGAACACCCCAATAACCAAATTGGTCGTACATCTTGGACTCAATGCCAATGGCATCGAAGTAGGCAGCGGAAGCGTCCTTGATCGTCGTGCCCTCGACAAACACCTGCGTCGAAGGATCGGTCCAGCGCTGCGCCTTCTCATCCTTCTTACCGATGATCTCCATTGAAACGGAAACCTGGCCGGGCATGGTTCCATCAAAGCCATAGACCCAGGTAACCTTGTCCCCGGCCTTGAGTGTGTAATTGCCCGCGCCGACATTGGCCGCCCGACCGTTAACGAAGAACTGCCAGAATTTCCAAGTGTTTTCGTTAACTTTCTCGCTCGAAAGCGTCACGGTCTTGTTGAACGGTGAAGTCAGCGACTCGAGATACCAGCCGTACGTGCCTTTCCCCGTTTTGGCGCCAATGCCGGCCTTTTTAAAGGCCTGCTCGGAAAGATCAGCAGCGGTCGCGCCCTCTTCCACCAAAGCTGTCGTGGGCTGCGCCCATGTCTGCTGAGCGCCCGAGGCGTCCTGGCCGACAACGGTGCAGCTAACGGAAATCTGATTGGCGGGCGCGGGGTCACCGTACTTCGAGTAGCACCAGACAACAGAGTCGCCGTCCTTGAGCGTGTAGCCGCCGGCGCCGACCGCGGAGGCGCTGCCGTTGACGAACAGCTGCCAGTACGCGCCGGTCGCCGGGTCGTAGGCGAGCGTGCGGCCCGCGTCGAAGGGCGACGTGATCGAGTTGAGCGCCCAGCCCCAGGAGCCGTTGGGGTCGTAGTCGGCCTTGAGGCCGGCCTGCCTGAAGAGCTGCTCGGAGAGGTCGGCCGCGGTCGAGCCCTCCTTCAGAGCGATCTGCTGCGCGGCGGCCCAGGTCTGCTGGGCGCCCTTGGCGTCGGTGCCGACGACGGAGCACGTGGCCGCGACCTCTTGGCTTGCGGCTTCGGTAGGTTGAGATTCAGCCTCATCGGAAGCGGCTACAACACTTTTGACGTTCTGTTCGGATGAATCCGGCGAAGCAGTAGGAGCCTCGACTGCGGCAGAATCGTCCGACGCTACGCCGTTGCTATCTGCGACATTCGCCGAAGCGCCATCGTTAACCGACGCATCGCTCGCGTTAGAGCCGGTTTCAGAAACGACACCGTCGGCAGCACCGTCCGCGGCACCCGTGCCCTCACTCGGCGTCGTAGCCTGAGCCACAGCCTCGGCAATGCCCTCGGCGCCCTCGGCCCACAGCTGAGCCGGTGTGGTGCCAAAGGCCATCGCGAAGGCCAGGAATGCCACCAGGCAGCGCTTGGCTACACCGCGTGCAATCGCGCCACGGCGATGCAACGAGGCGCGCTCGCGCTCGTCCTCAAACATATCCATTTGTCCCCCCATTGTCTGTACTCGGAGCGTTGCCTTGAGGCTGCCCCACGTCATCGCGCATGTTGCGTTCGAGTTCCCCCATCGGGGTCCCCCTTCCCTCCAGAGCCCTATGCACACCGGCGAAATACGCCGCAGCCGCATGCAAGATGGGAGGCGATCCGACTTAACCTTAACGACTCGGGCACGTCGTCCGATCTGCGACGCGAACATCCCGAGCCAAGAGGAATTACGGTTACTGGTACAGCCGGGGACTTGCACCCCAATTCTCCCAAACGCGCAGGTAAACCGCGCATTCATGCGTCTCCGCACCACCATCTAGGCCATCGATTATTACCGTCAAAATGGTATCACGCAAAAGAGCCTCGCACGCAGGCGAAGCCCAAGGTAAAAGCTATTGTTTGCGATAGGAAAATGCGGTGACGGTCGCGGCCTCTAGTGCTTGCCGCCGTGACTGTTGAGCCAGATATTGCGGCCCAGCATAAGCGCCAGCACCAGCGCGCTCACGTAGCCCATAAAGCCAATGACCGGGATACCAAACACAACCGGCTCGATGCGTGCGTAGTACACCACCGACGAACCGATAAACAGACCGGCGATCACGATAGCCATCGACATGCGGTCGATAATTCCGCCCAGCTGTCGCAGCGCCTTATCGCTGCTCATGATCTGCGTGTTCACCTTAAGCTGGCCGCGCGTGAGCATACGCGAAGCCAAGCCCAAATACTCGGCCGCCTCGAGCGAGCCTTTTGCCGCGCGATAGCTGCTCGCGGCCAGATCGCGTCCCATATCACGCACGCGCGCATAGGTGCTTTTTTCGTTTTTGATGTGCGTCTGGATGATCTGGATCATGTTGACGTTGGGCATATACTCGGTCAGCAAACCCTCGAGCGTCACCATGCCGCGCGCGAACATCGTTACCACGCTCGGCAGCTCAACATCGTTTTTGCGCGCCAGGTTTAGCAGCGAGGTCAAAAACTCGCCGATATCCAGATCCTTCAGGTCAAGGCCCGCAAAGTCTGCGACGATAAAGTCCAAATCGGACAAAAAGGCCGAATGATCGAGCTCGGCCGAGTCGCCACGCGTCACGGCGAAGCGCATGAGCGAATCCTTGAGCTTGGGCACGTCACCCTCGGCCACGGCGAAAATCATGTCCTTGACGATACCGCGATCGTGGCTCGACATGCGTCCGACCATGCCCAAGTCGATAAAGTAAACGATGCCGTCCTTGAGAATGATGTTTCCCGCATGCGGGTCCGCATGGAAAAAGCCGTCATCGAGCACCTGCGTCGAGTAGTCCTCGACGATTGCGGCACCGATCTTTTCCAAGTCATAGCCCTCGGCCACCAAGCGTTCAGGATCGGCGATCGAAATGCCGTCGACGTAATCCATGACCACCACGTGCTCGGTGCACAGGTCCAGATAGGATTTAGGGCACGTCACGCCATGGACGCTCTTATGGAACTCGTAGAAGTCGTTGAGGTTTTTGGCCTCGGCCAAAAAGTTGGTCTCCTCGCGAAATGAGGTCCACAACTCCTCGACTACACCGTGCAGGTCAACGAATTGATCGGTGTTGACGAACTTGGAAACGATACGCACCACCGAGCGGATGATATCGATGTCCTGCGCCATAACCTGCTGCGCACCGGGGCGCTGCACCTTGACGGCCACGTCCTCGCCCGTCACCAGACGAGCGCGGTGCACTTGCGCGAGCGACGCGCTACCGAGCGGATTGGGGTCGATCGCATCGAACATCTCCCCCAGGCGCAGGCCGTATTCTTCTTCCAGACAACTGAGTACGACCTCGTACGGCACAGGCTCCACGTCGGAGCGCAGACGACGCAGCTCGTCGCAAAAGCGTTGCGGCAGAATCTCGGACCGGTTGGCCAGAATCTGCCCCATCTTGACGAACATGGGGCCGAGTTCCTCGAGCAGGCGGCGCAAACGAACCGGCGTGAGGTTATCCCACACGCGGTACTTTTTGACCAGGCGAACAATCTGCCCGATGCGCTCGCGGCGACCCGCCGGCGTGAGCTGGTATTCCTCATCCGGCGCCATCGCCTCGGGCTCCTCGGGGACCATATCGACAGCGCGCGGCTTCTTGCGAGCGCCCGAGACGGCGGCGTCGACCTCATCGACAACCGCCGCCTCGTCACCCAAGGGATCTAGATTGTTGTAATCGGTGGTGGAATCTGCCATCTGCGCTGCTACTCGACCTCTTCGGTATCCTTCGCATCGTCGGGCTCAACGGACTCGACGGGCACCGAGGTCACGTTGTCCTCGACCGAATCGACGATGTCGCGCACATGGGCCAGGAAGGCCGTGCGCTCGGGAGCGGTCATAACGCGGACGCGGGCAAGGATGAGCTCGTCGAGCACGCGCTGGGCCGCGGTCTCGCCCTGCATGCCCAAGCGCTCGGTCAGATCGGAGATGGTACCGCCGGCCTGTTCGAACATGTCGGACACACTGCGGGCGATACCGGGGGCGCCTGCGTCCTTGCGCACCTGCTCGCCCTTGGTGTTAAGGTCGTCGAGAACCTTCTTGCTGCCCTCGACGGCAACGGCGGCGGCGCCGAAGCCCACGTTGATGGCGCCGTTAACAAGCTGATCGAGTTTCATAACCATGGTTGTCTCCAATCACAAACAACTGCATTGGCGTTCTTGTACCCAAGATTGAGTGAAAGCGACAAAGCGTTTAAGCGCTATTCGATCGACGGGAAATCCCTATCTCACGTTGTCGTTCATCGCGAAAGAGTTCTTCATGGCGCAGCTCGTGGTGTAGAGCACCTTGCCCAACAGGGCATCGGTCTCCACGCGCACGAGCTCGGCAAACTCCTCGTTGGCGCGTGCAAGCTCGGCAGGCACCTCGGCCTCGGGCAGAACGGCTACGGCAGCGTCGACGTCATGAATCTGCTTGTGGCCCATGCCGCCGACCTTCTCCTGATAATCCTCGACTGCGCGGCCGCACTCATGGAAGCGGACGTCGGCCAGCGCGCCGATCAGGCGGTTGGCCCAGTAGAAGTTTTCGGACGTCACGCGAGCCTGCGTGTCGGCAAAGTACTCGGGCATGGTCTCGACGTTGGCGTACAGCGGAACCAGCGCGTTAAACGAGTTGGAGCCAAAGGCCATCCACTGCACGGCGCGGTAGGCCGGATGCGCATAGGGGCGCAGCTGCAGCACAGCGAGCTGGCTGTTGCGGTTGATGCCGATGGGGCGATAGGCGCCACGCGTGGCGGGCGTGCCCTTGCTGCCGTAGCAGTCGTACTCCGTGCCCTGGTAGTGGCTCGAGAGTACGTACTTGATGTCCTCGATGGTCACCTTGCGCTCGGGCACGCGGCTCCAGGGAATATCGTCGCTCTCGGGCGTGTAGTCGGCCTCGGGACCGTCCCACACATCGCTGGGGTTAAGGCAGCGCTGCATATACCAGGCGCGCGGCGTGTTGTAGACGTGGTCGCTGTCGCTGTGCGAGCCAAAGGCCTCGCGCGGGTTGAAGACCGCGGCCGGACCGTCGCCCTCGACGCCCAGCGTCAGGTCCAGATGCCACTCGGCCATCCAAGCGCGCAGGTCGGCGGAGCACATGTGATCGGCCTGGGCGCCCTCGGCGTCATCCAGGTCAAAGCTGTCGATACCCAGCTGGTTGGGCATGGTCACATAGGCGTCGTCAGGCACGCGCTTGGCGATCCAGTGGTGACCGCCGATGGTCTCGAGCCACCAGATCTCGTCCACGTCGCTAAAGGCGATGCCGTTGTTCTCGTAGGTGCCATAACGCTCGAGCAGGTCACCCAGAATGCGCACGCCGTCGCGGGCAGACTTGGCGTACGGCAGCACCAGGGTCACCATGTCCTCCTCACCCAGACCGCCAGGCCGCGCCGGAACATAGCCGTCCTCGCCCTCGTTGCCCTTGGCGGGCACGTAGTCGACGAGCGGATCGGCGCCGCGAACGCGCTCGTTGGTGGTGAGCGTCTCGGTTGCGGACATGCCAACATTGAGCTCGTTGAAGCCGGCCTCGGCCCAAATGCCATGACCCGGGACAACGTCGGGGACGCTTGTGTAGCGCATGGGGTTATCGGGCAGCTCAACGGTCAGGTGGCTCAGGACACTCGTGTAGACACGCGGCTGCTCGTCGGGATGTACCACGCGCATGCGCTTGGGCTCAAACACCCCGTTGGACGAGTCCTCATTGCGGGCGGCCAGCGTCGACCCGTCGTAGCTCGCGTTCTTACCAACCAAAATCGTTGTGCACGGCATGCGCATCCTCCTTGAGCGAAGAAATCAAACGGCAACAGTGTATCGCTTCGGCGCAAAAAGGGCGAAACCACGGCCTCGGCAGCCCTTGTGGTCAAAAACCTATTTCGATGCGCGCTCGGCCGCCTCGATCACGTGTTTGGCGAGGATCGCCGTCGTCACAGCGCCCACGCCGCCCGGCACGGGCGTGATGGCGTTAACAACCGGCTCCGCAGCATCAAAATCGACGTCCCCGACCAGCTTGCCAGCGGCCTCGTCCCAATTAATGCCAACATCGATGATCGTCTGGCCCTCGCGAACCGCATCCACGCCAATCGTACGCGCGCGTCCAACGGCGGCAACCACAATGTCGGCAGCACGGCACTCGGCAGCAAGGTCGCGCGTATGCGTATGGCACGTCGTCACGGTCGCATTGCGAGCCGTAAGCATGGCGGCAACGGGACGACCGATCACCAGCGACCGACCAACGACCGCGACCTTGGCCCCATCCAGCTCAACGCCGTAATGGTCCAGCAACGCCAGCACGGCCTCGGCTGTGCAAGGAGCAAAGCCCTCGCCTCGCCCCGAAAGCGTGGTAAGCAGCGAGGCCGGCGTCATGGAGTCAACATCCTTGGCAGGATCGAGTGCCGCGGCAACCGCGTCCTCGTCAAGGCCGGCGGGCAGCGGGCGGAACATCAGGCAGCCATGAACAGCGGGGTCGGAATTGATGTCCTCGATGGCCGCCAACAGCTCGTCCTGCGAAACATCGGCGGGAAGCAAAACGCGGCGAGCCTCAATGCCAACCTTTTCGCAGCGCTTGAGCGCACCGCGCTCGTAGGATAGGTCGTCCTCGCGTTCACCCACGCGCACGATAGCCAGCGTCGGCACAACGCCGCGCTCGCGCAAAGCCACGCAGCGAGCAGCAAGTTCCTCAGTCAAAGCGCGAGCAACGGGGGCACCCTTCAGCAGTTCAGCCATGGCTATCCCCTCTTCCTTGCGGCGTCGGCGGCGCGGCGCGCCAGCGCATCGGCGCGCGGCAACCACATGTCGAGCAACTCATCACACGCCGTCTCGAGCTCCTCAGCACGAGCGCGATCCTTCATAGACGTGGTGTTCGCAAAGAGCGTCAAGCTCGCGCCCTGCATAGCGGAACGGCAGAACACAGCGCCGCATGCCACATCGGACAGCAGCTGGCGCGAGCCCTTATCGGCCATGTCCTCGAGCAGCGCCAGCGCGCGCCCGCAGGCATCCATGATTCGATACGGAGGCATGGCCGCCACGTGCAACGCATCTTGAATCGCCGCGGGTCGAGCCGGATCATCGCGCGGAATACCGTATGCCGCAGACACCTGGCCGTACGCACGAACATCCTCGGCAACCAAACCAACAAGTTCCTGCGATAACTCGTCCGCCTGGGAAAACGCACGCTCCAAATCGTCCACGCGATCGGCAAGCGCGGGGTTGGTCGCGCCGTAGCGCGCGACCATCCCGCACAGCGAGGCGCCCAGCGCACCCACAAAGGCGCTCGCGCTGCCGCCGCCGGGCACCGGCTCGCGCGCGGCAAGCGCCTCGGCAAACCCGCGGCAGGTCTTGTCCATCATCTCTTGGCTCATACACATGCACCTTCAAGTCATATACATCGGTCGAGCGGCAACCGCCGACCGACCGCATCGATCACATAATGGTGCTAAGTCTAGCCCATAAGCACATGGGCGTCAGCGCACCTGGCCATCGCGGATTTCTATGGCACACGATAGGCGGCAGCGACACAAACATGGGACACATGGCCCACGTTTCGAGACTCCCGGGCAGCGGCAACTGGGGCATACATATAGGTAAGGAGCCCTATGTTGGGGCAACGCTCGCCACGACACCGGACGACGAATGGAGGAATAACCGCACAGCAAACAAAGGCATCATGTGCATGCGTAACCGCCGCCCCAGCGATCCGCGGCACACGATGTCCCTGGCAGACAAGGAGGACGCCACCATGAAGAAAAAGACCCTATCGATCCTTTCCCTTTGCATCGCCCTCTTTGCCGTGTTTGCCCTTGTCGGCTGCGGCGGGAGCGCATCGGGCGGCGGCAGCGCCTCCAAGAGCGAGAGCAAGGAAAAGGTCCCCGTCGCCAAGAAGACCGACTTTATCTGGTTTAAGGTCGAGATGCCCGAGGGCGTCGGCGTAAGCGACTCCGCCGGCAAGAATGCCGACAGGGTCCAGCTCACCTTCCCCGAAGACGAGAACGCCTCGGCCGATCGTTTTATCCCCGTTTGGAAAAAAGCGCTGACTGCCGAGGAATCCCACGCCGACCAGGCGGAAAAGAAGGGGGATACGTTCCAGTGGAAGGATGGCGGGTCCGTCGAGTATAACGGCAGGACGTGGCTCGTCGGAACGTACGAGGACAACAGTGGCATCACAACCCTCCTCTTTACCGACGTTGAGCCGGGAAGCGTCTACGTCCTCATCTCGAACTTCGACCAGCACAAGAAAGAAGCCGAGGCGCTCCTCAACTCCATCGAGTTCCCCGATGACATGGCAGAGGCAGTTTCCGAGGCACGCGAAGTCGAGATTTCGAGCATCGAGATCAAGTAACGGGACACCTGCACGCGCCTACGCGCACCCGTGCACATGCGCCCCATTAAAACAACGGGCACCCAGCCCCCGGGTAGGGTCGACAGCATCGACCCTACCCTCCCTTACGCCCGGATATATTGCCACTTATCGGCGCAAATCCGGCCCCCAGAATGGGACACATGGCCCACCCTAGCGAGCCGCTCGCGCGTACAGTAAAGACAGGTAATCCATGGGCGGTTACAGATCGAGGAGGACACGACCATGAAAAAGAAGGCCTTTGCGATTCTCACCCTCTGCATGAGTCTCTTTGCCGCAGTTGCCCTGGTGGGCTGCGGTGGCAGCGGCGCTACCGGCAGTGGTGGTGGCGGCGGAGCAGAAAAGCCAGCCGTGGATATGAGGACCGACTTCATTTGGTTTAAGGTCGAGGTCCCCGAGGGCGTCGAGATCACCGACGTCGCAGGCGACACCGCCGACAGGGCCCAGTTTAAGTTCACCGAGAGCGAGCACGCCAGCGACCGCTTCATCCCTGTCTTCGACTCTGACAAGAACGCCGACGAGCTGTTCGACTACGAGGCCAAATGGAAGGCCAACTTTGAGTGGACCGAAAATGACCCCGTCAAGTACAACGGCAAGACATGGCGCAACGCTTCCTATACACACTCGGGCGGCGTGACGACCGAGTACTTCACCGAAGCAGGCGGCGGCAGCGTCTACGTGAGCATCGACAACGTCGAGGAGCACAAGGACGCCGTCGAGACCATGATGAAGTCTCTGGAGTTTGCCGATGATATCGCCAAGGCAAAGACCGAGGCCATGGACGTCAAGCTCGACGATATCGAGATTAAGCGCTAAAGCTCCAACGGCATGCAGCAGCGCCGTTTTAGCTCAGCCGGGATGCAAGGTGCGACTCCTTGCATCCCGGTTTTTTGTGTTCGAAAGCGCCCGGTCACATCACCATATTGAGCACGTTGACGAATTCCTGCGCCCTCGCGTGACTGCTGAGGCTAAAGACACAAGCAGTCAACAACCTGCTGCGCAGGAAAACGTCGCGGCCCTTGACCCTGTTGACCCCCGTGATGTCCTTAAGGTAGACGATCTCGGTGTGCTTGCCGCCAAACGTTCCCTTCTTGAGCACCTCGATACGGTTAGGGTTGATCTTGACGTCTTTAAACCTGCCCGAACCTTTGTCCTGGAATAGCAAAGTGTTGTTGTCCATGCCCGTCGCTCCCGTGGGGTTCGCTAAAACTGTCTTAGGGTCACATTTTAGCCACCGCAAACCCTTTTCGCAGTCGTGCGCAGAGCACCAAAATCGTGTCCGCACGAGCAAATAGACTAATACGACAAGGTTTATAAGCCGTTATCCAAGGATGGCGCCGCAAAACAAAGGATTAGCAATAGCTAAGATTTAAGCCTAAAACCCTTAGGAAGTGCTAATATATAGTTATTGAAAGAGGCTGAGATGCAGAGACGCGAATTGATCCGTATCCTCGAAGAAGCCGGCTTCATCTCGAAAGGAGGCACTAATCACGAGAAGTTCGTCAAAGGCGACAAGCTCGTGCTCGTAAAACGCCACCGAGAGATCGAGGATCAAATTGCCAAAAGAATCCTAAGGCAGGCAGGGCTTCGATAGCTCATCCTCATCACATTTCGCATCACTTTTTAAAGGAGGTCTTACATGGTTTACGTATGGGAATTCGAGTTCTTTGATTCGGACGGCGTTGTCGACGCTGTGCCATGTGGCTCGCTGGGCGGAGGTGGAACGTTCGGATCCGACCTAAACGACGCTGTCGAAAGCGCCGCTGATTTTCTCGCATGCATGGTCGATGACCACCTAATGGGCGGCGTCGACCTGCCTGCGCCGGACTTTGGCCACGAGCCGCAGCACGGTGGCAAGATTATCGCCGTGGCCGTCAGTCGCGAACTCGGCGACATCCCCGCCGTCACTGCAGCGGATGCCGCGCGTATGCTCGGTGTTAGCTCAGCACGGGTATCGCAACTGATAAATGCAGGACTGTTGGATTCATGGAAGGATGGCACCAAGCGCATGGTGTCCAAAGCTTCCATCGAGGCACGACTCGCCGACGCACCGAAGGCAGGACGCCCAAAAGAGGTCCCTATTGCTGTATAAATCAATAGCGTTGCTGGTTTTTTCATTTGTCAGATTAGCTGAAAAGCTCTCCCAATTCGGGACTCACTGCGTCCCGAATTGGGCTGGACACATTACCGCAGGTAGCCGCGCATCCTCAATCCAAAGTACAAGAGGTGTTTCCCATGACAGACAGACCGAAAACGACACTGCGCGACTGCATCTATGGGCTTGCCGTCGGCGACGCGCTGGGCGTTCCCTACGAGTTCAGGCCACGCGGCATGTTCGAATGCACGGACATGATCGGCTACGGCACGCATGGGCAGCCCGCCGGCACCTGGAGCGACGACACATCTATGACGCTTGCTACCTGCGACTCGATTAGGGAGCTCGGGCACATCGACACCGCGGACATGCGCGACAAGTTCGTAAGCTGGATTGCCCGTGGCGAGTATACGATCGACGGCGTTTTCGATTACGGCGGTACGACCGCCCGCGCCCTGCGCACCGGCAAAGGAGGCTCCGGCGAGCGCGACAACGGCAACGGATCGCTCATGCGCATCGCTCCCCTGGCGTTCACCGATGCGACAGACGAAGAGGTCAGCAAGGTCTCCGCGATTACGCACGCCCACAGAACGTCGACCGACGCATGCATCATATTTGTCGAGCTGATGAGGGATGTGATGAACGACGTGCTCCCCTCGTGGGCGCTCCATCTGAAAGGCGTGCCTGAGCAGGAGATCAGGTCGGGTGGCTTCGTGCGCGACACGCTTAAGGCAGCCACCTGGTGTTTCGTCAACACTAACAGCTACGAAGATTGCGTGCTTGCCGCCGTCAACCTAGGCGACGACACCGACACCACCGCAGCCGTCGCCGGCGCCCTCGCCGGCACGGCATACGGTCTCAAAGCCATCCCACAGGAGTGGATCGGCACTCTGCGCGGCAAAGAGCTGATTGAGAGCTGCCTGTTTTAAGGCGCCATTCAAGAAATAAGGCAGGAGGCATCATGGAGAGGAAGATCGCAAATATAGACGAGTTCCAAGTGGACGAAAACGGGATTCCGCTATTTCCAGTAGGACTGAAGGAGGAAGCCAGCCTCTATGTCCTCCCCGACGGGCGTTACCTCCCCTGCGGGGTCTACAGGACCGCGGACGGCGGTTCGATCATTTATGAGCCATCCGAACTAAGCTTCTTCGGGCAGATGCTTGCTCAATTCAAAGAGAACTAGAGGCTTGATTGCCCGTTAGATCGACACTGCTCCAAGCCATGGGGCGGGTAGGATGTCTCCCGCCGCGGCCTGTGAGGTAGAATTACGACTGCCGCGGAATCCGCCTGCGGGCAACGCTCCGATCTCCGATTGGGGTGAAGCCTATGAACTTGTTTCTTGAAATCCTGCGCCTCTCGATGTATGTAACCGGCATCGTCCGGAACCTCTACTCGATCTGGCGGGAATATAAGCAGTAACGGATAGCGAAGGGAGTCATGCAAAGGGCCGGTCGCACCCGGCCCTTTAGACGATAGTACCTGCGTTGCCCGCGCTTCCAAAGTTGACCGACTGAGGAGCGGGTTCCGCGGCACATCCTGATTTTACCCAGTGGCAAGGCTCTTTTACAGCCGTTCCACCGTTTATTTACATCCGCCAATCAAGACGAGGCTACTACGCACCTTTATTACACACGATGTTTTCAGCCTGGTATAAACAAGTTCAATAATAGAATGCAAATCCAACCATCGTGTCTGATTACGAAAGGATTTTTGCCTTTTCTGCAGCAAACTCTTCCTCGGTAAGTACTCCACTCTCACGCAGTGCTGCAAGCCTCTCAAGCCTTGCAACTACATCAACCACTATCCGCCAGCGTCTCAATAGTCTGTGAAACCTGCGGATACCGCTCAAGCTCCTTCGATAGGGCATCGACTATCTCGGCAATATTCTTTGCATTTTTGCCCCCGTTTAATACGTTTGCCCTGACCTTAGATGACGACTTGACAGTAACGCCAGATCCGCCTTCAACTGGAACAACCGAAATACCGATATTTTCGCCCCAAGACCAAAGGCTCATACCAATCTCGGCTGCAACTGTTCTTGTTGCGGGCGATGCACTATCAACTTTTACTTTAGGCAGCTTTTCCATAGCTGCCTTCAAGGCATTAAACGTGTCGTCAGGAGAATACGGTACCTGAAGCTGAAGCTGCTGATCCGCAAAACCCATAATCTGGCCTCCGCTTCTTACAAGATTAAGGCTATCGGCAATGGTAGCACGTTCCCAGCAGTCTTAAATTCGTCTCATGACCTTGCGATGCAGCCCGACGCCCCGGCTCCGCTTCCCTACTTCCCAAAGATCGCAGCGAACAATCCCTTGCGCTTGGGTTTTTCTTCTCGGTAGGAACCCTCGGCAGCCGCTGCCACCTGACGTGGCTGCTCGTCGCCTCCACGGCGCACAATTTGGTACAGGAATGGCGATTTGATGTATTTGACCTCGACGGGCGTGGCGTGAACGGTGCTTTCGCCGGACAGATGCAGGCTCGGATTGAGCGGCGCCACAATATGCGTCTCGCACTTGTCGCTAAACACCACCGCCGCCGCGCGGCTCGTCTGGCCGTTCACGGCAATGCGCACCTGCTCGCCATTACGTCCATCCGACGCGGGACGATCGACAAAGTAGACCGGCACCATAACCAGGCCGTCCTTGGCTTAACAGTGATAAGGAACTAATTTACTTATCAACTGTTAGCTGACGGTTTCCGGGGTGCATACGGACAAATCCCGTCTGATTTCTAACAGGAAGTCAGACGGGATTTTCGCTTTATATTACGAATTATGGAGGACATACCATGAAAACCTTAATATCTTGTGCCTACAATATGGATAATTGCTGTGTGGAAGTGAAATTCAGCGACGGCAGTATGATTGCGATTGACACTATCGTCGTTGAGAACGAGATTGCTGACAATATGTATCAGCGGTCAGAGCTGGATTATTTGATCTACAACGCTCCTTTGGAGTATGCAGACCTTATCTTGAACGGCGATCCCGAAACCTATTTGAAAACTGTAACAGAATACAAGCCTTGGGATAGCTGACAACACGCTGCCCGCAGGAGAAAATCCTGCGGGCGTTTTTCTGTTTATATTATTTCCCTCCGTTGGATCTCAATTTAGGAAAGAAGATGACAATCTTGAAGCTCTTTCCCCACTGGGAAGCTGCTTCCAGATGAAGATTTAGATCGTCGGCCATCTTCTTAACCAGGTAAAGTCCCATACCGGTAGCCTTCTTTCTGCTGTCAGTAGAATCCCCGGTAAAGCCCTTTTGAAAAATGTACGGCAGATTATATTTTTTTACGCCAATGCCGTTATCTTCAACAGAAAGGATATCTGCAGTCTCCGAATGTATCACGGAAATTGTAAGCATGGGACTATCGCTGCTATATTTGATGGCATTGCTAACGATTTGTCCCAACATAAACTGAAGTCCTCTACGGTCTGTATAGACTGTTTCAGATTGCAGTTTGTTGAGAATGACAAAATGCTTCTCTTCAAGAAGTGGGGCATAGTCCTCCAGAACTTCACCCAAGCAGTCATTCAAATTGACATCCTCAAATCGGTAATCCTTTGTACTGCTCTTCAACCGGGCATAGTACAGCATCTGCGTGACATCCTCCTGAAGCTGACTGCGGACATAATCCAGCTTTGCTTGCAGGGAAGGAGAGATTTCATCGTTCCGGTTATCCAAGAGCATGGTCAGCAACGATAGGGGCGTTTTCGCTTCATGTGCCCAGCCCTCCACGTATTCTTCATAGTCCCGTAGGGCATCCGCCATATTGTTACTCTCGTTTTTGTATTCCCGTAAAACCGAAGCCAAAAATCGGACAGATTCTCCTTCTTTCTGACTAATGGCACTGAGCAGCCGTTCTTCATTGCAGATGGTAGGATCACTGAGGAAATCTCGGAACAGTTCCATGTGGGTGTTCTCCCTCTTGTTTAGTACAAACAGAATCGCTGAAAACAAAAGGATGCTCGTCAGAACTACTAACCCGATCAAGGTTTGAAATACCTGAATGTCAGAAATCCAAAGAATGACAGCGCAAAAGCAATCCACGCCCAGCAGCAACAGAAGCCAGGGGTAGTACCGTTCTATCATGTGCCAAAGCTGCTTCATAGAGACACCTCCGCTTCCAAACGGTAGCCCATTCCTCGAACTGCAACGATTCGCTGCTTCATTTCAAGGGCGGACATCGTTTTTTTCAGCCGGGTTAGGTTAACCTGCAAGGCATTTTCATCTATGTATTCCGTGGTTCCCCATAGTGCCATGCAAAGCTGCTCCGTCGTGACCAGAGCATCGCCGCCGGACAAAAGAGCGACCAACAGTTTTCCCTGATTTTTTGGAAGCACCACAGAGGTATTATGAATATAAAGCGTGTAGGTCTGCTGGTCTAACAGGAAATCTGGTCCCTCTATGAGATTGGTACGGCCTTCATACCTTTTGAGAATATTGGATACCCTGGCAAGAAGTCGATCTTTTCTGCACGGCTTCGTCAAATATTCATCGGCACCCAACTGGAACGCTTGCAGTTCATCCTTTACCTGATCTCTGGAAGTCAGCACCAGGACGGGGATAGCAGTTTTATTCTTTAGCTCCTGGCAGATTTGAAAGCCACTGATCTCCGGCAAGTTCAGGTCTAAGATCACAAGGTCAGGGCGGAGGGCTGCCAAGAGCCGAGCGGCATCTTCAAACTCGGTAATTGCCTCCACAAGATAGCCGTCCTTTTGGAGCATATCGCAGAGTTCTTCCCGCATATAGACTTCATCTTCCACAACAGCAATTCTTTTCATGACAGCACCTCCTTCCAAATTATTCTTCTCTCTGCGGCTGCATCAGTGTCAGCAAATACCGATCACTGGAGCGCTTGACCACTCTCATATAAATATATTCTATCACGCAAAGTAGTAAAATCATAGCAGCAGATACAAGCAGCATTTCAGACACTGTCCCACGGGTTCGGGACGAGAGTATCCCTGTAAATAACGCCCTGACTCCAAACAGACTGCTGACAGCCGCAACCAATACAGGAAGTCCCATAAACCAGGTAATTTGCTTTCCAGCAGACTGGCAAAGGGTTTCGTAAGTAGCTCCCAGGCGGATCAGGGTCTGGTATCTGCGCCCGGTTTTCTGCTGACTCATCAGGAACTGAACACCCACGATGGTGTTGGCAACTACCAGGAAAACAATCGCAAGATAGAGGGTAATATAACTGGATGCTATGGTGTAGAAAAGCTGACGACCTATATTCTGAAGATAGCTTTCATATTCAATGCCAGTTTCGTCCAGCTTCTCGTTCAAATCCAAATATGCAGTCATAAGGCTATTTCCATCCAGAGCCTGCTCACTGAGCACCGCATTGACATAGGTATCATACATTCCCTGGCTATAATATAGGAATGCTTCATCCGGAAGAATCAATGCAAAGGACAAGGTTATAGAACGGTCCGTGACCAAATTCACAGACTGAACCTCTCCTGTAAGATGAATCGGACTACCATCCAGTTCCACCTTGGGCTGTCCGGCCAATACTTGGTTCAGCATTGCGGTACGACTTACCGTAGTAAACTCTGTATCAATATAGACAGCGGCCTCCTTTTCGCCTAATTGGAGAGCCGGTTTGCCGGACAATTCCAACAAACGATTATAGTCCGATAAACAAATCAAATATGGGTATGTGGCATAACCAAGATTGTTCAGAAGGACATCCCGGTCTTCCGACTGGGGCAGGCTCCGAAGAGAGTCCATAACAGCGTCCATGCTGTAGGCATTATCATAATCTTCTGTGGTGCGAATACGCCCAACCCTCATTTCAAAAAGCTCTGAAAATTGATTTTCCAAACCGTTTTCTTTCAGGGCTGCCTTTATATTCGGAAGAACCTGCGATGAATCTTCTGCAGTATGATCTTCAAAAGTATAGTCGATTACATGGCCAGAAGACAGGCTATTCGTTCCTGCAATTCCTACGCCCGCACCAAAACAACACAGCGCCGCCAGAATCAGCAGGGAGCTGATGGCCATGGAGGTTGACTGATGAATAACATTCTCCTGAATCTGCCGGAAGGTAAATACATGAAGCTGCTTATTTCCTTTTCCTTTCTTAACAATCAAAGCAATCAGCGCACGCATCCCATAGAAAAGCAGCATCGTACCAACTATGCCCAACAGCAAAGTCAGTCCCATCATACTTACCTTTGTCCATGCAATTCCCTGAATCGCCATGTAGTAAGCCACTGCCAACATCACACTTCCGCATATAGCAGCCAGTCCATAGATAACAGATGGCATTTGCTTTTTGGGGCGGTTCGTTGGCTGGGATAGCAAAGTACCGATCTCCTGGCGGCTGATTCGTCCACTCAAAATCAGAAGTGCCGTCAGCTTAATTGCCAGAAATCCTGCCAGCGTCCATTCAATTGCAGACCAGGATAAAGAAAACTGATGACCGATGATCCCCATGCCTACCAGCTTGGCGGTGACAAGACTGACAATTTCTGAAAGCACCACAGCCACAGGTAAGCCTATGAGCATGGCAAGAATACTGGTCAGGAAATCTTCCGCCAGAAGCATACCAAACAGTTTACTTCTACGCATCCCCAACATTAGATAAACACCAAACTCATGCCGTCTGCGCTCGAACTGATACTTGCAGGCAAAATAGATCAAAAAGAACAGAATACCGAGGGTCATCCCATAAAACGCAGGAATCAGAAGCAGGAGTTTGTCAACTGCGTCACTCTCCATTTTCTGCAAAAAGAGCATCACATCTTGAGTGGAGATGGAAAGAATCATGTAAAAGGCAACAATAGAAATCACCAGGGAGCTGAAAAACAGACCGTTTTCCTTTCGGCTGCGGTGGCTGTTCCGAAGAATGAGATTAGAGAACATTTGCGCTGCCCCCTCCCAGTTGCGCCATCACCTTCAGGATGCGCCCGTAGAACTCCTGCTGGCTTTCGTCTCCACGCCGAAGCTCATGAAAGATCACGCCGTCCTGGATGAACAGAATGCGCTTGCAAAAGCTGGCGGCATTGGAATCATGGGTTACCATCAGGATCGTAGCTTGTTCGTCACGATTCAGGCCGGACAGCTTCTCCATAAGACTTCTTGCGTTCTTAGAATCCAGCGCACCCGTCGGTTCATCGGCAAGGATCATTTGGGGATGTAAGATCAGAGCCCTTGCTGCCGCAACACGCTGACGCTGGCCGCCGGACATCTTGGACGGAAACTTATCCAGAACATCAGTGATTTCCAGATAGTCAGCCAACTGCTTCAGCCGCTGGCTGCTTTCTGCTTCGGATACCCCATGCAAGGAAGTCGGGAGCAGGATGTTTTCCCTGCCAGTCAGGTTGTCCAGCAATTCAAAGTTCTGGAATAGATAACCAACTTTTTTGCCACGGTACTCTGCAAGAGCCTTTCCCTTGAGGGATTGCAGAGTATCGCCTTCCACCTGAATGCTTCCACCTGTGGGTTGAATCACAGTCGCAATACAATTGAGCAGTGTGGATTTACCGGAACCGCTGCTTCCCATAATGCCGAGAAACTCTCCCGGCATCACCTGGAAGGTGATCCCATTCAGTGCCTTTGTTTGACTTGGCACATTGCCATAGATTTTTGTTAAATTTTCAATATTCAAAATGGGTTTCATGTGAATACCTCCTATCATTTGTAATAAAATGATAGCATGGGAACACAGCAAATACCACTTACAGTGGTTGTAAGGATTCAAGATATAAGTGGCGGCTCAAGGGGGACGAGCATATATTTTGTAAGAGCATCAGGCGACAATGATAAAATATACCGGATCGCCTCCTTGGCAAACCAGTTCGTTTTAATTGTATCCCAATCAGCAAGTCGGATAATCTCTGCTGTGCCGTTCTCAAAATCAACTGAAATTTCGCCCCATTCGCCGTCGCAGTCTGCTTGATATTCGTAGATTGCGGCGGCGATTTTCTTTTTGCGCTTGGTTTTGGTTTTCTGTTTCAGCCGGACAGCATGGAGCGCACCTTCGGCAACCAGCAGTTCTGTCAGTTTGTCCACCGCTTTCCGGTAGGCTCGCTCTGCACCGCTGGCTGTGCTGCCCTCAAACATAATCGCCAATTCTTCAAAAGTGGGGCGGTTCTTCCATGAGCCAACTCGCCCGCAGGTCATACAGATTGCTAACCGTTTTTCGAGCAAGGTCTGTTCCCGGTAATTCAGCTTCTCAAATGCCCGCTGTACCTTTTCTGCTTGTATGCCGTTCCAGAGGATGTCGGTATAGTTCCAGCTATCGTCAAGGGCTATATCCTCGCCTGTTTCCTCGCCGTCCTCGTCCGTTATATAGAACGGCTGCTGGTTGCGGATTCCACGGACAACTTTCAGATATTCTTCCGCAAGAGCAAGGTCGCAGTTATACTTCTTGGAAAACTGGTTGACCGCATCTTTGGTGTTATGGTACAGCCACGCCATTGATCGCACCATTTTGTAATTGGTCAGAGAGGATACCGACCATTTTTCTTCGCCCATGCGGAAACGGAGCATAGAATCCCAGATGAACGGATAGATGTATGTAGCATACTCCGCACCCTTGGCAGGATCATAGTCCATCAGCTTTTGGAGCATTTGCTCCCGGCAGGAGATCTTTATATCGATAAATCGGTCTGTGTCGTACAGATTGCCGCCGTCCACACTGAGAAAGCCTTTGATGCGCTTGTTGAGCTGCGTTTCGTAGTGGTGCAGAAAGAACGAAAAATATAGCAAATTCTTTTCCCGCAAAGCAGACAGGATATATTCATTCAGACTGTCCACCGCTGGCGGTTCCGGTTCCAGTTGGAAGATGCGCTCTGCCACATAGGGGATGATGCCGTCACCGTGTGGATTAACTTGGTGCTTCGGTATGTATCCGGTCATGTTCCACGAAAAATCATTTAGCATAGCGCACCTCCTTCCAGTTTAGTAATACTCATAAATATCCCGTGATCAACTAATGGGTTATTTATTACTTTATTTTCTTTAACATACGGTGATAAATAGGTGCATTTGGTGCAGGAGTTGTGATTGGGAGCAGAAGTCCCTCTTTGATAAATTGTTCCACACGCAAAGCAATCCACCCATCACCGATCCCTAATTGATTCTTTCCAAGAACCTGTCCAACAAGCACGCTTTCCCTAAACTCGTCGTCCAGTGTATCCAATTCTCGAAGAATAAATGTATCATACAGAGTTTCTGATACGCTGACCAGTTTGCCGTTTATAACAGCACGAAGAGGAGAATTTTCCTGTTGGAGTTCTCTCCAGCGGTTAGCCAAACTACGAAGGTAATTTGTTGGCAACTTCTTCCCAAGAGATGCCATCCGTCCCAAGTGATAAGGTTCAACTTCTCCCCAACCGTTATACTGGACAATGCATCCATCTGGTCTTGTTTCCCACATTGGAAGCTCCACAATGGTAATATCCAATTTTTCAAAGCCGATTGGTCGTAGTTGTTCCAGAAGCCAATACAATCCGCACACATCATCTGGGTCTCGTCCGACCCAAACACGAATCGGCTCTCCGTTTTGTGCTTTTTCCAGTAGTGTAGCATAGTTCTTTCGGGATGTATTGAGAAGTTCAGTTACGATTTCAGATGCCATATCGGGCAGTATGCTTAGTAGCAAAGATAATGCCGACTCACGCTCCAAACAAATTCCTGCTTCGGAGATGTTGCCCACAGACAATGCCAGCGGAAGATTAACTATGTCCTTACGATTTCCTTCCAACGGTATAGCATTCTCCCAACCAGAACGCTCCCGTTCTTCTGCTTGATGCTGGAACTTTTCTATTTCTTCTTTTGAAACTGTCCCATCAGAGATAATTACACTGGTTGCTCCGCCTAAAAAACCCTTATGTCCAATCGCAACCGCCATAGTCCCTGCGGCACTGTCGCTAAATACTACTTCTAACATAACGTTGCTCACCTCTTAGCTAAATTCAAATTCTTTTTATTGCTTCTTTCTTCAACGCAGCCTGTCCCATTTCTTTTTCATAATCACCCTTGGCGTAAGCGACATTGCCCAGCGCCCGAAGCATCTTATCTTTCGCCAGTTTTTTCATAACCTCTGCAAGATCAGCGTCCAGAGCGCCACGCTTCACATAGCGGTTTATGGTATTCAGTCGCTTCTCATAAATCTGTTTCAGCGGATGATCGTCCGCAAGTTCCCGCTGTTCTCTGCCTTTTAGATTGCCGATCTGCCGGCAAGTGCGGTGCAGCTTGTCCCCCGGTGCATAGCCGCCGCAGTATTTGGTGTGCCTTGCGTTGGTGGTGAGGAACCACTTGCCGCAGATTTTGCATTTTTTCGGGGCATGACCAACACATAAGCCCTCAAAAAGATCAGACCGGAACATCCCTACAAAGGATACATAGTGCATCCGCTTGACCAGCTTCGCAACTTTTTCGCCGTGACGGATGACGGATACATACTGAACGGAATTGTTCAGGGTAGACATCCAGGCATTGCCTTCCGTGATGGAAAACTCCGGCGGGAAATAGCTGCCGAACATTTTTGCAAAACCCTCTGCGGTGCGGTCTGCTTCGTTGCCGTCTGTTTTTTCTGCAAAATCAAGCATGGCCGTTTGGTATTCCCCAAGGGAGTATGCCAGATGCCCGAAAACTGCGGTATAGCGTTGGAGCATCATCGCATCGGTAAAGTTCTGGATTTCTTCAAATTGCAAAGAATTGGTTGCGGCTTTTATGGCAAACTCCACATATTTCAGCGCATTGTCCACAGTAAAGACTTTTTCAATCCGTTCTCTGTGCTTTGAGATATTCATATAGGAGAACGGCGGTGTTTGACTGAGAATATCAAGCATCGTCAGAGCAGCTTCCGTTGCAATAGGACAGAGTGCAGAAGCATCCTGTCCGGCGTTTAATATTCCAAGCAGCAGATTGATTTTCTCGCATTGCTCGTTCATCTTTGCGATGGTATCCGCAGGGACATTCAGCGCATCACAGGCAAGAGCGCCGACAGGAAGTGTTTTTCCCTCATATATGACCGTATCCTGCCAAAAATCCAATGTCATCAGTTCTTGGTTCATGCTTGCCCCTCCTGTCCTGTTTTTTCATTTTCTTAATTCTATCATGCTAATGTAAAGAAATCTACATCTATCCATAAGTTGTCCTGTTTTTTGAAACGGGGTTGTCCTCCGATTAGCCTGTTTTTTGAAAAATCCGGCATAACAATAGTAGACGGAGCGAAGCACCTGCCAATCACGGCGGGTGTTTCGTGCTTTCTGAATACTATGAACGGAGGTTTTCTATGACAATCTATGAAACCATCAAGGTGGCAATCAGCGTAAAGCAAGCCGCCGAACACTACGGGCTGAAAGTCAACCGAAACGGCATGGCTTGCTGCCCGTTCCACAATGACAGGCATCCGAGCTTGAAGCTGAACGAGGATTATTTCTTCTGCTTCGGCTGCGGAGCCAAAGGGGATGTGATCGACCTTGTGGCAAGGCTGTTCAATCTGAGCAGTTATGAAGCAGCGCAAAAGCTGGCTTTGGACTTCGGGCTTGACCCGAAACCGCCCACTGCCGCAGCTATGGTCAAGCCGAAGCGTCCCTATATCCGTCAGTTCCGGGAGGATGAAATGCTGTGCTTCCGGGTGCTGACGGATTATTTGCATCTGTTGGAAGATTGGAAAGTGCGCTATGCTCCCAAGACACCGGAAGATGCTCTGGATGACCGTTTTGTGGAAGCCTGCCAGATGCACTGCCATATCGAATATATGGCAGATGTGCTGACGGTGGGTGATCTGGAAGAACGGGTGGCATTGGTGGACAAGCTGATGCAGGACGGCAAAATTGCTTTTCTGCAAGAGTATACCGCACGAAAGAAAAAGGAGGTGGCGCACCATGGCGAAGAACCGGAAAACGCCTGATATGAACTTGCCCATGTGGTTTGACGGGCAGAACATCAACGAAGCTCTGTTTTGTGAAGAATTTCTGCAAGAGCGCAGGATCATCTTCGCAAACGGAGCTTTTTTCACGCCCGATGGTCGAGTGACGGACGATCTTCCTCTGCGTGGGGAGATTTACGACAAGCTGAAATTCTGTGCCGTAAACAATATCCCCCGGAAGATCACCAACATTCTGGAAGTGCTGAAACTGGAAGCGCAAGAGCCTGACTTCCCGCCGGAACAGGATCGCATCCATGTGTCCAACGGTACGCTGCTGCTGAACGGCACATTTACCGAGGGCAGACCGGCTATCGTGCGGAGCCGTCTGCCTGTTGTTTACAATCCTCATGCACCTACACCTGTGTCCTGGCTAAAATTTCTGGATGGGCTGCTTCATGCGGAGGACATCCCCACTTTGCAGGAGTTTATCGGCTACTGTCTGATTCCTTCCAACAAGGGACAGCGTATGATGGTGATTAAGGGCAATGGCGGCGAGGGCAAATCCCAAATCGGAGCTGTGCTTTCTGCTATCTTTGGCACGAACATGAAAGACGGCAGCATCGGCAAGATTTCTGAAAACCGCTTCGCCCGTGCCGATCTGGAGCACATTCTGCTGTGCGTAGATGATGATATGCGGATGGAAGCTCTGCGCCAGACCAACTATGTAAAATCCATCGTGACAGCACAGGGCAAAATGGACTTGGAACGCAAGGGCAAGCAGAGTTATCAGGGCTGGATGTTTGCCCGGTTGCTGGCATTCAGCAATGGTGATCTGCAAGCCCTATATGATCGCAGCGATGGTTTTTACCGCAGACAGCTTGTGCTGACCACCAAAGAAAAGCCCATGGACAGAGCCGATGATCCTGACCTTGCAGAGAAGATGAAAGCTGAAGCCGAGGGTATCTTCCTGTGGGCATTTGAAGGCTTACAGCGGCTTGTTGCCAACAACTTTAAGTTTACGGAGAGTGACCGTATCCGGAAAAACCGGGAAGCGGTCAAGCGTGACAACAACAATATCTTTGATTTCATGGAGTCGGAGGGATACATCCGATTGAAAGCGGATGCTTCCATCAGCTCTAAAGATTTCTATGAAATCTACCGGATGTGGTGTGAGGAAAACTCCCTTGCACCGCTGAAAGCCCGTAGCTTCAGCGATGCCATGATTGCCAATGCCGGGAGATTCAATCTGGAGCATTGCAACAACATCACCAACTCTGCCGGACGGCGGGTGTGGGGCTTTATGGGCGTGGAAGCTGTGGCAAGACCTCATATAAATGGATTTTACGATGTTTCGCCGTGTACGTACGTACCGGAGGACTGGCGGGATTGATTTTGCCAGTCATGCTCTGTACGTATGTACGCAGCATTTACCCCTGTTTTCTTCCGTTATAGGAAACAGCAGCTTTCAAAGCTGACCTGTTTTCGGGCATTAAAAATCAATGGTAATGGAAACAGCAAAGTTTTTGACCGCAGGACGAAACCATTTCACGAAATCGTGCTTCTCTGAACCGTGTACCCTGTTCACGGAACAATGGGTGTTTTCACTATTCCAGATCAAACCGCACGAAACAGAAAAGCGGGATATGGTCATATATGGACAGGAAATCACGGAAGAAATTCTGAATGAATTTCAGAGATTGCAGGTTTTTCGCTGTTCGGTGTATCTGCTCCGTTTTGGAGTGCAGAGGTTGCACCGAACCACAAACAGAATTATGGAGGATTTTTCAATATGAATGTACGCAACGAAATAAAGGCACAGATCATCCGTGCCGGAATGACCATGCAGGAAGTAGTTGACCTGCTCTCAGACGAATACGGTTGGAGCGACAGCGTTTCCAACCTGTCCGCAAAATTACAGCGGGAAAGTATCCGATACAAGGAAGTATTGGAGCTTGCCGCTGCGCTGGGATACGACATCGTATGGCAGCAAAGACGGGAGAAGTAATGCCCCGGCAACAGCCCCCTCGCATCTCCCGTCCCCATAGGCACACCGCAGTGCTGCCTATGGATGGCAGCGAAATATACGGTTTTCGCTGCCGCCGTCTGTATGAAATGTTCTGCAGAACAGCTTCATGCAGACGGGTTGACCATGGGAAAAGGCGCAGACATTTTGCCTTGGTCAGCAGAGGTCACCGCAGTGACCGCATACCCCCTCCGGAGGAGCCCTCGGAGAGCCCACGGCACTTTGCAGCCAGTATGGATGAAAGTGTCATAGTGGGTTATTACACTTTGAAAAAGTGCCTCTCCGTAGCTCCCCGCTGTCTGCAAATTCCAAAGAAAGGACAAAAAATCCATGGCAAGAAATGATGGAATAGACCGTACCGTAGCCAGAAATCAGGACTTGGGAAACCCGGCAGATGTGGCTAAGGTACAGGAACACAATGAGCGTGAAAAGGACAGCTACAGCAATCAGGACATCGTACCAGGTCGTACTTCGCTGAATGTTCATTTCAGAGCACCCACAGACGATTATGTAAAAATGTTTGAGCAGATGGAACAGGACGGAGTGATTTCCACCAGAGGTCTGAAACCGGATGCCGTCAAATGCGGTGAGCTGATCTTCGATGTGAACTCCGCTTATTTCTACAACCACGGCGGCTATGAATTTGCGAAACAGTTTTATGCCGATGCCTATAAAGCCGCCGTGGAGATCGTGGGCGGTGAGCAGTATATTCTCTCTGCCGTCATGCACGCTGACGAACGCAACCGGGCAATGTCTGAAGCTCTGGGCGAGGATGTATATCACTACCACCTCCATGTGGTTTATATTCCGGTGGTGGAAAAGCAAATCCTGTGGTCGAAGCGGTGCAAAGATGAAGCCCTCCGTGGAACTGTGAAAGAAATGATTATGCAGGTCAGCCGCAGTAAGAAATGGGAGTCCAAGCCCGTTTTGGATGCTGAGGGAAATCCAATGCTGAACGCAAAAGGGAAAAAGATTTTGAAGTCATCCTACAGTGTGTTGCAGGATGACTTTTTTTATGCTATGCGCTCTGCCGGATATACCGATGTGGAGCGTGGAGAATGTGGCAGCACCGAAGAACATCTGACGGTGACACAGTTCAAGGTACAGGCCGAACAGCAGCGTTTGGAAGCTGTGACCGGACAGGTGGCACAGGCCGAGCAGAGCTTAGCGGATGCCAAAGCTGCCACGGAGAAGCAGAAAAAGAAACTGGAAGCTCTGAAAAAGGAAACTCAGGCTGCTAAGTCTGTTGCTATGACTGCACATGAGATTGAGTCGATGGGCAAGAAAAATCCCATTACGGGAAATGTTACCATGACGGCGGATGAGTGCCGCACGCTAAAGGATTATGCGGTCAGCAGCTTTGCGGAAAAGTCTGAGAAGCTGAAATACAAGCAGAAATTCGAGCAGGCAGATAAAAACGCAAAGATATGGAAAGACCGTTTTGAAAAACTGAACAAAGACTATGAGGAGCTGAAACAAAAAGCCCAGCCTTTCCTGGATGCGATTGAGATTGCATCTGAAAAGGTCTGGGCTTTTATCAATGCCATCCTCGCCAGGGGAAAGGAACTGTATGAACACAAACACCCTGCCCGCAATCGTGGACAGGACATGGAAATTTAAGAAAGGAACTATTTGCCTATGAAGAAAACCGTAGATGAAATTAACAAGATGATTATGGAAGATGCCCCGATGGAAGAAATCAACGATGCCATCGGCTATATTGATATTTGCTCCTGCTTCGATCCGATTTTTGAGCCGCCTATTGATTTTCTGGAAGAATGCCGCAAGCGTTGGGAAGCGGCACAGTCCTCTTTCTGCAAAACCATTGAGTGCAAGATCGGAAACACATGGTATGTGATTGAAACGGAGTGTGATGGAAATGAGCCACTTACCGACAAGGTAAAACGGCTCATTTTTTCTGACAAGGGGGTGATTTGTTAATGACTGCGACACAAAAGCATGATATAATTCCAATATGCACAACGGTACTGTCGGCTGACCAACCACCGAAGGAGGATATTATGTTGGATCAGCAGAAAATTACCATTCTCTATTGCCGTCTGAGCAACGAGGATGCCCAGGAAGGCGAGAGTAACAGTATCGCAAATCAGAGAGAGTATTTAACCCGATATGCCCGTGACCACGGGTATACAAACCTGAAAATTCTGGTGGATGACGGTTATACGGGGACGAACTTCAATCGTCCCGGTGTGCAGGAAGGCTTTGAGCTTGTCAAGCAGGGGCTTGTGGGCTGCTGGCTGGTCAAAGACCTCAGCCGCTTTGGTCGTGACTATCTGACTGTTGGACAATATACGGATATTATCTTTCCGAGTTATGATGTCCGCTTTATCGCTATAAATGATGGCGTAGACAGCAACCGGGGAGACAGCGAGGGCTTCGCCGCAATCCGTAATCTGTTCAACGAGTGGTATCCCCGTGATACCAGCAAGAAAGTCCGTGTCAGTTTGCGGCAGAGAGGAACCAGTGGGAAGCACATGGGCAAACCGCCCTACGGATACCGCTGTGACCCGGAGGACAAGGATCACTGGATTCTGGATGAAGAAGCGGCTCCGGTAGTCAAGCTCATCTTCGACCTTTGCATTGACGGCAAAGGCCCGGAGCAGATTGCAAGGATTCTGGAAGAAAAGCAGATTATGACCGCAAAGGCACTCTATGCCAAGCGAAAGAAAAAGCCGATGCCGGAAAGACCGTACCACTGGGGCAACCAGTCCATTGCAGGGATTTTGGAACGGCAGGAGTACACAGGCTGTACCTGCAACTTCAAGACTTATTCCAAGTCCTACAAGCTGAAAAAGCGGATTCCCAATGAGCCGGAGAATATGTTTTATCTGCCGGACACACAGGAAGCGATTGTATCTCAGGCACAGTTTGACAGGGTGCAGGAACTGAGGAAAAACAAACGCCGCCCCGCAAAAGCGGAACGGCAGGGATTGTTCTCCGGGCTTCTGTTTTGTGCCGATTGCGGCGGCAAGCTCCACTTTGCCACAAGCAAAAGCTTTGAGGGCAAGCAGGATCACTACGTCTGCAACAACTACAAGAGCAACCGTGGTACTTGTACTGCCCACTATATCCGGGAAGATGTGCTTCGTGAAATCGTTCTGGAACGCATCCGGGCAGTCAATGAGTATATCCGAAGCGATGTGGACGGTTTTCAGGAGGAATGGCTGCAATGCCGCAGGACTGACCAGGAGCGCAGCATCCGGGATGACAAAAAGAAGCTGGAACAGGCAAAGAAACGCCTTGCCGATCTGGATGTCATCATCGCCCGGCTGTACGAGGACTATGTTCTTGGAAATCTCAATCAGGACAGATACAGAAAGATGTCTGCGGACTATGAAGCGGAGCAGGAACGGTTAAAGCTCGAAATTGAAGTTATCGAAGAATGGGTGGAACAGCGGGAAGAAATGAACGACGGTCTGGATGCCTTTATCGCCCTGACACAGAAATATGTGGATGTGGAGGAGCTGACACAGACCATCGTGAACGAGTATATCAAGAAAATCATCGTCTATGCCCCGGACAAATCCAGCGGCAAGCGCAAGCAGAAAGTGAAGATTTTCTTCAACTTCGTGGACGATGTAGATATTCCCGTTATTTCCGAGCCTATCATCACGCAAACAACCTATGAACACAGAAAAACGGCGTGACCTTCGGGTCACACCGTTCTCTGCGACAAAATAGTTACTTGTCACTATTAAGCCTTGTGCTTGCGGGCCTTGCGCGCCCAGGTGCGGATGCTCTTTTTATTGAGTCCCAGGAAAGTCTCGGCATCGTTGCCGACAATGTCGAGCGCCAGCTTGTCAATGACCACCTGGTCCTTGGTGGACGCGTCGACGGAGACAACGCGGAAGTCGCCTTCCTGCATGGCCGGGTCGAACGACCCAACCTTGGCAAAGTCCCATGGCTCCAGAATGCCCATAAGGCGAACGTCCAGGTAGTTTGCCCTGGGATATGCCCAGTCGAGCACCTCGTAGTACACCAGGGTCTCCCTGCTCAGGCCCTTGCCCGGGAAGGACGCCATCATGCGTAGGTCCGCGAGCGCCATGGGGAAGTAGAAGAGCATCATGTCGTTTTGAATCGCGTCTTCCACATCGTGACCGGCAAAGGCGTCTGGATATCGGCGCACCAGCTCAAGCGCATTGGCGCGCGCCTGCTGCGGCGTTATCTCGCAGGGAATACCCTGCTCGGGCACATATTCCGCACCAACGCCCATGGTCAGGCGCTTGCTAAACGTCCCCGGCTTGAACAGGTCGGCAATGCCGATCTTGTTGCCGCAGGACGGGCACTCAAACACACGCTGCGTTGACTCGCCCTCAAAGGACGCTCCGCAGAAGGGGCAAGGAATGCTCACATGCGTGGCCTCTTGGAACTCCTGCGCCGTGCCGCGATCCTCCCACAGCAGATGTTCCAGAACCGACTGATTGCGCCAGTGCGAATTGAAGAAATACCAGTCCGGGTCCTCCGGGCGCTCGAGTTGCGACACATGCGTGAGCTTGAGCAGTCCATCCACCACCGTCAACGGCGTATGGCGAATGCCCAAAGCGCTCTTGGGCTCTCCGGCGTCCGCCTGCCACGGAATGACCGCACCGCAATAAGCGCACTCAAAGCTGCGCTTAGCTTGGTGCGAGTACATAGGGCCGCCGCAGTTTTGACATTTAATGGCAAACATCTCGTCCATGGAAACGTCCTCCTTTGCACAAAGCTGTCGACATTAAGTATGTCGAGCAAACAGGCACATGCCCATACCCATGTGGCCCAAAATGGACCACCCAGGCAGACGAGAAGGCTCGCTCGTTAGCACCGGCAGACTATTGCTGCATTTTCTGAGCATCGGTGCACGGCGCCCCCGTGCGAGCTACACTATCCCCTTAAACATGATTGTGAGGACGACCGCTATGCTATTTGTAAATCGGCTGGTACATACGCTTGTTCCCGGCAGCGAGGGCGAGCCGGTCGATGCCTCCTGCCGCACCAACGCGGGCTTCGCCGCAAGCCTCATCTGCATTGGCCTCAACATCACCCTGTGCCTGGCCAAGGGCATCGCAGGCCTGCTCGCCGGCTCCGTCTCCCTCATCGCCGACGCTTTCAACAACCTCTCCGATGCCTCGAGCAACATCGTGAGCCTGCTCGGGTTCCGCCTTGCCAGCCGCCCTGCAGACGAAGGCCACCCCTATGGCCACGGCCGCTACGAGTACCTAGCCGGCTTGTTTGTCGCCGTCCTGGTTTGCGCCGTCGGCATCAACCTGATTCTCGAGTCGGTCACTAAGATCATCAAGCCCTCCCCCACCGCCTACACGCTGGTCTCCCTAGCCGCTCTCGTCTTGTCCATGCTCGTCAAATTCTGGATGGCCGCATTCAACCGTGCGCTGGGCAACCGTATCGATTCCGAAACACTCATCGCCACAGCACAGGACTCCAAAAACGACGTCATCACCTCGGGATCGGTCCTGGCCGCAGCGCTTATTTCGCAGACGACCGGCTTTGACCTCGACGGCTGGGCGGGCCTGGGCGTGGGCGTCTTCATCTGCATCAGTGGCATGGGCCTGGTGCGCGACGCCATCAGCCCGTTGCTGGGGCAAGCGCCCGACCCCAAGCTCGTCCAGGCAATCCGCGACAAGATCATGTCCTATCCGCAGGTCTTGGGCACACACGACCTGATGGTGCACGACTACGGCCCCGGTCGTCAGTTTGCCAGCGCCCACGTGGAGATGCCCGGCGAGGGCGACGCGTTTGAACATCACGAGATCCTGGACACCATCGAGCACGACATCAAGCGCCAGATGGGCATTGACATCACGCTGCACTGCGACCCCATCGCGACAACCGGCGATGATTTGCGCGGCTGGGTCAAGCGCGGCATCATGCAGATCGACCCCGCACTCTCCATCCACGACCTGCACGAGCACGACGGGTTCGTTTCGTTTGACCTGGTGCGTCCCGACGGCTTTGATATATCCGACGAGGAGCTGCTGGAGCTCGTCACGCGCATCGTGCACGAGCGCCGGCCCAACGTCTCGTGCGTCGTCACATTTGATTCGGGCTTCAGCTCGCCCGAGCGTCCGGCCGAGCAGCTGTAGCCCGCTTAACAGCTAGTTTCCCTGCGCGCCCGAGATGCCGTTTTGTAGGGCGTTCCAGGCATCCGTCGCCATGTCGCCCAAGTTCTGAGCGGTGTCGCCCAGGTTCTGAGCCGTATCACCCAGCTCTTGGGCCTTATCCCCAAGCTCCTGTGCCTTGTTGCTCAAGTCCTCCAGCGTATTGGAGCTCGAGCCGTCGGTACCGCTTTGGCCGTCGGACGATTTGCCCGAGCTGTTCTTGTGCGTGAGCTGAATTTCGAGGTTGCCGCTGTCGTTATAGTAAGCAGAAGTAACGATCCAGTTGGCATCGACGACGGGCGTTGAGCCATCATCAGTCAGGACCACGGCATTCGAAAGATCGGCGCCGCGCGACTTAAGGAGCTTCTTGGCGTTGGACCAGTACTGCCCCGGGATATCGCTCAGATCGACGGTGCTAGACGAGGCGGACTCGGTTTGCTCGGCAGCGGTATCGGCCGTTGAACTCCCTCGCTTGTTGAGCATGCCCGACACAATGGCAAACACAACCGACAGCGCAAAGAAGATCGCCAGCACGATGAGGATCTTCTTGATCACGCTCGACGAACGCGACGGCTTCTTCTCCTCGTCCTCGCCATATTGCGGAATCGACTTGGGGTACTCGCGATACGGCTCGCGCGACTCGTAGCGAGGCTGCGCCGTGCGAGGCATATACGTCGTCTGCTGAGGCTGCGGAATAGGATTCTGCGGCAGGTCATCATAGGGATTCGGTGTCGAGGCGGCATAAGAATCCTGCGGCGCGTAATCAAACGGGTCCGGAGCTGCGTTGCCATAGGGGCCTTGCGAAGATGCAGCGTAAGAATCCTGCGCCGAGTCGCCATAGCCCATAACCCGGGTGGGCTCGGCAGAAGGCTGTGTCGCGGCGGGGTCGGTATAACCGGGGTTGGGAACAACGCGGGTCGCATCGGCGCTATCGCCAGCCTGCGTGGAACCGTAGCCGCCCATCACGGTTGTCTTGTCCTGATCCATGCAACGATTCCTTTCCGTCGCCCGTAAGCATCAAGTTATGCATGCATTCTACCCGCGCAAAAGCCTATGATGGGCAAAGGCCGTCGGTATCTACAAGACAAGCGCGACTAGAAAACAAAAGCCCCGCCGTGCCTTGTGAGCACGGCGGGGCGGGCAAGCAGCTATGAGCAGCGAGCTTAGAACAGGCCGGTGATGTTGCCGTCGTTGTCGACGTCGATGTTTTCGGCCGCGGGCACCTTGGGCAGACCCGGCATGGTCAGAACACTGCCGGTCAACGCGACCACAAAGTGGGCGCCGGCAGAAACCTTGAGCTCACGCACGGTGATGCGGAAGTTCTCGGGAGCGCCCAGGGCCTTGGCGTTGTCGCTAAAGCTGTACTGCGTCTTGGCGACGCACACCGGCAGGTTGCCAAAGCCGTTCTCGCGCAGCTCGGCGAGCTGGCGCTTGGCGGCCGGCGTAAAGTCAACGCCGTCGGCGCGGTAGACCTTGGTGGCAACGGCCTCGAGGGCATCAGCGACATCAGCGCCGTCCTCGTAGGCAAACTTGAGCTCACTCGGCTGTTCAACCAAGCGCATGACCTCATCGGCCAGCTCGAGTGCGCCCTCGCCGCCCTTGGCCCAGACCTCGGACAGCTTCACATTGACGCCCAGCTTCTGGCACTCGGACTCGATGAGCTCGAGCTCGGCCTCGGTGTCCGTCGGGAAACGGTTGATGGCGACCACGCAGGGCAGACCATAAACGTTCTGGATGTTGTCGACATGACGCAGCAGGTTGGGCATGCCAGCCTTGAGTGCCTCGAGGTTCTCCTCGTTGAGGTCGGCCTTGGCAACACCGCCGTTGTACTTAAGGGCGCGAGCGGTCGCGACGACCACGACGGCGTTGGGACGAACGCCCGTCATGCGGCACTTGATGTCCAGGAATTTCTCGGCACCCAGATCGGCACCAAAACCGGCCTCGGTAATGGCGACATCGCCAAAACGCATAGCCATACGCGTGGCCATGATGGAGTTGCAGCCGTGGGCAATATTGGCGAAGGGACCGCCGTGGACAAACGCGGGCGTACCCTCAAGCGTCTGCACCAGATTGGGCTTGAGCGCATCCTTGAGCAGTGCGGCCATAGCTCCCTGGGCCTTAAGGTCGCGTGCGCGGACGGGCTCGCCGGCATAGCTGTAGCCGACAACGATCTCGCCCAAGCGCTCCTTAAGATCGTTGATGCTCGTAGACAGGCACAGGATCGCCATGACCTCGGAGGCAACGGTAATGTCAAAGCCATCCTCGCGCGGCACGCCCTGGGCCTTGCCGCCAATGCCGTCGATGACATGGCGCAGCTGACGGTCGTTCATGTCGACAACGCGCTTCCAGGTGATGCGCTTAACATCGATACCGAGCTGGTTGCCCTGCTGAATATGGTTGTCGAGCATGGCGGCCAGCAGGTTGTTGGCGGCACCAATAGCATGGAAGTCACCAGTAAAGTGCAGGTTGATGTCCTCCATGGGGATGACCTGCGCCCAGCCACCGCCGGCGGCACCGCCCTTGACGCCGAAGACGGGACCGAGCGAAGGCTCACGAAGGGCCACGGCGCTCTTGACACCGCGACGGCGCAGGCCATCGGCCAGACCGATGGTCGTAGTGGTCTTACCCTCGCCGGCGGGCGTGGGGTTGATAGCGGTCACGAGGACGAGCTTGGCCTGGTGATCAGTCGGCTCGTTGAGCAGTGAATAATCGACCTTAGCCTTGTCGAAGCCGTACGGAATAAGGTGCTTAACGTCGACGCCGGCGTTCTTGGCCACCTCGGTAATAGGCAGCGGCGTAACAGAACGTGCGATTTCGATGTCAGTAGGCATGGGCGGTCCTTTCGTTACCGGATGAGAAAAAGACCAATCCAGCATAGCACGGGCGTGCAATAGTAAAACACCCGCAACCGACAAACGGCGATATGTTTACCCGATGCCCAGCGATAGCCCAACAGCCCGCCAAAACAAAGCGCCCTAAACGGTAGGTTCAATCCCCAGGTGCTCAAAGGTGCGAAGGGTTGCCTGACGGCCCTGCGGTGTACGAATCATCAGCCCGCACTGCAGCAGATAGGGCTCATAGACATCCTCGAGCGTGCCCGGGTCCTCGCCCACCGCGCTGGCAAGGGTCGTAAGTCCCACGGCACGACCGGAGAACGTCTTGGCGAGCGTCTCCAAAATGCGAATATCCATCCAGTCCAGACCGAGCTCGTCGATCTCAAAGAACTCGAGTGCCTGACGGCAGATATCGAGCTCAATGGGACCGTTGCCGCGCACCTGTGCGTAATCGCGCACGCGCTTGAGCAGGCGGTTGGCAAGACGTGGCGTGCCGCGCGAACGCGAGCCGATCTCGAGTGCACTGGGGTGGTCGATCGTCACGCCCAGGATAGTCGCCGAGCGCGTCACAATCTGCGCGAGCTCCTCGACCGTGTAGTAATCCAGGCGATATGAAATGCCAAAGCGGTCGCGCAACGGGCCTGTCAACATGCCTGAGCGGGTCGTTGCCGCTACCAACGTAAACTTGGGAATATCCAGGCGAATCGAGCGCGCCGCCGGACCCTTGCCAATCACGATATCGAGGGCAAAGTCCTCCATCGCGGGGTACAGTACCTCCTCGACCGAACGGTTGAGGCGGTGGATCTCGTCGATAAACAGCACGTCACCCGGCTGCAAGTTAGTAAGGATGGCCGCCAGGTCGCCGGTGCGCGCAATAGCGGGGCCGCTCGTCGTCTTGATCTGAGCGCCCAGCTCGTTGGCGATAACGGTGGCCAGCGTGGTCTTGCCCAGGCCCGGAGGACCCGAGAAAATCACGTGGTCGAGCGTCTCGCCACGGCTCTGCGCCGCTTCGATCAACACGCGCAGGCTCTGCTTGATATGCTCCTGGCCGCAGTAATCGTCCAGGCGCTGGGGGCGCAAAGTGCGATCGACATCGAGGTCCTCGGCCGTCAGCTCCGAGCCCACCATGCGCTCGCCGTGCGCCATGGATGCCGCCGGCGAGTTGCCGGGCGTCGCCCACAGGTCCTGAGAGTCATCGGCTTCCCACATCACGCATCCATTCCGAGTCGCTTAAGCGCCGCGCCGAGCAGATCCTCGACACGCATATTCTGCCCATCATACCCGCTCAGGGCAACATCGGTCTCCTGCGGGCTAAAGCCCATGGAAAGGAGCGCCGCACGGGCGTCATCGATGGCCGAGGGAGCGGCAGCGGGCACGGGCATCGCAACCTGGCCGGGAATCACGTCGACCGGCACAAAGCCCTTGTCCTTGGCAAAGGTGCTCTTGAGCTCCAGGATCAGACGCTGAGCTGTCTTTTTGCCCACACCGGGCACCTTGGCCATGCCCTTGTCGTCCTCGGCCATCACCAGCGAATACAATTGCCCCACGGTATAGGTGGAAAGCACGGCGAGCGCCAAGCGCGGGCCAACGCCCGAGACAGACACGAGCCGATCGAACATCGTGCGCTCATCCTTAGAGGAAAAACCGAAAAGTGTCATGGCGTCCTCGCGCACCTGCATACGCGTGTAGAGGCGGACCTCGCCGCCGGGCGTCGGCAACGTGGCCGCAGTGCTGCCCGAGATGCCGAGCTCAAAGCCAACGCCCGACACATCGACGACAGCAGAGCTCATCGTGGCCTCGACAAGCGTTCCGTGGAGCTGGGAGATCATCAGTATCCGGTTCCTCTCTGTTGATAGAACTCGCCGCCGGTAAGCGCCCGGGTACGGCTGAGGTTAACGTGGCAGATGGCGCAGGCCAGGGCATCGGCGGCATGGTCAGGATGCGGGTCGTGATCGAGCTGCGTGAGCGTGCGCACCATGTAGGCGACCTGCCGCTTATCTGCGGCTCCGGTGCCCACAACAGCCTGCTTAATCTGCATAGGCGTGTACTCGCCAATCTCGAGCGCGCACTCCGAAAGCGCCACAAGCGCAGCGCCGCGGGCATGCGCCGTAGGGATGGCCGAGCGAACGTTGGCGCCAAAGTAAATGCTCTCGATGGCAGCGGTATCGGGTCGATAACGCTCCACGACACCCTTGAGGTCGCGGGCGATATGCGACAGGCGCACCGCGAGCGGACTTCCGGCACTGGTCTCGATGCAGCCGTAGGCACGGCAGCGAACCTCGCCACGCCGCTCCTCGATAATCCCCCAACCCGTATGAGCCAAACCGGGGTCAATGCCCAAGATAACCAAACCAACCTCCCCTCGTCTTTTACCAAGCGCAAGGCAAGGCCCCGCGCATCATTCACGAACGTCTGTTCTAGAATAACACAATAGCGGCCGCATCTAGCAAGCAAGGTTGAACCATAGGTTGAGCATAAGTCAGCGAGCGAGTCCCTGCCGTGGCAAGGTGTCGCGAAAGAGGAGCGCCGCGTACTTTTGTACGCAAGCGACGGTTTGAGCGGCAGATTGCCCGGCAGGGGCTCGCGCAGCGTCGACTCGTTACGCGGTTTGGCAAAACCGCGTAACCTTTTTAGTTCTGCGAGAAGAACGGGAACTGTCGGGGATCAACCGGCGGATGCGGCATCGGGCCACCCTGGGGTCCACCCTGCGGGCCACCCTGGCCGCCCATCATCTTATCGATGGCGTCCTGGACCTCGCCCTCAAACTTCTTCATACCCTCGTGCAGGCGGCGCTGGCCGTCCTCGGAGCGCAGCTCCTCCATCTGCTCGGGCGAAATACCCAACAGCTCACCCAGTATGCCCATCATCTCGCCACGCATGCGCTCGCTTGTATCCTCGTCGGCAAAGCGGTTCACCTCGGCGCGCGCCAGCGCATCGACCGTCATGCGCTCTTTACCGCTCAGGCCAAGATCGGACCACGCGAGCATATACGGCCAGGCGCGCTCGACAAACGAACGGGCCGAGACGATCGGCGCCGTCGGCAGCTGGCGGCGAGCCGCCTCTCCCTGGCGCACGAGCATCAGCAGCAGCGAGCAAGCCTCGGGCTTGCCGGTGGCCATCGGAATGTCGTCGAAGGGACGATTGCGGTCGACGTGCGACTCGAGCGTGCCATCGACCTCGCCCGGCTCAAGCCCGCCGAGCAGCTGTGCCGCGCGGTCGAGCATGTCAACCGGACCATCAAGCGTCGAGAGCGCTTGCGCCAGCACGCGCTCCATGCAATCCTCCACCGCGTTGAGTGTCACGAGCTCCTGCGGCACCACGGCAGACGTACGGTTGCGTACGCGCGCCACAAACTCGAGCGTCGACAGGTATACGTCGCCAAAGGGCGCATAATCGCCCTGGTAGCCACCGCAAAGCGCGGGCGCCGCCAGCGCGTACTCAGTTTTGGACAGCGGGCTCAACGCCATCGCCCCCAGCTCGAGCGCCGTATCCTCCAGCATGAGGCCCAGCGTGCGAGAGCGCAGGCGCTCGGCGTCGCCCGCCGATACATCGCGGTCGAGCACACGCGCGGCATCCGGGGCATCGCGCTCAACCGTGCGAATATGCAGGCGCTCGGCAATGGCGCGAACGGCGGCACAGCGAGCAGCCTCGGCCTCCTCCTGCGCCGACGTAAAGATGCGGTTGCGTCCCAGCACCAGGCCGACCACATTGCGCGGACCCAGGGCGTCGACGGCAAGCGCCGCCAGCAGGGACGACGGCAAGTCGCCCTCGAGCGCCACCACGGCGCGCGACGTACCGCGGGCGCGGGCGTTATCGCGCACAGCGAGCACCAGCGCCTGCCACAGCCATTCCTCGGAGCGAAACTCGGGCAGCTCGTGGTCCTCCAAGGCATCGAGCATCACACCGCGCTGGATCTCCTGAACCAGCAGGCTCTCTTCAAAACACGGCGCCTGGGCCACCACGCGCCCGCAGTCGTCGAGCACAAACGATCCGCCGGTATACACCGACTCGTCATAGGCACCGACCGGCGCCATGCAGGCAAACCACACGCTGCGCTTAGATGCGATCTTGCGGTAGGCACCGCTGCGAACGGCGGCAATGGCGGCCGTCTCGCGGTCGGTCATGTCAAACGCGTTGAACTGAAAATAGGCGATGAGGTCGACGCCGGTCGGCAGCATCTCGAGCTCGCGGTCCAAGTCGAAAATCACGGCGATACGCACGCCGTCCACGTCGAAGACCGGCGGCGCCCAACGGGCATCACCGTTCCCACCACGCTGCAGGGCAATGCTCGAACGGGCCGGCACCACATGGCCGTCCTTGAGCATCATGTAGTCGAGCAGGGGCTGGCCCTCAAACGAAACCGCCGCGGGCACGATGCAGATCATATCGAGTTCTTGGATACGCTCGGCGACACCGGTCAGGCCTGTCAACATGTCGTGCTCAAAGTCGGCAGTGCCCACCAGGCCCCCGGGCATGGCGCCCATAAAGAGCGGAGCCGGCACGCACAGCACGCGTGCCCCGCGCTCGTGGGCCAGACGAGCCTGGTCCTCGATGCGGCCGCAAATGCCCTCAATATCACCCAGGCGCATATCGATCTGTGCAAGTGCGAGCTTCATGGCTCAGCCCTTTCCGTCGTAAACCATCGTTGTCGTAGTAAAAGCGCCGGCCGCATGATGCAGTCGGCGCTCGCATGTGCATATGCTAGCTATGATACCCCGAGCGGGGACGCGCTCCTAGAACGTCGCGGACCACAGCCCATGCAGGTTGCAATAGGCATAGACGGTGCCGGTCTTGGAGCCGCCGGCAAAAAACGTCGCGGGCTTCATGCCGGGCTGGAGGTAATGGACCTCCAGACGGCCCTCGGCCTCAAGGGCGATCCACTCGATGTAGTGCTCGGGCACCATAGGATGCTCGACCGAGCCCACGCGTGCGCGGATCACGTGACCGTCGCGCTCGCTCTCAACGACGGGCACGTGCTTCTCGTGCGCCGCGTCCTCGGTGTTCGCGGTCAGCTCCGTGCAGCCGGCAGGGGTTGCAACGTCGTTGCCAAGGGCGGCAATGAGCTTGCCGTCGGGGTCCTTATAGAATTTCGCCATGATGTTCTCCTTTGCTGATGTGCCGATGTTCTCGATGCTTCTTATGCCCAAAGGCGCGCGAACCATCCACGGCATCGCAAATGAACACATAACGAGCGGGGACGATGGGGCAACGTGCGCTATCCGCCCTGGCGGCCCCACCCGAGCGGGTTAGCGCCCGTCGCCGCCGAGCAGTGCCAGAACATCCTCGCGGGTAAACAGCGCCGAGGAGATGCCGTCGCCGCCGAGCACGCTGTTGACCAGGTCGCGTTTGGACTCTTGCATCTGCATGATGCGCTCCTCGATCGTGTCCTTGGCGATGAGCTTGTACACGGTCACGGTATGTTGCTGGCCAATACGGTGCGCGCGGTCGGTCGCCTGGTCCTGCGCGGCCACGTTCCACCACGGGTCGTAGTGGATGACCACGTCGGCCGCCGTCAGGTTGAGGCCCACGCCGCCCGCCTTGAGCGAGATCAGAAACACCGGCACCTCGCCCGCCTGGAACTGCGCGACCATCTTGGCGCGGCTCTCCTTGGACGAAGCGCCCGTGAGCTTAAGAAAGCCGATGTCCTCCTTGGCCAGGCGCTTGCCAATGATATCGAGCATGCCCGTGAACTGGCTGAACAGTAGAATGTGGTGCCCGCCGTCGAGCGCACCGTGCACGAGCTCCATGCAAGCGTCGAGCTTGGCGCTCCCTGCCTTGTAGTCCTCGTAGTGTAGATGCGGGTCGCAGCAGATCTGGCGCAGCTTGGTGAGCTCGGCGAGCACCTTGAGCTTGTCTTTCTTAAACTCGGATGCCTCGCGATGCTGCACCTGCTGGGCGATACGGTCTTGGTTGGCCAGGTAGAGCTTGCGCTGCTCGCCGGTGAGCTGTGCCATGACGGTGTCTTCGATCTTCTCGGGCAGGTCGGCCACCACGTCTTCCTTAACGCGGCGCAGCACAAACGGCGACACGAGCGCTTGCAAGCGAGCGGCGCTGTCACCCTCGGCGTGCTCGACCGGGCTTTCGAAGCGCTTGGCAAACGACTCGCGCGTGCCAAGCAGGCCCGGCATCAAAAAGTCGAAAATGCTCCAGAGCTCGGACAGGCGGTTTTCGATGGGCGTGCCCGTCAGGGCAAAGCGCACACCGGCCGGCAGGCGCTTGGCGGCGCGCGCCACCTGCGTGAGCGGGTTTTTAATGTACTGGGCCTCGTCGAGCACCACGCGGGTAAAGTCCTGCTCGGCATACTCGTCGATATCGCGGCGCATGAGGTCATATGACGTCACGACCACGTTATGCTCGGCCACGCCAGCGATCTGCACGCGGCGTTGAGCCTTGGCGCCCACGATGGCGCACACGTCGAGCGACGGGGCAAAGCGCTCCAGCTCGGCGGTCCAGTTGTACACGAGCGACGCAGGGCACACCACGAGCGTGGGCTTGGCATCCCCCGCCTCCACGCGCGCCAGGACATGCGCGATCATCTGCAGCGTTTTGCCCAGGCCCATATCGTCGGCCAAAATACCGCCGAGGCCCAGGTGCTCGAGCGAGCCGAGCCACTGGTAGCCGTCGACCTGGTAGCCGCGCAGTGTGGCCTTGAGCGAGACCGGCACCGTAAAGTCCATCTTGCCGAGCGTGTCCAGGCGCTCGACGGTGCGACGGAACGCAGCGTCGCGATCGGCTTCGAGCGCCGGCGTGCGCGCGAGCATGCTGTCGACGAACAGGGTACTCGACGCGGGAAGCGACACGCCGTCGAGCAGGTCGACAGCATCGACCCCCAGGTCCTCGGCAAGCCCAAACGCGGCGCGGGCGCCCTCGTCCAGGCGAATGATGTCGCCCGACGTGAGACGCGCAAACGTCTGGTGACGCTTGTAGGAGTCGAGGTAGATGGCAAGGTCTGCCGCCGAAAGGCCGCTCGCGCCCAGTTCGACGTCGAGCAGGTTACTCTTGACGGTTGCACGCACCGAAAGCTTGGGCGCAGGGCGGACCGAGACCTGGCGCAGGCGGTCGCTGAGCATGACCTCGCCCAGCTCGGACAGGGCGGACAGGCCCTCGGTCAGCAAGTGGAACAGGCTCTCGTCATCGCGTTCCTCAAATGCCAGGCCGCCCTCGTAAAAGTCGAAATACAGGGCCACCGTGTCCATAACGCGAAACTCTGCCACCTCGTCGCGCGGCGGCACGCCCGGGCGCCGCTCTTCGAAGGGGCTGCCCGGAGCGCCCAGGCTAAAGAGATCTGCCGACCAGTCGCCGTAGGTAACCGTAATTTTGCAGGTCACGAGCCCATCGTCGACGCCGATCGCCATGGCAAAGCTCGGCTCGGGCGCCACGGTGTCGAGCACGGCGGGAGCGGTAAGATCGGTGTAGTCGCGCAAAATGGGCAGTGCCATGCGGCAGAATTCGCCCACCTGCTCGGCGGCAATATGGACCGGCGTGCGACAGGGCAGCAAGCGTGATAGGAACGGCGCCGCGTGCTGAGCAAACGCCACATCGGTGCGGCGCGCACGGCGGGTGTCGACCAGATAGGCAACGTCGTCCGAAGCAAAGCAGTATGCATCGGCCGGCAGGCGCAGATCATAGCTGCCACCGGCCGCCGGCGCGATTTTGGCGGCAAGGAGCGGTGGGCGCTTAGACAGCGCCTCGTCCTCCCCTTCCGGAGGCAGTTCAACCGCCACGTCATAGGTGCGATGCGTCGTCGTCCCCCGCGACCAGGCGGGCTCAAAAGAGATGGTCTGGCCGCGTAGCAGGTCCAGCACATATACGATGCTATGCTCGGACAGCGGCAACTGACGCTCGGCGACAAAACCGTTGCGGGCAAAGTCGTACGACGCCGAACGCGAGCTTGTGATGTCATCGAGATAGGCAACTGTCGTCACAACAAGGTTGAGCAGCTTTGTCGAAACGCCTTCGAAGGCTTCGGGCGTATGGACAAACGTGAGCTTCTTGCCGTACGAGAAGGTGCCGCCTCGGACATAGGCGTCGGCCATGCCGTCGATATCCTTGACCACGTAGGACACCGAACCGCAGCGAATGCGGAACTCGAGCGCCCAGCTAAAGCGGTCGGCGAACAGCGGATTGTAGTACGGCACCAACGAGGGCTCCAACGCCGCTTTGGGGGCGTCGGGATCGACGGCACCGGCAAGCTTGCGGCGCATGCTCGCCAGCTCATTCATGCGCGCGTCCGAAAGATCGGAGAGCGCCGCCATGAGGCTGGGGCTCGTGGGAACGGGCGCCGGGAAGGGAAAGTTGGGGTTGACGGCCGGCGCTTTGGGCGCGGTGCGCGCGGGCTGTTTCGGCTGCGCCGTAAACGTGCGAACCGGTGTGCGCAGCCCCTCAACAGGCTCAATGCCGCTGGCGTCCAGGTACGCCAGCGCTGTGGCAATGGCGTGCTTGCACATGCCGGGGTAGCGATAGGCAGCAGGGCAATCGCAGTCGTAGTCGATCACCTCGTGCTCGTCCATGTCGAGCGCCACGTGCGTCTTGTACAGGTCGCCGCGCGAGCCGCGCACCGAGCCCTCAACCGTCACGTTTTTGGAGAAGCGCGAGCCGCTGTCCTCAATCGACAGCACGGCACCGTTAAGCATGAGCGAGCGCCCCTTCATAAAGGTGCCGCTCAACGCCGCCTCTTTCCGGAGCGCCTGCACGAACGTCCCCTGCGCCATCACTTCCTCCAATCTCGCGCGGACCAGCAAGGTCGCCCTTAGATCACCGTCACTCTGCCTTGGTTACCAACGATAGCCTTGGCCTCGGCCAGCAGCGGAATCGAGCGCGCGTTGACCTTGGCAGGTACCTCGGCACGCAGCACGCGCCCGTCCACCTGCTCGATAAAGATCTCCACACGGTCGCCGCCCGGGTTGGAGGTGAGCACCGTGGCAAGACGCGCCATATTGCCCTGGCTAAAGCGGCTGTTGGGCACCATGACCTCAAACACCTTGGGCTTGTTGTTCTCCTCGTTAAGCTCCAGTGGCACAATCTCCTGCGCGATGATCTGGTCGCCGCGGTCCGAGCGCTCGAGCTTGCCCTTAATGCGCACAAAGGCGTCGGACAGCTGCGCGCCTGTCTCGGGATCGACCTCGCCGTACAGATACCCCTCGGCCTCCTTGTAGGTCTTGGGGAACACCACGACGGTGGCCTCGCCTTCCATGTCCTCGAGCTGCACGATACCCATGGGGTCGCCGTTTTTGGTCACGCGCTTGGACACGCTCGAGACCATGCCGGCCCACCACAGCGCCTTGCCCTCGGGAATCTCCTGGTTGATGGTGCCGCCCGTGGGGTTCTGAACTTCGTAGCCGGTGTCGATCTGCGAGAACGAAAAGTCGCGCGCCTTGGCTAGCGCATACTCAAACGGGCGCAGCGGGTGGTCCGAGACATAGATGCCCAGAACCTCTTTCTCCTGGCTCAGCTTGAGGTGGCGGTCCCATTCCTGGCCATCCGGATCGGGCACGCTGACCTCGAAGCCCGAGCCCTCAACGTCGCCAAACATATCGAAGAACGAGGTCTGGCCGCTCGCGCGATCCTTCTGGCGCTTCACCGCGGCGTCGATGATGTTCTCGGGGTTGTTCTTATCCACAAAGTGCATCATCTGTCGACGCGGATACCCCGTGGAGTCGAAGGCGCCTGCCTTGATCAGCGATTCGATTACGCGACGGTTTGCCTGGCTGGAGTCCACGCGCTCGACAAAATCGTGCAGCGTCTTAAACGGACCGCCCGCCTCGCGCTCGGCGATAATCGCCTGCGCCACGCCGGTGCCCACGCCGCGGATGCCGGCCAGACCAAAGCGCACGCCCTCCTTGGTAGCCGTGAACTCGGTACCGGACTCGTTGACATCTGGCGAAAGCACGGGGATGCCGTCGTGACGGCATGCCGAGACGTAGTGCACGATCTTGTCGGTCTTGCCCGTGTAGGACGTCAGAACGGCCGCCATGTACTCGTGCGGATAGTGCGCCTTGAGCCACGCCGTCTGCATAACCAGGATGGCGTAGCCGGCGGAGTGCGACTTGTTGAAGGCGTAGGATGCGAACTCGAGAACATCGTCCCAAATCTTCTGGGCGACCTCGCGCGTGTAGTTGTTCTTGATAGCGCCGTTCATCCAGTGGTCGTAGGTGGTCTCGTCCGAGCCATCCTCCCAGTGCAGCACCGTCGACGTGAGCAGCTTGATCTTTTTCTTAGCCACGGGCTTACGGATACGCGAGTCCGATTCGCCCTTGGAGAAGCCGCACATCTCGACGGAGATGAGCATAACCTGCTCCTGGTAGACCATGGTGCCGTAGGTTTCGCCCAGGATGTCGTCCAGACGGTCGTCGTAGGAGACGGCCGGCTCCTTGCCGTTCATACGGTTGATGTAGGACGAGACCATGCCGGCGCCCAGCGGGCCCGGGCGGTACAGGGCGATCAATGCCACGACGTGTTTGTACTCGGTGGGCTTCATGTTCTTGATCGTGGCCGTCATGCCGGCGGACTCGACCTGGAAGACGCCGGCGGTGTGGCCGGAGCCCATGAGCTTAAAGATCTCGGGATCGTCAAAGGGAATCTCTTCCTCTTTGATGTCGATGCCAAAGTTCTTTTTGATGTTTGCCTTGGCCTTGGAGATAACCGTCAGCGTGCGCAGGCCCAGGAAGTCCATCTTGAGCAGGCCCATGTCGGCGACGGTATGGCCCTCGTACTGGGTAATCTCGACGCCGCCCTTGGTATCGAGCTTGGTGGGCACGTGCTCGTTGACGGGGTCGCGGCAGATCAGAACGGCGCACGCGTGCACGCCCTCGCCACGGGTGAGGCCCTCGATCGAGAGCGCCGTGTCGATGATGCGGCGGGCGTCGTCGTCCTTTTTATATGCCTCGGCAAAATCGGGGTTAAACAGATCCTCTTTGCCGGGTTGCTTTTCGAGCACCTGCTTGAGCTTGACCTTGGGGTCGCTCGAGACCATCTTGGACAGGCGCTGGCCCATGTAGACCGGGTAGTCCAGAACGCGCGCGGCGTCGTTGATGGCCTGCTTGGCCTTAATGGTCGAGTAGGTGATGACGTGGGTGACCTTCTCGGGACCGTAGAGCTGGCGGACGTGCTCCACGACCTCGAGGCGCCGCTCATCGTCGAAGTCCATATCGATATCGGGCATCTCGGTACGCTGCGGAGACAGGAACCTCTCGAACATCAGGCCGTTCTCGAGCGGGTCGAACGCGGTGATGTTCATGGCGTAGGCGACGATAGCGCCGGCGGCAGAACCACGGCCGGGGCCGACGCCGATGCCGTTGTCCTTAGCCCATTGCACGTACTCGGCGACGATCAAGAAGTAGGCGGCAAAGCCCTTGTCGCAGATGACCTTGTATTCGTACTCAAAGCGCTCTTTGATGTTGACGCCGCCGATCTCGCGCGTGGCCCAGTCGTCACCGTAGTGCTGGCGCAGGCCCTTCTCGCACTCGCGGCGGAACTGGCTCTCGTGCGTCTCGCCGGGATCGAGCAACGGGAAGCGCGGCAGGATGATGGAGTCCCAGTCCAGCTCCACGTAGCACTTGTCGGCGATCTCGAGCGTGTTGTCGCAGGCTTCGGGGCAATACGGGAACATCGCCCGCATCTCCTCCTCGGTCTTCATATAGAACTCCGAGCCGGTCATGCGCATGCGGTTGGGGTCGTCGACCTTGGCGTTCATGCCGATGCACATAATGACGTCCTGTACGGGCGCGTCCTCGCGACGCAGGTAGTGGAAGTCGTTGGTGGCGATGACCTTGACACCCACCTGCTTGGCGATATCGATGAGCGTGCGGTCCATCTGCTCGTCGGTCAGGCCGTTGTCGGTGGTGATGCCGTGTTCCTGGATCTCGATGTAAAAGTCGCCGGGGTCAAAGGTGTCGCGGAAGGTCTCGGCCCACTTGATGGCGCCCTCCATGTCACCGCGGTCGATGTATTTGGGGATGATGCCCGCGATACAGGCGCTCGTGCAGATCATACCCTTGGCGTGGCGGCGCAGGTTGTCGAGCGTCACGCGCGGCTTATAGTAAAAGCCCTGCACGGCGGCCTCGGAAACCGTCTGCATCAGGTTGACGTAGCCTTCCTGGTCCTTGGCCAGAAGGATCATGTGGTAGAGCTCGGGCTTATGGTCGCGGGCGAGCGTCTCGTCCGGCGTAAAGTAGACCTCGCAGCCAAAGATGGGCTTGATGACCAGGGGCGGCTTGAGCTCGTCGATGTTGCCCTTCTCGTCCCACATGGCCATGTCCTTCACATACTGGGCATGCTCGCGCGGGTTTGCCTCGGGATCGGGCTCCACCAGCTCGTCGCGACGGTCCTTTTCCAAGAAGGCCTTGTCGTGGCTCCAGGTTTTGTACTCGGGCGTGTTGTGGTTAACGGCGTCACAGGCCAGCGCTAGGTCGGGCACGCCATACATGTAGCCGTGGTCGGTAATGGCCACGGCGGGCATGCCAAGCTCAACGGCACGGTTGACCATATCCTGGATACGGGTTGCGCCGTCGAGCATGGAGAAAACAGTGTGATTGTGCAGATGGACGAATGCCATGTGATGAGCTCCGATGCGGGTTCGTGTTCTGACTGAACGATTTTACCCCACGGCACGGACAGCACCCGAACCTAGCCAAACCAACACGGCTCCTCTTGAGTTGCGGTGAAATACGGACTGTTTGGCGGCTTTTTTGGCCAAAACAGTCCATATTCCACCGCAAGTTATTGAGGGCTAGAAGTTGTAGGTGACTACTTGAGGTTCGGCGGGTTCGACGAAGATGGCTGGATCGGGCTGCTCCACGCGGACGAACTTGACGGTCACGACCTCAAAGCCCGCCTTGTGCAGAACATCAGCGTAGACGCGCGCCTGCAGGGCGTGCTTCTCCTGCAGCTGTTCCGGCGTCTCGTCCGGTGTGCCGCCCGTCTTGTAGTCGATGACCAGCGCGCGCGACGAATCCGCCGGGTCGGTCGCTAGCGCATCGATGGCGCCCTCGGCATATTCACCGTAGCGAGCGATGTCCTCGTCCTCGCAGCCCAGCGAAAAGAACGGCACCTCGGCGCGAACGCACGACCACGCGAGCAGGTCGGCACGAACAGCCGACTTGAGCCAGCGGTCCAGGGCAACGTCGAAGCGTTCGCGCTGATCCGGCGTCAGGCACCACAGGCGCGCCAGCGCATCGGCACGCTCAGCGGGCAGCGTATCGGCACCCATCTCGATCAGCCACTGGCAGGCGGCATGGAAGGCCGAGCCCAGCGCCATGGGATTGCCGGCGGGCTCGACAGCAGCCACGTCCGCATCCGTCATCTCGGAACCATCCGACTCCGCATCGTCGCCAGCCTCGTCCATGGGCACCCGCGTCACGGCGGCACGGTCTTCGGCCTCGGCATGCAGCGCCGCGGCAATCGACGAATAGCTGTACGAATCACGCGCCGGGAACGGACACGTGCCCATGCGCACGCCCGCCGCCTGGGGATATACGAGTTCAAACGAATCGGGCGACGGGTCGGCGGGGCCGGGCGCGACCGGGCGATCGGCGGCAGCATCGGCACCCTCCGCCTCCGCATCACCGCGAACGAGCCTACCCTCGGCATCCAGTGAAGCGTTGGCCTCAAACGCCTGCTCGCCAAACGTAAAGTCCGCGAGCGAGATGAGCTCGTAGTCGCCCGGCTGGGAGCTGTCGAACACCAGGCGGTCGGCATCGAGCTGTGGCATGTCCAGGCCGTCCGTCGGCAGAATACGGCGCAGCACGTCGTAGGTCAGATCGGTCTCGACGTCGAAGGTCGGCGCGCACAGCTTGCCGCGGCTCACGCCGGCATCCATCGCCAAGATCACCAGCTCTCGCGCTCGCGTCATGGCGACATAGAGCAAACGAGCCCGCTCCTCGAGCGAAAGCTGCAGGTCGTCGTTGCGCAGGCGAGCAAATGCCTCGGCGGGAGAACCCGTCGCGCAGACATCCTCCATGAGCTCTGGCGGCAACCACAGTGACGTGCCCTTGCCCTTAAACGCGTGTTCAAACTGCTTTTTGACGTCATCGCCCTTCACGAAGGTCCCATCGGCAAGCTTAACGCCATCAAAACGAGCCGGCAGCGCCACGACTTGCACCCCACCGTCGACGCGGCCCATCTGTGCCGCACCGGACGATTTGCGCACGCCAAAACACTCGGACACCGCGACGACCGGATACTCCAGACCCTTGGATGCATGCACGGTCATGATGCGTACCGCGCCGTCACCCTCCTCGTTGAGCGCGCCCGGGGCTTCCTTGCCCGCCAGGAAGCGGTCAAAGGCCAGCGCAATGGAGCGCGGCGAGTTACCGAACTCGGCCTCGGCCTCAACCACAGCATCGAGCGCCTTGAGCACGTTGGCGGCAATGGCCTTGCCCTCGGGGCCGCGCTTCGCCAGTCGCACGAACCAGCCGGAAGCATTGACCACGTCGCGCGCGATGTTGGCGAACGAATCACGTCCCACGCGGCGCAGCGCATAGCGCAGCACCTCGCGGGCGCGCGTCACCAGTGGCAAGCCCTGCAAGCCGGGCACATCGGAATCGCTCATGATGCCCGCATCGATGTTGCGGCGCGACGTCTCCCCCGTCTGCTCGTCCAGCTTGGTCGCCAGCGCCAGGAATTCCTGAGCGCCGAGCGCAAACATCGGTGAGGCCAGCAGCGGCATAAGACCCTGCGCCGTATCGGCCGGGTTAGCAAGCGCGCACACCAGGGCACGCACCGTTTGGACCTCGGCAGCCTGGGCAAAGACCGAACCGCCTGCGATCACGCAGTCGAGCCCCTGGTCGCGGAAGGCCTGGGCGTAGACGTCGGCGTTGGTCATGCGGCCCAGTAGCAGCACCATGCCGCCCTGGGGCTGGCCCACTTTAACGAGCGCTTGGAACCGCTCCGCAATCGCACGAGCTTTCGCCTGCGTTCGCTCCTGGGTGCTGCCGCCGGCAACGAGCAGCGCCTGGCGGCGCGAAGCCTTTGCCTCGAGCTTGTCCTCGCGATCGTCACTCGGCTCAAGATCCAAGAACCCCTGCATCAAACCACCGGTATCGCCGTCAAAGACGCGTGCCACATAGCGCAGCACCTCGTCGTGGCTGCGGAAGTTGCGCACGAGCTTGACGAGCTCGCCGGCAGGGGCATCGGATGCGACGGAGGTCTCGGGCGCAGCAGAGGAGCCCACCTTGCGCTCCTGGCGACGGAACACCTCGACCTCTGCCCCACGAAAGCGATAGATGGACTGCTGCGCATCGCCCACGGTACACAGCGCACGCTCACCCGCGCCGGTCAGGTAACGGATCAGGTCGACCTGCATCTGGTCGGTGTCCTGGAACTCGTCGATCATAACCATCTTAAAGCGGCCCTCGTACGCGGCGCGAATGGCCGGGTAATCGCGCAGCGCCTCATAGGCCATGCGCAGCAGGTCGTTGTTATCGAGGGCGGACTGCTCGGCCTTGAGTGCGCGATACTCGGCCTCGACGGAGCGAGCCAGGCCCACCAGCGCATCGAGCGCCGGGCCGCCGCAGGCAAGCACGATATTGATAAACGCATCGGCCGCCTCGGCCTTGAGCAGCTCCACCTGCTCCTTAGGGAATGCCTTACTCGCCCGAGGCATGGTACACGACATCATGAGTCGCGCCGCATCGGTCATGGTCTTGCCGCTCGCCTCGAACGCGTCGATGGCATCGAGCGCCGTCTGTGCCTTCTCGGTCGCGGCCTTGCTTGCGCCCAACGCCGCGCGATAGGCATCGGCGAGTGCCGAGGTATCGGCCTGGCCGCGCGCCACGCACACGTCGTCCATACCGCCCGGCAGCTGGCTCGATAGCTCCAACAGATCGCGCACCAGGCCTTTGACGGTCGTGCCGGCGCCAAAGGGACCGCCCTCGCCCGCCATGGGATACCAGGCGTAGAGGGCCTTGAGCGATGCCGCGAGCTCGGGGGCGGCATCGGGCGCCGTCGCGCGACCCAACACATGCTCAACAGCCTGATCCATGAGCTCGTCGGTATCGGTGAGCACCGTGAACTCGGGATCGATGCCCAGCTCCAACGCGTGTGCGCGCAGGATACGCGAGCACATGCCGTGAATGGTCGAGATCCACGCGTCGTCGACGGTCAGTGCTTCCTCGTCCATGCCCTCGTCGATAAGCGCACGGCGCACGCGGTCGCGAATCTCGGCCGCGGCATCTTTGGTAAAGGTGATGGCGAGCACCTGGTCCAGATGCTCAACGAACGGACCGGATTCGGGCGAGAGCGCGTAGACGATGCGGCGCGTGAGGGTAAAGGTCTTGCCCGAACCGGCGCCCGCCGAGACAAACAGCGGACGGTCGAGCGTCTTGACGATCTGCAGCTGTTGCGGCATCAAGGTCGAAAGATCCATGGTCTACACGTCCCTCCTTACAAACGTTCCTTCATGGTTATACGAGCAGCGCGCATGCGCGGCCTGCGTCGACGCCGGGTCGACAGCGGCGACGTCGCCCGCCTCGAGCTCATGCAGGCGCTCGGCGATACCGGCCTCCACGCGGTCGAGCAGGGCATCGAAGTCCATGTTGCCGCCCTCGCCGGGAAAACCCTTCTTAAGCCCCGGAATGCGGCCGTCACCACGTTCCTCCTCGAGCAGCTCGGCACTCGCGGCGCCTCGCAGCGCCGGTTTGCCGCCCTTGGTCGAAAAATAGAGCGCCGCACGGGTATCCAGATCCAGCGCCCGGCGCATGGCCTGGGCGTAGATGAGCGTTTGGGTATGTGGCGGTAGCCACCGCGGGTCGTCGATGGCGGCCTCACCCGATTCCTCGTCGCGCACCGTAGGGTCGGCGAGTTTAAACTCCTCAACGCCCGTGCGGTGCTTATAGTCGATCACCACGGCGCGTTTCTCGGCATCCACGTCCACACGGTCGATGCGCCCGCCGAGCGGCCAGCCGGCATACTCAACGTTAAGATCGTTAAAGGCAAACTCCAGGTAGCGCGGAGCAAAGGGGGTCAGCGCCTCGGCTTCATAGGCAAGCACGCCCTCCAGCTGCGGCAAAATCTCGGCCACCTGCCGCTCCTCTACCGGAGAGAGCGGCACAAGCGGGCCCTCGTTGCCACGCTTGGAGGCATGTTCGGCCAAGGTCTCGTCAAAGACCTCGCGCAGCAGCTCCTGAGCACGTGGCAGGTTCTCGGGCGTCACGCGTTCCATGCCCTCCTGGGGCAGACGGGCGTGCAGGTGTTCCAGCACGTCGTGAACAAAGTTGCCCTTCTCCATGTTCCCAAAGCCCGCGTCGATGGACTGGGGCTTGACGCGATACGACACGAACCAGCATAGCGGGCAGGTGGAATAGGCCTCGATCTGCGAGGCGGACGTCAGGCGCGGCACGAGCGGCGCGTCCTCGCCCTCGCCATCGCGACGGCGCAGGACCAGATATGGCACGGCCTCGGCACTCAGATGCTGAGGGGCTTCACAGGTCACGCGCTCGCGCTTGAGGCCTTCGCCTGCCGCGGGATCGAAGTCCCTTACGATATCGCCCTCGCCCACGCGCGTGGGCTTAGCAGCATCAGCGGCCTCGGCATGCGCCCGCAACTCGGTCCACACGGCAGCCGGATAGCACTCGCGCGCCTGGCGATCGTGCGTCACGCGGGCGAGCGCAAGCGGGCCGCGCGCCGCCTGCATCGCGTGGCCAAAGCGCACGCGCAGCAAGGCCGCGGGCTCAAGCGTCACGCCCTCGCGACCAAGGCTCGCCGTCAGCGTGGCCAGCGGACCCTCCTCATGCGAGAGCGGATAGCTGTCCAGATCGACATCGGCAAACAGGACGGCATCATAGCTACCGGGGCGCAGGGCCGCCGCATCGGCAAGCGAAGTAAAGCGAACCTGGGCACGTGGCGCACGGTCAACCTCGTAGGTCTCGTAATCGTAGGCGGTGCTACGCTTGTCCACCTTGGTGCGAATGCCATCGAGCACGGGCACGGTCGCGGCCTGCGACACGTCGAGCGCGCGAGCATCGTTCATAAGGATGTCGATCGCGTGGCGCAGCAGGGCCACCTCCGCCTGGCGACGGGCCTGACCGTCGAGACCACCAAGCGCGCGATCGGGCAGTGCCTCGGCAACGGCAAGCATGGCCTTGAGCGCCGTCACGGGCTTGTCGCGCCACAGCGCCTGGAACACGTCCGAGACCACGCACGGCACGTTCTTAAACCAGTTCTCGTCGCTCGCCGCCTTGCGCGCGCCCCTCACCTGGCCCTGCACGCTCTGCAGCAGGCTCTTGACGCCCGCAGTGGTCTTGCTGCGCGACAGTCGCATGTTCTTATCGAAGGTTCGCGCGCTGGCGGCATCGGCGCCTGAAAGCGGACTGTAGATCCAGTCAGTAAGCTCCGGGGCGGGCCACCACTCGGTCTTGGAGGCGGTGCCCTCGTCGGCGGCCTTCATACGCTCGATCAGGTTGGCGAGCGCCGTAAACTGCCTACCTGCGATGGACTGGGAAAACGCCGTGAACTCAGTCGTCTCGGCCGCAATGTGACGCGCCGCCAAACGGGCAGCGAGTTCGCCGAACAGCTGGGGCGCCCGGGCGGACACCACGAGCACGCGCACGGGATCGGCGGGTGCGGAGGCGGCATCGTTGACCTTGGACTCCTCGTGCGCTTTCACCATCTTATCGATGACGTCCGCATAGACACGGGCACGGGCGTGGGGCCCGGCGACTTCCACAAAGGCAGGACGTGCGACGGACTTTGGAGCAGTCGCGGGAGCGCCGGCATCCTCATCCAGCGGTGCAACCTCAAACAGCACGCCGCAGGCATCAAGGGCCGTGGCCAGCTCCTCACGCATCGCCGCTTGCTCGCGGGCGAGCAGCACGACAACCTCTCCCCCGTTGTTTGCCACGGCGGACAGCAGCTCGAGCAGGCTATACGTAAATGACGTGACGCCGCGCACGCAAACGGCACGGGTGCACCCCGGCAGGCTATCGGCCAGGGCACCGGCCATCATGCCAGCCGCCTCGCAAGGCTCGACCATGCCTCGGCGGTCCAAACCGCTCGCATAGGCGCACAGAAGCTCGAACACACGGGCCTCGGCGTCGCTTTTGGGCTTTGGCTGGCAAACGTCGCCGCGGCAGCGTTCGTCGCCCGCCCCCGCCACGCCCGGCAACACATCGCGGGCCATACGCGCAAGCATGCGCACCGTGCCCTGGCTGCGCGAGAGCGGCTGCAGAGCAGCGTCGTCGCGGCGGTCGATCATGTCCGAGAACAGCATCTGGCGCTGAAGGTTATCCACAAAGCTGCGGCCATCGCCCATAAGCTCCCACAGCGAACGGAGCCACGACGAAGGGGTCTTGTAATCGATACCCAGTGAAATCCCAGCTTCCGCCGCATCATGACGGCACAGATCGAGCTCGGCAAACGTAGGCACCAGCAAAACGGCACGCCCGTGGCGGGCGACCAGGTCGGCGAGCAACGCCACCTCGGCATCGCTCAAGTCCGTACCGGTATTGGTGGTATAGATTCGAACAGGCATGGTCCTCCACTCAAACCGTTCGCAATAATCGATGCATCCATCCTACCCGCCCACGCGGACAGATTTGCCCCACGCCAACAGATTTCCTCCGTCCCCAAGGGATCAAAAAACCGCCCCCGAAGGGACGGTTCTGCGCAATTCGTTTGTTGCCGTTGGCCTACTCGCCATCCTCCAGCTTGATGAGGATCTTGCGATAGCCACCGTACTCGCCGTTGAGCGCCTTGGAAACACGACTCACCGTGGTGGACGAAGCGCCCGTGCGGGCCTGAACCTCAACATAGGGCTCGCCCTCATCCAGATAACGCGCGACCTGCAGACGCTGCGATAGATCGCAAATCTCGCGCGGCGTGCAGATATCGGTCAAAAACGCTTGGATATCTTTCTCGTCGTCCAAGAGGCTAAATGCGTGGACCAGCTGCTTGACATCAGGCTTGTCAAACATGTTCTCGATATTCATCGATCACCGCCAAACCCGCCAAAAGGCATCGAAGTTGATACTAACATCGGGCATCGTTCGCCCGTTCTATGCAATAGGGCAACGCCTGTGGCTTTTGCCCGTAGCAGTGTAGCACACCACCAAACTAAAGCGACAAGACTCTCTGTCAGCGGCGCGTTTTTCAGGACGAACGCCGTTTAGAAACCGAATGTGCACGTAAGCTCCACGAATATTTGAGACAATGGGCGTCCAAACACCGCGGCGTGCCCGCGCAACCATCCAAGTCGCCACCGCAAGCCGCTTCACGCGACGCCAGCAACCCCGGCGCAAGAAAGGATTCACGCCATGCGCTTTATGCTTAACTGGCTCTTCACCTCGATCGCCATCGCGATCGCCACGTTCCTCGTCCCCGGCATCCAACCCTTCGGCTTTGCCGAGGCCTGGGTCTGCTTTGCCTTTGTGGGGCTGTTCCTCAACATCGTCGATTCGTTCGTCAAACCGTTCCTCACGGTCATCTCGCTGCCGCTCACGATCATTACGCTCGGCATTTTCCAGCTCGTGCTCAACAGCTTTATGCTGGAGCTCGCCAGCTACCTGTCGGTCAACCTGTTGGGCGTCGGCATCTCCATCGCCGGCTTTGGCTCGGCCTTTATGGGCAGCATCCTAGTGTCCATCATGCGCAGTATCCTCGATAGTATTGCCGAAGAGTAGAACGCCCCCGACGCACAAACGCATCGGACCAAATCAAAGGCCGCCCATCGCAAAATGGGCGGCCTTCTAATTTGCCAAGTCTCAAAGGGCAAGAAAATCTACCATTCCCACCCTGCCCCCACATGGCAAGTGGGGTTAGATGATGTAGTCGTAGCCTTCGTTGGGGGCGACGAGCTGGTCGAGCGTCACGCCGTCGAGGTAATCGTTGATGAGCTTGTCCAGGTTCTTCCACACGTCGAGCGTGGGACACTTATCAGATCGCGAGCAACCCTTGCAGTCGCCATCCAGGCAGGCGACCGGCGCCAGACTGCCCTCGGTCAGGCGCAAGATTTCGCCCACCGTGTACTGCTCGGGCGGGCGCGTGAGCACATAGCCGCCACCCTTGCCGCGCATGCCCGAGAGCATGTTGGCGCGCACGAGCGTAGCCAAGATGTTCTCGAGATATTTCTCGGAAATCCCCTGTCGCGCCGCAATCTCTTTGAGCGGGATGCGACCGGCCGCCTGGTGCTCGGCCAGGTCAACCATAACGCGCAGGGCGTACCTGCCCTTAGTGGAAACCAACATATCTAGTGCTGCCTTTCGGTCTTTTAGTCCGTTGAAATTCTAGCCGAAAAATTGGCTTTGAAAATACCCGTTCCGGTCAAGATGGTTAATCGACTTGCAATAATCTTCTATTTCCTATTGCGTTACTAGGCTTTACTGTCTACTATGCTTGCCAGCAGCTAAACGAACAACCTATAAGGTTTATGGGTTTAGCTGCCATACGCACCGTGAAACCACACGGCATCCAGCAACTTGAACACTTTGGAGGTTCACCATGAGCAAGGTTTACACGTCCATCGATCAGCTTATCGGCCACACCCCGCTTCTGGAACTCACCCACTTTGAGGCCGACGAGGACCTCAAGGCCCGTGTGCTCGTCAAATTGGAATACTTCAACCCCGCCGGGTCCGTCAAAGACCGCGTCGCCAAGAACATGATTGACGAGGCCGAGAAGGCCGGCAAGCTCGTGCGCGGTGGCGACTACACCATCATCGAGCCCACGAGCGGCAACACCGGCGTCGGCATCGCCTCGGTGGCGGCGGCCCGCGGCTACAAGGTGATCATCACTATGCCCGAGACCATGTCCGTCGAGCGCCGCAAGCTGATGCAGGCATACGGTGCGCAGCTCGTGCTCACCGACGGCTCCAAGGGCATGAAGGGCGCTATCGCCAAGGCGGAGGAGCTGCAGAAGGAGACTCCCAACAGCATCATCGCCGGCCAGTTTGTGAACCCCGCGAACCCGGCCATTCACAAGGCCACGACTGGCCCCGAGATCTGGGACGACACCGACGGCAAGGTCGACATCTTCGTCGCCGGCGTTGGCACCGGCGGCACCGTGACCGGCGTGGGCGAGTTCCTCAAGGAGCAGAACCCCGAGATTAAGGTCGTCGCCGTCGAGCCCGCCACCTCCCCGGTGCTCTCCAAGGGCCAGGCAGGCCCGCACAAGATCCAGGGTATCGGCGCCGGCTTTGTGCCCGACGTCCTCGACACCCAGGTCTACGACGAGATCATCCCCGTCGAGAACGAGGACGCCTTTGCCACCGGCCGCGCCGTGGGCCACAAGGAGGGCGTGCTCGTGGGCATTTCGTCCGGTGCCGCCGTGTGGGCCGCACTGCAGCTGGCCAAGCGCCCCGAGAACGAGGGCAAGACCATCGTGGCGCTGCTCGCCGACACCGGCGAGCGCTACCTGTCCACGGCGCTCTTCCAGGACTAAGGGCCCGTCACTTGTCGATAGGCCCAAGGCACGCCGTTCTTCCCTCTCTTCTGGCAGCCTGAGCCCATCTCGTTAGGGTGTCCCACACGACGCCCGAACTTGCTACAATGTCTGCGGCGCGGAACCAGCCTCCCGCGCCGCTTTTCTTTTTTGGCCACATGCCACCAAGGAGAACCTCCCCATGCACAATAAGCGCGTGCTCGTCGCCATGAGCGGCGGCGTCGATTCCAGCGTGACCGCGTATCTGCTCAAAAGTCAGGGTTACGAATGTGTCGGTGCCACCATGCGCCTCACCTGCCCCGCACCCGATCCCGTCACGGGCATGAGTAAGGTCGACCGCGACATCGCCGACGCGAAGGCCGTCGCCGAGCGCCTAGGCATTCCGCACCATGCGCTCGACCTGCAGCAGACCTTCGACCACAGCGTTATCGAGCTCTTTGTGAACGCCTACCAGGAGGGGCTGACGCCCAATCCGTGCATTATCTGCAACCGCCACATTAAGTTTGGCGCGCTGCTCGATGCGGCGCTGGACATGGGCTGCGACTACATCGCAACGGGACATTACGCCAAAACAAGCCAGGCGGCAGACGGCACCTGGCAGCTACATCGCGGCGAAGATCCCAAAAAGGACCAGAGTTACTTTTTGTATTCGCTTACGCAGGAACGCCTGGCACACACGATCTTTCCGCTGGCAGGCCTAGACAAAGAGCGCGACGTGCGCCGCATAGCCGCCGAGCAGGGCTTTACCAACGCCAAGAAGGCCGAAAGCGAGGATATCTGTTTTATCCCGGACGGCGACTACGCGGGCTATATCGAGCGCCGCTGCGGACATGCCGTCGAGCCGGGCGACATCGTATGGCGCGACGGCAGCGTGGTCGGACGCCATAACGGCGCGCTGCGCTACACCATCGGTCAGCGCAAGGGTCTGGGCGTCGCGATGGCGCATCCCGTGTACGTAACGGGTGTCGATACCACCGACAACACCGTACATCTGGGTGAGGCAGAGGACCTGACGGCCACCGCGCTCACGGCCAACGACTGGATCTGGAGCGCCCCGGCCGAACGCATGGAGGCCGAGCTCGACGCCGGCGGCATTCGCGTGGGCGCCAAGTACCGCTACCGCCAAAAGGATCAGACGGCCACCCTCACGCGTGGCACCGATGGGCAAATGCTGCTGACTTTTGACGAGCCGCAGCGAGCTATCGCCCCCGGCCAGGCCGTCGTCATCTACCGTGGCGATGTCGTCTTGGGCGGCGGCACGGTGACCGGCGCACTTAAGTAGCCGCGGGTTTATCGCTGCACGTGTCGAAGTACCTCAACAGCGGCACCAACCTCGATTATGCGACGCTCGAGGCCGCGGCGGATGGCCTCGAGTCGACCCTCCGCCGTGGCCCATTCGCTCTGCGAAAGAATCTCGATCGCCTCATCAACAAATCCGTTGAGCCGCGATGAATCGAACCAATCGAGCGAATCCGCAAGCGCCAACTGGACGGAAGGGTCGGGCCCAAACGGCTTAGCGGAAAACCCAAACTCCCCAGCTGCGAGCACGACAGTTGGCACGTTATACCACAGACAGTTGCCGCTATCGAACAGCGGTGCAGGCCTTATCTCCAGGGTATCGACATTGCGGATGGTACCGAAGTTTCGCCAATGGCGATCGCTGTTGGCCAAAAGGGCATCGCAAACGATCATCTGCGACATAGACCTTCTCACGACAGCCTCGTCTGCTCCATGCTTACCAAGAAAGCGGCAGTACCGGTCGTACGTCGAGCTTCCTCGCTGGCCGCCAAGGGCGTTCTTAACGTAAACAGCCGGAACATATTCCTCGCGGCCGTCAAGAAAATCCTCGCACAAGCACACAGGGCCATCGAACATGCGCTCAACCGTGTAAGGAACAAACTCCCCCTTGGGAAGCAAGCGACGATGCAGAGCCGTTGCAACCGCCTCGTTAAAGGGACGCTGATCGTCCATCCCGCACCCTTTAGCCAAAACGCGAATGCCGTTTCGGATCATCCACGATTTAGGAAGCTCGCCCTCGGATGTGTTGTCGGGATTTTTAAGACCGATACCTTCCAGCCAACCCGAGCGCTCTTCGGGCGCCGATCGCTCAAAATCATTCTCGAAGTAATTGAGGTTTCGCCATTCGAGCCCGTCGCATTCTGCCGGCCGCAGCCAATAGCAATCCGAAAGCGAGAGACCCAGACACTGAACCGGCACCTCAACGCCGTTGACAATTCCCAGCTCGCGGTAGCGCGAGATAAGCCCAGGGCGAACATCGGGCACCGACCGATGCCCCCACCACGCGTTGAGCTCCCGCTTATTCACCGTTGGAGAAGAGCTCGAGCATGTGCCAAACGGCATTCGTTGCGCATCGAGGACCTCGGCGATTTCGAAGGGAAACTCGCGCGTCGGATCAAATGAGACATGAGCGACCTCATGGTCGGCCGACATCAGCGTAAACTTGCGCCCCACATCGACCGCAGGACGGCGTCCACGTTTGCGGACCTTTTGATAAGCGAGCGCAGAATCATACTCAACCATCTTCCGTCCGCCCACAATATCGCACGCGAGCGTTCCCGATGCGGCAAGTTGAGATATGCGGGCTTTCGTAACGCCCAACAGGCGGGCAGCATCACCCATAGACAAGTACTCAAACGTATCCATACACCGCATCACCTCGTTAAGTAATTTACACGTTTAGTTAATAGATTACAGACATCATAATGCTAAACGACCCAAAGCGAAAAAAGGCCCGAGAAATCGGGCCTTAGCGATTGGTCAGCCGAGTCGCAAGCTGCTCCCCTAGCGCTGAACGTAGGCGCGGACCAGCTCGTAGGTGTTACGCACGCCGTCGATGTGGCTGCGCTCATAGTTGTGGCTCGCATACACGCCGGGGCCGATCAGGCCGTGGCGAATGTCATAGCCGGCCGAGAGCGTGGCCTCGACGTCCGAACCGTAATGCGGATACACGTCGATGGCATAGTCGAGCTCAAGCTCGCGCGCGATGTTGGACAGTGCACTCACCAGGTCGTAGTTGTACGGACCGCCCGAATCCTTGGCGCAAATCGACACCATGCGCTCGGTGCAACCCAGATCGTCGCCCACGCAGCCCATGTCAACGCTGATCATCTCGCGCGTATCGGCCGGCACGAAGGCGCCGCCGTGGCCGACCTCCTCGTACACGGTAAAGAGCAGTGACACCCTGCGCGAGAGCGTCACCTCGCCAGCGGCGACGGCACGCGCCAAGCCCAGCAGAATCGACGCGGACAGTTTGTCGTCCAAGAAGCGACTCTTGATGTAGCCGCTCTCCGTCACCGTGGTGCGCGGATCCATAGCGATGATGTCACCAGTCTGAATGCCCAGCTCAAGTACGTCGTCCTTGCTGTCGACATTCTCATCGAGCAGGATCTCCATGTTCTTCTCGATGGTCTTGACCGGCTCATCGGCCACATGCGCCGAAGGCTCGGTGTTGAGAACCACACCCGTGTAGACATTGCCATCGCGCGTGTAAACGGTGCAGTTCTCGCCATCGGCCGTAGACCACTGATGCCCGCCGAGCGTCGTGGGACGCAAGCGACCATTGTCCTTGATGGAGCGCACCATGGCGCCCAGGGTATCGACATGGCTCGCCAATACGAGCGGCTCGCCCTCGCCACCAAGCTCAACAAGCACATTGCCCTTATTGGAGCGCTCGGGGCCAAAGCCCATATCGCGCAGGGTCTCCATCAGATAATCAGTCGCCGCACGGGTATAGCCCGTAGGCGAAGCAATCGAGGTAAGCGCCTTCAACTGGTCAGTAATAAAACCAAGCGTAGAATCCATTTGGGACACCATCCACAACTCCAAAGTCAACATCCCGTAATCAGTAAAAGCCCCAACAACGATACCATCACGCACAAATATTTACCCAGCGAGATGACCCATCGAGCTCTTCCGAACAGCGCCCGCCACGACAACGAGCCGGCGGGCCCCGCCCGTTAGCCCCAGAATCTTTCCGCAGGACAGAAGGAGGCCCCGCCGCACGTAGTGCGCAGCGGGGCCTCCGACATGTCCGAGGACGATTCTGGGGCTAACGGGCGGGGCCCGCCGAACCAGGTTAGGCAGCCGGGCAGATCTTCTTGAAGAGCTCGATGACGTCGTCGAGCGTCGCCTCGCGCGGGTTGCCCGGGAAGCAGGCGTCAGCCATGGCGTCCTTGGCCAGGACCTCGATCTCGTCGGCCTTCATGGCCTCGCAGACATGCGGGATGTTCACGTCGGCGGAGAGCTGCTTGACGGCGGCGATGGCGGCGTCGGCAGCCTCGTCGGTGCTCATGCCCGTGGTGTCAACACCCATGGCAACGGCAACCTTGGCCAGGCGCTCAGCGCAAACCGGCTTGTTGAACTCCATGGCGATCGGCAGCAGCATGGCGCAAGCGACGCCGTGCGGGGTGTCGTAGTGAGCGGACAGGGTGTGAGCCATGGCGTGGTCGATGCCCAGGCCAACGTTGGAGAAGCCCATGCCGGCGACATACTGACCAAGAGCCATGCCCTCACGGCCGGAGCCGGGCTGGCCGGACTTGGCCTCGGCGACGGAGTCGCGCAGGTTCTCGCTGATCAGCTTGATAGCCTCAAAGTGGAACATGTCGGAGAGCTCCCAGGCGCCCTTGGTGGTGTAGCCCTCGATGGCGTGGGTCAGAGCGTCCATGCCAGTGGAAGCGGTAAGGCCGGCGGGCATGGAGGCCATCATGTCAGGGTCGACGACGGCGACCTCGGGGGCGTCGTTGGTGTCGACGCACACGAACTTGCGGACCTTCTCGGGGTCGGTGATGACGTAGTTGATGGTCACCTCGGCAGCGGTACCGGCGGTCGTCGGCACGGCGATGGTGAATACGGCGTGGTTCTTAGTGGGAGCAACGCCCTCGAGGCTGCGGACATCGGCGAACTCGGGGTTGTTGATGATGATGCCGATAGCCTTGGCGGTATCCATGGAGGAGCCACCACCAATGGTCACGATAGCGTCAGCCTCGGCGGCCTTGAAGGCCTCAACGCCGTCCTTGACGTTCTGGATAGTGGGGTTGGGCTTGATCTCGGAGTAGAGGCTCCAAGCGATGCCGGCGGCGTCGAGCTCGTCGGTCACCTTAGCGGTAACGCCAAACTTGACCAGATCGGGGTCGGAACAGACGAAGATCTTCTTGTAGCCGCGACGCTGGAGCTCGCCGGGGATCTCCTTGATGGCGCCGGAACCATGATAAGAGATGGTGTTGAGAACGAAACGATTAGCCATTGATAGCCTCCCATCGTGTGCGGGGCACCCATTACGCCCCGCGCTACAAGTTCCATCCTAACGCTTTTGAAACAAAAAACGCGTGAGAACGTCAAAAGTGTTAAAGCGTTTCAACATAATAACGGAGCCCCAGTCCTTCCCTCCCGACAGCAGCGAAGGCTAGATTATAGGAGCAATCGCCCAAAGAATACGACCAACTCAGTCTATAAATTGTTTCTGTTTTAGCAATATATGTTTGACAATACGTTTATAAAAGGATACTTTATAGTAAATAAAATGCATGCAGCAAATAGCGTCATTCATTTTGTTAGAAATTGCCCATGCGGTTATTGCAGCTGCATGTACCGCAACGTACAGCGCAATTCTCCGCACGAAGTAGAAGACGGTTCCAATTCGATCGAGGCGATGACGCGTGATGGCTACTGGTCCCAAATCGAGCAAGACGGCTACAAACGAATATCGAATCTCAATTGAAGGTAATCCTTATCCGCATACTCTGGCTCTCATCAACCCAGCGGGAGACAACCTCAACATCAAAAGACATGGGTTCACGGGTCCACTAGGACAGCTATCGAGTCTTAAATATACCGTTTATGACGATGCGAATGAAAAACTCTTCACTGTCGTCGACGGTGGCTTTAGCAACATGCCCAGGGTTGCGCTCATCATCGAACACAAGGAAGTTGCGGTGTTCGATTATGGTCTAAACAGACTTGAGATGAAGTGCGTAACGAACATACCGAATTACGCAATAAAAGGTAACTTCCTATTTGGAGATTACGATATATTCAGCCAACAGGAAGTGAAGCTATCTTCAGTTATCGTCCTTCAATGTGATAAACAATCGTGCTTTAGCATACAGGTTTTGGATAAAGCCGAATTAGCCGCCGCAATTGGAATACCTACAGCCATTGCCCTTCTTAGGGCTCGGATTGAAGAGCATCTCGAATAAATCGCAAAAAGCAGTTCGTAACAACATTCAGGAGCTAGATAGTTTTTCTGGCTCCTGAATGTTGTTACGAACATGCACCTTAGCGCTTAAGACTCGTGGTCTGCCAGTCAGCTACGATGCGGACCCATTTCCTGTGCAAGTCGCGTTCGCGATCGATAAACATGATGGCAAACGCGATAAACAGCAGCATGCTCGCCACCGCAATGGCGTGCAGCCCCATGCGCTCGATGCACCAGTTGCCCAGCACGGCGCCAAACACAAAGGTGAAGATCACGCCAAAGTACAGCAGGCCGTTTTCCAAAAAGCCGCGCTTGTGGGTGATGATGTAATCGTCCACGTTTTGCAGTGCGTTGCGCAAGTTGCCGATGCACATGGTCGTGGCGATGCCGTGTCCATGAATCTTGCGGAAACTCTCGACCTGCATACCGCAGGCAAACGAGGTAAGGCAGTTGGCGAGCAGGTTGAAATCGCCACCGGGAATAAAACTCACGCCCAGCAAGATGACGGCTTCAAAGAACACCGTCACCTGGCGCCAGTGAATCACGCTGCCAAAACGCTCGTGTACCAGGTCGGCAAGCATAATGCCCACGGCAAACGACACCACAGGGAAGAAGTAGCGCCCCGCAAGTGCCCAATTGCCCTCCGAGATGCTCACGCCCACAAGCAGGATGTTGCCCGTCTGCGCGTTTGCGAAAACATGGTCGCGCCCAATGTACGAATACACATCCATAAAGCCGCCGGCGAGCGCCAGGATAATGCCCAGTTCGATGGACTCCGATATCTGTTTGGCACGCTGCATCGTCGTGCATCCTCCTTGTTGACGACTCTCTCGTGCGTTGGCGGAAACATAGCCGCCGTTCATACTGTAACCCATTGACAACATGGCGTGCGCGCGAGACGGCCCCTTCGACACGGGGATACACAGTCTGGAAACAAACGGCATCCGCATCGACACGCCGATCCGCCAGCCCATGTACTCCACCAGTCTTTTTAGCCCCGTCCCAAAAAGACTGGTTACAATTACGTGCAGCATACAAACACCGGGAGGGATCGTGGCAAAAAAGCCTCAGCACGCTCAGAATAACCAGCGCAGTCAGCAGGGCAAACAGGGCCAGCAGCAAAAGCGCGGCGGCAAGGCCCAGGGCGGCCACGCCGCTCATACCCCGGCAGCGCCCGCCCGTCCCTGGCGCCCGGGCCGCGATAAGTTCCTCCCCGTCAGCCGCGCCGATATGGACGCGCGCGGTTGGGACCAGTGTGACTTCGTCTACATCTGCGGCGACGCCTACGTGGACCACCCTAGCTTTGGTATGGCCATCATCAGCCGCGTACTCGACGCGCACGGCTACAAAGTGGGCATCATCTGCCAACCCGACTGGACCGATCCCGCCAGCATCACCGTGCTCGGTGAGCCGCGCCTGGGCTTTTTGGTCAGTGCCGGCAACATGGACTCCATGGTCAACCACTATTCGGTGACCAAGCACCGCCGCCACACCGACGCCTATACCCCCGGCGGCGAGGAAGGTCACCGCCCCAACCGTGCCGTCACGGTCTACGGCAATCTCATCCGTCAGACGTTCAAGGACGCCCCCATCATCATCGGTGGCATCGAGGCGAGCCTGCGCCGCCTGGCCCACTACGACTACTGGCAGGACAAGCTCAAGCGCTCGGTGCTGCTCGACTCGGGCGCCGACATCCTCATCTACGGCATGGGCGAGCACGCGATTGTCGAGATCGCCGACGCGCTCGACGCGGGGCTGCCCGTCGATCAGATCACCTATATCAACGGCACCGTTTACCGCACGGGTTCGCTCGACGAGGTCTACGACTACGACCTGCTGCCCAGCTGGGACGACCTTGCCGCTGACAAGCTCAACTACGCCCGCAGCTTTAACGTGCAGCAGCAAAATATGGACCCCATCACCGGGCATCGTCTGGTAGAGCCCTACCCCAACAGCGTCTATGTGGTGCAGAACCCACCGTCGGCCACGCTCACCACCGACGAGATGGACGAGGTGGCCGAACTCCCCTACGCACGCGATTGGCATCCCGATTACGACGCAGCGGGCGGCGTGCCAGCTTTTGCCGAGATCAAGTTTTCAATCAGCTCCAACCGCGGGTGCTTTGGTGAGTGCTCGTTTTGCGCGCTGACCTTCCACCAGGGCCGCGTGCTGCAGATGCGCAGCCACGACTCGATCATGCGCGAGGCCGAGCTGCTCACACACGACCCCGAGTTTAAGGGCTACATCAACGATGTGGGCGGACCGACGGCCAACTTTAGCCGCCCGGCCTGCGACAAGCAGCTCAAACATGGCGTGTGCAAGAACAAGCGCTGCCTATGGCCGAGCGTGTGCAAGAACATGGTGGTCGACGAGAGCGGCTACACGCAGCTGCTGCGCGACCTGCGCCAGCTGCCGGGCGTCAAGAAGGTCTTCGTCCGCAGCGGCATCCGTTTTGACTACACCATGGCCGATGCCTCGGACGAGTTTTTGCGCGAGCTGCTGGAGCACCATGTCTCGGGCCAGCTACGCGTGGCGCCCGAGCATGTGAGCGACGCGGTGCTCTCCGTGATGGGCAAGCCGAGCCGCGCCGTCTACGATGCGTTCTGTCGCAAATTTGAGCGCTTGAACCGCGAATACGGACTCAAGCAGTACGTAGTGCCGTATCTGATCTCGAGCCACCCCGGCTCGACGATGAAGGAAGCCGTGGACCTTGCCGAAGCCGTGCGCGACATGGGCTACATGCCCGAGCAGGTGCAGGACTTCTACCCCACCCCGTCCACCATGTCGACCTGCATGTACTACACCGGCGTGGACCCGCGCACCATGAAGCCGATCTATGTAGCGCGCGACCCGCACGAGAAGGCCATGCAGCGCGCGCTCATCCAGTATCGCAAGCCCGAGAACTACAAGCTCGTGCGCGAGGCGCTGGAAAAAGCCGGGCGTCGTGACCTGATCGGCTACACCAAGCATTGCCTGATCCGTCCCGTACCGCCGCGCCCGGGCGAGACGTCTGCTGGCGGTGGGCATGGCACCGGCAAGAAGGGCGGCAAGCCGCACGGTGACGCCGGCGCTGGCAAGGGGCCTAAGGGCAGCAAGGGTCACGGCGGCATGTCGCGCGCGCAGAACACCGCAGGCCGCAACCGCGCAGCTCAGGGGCGTCAGGGTGCCAACGGAGGCGGTCGCCGCAACTAGCGAAGTGGTGCACTCGCTGCGTCCATCCCACACGCTTGGCGCAGCGAGCGCATTGCCTCCACCAGGATCACGCCGGCGATCGCGACCGTGATTATCACGTCGAGCGGCGTGTTCACAAACCACAGCAGGCCCATGAGATACGACCCGGCATTAAAGGCAAAGTGCAGCAGGATCGTGTAACGGAGCTTTCCGGTGGTCACGAGCACCCAGCCAAAGACCAGACCGGCGGCGCCGGCGTAGCAGCCCTGCACCCAGTTCATATGCATAAAGCCGAAGATTGCCGCCTGCAGCACAATCGCCGCGGCGATGCCCCAGGTACTCGGGGCCGCCCAGGGCACCATGGCGCCGTCTTGCGCGTTCGCGCGGCGCCGGCGTTTCCAGAGCGGACGGCACTGCGGGTTAAACGCTCGGAGCGAAAACTCAAAAATGATACCGCGCACCAGCAGTTCCTCGCAAAACGGAGCGCCGAGCACCGTGGTCAGGACGGCCAGATAGCTCGTGTCGCCCATGCCCGTCTCCTCGACAAGCTCGCTGTAATCGGCCGCCGCCTCGGGCAACAGCGACAGCACGGCGTCGGTCACGTAGCCAACGACCACCTGCAGGGCAAGGCCGATCACGATAACGCAGGCGATGCGCCTCCATGCTTTGCCTGCTCCCCCGCCAAGCGGGCGCTCGCCCTGCCAGCGCACCATAAACGAGCGCGGCCACAGATAACGCCACCACAGCAGCGCCATCAAAAACGATACCGTCTGCGCGACGGCCTGAAGCAATTGAATGTCGAGGTCATCGATTGAAAAACCCATGAACACCGATGCGACGCCAAGGGCGGAGAACAAAACGACGCTCAGGGCTATATCGGCAGCGACGACGCCAAAACAGGCAAGCGCCCAAATCATCGCATTGAGCATGCCAACCTCCTCAAAACCGTTCCCTAGTTCTACCACAACTCGGCAGAGAGCTGATCCCATGGGGATGGAGGAAAACGGATCACTTATTGATGAGAATCAGGCGCAGTGCCAAAGGCCCCGTTGGGCGAAATGTCGAACGGAAAGGTGCCGCAGCGATTAAACGCGGCGATAAACATGCGGATGGCGTTGGACGGTGTGGTGCCCACGAGCTGGGTTGCCGCCGCGAAGGCCGCCTTTTCCTCGGGCAAGACCTTCGCGACAACCGGGGTCATGTGTTCTGCCATGGCGCTTCCTTTTTGAAACGACGGTGGTGCGGATAGATGCGGGCCACGCGGCTGGGCGACGGGCTGTGAAGGCAACCCGATTGGCCCGCATCTGGAGTTTGTTTCTGCGGCGTTGGTATTACTTGGTATTCCTAAGTATTACCCCGCAGATAGAATACCACAGCCGACCCCATGGGGACGGAGGAAAACGGATCATTTTGTTGCTGAATTAGTATTTAGAGCGTGATGATGTCAGAGATATCGAGAGCCTGAGCGTCGGCGGCATCGTGCGTGGCGAGCAGCAGCATGCGACCGTCGAGCAAGTCGAGCACGACCTCGGCGCATGCGTCGCGCGCAGCGGTATCTAGACCGGTAAAGGGCTCGTCCAGAATCACCGCATCGCCTGGGCACAGCAGGGCGCGGGCAATCTCGACGCGACGGCGTTGCCCGCCCGAAAGCTCGGCCATGCACGCATTCACATCGATTCCCGGCACCAGCAGGCGCAGCAATGCCGCGGCGCTCGAAGCATCCGCACGCGCATCGGCGCACACCAGCACGTTATCCAGCGCCGAGGCGGACTCGACCAAGCGCGCGTCCTGAAACACCATCGAGCACGGCGCGCACTCCCCCGCTGCCAACGAAAGCAGCGTCGACTTGCCCATGCCCGAAGCACCCATCACACAGATACGCCCGCCCGCGGGCACGTTGAGCACCAGACCGTCGAGCGCCGGCGCCCAGGGCGCACAATCGCCCGCAGCAAGCGCAAGCTCCGCCGCAACCCCGCCGCCAGCAGAACCGCCCGCACGCCCGTGCAAGCCGCGTCCATGCGACAGCACCGCCGCACGCCACGCCGCTGGCCCCGAAGCCCGCAGCAGCCACACCAGCACGCGCTCGCATGCCCACGAAGCCATAACAACCAGCACGGTCCAGGCCAGCAAATCGGCAGTCTCAATCAAAAGCTTCGCCTGATAGATGCGCTCGCCCACGGTGCCCGTCGCCATGCCGATCAGCTCCGCCGCCACACCGGCCTTCCAGCTCATGCCAATCACGGCGCGGGCACACGAAAGCACAAACGGCAGGACTTCGCGCCAGGTGTGGGCACAAAACAGTCGCCAGCCCCGCACGCCATGCAGACGAAACATCTGCTCCAGCGGTTTATCCGCTTGCATCAAGCCCTCGACCAACGAAAAATACACGCCCGGCAGAGCCATCAAAAAGACCGCTGCAATGCTCACGCGCGCCGACCCCAACCAAATGAGCAGCAGGACCACCACGCAGGCAACCGGTGTCGCCTTAACAAACGAAAGCGCCGGCGCCACCAAGCGGGCAAACGTCAGCGATCGCACCGAGACTCCCGCCAGTACGCCGCCGCACACCGCGGCAAGCGCCAGCCCGCCCAAGATACGCGCACCCGAGCCTGCCAGAATCGCCCATGTGCTGGCATCGCATACCAGTCGCAGCAACGCCACCACGACGGCGCCCGGCCCCGGCAAAATCAACGGCTGCGCCACCAGCGCCGCCACCAGCATCCACGCGGCAAGCCAAAAGGCGGCGACGGCACCTGCTGCCGCCACCGCCTTCATACGCTCTGTCATTTGTCGAGCAAACGCACGCACGGGCTACTCCAAGTAGTAGAAATCGTCAGCCGGAAGTTTACCACCCACGGCGCTCGCGTCCGCGTCGGACAGCACCTGCAGATACCCGCTAAGCGCCGCCTTCATATCCTTGCCCGTCTGGCAGACAAGCATGCACCCGGGAATCGCCTTCTCGGCGATCTTGGCGTTGTCCACGATGCCGGCATCGGCCACGGCCTGCGCCCAGTCTGCCGGCGCCGCATTGACAGCCTTAACGCTCGCCGCATGGCAGCTCAAGAACTCCGCCACGGCCTCGGGATGTTCCTCGGCAAAGGCACGGCGCACCACGGTCACGCCCGTCAGCAAACGGGAGTCCGTGTCACCCGCCAGTTCGTCCCACGCATCGGTCAGGCTCACCGGCGCCGACAGCTTGCCTTCGCTCTTGGCGATGGCAGCGGTCTTGAACGGCTCCGGCAGCACGCCCACGGCAGACGAATCGGCAAGCAGGGCCGACAGCACCTCGGTGGGCTCGCTCTTAAACTCGAGCGTCACCTGGCCGGTCAGGCCTGCGCGCTCCAGCAGGTAGTTCATGACGTACTCCGGCGTGGTGCCCTTGCCCGTCATATAGACGGTATGGCCCGCCAGATCGCCAAACGAGGCCACACTCGCGTCGCCCGTCACCACATTCAGCACGCCCAGCGTGTTGATGTCGATGACCTGCACCGCGCCCTCGGTCTTGTTGTAGAGCACACTCGCCACGTTGGCGGGCACCAGGGCAATGTCGATATCGCCCTGAATGACCTTGGGCACAATCTCATCGGCGGCAGTATTGATCGCAAAGTCGAACTCATTGTCCGTCTCGCCATCGGCCGCCCGGTCCATAAACTGCACCAGACCAATCGAGGTTGGCCCCTTGAGCGAGGCGACGTGCACCTCGACCGGCTCTGCGGCAGCACCGGCGCCGTCCGTGGCAGCCGAGCCCGCGGCGGACCCGGCACCGGCACCCCCGCCGCCACAGCCCGCGAGCGCAAGTGACAGGGCGCCCGCGGCGAGCGCCGAGGCAAACCCCCGGCGCGACATTTCAAAATCAAACGCGCGCATCGCTAGCACGTCCCCTCGTTAGGCATCGTCCATGCGTGATGATCGGTATGCAGCAATTCCTCGGCCAGCGGCGAGGGCGGCGCACCCAAGAACTCGCGATAGCATACCTGAACATCGGGGTTCTCGTGCGAGAAGCGAATGTCGGCCGCCGCATCGAGGCCCCAGAGCACCTGGCCGCGCTCTTCCGCCAGCTCGCAGCCGTCATGGATGGGCTGGCCGCCGCCACCGACGCAGCCGCCCGGGCACGCCATGACCTCAACGAAGTCATAGCTCACGCGGCCGGCGCGAATCGCGTCGAGCAGGCGGGCGGCGTTGCCCAGCCCGTGCGCCACGGCGACGCGCACCTTGGTGCCATCGATATCGGCCACGGCTTCCTTCCAGCCGTCCAGGCCACGCACGTCGGTAAAGAAGTCGGCGTCGGGATTCTCGCCCGTCACCAGGTAATAGGCCGAGCGCACGGCGGCCTCCATCACGCCGCCCGTGGCGCCAAAGATCACACCTGCGCCCGTGCCAAAGCCCAGCGGCGTATCGAGCGGCTCCTCGACCAGCGTATCAACGCTCACGTGGCTCGCGCGGATCATGCGCACCATCTCGCGTACCGTCAGCGCAACGTCAACGTCGGGCGTACCGTCCTCGCCCATCATGCTCGGCAGCGCACACTCGGCCTTCTTGGCCGTGCACGGCATAACGGACACCACGAACAGACGCTCGGGCTCCACGCCCAGCACCTTGGCGTAGTAGGTCTTGGCGATGGCGCCGAACATCTGCTGCGGCGACTTTGACGTGGACAGGCTGTCGACAAACTCGGGGTAACGTGCCTTCACAAAGCGCACCCAGCCCGGGCAGCAGCTCGTGAACATGGGCCAGCCGCGGCTATAGCCCTCGCCCTTGGCGGCGGCGCCCAGGCGCTCGATCAGCTCGGAGCCCTCCTCCATAATGGTGAGGTCGGCCGAGAAATCGGTATCGAACACGTACTCAAAGCCCACGCGGCGCAGCGCGCAGGCCAGGCGCTCAACGGTGGCCTCCTCACGCGGAATGCCAAGCTCCTCGCCCCAAGCGCTACGCACGGCCGGCGCAATCTGCACCAGCACGATCTTATTGGGATCGGCGAGAGCGTCGAACACGGTCTCGGTGTCGTCGCGCTCGCGCAGCGCGCCCGTCGGGCAATGCGTGATGCACTGGCCGCATGCGACGCAATCGGTCTTGCCGATCGGCGCACGCCCGCGGGTGCCCACGGCGGTATGCGTGGCGCGGTTGGTCAGGTCCCAAATCCCCAGGCCCTGGACGCTCTCGCACACCTTGATGCAGCGCATGCATTTAATGCACTTGTCGTTGTCGCGAATGATGGGAAGGTCGAAGTCCCACGCCTCGCGCGCCAGGTGCTTTTGATACGGCAGATAGAAAATGCCCAGGTCGTTGGCAATCGTCTGCAGGTTGCAGTTGCCGCTGCGCACGCAGCTCGCGCACTGCGCGTCGTGCTGCGACAGGAGCAGCTGAACGTTAGTGCGACGGGCCTCGCGCGCCTTGGGGCTGTTGGTGTAGACCACCATGCCGTCGAGCACGTAGTTGTTGCAGGCGGCAACCAGTTGGTCGCAGCCCTCAACCTCGACCACGCACACGCGGCAGCCGCCGATCTCGTTCAGATCGCGCAGATAGCACAGGGTGGGAATCTGGATACCGACGGACTTGGCTGCGTCCAGGATCGTGGTGTGCTCGGGCACCACGACTTCGCAGTTATCGATAATGAGCCTGACCATGTTGTGCGCTCCGTTTTCGGTGTTGTCGCTGACGGTGGTTTTGTTGGGCTCTACCATTCCAAGTTCCTCCCTCCGCGGAACGCGCCAAAGCCAAAGTGATCGCAACGCAGGCAGCGGCTCGCCTCCTGGCGCGCCTCCTGCTCGGTAAGACCTTGCTCGACCAGATTCCAATCGTGGATACGCTCGCCGGCCTCACGCTCGCCCAGCTCGCAGCGGCCGCACTCGTGCTTGCCCTTAAACTGGACGGTCGGCAGCTCGACTTCGAGTTTGATCTTATGATCAAAGCCCAGATAACGGTCAATATTTGCCGAGGCCACGCGGCCGGCGTTGATGGCGCGGATAACGGTGGCGGGGCCGGTCTGACAGTCGCCGCCGCTAAAGAGGCCATCGAAGTTGGGCACGGCGCCGTCCGAGTCGGTGATGACGCAGCCCCACTTGCAGGCGATACCCATGTCCTCAAACGGCTTGGAATCGATGTCCTGGCCAATGGCCACGAACACGCGCTCGCAGGGAATGACGCGCTCGGGCGTCGCGGCGGCACGCGGGGCCGGACGACCGCGACGGGGCTCGCCGATAATCTGCGGCTGCACGCGCAGGCCGCTCACGCGACCGTCCTCGCCCGTCTCGATGGCGAGCGGCGCCGTCAGCTCCAGCACCTCGCAGCCCTCGGCCTGGGCACCGGCAATCTCGGCGTCCTGAGCCGTCATATCGCAGATGCGGCGGCGGTAGACGATGCTCACCTTTTCGGCACCGCAGCGCACGGCAGAGCGAGCCACGTCCATGGCCACGTTGCCGCCGCCGATGACGCACACGCGCTGGCCGCTCAGGTCGGGCAGCTCGTCGTCACCGATGGCGCGCAGCATCTTGACGGCCGACTCCACGCCGGGCGCCTCTTCGCCCGGAAGGCCGAGCTTCTTGTCGCTATGGGCACCGATGGCCAGGTAGACGGCATCGAACTCGTCACGCAGGCGGGCAAGCTCCTCGCCGTTGACGGAGTGATCGAGCTCAACGTCGATGCCGGCGCTCAAGATCCAGTCAATCTCGGCCTGCAGGCGCTCACGCGGCAGACGATAACTGGGGATACCGTAGCGTAGCATGCCACCCAGGTGGTGACGCTGCTCAAAAATCGTCACCTTATGGCCCATCACGGCCAGATAATAGGCGCAGGAGAGGCCAGCCGGGCCGCCGCCGACCACAGCGACACGCTTGCCGGTATTGTCCACGACATGCGGCTTGTGGTCGTTGAGGTCACTATGCTCGACGGCAAAACGCTTGAGGGCGAGGATGTTCATGGGGTCGTCGACCATGCCGCGGCGGCAATGCATCTCGCAGGGATGCTCGCACACCAAGCCGCAGACGAGCGGCAGTGGGTTGTTCTTGCGGATGACCTTGACGGCGTCGGCATACCGGCCTGCCTCGACGAGCGAGATGTACCCGGGGATGTCGACGTGCGCCGGGCAGCCCGAGACGCACGGAACGCGCGCCTCGCGATCAAAGCCGCAGGAATGCTCGCGGATGTGGTGCTCAAAGTCGTCGCGGAAGCCGCGAATGGCGGTGAGCGCCATGGCACCAGCCTCGTAGCCGATGGCGCAATCGCTCGAAAGATAGATGGTGCGGGCCGTACGCTCGATGAGGTTGAGCGTGGAATCGCCGGCGCGTCCTTCGAGCACGTCGGCGAGCAGGTCGCTCAGCGCGCTCAGGCCCACACGACAGGGTGTGCACTTGCCGCAGCTCTGGGTGGAGCACAGGTTGACGAGCGCCGCCGTAAACTCGACGGGGCACGGGGCAAGCGAGCTCACCGCCAGACGACGTCCAAGCGCATCATGCAGGTCGTCCATAACGGCCTGGGCGTGGCTGCGCTCCATTACATGCAGTCGTGCCATAAGATCCCCTCTCACATGGCAGCCCGGAGGCGAGGCCGGGCGAAAATGCTACATGCAACACACTGGCCTAATAAGTTGTTTGGCAACAACACAGTTCGGCAGGCGGTATAAAACGCGGCCCTCAGCGGTGCTAAACACCTTTACCGCAGATAAATGCCATATTTGATAAAACGCGTTACCAAATGACAATGCCCCGCCCACGCAATCACGTGGACGGGGCATTGCTCATGGTATGCGGCCAGCGACCCTGTTGCTTTTACTTAAGCTCGGGCCAGAAGTCCTTGTTGGCCTCGATCATGTCGTCGAGAACCTCCTTGGCGACCTTCATCGAAGGCACGGTCTTGTTGAGCGTAAAGGCCTTGAGCGCCTTCTCGTAAGAACCCTCGATCGTGGCCTCGACCACGAGCTTCTCGGAGTTCAGCTGCTGCATCATAAGACCCTGCTGGAACAGCGGAATGTTGTCGCGGCTGATGACCTCAGGGCCGTTCTTGCCAATGTAGGCAGGCAGCTCGACCATGGCGTCGTAGGGCATGTTGGGGATAGCGCCCTTGTTCTCGCAAATGACCAGGAAGCGCTGCTTGGTATCGTTCTTCAGAGCGATAGCCAGGTCGGCAATCCAGTCGCCGTGGCTGCCCGCATAGAACGTGCTCTCGTCGATCTCGCCGGTCTTCTCGTAGTGGTCGATGCCGTCGAAGAGGTTCTTCTCGCGCGTCTCCTCAACCTCATTCGCACGGGTGCGCTCGGGGTTGGAATGCTCGACGAACTCCTTCTGCTGCAGGTAGTAGTTCAGATACGTGTTAGGCAGGTACTCCGGGAAGCACTCCATGATCTCGTACTCGCCCTTCCAGACGTAGTACCAGCTGCCCTTGGTGTGGCGGTTCTGCTCGGGGTGCTCGTCAGTGGCCTCCTCGGGCTTCTTGGACATCAGCGAGCCCATGCCCTTGAGGTACGAATCGGGCAGCAGAATCTCGTGCTCCTTGATGTACTCGCGCAGCTGCGGGAGCACCTCCTCGCCCTTGTGGCGAATCGAGGTGAACCAGCCAAAGTGGTTGAGGCCAAAGTAATCGTACTCGACATCCTTCTTGTCGATATCGAGTGCGGCGCAAACCACGTCGATGATCGCGATCGGCATGTCGCAGATGTTGATGATGCGAGCGTTGGGACGCAGCACACGGCAGCCCTCGGAGACGATGGCAGCAGGGTTGGAGTAGTTGAGAATCCAGTAGTCCTTCTTGGCGTACTTCTCGACGTCATCGATCAGCTCGACCATGGGGAAGATGGTGCGCATGCCGTAGGCAAGGCCGCCGCAACCGCAGGTCTCCTGACCCACGCAGCCGTGACGCAGCGGAATCTTCTCGTCCTGCTCGCGCATGGCATAGCCGCCCACGCGCATCTGGGCAAACACGAAGCTCGCGTCGGTAAAAGCCGTCTTTTTGTCGGTGGTCACCGTGAGCTTGATGTCCAGGCCGAGGTCCTCGTGCAGAATCCAGTCCACGAGCACGCCGATCTTGCGCTGGCGCTCCTCGTTGATGTCGTACAGACGAATCTCGTCAACGTCGAGCTCGTCCTTGCGCAGGGCAATGGACTTGACGATGCCGGGGGTAAAGGTGGATCCGCCACCACACAGAGTAATGATCATTGTTTACTGCTCCTTCTCAATTGCGTTTTCGACCTTGTCGCGCATCTCGGCGACCTTCATGCCAAAGATGATCTGGATATTGTTGCCGTTGCGGTTGATGCCGCTGTTGGGCACGTGGTTGATGAGGTTCTCATCGATGAGGTCCGGGTTCTTAACGTTCACGCGAAGACGTGTAAAGCAGTTCTCGAGCTCCTCGATGTTGTCCTTGCCGCCAAGACCTGCGACCAGGTCGGCAATACCTGCATCGACGCCCTCTGCGGGGGCCGCGGCAACAGCGCCCTGCTTCACCGCGACAGACGCGGCGGCCTCGCCCTCGGCAACGGACTCAGCAAGCTCGGACTCTTCCTCGCGACCAGGCGTGTGGAGGTTGAGCTTCTTGATAAGGAAGGTGAAGAGGAAGAAGTACAGAGCGGCGTTGACGACTCCGAGCACGAGCATCATCGGCCAGTTGGTCTTATCGACACCAAGAACCAGGTTGGAAACCACGATGTTGATGATGCCGCCTGCCGTCGAAGCGGGCACGGAGAGGACCTTGAGCAGGACCAGGAAGATACCGGAAAGAACCGAGTGAACGACAAAGAGCACGGGAGCGGCAAAGACAAAGAGGAAGTCCATGGGCTCGGTGACACAGGAGAGCACGGCGGTGATGATCAGCGGGATGATAACGGCCTTGGTCTTATCCTTGTTCCCCTTGTAAGCGGTGAAGATAAAGGCGAGACCGATACCGATGTAGGGCCACAGGTTGTTGAAGGTGTAGCTGTTGAAGTAGGTGCTATCAGAGAAGGGCTGGCCCGTCATTGCCATCTCGGCGACACGGATGGGATAGGCGCCGGCGATAACCTGATCACCCAGCGTCAGGGTGCCACCCACATCGGAGAACTGGAACGGGGTGTAGATGAGGTGGTGCAGACCGGTGGGAACGAGCAGCTTGTTGAGCATGCCGTAGATGAACAGACCGATGTTGCCCGACTCCTTAATGATGCCGGCAACGGAGGAGATGGCACCCTGAACCGGAGGCCAAACGATGCAGAAGCCAGCGCCCATGATCCAGGAGATGATGATCATGATCAGGAACGGGAAGCGAACGCCCGAGAACATCGAAAGAGCAATGGGGAACTGCTTGTTCGAGTACTTGTTGAACACGGCACCGGTGATGCAACCAAGAATGATGCCGCCAAACACGCCGGTATCGAGCACCTGAATGCCCATAACGGTGCTCTGGCCGGTTCCGGTAAGACCGAGCATGCCGCTCGCTTCGGCAAGAGCGCCGGTGGCGTTGAGCACGATGTTGTTAGCCTGCAGGAACAGGAAGAACGACATCAGGGCGATCAGCGAAGCATGGCCCTTGTTCTTCTTTGCCATGGCGCCGGCGATGCCCACGCAGAACAGAATCGAGAGATTGTTGATGATAAACATCAGCGACTGATAGACAACGGCGCCCACAAGCTGGAACGGACCGGAGCCCAGTACGGGGATCAAGGCGCAAATGGTCTTGTTGGTCAGAATAATGCCCACGATGAGCAGAATGCCGGCAACCGAGAGATACATCATCGGCTGAACGATCGACTTCGCGAACACCTCCAACGGCGCTTTGAAATTGAACTTCTTTTTTGCGGTCATAGCGGTACTCCCCTTCCTTTTCCGCAAATTAAGACAGATGTGCCCTGGACAAGGCCATAAGCCCTGCCTCATATCAATCGATGTGTGGGCACGTTATGCCTAGAGACCAGGTTCTCCAAGCAGGTTAACAATGTGGTAAGCGAGATAACTCTTCTCGGCATTGGTAACGACAACGTTATAGGTAGACGACAAGTGGGCGGCTATGGCGTCCGCGCACGAGAATGCGCACGGGTACACCGTTTCATCGATTCGGAACAGCGCGTCACCATTGATTTGCCCGGCCGCAGGATCGAGCGCTCGCTGCGCGAAAAACTGCAGGTGACGAACGAAACGTTCGTAAGGCAGCGAGGTGTCATCGAGGGTCGTGGCATAGCGCTCGGAAACAATCGCGAGCACGTCGCGAACAAGCTGGACCGAGATGATGAGACGGTCGGAGCGTTGCGGCATGGTGGCGTTGACGATATGCAGCGTAATAAAACCCTGCTCTTCTTCGCTCATCTGGAAGCCCATATACTCCTTGACAATCTGCAGCGCACGGCCCGCAAGCGCATACTCCTTGCGATAGAACTGCTGGATCTCGAGCAGCAACGGATTCTCGCAGGAGACGCCCTTGCGCTCGCGCTCCAAAGCAAGGCTGATATGGTCTGCAAGAGCAATGAGAATCTTGTCGTTGACATCAACATTGAGCTCTCGACGGAGCATCTGAACAATGTCCTCGGCAATCACGAGGTTGACGGTGGGAATGGACTCCAAAAGATGTGCCAAGCGGTCAATCGTACGCGAATCCTGAGAAGTGCCCTCCTGCAGCGCATAGGTCTTTTCGACCGATGCTTCATCGATAGCGTCGCCGGCATGACGGCCAAAGCAGAGGCCTCGACCGATGACAATAAGCTCGGAGCCATCGTCCGAAGTGACCATTGCGACGTTATTGTTGAAAACTCGCTTGATAACCACGGTACCCACCACAAGAATTTACTCGGAAAGCCAGACGACAGGCTCTTTAACAGCAACAGGGCCGGAAGCATGCTCACGAAGAGTCGAGTTCTCCGAACGCTCGCATACAATAACGAAGACCGTGGGATCGAAGCCGGCGGCGCGGACCGCGTCAAAATCGACCTCAACGAGGGGCTGGCCCGCGTCGACATGGTCACCCTGGGCAACAAGCGCATGGAAGCCCTTGCCCTCAAGTTTAACAGTGTCGATTCCGATATGCAGCATCACCTGAGCAGAGCTGTCGTCGGACATGATGCCCAGTGCATGCTCGGTCGGGAACAGCGCCGCGACGGTACCGGAAACAGGAGCGCACACCGTTCCCTCTTGGGGAACCACGGCAACGCCATCGCCCACGGCACGGCTGCTAAAAGCGGGGTCATTGGTATTTTCTAGATGAACAAGCTCGCCGGAAACGGGAGCGAGGATTTCGAACTCGGAAGCTGCAGTCTTCTGCTCATCCGAACCGCCCATCAGGCGAGAAAAGAAACCCATGGTGGCATGTCCCTTCATAAATATAGCCCAACCAAAATCAAGCGAATGCATCCATAGAGACACACCCGTTCAAAGACTTTGGTTAGGCCCACGTCCGAGGGACTCGGTAACCTTCCGCATTTCTTTTTACGGGACCTATTGTAGATAAGCCCAAAGCCAGAACAATCATTATGACCGGTGAACGGTATTTATTCTCCGATAAACGGTATTTAGGCAGCACTTGGGGACGATTCTTGTTTGGTGCATTGGGGACAGGTTACTTTGCACCAAAAAGGGCCCCGAGCATAGTCTGCTCGGGGCCCAAACTCATCTCGCCTTACCGCGCAACGCGTATGCTACTTGCGCTTGCCGCCGCCGTCGCCGGGGCGACGGGAGCTGCCACCGCGCTTGCCGCCACGGCTGTTGCCATAGCTGCCACGATTATCGCGACCGCCGGCACGGCCGCCGCGGGAGCCGGCCTGGTTGCCGCCACGCCCGCCACGATAGCCGCCACGACGCTCATCGCGGGTGTCGTCGTAGTTGCGCCAGTCATCGCGACGATCGCGGCTGGCACGCGGGTCGCGACAATCGCGCGACTCATTCGAACGACCGGCGCCGCTGCGGCCACCGTTGCCACGAGCGCCCTCGCGACGCTCACCACCGCGGCCGCCCTCGCGGCCTCCGCGCTCGTCAAAGCGCTTGCCGCCGCGGGACTCGCCGCCGCGGGTACCACGCTCGTCACCCGAACCACGGCCTTCGCCGCCGCGACGCTCATCGCGCCCGCCGCGCTCGCCATCGCGACCGGAGCGACGACGGTCACCCGAGCCGCGCTTGCCGCCGCGCGAACCACGGCCCTCGTCCTCGCGCTCAACACGACGACGACCGCCACGGTCCTCGTCCTCACGGCGACGGCGGTGTGCCTCGCCCTGGAACTGCTTGGCACGACGCTCGGCACGGTTGCCGCGCGGTCCCTGCTCAACAGCACCGGCCCGCTCCTCGGCAGCTACCTCGCGGGCCACGCTCTCCACAGCCTCGTCCACGCGAGCCTGAACGCCCTCGCGCACGCGGGTCTTGCCGCCGCGCTTGGGACGGCTCGGACGCTCGCCGTCGCCGCGACGCTCATCGCGACCGCGGTTGGAACGACCGGCCACATCGCCGTAATCGTCGCCGTTGCGCTTGCCGTCGCGACGCGCTTGCTCGAGTTTCTTCTTGCTCTTGGACTTGCCGCGCTTGGTCTTCTTCTTCACCTTAAAGGCGGCAGGATCGCGCTCGGGGTCAACGGCGGGCGGGTTGGGACCCACGTGCAGGTCGCCCGCTTCGTAAATATCGGCCGTCTTGTCCATGAGTTTCTCGATCTCGTAGAACTCGTCCACGTCCTGCTCGGTCACAAACGTAATGGCCCAGCCCAGCTCGCCGGCGCGGCCCGTACGGCCAATGCGGTGGATATAGTCAGTCGGCTCGGCCGGCACGTCAAAATTCACAACGTAGCGCACGTCGCTAATGTCGATGCCGCGGGCGAGCACGTCGGTTGCCACCAGCACGTCGACGGTGCCGTCGCGGAAGGCCGAAAGGGCACGCTCGCGCTGGGCCTGGCTGCGGTTGCCGTGAATCGCGGCGGCCTTGATGCCCTTACGCTCCAGACGACGGCAGCAGCTGTCGGCGCGATGCTTGGTACGCATAAAGACGATGGTGCGCTCCGGACCCTCCTTCTTGAGGAACTCGGACAGCAAGTTGTTCTTGGCCTCGATGGACACCGGGAACACAAACTGGTCGACGGTGTCGGCGGTCGATGTGGCGGGCGCGATCTCCACGCGGGCCGGGTCGCTCACCAGGTCGGTGATCTCACCCACGGCCTCCTCGTCGAGCGTCGCCGAGAACAGCAGCGTCTGGCGCTCGGCCGGCGTCTCGCGCACAATGCGGCGGACGGCGGGCAAAAAGCCCATGTCGAGCATGCGGTCGGCCTCGTCGAGCACCAGGACCTTGACCTCGTCCAGGTGGCAAGCGCCCTGCTCGATCAGATCGACCAGACGGCCCGGCGTGGCAACCAGGATATCGCAACCGTACTTAAGTGCCGCGGTCTGCGGCTTGTAGCTCACGCCGCCCACGACAGTCACGGCAACGTGGCCCGTGACGTCGGCGATTTTGCTCGCGACCTCGTCGATCTGCTGGGCAAGCTCGCGCGTAGGGGTGATGACGAGCATCACGGGGCCACGGCCGTTGCCCTCGGGCTTCTTGGCACCGCGACGGCGGTTGCGGCCGCCGCGCTCACGCACGGGTTTGGGCGGAGCGATGTGCTCCAGATTGTTCATGGTCGGCAGCAAAAAGGCGGCCGTCTTGCCGGTGCCGGTCTGAGCGGCGGCAAGCAGGTCGCGGCCTTCGAGCACCACAGGGATCGAGCCGGCCTGCACGGGCGTCGGCGCCGTGTAGCCCAGGTTCTCGATGGCACGAAGCATCTCGTCGGAAAGGCCCAGCTCGTCAAAGGCGGGCAGGCTCTCGGTAGCGGACTCGACGGCCTGGGCAGCATTGGCCTCATCGGCGGCATCGAAGGCAGCCTGGGTCATGGCCTCACGGGTCTCGTCCAGGATCTCGGCGTCGGTGACGTCGGATACAGAATTACGCATATGTTGTTGTTCCTTATCTGCACGCGCAATGGACACGGCATGCGGCCGCGCGGGCGTGCTTGGTAGTGCGCTAATACATACAAAAACAGGTGCGCACAGAGAGGACGTTGCTCAGCACGCTGGCGATCGCTTTGGCAGCCCTATCACGCGCCGTCCAGACGCAGCAGCTCTAAGCGATGGAGCAGATTCGCCGCCGGTTAGTATACCCGCACTCCGTATGCCCCCACGTAAACCACAGATGACGAGGCGGACGGGGCGGACCTGGGCCAATTGTCTCAATCTGTAACAGATACTCAGCAAAAACCGGTCCAGCTGTTATAGATCGAGACAAACTCAAACCTCGCAAAACAAAATCTCGATCTATAACAATTAGAGGTCATTTTCCCTGCTAGATGTTACAGATTGAGATGTTTGGCAGGGACTGCCAACGATTGAGCAGCCGCCCTCATCTGTAATGAAAAGTCATACATTCCAACTATTACTAGACACCCCCAGGGGGTATGGGTGTATAGTATCGGTTGGTTAACAATTCCAACACTAAACTACAGAAAGGAGAAGCCATGGCTCAAGATAAATTCGATGTGGGTGGCATGACGTGCGCCGCCTGCCAGGCGCACGTAGACCGCGCCGTGAGCAAGCTCGACGGCGTCGAGAGCGTCGCGGTCAATCTGCTCGCCGGCTCTATGCTGGTGGACTACGACCCTGCGCAGGTCTCCCCCGACGATATCTGCACCGCCGTCGACCGCGCTGGCTACTCGGCCTCACCCGTCAGCACGGGCACCGACGCCGCCCAAAGCGGCAGTACGCAAGCCAGGTCCGGCGCCGCCCATATGGAGTCGCCGACCAAAAAGTTGGAGGCCGCCGCCTCTGCCATGCGCACCCGCCTCATCGTCTCAATCGTCTTCCTCATCCCGCTGTTCTACATAGGCATGGGGCACATGCTCGGTTGGCCACTGCCCGGCGTCTTCACCGACCACACCCACAGCATGACGCTCGCCCTCACCGAGCTCGTCTTGCTCATCCCCATCGTCTACGTCAACGACGCGTACTTTATCAACGGCTTCAAGTCGCTCGCGCACGGCGCGCCCACCATGGACGCCCTCATCGCCGTCGGCACCACCGCTTCCATTGCCTGGTCGCTCTACGCCATGTTCATCATGGCCGACCAGCTAGCCGCAGGTCAGGTGCACGAGGCCATGATGACGGGCATGGACAACCTCTATTTTGAGAGCGCGGGCACGATTCTGTCGCTCGTCACCGTGGGCAAATACCTCGAGACGCGCAGCAAGTCCAAGACCGGCGGCGCCATCGAGGCGCTCATCGACTTGGCGCCCAAGACCGCGACCGTCGTTGCCGATGACAGCACCGAGACCACGGTGGACGTCGACAGTATCCTTCCCGGCCAGGTCCTGCGCGTGCGCCCCGGCGAGTCTATCCCCGTCGACGGCGTGGTACTCGAGGGCGCGTCGGCCGTGGACGAGAGTGCGCTCACCGGCGAGTCCATCCCCGTGGAAAAGACCGCCGGCGACACCGTCAACGCCGCCACCGTCAACCGCACCGGTTCGTTTACCTTCCGTGCCACACGCGTGGGCGCCGACACGTCGCTTGCCAAAATCATCCAGCTCGTCGAGGACGCCAACGCCACCAAGGCGCCCATCGCCCGCCTGGCCGACAAGGTCGCCGGCGTGTTTGTGCCCGTGGTGTTCGTGATCTCGGCCGTGACCTTTGCGGTATGGATGGCGCTGACCGGCAGCATAAACGAGGCGCTCACCTCCGCCGTGGCCGTGTTGGTGATCAGCTGCCCGTGCGCACTCGGCCTGGCCACGCCCGTCGCCATTATGGTGGGCACCGGCAAGGGCGCCGAGATGGGCATTCTGTTTAAGAGCGCCGAGGCGCTGGAGAATCTGCGCAACGTGGGCACCGTGGTGCTCGATAAGACCGGCACCGTCACCCGCGGCAAGCCGGCCGTGACCGACATTGTGGTTGCCGTGCGCGCCGACGGCTCGCCCGCCATGAGCGAAAAGTCGCTGCTCAAGCTGGCCGCCGCGTTGGAGCGCTCGAGCGAGCACCCGCTGGCCGAGGCGATTATGGCCGAGTGCGAGGCACGCGGAATTGTCGCGCGCATGGTCGAGGACTTTGCCGCCGTGCCCGGTCGTGGCGTAACGGCGCGCGAGGGGCAGAATGTCATCGCCGCCGGCAACGTACGCCTGATGAACGAGTTGGGCGTTACCGTGCCCGCGGGTCTTACCGAGCAATTTGCCGCCGAGGGCAAAACACCGCTGTTCTTTGCCAAGAACGGCGAGCTTGTCGGCACCATCGCCGTGGCTGACGAGGTCAAAGAGACGAGCGCCGGGGCCATCGCCGCGCTCCGCAAGCTCGGCGTCGACGTGCGCATGCTCACCGGCGACAACCGCGTGACGGCCGAGGCTATCGCCCGCCGCGTGGGACTCACCAGCGAACAGGTCATCGCCGACGTCCTCCCCGCCGACAAGGAACGCCACGTGCGCGAACTGCAGGATGCGGGCGGCAAGGTCGCCATGGTGGGCGACGGCATCAACGACTCCCCCGCCCTGGCGCGCGCCGACGTGGGCCTTGCGACCGGCACCGGCGCCGACATCGCCAAGGAGGGCGCCGACGTGGTACTCATGCGCAGCGACCTCATGGATGTTGCGCGCGCCATCGAGCTTTCGCGCGCCACGATCCGCAACATCAAGCAGGACCTGTTCTGGGCGCTGTTCTACAACGGCATCGGCATTCCGCTGGCGGCAGGCGTGTTCTTCCCCCTCACCGGTTGGCAGCTCTCGCCGATGTTCGGCGCCGCGGCCATGAGCCTGTCGAGCGTGTGCGTCGTAAGCAATGCGCTGCGCCTACGAACCTTTAAGCCTAAAGTGGCAAAATAGGTTCACCCTTAAGTCCATTTAGAACGGGTTTTCCAGGTGCCCGAGATTGACCTGAAAGAGGAGCGACGCGTACTTTGGTACGCGAGCGACGGCTTGAAGGCCAAGGTCGGGTGCCTGGGAAAGCCGACACAACAGAGAGGAATACCGATGCGATACACAATCAAGACTTCCGGCCTCATGTGCGGCCACTGCGACGCCACCGTCGAGACGGCGTTGCTCAACGTTGCCGGCGTGACCGACGCCGACGCCGATCACGAGACCCAGACCGTCCAGGTTGAGTGCGCCGACACCGTGACCGCCGAGCAGCTCGCTGCCGCCGTCGAGGGCGCCGGCGAGAAGTTCCACGCCCTGTCCGTGACCGCCGCGTAGCAGCTACCAGAAGCATTCGACCCCATCGACCAGAAACGAGGACCCGCCATGATGGCAGACCATAAATCGGTGACCCGCATGCTCAAGACGGCACGCGGTCAGATCGACGGCATCCTGCGGATGGTCGATGAGGACCGCTACTGCGTCGATATTTCTACGCAGCTCATGGCCACACAGGCGCTCCTCGCGCGCATCAACGCCGACGTGCTCAAGGCGCATATCGAAGGCTGCGTGACTTCGGCAATCGAATCGGGCGACGAGGAGCTCAAGGCCGCCAAGCTTGCCGAGATTGAACGCGTCGTCGACAAGCTCTCCAAGTAATTGGGGCATTGGGAACAATCTTCTTTGCACCGTCTTGGTGTTCTGGGGACAGGTATGCTTGCACCACACTGGCGCAGATTAACCTGTCCCCCTTGCTCTAAATCGGGTATAAAGGCGTGCAGTATATCGAACGAAAGGCAATTCGCATGAATGACTTTATGAAGGGTCGCAACGGCGCCGATGAGCTCACCGTCGTGTTGGGCTTCGCAGGCATTATCATCGCGATGATCGGGTCGATGGCCCGTATCCAGTGGCTCAGCTGGATCGCCATCGCCGTGATCGCGCTCGGCGTGCTGCGCGGTCTGTCCAAAAACATCGACGCGCGCCGCAAGGAGAACGATGCCTTTGTCACGGCGACCGCAAACGTCCCCGGCCTAGGTAAGTTCGTCGCCAGCTTGGGTGGCGGCGCCGCGGCTGCCAACGCCTCGCGCGCGGCCGGCACCAGCAAGGAAGACTTTGAGCGCGCCAAGCGAACGGCCAAGAAGATGTGGAAGGGCCGCAAGACCACGGCCTACCTTAAGTGCCCTAACTGCGGTCAGATGCTGTCCGTCCCCAAGGGCAAGGGCAAGATCCGCGTCACCTGCCCCAAGTGCCATGCCAAGATGGAGACGCGCTCCTAGCCGCCATACCATGGGACAAATAAAAGCCGAGGTCTCGCACTGGGACCTCGGCTTTTTCTAATTATGACAAAAGGATTGCCCCCCTTGTCGCATCGCCATATCGCGCGCTTACGCCACACCGTCGCGGGCCAGCTCCTCAGCCAGCGCTTCGGCAGGCATGGCCATAATCGCGTCGAGCTCGGCGTCCACCTCGGGAATACGCTTCACCTTGAGCTTGCGTACCAGATCACCGCGACACATCACATGCGTCGGCTCACGCAGAGCGCACAGGTCATCGAGCGGATTCTTGCGCGTCACCAGGATATCGGCGGCCTTGCCGCACTCGATCGTACCGGTCTCGCCGCCCAGCCCCAGCAGCTCGGCGTTGACTTGCGTAGCCGTATGCAGCGCGAAGGCGTTGCTCACACCGACATACTTGGCAAAATAGGCAACCTCACGCCACATGTCGTACTGCGTCACGAACGGGCAGCTTGAGTCCGTGCCCAGGCCCACCTTAATGCCAGCTTCCAGTGCGGCACGGGCGCTCTCGATGATGCCCGAGCACACGATGTCGCCGTTCTTCTTTTGTGTATCGGTCGAATGGGTCTTTTCCGGGTCGAGCAATACAAACGGCAGCGCCGGGCTGATCGTGCAGGTCACGCTCGGCGCGCGTCCCTCGAGCTGTGTGCCCGCGGCGCCGCGATACAGCTCCAGGATCTCGGGCGTCATCGGGGCACCGTGCTCGATCGTGTCGACCCCGGCCTCAAGCGCGGCCTTCACGCCCTCGGTGCTCTCGACATGAGCCATAACCGGCAGACCCACCTCGTGCGCCGCCTTGCACGCCGCCGCGGCAACCTCCACCGGCATACGCAGCACGCCCGGCTCGCCCACCTCGGTCGCATCGAACACACCGCCCGTTACGAACAGCTTAATGACGTCGGCGCCGCGCGCATACAGGTCTCGCACCTGCTCGGCTGCCTCGACGGGGCTGTTGGCCACCTGGGCGAACAAGCCCGCGCCATGGCCGCCCGGCACCGTGACGCCCGTTCCCGGCGCTACCAGGCGCGGACCCTGATACTTGCCGGCGTCGATAGCGTCGCGCACGGCAATGTCGGCAAACAGCGGGTCGCCCGCGCCGCGCACTGTGGTCACGCCGCTTGCCAGCTGCTGCTGGGCACTGCCCTTGAGGATGCAGCGCACGATGGCACGGCCCACGGGATTATCGAGTTTCTTCATCAGCGCTCCCGCATCGCCGGCCGAGACAGGCTTGCCCGAGCCGCACAGGTGCACGTGCATATTGATGAGACCGGGCATGAGGTACGCGCCGGCCAGGTCGATGACCTCGGCACCTGCAGGCGCCTGCGCCACAGCACTCGGCCCCATCCAGGTGATGACACCGCGCTCAACAGTCACGGCCATATCGGGTTGCGGCTCCATATGCTCCGAGCCATCCAAAACGGTCGCATTGATAAACAACGTGGGACGATCAGCAGACGCCATATCGAGCTCCTCCCCCTTAGAAACTTCAACATTTGTCCATTATTACCCAGTTCGGCAGGATTGCTGCGGACATATCGGTTAACGGAGAAAGGAGGAGATGCGGAGAATGGAATGCGTTGCAGCCCCATCCCAGCGACATCCGGGAAATGTCTAGATCTGTAACAGGTGAACCGTCTTTAACCTTCCAAATGTTACAGATCGAGATCTTTCGGCACCGCGTCCAACCTTTGTCTCAATCTGTAACAGATAGACAGGTTTTCGGCCTCTAGATGTTACAGATTGAGATCTTTTAGCGGTAGCCAACCTTCCGTCTCAATCTGTAACAGTTACGAGGCCAAACGGTCCCTTGTTGTTACAGATTGAGACAAACTCGGCAGGAACAACCACCTCCGCGTCAGTTGCACCCCTTAGCGCCCATACCACTGGCGCTTCCATCCCTCAGCCAAATCGGCCCACTGCGGAATGCCCGCCAGTCTCATCTTTTCAGCCAGCTTCCCCGGATTCTTGAGCTCATCAAACGTAAACCTCAGTACTTTATATCCGAGCATCGTCAGATGGGACTCTCGCTGACGTTCTGCCACGAATGGGTCGACCGACTCCCAATCCCCACCATCCTGCAGGGTATACTTTCCCTTCCCGTCGAGCTCGCCGATGACACATGTCCCGTCCTCGAGTCTCCAGAAATAATCGACCCGAAACACCTGGCTCGGATCGAGCGGGTCGCGAAACTCCACCTGCAGCTCCGGAACCGGAAAGCCGCACGCAATAAAGAACGCCCGAAAACGAGACTCGCCGCCGTTTTCGGACAGCCCGTCCACATATGACGCGATCACCTGCGCTCTGCGATACCCGCGCCTGCCCTCGCAATCGGCGCGGAGGCGCTCGCACAAATCCCCACGTGATACACCTTTCGCCCGCAGTGCAGAATCGGCAATCGCCAACCCGTAGGAGAACGGCGCACGCAGCAGGCAATCCTCCACCGTGCGCCAAAACGACGTCACCCGCACGCCATCAACGCGCTCGAGCGCGCCCGCCATCTGTGGACGCAACAACCTGCACCCGCTGCTCAACGTCACTGAACAACCCGTCTTAACAAGAAAGCGCGGCCCGAGCAGATCATTCGGCACCTCCAGACCCCACAAAAGTGCCGCGTCATAACCCCAAAACGCCCAATCGGGATGAAACTCCGCAAGCCCTTTGATGGTACGCAGCGCTCGCTCTGCCGGTGTCAACGTATCCCAATCATGCTGAAAACAGAACAGGTACGGCTCGGGCTCCGCAATATCGTCGGTTCCAACATGGCGTCGCAACCACATGAGCTCGGTATTGTCATGCGTTGCGAGCAGCGCACCTTGCTCGGTCGCCTCCGTGAGCCGCGCGAGCATCCTGTTCCGCGCCAACGTGTTGCGAGTCGTATGCTTGTGTTTGAAAACGGTATTAGACACTTCCATCACCACCACGTCAGACAAAAGGACCATCGTCACCGTTGCCTCCGCTGAAAAATGTCTTGATCTGTAACAGGAAGACAGTCTTTGAGCCTCTAGTTGTTACAGATCGAGATTTTCAGTCGTGCGTCCAACCTTTGTCTCAATCTGTAACAGATAGGTCGAGTTTTGGCCTGTAGATGTTACAGATTGAGACATCCCCCCAACCAGGTGCCAAACGTCTCGGTCTGTAACAGTTAGACGTTCTCCAGGCCCCAAACGTTACAGATTTAGACAAACCAGCGGCGCCCAAGCGTTCGTCTCGATCTGTAACAGATAGACCGGTTTTTTGTCCCTAAACGTTACAGATTGAGACAAAGTCAGGGCAGCAGGCGACACCAGCCACATCCCCTACTCCCACTCCTGCTCGTAGATGTTGAGGGACTTCACGTACCGCCCCTGGGCGCCCATGATGTCGCGGACCAGGCGTAAAAAGAAGCTGATGCGCGAGGTGTCGAAACCGTCCTCTAAATCCTCGGGATGCACCGCGCCCGGCCCGTCGACCGCCGTGTCGTTCAGGCGCGCAATGTCATATAGGTAGAGCTGTCCCGCCGCAAGCCAGACATCGTCGACGCAGGCGAGGCGCACCGCAATCGCGCCGTCGCTCCAGTGCTCCTTTTGCACGATATGTGGGTCGTAGACGTCAAAGCGACGGTCGGTGCGCGCGTCCTTCAGCGCGACCATACCAGTCGCAGGATCCTTGTCCAAAATGCCAAAGCGCGAGAAATACTGTGTGTCGTGCACTTGCTCGAGCCGCTTGAGCGAGGCAGGCGAAAGCGATGCCGGCGGCTCGTCAACATATAGCTCGAGCAGCGTCTTGCCATGGCGATAGGGGCGCTCAAACAGCAGCCAATCGGTAAACGCCATGTTGTAGGCCATGATTTCGTTTTGAGAAGGTTCCTCGCAATAGCTGAGCCACGGATCGACGATAATCTCGAACTGCTCGCGCGCCGGCTCCAGAAACTGAAACTTCCGCAGCATCCAAAAATGGGCCATGTCGGCAATATCGTTGCCGACGGCTTCGGACAGCTGCACTCGATCTAAAGCGTGGTCAGTCATGGCATCCTCCTCAAACTGATGAACCTCAATTTGAGCTTACGAGGAGGGTGGGCAGCCACGACTAGCGCGGGCAAAATAGGCCTCCGGCTGCAAACCAGATGCTGACCAAACACTTGACGAAAAGCTTGACCGAAAATGCACACCGCAACAAAACAGCAGGTAAACATAGACAGCCAACTCGCCCTTTTGAGCCAGATGCCCGCAGCCACCACAGAAACAACAGGTGGCCACAGCCCAAGAAGTCGGCAAATGAGCACCCACACGTCGACAAACGAGCAAATCGCTCGCAAAGAGTGTCCCCAACGACTAGACAAAAATGACCAGTCATTGGGGACGTTCTTAAATGACTACTTTACAGCTCCAGCGCGTCTGCGACTTCGGCAGCGCAGGCCAGGGCATCGGCCATGGCGTTCACCACGAGCGAGCTGCCGTTGCGGGCATCACCCGCCACATACACCGGCGCGGCATCCGCGGCGACACCCTCCGTGCGAGCCGCGAGGTGCGAGCCCTCGGCAGCCATCACCGGCAGCGGACGACCAGCGGTGGCAACAGACACGCCAACGGCGTCGAACACACCGTGCTCCGGGCCCGTAAAGCCGCAGGCGATGAGCACCAGCTGCGCCGGCACCTCGCGCTCGGAACCCGCGATGCGCTCGGGCTTTCCCGCCGACCAGTCCAGATCGACCACGCGCAGACCCGCAGCCGCACCCTTCTTGTCCAGCAGCACCTCGAGCGTATCCACGCCCCAGGCACGCATCTCACCACCCATCGCAGCGATAGCCTCCTGCTGGCCGTAGTCGGTCTTCTTAACGTTGGGCCACTGCGGCCAGGGGTTGCTTGCCGCGCGCTTATCGGGCGCAGCCGGCAAGAACTCAAACTGGCGCACGCTGCGCGCACCCTGGCGCACCGCGGTACCTACGCAGTCGTTGCCCGTATCGCCACCGCCAATGACCACGACGTCCAAGCCGCGCGCGTTCACCGCGGGCTCGCCGCCGTCGAGCACCGAGACGGTCGAAGCCGTCAGGTAGTCCACGGCATACACCACGCCGGGAGCATCCACGTTCGCAGCCGAAAGCCCACGCGGAGCGCGGGCACCAGCAGCCACCACGACGGCGTCAAAGCCATTGAGCTTGGCCGCCACCGCAGGGTCATTCACATCAGCACCCAGCTCAAACACAATACCCAGCTCGCGCATAAGTGCCACGCGACGCTCGACCACGGACTTCTCGAGCTTCATGTTGGGAATGCCGTACATGAGCAGACCGCCCGGGCGGTCGTCGCGCTCAAACACCGTCACGCGGGCGCCGCGACGCGCAAGCTCCCATGCAGCCACCAGACCAGCCGGTCCAGAACCAACCACGGCAACCGTGGGTGCGCCCTCCCCTGCCGGCTCAAAGCGACGCGGACCGCCGTTGGCCCACTCATGGTCGCTGATCGCACGCTCGTTGTCGTGAATCGTCGTGGGCTGGCCGTCGACCGAGCCCAGGTTGCACGCGGCCTCGCACAGTGCCGGGCACACGCGACTCGTAAACTCAGGCATGGGCGAGGTGAGCGACAGACGCTCGGCAGCCTCGTCCCAGCGGCCGCGGTACACCAGCTCGTTCCACTCGGGAATCAGGTTATGCAGCGGGCAACCGCTCGGACGTGCCTTGCCAAAGCTCGCGCCCATCTGGCAAAATGCCACGCCGCACATCATGCAGCGGCTCGCCTGGGCGCGGCGCGCGTCGTCGTCGAGCTCCACGTACAGCGGGTCGAAATCGTGACTGCGCTCCTCCACGGGACGAAGCTCGTGGGCCACGCGATCGATATCAAGAAAAGCACCGGGCTTACCCATGGCACTTACGCCTCCTTTTTGGTCGAAGCAGCAGGGCTGGCAACCACGGGCGCAGTGCCCGCCGCACCACCCGCGACATCAAAGCGAGTGACATCCGCGGCACTCGCGCGACCGGTCACGATGTCAAACGCCAACTCCTCGGCCTGCGCATGCGTCTTGCCGGCAGCCTCGCCCGCGGCGACAATCGCCAGCACGCGCTCGTACTCGGTCGGAATGACCTTCACAAAGTGCTTGCTCATCGAGTCGAAGCTATAGAGCAGCTTAATGCCGCGCGGGCTCTGCGTCGCGTCCACGTGCTCCTGGATGAGTTCTCGAATCTGCGCCAGCTCGCCGGCCGTCGGGGCCTTGAGCTCAACGCTCTCGTGGTTCACACGGGCATCGAGCGTGCCGTACTGGTCAAAGACATAGGCCACGCCACCCGTCATGCCGGCGGCGAAGTTCTGCCCGACCTCGCCCAGGACGAGCGCCAGACCACCCGTCATGTACTCGCAGCCATGGTTGCCGCAGCCCTCGACCACCACGGTGGCACCGGAGTTGCGCACACCAAAGCGCTGGCCGGCAAGACCGTTAATGAAGCCGCGGCCGCTCGTGGCACCAAAGAACGCAACGTTGCCCACGATGATGTTCTCGTCGAACTTGTAGGTCGCATGCGGGTTGGGGCGCACCGACACCTCGCCGCCCGAAAGGCCCTTGCCAAAGTAGTCGTTGGCATCGCCGCACACGTTGAGCGTAATGCCGCGCGGCAAGAAGGCGCCAAAGCTCTGACCGGCCGAACCATCGCAATCGATGGTGATGGAGCCGGCGGGCAGGCCCTCGGGATGCGCCTTGGTCACCGCGTTGCCCAGGATGGTGCCCACGCAGCGGTTGACGTTGGCGATATCGGCGCGGAAGCGAATCGGACGCAGGTGCGCACGGGCATCGGCCGTATAGGGCACAAACAACGTGGAGTCGAGCGTCTTGTCGAGCTCACTGTCCGCGGCCATCTGCGGCAGGAAGTGGAGACCGTCGGCACCCGGGATATGAGCACCAAATTCACAGGTCGCGCTCGCCAGCACGGGCGACAGATCCAGCAGGTTAGCCTTGCGGTTGCCCGGGACCTCAATCTGGCGCAAGCACTCGGGATGGCCAACCATCTCGTCGACGGTGCGGAAGCCCAGGCTCGCCATGACTTCGCGCAGTTGCTCGGCAACAAAGAGCATAAAGTGCTCAACGTGCTCGGGCTTGCCGCGGAAGCCGCGACGCAGGCGGCAGTTTTGCGTCGCGATGCCGGCCGGGCAGGTGTCCTGCTGGCAGTCGCGCTGCATGAGGCAACCCATGGAGATGAGCGGCATGGTCGCAAAGCCAAACTCCTCGGCACCCAGCAGGCAGGCGACGGCAACATCGGTGCCGTCCATGAGCTTGCCGTCGGCCTCGAGCACCACGCGTGAGCGCAGGCCGTTTTGCAGCAGCGTCTGCTGGGCCTCGGCAAGGCCAAGTTCCAGCGGCAGGCCGGCGTGCCAGATAGAGTCGCGCGCCGCGGCACCCGAGCCGCCATTGTGACCGCTGATCAAGATCTTGTCGGCAGCACCCTTGGCCACACCGGTGGCGATGGTGCCGACGCCGGCCTCGCTGACCAGCTTGACCGACACGCGTGCGCCGGGGTTGGCGTTCTTAAGATCGAAGATCAGCTCTGCCAGATCCTCGATGGAGTAAATGTCGTGATGCGGCGGAGGCGAGATCAGGCCGATGCCGGGTGTGGACTGACGAACCTCGGCGATCCAGGGGTAGACTTTCTTGCCGGGCAGGTGGCCACCCTCGCCGGGCTTGGCGCCCTGGGCCATCTTGATCTGAATCTCGAAGGCACTGCACAGGTAGCGGCTCGTCACGCCAAAGCGCGCGCTTGCCACCTGTTTGATGGCGGAGTTCTTGGAGTCGCCGTTGGCTAGCGGGGTCTCGCGACGCGGGTCCTCGCCGCCCTCGCCGGAGTTGGAACGGCCGTGCAGGCGGTTCATGGCGATGGCCATGCACTCGTGTGCCTCTTTGCTGATGGAACCGTACGACATGGCGCCGGTGTTAAAGCGACGGACGATGTTGAGCGCGGGCTCCACCTCGTCGAGCGAAACCGGCGTGCGGCCGCTGGCATTAAAGTCGAGCAAGTCGCGCAGGCGCACGGCACGGCCGGTGCGGTGCAGGCGAGCGCTGTACTCCTTAAAGGTGTCGTAGCTGTCCTCACGGCAGGCGGTCTGCAGCAGGTGGACGGTCTGGGGGTCGATGAGGTGTTCCTCGCCGCCGAGCGGGCGCCACTTGGTCAGACCCAGCGTGGGCAGCTGATCGGGAGCCGGGCTCTTAAGGATAGCAAGCGCGGCGTCGTAGCGCTCATTCTGCTCGCGCTCAACGTCCTCGACGCCCATACCGCCCACACGGCTCACCGTGCCGGCGAAGTACGCGTTGACGAACTCCGGCGTAAAGCCCACGGCCTCGAAGATCTGCGCCGAATGGTAGCTCTGCACCGTGGAGATGCCCATCTTGGACATGATGGAAACGATGCCGGCAGTCGCGGCCTTGTTGTAGTTGGCGATACCCTGCTCGGCCGTCACGTCCAGGTCGCCGCGTGCCGCCAGATCGCGGATGCACGCATGTGCGTTGTACGGATAGATGCCGCTCGCGGAGTAGCCCACCAGTGCCGCAAAGTCGTGCGGGGATACGGCGTCACCGCACTCCACCACGATGTCGGCAAAGGTACGAACGCCGGCGCGGATCAGGTGGTTGTGCACGCAGCCCACGGCGAGCAGCGACGGCACGGGCACCTCGCCCGCAGCGGCACGATCGCTCAACACCACGATGTTCACACCGTCGCGGACCGCAGCCTCAACGTCCTCTGCAAGCTGCTTGAGCGCAGCCTGCAGCGCGCCCTCGCCGGCATCGCGGCGGTAGACGGCACGGAAACGGCGGGTCTTAAAGCCCACGCGGTCGATGGCGCAGATACGCTCGAACTCCTCCTCGTTGAGCAACGGGCGCTCCAAGCGAACCAGCTGACAGGCCGTACGGGAGTCCTCGAGCAGGTTGCCGTGGTTGCCCAGGTAGAGCGTGGTCGAGGTGACCATATGCTCGCGAAGGGCATCGATCGGCGGGTTCGTGACCTGGGCAAACAGCTGATAGAAGTAATCGAAGAACGAGCGCGTCTTCTTGGACAGGCAGGCCAGCGGCGCATCGATACCCATCGAGGCGAGCGGGGCCTTGCCCTGCTGGGCCATGGGACGCACGACCTCGTCGACGTCATCCCAGTGGTAGCCGAGCTTGGCCATACGCACGGCGGCGGGCACCTCGGCGTCCTCGGCGGGCGTTGCCGCAACGGGCTCATCAAGCGCGTCAACGGTTAGCGTCTCCTCGGCAATCCAATCGCGGTAGGGCTTTTCCTTGGCATAGCGGGCGCGCAGCTCATCGTTGTAGATCACGCGGCCGCGGGCAAAATCGACCTCGAGCATCTGGCCCGGTCCCAGGCAACCGCTCGTCAGAATGTTCTCGGAGCTCACCTCGATGGTGCCCACCTCGCTTGCCAGCATAAAGCGACCGTCGCGCGTCACATAGTAGCGGGCGGGACGCAGGCCGTTACGGTCGAGGGCGGCACCCAGGGTACGGCCGTCGGTAAAGGCGATGGCCGCCGGGCCATCCCACGGCTCCATGAGCATGGACTGGTAAGCGTCGTAGGCGCGGCGCTCCTCACTCAGGCTGTCGTTGTGGTCCCACGGCTCGGGCAGCAACATGGATGCGGCACGCGTAAGCGGACGGCCGTTCATGACCAGGAACTCGAGCACATTGTCCAGAATCGCGGAATCGGAGCCCTCGCGGTTGATGATGGGCATCACGCGCTCAAGATCGTGCTGCAGCACGGGGCTATACAGATTGGGCTCGCGGGCGCGGATCCAGTTGACGTTACCCTTGAGGGTGTTGATCTCGCCGTTGTGGATGATAAAGCGGTTGGGGTGCGCGCGCTCCCAGCTGGGCGTGGTATTGGTGGAGTAGCGCGAGTGGACGAGCGCCACGGCCGTCTTGACGGCGGCGTCGTTGAGGTCGATGAAGAAGCGGCGCATCTGCGTGGCGACCAGCATGCCCTTGTACACAATAGTGCGCGAGCTCATGGAGCACACATAGAAGATCTTGTCGTGCAGAGCAAACTCGGCGTCGGCCTTCTTCTCGATGGTGCGGCGGCACACGTACAGGCGACGCTCAAAGGCATCGCCGGCGGGCGTGTCGTCGGGGCGACCCAGAAAGGCCTGCAGGATGGTAGGCATGCAGGCGCGGGCCGTCTCGCCCAGATCGTGCGGATCGACCGGCACCTCGCGCCAAAAGAGCAGCGGCACGCCGGCCTCGGCGCAGCCCTCCTCAAACACGCGGCGGGCATCCTCTACGCCCTTGTCGTCCTGCGGGAAGAACAGCATGGCCACGCCATAGTTGCCCTCTGCCGGCAGAATCTGACCGCACTTTTGAGCCTCTTTACGGAAAAAGTGATGCGGAACCTGGAACAAGATTCCAGCGCCGTCGCCGGTATTCTTCTCGAGTCCCGTGCCGCCGCGGTGCTCCAAGTTGACCAGAATGGACAGCGCGTCGTCCAGAATCTGGTGATGGCGCTCGCCGTTGATATCGGCAAGCGCGCCGATGCCACATGCATCGTGGTCGAATTCGGGGCGATAAAGGCCCTGCTGCTGAGCGGAATCTGCCTGCATCGCGATCCTCCCCTAGATATTTAGACAGTCAGTTGAATAGGCATACTAGGAGCATCGCCGGCCCATTGTGTTTCCCGCCCGTTTCGAAACAATCGCGTAACGCACGTCCTACGAGTGGACACCGCCGACCTCAAGGGCGACAGCAGGGACCCCAAGTTCGGCCTGTAAGCTCACCGCTTCAAACATCTCAATCTGTAACAGGAAGACCCAATTTCGACGACTTACTGTTACAGATTGAGATGTTTTCGAGAGACGGTTCCGAATGTCTCAACCTGTAACACGAGGGGCCGGTTTTTGCAGCCAACTGTTACAGATCGAGATTTTCCATAGGACCATTTCTTCCTGTCTTGATCTGTAACACCTAGGCCCAATTTCCATCCCTAGTTGTTACAGACCAAGACATTTCGGCAGCCCCCTTTCACCATCCCATTCAAATACGGCAATTTTGTTAGTCTTGGTTAACTTTCGAGCCTAAAACGGGTATCCTTTGCGGCGTCAAACAAACGACATGCAGGAGCGCACCATGATCAACCATCTCAAACAACACTTTGGCTCCCGACGCAGCGGTGGTCACGGAGGACTCGACATCGCACGGAATATCGGCCCCGGGCTGCTCGTGACCGTCGGCTTTATCGACCCGGGCAACTGGGCCTCCAATATGGCCGCGGGCTCGCAGTTTGGCTACGCGCTGCTGTGGATCGTCACGCTGTCCACGATTATGCTCATTGTGCTGCAGCACAACGCGGCACACCTGGGTATCGCCACGGGCGCCTGTCTTGCCGAGGCCACGACACGCCACCTCCCCCGCTTCGTTGGGCGCGCGGTACTCGGCAGTGCCTATCTCGCGACCATCGCCACCGCCATGGCCGAGGTCCTGGGCGGCGCGATCGCCCTTCAAATGCTCTTTGGGCTGCCCGTGCGTGCGGGCTGCGTTATCGTGGCGGCAGTATCGATGACGATGCTCATGACGAACTCCTACAAGCGTGCCGAACGCTGGATCATCGCCTTCGTAGGCGCGGTAGGACTCTCGTTTTTGGCCGAGCTTGCACTGGTCAAGGTCGACTGGCCGCAAGCCGCCACAAGCTGGATCACGCCCAGTATGCCCACTGGCTCTGCCGCGATTATCGTGAGTGTCCTGGGTGCGGTCGTTATGCCCCACAACCTCTTTCTACACTCCGAGGTCATCCAATCCATGCACTTCGAAGGCCAAGGCGAGCAAGTTATCGAAGAACGTCTGCGCTACGAGCTCTTCGACACGCTCTTTTCGATGGGCGTGGGCTGGGCAATCAACTCGGCCATGGTCATCCTGGCCGCAACGACCTTCTTTGCGCACGGCATGGTCGTAGACGACCTCGCCGTCGCAGCGGCCACGCTCTCCCCCATTCTGGGCCCGGCGAGCTCGGCCATCTTTGCCGTGGCGCTGCTGTTTGCGGGCCTCTCGAGTAGTGTGACGGCGGGCATGGCGGCGGGAACCATCACCGCGGGCATGTTCGACGAGGAATACGACATCCACGACCGACATTCCTCGATCGGGGTGGCGGCCTGTTTCGCCGGCGCTGTGGCGACGTGCCTGGTCGTCCCAAATCCTTTTGAAGGTCTCATCTGGAGTCAGGCACTGCTGTCGCTTCAGCTGCCGATTACGGTCTTTGTGCTCATACGGCTCACCAGCTCACGCCGCGTCATGGGCAAATACGCCAACTCGCGCCCGCTCAACGCGCTGCTCGTAGGGATCGGTGCCATCGTGACGATTCTCGATGTCGTGCTGTTGACCGGGATGTAATGGGGCGGGGCTCCTACCCAGACAAACGTCTCGATCTGTAACAGAAAGACCCGCTTTTGATGTCTAGATGTTACAGATCGAGATCATTCCGAGGGACAGCTCCGTTTGTCTCAATCTGTAACACGTAGACCCCGTTTTCACTGCTAGATGTTACAGATTGAGATCTTCTGCCGGACGGTTTTGGTTTGTCTCGATATGTAACAAGTGGCCCCAATTTCCACTTCTAGATGTTACAGATCGAGACATTTCTTCAGCTCCAACCTTTTGTCTCAATCCGTAACAGGAACACCCGTTTTGAGCCGTTAGATGTTACAGATTGAGACAAACGGTCGGCCGGACTCACGACAGGCAGAATCGGCTAACAGCAGCCGTGATCCCTTGGAGACGGAGGAAAAGGGCCCCGGCCGGAATATCCGATCGGGACCCTTGGACAGAGCTATGTTCGGCTTTCGCCGTATGTCGACGAGTTACTCCTCGACGAGCTCAAACTCATCGGGGCCGACGCCGCAGACCGGACACACGTAGTCCTCGGGCAGCTCGGGCGTGTCGACCTCAACCTCGTAACCGCAAACGGTGCACACGAACTTGTACGTCTTCTTCTCCTCAGCCATGATGTTCTCCTCTCGAACGTGACTGCTGGTGTACTTGCTTATTAGTATATATTCTCAATAATATAATGCAAGTAGTTTTACACCATTTCTATCCTTGATACGAAGACGCCTTGGGCGGCGTCTTGCCCTTCAGCACCTTGTGGTAGTAGTCATAGGTCAACGGAGTCTCGCCGCTCAGACGCTCGGCATCCTCGACCTCGCCAATAAAGAGCAGGTGTGTGCCCACGTCAACAGTGTCAATCAAACGGCAGCTAAACAAGGCCGCCGCATGCTCGGGAACATAGGGCATGCCCAGTGCGGTCTCGCGCGTCTCGTACTTGGCAAATTTGTCATAGTCGCTGCTGGTACGGAATCCAAAGTTGCCAATGTAGAGCATATCGGCCGTCTGATCGATCACGGTCAGCGCAAAGGCCTTGGCAGACGCGATAACACCAGACGTGACATTTTCCTTGTTCACGGCAACCGAGATGCGCGGCGGCATGGACGTCACCTGCACCGCGGTGTTGATGACGCAGCCGGCACGCAGCCCGTCGGCCGCAGCACTCACCACATAGAGCCCGCTCGGCATCGTAAAGAACGCAGTTTTGTCCATAACGATCACTCCCCTAACCCGGAATCGAACCTCATGGTTGTATGTACCCACAAAAAAGGCGGCGCCCATAACGGACGCCGCCTTTGGGGCATATGTGTCAAAACAGTTAGGAAGACGGGACGGGCGCAGCAGAGCACCTCCCGGAGAATTCGCTCCTAGCGATTACGCTCCTTGAGCGCGCGATCGATTTCGCGTTGGACATCACGCTTGGCCATGTCCTCGCGCTTGTCGTAGAGCTTCTTGCCTCGGCCCAGGCCCAGCAGCAACTTTACGCGGCCGTCGGTATTAAAGTAGAGCTCCAACGGAACCAGCGCATAACCACGGTTGCGAAGTTTGCCGTCGAGAAAGTCGATCTCCTTGCGATGCAGCAGCAGACGACGCCGACGGTCGGGATCGCGATTCCACACGCCACCATGGCTATAAGGGTGGATATGCAGGCCGACGAGCCAGCACTCACCGCCGCGGATCAGCGCGAAGGTATCGGTGATCTGGCAGGCGCGCTCGCGAATCGACTTGACCTCGGTGCCGCTCAGTTCAATGCCGCACTCAAAAGTCTCATCGATAAAGTACTCGTGATGTGCCGAGCGATTCTTGGAAATGAGCTTGCGTTCACGCTTACTGGGCATCGCCGGCCTCCTTGGCGCCATCGGAACCCTTGCCCGTAGCTTCGCGCTTAGCCTTGCGCTCGGCGTTGAGCTCGGCGTCGCTCTCGCGCACCAGCTTAATGATCGCCGCGCATGCCTCCTCGCCCACCAGGTCGCGGGCACGGACCGTCAGACGCGTAGCCTCCTGCTTGTCGCCGTCGCTTGCAGCATCGGTCGCGCACATGATCAGGCAGATGGCGATCTCGGCCGAAGGTGAGGTCGGCACGCCCTGCAGGGCGAGCTCACCCATCACGTGGTCGTCGCTCTCATCGGCGGCATCCGGATAGGTGGTATGGATCTTATTGAGCAGGCGCGTCGTATGCGCATCATTGGGCGCCAGGCGCAGCGCCAGACGCGCGCAGCCCACGGCAGCCGAAATGTTCTCGGTCTCGGGCTCCAAGAAGTACTGACCCAAGTTGGTGTAGGCGCGTGCGGCGCACTTACCGTCGCTCGCGCGCTCCAGCACCGAGAACGAGAGCGATGCCCACTCCTGCTTGTCCTCGAGCGCGCGGAACAGCTCGGCCAAGTCCAAGCGATAGTTGCAGTTCATGGGATCCCAACGCACGGCCTGCATCAGGGCATTCCGAGCACTCACATAATCCTGCTGGCGAATGTAGGCAAACGCCATGTCGGAGTACAGGCGGTCAAAGGGCACCTCGACCTGCACCAGCTCGCGCGGATCCTTTTCCACGCGACGGTAGGCCAGACGCTCAAACTTGCTATCGAAGCTAAAGTACTGACGGTTCTCTTCCGTCTTGCACTCAGCGTCGATATACTCCTCGGCGAGCTCCACCAGACGCTCCAGCAGCGGCGTCGCCGTAGCCAGGTCGCCCTGCGCCAGATAGTTCTCGGCATACGTGATGTCTTCCAAGCTGATAGGCAGGTCCATGACAACTCCTCGGTCCGGGCGGCAGACTCAACGCGCGCCTTAAATATCAGTCAATACACAAAACCCGGGTCTCTTACGAGGCCCGGGCGTTCAATTTTGGTAGCCCGTACCAGATTCGAACTGGTGATCTCCGCCTTGAGAGGGCGGCGTCCTAAACCGCTAGACGAACGGGCCATATGTAGCAAATGCAATGGCTGGGATGGAGGGAGTCGAACCCCCATTGACGGAACCAGAATCCGCTGTCCTGCCATTAGACGACATCCCAATGACTGCATCGCTGCGCTCGGCTGTGCCTTTGCGCAAGAAAGAAATATACGGGAAGTCCCGCCATGACGCAAGCCCCAATTTTGACTTTTTTGAAATTCAGTCAAATTGGCCTAATTTCGTCCAACCCGTGAAGGACCTGTGAAGCCGACCGCTGTACACGAAGGACAAAACGCCGCGAGCGGTAACCGTCAACCGTTGGCAGATTCTACCGCGAAAACGATAGCACCAGACAACACAATCGAAGTATCAATGATCGCGTAGATATCGAGGCGCCATGGACGAAGAGCTTGATTACCTATGGGAGACCCTGGGCCTCGAGATCACTGCTGACCTTTGGCCCGAACGGGACAAAATCCATCCCACCCTGCGCCCCGCCATCACGGTGATGCAGGCAAAATACCGCCGTGCATCCTTTTTGATCATGCGGATGTCATGGCACGCGGGACTCCCCGACCTTAAGCGAATCCAGGCAAGCCTCGTCGAGCTGTCCGGTATGCCGACTGTCATATCCGAGGCGCACCTGGAGCAGCGCCAACGCGAGCGACTGCAACAGCAGCGGATTCCCTTTATCTGCCCCGGTGTTCAGGCATATCTGCCCTTTATGGACGAGGAGTACTGGAGCGGCAAGCCCAACAAGCACGTAAAGGTCTACGGTCCGCACGAATGGGCACAGCTCAAGGATTGAGCCGAGCGAGCCCTCCGATGGAAAACACGTCCCACCCCGAGCGCTCAAAACGGGTCGCACTTTCCGCAGCCGCTACAGCAGCGCCTCGGTCCAAGCTGCTTCCCTAAAGCCGGGAATCGCAAAGTCGTCGCCCACCAACAGCGGACGCTTGACCAGCATGCCGTCGGTCGCCAGCAGCTCGTAGCACTCCCGATCCGTCATGCCCACATCTAGACGCGCCTTCAGGCCCAGCTCTCGATATTTCATGCCCGACGAATTAAAGAAGCGCCGCACCGGCAGCCCCGAACGAGCAATCCAGGTCGCAAGCTCATCGTCCGTGGGATTGTCCAAAACGATATCGCGGTCGATATACTCTACCCCGTGTTCGTCCAGCCATGCCTTGGCCTTCTTGCAGGTCGAGCACTTGGGATATTCAACAAACAGTACGGTCATGGGAATCCTCCGAATATAGATCGGCCAACGCAGGCACACGCCACACGAGGCGCCTTCGCATGATGGGCCAATTGTAGCCCACGGGTCACACACTAAACGAACCGTACCCCGAATCCGCGTTTGATGAACGGCAGCAGCTCCATTGCCTCGGGCGTGATATGACCCGCAACGTTCATGCGCTCGTCACCGGGAAGATCGACCCGCGCAATCTCAAGCTCGCCTTCGTAGCGCCCATAGCCGCTATTGCTCACAGCGATCGACCCCGCCTTTCGAAACAGGCCGGCACCGGCATCCGTCGGCACGGAATCCGGCTTAAGCGTCGTACGCGACTCCTGAGACCTAAAGATGAGGGTGCTCGAATCGGGCCGGTCGTGATGAATCTGCCCACGTACATAGGCATAACCGGGCTCAAGCTCGCATTGCAAGTCCACGTATCCGGCGGAAACTTGAGCAAACTGCGCCCAGCCCGCATCGGAAAGATCGGGGTCGCCGACCAACACAATGTCGCAATCGGCGCCATGTGCAAGCTCAAGCATGTTGAGGGCAACCTTTGACGCGCGACCGCGCTGCGCCTCGACCGTCGGCAGTCCCTCGAATACCGGCCCGCGAACGTTAGCATCACCCGGCACAAAAGCCATGATTTCGAATCCAAGCGCCGCAAGACGAAGATTCATCCGAGCAATGTCCTCCAGAGCTAAACCGGTATAAGGCTTGGGGTAAAAATTGTGGCAGGCGGCAAAACGAGTCACATCGGCACCGGCCTCACGCCACGATGCGATTTCATCAGAACTCACCGTCGATGCATTGACCACAATGCGAAATACACCGGACAGCTCCGCGACCCGCTGGGCGCTAAAGCCATAGTCCAAACGAAGGTATTCCAACCCCAGATCGCGCAGGTCCTCGATGCGCTCAAGCCCGAGCAAATCGCACGTGCGAGGCCCCACATCGGCAATGAGCGCAATGCCGCGGGCGGAAAGCAGCGACAGCACATGACGGACCTTATCGGCATATGCCGCTCCCCCATCCTCGGGAATATGCAGCGAGGTGAACGCATAGCGCGCACCCGCCGCGGCACCACGCTCAATTGTCCGCTCAATATCCTGCAGAGGGCTGGAAAGATAAATCGAAATACCCGTTTTCACGCTACAACGCTCCTTTAAAAAAGGCCGGCGGAGCAGTTAGCCCCGCCGGCACAACCATAGCATCAAGAAATCTGCCGCGCGCCGCGAGCCCTGAGCAACACGGCTCGCGATATCAAACTACTCGCCAAAGAACTCGTTGATCTTCTGCTCGTCGACGCCAAAGAACCACGTCAGGACAAAGCCGGCGGCATAGGCAAGCAGCATAGCGGCAACGTAGCCGAGCTGCTGGCCAGGAACGACGATCAGCAAGCCAAACAGACCGGAAACGCCCTGAGAAACCGTGCCGATGTGAAGCAGCGCCGCGAGCGCGCCGCCAAATCCGGCACCCAGGCAGGCCGTCACAAACGGACGAACGAGCGGCAGCGTAACAGCATACATCAGAGGCTCGCCCACACCCAGGATTCCAACGGGAATGGACTCTGCGACGTACTTCTTGAGCTTGACGTTCTTGGTCTTAAAGTACAGCGCCAGACCGGCACCGACCTGACCGCCGCCAGCCATCATAAGGATGGGAAGCAGGTAATTGATGCCCTTGGTAGCGCCGTCGGGATCGTTGAGCATAGCGTGGATCGGCGTGAGCGCCTGATGCAGGCCGACGGAAACCAGCGGCAAGAAGCCTGCCGACAGGATATAACCGCCCAGGACGCCCAGCTTCTCGAAGATAAAGGTCAAAACGCTAAAGATGGCAGTCGTCAGCCATGCGCCAACCGGCTGGATGACGAGCATCAGAGCAAAGGCGCCGATGATGAGCACCAGCAGCGGGGACAAGAACGTGTCGAGTACGTTGGGCATAACCTTGCGAATCTGACGCTCCATCCAGGCAAAAAATGCGCCAGCGATAAGAGCCGCGATCATGCCGCCCGCTGCGGGGTTGTACTGCGCATTGGTGAGCGGCAGCAGAATGGCAGTGGCAGGATCAGCCGCACCAGGCGCAAGCAGGGGCATAGCACTGTTGGCGATACACATCATGCCGGCGATGCCGCCCAGCGCAGCGGAGCCACCAAACTCACGTGCCGCGTTATAGCCCACCAAGATGGGCAGATAGGCAAACAAGGCCCAGCCCATGGAACGAATGCCCTGGTACCACCACTCGCCTGCAAGCGCGCCTGCCGTCGAGACGTTAATGACGTTGCAGATACCGTTGATGAGACCAGCCGCAATGATGCCGGGAAGCAGGGCGACGAAGACATTGGAAATCTTCTTGAGGAAGGCCTGAACCGGCTTAGACTCGTATTTGGCCTTCTGCGCGGCCTTGTTTGTGGCCGCAGCGTCAACCACGCTCTCGTCGGCAACGCCTTTCGCAAGGCCGGTGAGCTTGGAGCACTCCTCGAGCACCTTATTCACCTTGCCCGGACCCAGCACGATCTGCATCGTGTCGTCCTCGACCAGGCCCATCACGCCGTCGAGTGCCTTAATGCCCTCCGTGTCGACGTTGCCCGTGTCTTTGACGGTCACGCGCAGGCGCGTCATGCACGCCGCGTTTGCGAGCACGTTGTCTTTACCGCCCAAAAGGTCCAGCAGCTTTTGAGCCAGCTCTTTGTTCGTCATAACTCCTCCTTGTATTGGGTATCTCGTCTGGATGTCATATCAGCTCACGCCGCACACCTATTGGGCATCGGCATTGCTCTTCTCATGGCCCCTCACCGCAGCACGGACATGGCCGCGCGCCCGCTCAAGAGCTACCGCAGCCTGCTCGGCATCGCAGTCCAGCAGCACCGAGACAATAGCGGTTTTTACGTGGCCGCCGGCATCTGCAAGCGCCTGAACAGCGCGCTCGCGCGTGCAGCCGGTCGCCTCCATCACGATGTTCTGGCCGCGCACCACCAACTTCTCGTTCGTCTGCTGTACATCGACCATCAGGTTTTGGTACACCTTGCCAATCTTGACCATGGCACCGGTCGAAATCATATTGAGAATGAGCTTTTGGACCGTTCCCGCTTTGAGCCTCGTTGAGCCGGTCAGCACCTCGGGACCGGGCACGGGCTCAATGGCAAGATCCGCGCTCTCCCCGATCTTCGACCCTTGGTTACAGGCAATTGCGATGGTCTTGCACCCAGTTGCTTTGGCGTACACAAGGCCGCCCACCACATAGGGAGTACGACCGCTTGCCGCCAGGCCAACGACAAGATCCTTATCCGAGAGTCCACGCTCCCGCAGGTCGCTCACGCCAAGCTCCTCGCTGTCTTCGGCGCCTTCGACGGCCTTGATAAACGTCGTCTCGCCTCCGGCAATGAGCCCGACGATCAGATCGGGTGACACGCCAAACGTGGGCGGACACTCCGAAGCGTCGAGTACGCCCAGACGACCGCTGGTGCCTGCGCCCATGTAAAAGACGCGCCCGCCGCGCTCGAGTGCCTCAGCAGCCCAGTCGATTGCTGTGGCAACCTGGGGCAACACTTTCGTGACCGACTGGACGGCACGAAGATCCTCATCATTCATCGTCGTGACGATTTGCAGCGATGTCATCGTATCGAGGTCCATTGACCTTTGATTACGCTGTTCGGTCGTGAATTTTGTTAAATCGAGCATTTCATTCACCTCATCTTTCCTGTTTCTCGATGTAGTTTTGCTTAATGACATGCGTCGCCCGCTCGTAGTCGCTGGCAACGTAAGCAGCGTACAGGGCATCGACAACCATAAGCTGGGCCATACGCGAGGCCATGGCACCGCTGCGGACCAAGGGCTCGCTTGCAGCAACGCCGAGCACGGCATCGGCCATGGTGGCAAGCTTGGACGATCCATCTACTTTGGTAACGGCCACAACGAGACAGTTGTGACGTTGAGCCTCAGCAGTGCAGTCCAGCACCTCTTGCGTCAAGCCCGAGTAGCTAAAGGCGATTGCCATATCGCCCTCATGCATGTTCTTGGCACACAGGAGCTGATCATGCCAGTCGTCGTACAGATGGCACTCTTTGTCGACACGCATGAGCTTTTGCGCCAGATCGTGCGCGACCAAACGAGAGGCACCGATACCGAACAGATTGACCGCGCGTGCCCGCTTAAGATGGGCCGCGCATCGCTCCAAAACGGTGTAATCGAGCGTTCGCGCCGTCGCTTCGATCGTACGCACGTTGCTTTTCATCACCTTCCCCACGATACGTTCGACGCTGTCATCCATGGAGATGTCCTCGAGGGCAACGTCTTTCTTGTCACCCAAGAGCGCCAATTCAGCAATCAGTTCGCGCTGGAACTCCTTGTAGCCCGCAAAACCCAAACGCTTGCAAAAACGCAAAATGCTCGAGGGCGAGGAGAACGTGGCATCGGCAAGACTGCGGACGGACAGCCCGACCACCTCATGCGGATGAGCGCTTACATATGCGATGACATTGCGTTCCGCCGGGCTCGCGCTGAGTTCACGCTCGCGAAGCCGCAAAAGCAATCCGTTTGCCATCTCAAACACCTCCGTTGAGAAGAATTAAAGACCAACGAACGATTCGTACCGGATACAAACAGCTTTTGCGGTACATTGTGCCGCATCGTGGCGCACAAAGGGCGAGCGTTCTACCGCTCGCCCCTCAAATCCGACCGCTCGGAAATACGCGCGACACAAAATAATTCAACAAGGTCGCATTATCAGAAACGGGTTTGTTACCGGCTAGCGCCTCGCATGGGCGCCAATGGGGCGTGTCACGTGGTGCACCCATGCGGAGACCAACAGCACCAACAGCATGGCGACAACGTAACCCGCGGCATCGAAGCCCAGGTCGATCATGTCGAAATGACGGCCAGGAACAAAGATCTTGTGCACTTGGTCACCGACAGAGCAGACGGCGCAAAAGGCCAGGAGGGGCACGCACCGCAATCGAGTGGGCGACACACGCTTATCCAAGCACACCGCCGCCAACGAGGCAAACAGTCCTACAAAGAAGAACTCAACGGTATGTGCGACGCGACGAATGTTGGCACCCATCCACAGCCGAACGGGCGCAAGCGGGTCGGGATGAACGGTGGCAATCGTTGAATCCGCGCCCTCGGCGGCATCCCCCGCCTGGGACTCCTGCGCGGCATCGGACCGCACGTCCGCGGCCCGTCCTTCCACCGCGCGCGCAGTGGACTCGCTGAGCGACGACGTCTGCTCCACGTTCTGCTCCGTCAGCATCCAAATACTTGCCAGCGTCACGGCCAGCAGGACAACCGAAATCCATCCGACTATGTGCTTCACACGCGCCAAGGGCTAACCTCCGTCATTTTTTGAGCAGCAGCGAGTGTACCCCCAAATGCAGTTGCCGCCGTAGCGAAATCCAAAATGTTCGAATCGGGGCGCCAAAGGACCGTGGCGCCCCTACTCCATCTCGCGCATCCAGCGATCAAACGTCCCCACGCACACGCCTAGCCGCTTTGCCGCCTGACTCCGCGTGATATCACCCGCCTCGTAGGTATCGCGCACCAGCTCGAATTGCGGGGGACAGGGCTTGCGGGGCCGGCCAAAGCGCACGCCGCGCGCTCGCGCCGCCGCAATGCCCTCGGCTTGGCGCCGGTGAATGTTCTCGCGCTCCACCTGCGCCACATAGCTCAGCAGTTGCAAAACAATATCGGCAATCAACGCACTCGTCACGTCCGACCCACCACAGTCTCTGGAGCGCGTGTCGAGCAATGGCATGTCCAGCACCACGATGGCGGCACCGAGCTCTTTGGTTATGCACCGCCATTCCTCGAGGATCTCGCTGTAGTTACGGCCCAGCCGATCAATGGAAAGTACCACCAGCACATCACCGGAATCCAACGCGCACAGCAGCTCGCGATACCGCGGTCGATCGAAGTCTTTGCCGCTCGCATGGTCGGCAAAGATATTCGCCGGTTCCACGCCATAGGCGCCCAGCGCATCCAGCTGCCGATTCAGATTTTGATCACGCGAGCTCACCCGCGCATACCCGTACACCGTTGCCATCTCATCCCCGCTCTCTCGTAAACCTCCCAAAAAGGGACAGGTTTATTTTGGTAGGTTTTATCTCCCCTATAGCAGGCGGAAGGCGCAAGCGCGCGAGCGGCAAGACGATTGATGCGCCACAAAAAAGGCGGCCCCAAAAGACCGCCCCGTTTTCTATGAATCACCAAATTCCGGCTAATGAATAAGCCTAAAATCCAAGTGCCCGCGCGTGGTGTTGACGCGCGAGACCTCGATGATCACGCGTTGCCCCAACTCGTAGCGAGTCCCCGTGTCGGCGCCCGTGAGCGTGAGCGCGTCCTCATCAAACTCGAACCACTCGTTGCCCAGACTCTTGATCGAAACCAAACCCTCAACCTGTGTCAGATCAAGGCGCACAAAGAGGCCCATGCTGCTGACCCACGAGATCGTTCCGGCGTAGCGCTCGCCCAGGCGGTCCTCGTAGTACTGGGCGATCTTGATCTTTTGCGTCGCATGGCTGGCGGCGTCGGCCGCACGCTCGGCATCGCTGCACGCGCGACAGATTTGCGGCAAGATGCGCGGCAGGGACTCGCGACCCTTACCGATCAGCCGCGGCGTACGCACCAAGGCGTCCTTGCCGCCCAGCTGCTCGTAGGCCAGCTGCAGCTTGAGTACGCGATGCACCACCAGGTCGGGATAGCGGCGAATGGGACTCGTAAAGTGGCAATAGCACGGCGCGGCAAGTGCAAAGTGACCCTCGTTGCGCGGCTTGTACAGTGCGCGCTGCATACTGCGCAGTAGCAACGTGTTGACGAGCGGCGCGTTGGCCGTACCGGCTGCGGCATCAACCGCCGCCTGCAGCTCGTCGGGGCTTCCCAGAGCAATGCCTGCCGAGCGACGGTCATCGATGATACCCAGCTGTGCCAGCGCCACGGCGGCACCGTGCAGACTGTCGGGGCTGGGATCGTCGTGTACGCGATAGCAGGCCTCGATATCGCGGTCGGCCAGCCACTCCGCCACGCACTCGTTGGCCAGCAGCATGGCTTCCTCAATCAGCGACGTGGCGCACGAGCGCTCACGGGCCACGATCTGCACGGGCACACCGTCCTCATCCAACAGCGCACGGATCTCGGCCGTATCAAAGTCGACCGAACCGCGTGCGCGACGAATACGACGGCGAAGCTCGGCGAGCTCGTTGGCAGCTACGAGGAAATCCCCCAAGTCGACGTTATAGCCGCGAGCGGTTTCCTCGCACGCAAGCCCGCGCTCGAGCGCTTCCTCGCGCGAGGCTTCAACCGCGGCAACATCCTCGGCGGCACCCTCCAGCACCGAATACTCCACCGCACCGGCACGTACCAGCAGCGCCTCGGCGCCGTCGTAGTCCATGCGCACGCGCGAGCGGATCACACTGGGATAGGGATCGTAATGGCGCACGCGACCCTGCGCGTCGAGCTCAATGTCGACGGTAAACGCCAAGCGGTCCTCGTCGGGACGCAGCGAGCACAAATCGTTCGACAGGCGCTCGGGCAACATGGGCAACACGCGATCGGCAAGATACACCGACGTCGTGCGATGGCGGGCTTCCAGGTCGATATGTCCGTCCCAGGCAACATAGTGCGAAACGTCGGCAATATGGACACCCAGCTTGTAGCCGCCCTCGGGCGTGCGCTCCAGCGAGATGGCGTCGTCAAAGTCGCGCGCGTCGACCGGGTCAATCGTAATGACAAAGCGGTCGCGCAGGTCTCGGCGGAGCGGGTCCTTAAGCGCCGAGGCCACATCGAGCGAAAGTGCCTCGGCCTCGGCTAGCGCGGCCTCGGGATAAGTATCGGTATAGCCATAGCGCGCCATCACATACTGAACGCCCAAATCGGGCGCATCGTCGCCGCCAATACGGCGCTCAATCGTCACGGTGCCCGATTCCAGACGCGTCGGATATGTCAGAATGCGCGCGACGACCGCATCGCCCGGATGAACACCCAAGCGCTCCGCCGAGGTGTCCTCCGGCAGAATAAAGAAATCGGCCTTAAGGCGAGAATCAAGCGGCTCGATCACCCCGAGCGGGCCGGCGGTCTGGTACGTGCCCACCACACTAATGGCCGCACGCTCAACGACGCCCTCAATTACGGCGCGCCGCTCGCCATGCGGGCTGTTCTTAATGCTTACGGCAACGGTATCGCCGTCCATAATCTCGCGCTTGCCGCGGCCCATGACCTTGTAGTCGCCGTTTTCGGTTACAACATAGGCGCTATGCTCATGGAGCTGCACGCGTCCGGTCAGACTCGGGCGACGCTCGCTGCGCACCGGCCCGCGCTTATTGCGAGCTCCACGCTTATGCTTGTTATTGCGCCCCATGGCGCCTCCTTACTATCGATGGCCGCTTACACCCCAAGAGTCTACCCAAATGATCCCTAGGGGACAAAAAACGGGCCGCCCCTGGAAAGGAACGACCCGTTGCAGACGGCATATCCGCAGCGCCTACACGCGCAGATAGCGGCGCATGGCGATGGCGGAACCAAAGAGACCGATAATGACGCCGACCAAAATCAGCGCGGCGTAGGTCACCAGGTAGTACTGCATCGGCAGCGCAAACGACATCCAGCCGATGCTCTCCTGCAGACGCGGAACCATCAGGTTACGCAGCAGCTCCAGCACACCGATGGAAAGCAGCGAGCCCAAGATGGCCTGCAGCACGCCCTCGGTAATGAACGGCCCGCGAATGAAGCCGTTGCTTGCGCCCACCAGACGCATGATCGCAATCTCACGACGACGCGCCGTAATGGACAGGCGAATCGTGTTGTTGATAAAGATGAACGCGATAAAGGTCAGCAGGCCGACGAGCACCACAGCGGCGATACGGATGTAGTTCGTCACCTGGAACAGACGGCTCACTTCCTCCTGGCCGTACAGAACGCTCGCGTTAACGTCGCCGTCGTCCGCGATCTTCTGAAAATCGGCGTTCTTCTTGAGCTTCTGGGCCGTGCTCTCGACCATGGACGGATCGTCCATCTCGATGGCATACGAAGCCGGCAGCGGGTTCTGACCGTCGAGCGCGCTCATGGTAGCGTCGGCGTTACCCGACATCTTGCTCGTGTACTCGGCCAGCGCGTCGTCCTTGTCCTTGTACGTCACGGACTTGACGTTGCTCCACGTCTTGAGCTCGGCCTCAAAGGCCTGAACATCTGCCTGATCGGCGTCATCGCTAATAAAGGCGTTGATGACGACCTGATCCTCGACGGTGCCGATCACGGAGTTCAGCATCGCGGAACCCATAATGAACAGGCCGATGATAAACAGCGAAAGGAAAATCGTGATGACGGCGCCGAGCGAGGTGGTCCAGTTACGGAAGAAGTGGCTGATTGCCTCTTTGAGCGAGTAGCCCACGTTAGTTGGTGCCATAGTTGCCGTAACCTCCCCTCTCCTGGTCGCGGATTACGTGGCCGCCCTCGAGGGCGATCACGCGACGGTGCATGCTATCGACCATCTCGCGGTCGTGCGTAGCGACGATCACGGTGGTACCGGTGCGGTTAATGCGCTCGAGCAGCTTCATGATGCCCAGCGAAATCGCCGGGTCGAGGTTGCCCGTGGGCTCGTCGCAGATAAGCAGCGGCGGGCGGTTGACCATAGCGCGGGCAACAGCCACGCGCTGCTGCTCGCCACCGGAAAGCTGATCGGGCAGCGAGTCCATCTGATCGGCCAGACCGACCAGACGCAGCACCTCGGGCACCTGGCTGCGAATGACGCCCTTGGGCTTGCCGATGCACTGCAGGGCAAACGCCACGTTTTCGTAGGCGGTCTTTTGCGGCAGGAGCTTAAAGTCCTGGAACACGGCGCCAATCTGACGACGCAGGAACGGAACCTTGCGGTTCTTGATCTTCATGAGATCCTGGCCGGCGACCAAAATGCGACCGCTTGTGGGCTTGACGTCGCGGTTGAGCGTCGACAGCAGCGTGGTCTTACCCGAGCCGGAGTGACCGACCAAAAAGACGAACTCGCCCGGATAGATTTCGATGTTGATGTCGTCGAGTGCGGGCTTGTTGGGCTGCGCCGGATAGATCTTGGTGACGTGCTCCATAAGGATGACGGGCTCGACACCGGCCTGCTTGGCCATCTTTTTGCGGCTGGCCTGCGGGTCGACGGGCGCAAACACCGACGTGAAGTCGGGGTTGTTGAGCGCGTTGTCGAGGCTTGCGACCTCGGCCGCCTGATCGCGCTCGACCACGGGAGCCGCAGGCTGCGTGGGGTCGGGAATGCCGGCAAAAAGACCGGACTGCGCGGGCTGCGGCGCGGGAGCCGCAGGGGCCATAGGATCGGGGATGCCGGCCATGGTAGGCTGCGGCGTGGCGGCGCTCATCTGAGGCTGAGCCACGCGGGCGGTCACCGTCTGAACGGGCTCAAAGCCAGCCGTGCCGGAAAGCGCAACATCGTTGTTGGGGTTGTAGGCAAAGGGATCTGCCGCCGGCTGTGCCTGATCTGCCGGCTGTGCGGGGATCGGGCTAAACAGCTGATCCTCTGAATCCGGAGTGGCGAAACGACTGCCCGCGACGCTCGGCTGCGTCTTGGGGGCTTCATCGCCCGCACCGGAGGTACGGAAGTGGTTACCCACTGGTGCTCCTTATCGTCGTGCGTTTAAACTACATGAGCGCTTTGTATTTTAGCAGGATTGCCTTTGCTGCACATAAGAAGCATGGCGGGCTTTGGGATCTGTCCGGCCGCGCACAGGGTTACCTCCCAAATCGTCCTCGGACATGTCGGAGCCCCCGCTGCGCGCTTCGCGCTGCGGTGGCTCCTCCGTCCTGCGGAAAGATTTGGGAGGTAACCCTGTGCACGGCCTGTGGCTACTATGGGGTCGCCGCGTGATCTTGGGGTGCTGCACATACAAAGTTGGGAGGGCTGAATTGCACGTTGCCGTACTGGGCCCTTTTCCCGAAGAAGGCCTTGCTTGATGCGGCACTGATTTTGCTGAAATATAAAAACAGGGGCGTCCTCTTTTTGAGGGCGTCCCTGTCTACGTCTATTTGCTATTGGCTTGTGGCCGATTTGAGCGGTGGTTGCTCTCTGCCAAGAACTCCTTGGTGGTCGCCACGATGTCGGCGGCGTCCAGGCCGTACTTGTGCAGGAGCTCGGCACCCGGGCCGGACTCGCCGAAGGTGTCGTTGACGCCAATCTTCTTGAGCGGCGTCGGGCACTGCTCGCACAGGACGTCGGCGACGGCACTGCCCAGACCACCGATCACGGAGTGCTCCTCGACGGTCACGACGTGGCCGGTCTTGGTAGCGCTCTTGACGACCAGGTCGGCGTCGATGGGCTTGATGGTGTGCATGTTGATGACCTCGGCGTCGATGCCCTCGGCAGCGAGCTGCTCGGCGGCCTCGAGGGCCTCGCCGACCATCAGACCGCAAGCGATGATGGTCACATCGGCGCCCTCGCGCATGACAATGCCCTTACCCAACTCGAACTTGTAGGTCTCGGGGTCGTTGATAATCGGCGAGGCCAAACGGGCGAAGCGCATGTACACCGGGCCGTCGCACTCGTAGGCGGCGCGCGTCACGGCGCGGGCCTCGACGTCGTCGGCGGGAACGATCACGGTCATGCCGGGGATGACGCGCATGAGGGCGATATCCTCGCAGCACTGATGCGTGGCGCCGTCCTCGCCGACCGAAATACCGGCGTGCGTGGCACCGATCTTAACGTTGAGGTGCGGGTAGCCGATGGAGTTACGAACCTGCTCAAAGGCGCGACCGGCAGCGAACATGGCAAAGGTACTCGCGAAGGCAACACGACCGGTGGTCGCGATACCGGCGGCGACGCCCATCAGGTTGCTCTCGGCAATGCCCACATCGAAGAAGCGGTCGGGGCAGGCCGCCTTGAACTTACCGGTCTGCGTGGCGGCGGCCAGGTCGGCGTCGAGGACCACAAAGTCATCGTGCTCGTTGGCGAGCTCGACGAGGGCCTCGCCGTAGCTTACGCGCGTGGCGATTTTCTTGACGTCTGCCATCCTAGAGCTCCTCTCCGGCGGCCGTGAGCTCTGCCATGGCCTGCTCAAACTGTTCATCGTTGGGGGCCTTGCCGTGCCAACCAACCTGGTTCTCCATAAAGGACACGCCCTTGCCCTTCAGGGTCTCGGCGATAATGGCGGTCGGCTGGCCCTTGGTAGCGCGAGCCTCGGCAAAGGCGGCGCGGATCTGATCGAAATCGTTGCCGTCGGCAAGCTCCACCACGTGGAACTTAAAGGCGCGGAACTTGTCGGCGAGCGGCATGGGGTCGTTGACCTCCTCGACGGGACCGTCGATCTGCAGGCCGTTGTGGTCGACGATCACACAGAGGTTGTCGAGCTGCTGGTTGCCGGCAAACATGGCGGCCTCCCAGACCTGGCCCTCCTCGCTCTCGCCATCGCCCAGCAGGGCGTACGTGCGATAAGTATCGCTCCAGTGCTTGGCGGCGAGCGCCATCCCGACGGCGGCGGAGATGCCCTGGCCGAGCGAGCCGGTGGACATGTCGACGCCCGGAGTGTCGTTCATGTTGGGATGGCCCTGCAGGTGGCTGCCGATGTGGCGCAGCGTCTCAAGATCCTCCTTGGGGAAGAACCCACGCTCGGCGAGCACGGCGTACAGACCAGGCGCGCAGTGACCCTTGGAAAGCACGAAGCGATCGCGGTCGGCCTTGCGGGGATCGGCCGGGTCGACGTTCATTTCCTCAAAGTACAGATAGGTCATGATGTCGGCAGCGCCGAGCGAACCGCCCGGATGGCCGGACTTGGCAGCGTGCACGCCGGTGACGATGCCCTTCCTTACCTCGTTGGCAACCTTTTTGAGCTCTTCGTCGCTCATTGTGCCTTCCTTTCATCCTCTTTAGACAAGATGCGCACGGCACCGAAGGTAATCCCAACCCAGCCGCGATGCACGTACGTCCTTCATTATGCTGGAAACTGATGGCTTTACCAGACTTTTTATCATTATTTGAGCAATTGAGCAGGCAGAACCGCTGATGAAACGGTTTATCAATGTGAACGTCTTTTGGATGGGACGCGGTCGGCCCTACGCGCTAATGTCCTTGAATCCCTCGCCGAAAGCTTCCGTAACGTCGGCGACCGTCACAATGGCGTGAGGATCGCGCTCGCGCACGATCGTCTTGAGGGTATTGAGCTCTCGACGGCTCACGATGACCATGATCACCGGCTTCTCGGCACCCGAATACATGCCAGTCGCCTTAAACTTGGTACAACCACGACCCAGGCCATACATGATATCGGCAGCGATATCAGGGAACTTGTCCGAGATGATGAGTACCATACGGCGTTTGTTGCCACCATCGACCACGGCATCGATCACGTAGCCGCTAATGACCATCGAAAGGCCTGCATATAGTGCATTTTCGACTGAAAAGACCGGAGCCGACAGCGCGCATACGGCAACATCGATCGCCATGACGGTCGAGCCCACGGGCAGCGAGGTATTACGCGAGATGATTTGGCCAATCGTGTCCGAGCCGCCGGTGTTGGCGCCGGCGCGCAGCACCATGCCGTAACCGATGCCTGTAATAATGCCGCCCCACATGGCAGGGAGCATCAGGTCCGCATCCGCCAGAGGTGCTACAAACGGGGCGAACAGATCGGTAAAGAAGCCCAGCAGCACAAAGCCCGTCGCGGTCTGCACCACGTAGAACATGCCGCCCTCGCGCATAACGACCAGCAACAGCAAGGCGTTCATCACGATCGTCTGAATACCAACGGGAAGCGATATGCCGCGCGATGCGCCGACCGCCTGGATAATGGTGGCAAGGCCCGTAACACCGCCGGCAGCAAGGCCGTTGGGAATCAAAAACAGGTCGGTCGCAATAGCGGCCAGAGCGCACCCCAACATAATCTGGGGCAGGTCGTGAAAGAAGTTCATCGATAGAATGCGCTTGATGTCCAGACGATATGCCATGCTACCTCCCTCAAAAAAGCGCACCCAAACGGATGCGCTTCGAACTTCTTGCTGTATTCGATTCTACCGATTCGCCGAACAAAAACCACCCCTGCGCAGGGTTTGCTTTGGATACAAAACCACCCTGCTCGGAGGGTTTTATCCATTTCCACATAAACCGGGCGGTTTATGCAGATGGGATCTCCGCGTCAGCGTTGCCAGTGGCCCAGCGATGGTAGCCAATAACAAACGGGTCCAGGTCGCCATCGTCAAGAACTGCCTCGACGTTGCTGGTCTCCACGCCCGTACGCAGGTCCTTAACCATCTGGTACGGGTAGAGCACGTAGCTGCGGATCTGGTTGCCAAAACCAATCGTGGTCTTGGGTCCGCGAATCTCGTCCAGGGCCTCGGAACGCTTCTCGAGCTCAATCTCGTACAGGCGAGCCTTGAGGATCTGCATGCACGCGGCCTTGTTCTGGATCTGGCTGCGCTCGTTTTGGCAGGTAACCACAATGCCGCTGGGGAAATGCGTCACGCGCACGGCGGAGTCGGTGGTGTTTACGCCCTGGCCACCCGGGCCACTTGCGTGGTACACGTCGACGCGGATGTCGTCGGGGTTGATCTCGATATCGATATCGTCGGGCAGCACCGGAATGACCTCGACGCCGGCAAACGTGGTCTGGCGGCGCTTCTTGTCGTCGGTGGGGCTAATGCGCACCAGGCGGTGGACACCGGCCTCGGCGCGAAGCATGCCAAAAGCATCCTTGCCTTCGACGGTAAAGGTCGCGCGATCAATGCCAATGACCTCGGCCGCGGGGCAATCGTTGATGGTGACCTTCCAACCGCGGCGCTGGCAGTACTTCATGTACATCTTAAAGAGCATGAAGGTCCAATCCTGGGCCTCCAAACCACCCTGCCCGGGCTTGATGGTCACAATCGCGTCGCCATGGTCGAACTCCCCGGTAAACCAGCTCGCAAGCTCAAGCTCGTCGATGGCGCGGGCCAGGCGTTCTGCCGTAGCGGCAGCCTCCTCGCGCAATGCGACGGCGTCGGGGTCATCCCCCATCTCCTCGGCAAGCTCCAGCGCAGCGCGGGCATCGGAAAGCTCGCCGCGCGCGGTGTCCACGGCAGCGATATCTTCCTTGGTGCGCGCGATCTCCTCCATCGTGGCGCGAGCGGCATCGGCGTCGTCCCAAAAGCCGGGGGCCACGCTTTTGGCCTCGAGCTCGGTCACGCGCGTGCGCTTTTCGTCCAAGTGGAGATACGACTCGACCTCGCCGAGCCGGTCCGCAAACGCGTCCAGCTCGGCGGGCGTTACCTCTAAAGCCTCAGCCATTAACGATTCCTGCCGTGGCAGTACTTAAACTTCTTGCCGCTACCGCAGGGGCACGGGTCGTTGCGGCCCACGTTGACGTACGGATCGTCGCTCTCGGACTTGCGGTAGGTCGTCACCTTGCCACCGTTGTTGACGGCAGCCGGTCCGCCTTGGACAGCCGTGCGGGCCTGCACCTGCGCCTGCTTGCGCAGCACCGAGTCGCCGTTGTCACCATCGACCTCGGCAGGACCGGAGAAGTGCGCACCCTCGAGCGCGGGCTCCTCCTTGTGCTCCACGACACGCGGGGCAGCCTTGATCTCGATGCGCAGAACCGTGCGCAGGTAATCCTCGTACATGGTGTCGACGAGTATCTGGAACGCGCCGTAGGCCTCGGTCTTGTACTCGACCAGCGGGTCGCGCTGGCCAAAGCCGCGCAGGCCGATGCCGGTCTTGAGGTAGTCCATCTCCTGCAGGTAGTTCATCCAGCGGGTATCGATGACGCGCAGCATGACCTGGGTGTTGAGCTCGCGCATCAGGTCCTCGCCCAAGCGCTCGGCTTTCATGTTGTAGCACTTCTCTACGTAAGCCAGGACATCGGCAGCTAGGGCCTCATAATCCTCGTCGGGGAACTTCGGCGTATCGATGTGGCCGGTGAGCTCCACAACCCACTTGCGCAGGCCCTCCAGGTCGCGCTCGCCATCGTGACTGTCCTTGGTGCAGAACTCCTGCACGCAGCGGTACACGGTATCGTGCATGACCTCGGTGATGTGGTCGGTCAGATCCTTGCCGTCCAGAATCTTATTGCGCTCGGCGTAGATGACCTGGCGCTGCTTGTTCATGACGTCGTCGTACTCAAGAACGCTCTTACGCATGGAGAAGTTGATGCTCTCGACCTTGTGCTGGGCGCTCTCGACAGCCTTGGAGATGATCTTGTGCTGGATGGGCATATCGTCGCCCATGTCAGCCGTGACCATCATCTTGGAGACGCGGTCCATCTTGTCGCCGCCAAACAGACGCATCAGATCGTCCTCGAGCGACAGGTAGAACTGGGTCTCGCCCGGATCGCCCTGACGGCCGGAACGGCCGCGCAGCTGGTTGTCGATACGGCGGGACTCATGGCGCTCGGTGCCGATAACGGTCAGGCCGCCGGCGGCAAGAACGCGCTCGCGCTCGGCCTTGCAAGTCTCCTTGGCCTCGGCGTTAAACTGCTCAAGCTGCTCGGGCGTTACGTCCTCCATGGTCAGGCCCTCGTACTCCAGGCGCTCGCGCACCAGCTCGTCGGGGTTACCGCCCAGCAAGATGTCGGTACCGCGGCCGGCCATGTTGGTAGCGATGGTCACGGCGCCATAGCGACCAGCCTGGGCAACGATATGGGCCTCGCGCTCGTGGTGCTTGGCGTTGAGGACCTCGTGCGCGATACCGCGCTTCGTGAGGGCGGCGGACAGCTTCTCGGAGCTCTCGATGGAGACGGTACCCACCAGGACCGGCTGGCCCTTAGCGTGACGACGCTCAACGTCGTCGGCAACGGCGTTGTACTTAGCCTGAATGGTGCGGTAGACCAGGTCCTCGTGGTCCACGCGCTGCACGGGCTTGTTGGAGGGGATTACCTCGACGGGCAGCTTGTAGATCTCGCGGAACTCGGCGTCCTCGGTGAGTGCCGTACCGGTCATACCGGAGAGCTTGTCATACAGGCGGAAGTAGTTCTGCAGGGTGATGGTCGCCAGCGTCTGGTTCTCCTCGCGCACGAGCACGCCCTCTTTGGCCTCGATGGCCTGGTGCAGGCCCTCGGAGTAACGGCGGCCTTCCATAATGCGGCCGGTGAACTCGTCGACGATCTTGACCTCGCCGTTGGTGACCACATACTGCTTGTCGCGGTGGAACATGTACTGGGCCTTCAGCGCCTGCTGCAGGTGGTTGACCAGCTGGCCGGAGAGATCGGCATAGATGTCATCGATACCCAGGCGGCGCTCGATCTTCTTAAGACCGCGCTCGGTGGCAGCGATGGTGTGCTTGGCCTCGTCCATGACGTAGTCGCCCGTGGGTTCAACGTCCTCGGTGGCGGTAAGCATGTCGTGCGACACGTCCTCGCCGCGCTCAAGGCCACGCACGGCACGCGCGAAGTCCTTGTAGGTACTGGCGGACTTGGTGCCAGCGCCCGAGATGATCAGCGGGGTGCGAGCCTCATCGATCAGGATGGAGTCAACCTCGTCGACGATGGCGTAGTTGTGGCCGCGCTGCACGCGCTGCTCGGGACGGGTAACCATGTTGTCGCGCAGGTAATCAAAGCCGAACTCGGAGTTGGTGCCGTAGGTGACGTCGGCCTGGTAGGCCGGGCGCTTGAGCTCGAGCGGCATGTTGTTCTGGAGCAGACCGACGGTCATGCCCAGGTACTTATAGATGCGGCCCATCCACTCGGAGTCGCGCTTGGCAAGGTAATCATTGACAGTAACGACGTGCACGCCCTTGCCGGCAATAGCGTTGAGATAGCCAGCCAACGTGGAGACGAGGGTCTTACCTTCGCCGGTCTTCATCTCGGCGATGTGGCCCTCGTGCAGTGCCATGGCGCCAATGAGCTGCACGTCAAAGTGGCGCATACCCATGGTGCGCTTGGAAGCCTCACGCACGGTGGCAAAGGCCTCGGGGAGCATGTCGTCAAGCGACTCGCCGTTGGCGTAACGCTCGCGGAACTTATCGGTCTGGCCGCGGAGTTCCTCCTCGGTCATCTTCTCAAACTGGGGCTCAAGACCGTTGATCTGGTCGACGATCTTGTAGTAGCGCTTAAGGTCCTTATCTGATCCAAAGGACAGCAGCTTTGACATGAATCCCATGTGGTTTTCCTTTTTGGCCATCGCCCACGCCGTGCAGCTGCGGGCGAGTTAAACACAGATGATTGTACTTTAGCCAAACAAGGCGCGGCCTATACGGTCGACCTCGACCGCCACGTAATAACTATGACCAACCTGCCACAATGGGACAGGTTTATTTTGGCAAGTTTTATCTGAGCAAACGCCGTCTCTCTGCCATTTGGTGCCACGGGGACAGGTCAGCTTGCACCAATAAAAAGAAAAGGGCCGCGCACCCAAATGGATGCACGGCCCTCATGCCATGAATGCGAGCGATTCTCTCGGCGAGCTATTTACTCAGCAGCCTCGGTGGTCTCGGCCTCGGCAGCGGCCTCCTCGACGGGAGCCTCTGCAGGAGCCTCGGCGGCCTGCTTGGCAGCCTCCTCGGCAAACTTAGCGGCACGCTTAGCCTTCTCGGCAGCCTTAGCCTCAGCGGCGGCCTTGCGAGCAGCCTCGGCCTCAGCAGCCTTGGCGGCCTTGGCAGCCTTGGCCTCCTCAGCCTTCTTGAGCTGGGCGGCAGCGGCGCCACCGAACTTGTCGGCGAAGCGCTGGACGCGTCCACCGGTGTCGACGAACTTCTGCTGGCCGGTGTAGAACGGGTGGCACTCGTTGCAAAGCTCGACCTTCATCTCGGACACGGTAGCGTGCGTCTTGAAGGTGTTGCCGCAGGAGCACGTCACCGTGCACTCGACATACTGGGGATGGATACCCTGCTTCATGGTAGGACTCCTTATTGGTCAGGCGCTGGTTACCGATCAGCGCATAAGGCGTCTTGGTTTCCGACCAAGACAACAAACTCGGCTATGGTACCACGGCGCCGCGTGTCCCACAAAAGGTTCACGGTCTTTTAAGCACAACATGAGCTGGCCCTTGAATATCAACTTCATCCGAACACTCCCCCACATTCATCTCTCGTATGTATCGAGGTATTCCTGCTTGAGCGTCTGCGAGGACGACTTGATCTTTTCCACGAGCGTGCCGGCCTCGATGAAGTAGAACGAGTCGGTAAGGTCTGCCAGGTCGTCGAGCAGATGGCTTGAAATGAGCACGCTTCGTCCCCGCGCCACCTCGCTGCGCATCGCGTCGCAGGAGGTTTTCCGCTTTCCCGGATCGAGGCCGTTCAGCGGTTCATCGAGGATAAGGTACGGGCAATCGGTCGATATCGCCATGGCAAGCTTTACCTGCTGCTTCATTCCTGTCGAGAGTTTACGGGTCGGCTTGTCGAGATATGGGGAGATTCCGAGGGAGCTGCAGAGCGAGTCGATGTCGGCGGCCGATTTCCACGCCTCCCTAACGAAAGCAAGGTGCTCGAGGGCTGATAGCGTGGGATAGAGATCCGTGCCGCCCGAAGAGCTCAGGTAGACGAGTTCTGCAAATTCGGCTGATTGACGTTGGCTGATTCCGTCTGCCGCCAGGCTTCCCGAGCGGATGCGGGTGGGAAATTGGCCCGACAGCGCTTCAAGAAGGGTGGTTTTCCCCGAGCCGTTGGGAGCAACGAGGCCCGCCGCCGTTCCCGGGCTCAGGAAAAGCGACCCGATTGAAAGTATCGTCGTGCTTCCGTATCCCACGCTCGCGTCCAGAAGCTCGAGCCCATGGCGCTTTTTCGCGGGTCCAGGCTGTTTGGGCGAACGTGTCGCAACGGCGCCGACCGCAAAAAAGACCGCGACGTATGCCAGGGCCACGGCAAGCATCGATGCGCTGCCTGAACCGGAGCCAATGAATTCTGTCGGGAAGCATCCTACGTAACCCGTTGCCTCGATAGGCGAGAATACGGCCAGCGGCAGGAGATTGAGCGCGGCGTTATGCCCCAGTGCCGAATCGGACAGTAACGGGAATGCCGGGGCCGCGACAAGCAGCGCGGAGGTGAGGGGGCCCGCGAGGACGCGCCTCGTTGCGGTCGATAGGACGGCGGAGCAAACGGATATCAAGGTTCCGCCCGCAAGAAGCGCGAGAAGCAGGGTCGTGAAGACGTTTCCCGCGGTCGTGGTGGCAAGCGCGCCGTCATGGAAGAAGGCGATCGGGTACCCAATTTGCCCGAAGCCGTTTAGGGCCAAGGCGTAAATGCCCCCGGGTGCGAGGCCGGCGAGGAGCATCGCGGTCCCCGCGGCGATTATCGAAAACACGATCTGGATAAGGAGCCGGAATTTGGGCACGGGCGCCTTCGCCGCCAGGGTCCCGGGCCTTGTGGCGCCGAGCACGAGTATCGACGAGAGAAGGAAGGGGATGAAGGGAAGGAAAGACGGCGCCGTGGCAACGGCGTAAGGCAGGAAGGAAAGGAATGGCAGGTCGTTTGCGGAGGCCGGGATATCCGTGATGCCGGAGCTGCTCAGGGCACGGCAATATGCGAGCGCTGCGTCATTGGTCTCTCGGTCTCCCACGATGGACCCGGATTGGAAGCCTTCGTCCATGAGCGCGTAGTAGCTCTCGGCAGAATCGAGAAAGGCGGCGTCGGTTTGAGCGGCAAGGGCGGCGTTCGCGTATCTTGCAAGCTCCGCGTCAGCTTGCTGCTCTGGCGATAGGTCTGTGCCGCTGGCCTGGGGTGCGCGCGTATTGAATGCGTCGACAAAGCCCTGCATGCCCTGCTTCATAAAGAAGGGCCCGTAGATGGGTGAATTGAACGCAATGGGGACGGAAAAGGCTGCAGCAAGCACGAGCGTACAAATCCATACGGCCTTGTCTCTTAGGATTAGTTTGAGAAGAAGTCGACAGTACATTTAGAAGCACCTACGTTCCTCAAAGAATTGTTAGATTAATAATGACAGACCGAATGAAGATGCGTGCGATGGGGGCGAGGCGAATGGCTGAGCGGTATCGATACGCGGGTTCAACGGTATCACATTGGCCACATAGATTTTTAACTTGCATTTCTACCCGCCCTTTTCGTAGAGTCGCCGATACGTGCTTAGCGCACCCTCGGCGCGTCCGGCAGGCTTTGCGAAATGGGATCCAGGAGACTTCGGCGCAGCATCATCTTGCGGAATGCTTCTAATGAGCCTCCCATCCTTCAAAAACAGAATCTCATCGCACAGCCTATCGACCGAATCCAAGATGTGGGATGACATGATGATGCACGTACCAGAATCGGCCAGCTTCCTGAGAATCTCGGAATGCAAGTCCACCCTGCTGGGGTCGAGCGCGTTCATGGGCTCATCTAATAGAAGGTACCGCGCGCCCGTCGCATACGCAATCGCCAGGGTAAGCTGCTGCTTCATGCCCTGGCTCAGAGTGCGGATCCTCATCTTCGCGAACTCGCCCATCTGCGTTTGTTCCACTATCTCTTCGATATCGCGAGCATGCGGCCACATATCGCAAACCATCTTGAGGTGATCTTCCGCACGCAATCCGGGATACAGCAGCGTCCCCTCACCAGGTGCATAGAAGATCATAGAACGGACCTCTCTCGCACCCGTACCCTGCACCTCATCCAGAACGATGCTCCCGTCCACGCGAGGACCCGGCAAACCTGCCATCGCACGCAGCAACGTCGTCTTTCCATGCCCGTTCGGAGCGACGAGACCGTAGACCGTACCCGGGGCAAACTCAGCGTTCACCGAATCTACGAGCACCTTCTTTCCATAAGAGATCGTCAGCGTTTGAAGGTCAATCATCGAGATCATCCCCTTTCGATCTTTGGAACACTCAGGCGCACCATCAACGGAGATACGGCGCCCAAGACCACCAGCAGAGCGCCCGATGCGCCGACGACCTCTCCAAAAGGCATCGCGTTCGTCCCTCGCCCAAGGAACCCAATCGTCCCCACCTGGGAAGCGGGATCAAACGAGGCGAATGGAGCCAGCAGCGCGACGCCCATGCCCACGCTTTCAACATGAGCGCTCAACGAACCCAACACCAAGAGAACCGCGCAAACCATTCCGGTGACAACGGGGTTGCGGCTAATCGCTGCTGTCAACGCAGCGACGACGGAAATCACGCCGTATGCCATGACCAGCAACGGAATACTGCACAACACCGCCTCCCCCACCATGGACGTTGTCGAAGCTCCCGCCCGAATGAGAGCGACGGGATACTCCGATCCACCCGCACCGTTCTTAATCACGGACACAACGACAGCGGGAACCATCGACACCAAAAGCAGCACCAAGCCAAGCAGGAGAGCCAGCGCAACAGCCGTCAGAAAACGCACATGCGCTGTTGCGGGGATCTGGAGAACCAGAAGGGAACGACACTGCAGGTGGGCGCACGCGAGCGATGTGACAACCACGGGCAACAGCAAAAATAAGGAGGGAAGCGCTGCCTGGAGATACGAAAGGAGGATTAATGGGGGCATCTTCGTACTTAACTCGTAAACCTTGGGGTCCGGCAAGCTCGCGATCGACTCAAGCAGAAGGGCGCGCGCCTCCGCACGAGAAGGAGTCTCCGGCTCGATTCCGATCGATTGCAGGAGAGTCGCATCTGCCGCGCCCAGCTCACCTCGAGCGCGCTCGTACGTCGCAAGGCTTCGAAACCCCTCCGCAGGCATAGGCGCGTACACGAAACCCGAAAGAGCATCCCGCATGTCTTCCAGGGCCGCTTTGCCCTCGACGTCCATATTCGCAGCGTTCTGCTCTAGATACCGATCTATTGAACGGAGCTCCCCATCCCTATACCGAACAGCGGAAACGTTATCAGCGTCAGGAAACATCTCGACCAGAGCCGGGGCCAGCATCGTCGTCGACATTGCAATCGCGCATACGGCGAGGGTAGGAGAACGCAGGAGCAGTTTCCCCATCGTTCTTACGTATGCAACGGCGGAGGCACAAGCGCTCGAACGAGTTGCCGTTCTCGATGCAGTGAAGGAACCTCTCTCAAGACAAATCGGGGATATCGGGCACGCGCAGCCGCTCTTTCCAGCAACGCAAAGCAGGCTAATTGCCAACACCTCGATCCCGATTGCGCATACGAGGGCAATCGCGCCACGCTCGAAGCAAAGTCCAGGCAGATTCACTATCTGCGTTGTCGGGTACGGGCTATAGGCGCCGACGGTCAACTCAGTGTTCGCATACGTAAGGGGATTCAACAGGGCGAACTCACGTAAAGCGATGGATCTTCCGTAATACCCGGGAACCATCGTCACCCCCATCAGGGCACATACGAACACGATTCCAAGCGTAGGGTTATTGGCAATCTTCACGGCAAGGTGAACGACAAGCGAGATGAACGCTGCCACCAAGAATTGCAAGATGGCCGTCTGCGCGAACACCAGCCAAGCCGGTTTGATAACCGGAGTCGCATATTGAATGTAGCCTATCGGATAGAACGGCGAGCCCGGGCCATTCTTCACAAGCGCGGCGATTATCCCTGGAAGATTGATGGCGAGGACGGCAAGCATTGCAAAAACACTCGCCCATACGCTCGATGCAACAAGTCTACCCAGCTCGCCCATCGGTGCCTGGATGATGAGCTTTTCACGTTTGTTAAGACGCGCGGCAAGGAACGAGACGGCAACGGCCGTTGCGACCCATAGCAAGTACTCCTTCGATCCGTCATAATAGGTGTACTCTCCATCCGATATCTGCAGAAACGGAAGTAGGGGAGAGAGCGGTGCCAAGATAAGACGTCCCGCGGCAAGAGGGTACAGAAGCGCGGGCATGCTTGATGAAGAGGTGTAGACACCGTCCTCCCCCGCATTCACAAGCGCATCCGCATAGGATGCTGACAATTCCTGCTCAACACGGGTTATTCCCGACTCGAGGTATTCGACCCGTCCGTCGATGCCAGCCGCGCTCCTGAAGACGGGCAGAGCACAAAGAACCATCAACGCAACAACGACAACACAGAGCGACCTGGAGGAGAGAAGCGACCTAAAGATCGCCTTCGAGATTTTGAGCATATTCATCGCCAACCTTAACCTCATCCAGTCGGAACAGAGGGGCCGAACAAAATGCTCGGCCCTTCCTCGCATCTAGTAGGTGCTATAGACAAATTGCCATTTATCAGTTGTGCCAAGAACACCACAGGAGCACATTGCAGCGAGGCGGGATCCCTATGATGCGCGGATCGGCGATAGCCATTTCGGTAGGAGATCGTCTTGTAAGAGATGTTGAACATCGAGATGCTGTGCCCGCTTACGCCGCGAGGACAGCTGTAGCTCCAGTAGGTATCGACGACGTCGTCCGTATACCCGAGGGGCTCAACGAGGGCACACTGGCTGCTCTCCTGGGAAGGAGGCATCGGGGTATCCGCAAAAGCGGGGGCTCCCGGCAGCAACAGACAAAGAGCGAGGCCGAGGAAAACCAAGAGCTTACACGACTTAACAGTACTGAACATAATCCTCTCCAATCTAGAGGGGTTTCGGTTGCAGTATGCTGTGATTACTTGCCGGCAAAGTCAATTTAACATAAACTGTTAAAAAGTAACCTGAGTTTTTTAAATTCTTCGGAGGTTATTATGAGTTCCGACAATCGCACTCCCCGGCTTCATTCCTTCCGCATCGCATGTGCGATAGCCTCTGCGACCCTTTGCGCCACCGCCATCGCACAAGTGGCGTTCTCCTTAAAGCCAGCAATCGAAGTGCTCGACAACCCTGTAATTGCAGACTCCCCCGCGTATCCAGCCCTTGCGATCTCGACATTGGTCCCTGCCGTCATCGGTATCGCTACGACCATCCTCAGCGCCGTTCTCGTGTGGACGATCAAGAGCGGAGACCCCTTCAAGAAAGGGTCTGCGACATGCTTGAAGGTGCTCGGCATTCTCTTCGTTGTTCAAGCTGCCACCAGCCTCTACGCCGGCTCACTCAAAACCTCCGTTTCGATGTTTGGCGGCGAGGGGGCCGTCGGCGCCCAAGAGATCGCTTCATCATTCGATTGGACCTCTCTGGTTCTCGGCATCGTCCTGTTCATGCTTTCCCAGCTCTTCTTGTACGCCCGAGAGCTGTACCTCGACTCCGACGAGATTGCGTAAGGAAACGCCATGCCCGTAATTGTTCGCCTCGACAAGATCATGGCCGAGCGAAAGATTTCCTCGAACGAACTTGCCGAAAGGATTGGAACCACGCCCGTGAACCTGTCCCGTATTAAAAAAGGGCATATTCGCGGCATTCGCTTCAACACACTCGAGCAGCTATGCCTCGCCCTTCGTTGCCAACCCGGAGACCTTCTCGAAGTCATGAGCGAAGAGGATGCCCGAAAGGAGTTCGGACTCGATTGGTCCGCCGAGGATTAGAGGGCGGTCGTACTCGCCCTGCACACGGGGATGCGAATCGGCGAGGTCTGCGGCCTTCGGTGGTGCGATGTGGATTTCGAGACGGGCCTGATCTCGATCAGACACTCGGTGGCGTACGCGAAGGGAATGGGTTCGTTCATCAAGGACACCAAGACCCATGACGCCAGGGGTATCCCCATCGACCCGGTCGGCCTACTCCCCATCCTGAAGGAGACCCACGAGATCGACTGCGGAAAGCTGCGCTTGCGCGGCCTTACCGGGGCGGTCGAGATCGGGGACTGCTACATCCTGTCGGAGCCGGGCGCGACCTTCGCGACGACAAGCTATATCCGCAGGGCGTTCAAGACGTTCTCGGAGACCAACGGCCTCATGGGCACCAACGACGAGCTGATCACGTTCCACGGCCTTCGCCACACGTTCGCAACGCAGTGGATCCGCCAAGGCGGCGATATCAAGGCGCTCCAATCGATCCTCGGCCACAAGGACGCCATGGCGACGCTCAACGTCTACGCCGACATCGAGCCCATCTCCAAAATCCATAACATGCTGCGCGCCACGCCGTGCCTTTGGCGCGGGCACCTCGGGCCGAGGGTCGATCCGGGTCCCATGTTCCAACAGAGGATCCAGGAGTCCATCGAGACGCTCCAGGCGTTCGGCTACGGCATCACCGAGCCGGACGACCGAAATATCGCCATACGCGACGTGAAGACGAACAGTTGGCTCTAGCTCACCGAGTACGCGGCAGTGCTGGGCCCATCCCAACTGAGGTCACGGTGGTCCGATAGGGGCGCCGCCCGCGGCATGCGCCGCGGAGCGGTATCCCCTACCGAAGGGCGGGGATGCCCTCCGCTTCCAGTTCGGAATCAGCCGTCGGAGGCGTTCGGCTGACTGCGGGAACGGCCTGTCCGCTCAATGTGTTCGGCTGAGATCGGAAATCAACCCAACACGAGCCGGACACGCGCCAGACGGCTCTTCCCCGTGCGGCCTTCCCCCTTACGCTCATGTTGCAGGCATGTAACGCCGCAGCGAGCGCGCCTTTTTTGCGCCAGACAGGTACAATGATGAACACTGTACCGTAGCGGAGCGCCCCGCGCGCGCCGCGACCACGCGAAAGGGTTTCCCATGGCCGAGATCTCGTCCTCCCGTATCGTCATCACCGTCCTTGGCAAGAACCGCCCCGGCATCGTCGCCGGCGTCACCCGTGTCCTGGGCGAGGCCAACGTCGACATCCGCGACATTACGCAGTCCATTATCGAGGACATCTTCACCATGACCATGCTGGCCGACACCGCTGAGTCCAAGCTCGATTTCGCCGAGCTGCAGAAGGCCCTGGCCGAGGCCGGCGAGCTTTCGGGCGTCAACGTGTCCATCCAGCGCGAGGACGTCTTTAACTTTATGTACCGCCTGTAGCGAACAAGCCGCTGGGGATAGCCTGACACGCGCATGCCCATGCAGGCCACCCCGATGCGGCCCGGAGAGGAGCGCGCATGGCCTACGACGCCAAGAAAATCTATTACCGCTTCGATGACCACTTGAGCCGACTGGTTCTGGATTACGAAGCAAGCCGCCAGATTTCGTCTGAGAGCGAAAGCCTCTACCACGGCCTGCCGACCGACCCTTATGACGAGGGCCTGTTTGTCGAGCACAATGTCAAGCGCGGCCTACGCAATGCCGACGGCTCGGGCGTGGTCGCGGGTCTCACTCGTATCTCGGATGTGCACGGCTACAACAAGGTCGACGGAAAGGTCGTGCCCGATCAGGGCAAGCTCACGCTTCGCGGCTACAGCATCGAGGATCTGGTCAACAATGCCCAGGCCGAGAATCGCTATGGCTACGAGGAAGTCGCCTATCTGCTTATCACGGGTTCGCTGCCCAACAAGGAAGAGCTCGACGGCTTTTGCGAGCGCCTGGGCGCCTTTAGACATCTGAGCGACGAGTACGTTAAAGAGTTCCCTATGACCACGGTATCGTCGAGCATCATGAACGTGCTCCAGCGCGCCGTACTGCTGCTCTACGCCTTCGATGCCGAACCAGACGTGATCACGCCCGAGCACGAAATCGACGTCGCCATTTCCATGCTCGCACGTCTCCCGCGCATCGCCGCCTTCGCACACATGGCCTCGGTCGCCAAGCTTCGCGGCTCCGAGGTTCACGTGCCGCACCCTACGCCCGGTCTCTCCACCGCCGAGACCATCCTACAGGTCCTGCGCGGCGGCATGGCGTTCACCCGCGATGAGGCGATGCTGCTCGACGTTATGCTCATGCTGCATGCCGAGCACGGCGGCGGCAACAACTCCACCTTCGCTTGCCGCGTGCTGTCGTCTTCGGCCACCGACCCGTATTCCGCCTACGCCGCGGCTATCGGCTCGCTCAAGGGCCCGCGCCACGGTGGTGCCAATGCCAAGGTCGTGTCTATGCACGAGGACATCCGCGCGCATGTCTCCAACTGGGAGGACGAGGACGAAGTCGCGGCCTACCTGGGCAAGATCCTCGACAAGCAGGCCTTCGACGGCACGGGCCTCATCTACGGCATGGGCCACGCCGTCTATACGCTCAGCGACCCGCGCGCCGAGGTCTGCCGTCGTTACGCGCGCTCGCTGGCAGCCAAGAAGGACTTGGGCGAAGAGTTCGCACTCATCGAGCGCATCGAGCGCCTGGCACCCCAGGTCATGCGCGACCACGGCATGACCAAGCCCATCTGCGCCAACATCGACCTGTACACAGGCTTTATCTACAAGATGCTCGGCGTGCCCGAAACGCTTTTTACGCCGTTATTCGCCGTCGCCCGCATGGCCGGCTGGTCGGCACACCGCATGGAAGAGCTCTTCTGCGCGCACCGTATTATTCGCCCGGCCTATCGTCCGGTGATCGAGCCGCTGGAGTACAAGCCGATCGCCGACCGCTAGGACGCGGACCGTTATAGAACTCGAGCGTGGCCAGGGCATCACCGCCCTCGGCCACGCTTTTTATGCCAGTAGAAAGGGCTGCATCGAATGATTGTTTTTTCCGATATGGATGGAACACTGTTGACGAGCGACAAGCAGATGGGCGACGCCACCTGGGCGATGCTCGACGAGCTCGCACGTCGCAGCATTGAGTTTGTACCGTGCACGGGGCGTCCGCTGTCGGGCGTCTTTGAGCCCATCCTCGCCCATCCTGCCGTGCACTACGCGGTCTGCGCCAATGGCGCCAGCGTCTGGCAGCTCGACGACGATGTGCCCAACGATGCCTCGCGCGCCACGCGCATTTTGAGCCGTCCGCTCGATCGCGGCATTGCCCATCGCGTCCATCGCATCGCCGCCGGCCACGATGTGACCTTCGATATCTTCGCGGATGGGCAGTGCTTCCTCCCCCGCTCGCTCTACACGCGCCTGGATGAGTTCTGTGGCGGCGACCCCCACATCGCGGCTTCGCTCAAGCGCACACGAACGCCGATCGACATGAATATCGACAGCAAGATCGACGAGGTCGAGACGCTCGAACGCATCGCTATGTACTGGCACGACCCCGCCGATCGCGACGCCATCGCGGCGGCGCTCGACACGCTCGGAGGCATTGAGGTCACGCGTTCGTACGCCATGAATATCGAGGTTATGGGCGAAGGCGCCACCAAGGGAACGGCCCTCACGTGGCTGTGTGAGCATCTGGGCGAGCGTCTCGCCGACGCCTGGGCGTTCGGCGACAACATCAACGACATCCCCATGCTGCAGGCAGCGGGCCATGGCATGGCCATGATCAACGCCGAGCCCGAAGATCGCGAGGCCGCCGACGCCATCACCGAATACGACAACGACCACGACGGCGTCGCCCGCACCATCATGGCCGCCCTCGCCTAGTCATTGGTCAGTCATTGGACGTTCTTAAACGACTAGTCACTGGGGACACTCTTCGCAAAAAGCTGCAAGGACCGTCCCCCACTGTCGGCAGAAAAGGAACGTCCCCATCTGCCGGATTAGGAGAGACTCTCCAGCACGCGACGGAGCTCCTGCTGGACGGCGTGGTCGCGGTTACAACCCACCACGCAATCGGCCACCGCCTTAAGCGCGGGGCGCGCGTTTTCCATCGCGCAGCCCGTGCCGACAAAGCGAATGATCTCGTAGTCGTTCATCGAGTCGCCAAACGCCATGACCTCGTCGCGACCAATGCCGTAATGCTCCGCGAGCTGCGCGATACCCGAGGCCTTCGACACACCAGGCTGCATGGCATCGATCCACGCGTTGCCCGAAGGCGCAAAAGTAAAGAGCTGACCAAGTTCGCGCTGTAGTACGTAGGCGCTGTCCATAACGGCACCGTCATCGCAAAAGATACTCGCCTTGATGATATTTACGCTGGGATCGGGCAGCTCCCAAATGCGTTCGGCATTGGGAAGGTCCTTATCGACCTCGCGCACGAACTTGCTCTCGTCATCGAGCAAAAAGGACTTGGTTCGGTCAAAGAGCGCAAGATGCAAATTGGGAAACGTCGCGACGGCCTGGGCGAGCCTTCGAATCGCCAGGTGGGAATACACCTCACGGTCTACCATCTTACCGTCGGCGTAGACTTGGGCGCCGTTAGCGGCGACAAAGTCCATCTTGTCGCGAACGGGCGCAAAGAACTCGCACAGGCGATCGTAGCGACGACCTGACGATGCGGCGAAATGCACGCCATGCTCGTGTAGCGCCAGAATCAGTTCGTAGGTCTCGGGAGGCACCTGGCCGTTTTCGTCAAGCAGTGTGCCGTCCATATCGGATGCAATCAGTTTAAACATAGAAAAGCTCCCTTCGGGCTTAGTAGTGAAAACAGATGTATATCTGAAAACACCGTACCCAAAGGGAGCTCGAATAAGACCCCGTAGTTATAAACGTTACATGGACCTAGCAAATAGCTCACGCGCGCCAGAGGCCCCACGGTCGCGACGTCAGGCAGCCCGCCAAAGAGTGTCCCCAACGGCTAGTCGTTTAAGAACGTCCCTGATGACTAGTCGGCGTAGGTGAAGGTTGTGACGTCGAACATGCCCTCGGGACGGATGCGGAGCGTCGGGATCACCGGCAGGGGCAGGAAGATGATGCCCATGATGGGGTCGAGCGGCGGCTCGATGCCCATGGCGCGCGCCTTGACCATAAAGTCGTCGTGCTGCGCCGCAACGTCTTCGGCAGCGCCCTCGCTCATCAGGCCGCCGAGCGCCAGCGGAATGCGCGCCACGACCTCGCCGTTGCGCACCAGCACGTGGCCGCCCTGGCCCACGGCCTCAACGGCAGCCATCATATCCGCCGCATTGTCGCCCACCACGCACACGTTGTGCGAGTCGTGGCCGATCGTGGAGGCAATGGCGCCACCGGTGATGGTAAAGCCGCGCACCCAGCCGCGACCGATATGCTTGCCGACCAGGCCCAGGCCAGCGGGGCCGTCGCCGTCGGCGCCCTCGGCCTGCAGCGACACGCCGCGGCCATGGCGCTCAATCAGCATAATGCGGCGCAGGCCCTCGGTGTTCTTGGGGCGAACCATGCCCGTGATGGCCTTGCCCGGCACCACGTCAATCACGGCCTCGCCCGGCTTAAAGGCATAGTCGAATACGTCGAGCGAAAGCTTCGGCAGCTTAACGGAGGCGCGTAGCTCATCGGCAAGGGCCGCGACCTCGGCCATCTCGGGTGCAATCTCGCCCACAAAAGTGCCGTCCTGTGCCACGAGCGCGCCGGCGGCATACACGCGATGCGGAGCCGTGGCAAACGTCAGGTCATTGAGCACCAGCAGGTCGGCACGCTTGCCCGGGGCAATCGCACCACGCAGCTCGTGTGGGTCGCGGCAACCGTGGTCCAGGCCAAACGCCTCGGCCGTGGAGAGGGACGCCATAGAGATAGCGACCACGGGGTCGATGCCGGCCTCGATAGCCGCGCGGCAGGCATTGTCGATCATGCCGGTCGCAAGCGCATCGGAAGGGGCGCGGTCGTCGGTCGCGAAGCAGCAGCGGCGGGCGCGCGCGGGATTCTCTAGCAGCATCGGCGACAGGTTGGCCAAGTCGTGGCTACACGTACCTTCGCGCAGCATCACATACATGCCGCGGGACAGTTTATCGAGCGCCTCCTCGGGAATCGTCGACTCGTGGTCGGCGATAATACCCGCCGCGGCATAGGCATTGAGGTCCTTGCCGGCAACGAGCGGCGCATGACCGTCGACTTGCTTGGACGGCGTCTGGTTAGCGGCATCGATGCGAGCACAGGTCTCGGGATCGGCCATAAAAACGCCCGGAAGGTTCATCATTTCGCCCAGGCCAAAGACATCGCCCGGATGCTCGGCAAAAAACGCCTGCATATCGGCAGCCGAAATAACGGCACCGGCCTGCTCGTCGGGCAGCGCGGGCACGCACGAAGGCATCATGTACTTGATGGAGATGGGTGCGCGGCGGCCGTCCTCGATCATAAAGCGCAAGCCGTCGAGACCGGCAACATTGGCAATCTCGTGGCTGTCGGCAATGGCGGTGGTAGTACCGCGCGTCGCGGCCATGCGAGCATACTCGGCGGGACGGATGTTCGAGGACTCGATATGCAAATGCCCGTCAATAAAACCGGGAGCGAGATAGCGACCCTGGCAGTCGATGACCTCAGTTGCCTCGTAGGTGCCAGCAGCATCGTCGCGACCATCGTAGAGCACGCCGACGATCACACCGTCCTTGACGGCAACGCTACCGGGCGCCACACGCTGGCCATACACGTCGACGATCTGCGCATTGGTAAACAGCGTGTCGACGGGCACGCGCCCCTCGGCAGCATCGATCACAGACCTCATGACCTCAACGGACATACATACTCCTTTAACCGTAGAAAAAAGCTGCGGAGCGGACAGACCTTCACCGCAGCAAGCCAATAGCCATTGTATGCCAAAAAGAAAGTCCCGCTAACACCCCTTCCGCTTAACGGCACCGCCAAATGATCCCTCCGTCCCCAAGGGATCGTCGCAACCAAAAAGGCCGCAGTCGGGATTCCCGGCTGCGGCCTTATTGCACTTGTGAGGTCAACTCGCTCGTTAGACCAACTTAAAGCCCTTGCGCTTGCCCACGGAGAGGGTGTCGCCCAGCTTGAGGGCGCTCGGATCGATGTTGTAGCTCTTGGGAGCCACAGCCTTGCCGTTGATCTTGACGCCGCCGCCGTCGATGTCGCGGCGGGCCTGACCGGCGCTGGCCGAAAGGCCCAGGTCCTTGAGCAGGCCAGCGAGGTAAATCTGGCCCTCGTCGTTGACGGTCAGCTCAACGTGCTTCTCGGGGAAGTCGGCAAGCTGGCCCTCCTTGAACACACGGTCGAACTCGGCCTGAGCCTCGTCGCCGGCGCCAGCACCGTGGTAGGTGTCGCACAGGTCGCGGCCTAGAGCGCGCTTGAGCTCGTAGGGGTCGGCGGAGCCATCGGCCAGGGCGGCATCGATCTTGTCGACCTCGGCCGGGGTGAGCGAACTGGCCAGACGATAGTACTTGCCAATCATCTCGTCGGGGATGGACATGGTCTTGCCGAACATATCCTTGGGAGCATCGGTCAGGCCGATGTAGTTACCGTAGGACTTGGACATCTTACGGACGCCGTCGGTGCCCTCGAGCAGCGGCATGGTGAGCGCGATCTGCGGTTCCATGCCCATCTTCTCCATGAGCTCGCGGCCGGCGAGCAGGTTAAAGAGCTGGTCGGTGCCGCCCATCTCGACGTCGGCCTTGATCTGCACGGAGTCGAAGGCCTGCATCACAGGGTACAGGAACTCGTGCAGGGCAATCGGCGTCTGGGACTGGTAGCGCTTGGTAAAGTCGTCGCGCTCGAGGATGCGGGCGACGGTGAACTTGGAGCACACCTGCAGCAGGCCGGCCAGGTCCATCGAAAGGATCCAGTCGCCGTTGTGCACGATGGTGGTCTTCTCGGGGTCCAGGATCTTCATGGCCTGGCTCACGTAGGTCTCGGCGTTGGCCTCGATCTGCTCCTGCGAAAGCTGCGGGCGGGTGGAGTTCTTGCCCGAGGGGTCGCCGATCAGCGCAGTGCCGTTGCCGATGATAAGGGTGACGTTGTGGCCCAGGTCCTGGAACTGACGCATCTTGCGCAGGGGCACGGCATGGCCCAGGTGCAGGTCGGGGCTGGTGGGATCGACGCCGAGCTTGATGTTGAGGGGCTCGCCCTTCTCAAGCTTCTTGCGAAGGTCGGCCTCGGGGACGATCTGCGCTGCACCCGAGGTGATGATACGCATTTGCTCGTCAACAGACAGCATTGGGTATCCTCCTTTTGCTATAGCACCCTCACCGGATACGGCGGTGCTGGAAGTTCATAAACCCACTAATAATAACCAAAACAGCGCGACGCGGCACCTACGACAGGAAAATCCTCGTCCTGCCGCACGCGTCGATAACGACCGGCAAACGCGTGCCGTCACGTTCGACCAAAAAGCGCGCCTGCTGACGGCGCGAGCAGTCACGGCAACGGACCTGCCCCGTTGCATCCGTGGCGCAGGCGCCCTCGGCAGTCAGCAAGCAGTGCTCGCACACCATGAGCTCGGGACGGTCGGCATCGACAGGCCCCAAGACACCGGGGCAAGCGGCAAGTTCGGCAACACGCTCCGCATCATTGCCGAGCAACTCGGCCGACAAGCACACCCGCCCCGCACCGAGTCCGCGCAGCCAGGTAAGCGTGGCCCGATTGGCACAGAACACCGGCGCCGCCACGTCAAACGTTGTGCCCAGCTCGCGGGCCATCGCCACTTGTCCCAGATTGCGGCAGACGACGCGCCCGGCACGCTGCATAAGCGCCCGAGTCCGCTCGGCGTCGCCCGCGCGGCACACTTCGTCGAGCACCACCGTTGTATCGGACAGATCTCGCTCATCGCGCGGACCCACATCCATCAGCTCCCAGGCAAAGACCATACGAGCAAAATCCTCGCGCTTTGCCGGCCCCGCCGACCCCACCAACTCCGTCGACGCACCGCCATCCACCGCAGCGCCCTCAAAGGGCAGCACCTCAACGGCACGCGCAACGGGCGCAATCGCATCCGCCTCGGCCCGCATGCGCTCCAACACCGCCGCCGTCTGATCCAACACGCCGGCGCTGCGAATCAGATAGACCTCGCAGCCCGCGTCCACCTTACGTTTGCAATGCACGACGATGCGCTCCCCCGCAGCGGCATCCACGGGGCAAGGCACCTGTGGCCAGCGCTTGGGCACATCGGGACGCGCGTCGGCACCCGGGTAAAATCGGATTTCGAGCGTATCGCCCGCCGCCACGGCGGCATCAAGCTCAACCGTCACCTCTTCGTGACCCACCGCCACCAAGTGGCCCACGCGCACGCCCTGGTTGATCGCGCGCTCAAAGCTCATGAGCTCGGCACCCGAACGACCCCGCAGGTAAGCATCGGTAAACCCACGGTTAAACGACCTTCCCAGCTCGCGTTCAAGCTCTTCCACGGCACCGGAGTCCCACGCGCCGTCGCACAGCATATCGAGTGCCCGACGCCACACCCTCACCACGTTGAATACGTAATCGGGATTCTTCATGCGCCCCTCGATCTTGAGCGATGCCACGCCGGCGGCAACAAGCTCGGGCAGGTGCGCGATACCCAGATAGTCACGCGGACAAAGCAGGCGGTCCCCCTCGACGGCAACAACACTCTGCCCCGCCTCGTCCACTAGGTCGTACGCCAGACGGCACGGCTGCGTGCAGTCGCCGCGCATCGCCGAGCGCCCACGCCGCAAGGCCGAGAACTCGCACGCCCCCGAATAGCCGATGCAAATCGCACCGTGGCAGAATACCTCGATGGGCACGCCCGTGGCACATAGCGCCGCAATCTCGTCGACCGTCAGCTCGCGTGCCGTCGTCACGCGCTCGACCCCCAGCTCATCGGCGGCAAGCCGCACGGCACCCTCGCTATGAGCGCCCGCCTGCGTGGACAGGTGAATCTCGACCCCGGGAATCGCCGCGCGCAGCGCGCAGGCCAACCCGGCATCGGCGACAATCAGAGCACCGGCGCCCAGCTCCAGTGCATGAGCTCCCAACGCCACCGCGTCGGACAACTCATCGTCAAACACGAACACGTTGAGCGTCACGTACACACGCACGCCATGGGCATGCGCCACGGCGCAGCCGCGCGCAAACTCGTCATCCGTAAAGCCATGGGCGCCCACACGGGCGTTAAAGCCGCCCAACCCCGCATAGATGGCATCGGCGCCCGCGGCGATGGCCGCAAGCATCTGGTCGAGTCCGCCCGCCGGCGCCAGCAACTCGGGCAGCGCCGCACCGGCAGCATCCAATCCAGTCTCGTATTGTCCGCTCGGCCCCATCGCCCGAATCGCCATCGGCAAACTCCTTACCAAGGTATGCATTCACTCTGAAAAATGCCGTCTTCCAGCATACACGAGGCCTCGCGCGCCCCGTTTGGTTTATCGTGTAATAACTTATGTCCATCCTGCCCCGACGGCACATCCACCGTCCGGCACGACATACCTGGAGGTCAATATATGGGTCCTCGCCAACGACAGGGACGCAGCCGTTCAAAGACGCATGCTCTGCCCATAATCCTGCTCTCGTTTTTGGGCTTTCTGCTGATTGCGGGCGTGGCATTTGGCATCGGCATGGTCGGCAACGTCAACCGCTGGCTGTCCGATCTGCCCGACTACACCGACGCCAACGCGTATCTGGTGAGCGAGCCCACCGAGATCGTCGACTGCAACGGCAACAAGATCGCGAGCTTCTACACGCAAAACCGCAAGTCTATCACCAAGGACGAGGTCTCCCCCTACGTGCTGCAGGGCACCGTTGACGTCGAGGACGAGCGCTTCTACGAGCACGGCGGTATCGACCTGTGGGGTATCGCGCGTGCTGCGGTGGCAACCCTCGGCGGCGGGCACGAAGGCGCCTCGACGATCACCCAGCAGCTTGTGCGCAACACCATCCTGCAGGAGGAGCAATTCGACTCGACCATTGAGCGTAAGGTGCGCGAGGCCTACATCGCCATCAAGATGGAGGACATGTACTCCAAAGACGAGATCCTCATGATGTACCTCAACACCATCTATTACGGCCACGGCGCCTACGGCATCGAGGCCGCAGCCGAGACCTATCTGTCCAAGAGCGCCGCCGACCTCACCCTGAGCGAGGCCGCGCTACTCATCGGCCTTCCCAACTCGCCTTCGCAGTACGACCCCACGGTCAATCCCGATCTGGCACTGTCTCGCCGCAACAAGGTTCTCGACAACATGCTGCGCCTGGGCCACATCACCCAGGAGGAGCACGATGCCGCACAGGCCGAGCCCATCACCCTCAATGTGACCGAAATCTCGGGCAGCGGCGTCGACGTATACTCGCAGCCCTACTTTGTCTCCTACGTCAAGCAGCTGCTGGAGCAGGAGTTCTCGACCGACGTGCTCTTTAAGGGCGGCCTGACCGTCAAGACCACCATCGACCCCACGATGCAGCAGGTGGCAGAGAATGCCGTCCGCGAGCAGCTCGACACGCTCTCGCTTGACGGCCTGGACATGGGCATGGTCGTCGTCGACCCCAAGACCGGCTACATCAAGTGCATGGTGGGCGGCTACGACTACAACGCCGACGAGAACCACGTAAACCATGCCACGGCCAAGCGTCCCGTCGGCTCCACCTTTAAGGCCTTTACGCTGGCAACTGCCATCCAAAACGGCATGAACCCCAACGTCACCCTCAACTGCAACTCGCCGCTCAAGGCCAAGGGCACCACGACCGAGGTCCAAAATTACGCCAACCAGAGCTACGGCAGCATCACGCTTAAGCAGGCGACGGCATACTCCTCCAACACCGGCTACATCCAGGTGGCGGAAGCCGTCGGCAACAGCAAGATCATCTCGCTCGTCAAAAAGCTCGGCATCGACCCCGCCAAGGACAACATCGAGGACGTTCCCGTCATGACGCTCGGCACCGGCTCGATCTCGCCACTCGAGATGGCCGCCGCCTACGCGACGTTTGCCAACGGCGGCTACTATCGCCAGCCGATCGCCATCACCGAGATTGATTCTCGTACCGGTTCGGTGCTGTACCAGCACACCGACAATCCCTCACAGGTGCTTACCGAGGGCGAGGCCGCCGCGGTCACCGATGTTCTGTCCGGCGTCATGAAGGGCAGCGGTACGGGTGCTGCCGGCGCCCTGAGTGTCAACCAGCCCTATGCCGGCAAGACGGGCACCACCGACAACACCACCAACCTGTGGTTCTGCGGCTATACCCCGCAGCTGGCGTGCGCCCTGTGGACCGGCTATTCCGCGGGCGAGATCCCCATCCAAAAGTACGGCACGGACCTGCTGGGCGACAGCACCAACCTGCCTGTCTTTAAGCGGTTTATGAACACCGTTCTGACCGGTACCGAGCGCGAGGAGTTTGCGACCGGAACGGCGCCCACCTACAAGAACAACAGCGTCTGGAAGTTCTACGGCACCAATAACACCAAGAAGTCGGAGAACGACGACAAGGACAAGGACGAAGAGGAAGAGGAAACTACCACAACGACTACCACGACGACCACGACCACCGAGACCACGGGCGGCGACACCACCGGCGGCACCGGTACGACCGGTGGCTCGACGGGCGGCTCCACTGGTGGTTCGACCGGCGACGATGGCGGCACGCCTACGCCTACGCCCACTCCCGACCCCTCGCCCACGCCTGACGATACGGTCGGCTAAGAAGTACGCGACTAAAGCCAACAAGGCCCCGAGCAGCTTATTGAACTGCTCGGGGCCTTTTAGTTTGAAGCGACCTGGTGGGCGGTCTTTATACCGGCAAACAAAAAGGGGTACCGACCAACGTCGATACCCCTTACAAGCCACTATGTCAGCGCACACAATGCCGAGCGCACGACCCGCACGCCTACTTGCGAGAATTGCTCAGCTTATTGATCAGCGCCTCGAGACGCTCGCCGTCCTCGGCCGTCTGGGCAATAACCAAAATCGTATCGTTGCCGGCAAGCGAGCCAAGCACATCGGGCAACTCTGCCGCATCAACGGCGGCGGCGATGCCGGAAGCCGTGCCAGGCTGAGCCTTGATCATAACCAGATTATCGGTACGCAGAACGCCCGTTACGAGCTCGGAAACCATACGCTGCAGGTGCAAGTCCTCTGCCAGAACATAGATGCCCTCAGGGAGCTTACGCAGCCCCATGTCGGCAATATCGCGAGAGACAGTCGCCTGCGTGCAATCAAAGCCCATAGCACGGAGCTCATCAACCAGCACGCGCTGCGTGCGGACATCCTTATTGCGCACAATATCTCTAATGGCATCCTGGCGCCCATTGCGTTTTTTAGCCATACAAACCCTCTCTCCAAAAGATGGCGGAGACAATCAATCAGTGATTGAATAGTTTAACGCTATTTGAAGGCTTTTGTGTATAAGAACGCATTTCGAAACAATTCTATGCAAGTTTGTTTCGTAATGAGCCGTTTAGGCGGTTTTTGCGCCCGTCCGGTTAAGAAAAGCTACCAGATGCGTACACATCACGCAGCGCGCGGGCTTGGCGCTAGCGATCGGCCCAAACAACAGACCCAGTCCCCGATGGTTGTCCTTGAGCGCGGCGACCATCTGACGGGTTCGAGGCGCCTCGAGCATATCACGCATGCGGGCGGAACGCTCGATTGACGACACCCCATGCGGGCTCAGACACAAATTCTCGATGCAGGCGACCAGTCCGACAAAGTAGAACTTTTGGCTTGCCAGCTTGAGCCGACCACCGCTATCTGCTTCCGAGAGTGAGTCCGCAAGCTCGTCGAGCGCTCGGGTGTCATCGGATACCCTGGCATACATGGTGGGATCAAAGGCATCTGTAAGCTTAGGCGCTACCGCGTGGAAACAAGCGTCGCCGCATCCGGAGACGCGCTGCGCCTGCGAGAGCGCGCATGCCATAAACCCAACTGTGCGAAACGCCTTGTCGCACAAAAGGCATGCCTCAAACAGCGGACGGCTATACATCACGCCAGAGACTTGAGCAACCAAGCCGCCTAAAATCAACTGGGGCAGCCCGGCCACCATCGAAGATTTGCTATCAATGGAAATATGAGTAGCATCCAAGACGCGCGAATGGCGCTCTCGATGTGCATCATAGCGGTCGAGCGACACCGTGGGGAACACTATGTCTGCCGCAGTATCGCACGCGATATCGACCATCTTGGAAAGGGATTGCGGAGCAAACCACTCATCGGCGTTCATGGCGATGATTTGAGAGCCGCGCAAGGCAGCAAAACCGGCACGAAGACACGCGCCGCGCGTCGCGTCCTCGACGTCAATCAAATCAATATGGATGTCCCTGTCAGCAGCAACTTGAAGCGAATGGCGCACACCGGGCGCAGCATCGCGACAGACAACGACAATCTGCAAATCGTAGAGGTCTTGGTTCTGGATACTCTCGAGCGCACGCATCGCATAGCTGGGCGAACCTTCTACCACAAGAATCACCGAAAGTCGCGGATGCGAGCCACGTCGAACCAAATTATCCGTCCTCTCGACAGCAATGAATCAAACCGTGGTTCATGGTACACCCCGGCAATAAAAGCAATGAGACACCGGTTGCATTGCACGCCAAGAACAGATGTTGCACACGCGCAGCCCACAGATGACAGGTGTCGACGCACGACACGTCGAGCCCTACCCTAGTCGAGCACGACAAGCTCGGCGGGATCGTAATCCACGCCCATAAACGTAAGGCCGCAGGCAGGAGCCGTGGGGCCCGCAGCGGTGCGGTCGCAAGCATCGATAACCTCGCGCATCCACTCGGGTTCACGGCGATGCATGCCAATCTCGACAAGCGTGCCCACGATCGTACGGACCATCGAATGCAGAAACGCATTGCCCTCGATGGTGAACGTCAGGATGTCCTCGCCAAACGCAACCTCATGGCCAAATTCGGCACGCATCACGCAGCGATGCGTGGGCTTGCCAACGGCCGAAGCGACCTTGCAAAAGCTTTTAAAGTCCTGCTCGCCCAGCAGTGCGGGGCAGGCAGCAGACATAGCCTCAACATCCAAGGGATAGCGATGCCACCACACGGCACCGCGGGACAGCACAGGGCGCGCATCTCGATCAGCAATGCGGTATGTATACGTACGGGAACGCGCGTCAAAACGCGCAGAAAAGCCTTTACGGGCCTTGTAGACCTCGTTAATGGCGATATCTTTGGGCAGCAGGGCATCCATAGCCCGCAGCCACCTACGGCGCGTACAAGCGAGCTCAGCGTCCGTTACGGGCACGCTGATGTACTGGGCCACGGCATGCACGCCGGCATCGGTACGCCCAGCGCACGTCAGATTGACCGGACGGCGAAGCAGCGTCTCGATGGCTCGACGTAGCTCACCCGCAACCGTCGTCTGTCCCGGCTGCTCGGCAAATCCGCTATACGACGAGCCATCATAGGCCACGCGAAATACGAGTGTAGCGTCAAGCTCGGAAATCGAATTGAAATCAAACGGCGCGGTCATGGGCGCTCCCAACAAACAAGCAACGGTATCGCGACAAAAAAAGAGGGGTACGCGAACGTACCCCTCGAATATAGCCTATGCAGACGGAATGTCTACTCAGCGGTCTCCTCAGCAGGAGCCTCCTCGACGGCCTCGACCTTCTTGGGAGCAGCGGCCTTCTTGGGGGCCGGAGCAGCCTTCTTGGCCTTAGGCGTGCAAGGCTCGGTGACGAGCTCCATGATAACGATGGGAGCGTTGTCGCCCTTACGGTTACCGAGCTTCATGATGCGGGTGTAACCGCCGTTGCGGTCCTGCCACATGCCCTGAGCAGCCTTGTCGAAGATCTCGGCAACGAGCTGCTTATCGCCGAGCTTGGCGATAGCCAGACGACGAGAGTGCAGGTCGCCCTTCTTGGCCCAGGTGATGATCGGATCGACGACCGAACGCAGCGCCTTAGCGCGGGTCTCGGTGGTCTTGATGCGGTCGTTCTCGAAGAGGGCCTTAGCAAGGCTCTTCTTCATGGCCTTGGTGTGGCTCGCATCGGTGCCGAGCTTCAGGCCCTTCTTAACGTTGTGACGCATGGTCTAGTTTCTCCTCAAATATGCGAAGCATTAAGCCTTCAGGCTCAGGCCCATGGACTCAAGCTTGTCCTTCACTTCCTCGATCGACTTAACACCGAAGTTACGGATGTTGAGCAGATCGTTCTCCGAGAACTCAACGAGTTGACGGACCGAGTGAATGCTGGCGCGCTTAAGGCAGTTGTAGGAACGGACGGAAAGGTCCAGATCCTCGATCTGCTTGTCCAGCTCGGCGTTCTCGTTGGTGACCTCGGGAGCGAAGATCGAAGCCTCCTCCTCGACCTCGGGGGTCTCGGCAAGGTTCATAAAGGCGGCCATATGCTGGTTGATGATATTGGCAGCCTGGACCACGGCATCGCGCGGGGCGATGGAGCCGTTGGTCTCGATCTCGAGGACAAGGCGGTCGTAGTCGGTGTGCTGACCGACACGACAAGCCTCAACGAGCTTGGCGCAACGGGAAACCGGCGAGTACAGCGAGTCGACGTGGATCACACCGATGGGATCGTTGTCGCGCTTGTTAGCCTCGCCAGAGACATAGCCGCGGCCATAGCCGATGCGCATGCTCATGGTGAGATGGCCACCCTCGGTAAGCGTAGCGATGTGCTGCTCGGGGTTGACCAGCTCAAACTCGGACGGAATAAAGAAGTCCGCACCGGTGACCTCGCAGGGGCCGTCAACAGAAATGGTGGCGGTCGCCTCGTCGGTCGTGCCGAGAGCCCTGAAGACAAGACCCTTGACATTCAGGACGATGTCGGTGACATCCTCGACCATGTTAGGGATGGTCATGAACTCGTGCTGCGCACCATCGATCTGAATAGCCTCGACGGCGGCACCCTCGAGCGAGGACAGAAGAACGCGACGAAGGGAGTTACCCAGCGTATCGCCGTAACCACGCTCGAGCGGCTCGACGGAGACACGAGCAGACGTCTCGTTGATCTCTTCGACCTGAACCTGAGGCCTAATGAATTCTGACATGTATTACCTCCAGCCTCAGCAGCCCGGATGGACTACTTAGAGTAGAGCTCGACGATGAGCTGCTCGTTGATATCACCGCTGATCTGCTCACGCGTCGGCAGAGCGAGCACGTTACCAGACAGCTTCTCGATATCGACCTCGAGCCAGCCAGGGACCTCAAAGCGCTCGGAGGAAATCAGAGCCTCCTTGATGGGGAGGAGGTCACGGAACTTCTCGCCGACAGCGACGACGTCGCCGGCCTTGACGCGGTAGGACGGAATATCCACGCGCTTGCCGTTCACGGTGAAGTGACCGTGACGGACGGACTGACGAGCCTCTTTGCGGGTGCGGGCGAAGCCAAGACGGAAGACGACGTTGTCAAGGCGAGACTCAAGGATGATCATGAGGTTCTCACCGGTGACGCCGTTCATCTTACGGGCCTTGTTGAAGTAGCCGTGGAACTGCTTCTCCAGAACGCCATAGATGAACTTGACCTTCTGCTTCTCGCGCAGCTGCATGCCGTACTCAGATTCCTTGCGACGGCGCTTGGGCTGACGGATAGATTCCTTCTTGCTGCTGTAACCGAGCTCAGCGGGATCGATCCCGAGCTGACGGCAGCGCTTAAGAACAGGAGTCCTGTCGATTGCCATATTGATACGATCCTTTCAGTTACACGCGGCGACGCTTCTTGGGGCGGCAGCCGTTGTGCGGAATGGGGGTCTTGTCCTGGATGCTCGAGACCTCGAGGCCAGCAGCCTGGAGGGAGCGGATGGCGGTCTCACGACCGGAGCCGGGGCCCTTGACGAAGACGGAAACCTTCTTCATACCGTGCTCCATGGCCTGCTTGGCAGCAGCCTCGGCAGCCATCTGGGCAGCGAACGGCGTGGACTTACGGGAGCCCTTGAAGCCCACCTGGCCAGCCGACTTCCAGGAAATGACGTTGCCCTGGGGATCGGTGATCGAAACGATCGTGTTGTTGAACGTAGAACGAATGTGAGCCTGGCCCACGGAAATGTTCTTACGGTCCGCGCGCTTCAGACGGGCAGCGCGAACGTTCTTCTTAGCAGTAGCCATCTATCTAGCGCTCCTTATTTCTTCTTCTTAGCACCGATCTGACGCTTCGGGCCCTTGCGGGTACGAGCGTTAGTGTGGGTGCGCTGGCCGCGGACCGGGAGGCCCTTGCGGTGACGAAGGCCGCGGTTGCAGCCGATGTCCATAAGGCGCTTGACGTTCTGGTTGCGCTCACGGCGGAGGTCGCCCTCAACCATGATCTGGTTCTTGTCGATATAATCACGGATGGCGTTAACCTCATCCTCGGTGAGGTCCTTAACACGCGTATCCACGTTAACGTTGCACTCGACGCAGATCTTCGTCGCAGTGGTGCGGCCGATGCCGTAAATGTAGGTCAGACCGATCTCAACGCGCTTCTCACGCGGGAGGTCGACACCATTAATACGGGCCAACGTAGTCTCCTCTCTTAACCCTGACGCTGCTTATGACGGGGGTTCTCGCAAATGACGAGGACCTTGCCATGGCGCCTAATGATTTTGCACTTATCGCACATCTTCTTGACCGAAGGACGTACCTTCATCGTTCTTCCTTTCGGTAGCGCTCAAACTACTTCCCTACTATCTACTCGCCCAGCCGCAGGCGTTTAAAACTATGGCTGGTCTTCACACACAATCCGACCGTAGGTTGAGCTAAGCCTGCAGCCGGAAATGGAGTGCGTGTATGCGTGCCGCTATTTGTAGCGATAGGTGATGCGGCCGCGGGTCAGGTCGTACGGGGAAAGCTCCACGACAACCCTGTCACCGGGGAGAATACGGATGTAATTCATTCGGATCTTGCCAGAAATGTTGCACAGAACCGAATGACCGTTCTCGAGCTCGACCTTAAACATGGCGTTGGGCAGCGGTTCCTTTACCGTACCCTCGAGCTCAATTGCGTCTTCCTTCTTCACAAGCAATCATCTTTCTCTAGAAAACGACAGCGATTGAGAATTTTACAATACTCATGCACGTATCGTAATATCTTCGTAATGGCTCCACAACTAAGCGGGACTTGTTACATTTCTCCGCCTTGGAGCGAACACCAAGCACCTTGGGCATCCGTGGTGAGAATCACCGGACCGTCATTGGTAATGGCGACGGTGTTCTCGTAGTGCGCGGCGGGCAGGTGGTCGTTGGTCGTAACAATCCAACCGTCGGAGCCCGTGCTCACATGGTTGGAACCCATCGTAACCATCGGCTCGATGGCAATGACCATGCCGGCCTGGAGGCGAACGCCCCTCCCCTTCTTTCCATAGTTAGGAACGTTGGGGTCCTCGTGCATCACGCGGCCAATGCCATGGCCAACATAGTCACGAAGAACGCCATAGCCGTGAGACTCGGCGAGAGACTGAACGGCATAACCAACATCCCCGATATGGTTACCGGGGACAGCCTGCTCGATGGCAGCCTTAAGGCAATCGCGCGTAACCTCGCACAGGGCCTTGGCCTCGGGCGTTGGGGTGCCAACGAAAAACGTCCAAGCGTTATCGCCGACCCAACCGTCGACAACAGCTCCCGTATCGATGGAAATGATATCGCCATCGCGCAGGATCATGTCGGGGTTGGGAATACCGTGGACCACGGCATCGTTGATCGATGCGCAAATGGTTCCCGGGAACCCGCCGTAACCCTTAAAGGCCGGGGTGCCGCCATGCATGCGGATAATCTGCTCCGCGAGCTGATCGAGCTCAAAAGTCGAAACGCCGGGGCGCACCATGGCTCCAACGTGGCGGAGCGCCATCTTAGATAGCGCTCCTGCCTTCTTCATCTGCTCGATTTGCGTTGCAGACTTAATCTTGATCATAGACCGAGAGCCTCTTTGACATCCCCGTACACGGTCTCGCGAGCCTGGTCACCGTTGACCGACTTGAGCAGACCCTGGCCACGATAGTAGTCGACGAGCGGGCTCGTGGACTTCTCGTAGACGTCGAGACGGTTCTTGATGGTCTCGGGCTTGTCGTCGTCGCGCTGATACATCTCGCCGGCACACTTGGGGCAGGTAGCATCGGCAGCGGTGCCGGTGTAACCGCAGGCGCGGCAGGTGCGACGCGAAGACAGACGATCGATGATGACCTCGGGGGCCACGTCGACCAGAAGGGCGCAGTCGATCTCGCGACCCATGGCGGAGAGCTCGGAATCGAGCGTCACAGCCTGGGCGGTGTTGCGCGGGAAGCCATCGAGGATGAAGCCCTGCTGGGCGTCATCGGCGGCAAGGCGCTCCTTGACAAGGTCGATCACGAGCTGGTCGGGAACGAGCTCGCCAGCGTCCATGTACTTCTTAGCCTGAATACCAAGCTCGGTGCCACCCTTGACGGCAGCACGCAGCAGGTCGCCCGTGGAAATGTGAGCGACGCCAAACTCGGCGACGAGCTCCTGTGCGACGGTGCCCTTACCGGCACCCGGAGCTCCGAGCAATACGAGGTTCATGAGCAATCCTCCTCTAGCCTATTTAAAGAATCCATCGTAATCATACATCTTGATCTGGCCTTCGAGCTTATCGACCGTGTCGAGCACGACGCCGACCATGATGAGGATGGACGTGCCGCCAAATGCCTGGATCAGATGGTTACCCGTGAAGGAGAAGATGATCGAAGGCACGATGGCGATGAGCGCCAAAAAGACAGCGCTGGGAAGCGTAATCTTGTTGAGCGCGTTCTTGATGTAGGCCGCGGTAGCCCTACCCGGACGCACGCCCGGAATAAAGCCGCCCTGCTTCTTAAGGTTATCGGCCGTGTCATCGGGGTTGAACACCATGGAGGTGTAGAAGTACGCGAAGAACACGATGAGGACAACGTTAAGCACCCAGTTGAGCCAACCGGTCGAAAGCGCAGAGGCAACTGCCTGAATCCAGCCGATGCCGGGGAAGAACACGGCAATCTGAGCCGGGAAGTACAGCAGCGCCGAAGCGAAGATGATCGGCACGACGCCCGCGGTGTTGACCTTGATGGGCAGGTAGGTGGTCTGTCCACCCATCATGCGACGGCCCACGACGCGCTTGGCGTAGGAGACCGGAATGCGGCGCTGGCCGCGCTCAAGGAAAACGATCAGCGGGATAACCAGCAGGATGATGGCGCAGATGATCACCATGGTGATGATGCCACCGGCATTGCCCTCGGTGCTGGAGAAGATAGCCTGCGGCAGACCGGCCATGATGTTCGCAAAGATGATCAGCGACATGCCATTGCCGATACCGCGCTGGGTGATGAGCTCACCAATCCACATGATCAGCATGGCGCCCGCAGTGAGCGTGCCGACGACCATGAGGTCGAAGATAATCTCGGGAGCGCCGGCGCCATTAAAGCTGATGCCGAAGCTCTTAAAGAGGAAGAGGTAACCCACGGAGTTGAGGATTGCCAGAGCCAAGGTGAGGTAACGCGAATACTGCGTAATCTTGGTCTGACCGACCTCGCCCTCGCGGGCAAGCTCATGCAGGGAAGGCACGACGGCCTGGAGCATCTGGAGGATGATCGAGCTGGTGATGTAAGGCATGATGCCCAGCGAAAACACCGACACATAGCTCAACGCGCCGCCAGAGAAAAGATTCAGGAGGGCCATAGCACCTGCGGCGACCGAATTGTTATCGGTCGAGAAAAGGCCCAGCATCCCCTGGAAGGGAATGCCGGGCACAGGAACGTGCGCACCAATGCGGTACACGACGAGCATAGCTATGGTAAAAAGAATCTTTTCGCGCAATTCTTTGATGCGGAAAGCATTCTTAAGACCATTTAGCACGGCAGCTCGACCTTTCCGCCGGCGGCCTCGATCTTGGCCTGCGCAGAAGCGCTGACCTTGTCGACCTTGACCGTGAACTTCTTGGTGAGCTCACCATTGCCGAGCACCTTGACGGGCTCGAACTCGCTCTTGGTGATGCGAGCGGCCTTAAGAGCGGCACCGTCGATCACAGCGCCATCCTCGAACTTACGCTCGAGACGCTCAACGTTAACAGCGGTGTACTCGATACGACGGGGGTTGCGGAAGCCCGGAAGCTTGGGCAGGCGCATAGCCAGCGGAGTCTGGCCACCCTCGAAGCCGGCACCCTTGGTGCCGCCAGAGCGGGAACCCTGGCCCTTCTGGCCGCGGCCAGAAGTGGTGCCGTGACCCGAAGAATTGCCACGGCCGACGCGCTTGCGGTTCTTAGTGGAACCGGGCGCGGGAGTAAGATCGTGAAGCTGCATTTGCTACTCCTCTACAATCTCGACAAGGTGCTTGACCTTGAAGATCATGCCGCGGACGGACTCGTTGTCAGCAATCTCGCGAACCTCGCGGATCCTGTGGAGACCGAGGGCACGGACAGTACGGACCTGGTCCTGCTTGCAACCGTTGGTGCTGCGGACCTGCTTGATCTTGATGGTGTCAGCCATGCTTAGTTCTCCTTACCGACGAACATCTCGGAGACCGTCAGGCCACGGCGAGCCGCGACGTCCTCAGGGCTGGAGAGCTCCTTGAGGCCCTCGACGGCAGCCTTGATGATGTTGAGGCCGTTGTCGGTACCGAGGGACTTGGACAGGACGTTCTTGATGCCAGCAAGCTCGAAGAGGGGACGCACAGCGCCGCCGGCGATAACGCCGGTACCCTCGACAGCGGGCTTGATGATGATGCGGCCGGCACCAAAGTGGCCGAGAACCTCGTGCGGGATGGTGCCCTGCTCGGTCACCGGCACGTGGAACATGTTCTTCTTGGCATCGAGAGACGCCTTGGAGATGGCCAGGGGCACCTCAGCGGACTTGCCCATGCCAACGCCGACGTTGCCCTTGCCGTCGCCAACGACGACGAGAGCGACGAGGCTCATGCGACGACCACCCTTGACGGTCTTCGACACGCGGTTGATGTAAACGACGCGCTCCTCGAACTCGGAGGCCTCGCGCTGCTGCTTCTGATTACGAGCCATGTGCTACATACCTCCTAGAACTCGAGACCGGCGGCACGAGCACCGTCGGCGAGGGCCTTGACGCGGCCATGGTAGATACGGCCACCGCGATCGAAGGCGACCTTGGTGATGCCGGCCTCGATGGCACGCTTGCCAACGAGCTGACCGACCTTCTCCGCAGCCTCCTTGTTCGAGGTGTGGGTGCCCTTGAACTCGGCCTCGAGGGTCGAGGCAGAGACGAGCGTCAGGCTGGAGCCCTTGCTGTCGTCGATGATCTGGGCATAGATGTTGGCGTTAGTACGGGTCACGCGAAGACGCGGACGCTCGGAGGTACCCGAGACCTTGCCGCGAACACGACGCTGACGACGCTTGAGGCCTTCCAGCTTCGCCTTATGCTTGTTCATACGTAAACTCCTAAAAAGGTTGATCTTGCCAGCACCTGACGGGGTGCTGGTCTTATGCGAGTGAGTCGGTTACGACTACTTGGCGGCCTTACCCAGCTTGCGGCGGATGTGCTCGCCAACGTAGTGGATACCCTTGCCCTTGTAAGGCTCGGGAGGACGATGGCCGCGGATCTCAGCGGCGATCTGACCGACCTGCTGCTTGTTGATACCCTTGACGTTCACGTGGGTGTTGTCGGGAACCTCGAAGGTGATGCCCTCGGGAGCCTCGACGATCACGGGGTGCGAGAAGCCCAGGGAGAACTCGAGGTTCTTGCCCTTCTGCTGCACGCGGTAACCGACGCCGGCGAGCTCGAGCTTCTTCTCGAAGCCCTCGGAAACGCCAACAACCATGTTGTGGATGAGGGCACGGGTGAGGCCGTGGCGGGCACGGGTCTCACGCTCGTCGTCGGGACGGGAAACGGTGAGGACGTTGTCCTCGATGTTGATAGCGAGCTTCTCAAAGACATCGAGCTCGAGCTGGCCCTTGGGGCCCTTGACGACAACGTTGTTGCCGTTGACTGCCACTTCGACTCCGGCGGGAATCTGGACAGGCTTATTACCGATACGAGACACGGTGATCTCCTTTCCTTCTACCTACCGAGCAAATTACCAGACGTAAGCGATGATCTCGCCGCCGACGTTGTGCTTGCGAGCATCGCGGTCGGTCATAACGCCATGGCTGGTGGAAATAATGGCGGTACCAAGGCCACCGCGGACGCGGGGCATGTCGGCAACGCCGGTGTACTTACGCAGGCCCGGCTTGGAAATGCGGCGGATGCCGTTGATGACCTTAGCCTTCTTGGGACCATACTTAAGCGTGATGTGCAGAGTCTTCTGGGGAACGGTGTCCTCGACATCGTAGCCCTCGATGTAGCCCTCCTCGTGCAGAACACGAGCGATCTCGACGAGCTTCTTGCTGCTCGGCATGGAGACCGTGGCCTTGTTCACAGAGTTAGCGTTACGGATGCGCGTAAGCATATCTGCGATCGGGTCTGTAAGGTTCATACAGATTCTCCTTCGTTCTTGATGAACACGTGCTCTTGGTTCTTCGCCGCCCTTAACGGCAAAGCCTAACTAGCGCGTTTTCCCTGTTCCAAACGGATGCTTGAAACGCTGGTAGTGACTTACCAGCTGGCCTTCTTAACGCCGGGAAGCTCGCCCTTGAGTGCAAGCTCGCGGAAGCAGACACGGCACAGGCCGAACTTGCGGTACACAGAGTGCGGACGGCCGCAGCGCTGGCAGCGCGTGTACTCACGAGTAGAGAACTTCTGCTTGCGATTGCACTTGACGATCATCGATGTCTTAGCCACTTATATCCTCCTCACATAGAGTATTGTTCGCCCCAAGCGCCGCCCCCTTCTGGGAACGGCGCTCATAGGGCAGGTGAACCTATTTCTTGAACGGGAAACCGAAGGCGTCCAGAAGGGCCTTGGCCTCCTCATCGGTATTGGCGGTGGTCACGAAAGTGATGTCCATACCACGCTGGTGATCGACGGAGTCGAAGTCGATCTCGGGGAAGATGAGCTGCTCGGTGACGCCCATGGAGAAGTTACCACGGCCGTCGAAGCTCTTGGCGGAGATGCCGCGGAAGTCGCGGATACGGGGAATCGCGACGGAGGTCAGACGATCGAAGAACTCCCACATACGGTCGCCACGCAGGGTAACCTTGCAGCCGATCGGCATACCAGCGCGCAGGCGGAAGGTAGCGATGGACTTGCGGGCACGGGTGATCATCGGCTGCTGGCCGGTGATGGCGCGCAGGTCGCGCACGGCACCGTCGATGGCCTTGGAATCGGTAGCGGCCTCGCCGACACCCATGTTCACGACGATCTTCTCAAACTTGGGGATCATCATGACGTTCTCGTACTGGAACTTGTCCTGAAGCTGCTGCTTGACCTCGTTGTTGTACTTGGTCTTCAGACGCGGCACATACTTCTCTTCTGCCATTGTTCACTCCTTCTTGGGGTTTTAAGCACGGGGCGTGGCCACGATGGGTTGTCCTCGTGCCTCCTGGCTGCATCCGCGCCGCTCATGGCATTTCGCGGTTTGGACTCGACGCAGCAGGAGCCGACAAAACAATCGGTACTATACGCGCATTGGGTGCGTATTTCCAGAAAAACCTCGTCTGCCTGCACAACTCCACAACTCCCCCGCACATATTGATCCCTAGGGGACGGAGGAAAATGGCAGTTGCGGTGAAATAGGGACCGTTTGACGGCTTAACAGGCTTTAACAGTCCGTATTTCACCGCAACTCATATATGGGGATGCGATTAGCGCTTGCGGGGGACGAGTTTGGTGCGACGCAGGTGGATCATCTCGGCGGCGATGGAGATGGCGATCTCCTCGGGGTCCTCGGCCTCGATGGCGACACCGATCGGCAGGTGCAGCTCGTCAATCTGGCCCTGCGTGAAGCCCTCCTGCTCCAGGCGGGCGCGCACAAAGGCGGTCTTGCGGCGCGAGCCCAGGCAGCCCAGATAGGCGGGTTTAGCGCGCATGGCCTGAATCACCACGTCGATATCGGACTTGTGACCCGCCGTGGCGACGACCACCAAGTCGCGCGGGCCGATGGGGCACAGCTCGCTCAGGTTCTTATAATCGACCAGACGACGGTCGTAGACGCCGGGCACCCATTCGGGGGTCAGCGTGCCGGGGCGGTCGTCGCAAGCCACGACGGCAAAGCCCGCCGCCGTGAGCACCCGCGCCGTCGCAGCGCCCACGTGGCCGCAGCCAAAGATATAGGTCAGGCCCTCGGGGCAGAGCGTCTCGATGTGCGCCGGGGGAATCTCGGAGGCGGCGTTGGTGTAGGTGACCTTACTCCCCTCCTCCACCAGCGAAAGCTCGGGGCAGCCGGCAATGGTATGGCGCGATGTCTCGCCATGGTACTCAACCACATCGCCCTCGAGCGCGCTCGCGATAAACGGCTCAAAGTCGATGACGAAGTCGCCGATGCGCCGATAGGCCAAGACGTCGGCAACCGACTGGAACAACGGTGCCTGGGTCGAGTCCAGATGCAGGTAGCACAGGCAGATGGCCCCGCCGCAGATCATGCCGGTATCGGAGTTCTCGCCGCCCATGGTGTAGCGGACCAGACGCGATTGCCCTGCGGCCAGCAGCTCGCGCGCCTCGTCCAGCGCAAAAAGCTCAATCTTGCCGCCGCCGATGGTGCCCACTTGGCTGCCATCGGCAAAGACGGCCATCCAGGCGCCCACGCCGCGTGGTGATGACCCCGCCGTACCGGCCACGACCACGAGCTCGCACGTCTCGCCAGCACGCAGGGCGGCAAGCGCCGCATTCACAACATCGAGCTTTTCCATTGCCGCCTTCTATCCTCTAAAGACATCGGTGAGCATAGCGAGTGCCTCGAGCACGCCGCCGCCGACCGATGTCGCCTTGTCCGAAATATAGTTGATGTAGCTGGCGTCGCCGCGCGGATCGACATCGGCGCATTTAAAGCCCTCAGTCACCTGCACGCCGTTCGCCAAAAGCCCGCGCAGACAGCCATCGATCTGCGTGCACATGGGCGTATCGCCCGCGTAGCCAATCACGTCTCCGGCGCTCACGATGTCGCCGATTGCGCGGTCGGACCGAAACACGCCGGCGGCGGGGCTGTGGATAACACGTTCCTTGCCATAGCCGGCGATAATGCCCGGCACGCCCGTGTTAGGCTGGGGCGAACCTTGGGTAATGACACGGCCGAGAAAATGCCCGCGCATGGTCTCGACCACGGCGTCGCAGTCAACCGGCGCGGTAAAGCCCGGCCCCACGGCGATGACGGCGGGCGCCATGTCGCGCGTGGTGCCCAAGTTGCGCTTAGCCAAAATCGCGTCGACCACAGCCGCGGGTTTCAGCTCGCCGATCATCTTGGCCTGGGGGTCTACCACAACGGCGACGTCTCCAGCCTCGGCAATCGCAAGCGCCTCAGCCGGCGTCTGTGCCAAGCGAGCGCGAATGCCCTCGACCTGGACCTCGCCCAGGCGAATGGCCTCGCAAAAACTGATTGTGCGGCGGATGCACGTGGGAACCGCGATATCGGCCATGACAACCGACACGCCGGCGCGCACCAAACGGGCAGCGACACCCGTGGCGATATCGCCGGCGCCGCGAACATAAACGAGCATTCCCGGGGCACCTCCCTGTGCTACGGTTTGAGCAGAGCAAAAGCGGTTCGACCGCTACTCTGATGATTATTTATTATCACAGTATTATACGGCGGTGAACAGATGGAAACGGTTAGCGGCAATCTTGCCTCGGCGCTCAGGATCGAGCCGGGCATTACCGCGATTATCGGCAGCGGCGGCAAGTCGACCTTGCTCAAGACGCTGGGTCTTGAGCTCATGCGCGCTGGCGGCCGCGTGCTCCTCTGTACCACCACGCATATGCTTCCCGTTGCCGGCGTGCCATGGGACGGGTCGAATCGTCGCCTGGACGCCGCACCTTGGAAGCCAGGTGCCTTACACGCCCCCGGCTGCACCTGCGAGGCCTGCGCGGGCCTTGTGCGCGGAAGCATCTGCCAGGCAGGCGTCTTGAACCCCCAGACGGGCAAGCTCTCCGCCCCCGCCGAGCCGCTCGACCAGCTGGCGCAGCGCTTTGACTATGTGTTGGCCGAGGCAGATGGCAGCAAGCGACTCCCGCTCAAGGCGCATGCCGCCTGGGAGCCGGTAATTCCCGCCGCCACGGCAAACGTTGTCTGGGTCGTCGGCGCCTCAGGGCTGGGCAAGCCCGTCGCCAAGGTTGTCCACCGCCCCGAGCTCTTCTGCGAGCGCTGCGGCTGCGAGCCCACCGACGCTGCCACCCCAGAGCGCGTCGCCATGGTGCTCAATGCCGAGCTGCAGATGCTGAACCTCGACAATGCCCGCATCATGCTCAACCAAGTCGACACGCTTGCCGATCCAACGATGGCAGATTGCTTCGAGGCAGCCCTCGGCCGCCCCCTCATCGCCACCAGCCTCCAGGGGTAGCAAATTTGGGACGGGGCTCTTTTTGCTACCCCGTCCCAAAAAATCATCTCCCAAATTAGCTACCCCGGCGGTCTTCCCGTTAGCGGGGCACGTAGCGGCCGGGTTGGGCTCCGGTGGGCTCGCCGTCGCGTGCAGCCGGCACGCCGTTCACAAACACAGCCTTGGCGCGGCCATGTGCCTCAAAACCCTCGAGCGGCGTGTAGTCCACAGCCTGATGCTGTGTCGCGGCACTAATTGTCCAACGCGCCTTGGGATCCCACACGCACACGTCGGCATCGGAGCCCTCGGCAAGACAGCCCTTGCGCGGATACATGTCAAAGACGCGCGCCGGGTTCTCGCTCATCAAGCGGCACAGATCCTCAGGACCCAGCTGTCCCTCAAAGCTCGTAGCGATCGCAACGGGGCGATGCTCCACACCGGGCCCGCCGTTGGGAATCGCGCGGAAGTCGTCGCGTCCGCGGTCCTTTTGCCCGTGCAGGTTAAAGCTGCAGTGGTCGGTCGCAATCGTATCGATCTCGCCGGACACAAGCGCCTCGCGCAGAGCCGCACGGTCGCCAGCATGGCGCAGCGGCGGACTCATCACATACTTGGCACCCGCAAAGCCGTCCTCTCCCTGCTCCAGATAGCAGGTGTCGTCGAGCATCAGATACTGAGGGCAGGTCTCGACATAGATGTTCTTCTGCCCGCGCGCCTTGGCGGCACGGATAGCCTCAAGCCCCAGCTTGGTCGAAAGGTGCACCACGTTGACCGGTGCGTCGCCGGCCAGGTGCGCCAGATATAGCAGACGGCTCACGGCCTCGGCCTCGCACACATCCGGACGGCTGAGTGCATGGCCCTCGGGTCCATGAATCCCCTGCTCGTACACGCGCTTCTGCAGCTCATTCACCAGCGTGCCGTTCTCGCAATGCACGCACAGTATGCCGCCAATACGCTTGAGCTCCTCCAGCACCTCGAGCGTCTCGGCATCGTCCAGGCGTAGATGATCGTAGGCAAAGTAGGTCTTGAACGACGATACGCCCGCCTCGCGCATGGCCGAAAGGTCGGCGCGATTGCGCTCGTTCCACTCGGCGAGTGCCATATGAAAAGCATAGTTAGCCGTGCAGGTTCCATCGGCACGCCGGTGCCACTCGGCAAGGGCATCGGGCATGGTCACGCCGCGATCGGCCGTCGCGTAGTCCACGATGGTCGTCGTACCGCCGCAGGCAGCCGCACGCGTACCGGTCTCAAAGCTATCGGCCGTCCAATCCATGCCAGTCCAGCACTGCATGTGCGTGTGGCCGTCGATAAAGCCGGGGAACACCCAACAGTCGGTGGCGTCCTGGACAGTATCGCCCTCGCCCGGCTCGATTGCCGCGGCAATCCGCACAATCTTGTCGCCCTCCATGGCAAGGTCGGCGCGACGAAGCCCCTGTGGCGTCACGAGCGCGCCGTTTTTGATGATGATCATTATTGCTCCTTATTGATTGATGCAGTTGGCCACGCGATCAAAATACGAGCAGGCCGCGATATGCTCCGAGACACGGCGCTGGCCCTTGGCGGTGTCGACATCCCACAACTCGTACGCACGCGCCTCGACCAGCGCAACGTCGACGCGACCTTTGAGGATCGAACCGCCGCCGTCCTTGCCCTCAAGGCACATAAGTGCATCGAACAGTTCCGCCGGAAAGAGCACCGGGCTCGAAGGCTCACCGTTGCACGCAAGACGCACCGGATGCTTGCGGCCACGCTCATCAAACGCGCGAACCATGGCCTCAAATGAATCCGAACTCACGAGTGGCTGGTCGCCCGGCAAAAAGAGGCAACCCTTCCAGCCGCGACTCACCCCCCACGAAAGGCCCGCACGGACGCTTTCGCTACGCAGCTCGCCATCGTGCAGCACGCACGGGCAATGCTTGTCCTCGCAAATCTGAGCGACCTCGGGCCAACGCGTGGAAACCACGACGTCAAAGCCCCGGGGAACCGAATCGATAGTCCAGGCAATCAGCGGCTTGCCATAGATATCGGCAAGCATCTTGTTAGAGCCAAACCGCTTGCCCTCGCCCGAAGCCATAATGACGCAACCAAGTTTCATGGCGATACCTCCCCTGAAACCATCGTACCCATAACTCGCGTCGCGGGGCATCTACATCGAAAGCGCTTATCCCGCACGCCCACGATGCAAAAAGGGGCACCCCGCCGGTTGGCAGAGCGCCCCCTTTACATGGCTTACCTCAACCCAGCTTTAGGCCTGGAACCAACGGGCGGTGTTGCGCTCGTCGAGGGCCTTGAGGGTAGCGGCGGGATCGGCAACCTTCTGCAGGAACATCATGGCTGCGATGGCGTACGGCTTGTAGCTGGCCTCCTTGTACATGCCCACGCGGTGCATGTCGAAGACGTCGGCGTTGACCTCGCCGTGCTCGCAGGAGACACCGGAGATGTCGGCGGGCAGCGGATGCATAAAGATGGTGTCCTGGCCGTTGGCAGTCTTCTCCATGAGCTCGGTCGTGGAGCACCAGTCCTGATGCGTAGCGTTCTGGGCGAGCAGCTCCTTCTCGAGCGCGGCGATGCCGGCATCGTCGCCCTCGGCGTACAGGTTGGTGCGCTTCTCCATGGCGGCAAACGGAGCCCAGCTCTTGGGGATCACGATGTCGGCGCCCTCGAAGGCCTCGGCCATGGTGTTGACCTGCTTAAAGGTGGTGCCGGACTCGGCGGCATAGCCCTTGGCGCGCTCGACGACCTCGGGCATGAGGTCGTAGCCCTCGGGGTGAGCCAGGGTGACGTCCATGCCAAAGCGGGGCAGCAGGCTGATCAGCGACTGCGGGCAGGACAGCGGCTTGCCGTAAGAGGGCGAATAGGCCCAGGTGACAGCAACCTTCTTGCCCTTGAGGTTCTCAAGACCGCCAAACTCGTTGATGAGGTAGAGCATGTCGGCAGAGGACTGCGTGGGGTGATCGGAGTCGGACTGCAGGGAGATGAGCGTGGGACGGTGATCCAGAACGCCGTCCTCGTAGGCCTGCTGGACAGACTCGGAGACCTCGGCCATGTAGGCGTCGCCCTTGCCGATGTACATGTCGTCGCGGATGCCGATGACGTCGGCCATGAAGGAGATCATGGTAGCGGTCTCGCGGACGGTCTCGCCGTGAGCGATCTGGGACTTCTTCTCGTCCAGGTCCTGCAGCTCGAGGCCGAGCAGGTTGGCGGCCTTAGAGAAGGAGAAGCGCGTACGGGTGGAGTTGTCGCGGAACAGGGAGACGGCCAGGCCCGAGTCGAAGATCTTGGACGAAACGTTGTTCTCACGCAGCTCGCGCAGGGCATCGGCGACGATGTAGAGCGCCTTGAGCTCATCGGTGGTCTTATCCCAGGTGTGCAGGAAGTCGCTGCCGTACATGCCCTTAAAATCGAGGCCGTTCAGCTGCTCGACGAGCTCGGTAAACTTGGCGTCCATGTAAATATCCTTTCCATAGATGAAACGATCGCAATGAGTAGATGTGCTCCGGCATGCGCGTGTGGCTAGAACATGCAGAGCGCTATGACGAGGACCCGCTACCGTTGAGGAAGCATGGGAGATAACGACCGCGGGCCCCAAGTCAACAGGGGGTGCCGGGGACACAGGCTGTCCCCGGCTCAACAAGATCAAGGAATGGGACTAGTCGATCTTGTTGTTGGTCAGACCAGCGCGGAACACGGTAGCGTCGCCATCGGCCTGGCTCGGATCGTAGAGGTTCAGGGCAGCCACATACATGGCGGCAGCGGTGACCAGGTCGTCCTTGTAGGTGACCTCGTTGGGAGCGTGAGCCTGAGACTCGGCACCCGGGCCAAAGCCGACGCAGGGGATGCCGTAGCGGCCCTGGATGGAAACGCAGTTCGTGGAGAAGGTCCACTTGTCGCACAGCGGACGACCGGTGCGCTTGTCCATGCTGGGCTCGCAGCCGATGCGCTCGTCACCGAACATGGCCTTGTGAGCGTCGACGAGGGCCTTGACGTGCGGAGCGGTCTCCTTGTTGATCCACGTGGGGAAGTAAGCCTCGGTCTCGTAGACCTCGCCGGTCCAGGACGGACGGTCGTACATGTACATGGAGACCTTCACGTCGTCGCCGTACTTCTTGGCGGCCGGCAGGTTGCGGATCTCGTCCAGGCAGGACTCCCAGGTCTCGCCGGCGGTCATGCGACGGTCGATGGAGATGGCGCAGGAGTCGGCGACGGCGCAGCGGCTGGGGCTGGTGTAGAAGATCTGGCTGACGGTGCAGGTACCGCGGCCCAGGAAGCGGGCGTCCTCGAAGTGCTCGGGGTTGTACTTGGGGTCGAGCATCTTGACGAGGCCCTTGATGTCGGTCGACTCGTCGCAGCCGTTGTTGTTGAGGGCGCGGACGTCGGCGATGATGTCGGCCATCTTGTAGATAGCGTTGTCGCCGCGGTCGGGAGCGGAGCCGTGGCAGGAGGTGCCGTGAACGTCGACGCGGATCTCCATGCGGCCGCGGTGACCGCGATAGATGCCGCCGTCGGTGGGCTCGGTGGAAATGACGAACTCGGGCTTAATGCCGTCCTTGTTGTAGATGTACTGCCAGCACATGCCGTCGCAGTCCTCTTCCTGGACGGTGCCGACGACCATGATCTTGTAGCCCTCGGGGATGAGGCCCATGTCCTTCATCATCTTGGCAGCGTAGGTAGCAGAAGCCATGCCACCCTCCTGGTCGGAGCCGCCGCGGCCATAGATGATCTCGTCGGTCTCGTAGCCCTCATAGGGATCGGCATCCCAGTTCTCGATGTTGCCGATGCCGACGGTGTCGATGTGAGAGTCGATGGCGATGATCTTGTCGCCCTCGCCCATAAAGCCCATGACGTTGCCCAGGCCATCGACCTTGACCTCGTCATAGCCAAGGCTCTCCATCTCGGCCTTGATGCAAGCGACAACCTCACCCTCCTCGCAAGACTCAGAGGGATGAGAAATCATGGCGCGCAGGAAGCGAGTCATATCAGCACGGTGGGACTCAGCAGCAGCCTTGATGGCGTCGAAATCGAGTTCCTTAGTCATAACAGTTAACCTTTCATTTGAAGGGATCTACCTGTGAGGTGGCGGAGCGATGCCTATTTACTCCGCTGCTCGGACAGTCCTGCGCAAGACGGAAAGCACATTAAGTGCTTTCCTTTGCGTGCGGAACTCGCGACGGAGCAAATAGGCATCGCTCCGCCTCCCGGGTTCATACATCTGCAGGACATAGGGGGTCTAATAGGAATTTGGCGCGGCGCGTTGCGCCGCCCAACAATTAGCAGGTGGGGTACTCGCCCTCCCAGACGATGCGACGGTACTGATCCGGGTCCGTGTCACCTTCCGTGGAGAAGCAGAGCACGGAGCTTGTCTTGTCCAGGCCGATGAGCTCCTTGAGCTCGGCGTACTCGGGATCGAGCATGAGGGTCTCGACCAGGCCGGTGGTCACCGCGCCGGACTCGCCGGAGATGACGCGCGGGTCGCCCTTCTCGGGAGCGCCCAGGGTGCGCATGCCACGAGCGGTGACCCAGTCGGGGCAGGACACGAAGGCGGTGGTGTGGTTGCGCAGGATATCCCAGCCCAGAATGTTGGGCTCGCCGCAGCACAGGCCGGCCATGATGGAGGGCATGTCGCCGTCCACGATGCGCATGTCGCCGTCGCCGGCGGCAGCGCCCTTGTACAGGCAGGCGGCAGGTGCGCACTCGACCACGACAAAGGTGGGCGGGTTATCGGGATACAGATTGGTGAAGTAGCCCACCACGGCGCCGGCCAGCGAGCCCACGCCGGCTTGGACAAAGACGTGCGTCGGGCGGTTGATGGCCATCTCGCGCAGCTGCTCGGCTGCCTCAGAAGCCATGGTGCCGTAGCCCTCCATGATCCAAGACGGGATCTTCTCGTAGCCCTCCCAGGCGGTGTCCTGAACGATAACGCCGCGCTCGCAGGCGTCGGCCTCGGCGGCGGCCATGCGCACGCACTCGTCGTAGTTGACCTCTTCGATGGTCACCGTGGCGCCCTCGGCGGCGATGTTATCGAAGCGAGGCTTGGTGGAACCCTTGGGCATGTGCACGACGGCCTTCTGGCCCAGCTTGTTGGCAGCCCATGCCACGCCGCGGCCATGGTTGCCGTCGGTGGCGGTAAAGAAGGTGGCCTGGCCAAAGTCCTTGGCAAGCTGATCGGAGGTCAGGTAATCGAAGGTGCACTCGGCAACGTCCTTGCCGGTCTCGTCGGCAATGTAGTTGGCCATGGCAAACGAGCCGCCCAGAACCTTAAAGGCGTTGAGGCCAAAGCGATAGCTCTCGTCCTTAACGCACAGGTTGGACAGGCCAAGGCGTGCGGCCTGGCCGTCCAGGCGGGCAAGCGGAGTGACGGTGTACTGGGGGAACGACTGGTGGAAGGCGCGGGCCTTCTTCACGTGGTCGAGGCTCATGATTCCCAAGTGCTCATCATCGCTCTTGGGCATCGTGTTGCCCGCCCACTGAATCTTATCGGCCATACGGTGAACTCCTTAAGTCCTCTCTTGCCGGCCCCCGCATACGCGTTCCAGCCCATTCCCGTTCATGCGGCTGAACTTTTATGTGGATGCCAAACAAAAAGTTTGTTAGCACTGTTCTATCACACTTTTTGATTGGAAAACAAAACAAATTGTTTGTTGCCGTAATCGGTACCTTTTCGCCGCCGAACGGTCACATAACGCAGCGACGCTTTCGATATTTGCGAACAGGTGTGGTTTATGGCAAAGTGTGCCCAAACTAATTTTTAGGAAGGCACCCATGACCCCCGCACAGATTGAGTTTTACAAGCGCCTTGCACACGGCTTAGCGCTCCAATTTGGTCCCAACTGCGAAGTCGTCGTCCACGACCTGGAGACCGAGGACGTGGACCACTCCATCGTAGTGATCGAAAATGGCCACGTCAGTGGGCGCAAACTGGGTGACGGCCCCAGCCATATTGTGTTTGAGTCCATGCACGAGGGCATCACCGACGTGCACGACCGCGAACCATACCTCACCAAAACCGCCGATGGCAAGCTGCTCAAGTCCTCGACCATCTTTATCCGCAACGACGAAGGCAAGCCCGTCGGCATTTTGGGCATTAACTTTGACATTACGCTCATGAAGGCTTTTGAGCGCTCGCTCGATGCCTTTACCGGCACCGGCGGCACGGACTACACCGAGCCTGAGCCCATTACCAAGAACATCGGCGACCTGCTCGAAGACTTGCTACGCGAGTGTGAACAGTTTGTGGGCAAGCCCGCAGCGCTCATGACCAAAGACGAGCGCATTCGCGCCGTTGGCTACCTCGACCGTCGCGGCGCCTTTCTCATCTCCAAGTCGAGCGAACGCGCCTGCGAGTTCTTTGGCATCTCTAAGTACAGCTTCTATAGCTACCTCAACGAGGCAAAGGCTGCCGCCGGCGACAAATAGTCAGCGCGCCTGCACCTCTCCCCTTTTGAGCGCGAGTTCTGGAATGCACGAATCCGAGAGTCGGCCGCAAGGCAAGTTCCATATAATCGATGAATGTGAGTATTTCGAAAGGATGGGACAAGATGGGGTCGAGCAACGCATCACGCAACGGCCGCGGAGTCACCGCTTCTGCCGTCAGGCATGCGAAACGCGCATTTGACGAGGGCGAAGACGATCTGTTTGCGTTGAGCCTGGACGACGTGATGAGCGACCGCCCCTGGACCGCCGAGGAACTCATGGGCGGCGGAACTCGCCCGACAAGTGCAAAGCCCGCGCTTGCGCCTAAGCCCGGATCTGCGCCGACTCCCGCGCAGTCGCCTGTTTCGACGCCCGCGCCTACGCCCGCACCCGCTTCGGCGCCCACGCCCGCCCCCCGCCCCGCAAGCGACCCGTCCGAGACGGCGGCATTTCTCGCTGCAGCGACGCAGGGCAAATCGGCCGACAGCACCGTTATGTACAGCGCCCAGCAGTTGCCTGTTCCTGCGGTACGCAAGCCTCCGGTCACAAGGCTCGATGAGCCCGTTGCCCATCAGGTTGCCTACGATTCCTGGGCTGCAGCCGATCTGGATGAGACCTCTACCGGCATGCCGGCGCTCGACGTTCCAGTCAACCCGCTTTTTGCCGCCAACACGAGCGCCGCGGACTATGAGAGCAGTGCAGCATATTCCGATTATTCCGATGGCCATGCTGACACCGGTCGCATCGAGACCGAGAATTATGGCACCGTATCGAGCGATTATCTCAACGATCCGTACGCCGCCACGCCTGCACCGGAATATGACCCGGAGGCCGCGTCCGCGCCGGCGTATACCAAAAGCACGGGCGAAGAGCGCTTCGCCGATTATCACGCCGCGGAAAAGGCGCTGCGTTTCTCGGAGTTTCCGCAGGCAGTCAAGGTTGCCTTTATCGCCATTGTCATTGCCCTGCTCGGCGTCATTGCGTTTGAGGGATTCCAGCTGTTCCGCGGCCCCACCCAAGCGGAGTCGGAGACCCAGCAAAAAGAGGACGACAACCAGCACCTGGACATCAACACCCTCAAGGGCGACCCCAACGACGGAGACGAGTAGCGAGGGTTAAGGGAGGGCCGGAAGAGCCGGCGGCACGTTACAGCTCCAAAAGCCCTGCCATAAAGATGGGCAGATACAGCACGTCACCATCGCGGTGAAGATTGCATTCCGCAAGTACCAGGGCGCGATCGATTCCGTAGCCCTTCGTTGCCAGTGCGTTATCGAGCGCGGCATGGGACTTAAAGCTCTTGCCCGATTTGACCTCGATAGCAAACACTTCCCCATCGAGCGTCTCCTCAACAAAATCGAGCTCGCCAACCTTTTTCGATGTAAAGTAGCGCAATCTGAATCCATGAGCTTTGAGCTCTTGGGCAACGAAGCCCTCAAACGCCGCCCCCATGTTCATGCCAAAGGCGTCTTCCGCCTCCCCATCAAAAACGCCTTGGGCGACCCTTTTGGAATACGACGACATGAGCATTCCGGTGTCCAAGTAAAACAGCTTGAACAGATTTCGTTGCTCTCCCAATAAAAGGGGTGCCACGGGCGCCGTTACGTTATACACGGGAAGCGCGACACCCGCCTCCGATAACCAGAGAAAATGGTCTGTCACCTGCGAAAAACGTTTGACACCGTTAATCGATGACAGCTTGAATCGCTTGTTTTTGGAGCCGGCCTCGCTGGGAATCAAATCATAGATATCGCGAATAACCAAGCGTAACTCGGGCGGAGCGTACTTTGCGATGTCATCGCGATACAGGGCGTGAAGATCGCGGTGGATGTTTCGAACCTCGTCGACATTGCGCGTCGCCAAGAAGGAATTGACCGCGTCGGGCATGCCTCCCACCACCACATACTGATGGAACAGATCGAGCAAGCGGTCATACAGGTAGCCGGGGAGCTCCCCTTCATCCTTCAGACAGCCCCTGAGCATGTCAAACACGCTGGCACCAACGCCATTTGCCCAACAAAACTCCTCAAAGTCGAGCGGGTACATCTGGACCTGCTCGACATACCCCACTGGCAGGGAATCGATGCCCTCGAGCTCAACGCCAAGGAGCGATCCGGTAAGGATGTATCGAAAGTCGCCGCGCTGGACCAGGTATTTGATAAACGTCACCACGTTGGGGCATCGCTGCACCTCGTCGATAACCACAACGGTCTTGTTGGCGACCATCGGCTGCGTCGCAGCGATGGACATGCGCATAAGCAGGTCATCCGCGCTTTTTGCCGCCAAAAACGAATCGCGCACGGACGCGTCGGCGATAAGGTCGAACGTCACGACATTTTCGAACGATCCGCTTGCAAAGACGTTGACCAAATATGACTTTCCCACCTGTCGGGCACCCTTGACCAAAAGAGCTTTGTTAGGCGACGAGGCAAGCCAAGATTCAAACCGTGCTTTCGCTTTTCTCTGCAGCATAAGCGTACCCCTTATTACGTGCTGTTTTAGCACTAGGATACACTTTTCCGTGGTTGTTAGGTGCTAATTTCGACACTTTTTCGAGGTATTAAAGTATGTATTACGACACTTTTCCGTACTTTTACACGTGAGATTTCGACACTTTTTCGGATTTAAGCCTAGCAGCAGCCGGCGAAATCAAGCGCCGCCCGCGCGTCATTTCGCAAGCGCGCTTGATTTCTGTCCGCGCACGCTGATAGACTCCATCGTGCCCGCAAGGAGCGGGCGCGTTTTATCCAGAGTCGGGGTAGAGAGTTGGCTCCACGATCCCGACGCCAACCGGCCAAGAGGCACGGTGGCCCTGCCAACATCGATGAAAGGAGTCCGTATGGACAATTTCTCCGTGCGCAGCGAGCGCAACTTCCACAACCTGGTTGTCAAACCGAATCACATGCATCTTCTGGATAAGCCAAATGGCTACGCCTCGGCCATGGTCAAGAGCCGTCTCTCCCACCAGATGCGCTTTACGGTGGAGAAGCTCGAGGAAGAGCTCTGCGCTGCCGGCAATCCACATGTGTTGCAGATCAAGCTGCTCGGAGATGACTCGCGCGAGCCGTCCAGCTGGAAGCTGTTTGCCGACGGCGTGTGCGCTGCAGACGGATCCGGCGCCTTTGCCCGCGAGTGCTTCTGCGAGGGCGCCGGGGTATTCCTGGACTTGTGCCGCGACGCCATCAACACTGCTGAGCTGTACCAGTGGAGCCAAAGGGAGTACGAGCTGCTGAGCGTGGCACGTGGGATCGTGGGTGCGTAGACGAACGCACCCGCCACGCGAAACCGCGACAGGGTTGTTGGCAGGATTGTCCCTGCCTGACTCTTTGATTCCACGCCTGACCATATTGCCGTTCACCCATTCGCCTCAACAGTCGCCAGCAATGCAACGCTATAATGCTGCAAACGCATTTGTATTGCATTTCGAGCGATGGGAGCGCAGATGCCCGACAGCTACAAGGAGCTCATCAAGAGCAGCCCCGACGAGACCGAGATCAGGAGCTTCCTGGTGAACGGCGACCAAGTCTCCGTGACCCTGCGCATCCCCGACACCCTGCGTGACGCGGCGAAGGAGGAGGCGGCCCTGCGGGGCATGAGTTTCTCCGCCTTCGTGCGCACCTGCATGATCGAAGAGCTCGCGAAGAAGGGGGCATAGAGGCGTGAAGTCGCTAAACAACGTCGGCGCCGAGCGCCTGGGAGACGCCCTCGGCGAATCCATCGACGACGGCGCGAAGCTGTCGATAATCAGCTCTTATTTCACCGTGTTCGCCTACGGGGAGCTCAAAGAGGAGCTCTCCAAGGTCGACGAGGTGCGTTTCCTGTTCAGCGAGCCCACCTTCATCAAGCGAATGGCCGACTCGAAGGAGCCGCGCGAGTTCGAGGTAGCCCGCCGCGCGCGCGAGGTCGGCGTCGGCGGCTCGGGGCTCGAGCTCACGCTGCGCAACAACCTCAACCAGCGCGCGCTCGCCCGAGAATGCGCCGAGTGGATCCGCGAGAAGGGCGTCTTCAAGTCCGCCAAGATGTCCGGCGCCATCCAGCCGGGCGGCACGTACGTTGTGGAGAACCCTTCCGGCGACGACCACGCCTTCATGGGCGCCGCCGCGAACTTCACCCAGGAGGGCCTCGGCTACGAGCGCCGCCCGGGAACCGTGACCTGCGTGAGCCATTTCGAAAACGCTACAGAGGCTATTGGCCTCAAGATGATGTTCGAGTCGGTCTGGGACAACCCTGCCATGGTCGAGGAGGTCACCGCGCAGGTGGCCGCCCAGGTCGAGACGCTCTACCGCGAGAACCCGCCCGAGTTCATCTATTTCCTGACCCTGTACCACCTGTTCCGCGACTTCATGGAGGACGACGAGGACAACGGCATCCGCCCCGGCCTCAAGTTCGAGGAGTCCGTGGTCTGGAGCAAGCTCTACGACTTCCAGAAGGACGCCGTCGTGGGCGCCATCCGCAAGCTGGAGAAGTACAAGGGCTGCATCATCGCCGACTCGGTGGGCCTGGGCAAGACCTACGAGGCGCTCGCCGTCATGAAGTACTACCAGGAGCGCAACGACCGCATCCTCGTGCTGTGCCCGAAGCGCCTGCGGGACAACTGGACCCTGTGGACGCAGGACAACGACGACCGCAACCCGCTGGCCGACGACCGCTTCAGCTACACGGTGCTCAACCACACCGACCTGTCGCGCTACCACGGCATGAGCGGCGAGGTGGACCTCGAGCACCTGCGCTGGGGCCACTTCGACCTCCTCGTCATCGACGAGAGCCACAACTTCAGGAACAAGAGCACCGACGCGGACAAGACCGACCGCTACACGCGCCTCATCGAGGACGTCATCAAGTCGGGCCAGCGCACGAAGGTGCTCATGCTCTCTGCCACCCCGGTGAACAACCGCCTGCTCGACCTGCGAAACCAGATCGAGCTCATCACCGAGGGAGACGACGCGTACCTCGCCGATACCGATGGCATCCCGTCGATCACCCACGTGACGCGCGTCGCCCAGCAGAGGTTCAACGAGTGGAGCAAGCTCTCCGACTCCGAGCGCACGACCGAGAGCTTCGTGAACGCGGTGAACGCCGACTACTTCAAGCTGCTCGACGTGCTGACCATCGCGCGCAGCCGCAAGCACATCACGAAGTACTACGGCGCCGCGAGCGGTACCTTCCCGGCGCGCCGGCCGCCCCTGTCGTTTCAGACGCCCATTGACCTAGAAGGCGAGCTGCCGCCGATTGCCGTGCTCAACGACATGATCGCCCAGCTCACGTTCGCCCAGTACCAGGTGCTCTCCTACGTGCGCGCCGACCAGCGCCGCAAGTACGAGGACCGCTACGGGGACACGTGGGGCAAGGACTTCGAGAGCCAGGTCCACCGCACGACGGCGGTGGCCAACCTCATGCGCGTCAACGTCCTCAAGCGCATGGAGTCCTCCGTGAACAGCTTCCGCATCACGCTGCGACGAATCCTCGACGGCTGCGTCGACCTGCGCGCGAGGCTCGACGCCGACGCGTCGGGGGTCGCCTACGGCACCGAGGGCCTCGAGGACGGGTTCGACGACGACGATGCCGAGGAGTTCGAGGCCGGCGGCAAGGTGCGAGTCGACCTGCGAGACGTCGACGCCCTGCGCCTGGGCCAGGACCTCGACTTCGACATCCAGGTGCTCCGGGCCCTGCTAACCTATGCCGACGCGGTGACGCCCGAGCGCGACGCCAAGCTCGTGAAGCTGCGCGACTTCATCGCGGGCAAGGTCAGCGAGCCGTACAACCCCGGCAACCGCAAGGTGCTGGTGTTCAGCGCGTTCGCCGACACGACGGCGTACCTTTTCGAGCAGCTGGCGCCCTGGCTGAAGCGCGAGCTCGGAATCGAGTGCGCCGAGGTGGCGGGCAGCTCCAACCGGACCTACTCGCTGAAGCTTCCCAGGACCACCTTCGAGAACATCCTCGCGAGGTTCTCTCCCGTCTCAAAGGAGCTGCCGGAGAGCCAGCGGGAGCTCGGCGAGATCGACGTCGTCTTCGCGACGGACTGCATCTCCGAGGGCCAGAACCTGCAGGACTGCGACTGCCTGGTGAACTACGACATCCACTGGAACCCCGTGCGTATCATCCAGCGCTTCGGCCGCATCGACCGCCTGGGATCGAAGAACTCCCAGATCCAGCTGGTCAACTTCTGGCCGGACATCGCGCTCGACGAGTACATCCAGCTCGAGGGCCGCGTGAAGGGGCGCATGGCGCTGCTCGACGCGTCGGCAACCGGCGAGGAGAACGTGCTGGAGGCCAAGGGCAATGGAGAGATGAACGACCTCAAGTACCGTCGCCGGCAGCTCCAGCAGCTCAAGAGCGAGGTGCTCGACCTCGAGGACATCTCGGGCGGCATCTCGATCACGGATTTCGCCTTCGACGACTTCCGCGTGGAGCTCCAGCGCTACGCCAAGGAGCATCCCGGCGCGTTGGAGAACTCGCCGGCGGGACTGCACGCCGTGGCCCCCATCCCCGACGAGCTTCGCAGCGACGTGAAGCCAGGCGTGGTCTTCTGCCTCAAGCAGAACGACGAGGGCAACGATCCCAGGGACACGAACCCTGTCTTCCCGTACTACGTGGTGTACGTGTCGGCCGACGGCGAGGTCATGACGAAGCACACCCAGCCCAAGCCGGCGCTCGACATCATGCGCGCCGTCTGCTCTGGGCATCCCGAGCCCATCGCTAAGCTGTGCCGCGAGTTCAACCGCGAGACCCGCGACGGGACGAGGATGGACGCCTACACCGACCTGCTTGACGATGTCGTTGCGGCCATCACCGGAACGCAGCAGGACAAAGGCATCGAGAGCCTGTTCAGCCTGGGAGAGGTCGGCAGCGGCACCGTCATGGGCTTCAACGACTACTCGTTGGTATGTTTCGCGGTGCTGCGATGAGCGGCATCGACTGGAACGGAATCCTGCGCCTGCCCGAAGCGGCGCTCGCGGGATGCCGCCGCATTCCCAAGACGGTGCTCGTCAAGCAGGCCATGCTCACCAAGACCGAGCAGAAGAGGCTCGACAAGGTCGCGCGCCTCGAGCACTTCGCCACGGTCCAGAAGTCCACGACGCGCATCCCGCCGTACGAGGACGACGAGCGCAACGTGCAGAGCGTCGTCTTCCTCCGTTGCGAGATGACAGCCGGGACCATGGCGGTGGCCGAGGTGGCGGAGCTCGTGCACAAGTGCTTCCCGAACCCGACGGTGCTCCTGGTCGAGGCGGGCGGCTGCGCGTGCATATCGGTCGCCCTCACGCGGAGGAGCCAGGCCGAGCAGGGCGCGACGGTCGTCGACCGAGTCGAGTCGACGGGCGCGTTCGATCCTGGCCGTTCAGAATACGCGGACTTCCTAGGCGCGCTGGCATTCGGGCGGCTCTCGCAGGGCGACCTCTGGGAGTACCTGGTCGACCTGTCGCGCACCGTAGCGCTGTCCCGCGCGATTGGCGGCCTGGGGTTCTACCCCGTATGCCCCGCTCGAGACCGGGAAAAGCTGATCGCCCTCACGTCGCGCTACGATGAGATGGGAGCCTCCGTCAAGCGGCTGAAGGAGCAGCGGCGGTCGAAGGACATAACGCTCAACGAGTCCGCGAAGCTGAGGATGGAAATGAAGGAAGAGGAGCGACGCCTGAGGGCGGTCGCCGATGAGATAAAGGAGATCTGCAATGGCCGTTCTAGATGAGTATATTTTGCGAGCGGCGCGCCTTTTGAGTGATGCTGCAGATGAGGATGTTGATGCGCTCTGCCGTGAAATCATGCAGGTCTTCGACCTCGACTACACTAACCCCGAGGCTTTAAAATATATCAATTCCTCAAGCTCATTTCGCTACTCGAAAAGCGACCTAGGGATGATTCTCCAGAAGCTGCGCCTAAAGCGGGAAGACTCAGACGACAAAGCGTTCGGTGCCGCATTCTGCGCAACTATAACGCAGCATATCAGGAGACTGGAGCAAGCTCTTGAAGAGGGCGTGAAAGACGACGAGCTCAAAGCCGTATACGACTCAATCGACTACGTCTACGCAAACGCGAGGGGCTACGACTCCTACACGGACGGACTAGCCTCCTATTCCTATGGGTCTTCCAATCGCAATGATTTCAACGATGAACAGACGCAACTACGTATCGACAAACTGAAGCATTTCCGTGATGAGGAGCTCCGTAAGCTGAAAATCGCCGAAGCGCAGGGCGCTAGCGTCAGCCTCACGGCATCCGCCACGAGCAACGTACAGGTCACGTTAGAGGCAACCTTTGAACAGATTGACAAATTGCCAGAGACAACGCTTTCCGATGACGAGAAGACGCTGCTCAAAGGGATGATGGGCGATCTCAACACAAAAGATAAAAGCAAACGGGGCAGCAAGCTTGACAAACTCCTGAGCTGGCTTGCCGGCAAGGGCACCGACGTTTTTATTGCCGCCATGCCCTACATAGTTCAACTAATCAAATCTCAACTTTCCTAGGAGGAGACCTCATGGGCGAGATAGAAAAGATGACTCTTGAATCGGAGAGTCTTATTGACGACCGCCTGAATAAGCTCAAGGAGCTGATGCCCGAAGTGTTCTCCGAGAGCGGAATCGACTTCGACAAACTGCGGCTGGAGCTTGGCGACGAGGTAGACGAGGGCCTGGAGCGCTATGCGTTCACGTGGCCCGGCAAGGCCGATGCCATCCGCCAGTCGCAGATGTCCAGCACTGCTACTTTGCGTCCCCGTATCGAGAAAAGCCGCAGCCGCGATGGAGAGGATGGGTCCTTCGACTCGGACAACATTTATATCGAAGGCGACAATCTCGAGGTGCTGAAGCTCCTACAGCGCGGCTACCACGGCAAGGTCAAGATGATCTACATCGACCCACCCTACAACACGGGTCACGACTTTGTCTACAAGGACAATTTCGGCAACTCTGTCGATAACTATAAGGAGCAGGCGGGACTCGCCGGCCAGTCCAACGCCGACACAAGTGGCCGCTACCATAGCGACTGGTGCTCGATGATGTACCCTAGGTTGAGACTGGCTCGAGAGCTCCTAACCGACGATGGCGTCATTTTCATTTCGATTGACGATAACGAAGACCGCAATTTGCGCATCCTCTGTGACGAGGTGTTCGGAGAGGCAAATTTCGTTTCTCAGCTAATCTGGGAACGAGCTTACTCGCCCAAGAATGACGCCAAATACGTTTCAAATAGCCATGATTATGTTCTCGTATACGCCAAATCCATTGAGCGCTTTGTGATTGGACGCCTGCCGAGAACAGACGAGGCAAACGCCCGCTACAAGAATCCAGACAACGACCCTCGAGGCGTTTGGAAGCCAAGCGACCTCAGTGTAAAGACTTACAGCCCAGATTCCGACTATCCAATCACAACGCCCTCGGGGCGTGTTGTAGAGCCTCCAGCAGGACGCTGCTGGAGGCTCTCGCGAAACGCGTTTCGCGAGAGACTCCAGGATAACCGCATTTGGTTTGGCCCAAACGGCGACAGCGTCCCTTGCATCAAGCGTTTCCTAACAGAGCTCAAATATGATGGAATGGCTCCAACTTCAATCATGTTTTACAAAGAAGTGGGTCACAGCCAGGAAGGCGCCAAGGAGCTCGTATCTCTATTTGACGGAAAGGGCTATTTCGATGGACCGAAACCGACGAAACTACTTCAGCGCCTGATAACCCTTGCGAATCTGCTAATGTGCGATAAAGAAGTAATAGAAGTGTAAAAAATTTTGCCGTTCCTATCCGGCACTTAGGGCTGTGTCGGATAGGTCAGGCGTTAGGCTTCCGGCAAGTCTATCTTGCCGACAAAGCTGTAATAAATCTCAATGTCCTGCCTGCGGGTGCCGTTCTCGTCATAGCTGCACTCATGCACGACGATTTTCTCAATCATTTCCCGCAAGAGGGTGGGGGTCAATTCTTCAAAAGCAAGGTGCTTTCTCACAATCCCCATGAATTTCTCGGCGTTGACGGTGGCGGCCTGCGACTTGGAAAGTTCCTCCTGCAAAGCGGCAGCCCGGTCTTTCAGTTCCCGCTGCTCCTGCTCATAGTCCGCCGACAGCTCCATGAAACGCTCGTCGCTGATTTTGCCGCTTACATTGTCCTCATACAGCCGCTTGATAATGCGGTTCACTTCGGCAATGCGTGTCTGGGCCTGTTCAAGCTGCTTCGTGGCTGCGGCGGTCTTTCTCTTGCCGCCGATTTCGTTCTGCTGGATGAGCAGCTTTACAAAGCGGCTCTCATGCCTGGCGGCGTATTCCGTCACTTGCCGGAGATTGGAAAGCACGCCCGCCGTCAAAAGGTCGGTGCGGATAAAGTGTGCCGTACAGTCACGGGTACGCTTCTTGTAGCTGCCGCAGATATAACAGTCCTGCTTGCGGTTCTATTCGTCTGTTCCTGGTTCAAAATAGTTTCTCCTCTCTGATACTGATTTTATCAATGATATTTCGCAATAGCCAGCAATGAACGCTTGCATTGCGCAAGACGTTACATTATCTTCTGAAACATATAGCGCACCTTGTCCAGGCGGCTGTTTGGACGGCGGGGCTGGATGACTGGCTTGCCGACAGCGGCCTGATACCCTTTCAGTTCTGTAAGGCATACGCTCTGCCCGTTGGTGTAAAAGGCCAGATCAGTACGGTATGCCTGTATACAGCGGGCGGGAATCTCGCCAGTAAAGACAACTTCATCCTTTTTTACCTGGACCGTTTCGATGGTGGCACAGTATTTCGGTGCATCATGATAAGCCCTGGAAAGATATTCCCGGGGCGCATAGAGGGTGAAGGAGAGATAAGGTTCCAGCAGTTGCGTCCCTGATTCCTTCAATGCCTGTTCCAATACAATCGGGGCCAATGAGCGGAAGTCCGCCGGCGTGCTGACCGGACTGTAATAAAGCCCGTATTCAAAGCAAATCTTACAGTCCGTTACGTTCCAGCCGAACAAGCCCTGCTCCAGCCCGTAACGGATACCATCCCTGACAGCGTTTTGAAAACTCTGGTTCAAGTATCCCAGCGAAACCCGGCTCTCGTATTGTACACCGGAGCCAAGCGGGAGTGGTGTAACAGACAGTCCGATGGATGCCCAAAACGGGTTGGGCGGCACCTCGATATGGATGGTGTGGCTGGCTGCTTTGAGCGGCCGCTCCATATAAATGACGGTGGGTTCCTTTACCACTGTTTCAAGCTTGTATTTTTCCGACAGCAAAGCGGAAACAACCTCCAACTGCACCCGGCCCAAAAAAGAAAGAATGATCTCATGGGTGATGGAATCCACCTCGCAGCGCAAAAGCGGGTCAGTATCCGCAAGTTGCGTAAGAGCGTCCAGCAGCCGTTCTCTTTGCGCTGCCGTTTTCGGCGCAATCGACGTCCGCAGCATGGGGAGGGGGTCCTCACGCCACCTTTTACGAGGGAGCCGGGTTGGGTCCCCTAATACATCGTTTAACCTCACGCTGTCGCTGGGAAGGATAACAATTTCACCCGGATAAGCGGTGTCTGTCCGAACAATTTCCCCTTTGGATGGAATACGCATCTCTGTGATTTTCAGCTTTTCTCTCCCGGCCAGGGCCACCGTATCCCGCAGGCGCAGCGTTCCGCTGTATAGCCGTAGATAGACACGCCGCTGGCCGCAATCTGTATACTCCACCTTGAAAACGCTGCCGCATAGGGCGGCGCTCCCCTGTTCCCCAATCGGTTGGAACAGCCCTGTCACCGCATCCATCAACGGTTGAATGCCAAGGCCCTTTTTGGCGCTGCCATAATAGACCGGGAACAGGGAGGCGTCTTGAACCCGCCGCTGTTCCTCCCGCACAAGTTTTTCCCGGCTGATTGGTTCTCCTGCGATATACTTTTCCAATAATTTATCGTTATTTTCGATGACCGCATCCCATGCTTCTATGTCGGTATTTTCCTCCAGGACTATTTCCGGGGACAGCGACACCGTCTGCTTGATGATAATATCGGCGGAGAGCTTATCCCGAACAGACTGAACCACGCTCTGCAAATCAACGCCAGCCTGGTCGATCTTGTTGATAAAGATAACGGTGGGAATGTTCATTTTCCGCAGGGCATGGAACAGAATACGGGTCTGGGCCTGCACGCCATCTTTAGCGGAGATCACCAAGATGGCCCCATCTAAAACAGCCAAAGAGCGGTACACCTCCGCCAAAAAATCCATGTGGCCGGGCGTATCCACAATGTTGACTTTACATCTGTGCCACTGGAAGGAAGTGACTGCCGCTTGAATGGTAATCCCACGCTGCCGCTCCAAAAACATAGTGTCCGTCCTCGTTGTCCCTTTTTCGCGTTGTGTTAGACCACTTTGGATAAGTGTCCTGCACGCAGTACACGCGACGGGGCCCCGGTTGCGACAATTCCATCATCAGGAGAGATGGAGGTTGCAATGGAAGACGTGCTCACCCAGCTGACGAGGCAGTTCCTCCCGCAGATGACGGCTGCCGAGAAGAGCAGGGCCCTGAGATCGCTCAAGGCTCTGATAGACGCGGAGCTTTTCGACCTCGCGGCAAGCGAGGGGGCGGAAGACGATCCCGACAGAGCCTGCCCCTGGTGCGGCTCCCCGCATTACGTGAAGAGGGGGCGAGACGGGCGCGGCCGTCAGCGGTTCCTCTGCCGAGGGTGCGCCAGGACCTTCACCGACGCCACCATGCGCATCTTCTCCACCACCAAGCTCGACAGGTCGGCCTGGATGAGGTTCGCGGAGTGCCACGTGGACATGCTCCCGCTGCGCGAGTCGGCGGAAAAGTGCGGCGTGTGCCTCAAGACGGCGTTCTTCATGCGCCACAGGCTGCTCGAGGCCATGGCCAAGCGCATGCCCGCCTTCCGCGTGGAGGCCGGCGGCGGGGCCGAGCTCGACGAGTGCTTCTTCAGGGAGAGCTTCAAGGGGAACCGCTCCAGGTCGGAGTCCGGCGTGCCCAGAGGACCCCGCGCGAGGTCGCAGGGAACCGACGGGCACGAGAGGATATGCGTGCTCACCGGCATCAACGACGCCGGCGACATCTTCTACGAGATCGCGGGGAGGGGCGGCCTCGACGAGGCGGCAGCCAGGGAGCTGCTCGCCGACAAGCTCGCGGTCGGCGCGATAATCTCGACGGACCGTGCGCACGTGTACCGCCGCGTCCTGCCCGCCCTCGGCGTCGGCGAGCACATCGCCAGCAAGAGGGAGGAGCACGCCATCAACAGGGTGAACAGCCTCCACTCCCAGATGAGGCGCTTCATCGGCAGGTTCCGGGGCGTCTCCACGAGACGCCTCGAGAACTACCTCGCCTGGTTCAAGTGGACGTGGTGCTTCAAGGTCCGCAGGAGCGCGGACGAGCTCGCCGAGCTCATAGTGAGGCAGGCGGCCCGCGGCACGTACGAGAAGACCTGGCGCCAGTACAAGGTGACCCCCTATCCGTTCTACGAGTACTGGATCAAGCAGGCGAAATGGGACTCGCGTGCGCGGAGGGCCATATACGGCGTGGCGTGATGTCCAGGGCGGTCTGGCGCAGCGCATCTGCGGCAAGCGCTGAAGTCGTGCCCCGATGCAAAAAGCAACAGCTAGCGATATTCTTCGGGAACGTCGAAACCGTACTCACGGCATAGGAGCATGACATCGTGGACGTCGTGCTCGTCATGCTGATAGCCCAAGTGAAACAACAGCTGGCTTTCGGGGTCGATGCACGACACCTCCACCTCGCCGATGCGCCCCCTCCCCGAAAAGACCTCCCCGGGAAAACGATCTCCCTGAAACAGAATATCGCCATTCTCGGCGAAATCGAAGCAATGCAGGTCGACGATGCGCCCCGCCTCGTCTTGCCACACCGTGTGATCTTCGGTGGTGAAAGATGCAGCCACCTCGGAAAACCCCTCATCAGCAATTAGATCCACGAACCTTTGGCAATCCCCGCGCTGAACGAACAGGTCGATGTCGTTATGAGCCCTGGTCTCACGCCCGACAAGCGCATCGACGCCCCAGCCGCCATCAAGATATACGCCAATGCCCGCACCTGCGGAAAGGCCGATTATCCAACACGCATCATCCTTGGTGAACATAGGAGCTCCTTCGCTTTCGCCTGCTATTTAATCAAGAAAGATTATAGGAAAAGTCCCAGTATCCAAAGCGGTCTAACACAACGCTTTTTCGACGCTCCCCGGTTCTGAAATGGCTCCGCTGGCATATAGCAGGCTCTCCGTCAAGGTCGTCTTTCCAGCGTCTACATGGGCAAGAATTCCAATATTGATTATTTTCATGTGATTGTCCTCCCTTTACTGCCCCGAAGGGCATAAAAATCCCCAGCAGTAAAATACTTTTACCACTGGGGATGATAATTTGCGGACATACACATATGCAGCATACACCTGTTTGTGAGTGCTGTTTTTGGGGATATGTCAAAATTGATAAGGCAAAAGTATTCTTAAATTGGGTACAAAAAACTAAGCCCCTACAAAAAGGACTATCATAATCCTTTGTTCCCACTATTTGATTATAGTTTTATTTAAGAATACCTTGCCGCATATTTTTTACTCCTTTTCTGGACTTGAATTATTATATCACATCAGTTTTAGGAAAACAAGTATCTAAAAGAAATTTTTCTTCCCCTTATATGTAACAATCATACCGGCTTCCTAACGTTCAGAATGGTTTCTACTGTCTGCTGCGGTGTTTGGTTGGAATTGTCCAGCCAAAAGCCGATCCGTGGTGTTGTCTGCATTTTACTAAATACAAATTCAATGTATACAGAAAGAAATATATAAGGAGTGGGAGGGATTCCGCCGTAGTCGGCATTGTAGGAAAATCCAAAAGTTTAGATTTTCTCAAAATGCTTATCTTTTGGTCTTTGGTTCGGAATAGTGTAGTGCTGGCGGTCTATCTATTGTTTTCGGTTGCTTGCTTCTTTACCGTACATGAGCATTTAAGCACGGGTGATATTGTGCTTGATTTTTTCTCAGGCTCAGCATCGACCGCCCATGCCATGTTCCTGCAGGAGCTCGGAAAAGATGAACGCTATCAGTTTATCCTTGTCCAGCTTCCAGAGCCTTGTGACCCGAAACGCGACGCCTACAAGGACGGGTATGAGACTCTCTGCGACATAGGCGAAGGACGCATTCGCCGCGCAGGCGACAAAATCAAAACCGAGCTCGAGGAATCCAACCGTCAACTCAAGCTTGGCGAGGGACCCAAGCAGCTTCCCGACATCGGCTTCCGTGTGTTCGAGCTCGATGAGTCCGGCATTGAGAAGCCCGAGCCCGGTCAGCTCCTCTTCGACGTGGTCAAGCCCGATCGCTCCGATATGGATATCGTCTTCGAGATGATGCTCAAATGGGGCCTCGAGCTCACGCTGCCCGTCGAGAAGTCTGAAGCCGCGGGCTATCCCATCTGGTCCGTCGCTTGCGACGAGCTCGTCTGCTGCATGTCCCGAGGCCTCACCATTGAGGCGCTCGAGGCCATCGCCGACATGGAGCCCAGGCGCGTTCTCATCCTCGATTCCGTCCTCGACGACACCCTCAAGCTCAACGCCGTGCAGATCTTCAAGCACGCCGGCGAGCGCATGGGCTGTGAGATCGAATTGAGGACGGTCTAGCATGGCGGCGCTCGAGTTCAAGTTCTCATCCGACCAGCAGCACCAGCTGGAGGCCATCGAAGCAACCTGCGACCTGTTCCGCGGACAACAATTTATTGGCAGCGTATTCTCCGCCGATTCCGGCCGCAAAGGCCAGACGGCAATCGGCGAGCTCATGGTCGGCCACGGCAACGAGCTTCGCGTGGCGCCGGGCCAGCTCCTCGACAACCTGCACGCCGTGCAGGAGGAGGGCTGCCTCCCGGCAACCGACGTCCTCACCGATGGGCGCCTGCGAGACTTCACCGTCGAGATGGAGACCGGCACCGGCAAGACCTACGTCTACATCCGCTCCATCTACGAGCTAAACCGCCGCTACGGCATCACCAAGTTCGTTATCGTCGTGCCGAGCGTGGCCATCCGCGAGGGCGTCCTCAAGAGCCTCCAGACCACCCGCAGGCACTTCGAGACGCTCTACGACCGCACGCCGCTCGACTACTTCGTGTACGACTCGAAGGACATGGGGCCGGTGGGTAACTTCGCCACGTCGAGCTCCATCCAGGTCATGGTCATCAACATCGACGCGTTCAACAAGGGCCTCGAGAAGGATGGCACCGCGAAGGAGGGCAACCTCTTCCACCGTCCCAGCGAGAAGCTCACCGGCGGCTTCAGCCCTCGCGAGCTCGTGAGCGCCTGCAAGCCCGTCGTCATCATCGACGAGCCCCAGAGCGTCGACAACACCAAGCAGGCCAAGGCCGCCATCAAGAGCCTGAACCCGCTGTTCGTGCTGCGCTACTCGGCCACGCACAAGCAGGCCTACAACATGATCTACCGCCTCACGCCGGTCGACGCCTTCGAGCGCCACCTGGTGAAGGGCATCTGCGTGGACTCGATCAAGGCCGAGGCGAACCTCAACGGCGCGTACGTGAGGCTCGAGTCCGTCAAGTCCGACCCGTTCTCCGCCAAGGTGTCCATCGACGTGCGCCAGGCCGACGGCACGCAGAAGCGCAAGGCCGTCACGGTGAAGACCGGCAACGACCTCTACCAGAAGAGCGGCGAGAACAGCGACTACGAGAGCGGCTGGGTGGTCAACAACATCGGCGCCGCAGTGGGCGACGAGTTCATAGAGTTCCAGAACGGCGAGGTGCTCGAGCTCGGCGAGGCGCTGGGCGACGTCAACGAGGAGGTCGTCAAGCGCGCGCAGATCCGCCGCACCATCGAGGACCACCTGGCCCGCCAGTTCGAGCTGTGGCCGCGCGGCGTGAAGGTGCTCTCGCTCTTCTCCATCGACCGCGTCGACCGATACCGCGTCTACGAGCCCGAAGTCCACGGCGGCCTGTACGCCCTGATGTTTGAGGAGGAGTACGCAGGTGCCCTGAACTCGAAGGCGCCTCGTCGCATCGCAAAGGCGGCGGGGATCGGCAAGGGCACGTGGCTCGAGTGCTACGAAGCCGTCGGCGCCCCGCTGGTGCGCGACCCCCACGCCGTGCACCAGGGATACTTCGCCAAGGACAAGAAGGGCAAGTTCAAGGACTCCAAGGGAGCCGTCGGCACCGCCGACGACGCCGGGGCCTTCGAGCTCATCATGCAGAAGAAGGAGACGCTCATCTCCTTCCCGGACGGCAAGGACGCGGACAAGGACGTCTCGTTCGTCTTCAGCCACTCCGCGCTCAAGGAGGGCTGGGACAACCCCAACGTGTTCCAGATCTGCACGCTCGTCGAGACCAAGGACAACCTTACCAAGCGCCAGAAGATCGGCCGCGGCCTGCGCCTGTGCGTGAACCAGGACGGCGAGCGCCTGTACGACCCCGAGGCGAACGTGCTCACCGTCATTGCAAACGAGAGCTACGACGAGTTCGCCAACGGCCTGCAGAAGGAGCTCGAGGCCGATGACTTCAGGTTCGGCGTCATCACGCCGGAGAGCTTCACGAAGGTCACGGTCAAGAGCCCAGAGGGCGTCGAGGAGCGCCTGGGCTACGAGAAGTCGAAGCGGGTCTTCGACCACCTCGTCGCGACCGGCATGGTCGACGGCAAGGGCGCGGTGACGCCCGAGCTGAAGGCCGCGGCCGAGGAGGGCAAGGTCGAGCTTCCCGCCGAGCTCGAGCCGGCGAAGGAACAGGTCGAGGCGATCATCATCCACAAGTCCCAGAGGGTCCAGATCCGCGACAAGGCCAAGGAGGTCTCGGTCGAGCTGCAGAAGGACGTCACACTCGACCCTGCGTTCCAGGCCCTGTGGGACCGCATCCGCCAGCGCACGCGCTTCCAGGTGGAGGTCGACTCCGACAAGCTCATCGAGCGCTCCATCGAGGCGGTCGACGGCATGCTCGCCGTGCGCCCGCCCCAGGTGACGAGCGAGCGCGCCTCGCTGGGCATCGACGACGCGGGCGTGAGCGCCGAGGGCACGGGCACCTCCGTGGTCTCCGTTGCCGGCAAAGTGAAATACGATCTTCCCGACCCGATCGCGGAACTTCAGGACGCCGTCGGGCTCACCCGCGGCACCATCAAGGCGATTCTCGAGGGCTGCAGCCGCCTCGACGAGTTCGAGGTCGACCCCGCGACCTTCCTCGCGCAGGTCGGCGACAAGATCAACCGCGTGAAGAACGACCTCATCGCCCAGGGCATCAAGTACGTGCGCCTTCCCGAGGACGAGTGGTACACCATGCGCGACCTCGAGCTCGACGACTACACGGCCTATCTCGGGCAGAACGCATGGAAGCCGGATATGGCTGGCAAGAGCCTGTACAACTACGTGGTCTACGACTCGGCAGGGGTCGAGCGTTCCTTTGCCGAGGCGCTCGACAAGCAGGAGGAGGTGCTCGTGTTCGCGAAGCTCCCTTCGGCGTTCAAGATCGACACGCCGCTCGGCAGCTACAACCCCGACTGGGCGTATGTCGAGGAGTCCGACGGCGAGCGCCGTGTTTACTTCGTGACCGAGACCAAGGGCGGCAAGAACGGCGAGCCTGCCTTGCGCGACGCGGAGAAGATCAAGATCGGCTGCGCCAAGAAGCATTTCGAGGCGCTTGATCTTGGAAACGACTTCCACTACAACGTGCGCACAACGTACCAGTACGAGGCGGTGAAGGCTTAGAGATGCTTAATCAGCTCATTAACGTTGACTTGCATATACACTCAAAAGCGAGTGCATATAAAGAGCCGAAAGGTTTGGTTAGCGAATGCGATAGCGAGCACAGTCATGTGCTTTTATCCGCGCTCAGGGAAAACGACATTACGTTGTTCTCCATAACCGACCATAATCGTTTCGACGATCAGCTGTATGAGGCTTTGTATTCGAAAATCGAATCAGACCACCTCGGGCTGTCCCTGCTTGCTGGCGTTGAATTTGATGTTAAGTTCGAACCAGATCGCGACATCGCGCATGTTATAACGATTTTTGATGCGAAGTCGGCTGATGATCGGCTTCGTATCAAAAGGGCCATAGAAAAGAACTTGATTAAAGATAAGGGCGGCTATTACGACATCCCATCATTCGAGGCGCTTCTTAAGCAGATAAAACTGAATACGATCCTGATTGCTCATCAGCATTCAGGCTTCAATGGCAGCCAGAAAAAGAGATCGCTCGGCAGAGCGACCAATGGTTTAAACGCCTATAAGTTCGGATACATTGACGCGCTTGAATACAACAAACCCGTTGTCCAGGGGATCCTTCGAAGCGAGCTTTCCAATTTAGAGCTTCCGGCACGGATGGTGATTGGCAGCGACTGCCATCAATGGTCTTGCTATCCAAAGCATGATGAAGCGGCAGAAGCCAAGGAAGCCTTTTGCACTAAAATGCGAGCGCTGCCAACCTTCAAAGGCTTGCTGATGGCGCTTACGTCTCCGCATACGCGCTTGCGGGCAGGTGCCTACGACATGCGCCCCGATTACATTTCTGAGATCAAGCTATGTGGGGCTACCATCCCAATGAGTCCTGGGATTAACGTAATAATAGGTGAAAACGGAATAGGTAAATCGTCTCTGCTGACACTTCTGGCCGAGCAATCTCCGAAGCAAAAATGGGTGAAAACGCTCAAGAGCAGAACTGAGTTTTCCTGCAACAGACATCCGGATAAGGCAAACCTTAAATTCGTTTCGCAAGGTCAGCTTCAAGGTGATTACAACAAAAACGGCAAGGTGTTCGACGACAGTCTATTTGAGGAGGTCTCTAACAGCTCGTTCGAAGATGCGGTTCGCAATTTTTCTTCTAGTCTGAAATCAAGAATTGCGGCAAACATCAATGCTGCAACGAAGATGTCTGCTGTCGGAGAATCTGCGCTTACATTGCAGCCAAGCCTGGAAGGTACAACTTACTCATTCGTCGTTTCCTGCCCAGAAGACTTCACCAATGTGACAAACAAATGGACTGCACCCAACCAATCGTTGTCCACCATCACAACCAAGATCGACACCGAAATTGGAAGGGGATCCAACTACTACACCGATGAAGAGATAAAACACCTGCAAGAGGCAAAGCGCCAGCTTGAAATCGTATCCTCGAGAGTCAAGGATTCCTTCGAGGAAGTCAATTCGGAAGCGTTGGTTAAAGGTGTTATTATAAACAGCATAACAGTTAAAACACACGGAGGATGTAGCAATGAAACTGATTATTTCAAATGTATCTGGCATCCCCATATACGAGCAGATTAAACAGCAGATCAAGGCGGCTATTTTATCTGGCGAGCTTCAAGCCGAAGAAACTTTGCCCTCCCTTAGAACACTTGCCAAAGACTTAAAGATCAGCGTCTTAACAGTGACAAAGGCATACACAGAATTAGAGCAAGAGGGCTTTGTTAAAAATGTGCAGGGGCGTGGATGTTTCGTAATGGGGTCTGGTTCAGAACTGATTAAGGAGCAGCTTATTTGCAAAGTAGAAAACAATCTCACCGAAGCAATAAAAGCTGCAAGAATGGCAAATCTATCCACAGAGGAATTACATCGCCTTTTGGACATTTTAACGGAGGTAAAAACAGATGACTAATTATTTAGAGGTAACGAATCTTTCAAAATCTTTTGATTCTTTTCAGCTTCACAATATCAGCTTTACTTTGCCAAAGGGATATATTATGGGCTTGATTGGCCCGAATGGTTCTGGCAAAACAACGACAATCAAACTGATTTTGAATATGCTCAAGCGCACCGGTGGCACAGTCAAAGTGATGGGGCTGGATAATATCGCAGAAGAACAAAAAGTAAAATCAGAGCTGGGCGTTGTTTTCGATACAAATTATTTCAGTGATGATTGGAAAGTGTCGCAGGTTGAAAAATCCATTTCGGTATTTTATCCAAATTGGGACAGCCAGAAATTTGCGGATATGTTACGGAAATTTCACATTGCACCAACCAAAAAGGTAAAAGAACTTTCCAAAGGTATGCAGATGAAGTTAATGCTTGCCTGTGCGTTTTCATACGACGCCAAGCTGCTGATCCTCGACGAGCCGACCAGTGGACTTGATCCGGTTTCCAGAGATGAACTTTTGAAAATTCTTTCAGAGTATATTGAAGATGGCGAGCATAGTGTTTTGTTCTCCACCCATATCACAGGCGATTTGGAGCGTGCAGCCGATTATATTACCTACATCAGTTATGGCGAGCTGTACTTTACTGGCAGCAAAGATGATTTTGTAGATATGTTCCGCATTGTAAAAGGTGGAATTGAGGAACTGTCCGATGATCTGAAAAATAAGGCGGCTGGTATTCGTACATTCCCTACGGGATTTGAGGCTCTGATGAAAACCGAAGATATTAGCGGTTTCCCTAACCTGACCGTTGATCCTGCCACCATTGATGAAATTGTAGTGTTTACAAGCAAGAAAGGTGACGATTATGAGTAATATTTTGAAATCCACAAAATTAGATATTGCATTGGTAAAACCATATTTTAAGACGATTTGCTTTACCCTGCTCCTGCCGATTGTGTTTGCCGCAATCAATCGTTCTTTGCTGACAGGGGTATCATTTGCTATGTGCTTTATTGCCATGACGACGGGATATACCTTTTCCATCACAGAAAAAAACAGCATGGATCGTCTGTTTGGTATTTTACCTGTTCGTAAAAGCGAGCTTGTGATCGGACGCTATGTTTTTGTCCTTGCAATGGGGCTTCTTTCCTTGATTATTTCTTTGATTGCACAGCCGCTTGTCTTGAAAGTGCTGGGTGAAACAGTTGGCGTATTTGATATTGTAACTGCCGCTATTGCAGGAGTATTCTTATTTGCACTCTATACCGTGTTCCAGATTCCGGGATATTACAAGTACGGCTCAATCAAAGGACGGGTATTTATGTATATTCCAGTGGCCGGTTTTTTGGTGACTTTACTTCTTCTCTCTAAAATGCCAGCTATCGGGAACTCAATTATTTCAGTCGTTGAATCTTCTCCGATACTTCTCGTTTTCCTTGCGGTTTTTGCTATTGTCGTGATGTATGCGGTTTCAATCTTCTTGTCCATTCGGGTTATGAAGAATAAGGAAATGTGAGGTGATTGTATGGATTTCACAATTTTGGCAGTTGTGCTTTTGATTGGTGTTGGCGTTCCTATCCGTAATAAACTCATACGGAAATATCGGGATAAGAAAAAGAATGATCGCAATTCGGAGTGAACAATATGGAGAAAACAGAGTTCATCCGCTGCCCAGTCTGCGGGAATAAAACACGCGACAAAATTCGGGAAGATACCGTACTTAAAAATTTTCCTCTCTTTTGTCCAAAATGTAAAAGTGAATGTCTAATCGACATTGAACAATTAGACTTACGATTAGCATTATGGGAATACCGTCGTTACTAATGACAGTATTCTGTTTGCTTTATGAGAAAATGCTCAATGCTGGAATGGGCAATAAATTTGAATTTGACAAGGAGATAATAATGATACCAATTTCTGATATTCTCATCCGCTCAATTAGTGGGTATGTGTTTATGGTTCCAGTCTTCGTACTGTATTTCTTGTGGCTCAAAAAATTGGGGAGAACACAAAGTTTTCTCCATACCGCTGCAGTGTTTGTTTTTGGTTATTATTTATTCGGACTTTTGACCGTCACAGGCATCGGCTTTACAAGCACAATGACCTTTCGCCCGAACATTTCTTGGACTCCATTTATCGGTATGATAACTGGGCCAATTGATACCATTCTGAATATTATTCTGTTTGTCCCGTTGGGATTTTTCCTGCCGCTGCTGTACAAGAAATATCATCACATGAAGACGGTTGCATTGACTGGCTTTCTGTTTTCTTTGGCTGTTGAAATTGTCCAGATGTTTGGCTGGGGTTCTTCCGACATCAATGACTTGATGACAAATACCGCTGGAGCCTGTATTGGATTTTTAGTTTATTGTCTGCTGTCAAGAATCTTGCCTGCCAATCTGAAAAAGCAACTTCAATCCAGCCGTGTCAATGCTGTGGCTGAAGTACTTCTCTTTGCTATTTGCACATTTGCCATTATGGTCACGGCTCAGACTTGGTTTGTCCATGATGTGCTGAATGTTCCATAAATTGTATCGGAAACAATCGGTCTCAGATATAAAAAAATAGTGTCTTCTGTTTGACACACCTGCAGACCGATTTTTCCGTATTGAACTTAGTCGCGTCAACGAAGCCACTACCTATGGAATTTCAATCTTTTCCTTCCTGTTATGCTTGGACAGATTGAATAATTCTCTTTGTGTTATATCTATTATTTTTAGGTAATAGTCCACAACGGCTTCTAACATGAAGGTACAAAAAATAAAAGTTGATCCTCAATCAACCCTATTATTGTACTCTTCAATTCATACTTTTCGATCTCAATGGTAGTATGGTTAGATAGACATCTGTTGCCGCTATCCCTTGGTAAGTTACCCGTTCAGCTTACCTACAAATTTAGAATACAATAAATGGCATCATTTGAACAGACTATATTTTTGGGATGAACTGTTCTACTATGAGAGCTTCGGTCTGTTTGCTGTGCTGATTCTGGTACAGTTGGCGGCCACCGGCGCAGCAGCGTTCCGCTTTTACTACAAACAAAGAAAAGGCTGAATAGAAAATAGGTATCATCAATCAAAAATATCATTGGAGGTATAACTTATGGAAAAAGAAACAATGGGAACTGTAATTTCAGTTATAAAACAATGGTGGTTAAAAGTGAATCGTAAACCTGCCCGCGTTCATGCGATGGATGGCGCAGCCTTTCCGCATACTATCAAGGTCAAATATACGATAGACGGCAAAGATTACATCTGCCGAAAATGGATTGGCGCAGGAAACAAAGTCCCTGACAAGGGAACAACGATTAAAGTTATCTATTGTGAAGATAAGCCATCGAAAGCAAGAATTGAACTCTAATTCAAATTGAATGACTAACATGGTATGTTTTGTGGCCTTTGCGGCATGAAACATACCTGCATATTCAAACATCTGCCTCCACAGCGGGGAAAAGAAAAAAACCGCTGACGGGCAGAGGATTTCGTGCGCTTTCCTGTATCACTGACGGATACGGCGGTTTTGAGTAGATCAAGGCCGCCGTTTCTTTTTGCTTCGACGACCCCTGCACCGTGTTCTGGCATGGCGGCTTTAGGAGGGAGCCGCCATGCAACGAAAACTACTTCGACAAATTCCGACAGGGGTTAGCCTGTCAAAAAAAGCCGTCCCCCGGCAGCGGGGACAAGCGGCTGTGCGTATGTACTATACTATGTAGGAAAAGAACATATTGCTTTTTGTTTCGCCCAGCGGGTCTTTGATCTGCCGGGCGAATTTTGTTATTTCCTGCGGTCTGCTATCCGGCGCAAAAAGAAATTTCAAAAAAGTGAAAAAAGGAGGCGTTTAGCGGGCAGCCAGAGAGATTCCATTCGCTCTATTGGCGGAAAGGGAGAGAACCACCACATCCCCCATAGAAAGGGGGTGAGAAGATGGAAGCGATCCCCCGCAAATACGGTGAATGGGGCCAGTTTGACCGCTACTGCAAGCTGGTTCTGTACCATGAGGCGATAGATTATCTGCGGGAAATGAAGTGCCGCCGCGACCGTGAAGTGTCGCTGGACGCTCTTTCCCCGGCTGATTGGGACAAGCTCTCGACCGTAGATCGGTATTCCTGCGACAGCTTTACATTCAGTTCGCATGGCTATGACCTACATATCGACAACGAGCTTGTGGCCGAAGCGTTTGCCAGCCTGCCAAAAGACGAGCAGAGTATTTTGATTCTCCGCTTTGTTCTGGATTTGACTGACGAAGAAATTGGCCGCCTGATGGGAATGTCCCGCAGCGCAGTACAGCGCCACAGGACAAGCACCTTAAAAGACCTGCGTGTAAAATTGATGGCGTTCATGCCGGAGGGAGGTTAAACGCGGATGAAGCAATCCAGTTACAAGGGCAAAAGCCCTCTGCCTGATTTTGTGATCGACGCGGCCTGCGCCGGTAACGCCGAAGCCGTGGAGCGTGTCTTGCAGCATTATGACGGCTATATCAATAAGCTGTGTACCCGGACGCTCTATGACGGCAGCGGTCAGCCTCATATCTGCATTGACGAGTATATGAAGCGCCGATTGCAAATCAAGCTGATCCATTCCATCGTTAGTCCCATTGGCGACTGACGGTTAAGGCCCCGGCCATAGACAGGCGGCTTTCCCTTTCCCCGCCTGCCTGTTTTCCCGGCGGCCCCTTTGCTCCTTGACAAATACGCCCGCAGGACAATGGCGGCGCGTCATAGGGCAGACGGATACATTCTGTCTGCGCCGAGCCGGGCGGCAGGTGCGCCAAGAGGTTTTCCCTCATTGGGATAAGCGGAGCGATTTTACCGGGCCGTAAAGCAGGTGTGGCAGCCTGCGGGCGACGACGCGCAGACAGGACAATGATACTCCCTTGCCGTCGTAGTCCGAGCGTTTGAAGCGTCGCAGGCAACGAGCAGGGCCGCGTGAGAACCACGCAGGGGTGAGATTCCCGTGGAGCTGTGCCAGCAGCCGTCCGTTACTTTCTGCCCACTTTCACAACAATAACCTTTGTTTTGAAAAGAAAGGGGGCCATGTTATGAGTAATAACGATGTGCCTATTTGGGAAAAATACACGCTCACCATTGAGGAAGCGTCTAAATATTTTCGGATCGGGGAAAACAAACTGCGTCGGCTTGCCGAGGAAAACCCCACCGCTGGCTGGGTGATCCTGAACGGCAACCGCATCCAGATCAAACGGAAGCAGTTTGAAAAAATTATTGATTCCCTTGACACAATATAGTGAAAAAGGGCCTTGCTCGTGTTATAATAGGTTATAAGCGTGTCAAGGCTCTTTCCGTCATGGAAAGGAGCATGACGAAATGCCAAGAAAAGAACGAGATGAAAAAAGACGGGACAACAAAGGCCGCCTTTTGAAGTCTGGAGAGAGCCAGCGATCAGATGGAAGATACGCTTACAAATACATTGACACCTTTGGAGAAACCCAGTTTGTTTACTCATGGAAGTTAGTACCTACCGACAAAGTACCTGCCGGGAAACGGCCCTGTCTTTCCCTGCGCGAGAAGATCAAGCAGATACAGAAAGACCTTGACGACGGGATAGACACCATCGGCAAGAAAATGACCGTGTGCCAGCTTTATGAAAAGTACACCCGGCAGCGCGGGAATGTGCGGAAAGGAACCCAAAAGAGCCGCCAGCAGTTAATGAAACTTCTGTCCGAAGATAAGCTGGGCGCGGCCAGCATTGACAGCGTGAAGCTGTCCGACGCAAAAGAATGGGCCTTGCGTATGCAGGAAAAGGGCGTTGCCTACAACACCATCTGCAACAGCAAGCGTTCCTTAAAAGCCATCTTTTATATGGCCGTACAGGACGATTGCCTCCGCAAGAATCCTTTTGACTTCCAGATCAATGAGGTTATCAACGACGATACCGTACCAAAGGTGCCGCTTACCCCTACACAGGAAAACGAGCTTTTGGACTTCATGCAGAACGATCCTGTCTATGCCAAGTATTATGACGAGGTGGTGATCCTGCTGGAAACCGGGCTTCGTATTTCCGAACTCTGCGGCCTGACGCCAGCCGACCTGAATTTTGAGAAGCGCTTTGTGAATGTAGACCACCAGCTTTTGAGAAGCACCGAGGACGGCTACTATATCGAAGCGCCAAAAACAGAAAGCGGATTCCGTCAAGTGCCGATGAGCGCAGCCGCCTATGAAGCGTTTGAGCGCGTGTTGAAGAAGCGCAGGGACGGCAGGTGCATTAAGGTTGATGGTTATAAGGACTTCCTGTTCCTGAACCGGGATGGCCTGCCCAAAACCGCCGTCAACTATGACGCCATGTTCAAGTGCCTTGCCAAGAAGTACAACAAGTGCCACAAGGAGCCGCTGCCCGATGTGATGACGCCGCACACCATGCGGCATACATTCTGTACCAGAATGGCAAACGCGGGCATGAACCCCAAAGCATTGCAGTACATCATGGGACACGCCAACATTGTAATGACGCTGAACTATTACGCCCACGCTACTTTCCATTCCGCACAGGAGGAAATGGAACGGCTGCAAGCCAAGGCAAAAACCACCACAGAGGCCAAGCCGGAAACTGCGGCGGAAAACGCCGAGGAAACCAAGGCGGCATAAGTAGTACGCAGAATTTACTACTACTTTTACTACTTTTGAGAGTGAAAACATGAGGGGTAATAAAAAGATTTGTGAGGTTCTTCCGATATGAAAAGTGCCGGAAAAGCCCGAAGTAACGGGCTATACCGGCATATAAGAACATCTAAAGAGATAATTAGAAATCTATTAAATTATTATATCAAACTCCATCAAGGCCTACGATCAACGAACCGAACAACGTAGCAGCGAAGAAGATAACGAAAAGGCTGCTTATAAAAAGGCGAAGCGCTCTTTTGTTGACGACGTTGTTTGGCTTGCCCAACAAAGCAGTGTCGAAAAGAATCCGCCCGTCTTTCCGGTGCTAGACAATGGCGCAGGAGTTTCCCAAAAGCCGAGTCAAGGATTTAAGTTCGTTCGGCGTGCGAAGTATTCCGACTCTTCGGACCTCTTGGGCGATTTCCTCCAATGCTTCAACAAGGCGTACCAAAATATAGACAAACTGCTTTCAATCCAGTCTGTGGAAGATATAACTAGCGCGATACCAAGCTGTGCAAAGCCTTGGGAAACGTCATTCGATGCCATGGTCGATAAGTTCATAAAAGCCCAGGAATGCGTAACCGACACAATTATGGACGTCGAAAGCGCAAAGATGGGAAATACTCTTGGCGAGATGTCGTTAACGTACTACAGATACGCTACAAGCGCCCAGGCATCGCTATCTGTCTTCATGGCCGATCAGCCGGAGGATAACATCTCAAACAATAGAGTCAGTTCCTACCTAACAGATTATTTTAACGACCTCCGTTCTAGATCCCAGGTCGTCATTGTCACACACAGCCCTCTTCTCGTAGTCAACCAGGACGCTGATAATGTAATCGTTCTAAAGCAAGGGACAGATAAACCTTTAGATGTTTCTTTTGGTTGTCTCGAGTCGAACGACACAGGGGTGATTCTTGAAGAAGTTGCCGACATTATGGACGGCGGCAAAGAGGCCATACGCAAAAGGATGAGAGCATATGAAGCGATTGATTAAACTTGAGGGCATTGGCGGCGGCATTTCGATGCAGGTCGAAAGCAACGCTCCCACTGTGTTTCCGCTGGCGGATGACATAAAGGCAACGGAGTTGTTTAAGGCGCTCGATTTCCATCGAGGCTGCCAATACAAGGTTGAGTGTGGTGCTTCTGGTGAGCTTGCTCCTGGCGCCTTCGATGGTTTTTGCGGACTAATTGAAGATATAGTTCAAGGCATTAATAAGATTAGCGATTCATCCGATGAAACTGTCACCAAGCTTTCGAGTGAAGAGTCTATGCCTGACTAAAAGAACCTGACTCCATCATGCCTGAAGACATGACAGAAAGCTGTTTTTTTCAAGCGCGTTGATGAAACCGCCTTTGGTTCGAAACACTAAGAATGAAACGTTAAGCTCTCCCCATTCCAAAGATACTTGCGTTGTCGGCATCGGCAGCCGAGTTGGTTGCGTTCAACGTTACCGATGCTAAGGGTCTGGAGCATTAAGAGGCAAAGCGGTGTATTGACGAAATTGACCCGCCAACAATAACCGCAAAGGATAGATAGGTTTTTAAGGATGGATGCAGGAAAATCTACGATAAGTGGCGTGTTCAACGGATCGCGCCTGCTCGAAATACCCTTTTACCAAAGGGCGTACGTCTGGGGGGAAGAGCAATGGGAGCGTTTCCTCGGCGACATGGAGTTCGTCACCGCCTCGAAGCGACCCTATTTTCTTGGCTCCATCATTCTGAAGCAAGCCTCCTCCGGCAATACCTGGTCCGAGGTCTCCGAGGTTCGCACCGTCATCGACGGCCAGCAGCGCCTCACGACCATGGTCATCTTCTTCAAGGCACTCTGCGCGAAAATCGACGCCGACAGGCTGTTTGAGCGAGATTTCGTCCTGGAAACCGGCAAAGTCGCCTTGAGACATGGCAAGTACGACCGGGAGGATTTCGAGAAGGTCGTCAGCGCCGCAAGCTGCAAGCCCCTCGAGGGCTCCTCGGCCATCATCCTTGCCTACAATTACTTCCTCAAGAACATCGACCCAAAGAAAATCGACAGGAACACGATCAAGTCGAATGTCCAGTTCGTTTGCATCGACCTCACCGAAGGCGAGGACGAGCAGCAGATATTCGACACCATCAACTCGCTCGGGATGCGCCTGACGACGGCAGAGCTCCTCAAGAACTACTTCTTCAACTGCGAGAACGAGCAGGCGTTCAAGGAGTGCTGGGAAGACGTCTTCGAACCCACAGCGGAGAAGAGGGAGTATTGGGAGCAGGAAGTCGTGACCGGACGCATCAAGCGCACGCTCATCGACCTGTTCTTCGACGCATTCCTCCAGATCCTGGTTCAAGACAAGAATCGCGGCGTCACGACCGAGGACAAGCTCTTCTATTCGCGTACGTCTAACCTCTTCCAGTCCTACAAGGACTTCATCGGCAAGTACTGCAACGGCGACAAGGACGAGATACTCGACAGCATGAAGGCGTATGCCAAGGTGTTCGAGTCCACCTTTGACCCAAGCTGCTGCGACGCGGACATCCCCTCCGCCCCCGGCGTCAAGCGCCTGAACGTGCTGATATTCGGCCTCAAGAACTCAACGCTCATCCCATACGTGCTCTATGTTCGCAAGAACGCGGAGTCTCCGAACAAGGAGTCTGAGGTCTATGCCCTGCTTGAGAGCTACATCGTCCGCCGAATGCTGGTTCAGGCGACCACGAAGAACTACAACAAGCTGTTCACCTCGTTGATCCTGAACGAGGTGAAGGACGCGGAGGCACTAAGGAAAGCTCTCGGAGCCAATGACGAGGCGACGACGTGCATGCCCAGCGATGACGAGGTTCGGACGGCGTTCGAGAAATCGCACCTGTACAACATCCAGTCCAAGGGCGTCCTCTATCTGTTGGAAAGCGCCATACGCCCGGGCATGAGCAGCACGGCCCTACTCGGGTTCAACCAGTACACCCTCGAGCACATGATGCCCAAGAAGTGGCGCAACAAATGGGGAGCCCTAGACGAGGAGGCCGCGGCGCGAAGGGACAAGAAACTCCTCACGCTCGGCAACCTCGCCATCATCACGAATTCGCTCAACGCCTCCATCCGTGACGCCGATTGGACCACCAAGAAGCAAGGAAAGGGAAACAAGGACGGCCTTGTCCTTTGCGCCGCCGGCCTTGCGACAATGGCCGGCGCCTTGGAGAAAGAGTCTTGGGACGAGGACGACATCGCCGAACGCGCAGAATGGCTTGCGGACAAGGCGTTGGAGGTCTGGCGCTAAGCCCTACATGCGCCCCATCTCGAAGATATCTACACAATCACTTCCTCAGAATCATCGCCCGTCTCGGCATTCTCCTCTACCACCTTGAAAATTGTGGCGTTGTCGGGTCCGATGACAATCGTGTCAGCCTCATTGAAGGCGAAGTTTATCGTTTCGAGCTCCCCTTCATTTCGTTCGGCAATTTCTCGGACAACGTTTTCGTTTGAGACCACATCCTGCAGCTTTGCGCGCTTCTCAGAGATGTCCGCCTTCGCCTTAGCGCGCATGCGCATCGGGTTGAGGCGGTTCACGTTTTTTCCCGCTTTGCGGAGCAGCCCCAGGACAACATTCTCGACCTCACGGTCGTCTTCCGAGCGCTCAGCGATAGCGAGCGGTTTTCCTCCCACTTTGGAGATTTTCTCCGAAAGAGCGAGCCTCGCTTCCCCTCGAACGGAAGAAAACCCGTCCGCCATCCGTCTTGTTATCTGCCCGTCGGTTTCAATTCTCTGCCTCGTGTAGTCGCCCTCGAAACGCATGCCTATCTGCTGAGCCATAACGAAAAGCTGGAATGCCACGGCGGCTCGCGTTTCCATCGCGGAGAGCTTCTCCGCCTCCTCGGCTATCTTTTCCGCCGAGAGGCGCTTCCTTGCCCGCACCTCGGCTGAAAAGTCCTTCATGCACTCGAGTTCATAGTTCCACGCCTTGTTTGCCTCACGCTGTGCGTCCTCAATAATCTGCAGCGCGACTTGACGCTTCTCGGCGCTGGCGCCGTACTCCTGGCACTTGAGAGTAAGGCGATCAAGGGCGTCATATGCCGCTTTGAGCTCGGCATCGCGCTCGCGCTGCATATCTCGCTGAATCGCCTCGATGCCGGACTGAAGACCGTCAAGTTTCTCGTTTATCTGGTTCATATACGCCATGCCCACCGCCACCGCGGCACCCTGAAGCGCAAGGTTTGCCACCGCAGCGGGTTGAAGACCAGCCTGCTTGATACCAGCCATCTCGTTGAACTTACCGTCACTGCCAAAACTGGAAAGGAGCTTATAACCATCCCATTCGGGTGCCTTGCGTGAGCAGAGGTCCGCCCAGCCCACGCCCTCTGGGAACCTGACCATCGCCATGCCGATCTCGTTAACGCCCTGTGCGACGTTGGCGCCAAACGGTATGAGAGCATCTGCCGCGATAGCAGCCTTGCTTCCTACAGGAAGCCTAGCGGTCCTCACTGCAGAACCCTTGAGAGCCACCAACTCATTTTCGGATATCCTCGAGAGAGCTTGCTCCTGTGCGAGCGCGATGGCGGCAACGTCATTGGCGGATTCATCGGCCTCTTCGGTACCGAAGAGGCGGTCTAGGAAAGACATGAGGCAGCTCCTAATGGGACGGATGTAGTTGCGGTTATTATCCCACCGCCGTCGAGGTCAGAAGGCGGGAGAACGCATCGGCTCTCGTGGCGGCAGAGCGCGCGGCGAAGGTCAAACAAACGAGAGCGGTATCCATACCTGACACCAGGGTTAAGTCCATCTTGATGTCGGAGAGGGACCAAAGCTAATTAAGCCTACAGGTAGGGCAGCATGGAAATGGCAGGCAAATAAGATAACTGGCCCCGCAAGCCCACTAACAGCGCCTTCGGCGATTGAATCTCGGCACTATTCAGCCCATGAAAATGGCGTGCAAAAAGAATTTGGGCCCGATGACTTGAGTCAGAGTTCATTCCGGAGCCCTGCCTACCTCCCCTCTGCCTTCAGCTTCAGCAGCAGGTCTCCCAGCTCGGGGCACTTGCTGGAGAGGCACGTCTGGGCTTGCTCGCCCATCCCCCACCGTTGACGGATCTCCTGAGCGCGCGGGCTCACGCGGTAGTCCCCGTCCATCACTTGCTTGAGCAGCTTGGCAGTCACGCGCGCATCGGCTAGGACGCTGTGGGCGTGGCCCGTCGACTCGTCAAACTCGATGCCAAACCACGTCGCCGCGTCACTCAAAGAGACGCACCCGTGGCTGCCCACGTCCATGATCGAGGTGTAAAACGCCTGCAGGTCGGCCCAGTCCGTAGGAAATGCGGAAAGATCGATGTGCTTTGCCTGGCACTCGGTCAAAAGCTGTCGACGGTCCGCCCCGCTCCAGCAGACCACCTGGGCGGAGTAGCGGCCGATCCAATCGCTGAGCCTTTTGATCACCACATAGAGCGGATCGGCCATCGCGGTGTCCACAGCCGATATCCCCGTAAGCTCGCGGACGGGAAACGCAACGCCTTCGGTAAATTCCGTCTGCACAAACTGCGAGAACTCGCCCATAACGTTGCCGTGGTAATCGAGCTTGACGGCGCCGACCTCGATAATCTCATTGCGCAGCCCACGGCGCTGGCGTTGCTTTGGCACCAGCGCAAACTCAAAGTCCAGCACAATCTGGCGCGCAAAGTTCGTCGTATCGATAGCCGAGATACCCGGCGTCTTTTCAGCTGACACGGTTAGGGCCTTTCTCCGTTGCCTGCCGCTTGCTACATAGGCGGCTACATTGCCGTAAGGATAGGCGCCCGTGCGGACATGAAAGCGGGGCGCAATACCATGCGCCAAGCACACGCCATGCAAACGACCCCAAGAGAGTCGCCCGCTCTATTCAAATGCATGAAGAAGATTTAGGCCCGGTGACTTGAATCAGAGGTCATCCCGGGCCCATCAGAGCTCGTAGAGCTCTTGGTTGCTTTGGTCTCGCTCTTCACGGCGCTTATCGAACTTTCCGAGGCACTCAAGCAGCATTCGAAGCAAAACAAGAGGGGTCGACGCCGTTAAGGCATTGACCCCTTGAACTAAGTAACGGCGCTGCCCAGCTATCACCCTTGGGCTGCCGTCGACTTTATTCTATCCGCGAGTATCTGGTTTACCAAATGGATTTTCGGTAAAGGAAGCACGGCACGCCCCGCAAGACCACTACGCCCCAAGTGCCGCCATGGGGATCACCGCCACGCCGTCGTCGCGTGTGTAGGCAATGCTCCCCTTTCCAACCACGACCGCCAAAAACGCCGGCGCGGCATTCTGGGCGGCAGGATTGGAGAGCACTTTCCTCTCCAGCGCCTTGAGATTTCTCGCTCCATCGTCTGCTTTCGCATCACTCAGCTTGACCTCGATGGCTCCCCAGCGCCCGTCGTGCTCAACGATCAGATCGACCTCAAGGCCCTTCTCATCTCGGAAATAATGGACACTGTTGTCGACACCGCCGTAGGTGGAAAGGAACACGCGCACGTCGCGCAGAACGAGGTTCTCAAAGAGCATCCCTAGCGTTTGCATATCGCCAAGCAGCCGCTCAGGGGTAGCCCCCAGCAACGCCGCCGCAAGTGACGGGTCACAGAAGTAGCGCTTGGGGCGCACGCGAACGCGGGCCTTCGAGCGCATGGGCGGCTCCCATCCGCACAGGTCCTCGGTCAGCTTGAGCCTGTTGAAGAGGTCCAAGTACGAAGCGATGGTCCTCTCATCGGGGCCCGCCTCACCGTACGAGGCGTCCTTTATGAGCGTCTTGTACGTGACAGCCTGGCTCTCGTTCATGGCAAGAGCTCGCAAAAGGCCGTGTGCAAGCTCGGGCGATCATGCGATATACGAAATTACGCCATTCTCAATGCGGATTTTACGCTACTTCCAATGTAGTTTTTACGCCGTTGCGGATGTAGTTTTTACGCTATGTTCATTGAAGGTTTTACGCTTGGCATCCTTAGCGCGACGCTCGCTCAACCCCTGACCACCGGATTGTCCGAATTCCGGGATGCTGCCTCCGCTCCAAACAAAAGGCCCAGCTCGCGATGAGCTGCCTCCCATTTCTTGAACATTAGAAATGGGAGACTTTCCACCCCATGCCTCTATCGGAAACGGCATCCCGTCCTGAGCATCGAATCCGGGACGTAGTTTCCGCATGCGGCTTCGTTAGGAAAGCATGTTCTACTCTGAGCGCTCATTCCGGGGTGCAATTTCCGCCAGAGACGCCGCCGGGAAAGCACATCCCGGTTTGGAGCCGAAATCTGGGATGTAGTTTCCGCTTGAAGGGCGATCCGAAAAGCACGTCCCATTCCGAGTGGCAATTCCTGGTCACAGTTTCCGCAGATACAAGGCGACAGTCCGCCGCCCTTATCACATGCCTTCAAACATGCGATCCAGAAACACAAAACAGCAGATAGAATGCTCTTTTTTAAAAAAGTACACGTCCCTAAACTTACCAAGGTTTCATATCTAGCTACCGTTCACGGTCGCCGATTACCGCCCACCGATTCAAACAAGAAATATGTCGCCAAAAGCAGGTCATCTACCTGCATGGTTAGATTTTGGTCAGCTTTTGGTCAGCTGAGCGGCAAGTTCCAGCTGATACGTTTTTGCTACCCAAAAGGAGGCGGTAGCTCATGACCCATTGCAATGACCAGCTCATCGACCAACTGCTCACTCAAGCCGAACAAGAGGGGCGCTGTCTGATTCCCCCGAGCTCGGCGATCCGAAAAGCGCTCCTTCGGCGCACCGGCGGCACGGTTGTCTCGCCCATGCCGGGGTTGTTTGCGCGAAAAACGCGCTGGAATGAACTCAACCGAGCGCAACGCCATTGCGAAATCCTCCGCGCCCTTGCGATCATCCACCCCGATTGGACGTTCTGCTCGTTTTCGGCCGCCTGTCTGCTGGGGCTCGAGGTCTCGTGGCGACACCTGAATGTCGTGCATGTCTGCAGCGCCACCAAGCCGTCGGCTCGCCCGGGCGCGCATATTCAGCGGCATCAGATCGAGCCGGTCGGAGCAATCCGCCTGTCCGGCATATCGGTAACGCCGCCCATTCAAACGGTGACGGATTGTCTGTTGCAGACCGGTTTTGCCGACGGCATGCCCATTGCCGATTCGGCGATCTCAAAGCTCGGCCTTGCGCCGGAACAGCTGATGGAGGCCGTTGAGCAACGAGCGACTGCCCGCAATGGTCGCGCGATTCGCACCGCCCTCACAACGCTTCGATATGCCGACGCCCGCGCCGAGAGCGGCGGGGAATCGGTCGCCCGAGCCGTCATGATCGAGACCGGCTTTGCACCCGACCAACTTCAATACGAGCTGACGGATCCCTTCGATTCGACCGAAAGCATGCGAACGGATTTTGCCTGGGAGCGTCAAGCCAGGGAGCTCACGCTGGGCGAACTCGATGGGCTCATCAAATATACCGACCAGACCATGCTGGCCGGACGCACCACCGCCGAGGCGCTCGTTGCCGAACGACAGCGTGAGGCGCATCTATCGCTTTACGGTCATCCCTTGCTGCGCTTTACCATGAACGAAGTCCGTTCGGCAGGCATGTTCGCGAAAAAGCTGCAGACGGCAGGCATCCGGCAGACCGCGCTGCCGACATGGCTCAACGATATTGAGCTGTAGGGGCTACCGAGCTTATGCCCGCCTGCCTACCAAACCGGGACACGCTTTCCGGTTGGCAGCACCCGCGGAAACCATGTCCCAGACTGAGTGCTCAAAACGGGACGCGCTTTCCAGATGGCATGCCTAGCGGAAAGCGTATCCCGGAATCAAGGCCTAGAACGGGACACGCTTTCCGGTTGAACGCCCAGCGGAAATTACATCCCGGAATAGACGCTCAAACTGGGATACATTTTCCGCTGAGGGCCGATCCGGAAACCGTGTCCCACTCCGAGCGTCAATTCTGGGATGAACTTTCCGCCAGAGGGTTCAGCCGGAAACGGCATCCCACTCTGAAGCAAAATTCTGGGACGCAGTTTCCGGTTGAGGGCTGTTCCGGAAAGTGTGTCCCATTCCAGGCGCGGATTCCGGGACGCACTTTCCGTTTGAAGCTCCAACCGGAAAGCGCGTCCCACTCTGGAGCCGAATTCCGGGACACGCTTTCCGCCAGAGGCTCTACCGGAAAGCGCATCCCATTCTGAGCATCGATTCCGGGTCGCAGTTTCCGCCTGAGAGCCGATCCAGAAACTGCATCCCATTCTGAGCGCCAATTCCGGGTCGCAGTTTCCGCTCCAAACAAAAGGCTCCGGCTCGCGATGGAGCCGGAGCCAAAGGCACAGCTTATGCAGTTGATGTTGAGCGCGAACGGCCCGTCAGCAATGACCGTCCGCGCCCTACCCTACCCGCGGTTGCGGACGCGGCTGTAGGGCGTATCCACCATGGGCAGATTTGGACGCAGCTTGCCGTCAAATGCGCGATAGGCGTTCTGTACGGCGGGCGCCGTGGGGATCGTTGCGATCTCGCCGATGCCCTTGCCGCCATATGCCACGGGCAGCAGCTCGTCCTTCTCCACGTAGATGGCGTGGATATCCGGAATCTCGGGCGCACGGAACAGTCCGAGCGTGCCGTACCTTGCCTGGGGTACGCAGTCCTTGAGCGGCCAGTCCTCGGTCAGCGCATAGCCCATACCCATGAGCACGCCGCCTTCGATCTGACCCTGGATGGAGATGGGGTTGACCACCTTGCCGGAATCGTGTGCGGCATAGACCTCGCTCACGCGACCGTCATCATCCAGAATGACCACATGTGTGGCAAAACCGTAGCAGATGTGGCTCTTGGGGTTGGGAACATCGGCGCCCAGCTTGTCGGTCGGCTCCAGATACACGTAGCCAAACTCGCATCCCTCGAGCGCCTTGATGGTGGCCGCAGGGTCCTGAGGATGCATACCCTGGCCGGCGACGAGTTCCTGTGTGCGCAGCTGGTAGGCGCGACCGTCGTCATACTCGATCTTGACGCCGTCGCCGTGCGCACTCACGGGAGCATCGGGTGCAGGCTTGCCGGCCTCGATGCCAACCATAGCATCGCGCAGCAGGAAGGCGGCGCCGCGCACGGCCTCGCCGGTCACGACCGTTTGACGCGAGCCAGACGTGGTGCCGGAGTCGGGAGCGTTCTCGGTGGAGCACTCGCCGTTGGCGATGCAGCTCAGCGGCAGACCGCAGGCCTCGGCAACGTCCTGCAAAAAGACCGTGTTGCAGCCCTGGCCGATGTCGGACGTGGCGGCGTAGACCACGGCGCGGCCATCCTCGACGCGAATCTTGCAGCGGCCGGCATCGGGTAGACCCACGCCCACGCCGGCGTTCTTCATGGCGCAGGCAATGCCGGCGTGGCCGGGATGCGCGTAGTAGGCATCCTTGACCTCGAGCAGCGTCTCCTTAAGCGCCGTGGAGCAGTCGGCAATCTGACCGTTGGGCAGAACCTCGCCCGGCTCGATGGCGTTTCGGTAGCGAATCTCCCACGGATCCAGGCCAACCTTCTCTGCCAGCAGGTCGATCAGGCTCTCGAGCGCAAACTCGGACTGGCAAACGCCAAAGCCTCGGTACGCGCCGGCGGGCGGGTTGTTGGTGTAGTAGCCAAAGCCGCGAATGTCGGTGTTCTGGTACTTGTAGGGGCCGACGGCATGCGTACAGGCGCGCTCGAGCACCGGGCCGCACAGCGACGCGTAGGCGCCGGTGTCAAAGTTGATCTCGCAATCCAGGCCGGTAAAGTTGCCCTCGGCGTCGCAACCCAGCGTAAAGGTACCGTCCATGGCATGGCGCTTGGGATGGAAAGCGAGCGACTCGGCACGCGTGAGCTTGCACTTCACAGGACGCTGGAACTTATATGCGGCGAGCGCGGCCAGGTGCTGGACCGAAACGTCCTCCTTACCGCCAAAGCCGCCACCCACGAGCATGGTCTCGACGACCACACGCTCGGGTTCGCTATCCCAGCCAAACATGTGGGCGCACTCTTTGCGCGTATCGTAGGCACCCTGGTCGGTCGACTGCACCTTGACGCCGTTCTTGTACGGGAAGGCGACGGCGCACTCGGGCTCCAAGAAGGCATGCTCGGTAAAGGGCGTGGTAAAGCGCTGCGTCACGGTGAACGCGCTCTCTGCCAGCGCCTTGGCGGCGTCGCCGCGCGTCACGTGACGGCTCTGGCACACGTTGTCCTTGAGCTCCACCGTGTTGCCAAAGGCAAAGAAACTGTCGTGCAGGCGCGGGGCGTCGGCAGCCCTGGCCTCGACAATGTTACGCACGGGCTCCAGCGGCTCGTAATCGATCTTTACGAGCTTCTTGGCCTTCTCGAGCGTCGCCTCGTCCTCGGCAACCACCAGCACAATGGCATCGCCCACGCAGCGGGTGATATCGCCCTGGGCGATCATGACGTCCCAATCCTGGATAAGGTGGCCGACCTGGTTGACCGGCACATCCTCGGCGCGCAGGATGCCCACCACACCGGGCAGGGCCTCGGCCTTGGAGGTGTCGATGGAAAGCACACGGGCGCGCGGATACTTGGAGCGCACGGCGCTGGCATAGGTCAGGCCCGGCTGATCGAGCTCGTCGATGTCATCGGGGTACTTGCCCTCGCCGAGCACCTTCTTGCGCACGTCGATACGGAAGGCGCGCTTGCCCACGCCGTAGTCGTCGCCGCGCTCCAGGTCCTCGTCGATCTGCTTTTCGCCGCGGAGCACCGCAGCGGCCAGCGAAATGCCCTCAATAATCTTCTTGTAGCCGGTGCAGCGGCAGACGTTGCCGCGGATGGCGTACTTGATCTGCTCCTCGGTGGGCTCGGGGTCCTCGGCGATCAGCGCCGCGCCTGCCATGACCATACCGGGGATGCAAAAACCGCACTGCACGGCGCCCACGGCGCCAAAGGCGTACACAAAGGCCTCGCGCACGTCCTCGGGCAGGCCCTCGACAGTCACGATGTTGCGGCCGGCGGCAAGGGCGGTGGTCAGCACGCAGGCCTTGACGGCCGCACCGTCCACATGAATGGTGCAGGTGCCGCAAGCACCCTCGGAGCAGCCGTCCTTGGCGGAATGGATGTGCAGGTCGTCGCGCAGGTAGCGCAGCAGCGGTTTGTTTTGGGTCGTCGTGTGCTCGACGCCGTTAACGGTAAAAGTGAATTCCTGTGCCATGGTGATTCCCTTCTACACGCCGGCGGCGATGCCGGTGCGGTCGTGGATGGCGCCATGCGGGCAAACGACGGCGCACATGCCGCACGACAGGCAGTCCGCACCGTCGATGTGGGCACAGTTGTCCTCGATGCGGATAGCGCCGGCAGGGCATTTTTTGGCGCACATGCCGCAACCGATGCAGCTCGTGTCGCAGATCTTGCGGGCGATGGCGCCCTTGTCGGTGTTGTTGCAGCGCACCAGAATGTTCTGGTAGCCGGGAACAAAGGCAATCACGCGCTGCGGGCACGCCATGCCGCACAGGCCACAGCCCGTGCACTTTGAGCGGTCCACGCGGGCGATGCCATCGACCAGCGCAATGGCACCGTAGGGGCAGGCCGTGACGCAGGCGCCACAGCCAATGCAGCCTTCGCTGCAGCGGGCGTCGCCGCCTGCGGAGGCGCAACCGCTTCCGCAGGCAACGTAGGCCACGTTATGTTGAATGGATTTGGCCATAAGAGACTCGCCTATTTCTTAAGGAGGTACGGATAGTTGTCGCGCACAGCCCTGATGGTCAGGCGGACGGCCTCGGGCAGACCGGTGTTGACGGCATCGACCGAGACGGTGCGGACCGTGCCGGCGACGCGGACCTTAAAGTGGTCCTCGTCCACGGCCAGGAAGCCCTCGTTCTCGGAGTTCTCCATGTCCTGATCGCTCCAGAACAGGGTGAGCTTGTCCTTGTAGGGACGACCCTCCTGGTAGGGGCAGAACACGGCGCAGTTGCCGCACTCGTTGCACATGCCGTCGATGTGGACGACCTGATGCTTGGCCAGGCCCGGCACCTTAATTGCCACGTTGGCGCGGTTGGGGCACACATCGCAGCAGACCTCGCACACCGAGCCGCAGCCCAGGCAGCGGGTCTTGGTGCAGTTGCGCTTGTCACGGCATAGCGACCCCTTGCGCTCGTAGCAGGTGTCCTCGCGGCCGGCCTGCTCGTTGCAGTCGACGTACTTGTTAAAGTCCACGCCGGCAATGGCATGGGCGACCTCGGCGGCGTCGGCGATAGCCTCGACCACGGTGGCGGGACCGCGGCGACAGTCGCCCGCAGCCCAGACGCCCTCAACACCGGTGGAGGTGGCGGCAAGACGGCCGCGACGGTCGTGTTCGACGCCCGCGGCATCGTACAGGCTGGCATCGATGCCCTCGCCCACGGCGCAGATCACCGTGGTGGCGGGAAGCTCAACAGTCTCGCCCGTGGCGACGGGGCTGCGACGGCCGCTTGCATCCGGCTCGCCAAGCTCCATAACGTCGCAGGTCAGCACGGCGCCGTTAAGTGCCTTGGGCGCCAGCAGCTCGCAGAACTCAACGCCGTCGGCAAGGGCAAGATCGAGCTCTTCCTCGTCGGCGGGCATCTGCTTCTTGGTGCGGCGATACACCAGGCGCACGCTCTTCACGCCGGCCAGGCGCTTGGCCACGCGGGCGGCGTCCATGGCGGTGTTGCCGGCGCCAATGACCACGACGTCCTCGCCCAGCTCGAGCTTCTCGCCCTTCTTGGCTGCCTCGAGGAACTCCAGCACATCGAGCTCGGCGCCCTCGCCCAGGCCCGCAGAGCCGGGCATCCAGGCACCGGTGGCCACGACCACGTCGGTAAAGCCCTGGGCCTTGAGCTCGTCAATGGACTCCACGCGGGCGTTGAGCTGAACCTTGGCGCCAAAGGCCAGGCAGAGCTCGGCATCGTGGGAGATATCGTCGCTGGCGATACGGAACTCGGGGATCACGTGACGGACCACGCCGCCGAGCGAGTCGCGGGCCTCGAAGATGGTGACGGGCACGCCGGCGCGCGTCAGGAAGAACGCCGTCGCCAGACCGGCAGGGCCGCCGCCGATAACGGCAACATTGTGCTCGCCGTCGTTGGCGATGGCCTGGGCGCGCAGCTTGGGCAGCACGGCGGTCATTGCCTCGCGGGCGGCCTTGAGCTTGCTAGCGCGAATCTGAGCGCCCTCGGGCTCGTAGAATGCACGCTCGCAGGCACGGCCGCAGGGATGTGGGCAGATGGTGCCAGTAATGAACGGCAGGGCGTTGCGCTCGATGATGATGTTGAGTGCGTCCTCGTAGCGTCCCTCGTCAACAGCCGCCAGGTAGGCGGGAATATCCTGCTGGATGGGGCAGCTCGTACGGCAAGGCGTGGTAAAGCAGTCGGAAAGCGGGCTCTTGCCGGCGACCTTGCGGTCGGGCAGCGGGCGCAGCGGCTTCTTGTAGAGCGGGTTGGTGAGCGAGTCGGTCTGGATCGCGGTCACGGCCTCGAGAGAGACGCCCGTGAACGGCTTGCCATCCAGGTTGGCAAACTCGCCGGCCATCTGGCTAAAGCGCTCGTAGCCACCGGGCTTGAGTACGTCGGTCGCCAGGGTGACGGGCCAAATGCCGGCGTCATACAGGGCACGGATGTTGTAGACCGTGGCACCACCGGAGTAGCTGATGCGCAGCTTGCCATCGAACTGCTCGGTAATGCGGCGGGCAGCCTCGATGGTCAGCGAGAACAGCGAACGGCCCGACATGTACATCTCGGTGGAGGGCAGCTCGTTTCTCGTCACGTCGACGGGGAAGGTGTTGGTCAGCTTGACACCAAACTCAAGACCGCGCTCGGCGCACAGGGCGATCAGGCGCTCGAACATGGGCACGGCGTCGACCCACTGCAGATCCTCGCGGAAGTGCGTATCGTCGAAGACGATGTAGTCAAAGCCCAGCTCGTTGAGGCGCTGACGTGCAAACTCATAGCCCAGCAGCGTGGGGTTGCACTTGATGTAGGTGTTGAGGCCCTTCTCGGTGATGAGGTAAGCCGCGATGCGCTCAATCTCCGCCGGCGGGCAGCCATGCAGCGTGGACTCGGTGATGGAGTTGGAGACGCGCGCCGGGATGGACTCGACAAATGCGGCATCGACATGCTCAAACTTGTCCAGGTTGGCGAGCGCCCATGTGCGGCACTCGTTCCAAACGTCGGAGCCGCTGGCGTCCTTCATGCCCTCGATGTAGGCATCGACCTTGGGGCTCTTAATGCCCTCGAGGTCATAGCCCACGGACATGTTAAAGACAAAGCCGTCCGGGCTACCCAGACCGTACTCGCGAGCGATCAGGTGGCAGGCGAACCATGCCTTCACGTACTCGGCAAAGGCCTGCGGAACCTCGAGCTCGGTCGACCACTCGCAGTTGTAGCACTCGTCCTGTGCCACGATGCAGGGCTTGTTGACACACTTGGAGAGCTCCTCGCCGTCCATAACCTGAACGGTCTTGAGCTCAAAGAAGCGGGAGCCTGCCACGTAGGATGCCACGATGTTCTGGGCAAGCTGCGTGTTGGGACCGGCGGCCGGGCCAAACGGGGTCTCGATGCGCTCGTCAAAAATGGGAAGCGCGCCCTCCTGGTTGGTCGTGACCATCTTGCGCACGCCAAAGATGGCGTCCTGGGTCTTGTGCTCCTCGATGATCCAGTTCATCAGCTGCGAAAACGGGATCGGCCTCATGATGTCGCTCATAGTGAGCTCCTCTCTGTAACGCCCGGCGAGACCGCGCGGCGGGCGCAAATACGGTGTAGCGCTAGCACAGCGCCGGCGACCCCGCGGAGGTCGCCTATACGCGCGTCGGATGCGGCGAAACATCCGACGCGCGCGAATCTACTTGTAATTAGTAGGCGCGATCGTTGAGCGTGCTCCAGAGCTTCTTGGACTCAGCCATGGTCCACGCGTTGATCTTGTCCTCATCAATGCCAACGAACTCGCGATCCTTGTACAGGACGCGGCCGTTGATGATGGTGGTGCGGCAGTTTTTGCCCATCATGCCAAAGAGCATGTGGCCGTCGATGTTCTCCTCGCTCAGCGGCGTAAAGGGCTTGTAGTCCATGACGATGACGTCGGCGGCAGCGCCGGCCTCGAGTACACCGAGCTTGCGATCGAAGTACTTGCTGGCCATCTTGGCGTTGTTCTCGAACAGCATGGTCATGGCCTCGCACCAGCCCACGTTGGGCATAGCGGCGTTGTGGCGCTGAATGATCAGGAAGACCTTGAGACTCTCGAGCATATCGTGGGTGTAGGCGTCGGTGCCCATGCACACGGGGATGCCGCGGCGGAAGAACTCGAGCACGGGGGCGCAGCCCACGGCGTTGCCCATATTGGATTCGGGGTTGTTGACGAGCCAGGTGCCGGACTCCTTGACGATATCCATCTCGGCAGGCGTCACGTGGATGCAGTGGCCCAGCATGGTGTCGGGACCCAGCAGGTTGTGCTGCAGCAGGCGCTCGACGGGGCTGATGCCGCCGCGGTTGAGGCGGGAATCCCACACGTCGTTCATGCCCTCGCACACGTGGATGTGGAAGCCGGTCAGACCGTTGTTGGCCTCGGCCATCTTGTCCATGGTCTCGTCCGAAAGCGTAAAGGTGGCATGTCCGCCAAACATGGCGGCGATCATGTGGTTGTCGTTATCGCGACGCTCCTTGGCGGCCCACTGGGCAAATTCGGCGTTCTCGGCAATGGCCTGGTCGCATTTTTCCTGGCCGCGGCGATCGGAGACCTCGTAGCACAGGCACGAACGCATGCCCAGCTCCTGAGCTGCATCCTTAATGGTAAAGAGGCTTCCCGGGATCTCGCAGAAGCTCGCATGGTGATCGAAGATCGTGGTGACGCCATCGCGGATGGAGTCAAGAATCGTGGCATAGGCGCTGGCCTTGGTGCCGTCGAGCGTCAGGTTGTCGTCGATCTTCCACCACTGCTGCTCAAGATTCTCCAGGAAGTTGGTGGGGTTGCAGCCCTTAATGGCAAGGCCGCGGGCCAGACCCGAGTAGATGTGGGTGTGGCAATTGATGAGTCCGGGCATGATGAGGTTGCCCTGGGCGTCGACGTACTCGGCATCCGGGTACTTGGCCTTGAGCTCGCACTCGGGGCCCACTTCGACGATCGTATCTCCGTCAATGGCGACCGCACCGTTGGGAATGAACGGGGTCTGAGCGTTGCGAGTAAAGACGGAACCGTTAGCGACCAGAAGCATGAATGCTCCCTTCAACATCAGGGGCGGGGTTTGACACCTCTGACATGGCGGAGTGCGAAGCGCCGGCCTACACCGGAAACGGGCCCTCTCCCGTCAACGCTTCACCAAAGGGACAAACCCTTTGAAGTGCGGCTTGGCGCCGCATGACGTCGGCGGACGAGGCGATGCGCCCGCCGACGAATAGCACCGAATTGGCTACTTCTTGCTCTCGGGCAAGACCAGATCCACGGCAGCGTCCTTGGCAGCATCGATGTGCTGAGCCACGACCGGCGTCTGCGGAAGAATCAGGTTAAGGACGATGGCCATGATGGCGGTGGGGGTTACGGCATTGGAGCCGATGACGGTGGACACCCAGGCGGGCATACCCTCACCGGCAAGGCAACCGCTGGCCATCCAGATACCCAGGCCAAAGACGACGGAGGTACCGACGATGGTGGTAGTGCGCTGCGTGAGGCCCTCGCGGGTGAACATGCGCACGCCGTTCATGGTGATGGTGCCAAACACGCCCACGGTAGCACCGCCGATGACGGGCTGCGGGATAGCGGAAAGGACGGCAGAGAGCTGCGGGAACAGACCGGCGATGGCAAAGACGGCCGCAATGATCACAAAGACCCACTTGTTGACGACCTTGTTGGAGCAGATGATGCCCACGTTCTGGCCAAGGGCGCTGGTGGGAAGACCGCCCAGCAGGCCGCCGACCATAGAGGTGAGGCCCTGGGACACGATAGCGCCGGAGAGCTCGCGCTCGGTGGGCATACGGTCGATGGAGCCCAGGCAGGCGGCGGAGACGTCGCCGATAACCTGGATGGCAACCATGGGGAACACGACGGCGAGGGTGATGCAGACCTCGGGGTCAAACTCGAGCGCGTAGGGCATGAGCTTGGGAAGGGCGAAGACCTGAGCGGTGGCGACGCTGGAGAAGTCGATCATGCCAAAGGGGATCGAAACGATCATGCCAACGATCATGCCAAAGAACACGGATCCCAGCTTGAGCGTGCCCTTGCCAAAGTTGGCGAGCGCAAAGACCACGGCGAAGGTGATAAGAGCGACGCACCAGGCCTGCGGAGTGCCCCACAGCGGCGTACCCATACCGCCGGCCATGTACTTGACGGCCGTGGGATAGAGAGAGACGCCAATGGAGAAGATGACCGTACCGGTCACGACGGGCGGGAACAGCCACTTAATCTTGCTGTAGGCCAGACCAAAGAGGACCGCGACGGCACCGCCGACAATCTCGCCGCCCAGCAGCGCACCAAAGCTAAAGCCCGAGGCACCCATGGCCTGCAGGGCCGGCAGGAACGCGAACGAGACGCCCATGACGATGGGCAGGCCGCCGCCGATGCGGCGGAAGGGAGCGAAGGCCTGAAGGGCCGTGTCGATCGCCGAAAGAATGAGCGCAACCTGAATGATGTCGGTGCTCTGCTGGCTATTAAAGCCGTAGACGCCGGCCATGATGACCGCCGGGGTAATGATGCCGGCAAACGATGCCAGTACGTGCTGAAGGGCACACGGGATCATTTCCTTAACGGGCGGCATGCCTTCGCGAGTGAACAGGGCTTCAGTGCCGTTCGTAACCGTCTCCTGGGCCATTTGACCACCAATCCTCGAAGTAGTTGTTTTCGCATCTAACGCTCTATTGTGACGCAGTGCGGGGGTGAGGTTGTGCCTTCGTTGCATATCGTATTAAAGATTTTTCTCATTCTCAATAATAATTTTTTGTTATCAGACTGTTCTTGAGCTGGGATTATGCATTTCCGCAGGTCAGGAAAGTGTCTTGTCAAAATAACATCTAACTTTTCTTTTGGTCGACCGTTTACCGCCAAATTCCTACCGCTCGTCCGTATTACGCAATGTACCTGCGAATATGCGAGTCAATAGACACCGTGTTACCATGAGAAAAAATTGTTATGAACATTTCCGATTTCATCCCAAGGAGTTGCCCGTGAACGAGACCGTACGTCGCTTTTTGCCGATGGTCGATTTCCTTGAGCAGACACTCGGCAAAAACAGCGAAATCGTGCTGCACGATTTCTCGGATCCCGACCATGCCATCGTCGATATTCGCAACGGCATCGTAAGCGGCCGTAAGGTCGGCGGTCCCGCCACCGATCTGGCGCTCAAGATCATGCACGACCCCAAGTATCGCGACCTGCCGTTTATTACGGGCTACGAGGGGCGCGGTGCCGGTGGCAAGACACTGGAGTCCGCGACGTACTTTATCCGCGAGGATAACGAGATCGTCGGTATGCTCTGCGTCAACACCGACCTCTCGACCGTGCGCTCCATCAACGCCATGGCGCAGCAGCTCATGGCATGCTTCGACGCTGTGCCAAGGCAGGCGGAGCCCGCGTCTATCGAGGTTGAAAGTCTTTCGGAGTCTACACAGGAGCTCATCGACCGCAGTATTTCCGAGCTGCTCGAAAGCCGCGGGCAGGATGTCGCCTCGCTCGGGCAGGCCGATCGTGTGGACGTTATTCGCCACCTTAACGGCAACGGCGTTTTTATGCTCAAGGGCGCTGTTGCCTGCGCCGCGACCGCACTCGGCATCTCGGAGCCCAGCGTCTACCGCTACCTACAAAAAGTTCGCAAGGAAGGCTAACAAGCAAAATGGAGCGCGGCTCCATAAGCGATCCGTCACTTGACAAAAGACCCTGCAGCTCGCACGCGCTGCAGGGTCTTTTTGCATGTCATGTTTAGTTGTTGCCAACGCCTTAGAGGGCGGCGACGACCTCGATCTCGACCAGACCGCCAGCCGGAAGGGCAGCAACCTGGAAGGCGCTGCGCGCGGGGAACGGGGCCTCGAACTTGGAGGCGTAGATCTCGTTTACGGCAGCGAAGTCGGCAATGTCAGCCAGGTAGACTGTGGTCTTGACGACATCGGCAAAGGTGGCGCCGGCAGCGGTCAGCAGGGCCTCGACGTTAGCAAGGGACTGCTTGGCCTGGGCCGCGACGCCCTCGGGCATCTTGCCAGTTGCGGGATCGATGCCCAGCTGGCCGGACAGGAACACCATGTTGCCGGTCTGGATACCAGGGGAATACGGGCCGATGGCCGCGGGTGCGTTATCGGAAGACACGACGGTCTTGCTCATGTTTTTCTCCTTACAAGTAAAAGGGAACGGGAGCGCGGCGTTCACACCGGGAGGCACAGTTCGGTCTGAACACCGCGCTTGATTGGGATAGTAGGGGATGAGTTTGCCCGATGCAAGATAATTATCAGCTTTCGAGAATATTTTATCGCCCAACGGTTTCCCCAGACCGCTGAACGGTTCTCATGTGAAGCAGCCAGTCCAAGCTGCTGAAGACTTTATCCCGCTTAGAGCACGGGCATCGCCTGCCGCGACGGCACCACTATACTTTTAAGTATCTGAGCATTTTGAAAGGCAGGATATGACCGCAACCGCCAGTCGAACCACCAACCGCAGACCCGAGCTTTTGGCGCCCGCCGGAGGGCCCGAGCCCTTCGCCGCCGCACTCGCTGCCGGGGCAGACGCCATCTACTGCGGCATGGGCAGCTTCAACGCCCGCCGCAAGGCCACCAACTTTACCGACGAGGCCTTTGAGCAAGCCTGCCGCGCCGCGCATCTAGCCGGGTCGCGCGTCTACGTCACGGTCAACATCGTCATCAAGCAGTCTGAGATGAGCGATGCGCTGCAACTCATCCATCGCTGCTCCACGCTGGGCGCCGACGCCTTTATCATCCAAGACTGGGGCCTGTTCTTTGAGGTCAAGCGCACGATGTCCGGCATCGAGACACACATCTCGACCCAGGCGAACATCCATGACGACCGCGGAACCATCTGGTGCCGCGAGCAGGGTGCCGACCGCGTGACCCTCTCGCGCGAGCTCTCCATTGACGAGATCGCCACCATCCACGACGCCGCGCCCGATGTCGACCTCGAGGTCTTTAGCCACGGTGCCATCTGCTTTTGCTACTCGGGCCTGTGCCTGCTTTCGAGCTTTGCCATGGCGGGCCGCTCGGCCAACCGCGGCATGTGCGCCCAGCCCTGCCGCCTGCCCTACGAGCTGATCGACGAGAACGGCCGCGCGCTCTCCCCTGCCGGTCGCGAGCGCGCGCTGTGCCCGCGCGACACCAACACTTCGCAGCTTGTTCGCCGTCTGTATGACGCCGGCGCCGCATCGCTCAAGCTCGAGGGCCGCATGAAGGCTCCCGATTACGTGTATTCCATCGTCGACGTGTATCGTCATCAGATTGACGATATGCTGGCCGATGTTTCGACCTCTAAGGATGAGGATGCCGCCCGCCAGCGCCAGCTCAAGCGCTGCTTTAACCGCGACTTTACGCACGCCTATCAGGACGGCACCTCGGGCGACGAGATGATGAGCTATGAGCGTTCCAACAACCGCGGACAGATCGTGGGCACGGTGCTGGGCAGCCGCCCGGCCAACCGCGATGTGCGCGGCCTCAAGCCCGACGACCGCCGTCGCCGCGCCGCCATCGCCCGCATTGAGCTGTTTGAGCCCGTGGGCAAGGGCGACCTGCTGGAGCTTCGCCACGATAACGAGTTTGACCAGTTCCTGACCACCATTGCCGCCGATGATGCCGCTGCCGGCGATGTTATCGAGTGTCGCGTGCCCCGTAGCATGCCCGAGGGCTGCCGCGTCCGCGTGATTCGCAGCCAGCGTGCCATCGACGCCGCCGGCGCCGCGCTCAAGCGCGATGTGCTGCGCCGCCGCGCTGTTGATGTGTCCGTCGTGGCGCGCCTGGGCAAGCCGTTTACTGTCACACTCACCTGCTGTGACGACCCCGCGCTCACCGCCACCGCCACGGGCTTCACCGTCGAAGCCGCCAAGACCCGTGCGGTCGAGGCGTCCGATCTGGTTGAGCACGTCGGCCGCATGGGTTCCTCTCCCTTTGAGGCTGCGAGCTTTGAGGTGGCGCTCGATGAGGGCTGTGGCATGGGTTTCTCCGCCGTACATAAGGTGCGCGCCGCCGCTTGCAAGGCGCTGGAAGAGGCCATTCTGGCGCCGTACGCGGAGCGCGCAAAAACGCTCGAGCTGCCGGCGATTGTCACCAGTGATTCCCGCCCCGCGCCCGAGCACTACCGCGACGAGCCGCAGATCTGCGCCACCGTCACCTCGCTCGAGGCCGCCGAGGCAGCGCGGGCGGAGGGTGCAACGCGCATCTACATGACCACCGACGCGCTCGATGCGGCCAAGCTCTCCCCCGCCGATACGTTTGAGCAGGGCATCGTACCCGTGCTCGATGAGATCTGCCGTGCCGTTGACCACGAGCGCGTCGATCCCTGGATCAATGCCGGAGCCACCGTCGCCGTCGGCAATATCTCCGAGCTCGCCGTAGCTTCGCAGGCCGGCGCCACGGCGGAGGTCCGCTCTTGTCTGCCCGTGCACAACACGCCCTGCATGGAGGCGCTTGCCGAGCGCGGAGCCGGTGCGTTTTGGCTCTCGCCCGAGATCACGCTCGACGAGATTGTCTCGCTCGGCGCCACCGCGCCCGCGGCTCTGGGCATCACCGTCTTTGGCCGCCCGCGCGTCATGACAAGCGAGCATTGCATTCTGCAGGTTGCCAACGGCTGCATCCACGATTGCGCCAATTGCCGCCTGCGTGCCCGCAAGCTCTCGCTCAAGAATATCGACGGAAAGGTCATGCCGGTGCGCACCGACATCCACGGCCGCTCTCGCTTGTACGACGCCTACCCCATCGACCTCACGCCGCAGGTCCCTCAGCTGCTCGATGCCGGCGTGCGTCGTCTCATGGTGGACGGAACGCTGCTCGAGACGGATGAGGTGGGCCGTGCCGTCGCCCGCGTCCGTCGTGCCGTCGAAGCAGCGTATGCCAGTCGCAAGCCCGCCGCCCGCCTACGCGGGGCGACCTCGGGCTGCATGTTTGTGGGAATTAGCTAACCGAAAGGCTTACACGTGAACGAAGAACCTCAAGTCCTCTACTGCGACGCCTGGCTCATGGCCATCGACAAGCCCGCCGGCATGATCGTCCACGGTGACGGCACCGGCGAGCGCACGCTCACCGACTACGCCAGCGACCTGCTGCTGGCGATGGGCGACGGCTTTGCCGCGACCGACATGCAGCCGCTCAACCGCCTGGACCGCGACACCACCGGCGTGGTGCTGTTCTCGCTCGACAAGCAGACGCAGCCCGCCTTTGACCAGATGATCATCGACCACGCCTTCGAAAAGCACTATCTGGCGCTGGCCGAGGGCAAGATCGACTGGAACGAGAAGCTCATCGACAAGCCCATCGCCCGCGACCGGCACGACAGCCGAAAGATGCGCGTCGGCGCCAGCGGCAAGCCGTCTCAAACGCGCGTGAAGGTGCTCAAGCGTCTTAAGAGCCGTCGTGGTCTGCCCACGCGCTCGTATATCGATGTCGAGTTACTCACCGGCCGCAAGCATCAGATTCGCGTGCATCTGGCGAGCGAGCGTCATCCCCTGGTAGGCGACGACCTTTACGGCACGCCACATCCCTGCGGCCTGATGCTCCACGCCCACAGCGTGTCCTTCACGCATCCCGTAACCGGCGAGCACATCCACATCGAAGCCCCGTGCCCCTGGGAGCCCTAAACCACCACAATGGGGACAGGCACCTTTGTGGTGGTTTTGCCGCGATGGCTCTGCCGGATTCCCAAACATCTCGATCTGTAACAGCTAAAGCCCATTTTGCGGTCCATCTGTTACAGATCGAGACATTCGAATCCCCTCAAGGGAATAATCTCAATCTGTAACAGTAACTCGGCAAAATCAGTCCCAGATGTTACAGATTGAGACAAAGGGACGGCGCGGTTCGTAAGTATCTCGATCTGTAACATCTAGCCTGCTTTTAACGGTCTGGTTGTTACAGATTTAGATAAACCGGTAGACAACAAAAGTGGCAGCGCCCGGGATGGTCGTTGCCGCTTTTCCATTGACCCACCACAAAGGTGCCTGTCCCCTTTGTGGTGGTTTTGGCCTTCCCGTCGCTAGACCGTGACGACGTTGTCCATTGTCCGGTACTTGGCGGGGACCTCGCCTGCGGTAATAATCGTTGCGTCGCGGAAGTCCGCAAACTTGACGGGCGCCACCATGCCAAATTTGCTGGCGTCCGAGATTACGAAGCGTTTGGCCGTATGACGCATCGAGATGCGCTTTACTTGGGCCTCCTCGATATCGGGCGCCGTGAAGCCCTGCTCGGCGGCGATGCCATTAGAGCCCCAAAAGCCACAGTTGAAGTTGTAGCGATCTAAGGTTGCCAAGGCATCGGGGCCAACGAGCGCCTCGGTCTCGGGTTTGAGCTCGCCGCCCAGCACCACGGTACGCATACCCCGCAAAGCAAGGCGCTGAGCATGGAGCACGGAATCGGTCACGTAGGTGACATCTTCAAGGTGGGGAAGATGCTCGATGAGCCTGAGCGTCGTCGAGCCCGAGTCGATGTATACAAAGCTCTCAGGCTCCACAAGCGCCGCCGCACGGGCGCAGATACGCTCCTTGTCATCGTTATGGAGGTCGCTGCGCTCATTAAGCGTTAGGTCGCGCGTCACGTGCGCGCGCTCCAGACTTGTCGCGCCTCCGTGCACCTTGGCGATACGGTGTGCTCGGTCGAGCGTCTGCAGGTCGCGCCGAATGGTAGACGCCGTCACGCCCAGGGCTTCGGCAAGCTCCGACACGGTAACCGAGCCGGTCTGCTGAACCATCGACACGATCGCGTTGAGCCTATCTTCCGCTAGCATCGCTTACTCCTCCTCGGGGTACACGACTCCCCAGTCGGCGCGTAGCTTGGTCATCAGCTCCATAACATCAGAAGCATAATCCAGCAGCTCACGCTTCGAATCATCGCCGGCAACGGCCCTCTCCAGGTCGGCCATCTCGTAGCACAGAGCGTATGCCTCGGTGCCAGCGTGGACCTCCTCACGGTGACCGTCTGCAGTCCACACGATGGTCGCGTGATCGGCACGCGGATAATCGTTGACCTCGATATAGCACTTGTCGAAGCTAATGACCGAGCGCTTGGGCTGCTTGGAGTGAAGCGTAAGGCTCACGACGCCCAGCTGCTGCTCGGCATTGCGGCAGACGATGCCGCCCGCAACATCGACGCCAGTCTCGCAGGTGTTGCCTAGAGACACGACCTCGGCGGGCTGGCTCGCCATAAACAGGCGCATGACGGACAGGGCATACACACCAATATCGAGCATGGCACCGCCGGCAAGGTTGCGATTGTAGAAACGGTTGGTCAGGTCGCCGTACTCCTTGTAGCTACCAAAGTTGAGCTGAGCGAGGTTCATGCGGCCGAACTCGCCGGCATCCATGCGGCGACGCAGCTCTTGATACAAGGGCATGTGGAGCACCGTGGTAGCGTCCATAAGGACCACGTTGTGCTCGGCGGCAATGGCACGGGCCTCATCGAGTTCAGCGGAATTGAGGGTAATGGCCTTCTCGCAGAGCACGTGCTTGCCGGCTGCCAGGGCAGCGCGCAGATAGGTGATATGAGTGTTGTGCGGGGTAGTGATGTAGACGGCGTCGATGCCAGGATCGGCGTAGAGGTCCTCAACCGTGTCGTAGACCTTCTCGATGCCATACTGCTCGGCAAAAGCCTGAGCCTTGGACAGCGTACGGTTGGCGACGCCCGCAAGCTTGCGACCGGCAAGAGCAAGGGACTGAGCCATCTGGTTGGCGATAACGCCGCAACCGATGACGGCCCAATGGAGCTCGGGAGCCGTAAAAATATCGTCGGGGAACGGCTTGTCCTGGACCGAAGCGAACGCTGCTTTGGCGGCTGCCGCGGCGTCGAGCGGAGCCTGCTTGGAATCTGCCATTATGTGCCTCCTGTGTCATAGAACGCCTTGCTTTCTGACAGCTCTATATTCGCACAAACACGCGCTTCTGTGCGCGTTTTTGCGTATCTAACCGCTAAACGGTCATTTTTATCCCGTAAACGGCGCATCTATACGCATATTCACGCAATCCCACGCACGCAAATACGCACAAATGCGAACCGGTCATTGCTCAGAGACAGGGGCTTATGCTTAGAACTCAAAAGACAGGATGATCCGCTTCGCCTCGTCGCTCATGGCGCGCTGCAGCTCTAAGGACCGTCCCAAACTGCCGACAGAAAAGGAACGTTCCAAACTGCAGACAGAAAAAGAACGTCCCCAGGCGCCGGCATTTCAAGAGCACTCATTTAAGTCTGTCCCCAATGAGTGGGAGTAATCAGAGACCCTTTGCGAGGGAGGCCGGACGTGGCCTTCCTCGTTTTTATTCATGGACTTTAGTCCGTGCCGCGCGGCACGCGCGGCATAGAAAGCCACCCGCTCAGCGGGTGGAGGCCAATTTCCGCTACGCGACAAAAACCTTCCCCCTAGCATGAGGATTGTTCAGGTCATCATACTAGGGGGAAGGTGATTGCTGTGGCCCAGAAAGCCAACAGCCTCGCGCACACGAAATGGCTGTGCAAGTACCGCATCGCACCGAGGTCAAGCTCATCGCCGCCATCGTCGAGAAGCACCCCGAGGTGCGCTTTGCCGCGAGCCGCACCTCGGCCCACGCCGACCTCTACGACCGCATGGAGCAGGCCCTGTGCGAGCGCGTGGCCAACGCGGTGGAGGTCGTCCGCTCCGACATCAGCCCCGCGCTTCTTGTCCACACCGGTCCAAACCTCGTGGGTGTGGCGGTCCAGGGACTCTAGTGGAGGCGGGGCGTCCTGCCCAAAAACAAATGCAAAAGACGAGCACTTCTTGCCGCTCAATTGGCAAGAAGCGCTCGTCTTTTCTTAACGCGTTGTATGGCGGAGAGAGCGCAAGTTACGCGAGCGCCCTTCTTGCCAGCTCGGCCGCGCCGAGGATTCCTTGGTCGCCGCCGCAGCCCGGGGCGCAGATGTAGCTCTCCATGTCCTTAAGCTCGGCGGTCTGGATGTAGCCACCCAGATATTCGAGGGTCTTCTTGCGGACGATGCCGTAGAGCTGCTCCTGGTGCATCACGCCGCCGCCGAGGACGATGCGGCGAGGCGAGTACATGAGCACGAGGTTCGCGCACATCTGCCCCAGATAATCCCCCTCGAGCGCCCACACCTCATCGTTGTCCGCGAGCTCGGCCGCGGGCTTTCCCCAGCGCGCGGCGATGGCGGGGCCGGAGGCGAGCCCCTCGAGACAGCTCGCGTGGCTCGGGCAGACGCAGCGTCCCTCCTCGGTGGGACGGGTCCTTACCAGCATGTGACCGGCCTCGGGGTGCAGCATGCCGTGAAGGAGTCTGCCCGCGCACATGACGCCCGCGCCCACGCCGGTGCCGATGGTCACGTAGACGGCGTCCTCGAGCCCCTTGCAGCAGCCGAAGACCACTTCGCCGAGGCAGGCAACGTTCACGTCCGTGTCGTAGGCCACCGGAATCCCGAGGGCGTCGGCGAACGCGGCGCGAAGACCATGGCCTCGCCACGCGAGCTTGGGCGTCTGGAGGATGGAGCCGTAGCGCTCGTCGTTGGGGTCGACGCAGGTCGGGCCGAAGGCGCCGATGCCCAACGCGTCCACATCGCGGGCGGTGAACCACTCGATCATCTGCGGGACGGTCTTGGCGGGCGTAAGCGTCGGGGTCTCCATACGGTCGAGGACCTCGCCGTCGCCGGACACCACGGCACAGACCATCTTGGTCCCGCCGGCTTCGAGGGCGCCGAGCCTCATTTGCTTTTCGCTCATGTGATCCTCCTTACAAAGGGACGCCCGCAGTCATGGTCAACCGCGGGCGCCCATAACGTTGGCTTGTTTCGAGGCGACCCTACCTGGGCACGCGGTCCTGCCTTGCGGCAAACGGGGCGAGCACGGCGTGCGGCTCGCTTTGGTACCAGTAGGCGACGGTGGAGATGTCGTCCTCGCGCTCGTAGAGCTTGATGTCATCGTTGCCGAGGTCCTGGAACGTCACGCGCAGGTCCTCCTTGAACGAGATCGGGTCGGGAAGGTGCCACCTGTAGAGGCCGTGCCTGGGCAGCGCGTCGTCGTTAGTCGCGAGCATCGGATTCGGGTTCGGCTTGCCCGCGCTGAAGCGATCGCGCGTGGCGTCGCGCGTCGAGCGGTACGGGTAGCCGGCGAACAGCGTGTTGAAGCACTGCGCCTCGGGCAGCGCGTGGGGCGGCCTGTCGAGGAAGGCCCAGGCACCGCCGAAGTAGTCCTCGGCTCCCGTCGAGGTGACCGTGGGGAACTCCTCGTCGCCGTCGAGGAAGAACTTCATCTCGCCCTCGCCCCACCAATAGCGCTCCAGGGCGCACAGGGCCATGTAGGTGCCGACGTAGTAGCCCTTGCCGCGCACGCCGTCGAGCACGGTGTAGTCGACGCCCCTGCGGGTGCTGCGCTCGCGGTTAAAGCGGGCGTGGAAGTACATGGCGTCGTCCGGCACGTCGGTGAGCGCGTAGTTGAACGTGTAGAAGATGTACTTAATGAACCCGGGGTGCTCGCTCGTAAGCGTGACCTTGGCGTGCTTCCTGAAGGGCATCTCGAAGTAGCAGTTCATGCCGCCCGTCGGGTTCACGCAGATGGGCATTGAGTTGACGATGGCGCGCTCACCGAAGCCGTTGCAGAAGAAGTCGCCGACAGGGCACTCGACCGAGGGGGTCTCCTCGTCGTCCCAGTAGAAGCGCAGCACGAGGTCGCGCATGACGAAGCTGCCGGCGGCGGTCTTGTCGGGGACGGTCATCCAGATGTGGCGGATGATGCCGGGGCCCTCGATGTCCGCGAGCGTGATGGTCTCGCCGGACTCAAGGGGCACGCAGCACGAGCCCTTGCGGCCGACGCCGAGGTGGCTGGCCGACATGGCGGCGCGGCCCTTCTCGCCCGTGATGTTCTCGGGGGTGATGGCGCGGCTTTCCTCACCGCCGTGCATCCACACGTCCTTAAGGAACTCTCTCATCGTTGACCTCCTCTATTCGTCGTCGTCGCACTCGGCAGAACTGACACCGTTCACGTAGATGATCTGCTGGCGCGCCTCGTTGACGAGGGCATCGAAGTCGAGTTTCTCGTCGGGGCGCGCGAGCGCGACCGTCATGGCGAGCGGGAGGTTGACACCCGCGATCACGTGGATCCGGTCGGAGGCGAAGCGGGAGAAGCGCTGGTTCACGCTACCGCCGAACGCGTCGGTAAGGACGACGACCTCGTCAGTGCCCGAAAGAGCCGCCTCGACCGCCGCGTCGAGCCCCTCGCCGTTGTCGTTCACATAGGCGCACACGGCGTTGACGGCGTCGCCCTTACCCGTAAGGAACTCGAGGGTGTCCTTGAAGCCCTGGGCGAGAAGGGAATGGCTCGCCACAACTATCTTTCTCATTGATTCACCAATCTCTTGGGTCGAAGCTAAGCGAGGATGCCGGCGGCGGAGGCGACCATCGCGAGGACAATCACCACGAGGATGAGGGCCGTCATGCTCGCGTTCTTCTTGGTAAGAAGGTAATACGCGCTTCCCGTGATGGCGGCGGGGATCATGGCAGGCAGGATCTTGTCGAGCAGCGGCTGAATCTCCATCGCGACGTCGCCGAAGCTGAAGCTAATCGGGCAGGTGACGCCGATGACCGAGGCGATGAGGCAGCCGACCACGGTGAGGCCGAGCACGGAGGCGGCGGCAGTGAGGTTGGGAAGCTTCTCGCTGAAGTCGGTGACGAGCTTCACGCCCTGCTTGTAGCCGAACTCGAGGGCGTGCATGCGGACCCAGAAGATGGCCAGGATGAGCGCGAACCAGATGCCGGCTCCCACGGGGTTGCCCTCGATGGCCATGTAGGCGGCGATGGAGCCCATGATGGTCGGGATCATGGTCATGAGCAGGGAGTCGCCGACGCCGGCGAGCGGTCCCATGGTGCCGATCTTCAGGTCTTGGACGGCGTCCGCCGCCGCTAGGCCGTCGCGCTCCTCCATGGCCACGCAGGCGCCAAGGATGATGGCGGCGAGCCAAGGCTGGGTGTTGTAGTAGCGGAAGTGGTTGTTGAGCGCTTGCTTATAGTCCTCGTCGTTCGTGTAGATCTTCCTCAGGACCGGCGAGAGGGCGTAGGCGACTGAGGCGCCCTGCTGGGTCTGGTAGTTGAAGGTGCACACGCTCATGAGCCAGCGCCAGTTCGCGTTGCGCAGGTCCTTCTTGGTGACCTTGTAGCCGGAGGGCTTGCCCTTGGCGACGGCGGTGATGTTCTCGTTTTCCATGGTTACTCATCCTCTCCGATGAAGGCGTCTGCGGAAGCGTGGGCGGCGAGCTCGGTGTCCCTCTCGGCGCGCTGGTAGAACGCGATCGCGAGGGCAAAGCCGACGATGGCGGCGCCGATGATGGGCACGTTCAGGAAGGCCGAGAGGAAGAAGCCGGCGAGCAGGTACTGGAAGTACTTGCCGGTGGGCATGTAACGCAGCAGCATCGCGATTCCGACGGCCGGGAGCATCTTGCCGGCGAGGGTGAGGCCGGAAAGGAACCACTGGGGCATAACCTCGAGGAGCCAGTTGACGGCGGGCTGGCCGAGGGTCACGGAGACAAAGACGGGCAGGGCGGCGCACAGGCCGAAGAGCACGGGGCAGACCCACAGGATGGCGTTCATCTGCTTGAACTTGCCCTCGTCGCAGAACTTCTGGGACTTCTCGACGACGAAGCCGTTGAGGATCTTGACGATGACGTCGAGCTGGATGCCGAGCATGCCGACCGGCAGGCCGATGGCGAGGCCCGTGTCCGCGCCCAGGGTCACGCCGTAGGCTGTGGCGATGATGGCCATCGTGCCGTAGTCGGGAATCGACGAGCCGCCGAAGCCCGCGACGCCGAGCTGCATGAGCTGGATGGTGCCGCCGATGACGAGGCCGGTCTGCCAGTCGCCCATGACGACACCGGTGATAAGGCCCCAGAAGACGGCATAGTTGACGAAGATCATCGGGATGCCGTAGTAGTCCACGTGCTTGATGAAGGCCAGCAGGGTCAAAAGGACGACCTGCAGGATAGTGAAGTTGACCATGATCCCTCCTTAGATGAGGTCGGCGACGGAGACGGGCTTGTCGGCGGGCACGAACTGTGCCGTCACCTTGACGCCGCGGGCGATGAGCGCCTTGTAGCTCTGGACGTTCTCGGCGGAGGCATAGGCGCGCTGGGTGAGCTGGACGCCGCCCTCCTTGACAAGAGAGCCGCCGACGATCAGCGACGGGAGCTCGATGCCCGACTCGACCAGGTGAAGGATCGTCTCGGGCTCCTTGGCGATGACAAAGACCTTCTCGCGGTCGTACTTGCCCGCCGCGAAGTTCTTGAGCGCGGTCTCCTCGGAGATGATCGAGACGGCCATGCCCGCGGGGCGCGCCATCCTCATGGTGGACTTCAGGACCTCGTCGCCGGCGACCTTGTCGTCGATGACCATGACTCGGGTCGCGCCCGACACCGGGGCCCACTGCGTCACGATGATGCCGTGAAGCAGGCGATTGTCGATTCGTGCCATAACAACACTCATGTTTGCTCCTATCAAATGAAGTTTTACGTTCGGTACTGCCTCGGCGCTATCCGGATTCGCGCGGGGCAAGGGGTTATCGAATTATTGAGGACGCGCGGTCAGCTCGCGGCGGCGCGGGGAAGGTCACTCGTCGAGCAGGAGGTCCGAGGAGCCGAGGCGCTCTTCTCGCGCCGGGGCGGCGCTCACGCTTATGTAGTCGAAGACATATGCGATCTCGCTTACGGGAACCTCTACGCGATAGCGCGTCGAGATGCTCGAGAAGCTCTGCCTGAAGGACTCGATGAAATCGGCGCGTTCCTCCTCGAAGCGGTCCTGGCCAACGTAGGTCTCAATGGGGTTTCTGGTAACAAGGCGCTCGACGAGACAGCAGAGGTGGACGTAGAGCCCAATGATGGCGTTGCTGCCGATCTTCTCGCCTGTCCTGCGCTGAAGCTCGTGCACGGCGCTCTCGATCTCGTGGAATAGCCGCTCCGGGTCGAGGATGGTGATGGAGCGGATGACGTTCTGCAGCGTCATGTTCGAGAGCAACTTCTCGTGGAAAGAAGAGAGCTCGGAAGCGTCAAGCCACCTGCCGAACACGGCATCAACCTTAGAGGCGGACGCCGTCGACATGATGTCCTCGAGGGCGACGAAGGGAACGGAGGCGACCCCGGGGTCTCCCGTGCCGATGACGGCGCAGACGCGGTGCTCGGAGAAAACGGCGTCGTTCGACCCGTTCGCGACGAGCTGCTTGAAGGGCCTCGTGAGCAGGCGCGCGCCTATGGTGCGCGGGAGGCTCTGCGAGACGAGCTGGCGTATCCTTTCCGCGGCGTCGACCCCGGACTCGGAGCAGAAGACGATGGCGTCCTCACGGTTGACGCGCTCGATCACCTTGCAGTGCGTCACGCACGCGGCGGTCGCGTCGCCAAGAACCTCGGCGACGGACTTGCCGCCGAGCAGCCCGACCCCGATCTCGAGCGCAAGACCGGTAGAGACGTTGTTCACCACGCCGATAGTGGAGTCGGTAACGTTTTCGAGGGCCTTATAGGCCTCCTCCAAGGAGCCCATGTCGACGAGGAACACGACCCCGGTGCAGTAGGAATGGCGGTCGACGAGGCGCTGGAGCGGACCGACGATGTCCTTCAGCTGCTGGTCGTAGGGCATGTCGACCGCCTCGTACACATGCATGCCGAGCATACGGTTCGCCGCGTCGGCGATGCTCGTCGCCGTTGAGTAGCCGTGGGACAAGATGACGCAGAGCGTCCGAAGGGCCTTCGCATCGCGAGACTCCGATGCGACGCACAGCGTCAGAAGCGTCTTCGTGAAGTGATCGAGCGAGATTCCAAGCGCCCCTTCCACGTCTGCGGCGACCTGATCGGAGACACTCGAGGCAAACGGCAATTCGGAGGTCACGGCACCGAGGAGATGGGAGATTTGCTCCGCACAGGCAGACTTTCGCTTAGCCAGGCCGATGCCCGGCCACAACTGCAGGCAAATCTCCTGGGCCAGTAGAAAAGCGACCTTCCTCGAAAGCTCGATGCCATAAGAAGAGCCTGCGTCGGCAAGGACCGCGCCCACGACGCGCTCGAAGGCGCGCGACCTCGAGGAGGTAACGCCGCGGCCGAAGATCAAGTGATCCTCAACGCCGCGCACAGCGGAGACAGCTTGCGAGACGAGCTCGGAGACAGAAAGCTCCCCGGCGCAGAATCGCTCATCGAGGGAGCACAGGGCATCGAGCGCCTGCTCGACCGGCCCTGTGCTCTCGGCGGCATCCAGAGACGCGTCGATCAGAACGCCATCGTCGGGCTGTTGATCGATCTGCGCGGAGGAGAGGAGCCCACTGGGAAGAAGATACGGGCGAACGACGACGTAGTCGCCCTCGCGATTGAGGAACGCTTTGGCGCAGCAGTTCGTCACGCAGGCGCGCAAGCCGGCGATGTTATCGGAAAAGTCCGCGTTCACAAGGCAACGGTATGCGCCGCGGCTGATCTTCACATCAGAACCGATTCGGCACCCCTCGCTGCGCAGGAAGCTCAAGATGAGATCCTCGCGCTCCTCGGGGGTCCGCTCCTTGAGTGAGGGGACGCGGGCACAGATGGGCATTTTGCTGTAGGCCGAGGAAACCTTCAGGTCATCGGCGGAAAGCGTCGTCGAAAGAACGAGGCGAGCGCGCGGCGCATCCTGGGAGGCATCGAGCCCGAGGGCCGTCGCAAGGCAGTGCTCCATCGCAGAGGGAGAGAGTGTCTCGATGCCGTTGACAAAGACCACACCCCCGTGCGATTTCGCGATCGACTCGTCAAGAAGCCCGTTGAACGAGGCGGCGTCCGGGACCCCGGCACAGTCGATGCGCACATAGGAGGAGTCGCGGGACAGCAAGCCCTGGTTCTTGCCGTACTCGTACACAAGGCGAGAAAGGAAAGACTTACCGACACCCACGCCGCCGCTCAAGAGGATGGGCAGGCCAAACGGAGGGTACTGAACCGCAGCCTTGCACTGCTCGACAACGGAGCTGAGGCTCAGGTCGAAGCCCACGGCACGCGCGAAGTCGCGGTGATCGGCGATTCCCGTCGCCTGGATGAGGTCGGCGAGCGAGGCGTACTCACTTGCAGAGAGCTTTACCTGAAAACGCTTCTGGAACGCGCGGCGATGAAAATAACGGACAGGCCTGCCCGCCACCTTAACCACAAGGCCGGCGCGAACAAGGTCGTTGAGGTACTGGCTCGCCAGGCTCCTGGAGATGATGAGCGTCTCGGCGATGTCGGAGGTGGACAGACGGGCAAGGTCGTCGAGTGAGACGGCAGAGGTGAGGGCCTCGAGATGCTCGAGAATCCTGTCCCTCATGTCGACGGGTTTCTTTGCCAAGCTGTCCTGTGTGGTCTTGTCCATGACTTCTTACCTCCTCGTACAAGGAGTATAAGGGGAGAACAGAGAACGGAAGGGGGCGCGTGGGGGAATCAACAGCTCCGAGGAAAAGTCCACCACTTGAGGGGCAGAAAACAACGGCCATTGAACATTCAGGGCCGACGCTCAACACTTCGGCTCGACACTTCGCTTTGGAAAGGGCCCTGCGCGCCGGGGTCCCAACATAAAGAAGGGCCCCGGTGCGCAGGGCCTAAAGCTTAACCATGCGTGCGGCGATGCGGGCGCAGTCGCAGGCGGCCTTCTTCTCGAAGGTGTTGTAGTCGACAACCTGGCCCTCGGCGCAGGGCTTGTCGCTGATAGCGCGCACGACGACGAGGGGCACGCCGTTGAGATAGGCGGCCTGCGCGATGGTGCAGCCCTCCATCTCGCAGCACAGGTCGCCGAAGGTCGCGAGGATGCGCTCCTTCTGTCCCGCGGGCGAGACGAACTGGTCGCCGGAGACGACACGGCCCTTGAGGACCTTAATGTCGGGGGCGACGGCGGCCGCGGCGGCGCACGCCGCCAGCAAGGGCCGGAACGGATCGCGCAAGATCAAGGCGTCGCCCGGGAGGTCGGGCGTTACCGTCAGCCGGCGCCGCGTCTGCCGCATCATGAGGGAGAACGGCCTGGCCGGCGCATACGGCAGGAAGAGGTTCAAGGTGCACCCCGGGACGGTCAACGAGGCCGACGTGCCCAACGTCGTCGCGCGCGGCTTCGGCGGCAGGGCGCCGTGCACCCATATAAGCAGCGACTTGGCCTGCGTGCGCGTCGGGGCGTCATGGAACTACGTCTGCCTGCTCGTCGACCTCTGCAACGGGGAGATCGTCGGCCACTCCGAAGGACTGAGGAGGGACGCGCGAGCTCCGAGCCAAGCTCTTGGATTACGTGCACTGGTACAACAACTTCAGGACCCACTCGACGCTGGGCTACATGTCGCCGGTCGAGTTCAGGGAGGCGGGGCCGTCCCTCCCGGAATCGTCCAAATAAGTGTTGCCAATCCATAGCCAATCCAGCCATCATCTCCGCGAAGGCGGACGTCAGGAAAAGCTCGGCTTGAGCTCGGTCGGACGCGGTCTGTGGGGCATCATTCAGGCTCAGGGGATCTCCTTGTCTTCTTCGGTCGCAACCTGAATGATAGGGACGGCCCCTTCTCTCTTTCCCTTTCGTTTTCGACGCGTCACCCTCTCGGCGGGCTTAAGGCCCGCGCTCGCGGGTGCAGGGGCTACGCCCAAACCCCAAAAACGTAACGCCGTGCTCGAAGCGTTTCCGGACGTCAGCGTAATCTCAAATCCCGTTCGTCAACTCATGGGCAAGCCACCTGAGACTACTCATTTCTCCTACTGGCAATGAAGACCTGCGACCTGCAGTTTTGCAAACTGCTTGAAAGCCGCCTGCGTTGATTCACTTCCTATTGCAGCTGGCGGCTTGCGCGCGAAAAGGCATTTGAGTTTCAAAACGGGCGTTTTCGGCGCTATCGAGCCTCCAAAGGCATCCCGCCGCGCCCTTTGGGACAAAAACAAAAACTCAAAGCCCTGAATTCGAAAATAGTTTTTGGAGTTGTCCCGACTTTTGTCCCCGAAGCCGACGAAACACGACAGGGTGTCACCTGGCGGCACTCGATTCGAGACGGCACCGAAAAGTGGGGCAACCGGAATGACGGGACGGCAGAACCGAATCCATCGAGTGGGGATAGAAAAAGGCCCGGGTGCCGTGGGGCATCCGGGCCTTTGCTAGCAACTTGATGTTGCGGGCAGCTTAGAACTTGTGGCCGCACTTCTTGCAGACGCGCAGCTTGTTCTTGCCGTCCTTCTCGTGACCGACGCGGGTAACCTTACCGCACTCGGGGCAGACGAGATTGACGTTGGAGGCATCGATGGGAGCCTCCTGCGAAACGATGCCGCCCTGCTGGTTGGCAGCGTTGGGCTTGACGGCCTTCTTGACGACCGAAACGCCCTCGACAACGACCTTGTTCTCGGCGGGGAAAGCACGCAGGATGACGCCCTGCTTGCCGCGATCCTTACCAGAGAGAACCTGGACCTTATCGCCCTTCTTGATATACATATATCTCCCCTAACTACAGGGTCTCGGGAGCGAGCGAGACGATCTTCATGTACTTCTTGTCACGAAGCTCGCGAGCGACGGGCCCGAAGATACGGGTGCCGACGGGCGAACCATCGTTGTTGATGACAACGCAGGCGTTCTCATCAAAGCGAATGTAGGAGCCATCCTTGCGGCGGATCTCCTTAACGGTGCGAACGACGACGCAACGGACAACGTCCTTCTTCTTGACGTTGGCGCCAGGGGTAGCCTCCTGGACAGCACCGATGAACACATCGCCGATGCCTGCATAACGACGCTTGGAACCGCCAAGCACCTTGATGCAGCGAATCTTGCGAGCGCCGGAGTTGTCGGCGACGTTCAGCATGGTTTGCATCTGAATCATGGTAGATGTTCCTCCGAACTAAGAACCGAAGAGAGGTGCGCAGCCTTTATACGGCCTGTGGTATGCAAGCCAGGCATACGCACATCTTCGGAAACGTACAAGTCGTAAGAGCGACTGCTTATTTAGCGCGCTCGACGACCTCGATGAGGCGCCAACGCTTCATCTTGGACATAGGACGGGTCTCCATAACGCGGACGGTATCGCCCACGCCAGCCGTGCACTCCTCGTCGTGAGCGTGCAGCTTCTTGGAGCTGGTCATCATCTTGCCGTACTTGGCGTGACGCTTGCGCTCGGTGACGGTGACAACGATGGTCTTGGCACCGGAGACGGAGGTAACGACACCCGTACGGACCTTACGCGTGTTACGCGAATCAGTCATGTTCTCTCCTTAGGTCCTACTCGGCGACAGCGGACTTCTCCGCTGCGATCTCGCGGGCGCGCTGCTCCGTGAGGACGCGAGCGATGTCCTTCTTCACGGTGTTGACGCGAGCGGTGTTGTCCAGCTGGCTAGTGGCCATCTGGAAACGAAGGTTAAAGAGCTCGGCGCGCATTTCCTTCAGCTTCTCAACGAGCTGAGCGTCCGAGAGCTCACGAATCTCTGCGGGCTTCATTAGTTCTCCTCCTTGGCGGCGGCGGCGTCCTCAGCAGCCCACTTGGCCTCGAGAGCGGCCTCCTCAGCCATTTCCTTCTCGATGCGCTGCTCAGCGTTCTTGGCAACCACAATCTTGGTCTTGATGGGGAGCTTGTGCTGAGCAAGACGCAGAGCCTCGCGAGCGACCTCCTCGGGCACGCCCTTGACCTCGAACATGATGCGGCCGGGCTTGACGACGGCCACCCACTCCTCGGGGTTACCCTTACCAGAACCCATGCGAGTCTCGGCAGGCTTCTTGGTGATGGGCTTATCGGGGAAGATCGTGATGTAGACACGACCGCCACGCTTCATGTAGCGGGTCATGGCAATACGAGCGGCCTCGATCTGACGGTTGGTGATCCAATGGGCCTCGAGAGCCTGGATACCAAACTCGCCGAAATGCAGCTCGGTATTACCCTTGGCCTGGCCCTTCATGGAGCCACGCTGCACCTTGCGGTGAAGAATACGCTTAGGGGCAAGCACTACTGACCCCTCCTCTCGGAGTTACGACGACGAGGACGGGAAGAGCCCTCGAGTGCAGGGTTGGGAACAGGCTGGCCCGGGAGCTTCTCGCCCAGGTAGATCCAGACCTTCACGCCGCAAGCGCCCATGGTGGTGCTGGCGACAGCCGTGCCGTAGTCGATCTTGGCACGGAGGGTGTGCAGAGGCACGCGACCCTCACGGTACCACTCACGACGGCCCATCTCGGCGCCGCCGAGACGACCGGAGCACTGGATACGGATGCCCTTAGCGCCGGCCTTGCGGGCGGACTGGACAGCCTTGCGCATGGCGCGACGGAAGGCAACGCGGCCCTCGAGCTGCTCAGCGATGGACTGAGCAACGAGGTTGGCGTCGAGCTCGGGGCGCTTGATCTCGACAACGTCGACGGAGAGCTGGCCCTTGGAGACGCCAGCGACCTTCTCGAGCTCGGTGCGGAGGGTATCGATCTCGGCACCCTTCTTACCGATGACAACGCCGGGGCGAGCGGTGAGGATGATGACCTTCACCTTGTCGCCAGCGCGCTCGATCTCGACGCGGGAGACAGCTGCGCGGGAAAGACGCTTCTCGAGGTACTTGCGGATCTCGAGATCGTTACCGAGGGTCTTAGCGTAATCCTTCTCTGCGAACCAGCGGGAGCGCCAGTTCTCGGTGATGCCAAGACGGAAGCCGGTGGGGTAGACTTTCTGACCCATACAGCTTTACGCCTCCTTTCGAGGAGCAACGACGACGGTGATGTGGGAAGTACGCTTCAGAATGCGAGAAGCGGAACCCTTGGCGCGGGGACGGATGCGCTTAAGCGTCGGACCCTCGTCAACATAGGCAGCGGCGACAACCAGGTTGTCGGCACGCAGACCGTTGTTGTTCTCGGCGTTCGCAACGGCGGAACGGAGAACCTTCTCGACATCCACGGCGACGGCGCGGTCGCAGAAGTGGAGGATGTCGAAGGCCTGAGCGACAGGCTTGCGGCGGATCAGATCGACCACCAGGCGGGCCTTGCTGGGGGAAACACGCACGTACTTAGCGACGGCGCGAACCTCGGTGGCCTCAGTTTCAATAGACTTAGTTGCCATTTACGGTTAACCCCCTATTTGGCCTTGTGGCCACGGAACGTACGAGTCGGCGCAAACTCGCCGAGCTTGTGACCAACCATGGACTCGGTAACATACACGGGCACATGCTTGCGGCCGTCGTGGACGGCGATGGTGTGACCAACCATCTCGGGGAAGATGGTGGACGCGCGGGACCAGGTCTTCACGACGTCCTTCTTGCCAGCCTCGTTCATCGCGGTGATACGCGAGAGAAGGCGAGTCTCCACGAACGGGCCCTTTTTGAGACTTCTGCTCATAAGTGCTTTCTCCTAAAACTCGGTATCCGAAATTACTTCTTACGGCGACGAATGATGTGCTGGTTCGAGACCTTCTTCTTCTTGCGCGTACGAAGGCCCTTCGTCGGCTTACCCCAGGGGGTAACAGAGGGACGACCAGAGGTGTGGTTCTTGCCCTCGCCACCGCCGTGCGGGTGGTCGACAGGGTTCATGACGGTACCGCGGACGGTCGGGCGCACATTCATGTGACGTTTACGGCCGGCCTTGCCGATGACGATGTTGGCGTGATCGGCGTTGCCGACCTCACCGACGGTGGCGCGGCAGGTAACGAGGATGCGGCGCATCTCGGAGGAAGGCATACGGACGATAGCGTACTTGCCCTCCTTACCCATCAGCTGGCAGGAGTTACCGGCGGAACGGGCGATAGCGGCGCCCTTGCCCGGCTGGAACTCGACGGCGTGGATGAGCGTACCGACGGGGATGTCGGCGAGGGGCAGAGCGTTGCCCGGCTTGATGTCGGCGTCAGAACCGGACATGACGGTCTGACCGACCTCGAGGCCCTTGGGGGCCAGGATGTAGCGCTTCTCACCGTCAGCGTAGTGCAGCAGAGCGATGCGAGCGGAACGGTTCGGATCGTACTCGATCGTGGCAACCTTGGCGGGCACGCCGTCCTTGTTGCGCTTGAAGTCGATCACGCGGTAACGACGCTTCACGCCGCCGCCCTGGTGGCGGGTGGTGATGCGGCCGTTGTTGTTACGACCGGCCTTCTTGGGCAGGGGCTCGAGAAGAGACTTCTCGGGCTTGGTGCAGGTGATCTCAGAGAAATCGGAGATCGTCTGCCAACGCCTACCAGCGGAGGTCGGCTTAAGGTGCTTTACAGCCATTACAATCCCTTTCAATAGGAATCCGTTAGCCATCGCAGACAGGGATTCGAGGTTCTGCCTCGGGTGCGATGACACCGGACGTATACACGGTTCCGGGCGTGTCCATTTTATACGCCCGAAACCTTGAGCTCTCGCCTCCCCTATTTGGGAGGCATGAGCTCACTCAACAGCAGCGAGTCTTAGGCCTGGTTGCCAAAGACCTCGATGGTGTCGCCCTCGGCCAGCGTGACGATGGCCTTCTTCCAAGAACGGGTCTTGCCAGCGACATAGCGCACGCGCTTGGTCTTGGGCTTGACCGTCAGGGTGTTCACGCGAACGACCTTGACGCCGAAGATCTCCTCGACAGCGTCCTTGATCTGATACTTGTTAGCATCCTTGGCGACCTCGAACGTGTACTTGTTCAGCTCCATGCCGGAGAAGGAACGCTCGGACACGATCGGACGGATGATGATCTCGTGGGCGGTCATTTATGCAAGCACCTCCCCGAAGTGAGCGGCGATGTCGGCGGGCATCAGCACAGCGTTGTTGTTGACGAGATCGTAGGTGTTGGCCTCGTCGGCAGTGATGATGAACGTCTTGGGAATGTTGCGGAACGACAGGTAGGCGTTGACGTCCTCATCGCGAACGATGATGGTCAGACGCTTGCCCTCAAGGCCGAGAGCCTTGAGCATGGCGACGGCAGCCTTGGTGGAAGGCTTCTCGAAGCCGTAGTCGTCGACGAGCACGAGCTCGCCATCGGCCAGCTTGGCGGACAGCGCGGAGCGCATAGCCAGCTTGACCTCCTTGTTGTTCATACGCTTAGCGTAGGAACGGGGCTTGGGGGCGAAGACAACGCCACCGTGACGCCACTGGGCAGCACGGATGGAACCCTGGCGGGCACGACCGGTGCCCTTCTGACGCCAAGGCTTCTTGCCGCCACCGGAAACCTCAGAGCGGCCCTTAGCAGACTGGGTGCCCTGACGCCAAGAGGCCATCTGGCACTTGACGATGTGGTGCATAACGTGGATGTTCGGCTCGATGCCGTACACCTCAGCGGCGAGCTCGGCCTCGGCGACCTTCTTGCCCTCGCTGTTCTTTACTTCAAACTTTGCCATTTAAGTGTTCTCCTTGGTATGACGCTGGGCTAAATGGGCTGGGCCCTTAGGCCATACGGATGGCGACGAGACCATTCTTGGCACCCGGGACAGCGCCCTTGACCAAGATGAGGTTCTGCTCGGCATCGATGCGGACAACGGAAAGGTTCTTGACGGTAACGCGCTCGTTACCCATGTGACCGGCCATCTTGACGCCCTTGAGGACGCGCGCAGGATAGGCGCACTGACCGATAGAACCGGGGTGACGCTGGAAGTGAGAACCATGCGTCATAGGACCGCGGCGCTGACCCCAGCGCTTGATGCGACCCTGGAAGCCCTTACCCTTGGAGGTACCGATGACGTCGACCTTCTCGACATCAGCGAAATCAGCGACGGTGACGACCTCGCCGACCTTGTGCTCCTCGCCGTTCTCGACGCGGACCTCACGAAGGAAGCGGACAGGCTCGACGCCAGCCTTGGCGAAGTGACCAGCCATGGGCTTGTTCACGTTCTTGGCCTTGATGTCGCCGAAACCGATCTGGACGGCGTCATAGCCGTCGGTTGCCTGAGTTTTAACCTGCGAGACAGCGCAGGGGCCAGCCTGGATGACCGTGACGGGAACGACGTTATCGTTCTCGTCCCAAACCTGGGTCATGCCAATCTTGCGGCCGAGAATCATGCTGATCAAGATATGATCCCAACTCTCGCGTGGTCTTGGGACAATGCGTACACCACCGAGCGTACGCCCCTAGAGGACCACTACTTACACGACGTGCTCCCCAGCCTTGTATTTCGCCCGGACTACCTGACAACCCTATTAAGCAGGCATTTTGTCCAGCCAGAATACTCCCCTGGTTACACACAGCTGTTTAGTATACACGGCTGCGGGCGTATCCATCGAGATTCATATTTCACTCACATTGTTTACGCAGGTAAAGTGCGTGGCACGTTCCCAGTGTGCGGCGGAGGGGGCGGGCCTGAGACATATTAAGGTTGCTGCTCTACAGTCCTGCTCACGACGGAGAGCACATTAAGTGCTCTCCTGTTCGTGCGGAACTCGCGACAACCTTAATATGTCTCAGGCCCGCCCCCTCCGCCGCACACTGGGAACGCCACGTTGATGTCTGCTTAACTCTGCTCGTTCAGGCTAATGACTTTGTTGGGGGTCCACAATTTGCTGCAAGGTGAACTTGCATTGGGGCGCATCGTCCTCTTCTCGCGCATCATCAAAATCGAAAATCATGATGGCGCAATTGGGGAGTTTTGCTGGGAGCTCGAAACCCTCTGGGGCTGCAGCCTTGATGAATTGGCGGCTGGCGCTGCCGTGGCTTACTGCTAGGAGGGTTTCGATGCCCTCGGCGCCCATGAGATTGGTGAGGGTACCTACCATGCGTTCTTGCAGTGCGCGGCTTCCTTCTCCTCCGAAGGGGACCAGGTCCTCGCCCGGGTCCCAGACGTCGGTGGGCAGGGCGTCGTGGGGGCCTTCTTCGAAGGTGCCGTAGCTGCGCTCGATGATGCCTTCGCAGGGCTCGACTGCTGCATCCGGGCCGAGGAGTTCGGTTGCGACGAGACTTGCCGTGTCCATGGCTCGGCCTAAGGGCGAAGAGACCACTTTGTCGGGAACGACGTTGTGGGCCTTGAGCCATGCGGCTGCCATTCCCGCTTGTTTGCGGCCCAGGTCGGTCAACGGTGAATCGCAGCGGCCCTGGACCAGCTTTTTGACGTTGAACTCCGTCTGACCGTGGCGGAGTAGGTATAGGCGCTTCATGCTCTCCCCTTCTGCATCAGTTGCTTTATCGGCTCGGCCCTACTCGTGGGTATGGCCGACATAGTCTTCGTCGATCGTGATCTTGGCAATCGACTTGGGATATTCGGATTCGACATGTTTCGCCAACGCGCTCTTTAGGTCCTCGGCGTTCATCGTCAAATCCGAGGGCCGCGCGCAGTCAAAGATCACGTTGGTATGCGTGGGGCCCGGAACACAGCGTAGGTCGTGGATCGAGAGGCGGCTATCGACCTCTTGAGCCATAGCGTTGATGCGCAGACGCATGCTCGCCACCTTTGGATCGTCGGTCACGATGGGGTCGTAATGGAGCGTGACGATCATACCGTCTTCGTTCCTAAACGACTGCTCGATGTTATCGAGCGTGTCGTGACTTTCCAGCGGGCTGGTCTCGGCTGCCATCTCGGCGTGAGCGCTCGCAAACTTCCTGCCCGGGCCGTAATCGTGGACCATCAGGTCGTGGACGCCCAAGACGCCGGGGTAGCTCATGATCTTGTCTCGAATGTGCTTGACCAACTTGGGGTCGGGCGCCTGGCCCAAAAGCGGGCTCACCGTATCTTGAATAAGTTCAAAGCCGCTCCAGCCAATATAGGCGCCAACGGCAAGGCCGACCCATGCGTCAAGATTGATGTGCGTCACCTGCGAAACAATTGCGCACGCTAACACGGTGCCTGTGGCAAGGACATCGTTCTTGGAATCCTGAGCGGTCGCATGCAGCGTCTCGGACTCAATACGATCGCCGAGCTTTTGGTTGAGGGCCGCCATCCACAGCTTAACGACCATCGAAAGCGCAAGGACTGCCACCAGGGCAAGCGAGAACTCGACAGGTTCGGGGTGGATGATGCGCTCCACCGAGGACTTTACCAGTTCGAGGCCAATGAGCAGCACGAGCGCCGCCACGACTAGACCAGAGAGGTACTCGTAGCGACCGTGGCCGTAAGGATGCTCGGGGTCGGCGGGCTTACTCGCCAGCTTAAAGCCCAGCACGCTCACGATGTTTGAGCTTGCGTCGGATAAGTTGTTCATAGCGTCCGCCACGATCGAAACCGATCCCGACAGCACGCCAATTGCACCCTTCGCAGCACATAGCGCCACATTGGCGAGAATACACACCACGCCCGTCAACGTGCCCACGCGCGCACGGTCGCCCTGCGCACGCTTAACAATCCACTCGACCATCTATATCCGCCCCCACGGTACTACCTATATATCTATTGCTCAAACGGATTGTAGTGTAGCCACTTTGTCCTCCAGATACAAAAAGGCCGCAGCCCACACGGACCACGGCCTTGGAATGTGGCAAAGGAATCGTCCTTGTGTCGCACAGGTTTACGCGCTTGCTTCGGCCACGCTCTTCGAGGTTTCGGGTGAATCGGCTCCGTCTTCTGCCGCCTGCCCCTTCGCCGGCACCACGCCAAAGCAGTAGCTCAGCGCCGCAGACACCGCAAATGCCACACCGCCGGCAGCGCAGCACCACAGCAGGTTCGAGATGCCGCCCGTGGCAAAGCCAATGACCATGAGGACATTCGTCATGCCGATGGTATAGGCCGTAACGTGGCCCACGGCTGCAACAAGGCCTCCGACGGCGCCGCCAATGGCCATGCACGTCAGGCACCTGCCATATTTAAAGCCGCAACCGTACAGCGCCGGCTCGCTTACACCGCCAAGAACACCCGAGATTGAATAGCCCAGCATGAGCGCCTTCTCGTCCTTATCCGCAACGCGGAGCGACGCGCCAAAGGGCATGCCCCAAACGGCAAACGTTGCCATCGTCGCGGCGATCAGGATGCACGAATCCGTTCCCGCACTCATAAACTGCGCATAGGCGAGCGATAGGACAACGTTGCTGACGCCCGCGATCTTTAGGAACTCCCAACCCGCGGCAAGCCCCATGAGCGTGAGCAGCGACACGACGCCACCGGAATTGCCAAGCATAAACATAAGCTGGCCCAGCAGCATGCCCAGATAGCTGCCCGCCGGCGCCGTGATACACAGCGAAACCGGAACCATGACAAGCATGGTCGCAAACGGAACGAACGAAAACGCCATGGCCTTGGGGATAATGCGCTGAAAGAAACACTCCACTCGCCACAGCACGGGCACCGAGATGAGAACCGGAATAACAGTCGTCGTGTAATCGTTGACCGGCGCGGGAACCAGACCATACACATAAGTCATCGATGCCCCCGCCGTCGATGCGGCATCGACAAGCTTAAGCAGATCGGGTGCAATCAATACGCCGCCCAGCATCATACCCAGCTGCTCCGAGCAACCGAGCTGGCGGGCGGCCGCCCAACCAAGATAAATGGGCAAAAAGTAGTAGCCGGCGTTGTAGAGCCAACTGTAGAACAGGCGATAGATTTCGGAATCGGCAGACCACAGGCCCAGCATACCTTCGCCCATAATGACGGCGACGGTGCGGAACAATGCCGCGCAGACAATAAACGGCAGAGCCGACATCATGCTTTTGGACAGATAGTCCACCACGGCCATGGCGTTTGATGAAACCGTCGTTGTAAACGAGGTGTTAGAAACTTGTGGCATGGAACGCCTTTCCCAATGTGACATGCGGACTGTCCCTTTGTCACATCGTGCGGTACTGACCGATTGCGCGGTACTTTTCGTAGCGGAGGTTCGTGAGGGTCGCGTCGTCGAGCTGCTCAAGCGTATCGAAGGCATCAAATGCCGAGGACATGACGGCACCGGCGATCTCCTCATGCGACAGGCCCCTATCGTCAACAATGCCGTCGATGATGCCGAGTGCCAACAGATCGGGGGCTGTGAGCTTCAGCGCCTCGGCGGCCTCATTCGCGCGCTCGGTATCCTTCCACAGGATCGACGCACAGGCCTCGGGGCTCACGACCGAATAGGCCGAGCTCGAGAGCATCAGGATGCGGTCGGCCACGGACAGCGCCAGCGCGCCACCAGAGCCGCCCTCGCCTGTCACCACCGAGACAATCGGCGTCTTAAGGCCGCTCATCTCCATGAGATTCTGGGCAATCGCCTCGCCCTGGCCGCGCTCCTCGGCACCGATGCCGCAAAACGCGCCCGAAGTATCGACCAGGCACAGAACCGGTCGACCAAACTTTTCGGCCTGGCGCATCAGGCGACGCGCTTTGCGGTAGCCCTCGGGATGCGCCATGCCAAAGTTGCGGCGCATGCGCTCTTTGGTCGTGGTGCCGCGCTCGATGGCGATGACCGTTACGGGGCGTCCGTCTTTCCAGCCAATGCCAGCCACCACAGCGGCGTCGTCGCCAAAGTAACGGTCGCCGTGCAGCTCCACAAATCCATCCAGGCCCAGCGAGACCATCTCACCCGCCGTGGCGCGATCTGCCGAGCGGGTCTGCTTGACAATCTCGAGCGCGGTTTTTGGTGCCGCCGAGCGCTTAAACAAGTGTCCCAACTTTTTGCCGCGGCGACCCGCATGCACGATTTCATGCGGTGCCCCCAGGCCAGGCGCGTGCCCTTCGTGCAGCGCCAGCAGCTCGCCTACCGTGAGCGCAATCTCGCCACGCGGAACAACGGCATCGCAAAAGCCGTGCTCCAGCAAAAACTCGGAGCGCTGGAATCCCTTGGGCAGACGCTTGTGCATGTTCTGCTCGATCACGCGCGGGCCGGCAAATGCCGTCAGGGCATCGGGCTCGGCCAGGATAATGTCGCCTTCCATGGCAAAGCTCGCGGTTACGCCTCCGGTCGTGGGATCGGTGAGCACCGTGATATACAGGCCGCCCGCCTCGCTGTGGCGCCTAACCGCCGCAGAAATCTTGGCCATCTGCATAAGCGATGTCACGCCCTCTTGCATGCGCGCACCGCCCGAAACGGTAAAGCCGACGACCGGCAATCCCAGCTCGATCGCGCGTTCAAAGACGCGACAGATCTTTTCGCCCACCACGGAACCCATCGAGCCCATCATAAAGTTGGCATCCATAAAGAAGAGCGCGGTATCGCAGCCGCAGATTTTGCCCCTGCCGCACACAACGGCATCGCGCTCGCCCGAACGTTCGCAAGCGCTCTTAAGCTTGTCGGCATAACCGGGAAACGAGAGGAAGTCCTCTGACGCCAGTTCGGCATCCCACTCCTCAAACGTGCCCTCGTCGACCGTCATGCGCATGCGCGCGCGACCGCTCACGCGAAAGTGTTTACCGCAGCGAGGGCAGACCTCGAGGTTGTCGTGCAGGCGCGCCTCATCGATCACGCGGCGGCACTCCGGGCACTTGATAAACACGTGGCGCGCGGGAAACTCGGCGCACGACTCGGTTATCGGCCCCTCAAGGACATTGACCGTCTTCGCTTTTCTATTCATCAGCATAGAGATGCCCCATCAGATCGGTGTGATACATGCCCGACAAGAACTCGTCGTTTGCCAGCACGTCGAGCTGAAGCTCGCTGTTTTCGCTTACGCCCTCAATCACGAGCTCGCCCAGGGCCGAGCGCATCTTGCGAATGGCGCCGTCGCGCGTGGGCGCACACACGATGAGCTTGCCGAGCATGGAGTCGTAGTACGGCGGAACTTTTGCACCGGTAAACATGGCCGAATCCCAGCGCACACGCGGACCACCCGGTACACGCAACGCAGTGACCGTTCCGCATGACGGCAGGAAGTCCGGTGTTTCGGCATTGATGCGGCACTCCATGGCATGATTGCGGACTGGTATGTCCTCCTGCTCAAAGGGCAGAGGCTGGCCGGCAGCCACGCGCAGCTGCCACTTAACCAGGTCGGTATCGGTCACAAACTCCGTAACCGGATGCTCAACCTGCAAACGCGTGTTCATTTCCATAAAGTAGAAATTGCCGTCGTCCGAGTACAGAAACTCGATGGTGCCAGCGCCCTCATAGCCAACGGCACGAGCCAGGTCGCGCGCGGCCTTGTGCATGCGCGCGCGAATATCATCGCGTCCGTCGAGGCACGGCGCGGGGCTCTCCTCGATCAGCTTTTGGTTGCGGCGCTGCACCGAGCACTCGCGCTCGCCGAGCGAAAACACATGGCCCTGCTTATCGGCCATAATCTGCACCTCAACGTGGTGCGCCGGCGCGACGAACTTCTCCATGTAGCACTCGCCGTCGCCAAAAACGGCCTCGCCCTCGGCACGCGCCTCGATGAACGCCTTTGCCGCATCTTCCACGCGCTCGACCTTGCGAATGCCGCGACCGCCACCACCTGCACGCGCCTTAATAAGCACGGGGCAGCCAATGCGCTCGGCCTCGGCCGTCGCCTCCTCGGGGCTTTTGAGCAAATCGCAGCCCGGCACGATGGGCACGCCCGCCGCGGCAGCCGTTCTACGTGCGGCATCCTTGTCGCCCATGCTGTCGATGACCTCGGCCGAGGGACCAACAAACGCCAGACCGTACTTGTCGCAGTCGCGCACGAAGCTCGCCTTCTCGGAAAAGAAACCGTAGCCAGGATGGATCGCCTTTGCCCCCGACTTCACGGCACAGGTGAGCACAGCATCGTCGTTGAGGTAGCTCTCGGCAAGACGCGGGCCGCCGATGCAATACGCCTCGTCGGCAAGCTGCACGTGTAGCGCGTCCGCATCGGCCGTGGAATATACGGCGACGGTCTTGATGCCCATATCGCGGCACGCGCGGATAACACGGACCGCGACTTCGCCGCGGTTGGCGATGAGCACTTTGTCGAACATGAAGCCTTCCTTAACTTTCGTGCATGAGTGCAAAAGACATATCGGCGCGGCAGCACACCTCACCGTTGACGCTCGCAGTACCCGTCGCAAAGCGGAACGGCCCGCGCGCACGCGTGATGGAGCACACCAGATCCACCGTGTCGCCCGGGCGCACCGGACGCTTAAAGCGCACCTTGTCCAGACTCGTGTAGAACGGCGTCGCGCCGCGCGCCTCCTCATCGCCCATCAGCAGTACGCAGCAGTTCTGGGCGAGCATCTCGCACTGAATCACGCCGGGAACGACCGGGTTTCCCGGAAAATGCCCCTGCAAAAAGTACTCGTCGCCCGTAATCGTGATCTTGCCGTGGGCCTCGTCGCCCACCAGCTCGGCTTCGTCGAGCAAAAGCATCGGCTCGCGATGCGGCAACAGCTTCTTGAGCTCCTCTTTGTTCATGGATATCACCTATCCGATCCTCATGAGGCAGCTGCCAAACTCCACGAGGTCGCCGTCGGCCACGCAGATCTCGAGCACCTCGCCATCCGCCTCCGCCGTCACCTCGTTGAGGACCTTCATGGCCTCGATGATGCAGAGGGTCTCGCCGGCTTTGACCTTGGAGCCCACGTGCACAAACGGCTCGTCGCCCGGCGCCGGGGCAGCATAGAAAACGCCGACCATGGGAGCAGTCACCTCGGTGCCCTTAGGCTCCGACGCGGCGGCAGGTGCCTGCGCGGCAGGTTCCGGTGCGGCAGGCGCGACTGTGGGAGCTGCAACTTGAGCGGCCATGGCGCTCGGCATGGGCATGGGCACGGCAACCGGCTGCGCGGCGCTCGCGCGCTCGAGCTCGACCGCGGTGCCATCGGGCTCCTCAACACGTACGCGCGTGAGGCCGCGGTCCTCCATAACATCGGCTATCTCGGCAAGTCTTTTGGAATCCATGCTCTAGCTCCTCGTATATCTACGCAGCGCAATGGCGGCGTTGTGCCCGCCAAAGCCCAGGTTGGTCGAAAGCGCCCAGGTAAGGTCGGCGCGAACCGCTCGATTAGGCGTGTAGTCAAGATCGCAGGCGGGATCGGGCGTGTGGTAGTTAATGGTCGGGGGCACCACGCCCTGCTCGAGCGCCATGGCACAGGCCATGACCTCGATGGCACCCGTAGCACCGATCATGTGGCCGGTCATCGACTTGGTCGACGAGACGTGCGCCGCGCGCGCCGCGTCCTCGCCGAGCGCACGCTTAATGCCCGCCGTCTCGGACGAATCGTTGAGTTTAGTCGAGGTGCCGTGAGCGTTGATGTAGAGGCCCTCGGAAGGCTTAACGTCGCCCTCGGCCACCGCCAGCGATATCGCACGGGCAATGCCGGCAGCCTCGGGATCGGGGCTCGTGATGTGATAGGCATCATCGGTGTTGCCGTAGCCCACGACCTCGGCATAAATGTGCGCACCGCGCGCCTGCGCATGTTCCATGCTCTCGAGCACGAGCACGCAGGCGCCCTCGCCCATCACAAAGCCGTCGCGATTCGCATCGAACGGACGACAAGCCGTCGCAGGATCGGGATTGGTAGTGAGTGCACGGCAGGACGTAAAGCCCGCAACGGCATCGGGGATGATGGCCGCCTCGGCACCGCCGGCGAGAATCGCATCGGCATAGCCATGCTTGATGGCGCGGAACGCCTCGCCCACGGCATGAGCCGAGGTCGCGCACGCGGTCACCACGGGCAGGGTCGGGCCTTTTGCCTTGTGGCGGATCGCGATATTGCCCGAAGCCATATTGGGAATCATCATCGCAATCATGTAAGGCGATGCGCGGCGGGGCCCACGGTCGGCAATCGTATGGACGTTGTCGACAAGCGTCTGCATGCCGCCCACGCCTGAACCCACGTAGACGCCCAGGCGCTCGCGATCGATGGCGCCTTCGACATCAAAGCCCGCATCGTGCATGGCCTCGTCCGACGCCGCCAGTGCAAACTGAACGCAGGGGTCTAAGTGCTTGGCATCGTGCTTGCCAAAGTAGTCGTTGCCGTCAAAGCCCTTGACCTCGGCCGCCACCTTGACGGCAAACGCATCCGTATCGAAGTGCGTAATCGGGCCGATGCCACAGGTCCCGGCACACATGGCCGCCCAGGTGGCAAGCGCGGTGTTGCCAAGCGGCGACACGGCACCGATGCCGGTGATTGCAACTCTCTGTTCCATCATGCTCTCCTCATTCAAGCCGTTCTTCGGCCCTGGTTTCTACATCGCCATTCCGCCGTCGACGCGCACGACCTCACCCGTAATGTAGGCAGCCGCATCACTCGCCAAAAAGCGCACCACGCCGGCCACTTCCTCGGGGCGTGCCATGCGCTTAAGGGGAATCTGTTCCTCGGTTGCCGCACGCACCTTCTCCGAGAGCTTTGCCGTCATATCTGTCTCGACAAACCCGGGAGCGACCGCATTAACCCTCACGCCGCGGGGCGCAAGCTCGCGTGCCACCGCCTTGGTAAGCCCTATCACGCCCGCCTTGGAGGCAGCGTAGTTGGCTTGCCCGGCATTGCCCATTAGGCCCACGACCGAGCTCATGTTGATGACGCAACCGCCGCGCTGACGCATAAAGGTCTTGGTGAGCGCGCGCGTCGTGTTGAACGTGCCCTTGAGATTGACATCGAGCACGCGGTCGAAGGCATCGTCGCCCATACGCATGAGCAGGCCATCGCGGGTGATGCCGGCGTTGTTGACAAGCGCCCAAATGGAGCCAAAGTCGTTGAGGACCGTCTCCACGCACGCGTTGACGGCATCGGGCTCGGCCACGTCACATTGATATGCGCGCGCCGTGGCGCCAGCCGCCTCGCAGGCTTCGCACGTCTCACGCGCCGCATCGACGCTTCCGGCATAGATGACGGCGATATCAAAGCCGTCCTCCGCCAGGCCCACGGCACAAGCGCGACCGATACCGCGCGAGGCGCCCGTGACCAGCGCCACGCGACGCGAGTCGATGCGCTCGAGCGCGCCGTTGTTCAAGTTGCCCATGTCATTCCTTTCGGGTTACAGCCCTATGGGCTATGCGAGCTCGTTGGCAATAGCTGCGACCTGTTCTGCCGTTTCGCACGAATACACGCGAACGTCGCTCAACGTACGCTTGACCAAGCCGGACAGCGTTTTGCCAGGGCCGACCTCAATAAACGTGTCGATGCCCTGATTCTGCAGAGCATGCAGCGTGTCGACCCAACGAACGGCATGACTCACCTGATTGGCCAAGACATCCGATGCCGCTCGCGGGTCCGCCGGATAGGGCGCCGCCGTCATGTTTGCCATGACCGGAATCAGCAGCGGTGACGGCGCGTGGCCGGCTTGGATATACGTCGCCAGCCCCTCAGTCGCCTCGGCCATATAGGGGCTATGAAATGCGCCCGACACCGCGACTTTCATAGCGCGGCCGCCAGCCTCTTTTACTAGGACGTCGAGCTCCTGCAGCGCATCGGGCGCTCCGGCAACAACCGTCTGCTGCGGACTGTTGTAGTTGACCGGCCAGCAGTCCTCGCCGGCCTGTTTTGCCAGGTTCTCGACTTGCGCCGCATCGAGCTTGATGACGGCGCGCATGCCGCCCGGATGGCGCTCGGCAGCCGCGGCCATCAGCGCCGCGCGCTCGCACACGAGCTCAAAGCCCGCTCGCGTATCGAACGCCCCCGCAAAGGTGAGCGCGGCGACCTCGCCAAGCGAAAAACCCGCACAGGCGGCAGGTACCACGCCGCGCTCACGCAGGGCGGCAGCCGCTGCCAGATCGTGAACGAACACGCACGGCTGCGTGTTCTCGGTCTGCGAGAGTTCCTCCTTGGAGGCGCTTCGGCACTGCTCACTGGTCCCCGGGCGCACCTCGTCGGCAATGGCGAACACCTCGGCGGCCGCCGGCGATGCCTCGATCAGGTCGACGCCCATCGCGGGGTGCTGGGCGCCCTGCCCGGCAAACAGAAACGCTACGCCACCCATGCGCACGCACCCTTCAGGACGTGCTCGGCGCCATCGACCAGGTCGTCAACGATTTCACGTGCACTTTGGCGCTCGTTGACCATGCCGGCAATCTGTCCACACAAAAACGAGCCCTCTTCGTAATTGCCGTCCTTGGCGGCCTTGCGAAGGGCGCCCGTGCCCATGGCCCCGAGCTCCTCGACGCTTACGCCCGCCGCCTCGCTCTTGGCGTAGGCGTTGGTGAAGGGGCTCTTGAGGGCACGCACCGGGTGTCCCGTCGAGCGGCCGGTCGCACGCGTCGAGGTGTCGTTGGCCTTCAGGACCATCTCCTTGTACTGCTCCGATACGGTGCACTCATCTGCGATCAGAAAGCGCGTACCCACCTGCACGCCGGCGGCGCCCAGCATAAAGGCGGCCGCCACGCCGCGGCCATCGGCGATACCGCCAGCCGCAACCACGGGAATATCGACCGCATCTACAACCTGCGGCACCAGTGCCATCGTCGAGGTCTCGCCAATATGGCCGCCTGATTCGGTACCCTCGGCAACCACGGCAGTGGCTCCACGACGCGCCACGAGGCGCGCCAGCGCCACCGAGGCAACGACCGGGATGACCTTGATGCCCGCCTCGTTCCACGCCTTCATGTACTTGGTGGGATTGCCGGCACCCGTCACGACGACCGGCACCCGCTCGTCAATCACGACCCGCGCGACCTCGTCGGCAAACGGGCTCATGAGCATGACGTTGACGCCAAAGGGCTTATCCGTCCTGGCGCGCAGCTCATGAATCTGGTCGCGCAGCCAGTTGGCGTCGGCGTTCATGGCCGCGATAATCCCTAAGCCGCCCGCCTCGGACACTGCGGACGCCAGCGAGGCGTCGGCGATCCAGGCCATACCGCCCTGGAACACGGGCTTTTCGATGCCGAGCAGATCGCAGAGAGGAGTCTTGAGCATCTCTACTTCTCCAATGCCGCCTCGACCGTATCGGCGAACTCGCCGACCGTCTTGGGGTTCTCCTCGGTATCGAGCTGGATGCCAAACTCGTCCTCAACGGCGACGAGGATCTCGACGGTGCCCAGACTGTCGAGACCAATCTCCTCGAGCGTGGACTCGGGCTTCATCTCGACGTCGTCAAGACCAGCGGTCTCGCGGATCACGTCGCAAACGCGCTCGAAGGTCTTCTGATCTGCCATGGTAGTTCTCCTTTGTTTGTGCCCTAGGGGCGTTTTTATTTCCTATGTGCGACTACTTCCAACGAAGTAGATAGCCACCTATATCCAGACCGGCGCCAAATCCAACGAGGGCGATGGTGTCGCCCGTGTGCAGCGCGCCGGTATTTGCCAGTCGATCGAGAGCAAGCGGAATGCATGCGCTCGAAATGTTGCCGGTCTCGCGCAGCGTTCGAACCACGCGCTTGTCTGGCACACCGAGGCGCTTGACCGCCTGACTCAGGATTCGTTCGTTAGCCTGATGGAATACAAAATGGTCGATGTCCTCGACCGAAATGCCCGCATCGCTCGCAAGCTTATGGACCGTGTCGCAAATCGCGTTGACGCCGAACTTGAACACGCGGCGGCCATTCATGGACAGCACGCTCTCGCTATCTGCGGAGGCCTTAAACGGCGAGGTGCCGACCAGACCGGGAACGCACAACGTCTCGACGTCGGGCGCCGTCGAAAGCTCAACGGCAAGGGGGCTGTCTCCCCCAGCCTCAATCACCGCGGCGCCTGCCCCATCGCCAAAGAGCACACAGGTGGCGCGGTCGGTCCAGTCGAGCGCGCGCGTCATCTGCTCGGCGGCAACGACAAGCACATGCTTGGCTCGTCCTCGGGCGATATAGCCCTCGGCAACATCGAGCGCAAATACGAAGCCGGCGCAGGCAGCCGAGACATCGAAGGCAGGGCACGTCGCGCCCAGTCGCTCAGCAACGGCACACGCCTCGGCGGGAACAAGGTGGTCACCCGTCGTCGTCGAGCAGACGATCAGATCCAACTGGCTCGCGTCGATTCCGGACACCTGAAGTGCCCGCTCGCTCGCCGCTACGGCAAGGTCGTCAAGTGACTCGGTGGTGCAGACGTGGCGACTCTTAATACCTGTGCGGGTAAAAATCCACTCATCCGAGGTATCGAGGAACTCGGACAGCTCGTCATTGGAAACACTGCGCTTAGGAAGCGCCGAGCCTGTTCCAAGAATCGTGAAACCCATCACTAACCTCCTTTGAGTTGTTGACGTGTTTACATCGACCAAGAGAGGATAGCGCATTTCGGTCGTTGTTAACGTGTTAACATTAAATTGTCCAAATGCGACAAAGGCTTCACATTGTGTCTCTCTCGACACCATTGCGTTATTCACTTATTCATTAAGGAGGTAGCAGCCGTTATGGATGCCAAATTAACGATAGTCGACGTAACCGGATCGACCAACGATGACCTGCTCGAAGCAGGAAAACAGGGAGCGCCGCACGGCACAGGACTTGCCGCCCGGGCTCAGACAGCAGGACGCGGCCGGCGCGGCCACAAGTGGGATTCAACCGCCGGCAACCTATTGCTTTCGATTGTCCTGCGTCCATGCGTTAATCCTGCGAAGTACTCTGGTCTTGCTGCCGTCAGCGGCCTAGCGGTGCTCGAGGCGCTCGAAAAACAGGGTCTTGCAAACGAGATTGGCCTCAAATGGCCCAACGACCTGGTCGCGCGTGGACGCAAACTCGGCGGCATTCTGGTCGAGGCCGCACGCGATAACGAAGGCAAACCTTTCGCCGTCTGTGGCATTGGTGTCAATGTGAACTATGCGCCCCAAGAGGTGCCCGATGGCGGCCTGCCGGCAATCGGTCTCTCGGACCTTAACGAGAACGTTCCAGCTGTCGACATGCTCCTCGATGAGGTCTATCACGCAGTTATAGACGCTATAGATGCCTGGGCAGAACGCCTCAACGCCATGGAAGAAAACACCGGACCGCTCGCGCCCGTCCACGGCGAATATGTCGCTCACCTCAATTGGATTGGAAAGCACGTTATCGCCCGCTCCCCTGCCGGTGACGAGCTGGCGCGAGGCATCTTTAAAACGGTCGATGGCTTTGGTCGTGCGTGCATCGAAACAGAAGACGGCTTGCGATCCTTCCATTTTGAGGAAGCGTCATTGCGCCCCTTGAGTGAGTAGGTCGCCACAGCCAGCCGCTCGGCAGCCTTACCCGGCGATCCAAACCCATCATGCAAAACAAAAGGGCCCCGCTACCGTAACGGCAGCGGGGCCCTTTAAGCTATGAGCGATATCGCTTAGAGCTTGATGTCGATGTCGACGCCAGCGGGGAGGTCGAGACGCATAAGCGAATCAACGGTGCCCGAGGTGGGGTCGAGGATGTCGATGAGGCGCTTGTGGGTGCGCATCTCGAACTGCTCACGGGAGTCCTTGTTCACGTGCGGCGAGCGGATAACCGTGTACAGGTTGCGCTCGGTGGGCAGGGGGACAGGACCGGAAACGCGAGCGCCGGTCTTCTGAGCGGTCTCGACGATGAGCTTCGCGGACTGATCGACGACCTCGTGATCATAGCCCTTGAGGCGAATGCGGATCTTCTGGGTAGCCAACTTAAACCTCCAAAGAGTGCGAGAGATGCTCTCGCGGATTACGTAACAGGGAGCTCGAACTTAGGCGTTCTTGCTCATGACCTCGTCCACGATGGACTTGGGCGCGGGCTCATAAGAGTCGAACTGCATCGTGTAGGATGCACGGCCCTGGGTCTGGGAGCGAAGGTCGGTAGCGTAACCGAACATCTCGCCCAGCGGCACCTTGGCACGGATGAGCTTGCTGTTCTTGCGATCCTCCATGCCCTCGATCTTGCCGCGGCGACCGGAGAGGTTGCCCATAACGTCGCCCATGTACTGCTCGGGGGTCTCGACCTCGACAGCCATGATCGGCTCGAGCAGCTGCGGGTCGGACTTCTTGAGGGCGTCCTTGATAGCCATGGAACCGGCGATCTTAAAGGCGGCCTCGGAGGAGTCGACCTCGTGGTAAGAACCGTCGAACAGGGTGACCTTAACGTCGAGGACCGGGAAGCCGGCGATAACACCGGTGTTCAGGGCCTCCTGGATGCCCTTGTCGATGGACGGGATGTACTCCTTGGGCACGACGCCGCCGACGATAGCGTTGACGAACTCGTAGCCGAAGCCCTCCTCCATCTTCTCGAGCTTGATGACGGCGTGGCCGTACTGACCGCGACCACCGGACTGACGGACGAACTTGCCCTCAGCCTTCTCGACGTCGTGACCAGCGGTCTCGCGGTAGGCAACCTGGGGCTTACCAACGTTAGCGTCAACCTTGAACTCGCGGAGCAGACGGTCGACGATAATCTCGAGGTGCAGCTCGCCCATGCCGGCGATGATGGTCTGGCCGGTCTCGTGGTTGGTGGACACCTGGAAGGTCGGGTCCTCCTCGGCGAGCTTGGTCAGAGCCAGGGACATCTTGTCCTGCTCGGCCTTGGTCTTGGGCTCGATGGCAACGTCGATAACGGGCTTAGCGAACTCGATCTTCTCGAGGACGATCTCCTTGCCCTCGGCGCACAGGGTGTCACCGGTGGTGGAGTTCTTGAATCCGACGCAAGCGACGATGTCGCCGGCGGCAGCGTCGTCACGGTCGATACGCTCGGCGGCGTTCATCTCGAGGATGCGGCCGAGGCGCTCGCGCTGACCGTTGGAAGCGTTGACAACGTAGGAGCCGGACTCGGCGCGGCCGGAGTAAACGCGGACGTAGGTGAGCTTACCGACGAACGGGTCGGTCATGATCTTGAAGACCAGGCCGGAGAAGGGCTCGTCGAAGGAAGGATGACGCTGGATCTCCTCGCCGGTGTCCGGATCGGTACCGGTGACGGCCTCAACGTCGAGCGGGCTGGGCAGGTAGTCGACGACAGCGTCGAGCAGCTCCTGGACGCCCTTGTTCTTGTAGGCGGAGCCCACGAAGACGAGGTTGAGCTCGTTGGCCAGAACGCCCTTACGCAGAGCAGCCTTGAGCTCCTCGACGGTGAAGTCCTCCTCCATGAGGATCTTCTCCATGAGCTCGTCGTCAAAGCTGGCAGCAGCGTCGAGGAGCTCCTCGCGCTTGGTGGCAGCGATGTCGGCGAACTCAGCCGGGATCTCGTCCATCGGCTCGGGGTAGGTCATGCCCTTCTCGTCGGCCTTGAAGTCCCATGCAGTCATGGTGACCAGGTCGATGACGCCCCAGAAGTTGTCCTCGGCGCCCATCGGGACCTGAGCGGCCACGGCGTTAGCGTCGAGACGATCCTTCATGGTCTCGATAGCGTTGAAGAAGTCAGCGCCCACGCGGTCATACTTGTTGATGAAGGCGATGCGGGGAACGTTGAAGGTAGAAGCCTGACGCCAAACGGTCTCAGACTGGGGCTGAACGCCGGCAACGGCGTCGAAGACGGCGACAGCGCCATCGAGGACGCGCAGGCAGCGCTCGACCTCGGCGGTGAAGTCAACGTGGCCCGGGGTGTCGATGATCTGGATGCGGTAGTCCTTACCGTCCTTGTTCCAGAAGCACGTGGTAGCAGCGGAGGTAATGGTTACGCCGCGCTCCTGCTCCTGAACCATCCAGTCCATGGTGGCAGCGCCCTCATGGACCTCACCGATCTTGTGGGTCTTACCGGTGTAGTAAAGAATACGCTCGGTCGTGGTGGTCTTACCGGCATCGATGTGAGCCATGATGCCGATGTTACGGGTATCGGAAAGCTTGTACTTAGGCTTAGCCATGTTAGTTCCTTACCTTAACTTACCAACGATAGTGAGAGAACGCGCGGTTGGCCTCGGCCATCTTGAAGACGTCCTCACGCTTCTTGACGGAAGCGCCCAGGCCGTTGGAGGCGTCGAGGATCTCGTTGGCGAGACGCTCGGCCATGGTCTTCTCCTTGCGAGCGCGGGAGAAGTTGACGATCCAGCGGATGCCCAGAGCGGTGGAACGACGGGAGTTGACCTCCATCGGGACCTGATAGGTAGCGCCACCGACACGCTTGGGCTTAACCTCGAGCGTGGGCTTGACGTTGTCCATAGCCTTCTTGAAGGTAGCGAGAGCGTCGCCGCCCTCGGACTTCTCGGCAACGATCTCGAAAGCGGTGTAAACGATGCGCTCAGCGGTGGCCTTCTTGCCGTCAAGAAGGACCTTGTTGATGAGCTGAGTCACCAGGCGGTTGTTGTAAACGGCGTCAGGCTGAACCTCACGACGATTAGCTGCTGCACGACGCGGCATGTGAAATCTCCTTAAGTGTCTACCGTGCGGCGCTTAGGCGGCACACGGCGAAAGTATCAAAACGTTATCTGGCTTATTTAGCCTTGGGGCGCTTAGCACCGTACTTGGAACGGGCCTGCATACGGTTCTGGACCGGAGCAGCGTCGTAGGCGCCACGGATGACGTGATAACGGACACCAGGGAGGTCACGGACACGACCGCCGCGGACGAGCACGATGGAGTGCTCCTGCAGGTTGTGGCCCTCACCCGGGATGTAAGCAGTAACTTCGATGCCGTTGACAAGGCGAACACGGGCAACCTTACGAAGAGCCGAGTTCGGCTTCTTGGGGCTCGTGGTGAAGACGCGGGTGCACACGCCGCGCTTCTGGGAGTTGTGCTGCAGAGCAGCGTTCTTGGACTTCTTGGGCACGGAACGACGGCCCTGGCGAACCAGCTGGTTAATAGTAGGCAAAGCGTACTCCTTCTCGAATGATTCCAGCTTTCTGTAAAGTGCAACGGCTTGAATCGAGGGGTCAGCATCCCCCTACGAAACACGCAGTTCGATAGGATACGTGCCGTTAGCTGTGTCGTCAACAGACCACGCCGCCGGGCGTATCCCAAAATAGCTATATTTCCGCAAAGCCTACACAAAAGGAATCCCCTCCTGTGCGCGGGGGCGGATCCCCGGCCCGGGCGGCACAGGGGTTAAGTTTGCTGCTCTACAGTCCTGGCTCGCACGGAGGCCACATTAAGTGGCCTCCGGCTCGTGCGGAACTCGCGACAAACTTAACCCCTGTGCCGCCCGGGCCGGGGATCCGACGTGCTCGTCGGGGCAACGTTACCTGCCAAAAAGGGACAGGTTTATTTTGGTCGGTTTTATCTGAGGAAACGTCGCGCTCCAACGGTGATCCGCTCTCACCTGTCGCATGGAAATCGGCGGCGCTTTCGGAAGTATGCGGCAAATTCTGGACCCGCCGAGCGCACCGGGGTTTTGCGATAATAAACCCGCAGGTAGAGCGCTTGAGCATATACGGTGTGGTCGACCCATCAAGATTTTGCCGCATACTTCAGGAATGCAGGCGAATATCGTGCGGTCTAACCGCCCATTTACCGCAAAGAAGGCCGCTTCCCCTAGTAGAAAGCGGCCCCAAATCTTACGAATAGACGATGGTAAAGGGTTCCGACGTTTCGGCGCCCCCTGTTGAAGTGCAGCGTGTGCCTTCGAGCGTTACTGAAACCACTTGGTCGACATCAATCAACTTCGTTGGCACCCAAATGTTCTCTCCGCTATTGCGTCCCATCGAAACATAGAAATTGTACGCCCCTGCGTCGTCATCTTCGATAATCTGCTCTGACCCATCCTTGTAGGTGACGGTCAGTTTATGATCAACTGCTTCATAGCCCAGATCATCGATGTGCGTCTGGATGGAAAACGGACTGATCTCGAGAGGCGAGTCATCGGAGCGGAGTTCTTTTGTATCGACGTGCGCTCCGACGTTAAACTCTTGCGTCGATACCTCGATCACCTTCGCATCCCCACCTTTGCCCTCCGTCCAACTGATATTCCAGGTGACCGCATGTCGTAAATCTCGATCGCGATTCCAAGATGCAAAGTACATCGTGCCGTTAATGACCGTGTCGCTTGATGTGTCTTTATCAATGGTGCAGCGTGTATCAGCCCATTCCTCGCCGAAGTTCATGCTGGGTGTACTGACGCCCCCTTCTTCTTCACCATAGAGAACAAGTTCGCCAAGCTCTGCCGCCGGCTTGTAGTAGTTAACGCCATTCGGATTGGACAATGTAAACGTCACAGCACCGCAACCGTTCTCGTCGATTGCCATCTCATGAATGTCGAGCGTATAGCCGTTGCCCTCGACGGACAGATTGACCTTCTGGACTGCACCCTCCAGGCTTTGGGGCGCGATACCATCACCAAACTCTCTGGTGTAGGTATATTTCGTCCCCGACGAGCCGCCATTTGTCCAGGTAACGGACTCTCCGTTGCCATGGTTTCCCCAGGCAGAGGCAAAATAACTGGAATTGACAACAGCGTAGGCGACCCCTCCGGTCGCCAGCACTCCGGCAAGGCATCCGATTACGGCAACATACAGAGGCTTCGCGTGACCCTTTCGGCGAAGCGGCTCGCCAGCAGCGGCATAAAGAACACGGTCAGCAAGATCGCTATCGGCTTGGACGGACTCGAAGGCCTGCTTGATCTGGTTGGATTTCACGGTCGCCCTCCTCTAGGATGAACTTGAGCTTCGATCTGCCGCGAGCTAAACGCGTTCGAACGGTCGCGGCTGGCACATGCAGTAACTCGGCAATTTCTGAAGTCGAGAAGCCCAGATAGTAATAGAGCACGATAGGAATACGGAATCGCTCCGGAAGTCGCATAACGTCTGACAGGACCGCCTTGGTCTCCTCCTGCGCCGTCGAAAGCGAATCGGCCAGGTTCTCAATATCCTCCACGCGCCTCCATGGCTTTCGAAAGAGCGATTTGCATTCATTGATCGTGACCCGGATAAGCCATCGACGAAGATGTTCCCAGCTTTCAAATTGCGCATCGCTTTTGAGTAACTTCAGAAAGACGTCTTGAGCGACATCGTCGGCGTCGGCGCGATCACGCAGGTACGTCAACGCGATCCGAAACACGACATCCCGGTGGTCTTCGACCGCCTGTCTAAATGCTTGTTCTTCCATAATCACCTCCCGGTGACGCTGATGGTTCTTGATGAGGTCCTCACCATAGATACGCTTTGGCCGAACGAAATGTTTCAAATCCAAGCAGGAAAAACCTACCAAAATAAACCTGTCCCTTTTTGGCAAAAGGAATCCCCTTCTGTGCGCGGGGGCAGATTCCCGGAACGGGCCGCCCGCTGTTTAAGTTTGCTGCTCTACAGTCCTGCGCAAGACGGAAAGCACATTAAGTGCTTTCCTTTGCGTGCGGAACTCGCGACAAACTTAAACAGCGGGCGGCCCGTTCCGGGAATCCGACGTACTCGTCGGGGCAACGTTCCTCATCAAAAAAGACCCGCTCCCCTGTTGGGAAGCGGGTCTTTGGAAGGGCGGTTAACGTACTAGGAAATTATTCCTCGTCGTTGTCCTTGGCCTCTTCGGCGTCGTCGGTGTCTACGAGCTGGTTGAGTAGCTCGTCGAGGGAAGCCATGTCCTCGTTGATGGCACCGTTGGCGGGAGCCTTCTTGTCGTCAATCGGGGCGCCCAGGAGCTCCTCGTCGGCGTCGGCGTGATGCGTCGGCGTGGCGGAGGTGCCCAGCAGGATGTCGTCCGGACCGTCGGGGCTAAAGACCATCTGCAGCAGCTGCGAGAGGTCTTCCTCGTCGGCAACGTCGTCGTTGTTCTCGAGGATGTAGAGCAGGTCGTGGGCCTCCAGACCGTCACGGAGCTCCTCGATCGCCTTGGCACCGATACCATCGATGCGCAGCAGATCCTCCTCGGACTTGCCAACCAGGTCGCCGACCGTCTCGATGCCGACCTCGCTGAACTTGTTGGTCCAGCGCTGCGACACGCCCAGGTCGTCGAACAGGTACAGGCGAGCCTTCTCGGCGGAGATGGTGTGGCCGTTGCGGGTGAACGAACCGTCAGCACCACCGAACTCGTCGTAGCCGGCCCAGTCGAGCTGCTGCGGGAGCTGCTCGTCCAGGTCCTTGAGCTCAACCGGAGCCCACTCGGGCAGCGACTTGGCGTTGGGCGAAGCCGGGCCGTCGATGTCCACGTAGCCGTCGGCCGTACGATACGTCAGCTTGGCGTTGGCGTACGGCTTGAGGCCGGTACCAGCCGGAATCTTCTTACCGACGATGACGTTGGACTTGAGGTCGAGCAGGTGGTCGACCTTGCCCTCGATGGCAGCCTCGGTAAGGACGCCGGCGGTACGGATGAACGAAGCGCTCGACAGCCAGGAGTCGATGTTGGACGCGACCTTGAGCGTACCCAGGATGACGGGCTCGGCCACGGGAGCCTGACCGCCCAGACGGGCAACGCGCTCAACCTCGTCGGCGAACTCATAGCGGTCGACGTACTGACCAAGCAGGTACTTGGAGTCGCCGGGGTTGGTGATCTGAACGCGACGCAGCATCTGACGTGCGAGCACCTCGATGTGCTTGTCATTCAGGTCGACGCCCTGGCTGGTGTAGACGTCCTTAACGCTCTCGACGAAGGTGTGCATCGTCGACTCGATGTCGGTCAGCTTGCGCAGGTTGCGGAAGTTGACGAAGCCCTTGGTGATCTGGTCGCCGGCGCGAACCTCGCAGCCGTCCTCGATCTCGGGCATGAAGCGCACCGATGCGGGGACGCGACGCTCGTCGAGGACACGGGTGTGATCCTCGGAATCGGTGAGCGTCAGCACGTACTCGGACTTCTCGGGCTTAATCGAGAGGTGACCGGAGTACGGAGCCAGCTCGGCCTCGCGACCCAGAATCTTCTCGTTGACGTTGCCGACGATATCGAACATACGGCTGACCGTAGGCAGACCCTGCGTAATATCGTCGACGCCAGCGACGCCGCCGGAGTGAATGGTACGCATCGTAAGCTGCGTACCGGGCTCGCCGATGGACTGGGCGGCAATAATGCCGACCGCGGTACCGATGGCGACCGGACGACGGGTGGAAAGATCCCAGCCGTAGCACTTCTGGCACACGCCGTACTTGGAGCGGCAGGTGAGCAGCGCGCGGAGCTTGACCTTCTTGAGGCCCGCATCGACCATCTTCTGGATGTCGGCGACCTTCTCGATGTAACCGTCCTGCTCAAAGAGCACGGTGCCATCGGGAGCCACGACGTCCTCAATGAAGCAACGGCCGACGAGGTCGGTGTTGAGGTCGGTGGTGCCGGGGATGATGAGGTTGTAGGTGACGCCCTCGTGCGTACCGCAGTCCTCCTCGCGGACGATGACGTCCTGGGCCACGTCGACCAGACGACGGGTCAGGTAACCAGAGTCCGAGGTGTGGGATGCGGTATCGACCAGGCCCTTACGGGCGCCGTAGGTCGAAATGAAGTACTCGAGCGGCAGCAGGCCCTCGCGGAAGTTCGCCTTAATGGGAAGGTCGATCGTCTCGCCGGACATGTCTGCCATCAGGCCACGCATGCCGCCGAGCTGACGCAGCTGGGTCTTAGAACCACGGGCGCCGGAGTCGGCCATCATGTACAGCGGGTTCTCCTCGTCGAACATGTCAAGCATGAGCGCAGCGACCTTATCGGTACAAGCGGTCCACTCGTTAACGACTTCGATGTGGCGCTCCGTCTCGTTGATGAAGCCCTCCTCGAAGTACTCGTTGATCTGGTCGACGTTGGCCTGGGCGCGGTCGAGCAGCCCCTGCTTCTCGGCAGGGATGAGAGCGTCCCACACCGAGATGGTGAGGCCGGCGCGGGTAGCGTAGTGGAAGCCGGAGTACTTGATGGCGTCGAGGATCGGGCCGACCTTGGCCTCGGGGTAACGATCGCAGCAGTCCGCAACCAGCTTAGCCACGTCGCCCTTGACCATCTTGTAGTTCATGAACTCATAGTCTTCGGGCAGGCACTGGCGGTTGAAGATGATGCGGCCGATAGAGGTCTCGAAGCGCGCGGTCTTGTTGCCGGTGACGTCGTAGTCGACGAACTCGTTCTTGCCGTTCTTGACGCGGAAGATACGGGTGCCGTCCTCGTTGATGACGTTGGCGTTCTCGGCGGACACGCGGACCTGGATCTTGGCCTGCATGTCGACCTCGGAGCGGCAGTCATAGGCGTGCAGCGCGTCGTCGAAGCTCGAGAACACGTGGTTCTCGCCCGGCAGACCGTCGCGGACCTGGGTCAGGTAGTACACGCCGATGATCATGTCCTGCGAAGGGATGTTGACCGGCTTGCCGGATGCCGGCGAGCGCAGGTTGTTCGCAGAGAGCATGAGCACGCGAGCCTCGGCCTGAGCCTGGCTGGACAGCGGCACGTGGACAGACATCTGGTCGCCGTCGAAGTCGGCGTTGAAGGGCGAGCAGACCAGCGGGTGCAGGTGGATAGCCTTGCCCTCGACCAGCACCGGCTCAAAGGCCTGGATGGACAGACGGTGCAGGGTCGGTGCACGGTTGAGCAGCACGACGCGGCCGTCGATGACCTCTTCGAGAATGTCCCACACAAAGGTGGCACCACGGTCGATAGCGCGCTTGGCGCCCTTGATGTTCTCGACCTTGCCAAGCTCGACCAGGCGCTTCATGACGAAGGGCTTGAAGAGCTCCAGCGCCATGGTCTTGGGCAGACCGCACTGGTGCAGCAGCAGCTTGGGGTCGGTAACGATTACCGAACGGCCGGAGTAGTCGACACGCTTGCCCAGCAGGTTCTGACGGAAACGACCCTGCTTGCCCTTGAGGGCCTCGGCGAGCGACTTGAGCGGGCGACCGCCACGGCCAGAGACCGGGCGACCACGACGGCCGTTGTCGAACAGGGCGTCCACGGACTCCTGGAGCATGCGCTTCTCGTTGTTCACGATGATCGCAGGGGCGTCCAGGTCGAGCAGGCGCTTGAGTCGGTTGTTACGGTTGATCACGCGACGATACAGGTCGTTGAGGTCGGACGCGGCGAAGCGGCCGCCGTCGAGCTGGACCATCGGGCGCAGATCGGGCGGAATGACCGGGATGACGTCCAGGATCATGTTCGCGGGGCTGTTGCCGCCCTTCAGGAAGGCGTCAACGACCTCGAGGCGCTTGACGGCCTTCTCGCGCTTCTGCTTCTGGGAGTCCTCGTCGGCGATGATGGCCTTGAGCTTCTCGGCCTCGGAGGGGAGGTCGATGGCAGCGAGCAGGTCGCGGACGGCCTCGGCACCCATGCCACCCTTGAAGTACATGGAGTAGTAACGGGTCATCTCGCGGAACAGCGGCTCATCGGAGATGAGGTCGCGCTCGGTGAGCTTCATGAAGGCGTTGAAGGCGTCCGTGCGGAGCTGCTTCTCGTCCTTGCACTCTTCCTCAATGTCGACGATGCCAGAGGCGATCTCCTCGGGGGTCAGCGGCTCCTCGTCGGAGAACTCGTCAAAGTTCTCGGGGTCGCCCTGCTCCTTGAGGGACTCGATCTGGCGGGCGCACTCGGCATCGATCTCTTCCAGATCGGCGGCGAGCTCCTCGCGCAGGTCGTCGGCGTCGGCCTCGCGAGCCTCGTAGTCGACCTCGGTGATAATGTAGCTGGCAAAGTACAGAACCTTCTCGAGGTCCTTGGACTTGATGTCGAGCATACGGCTCATCGGGAAGCTCGTGGGGCTCTTGAAGTACCAGATGTGGGACACGGGAGCGGCGAGCTCGATGTGGCCCATGCGGTCGCGACGCACCTTGGCCGAGGTGACCTCGACGCCGCAGCGCTCGCAGACGATGCCCTTAAAGCGGATGCCCTTGTACTTGCCGCAGGAGCACTCCCAGTCCTTGGCGGGACCGAAGATCTTCTCGCAGAACAGGCCGTCCTTCTCGGGCTTGAGGGTACGGTAATTGATGGTCTCCGGCTTCTTGACCTCGCCGTGCGACCAGGAACGGATCTGGTCGGCGGAGGCAAGGGAGATCTTTACCGAGTCAAAATCAGTAGCTTCGAAATCTGCCACAGTCAACTACTCCTTATCAGTGGTCGTGGCGGCGACAGCCTCGGGCGCCTCGGCGGTCTCGGCATCCTCGGCCTCGACGTCGGCGTCAACGCCGGCGAGCGCAGCCAGGTCGTCGAGAGCAGAGGTCTCCTCGGCGGTCACAGGGGCGGAGGCGTCCTCGTCGGCATCGTGCATGGGCTCGATGTCCAGTGCGAGGGAGCGGATCTCCTTGACGAGAACCTTGAAGGACTCGGGGATTCCCGGGACCGGAACATTCTCGCCCTTGACGATGGACTCGTAGGTCTTGACGCGGCCCACGGTATCGTCGGACTTGACGGTCAGGATCTCCTGCAGGACGTTGGAAGCACCGTATGCGTACAGTGCCCAAACTTCCATCTCGCCGAAGCGCTGGCCGCCGAACTGGGCCTTGCCGCCCAGAGGCTGCTGGGTAACCAGGCTGTAAGGGCCGGTCGAACGGGCGTGGATCTTGTCGTCGACCATGTGGCCGAGCTTGAGGATGTAGGACGTACCCACGGTAATGGGCTCGCGGAACTCCTCGCCGGTGCGGCCGTCGAACAGACGGGTCTTGCCGCGCTCGTCAAGCTGGGTGACAAACTCGGGGCGCATGTGATCGCCAAAGGCAGCGGTGGCCTTGTTGAGCATGTTCTTGTTGGCACGACGGATGACCTCGGCGATCTCGTCCTCCTTGGCGCCGTCGAAGACGGGCGTGGCGGTGAAGAACGGACCGGGGACGTACTTGTCGGAGTCGGCCTGCTCGGTATCCCAACCACACGCAGCAGCCCAGCCAAGGTGGCACTCGAGCAGCTGGCCGACGTTCATACGCGAAGGAACGCCCAGCGGGTTAAGGATAACGTCGATCGGGGTACCGTCAGCCATGTAGGGCATGTCCTCGACCGGCAGAACGTTACAGATAACACCCTTGTTGCCGTGGCGGCCGGCGATCTTATCGCCCTGCTGGATCTTACGACGCTGGGCGACGTAGACGCGCACCTGCTCGTTGACGCCGGGGGCCAGGTCGTCGCCGTTCTCGCGGCTAAAGCGGACGACGTCGATGACGCGGCCGTAAGCGCCGTGAGGCATCTTAAGGGAGGTGTCGCGGACATCGTGGGCCTTGGCACCGAAGATGGCGCGCAGCAGGCGCTCCTCGGCGGTCAGAGCGCTCTCGCCCTTAGGCGTGACCTTGCCGACCAGGATGTCGCCAGGGCCGACCTCGGCGCCGATGCGGATGATGCCGTCCTCGTCGAGGTTGGCAAGCATGTCCTCGGAGAGGTTCGGGATCTCGCGGGTGATCTCCTCGGGGCCGAGCTTGGTGTCGCGGGCGTCGATCTCGTGACGGGTGATGTTGATGGTCGTCAGCAGGTCCTCGGCCACCAGGCGCTCGGACACGACGATACCGTCCTCGTAGTTAAAGCCTTCCCACGGCATGTAGGCCACGGTGAGGTTCTGGCCCAGTGCGAGCTCGCCGTGATCGGTCGAAGGACCGTCGGCCAGAGGCTCGCCCTGTTCAACGGTGTCACCGACGCGCACGAGCGGACGGTGGTTGATGCAGGTGGACTGGTTGGAGCGCTGGTACTTGGCCAGATGATACTCGTCCATGCCGCCGGCATGCTTGACGATAATCTTGGCGGCGTCGGCAAAGATAACCTCGCCGGCGTTCTTGGCCAGGGTGACCTCGCCGGAGTCCAGAGCGGCGCGACGCTCCATGCCGGTACCGACATAGGGAGCGGCGGGGTGAACCAGCGGCACGGCCTGACGCTGCATGTTAGCGCCCATCAGCGTACGCTTGGCGTCGTCGTGCTCAAGGAACGGGATCAGCGTGGCTGCGACGGAGAGCATCTGACGCGGCGAGACGTCCATGTAGTCGACGTCCTCGACGGGCACGTCGGCGGGAGCGCCGAAGGAACCGTCGAAGTCGCGGGTACGGGCGATCACGGTGTGCGGGCGGACAAGCTTGCCCTCGGCATCGGTCGTGATGAACTCGTTGGTCTTGGGATCGAGCGGCGTGTTGGCCGGCGCGATAACGTGCTTCTCTTCCTCGTCAGCGGTCATCCAGTCGATCTGGTCGGTGGCAACGCCGTTCTCGACGCGACGGAACGGGGCCTCGATGAAGCCATACTCGTTGACGCGGGCGTAGAGGGCGAGCGAGCCGATCAGGCCGATGTTGGGGCCTTCGGGGGTCTCGATCGGGCACATGCGGCTGTAGTGCGAGTTGTGAACGTCGCGGACGGCCGTCGGCACGTTGGTGCGGCGGCTGGAGCCGGACTTGTGACCGGCAAGACCACCAGGGCCGAGTGCGGACAGACGGCGCTTGTGGGTCAGACCGGTCAGGGGGTTCGCCTGGTCCATGAACTGCGAGAGCTGCGAGGAACCGAAGAACTCCTTGATGGAGGCCACGATCGGGCGGATGTTGATGAGCGACTGTGGGGTTATCTCGTCGATGTCCTGGGAGCTCATGCGCTCACGGACGACGCGCTCCATACGGCTCATGCCGATACGGAATTGGTTGGCGACGAGCTCGCCAACGGTGCGGATACGGCGGTTGCCAAAGTGGTCGATGTCGTCGACCTTGAAGCCCTGCTCGCCGGCAGCGAGGGACAGCAGGTAGCGCAGCGTCGCGACGATATCCTCGTCGGTGAGCACCGTGACCTCTTCCTCGGTGGTGAGGTTGAGCTTCTTGTTGACCTTGTAACGACCGACGCGGGCCAGATCGTAGCGCTGCGGGTTAAAGAGCAGGCCCTCGAGCAGGCTGCGGGAAGCGTCCACGGTGGGAGGCTCGCCTGGGCGCAGGCGACGGTAGATCTCGATGAGGGCGTCCTCGCGGGTGAGGGCGGTGTCGCGCTCCAGGGTGCGCTTGATCACATCGGAGTTGCCGAGCAGCTCGATGATGTCGTCGTTGGTGACGGCGATGCCAAGGGCGCGCAGGAACATCGTGGCGCTCTGCTTGCGCTTACGGTCGATGGAGACCATGAGCTGGTCGCGCTTGTCGACCTCAAACTCAAGCCAGGCACCGCGGGACGGGATGATCTGGGCCTTGTAGATCTGCTTGCCCGAATCCATCTCGGAGCTGTAGTACACGCCCGGGGAGCGGACGAGCTGCGAGACGACGATACGCTCGGTACCGTTGATGATGAAGGTGCCCTGATCGGTCATCATGGGGAAGTCGCCCATAAAGACGAGCTGCTCCTTGATCTCGCCGGTCTCCTTGTTGGTGAGACGGACGTCGGTCAGAAGCGGAGCCTGATAGGTCATATCCTTCTCGCGGCACTCCTCGACGGTGTGCGCGGGGTCGCCGAACTGATGCTCGCCGAAGGTAACCTCGAGAACATGGTTCTGGCTCTGGATGGGGCTGGATTCCTTGAACGCCTCACGAAGGCCCTCGTCCTTAAAACGCTCAAAGGATTCCCTTTGAACAGAGATAAGGTTGGGGAGCTCCATGGCCTCCGGGATTTTCCCGAAGCTGACGCGCTTGCGCTCAGTGGCAGTGTATGCGTAGGTCACCAGGTTTTTCCTCCTTCACGGAAATGCTCGGTGGGTTGGCGAGGCATAGCTTCGCCAGTTATCGCAACCTAATAGTTTATCAGGTACCGACCGTTGGGCAAGAAAAGCCTTGACGCGATTGAGTTTTTGGAGTAGCAAAGTTTTTCGACAGAAAACACGCAGGTAGATGTATGTGTATCGAACATCTGTTCATATATTTTCTGTGAACAGAGAGCCAGCAATCGCAGCTCTTATAAAAAACGGGCGCGAACCGAGGTCCACGCCCGTAAATGTCGGTGCCCGATGGCTTACTTGCGCATCAATCCGCCGCGCTCGTCGATGGCGTCCCAGAAGGCATCGGCAAAGCGGGGGTCGTTTGCAGCCATGAGGGCGTTAGTGGCCATCCAACCAGAGGGAGTGCCGGTGTCGTAGCCCGACAGCGGGTCGATGACGACGGCGTACATGGCCTCGCGGTCGAGCGAACGGGCCATGGCGTCGGTGAGCTGGATCTCGCCGCCCTTGCCGGCCTGCTGATCTGCCAGCAAGTCCATGACCAGCGGGCTCAGCAGGTAGCGACCGACGATGTACAGGTTGGACGGAGCCGCCTCGGGAGCGGGCTTCTCGACCAGACCGCCGATGCGCCAGACAGCGCCCGGCTCGGCATCGGCAACGTTCTCGGCGCCCTCGAGCGAACCGACGCGCTCGCCGGCGATAACGCCGTAGCGGCTGACTTCCTCGGGCGAGCAAGCGGCGACGGCGATAACCGAAGCGCCACCGTGCTCCTTGGAAACGGCGAGCATCTTGTCGCAGATATCGCGGTTAGGCACAACGTAGTCGCCCAGAAGAACCAGGAAGTTCTCCCCTGCCACGGCGTCGGCAGCAGAGCGAATAGCATGGCCGAGGCCCTTGGGCTCGTACTGATAACGGAAGTCGACCGGCATACCGCCAGCGTGGGCGACAGCATCGGCATAGGCGTTCTTGCCGCGCTCGCGCAGCAGGTTCTCGAGCGAGCGATCAGGCTGGAAGTAGTTCAGTAGCTCGGGCTTACCGGGAGAAGTAACGATGATGGCATCGTCGACCTCCTCGGGCTCGAGCGCCTCCTCGACGACGTACTGAATGACGGGCTTGTCGAGCACCGGCAGCATCTCTTTGGGCGTGCACTTGGTGCCAGGCAGAAAACGCGTGCCAAGACCGGCGGCGGGGATGATTGCCTTCATGTTATTCAAAGATCCTTTCGCAGGCGCAAAAGCGCCCCGTGCGTGCGGCACACAGCCGCAGACCAAATTGCGATACCCAAGCATCTTACCGCTGGAACTATATGTCGCTACAAGGCAGAGACAATTCTACAGCAGGTCAACGCAAATTATTGCTCGAATGGTGCAATTTTATTGCCCAACGGCAGGGCACCCGATACGACGCAAATCACAGAACATGGCAGTTTGAGCAACCGATGCCGAGGGACCGAAAAACAAAAAAGACGGGGCTCGCAATGCGAACCCCGTCTGCAAAGGAATCTGGCGAGAAAGCCTGATTACTTGAGGGTGACAGCAGCGCCAGCAGCCTCGAGCTTCTCCTTGGCAGCCTCGGCGTCCTCCTTCTTGGCACCCTCGAGAACAGCCTTGGGAGCGCCCTCGACGACCTCCTTGGCCTCCTTCAGGCCAAGGTTGGTGAGCTCACGGACGGCCTTGATGACCTGGATCTTGTTGTCGCCGAAGCCCTCGAGCACGACGTCAAACTCGGTCTTCTCCTCGGCCTCAGCAGCGCCAGCAGCGGGAGCGGCGACAACAGCAGCAGGAGCAGCGGCGGAAACGCCGAAGGTGTCCTCGATAGCCTTGACGAGCTCGGAAGCCTCGAGAAGGGTCATTTCCTTAAGAGCATCGATGATCTCATCGGTGGTAAGCTTAGCCATTTCTAAGTCCTTTCGGTTTCCGTGCGGATGCACGGAGATCAGTTAAAACACGGCGCGAATGCGCCAGGGGTGCGGCGTTGCCGCCGCGGGTGAAAACAGCAACTAGGCTGCCTTCTGCTCGGAGACCTGCTGGATCGAACGAGCGAGACCAGAGGAAACGCCGTTGACGCAGACAGCGATGTCGCGAGCGAAACCGGAGATGAGACCGGCGATCTGGCCGAGAAGCTGATCCTTGGTGGGCAGCTCGGCGATAGCCTTAACATCATCGGCGGAAACGGCCTTGCCGTCGGAGATACCGCCCTTGATCTCAAGGACGCCCTTGGACTTAGCGGAGAAGTCCTTAAGGGCCTTAGCGGCCTCGACCGGCTCGGTCTCGTAGAACACATAAGCGACGGGGCCGGCGAGGATCTCGTCGATCTCGGGCTGCTCCTGGTTCTTGAGAGCGATCTTGACCAGGTTGTTCTTGTAGACCTTCATCTCGGCGCCGCACTCGCGAAGCTGATGACGCAGCTCCTGAGCCTGCTTAACCGTCAGACCGTTGTAGTTGACGACGAACAGACCGGCGTTCTCGGCGATACGGGACTCGATCTCTGCAACCTTGTCGATTTTGTACTGCTGGGGCATGAATTACACCTCCTCAAATTCTTTCCGGGCACGGTCCGCCACAAGGACGTGACGGGGGCATGTCCAAAAAGAAAGCCCCCGCGCTGCATGAGCGACGGGGGCGAGAAGACATATCTACTCGACCACCTCGGCTGGCGGGATATCCCATTAAGCTCGCGGGCGATGCCCGTTTGCACCGGCTGTCTCTGGCAGCGGATTCGTGCGTGAACCGAAAGTATTATGGCGGGGACCCCGGCGTCGGTCAACGGGAAACCGGGCTGCACACAATTCCACCATCCGGCCGCGCCGCCGAAGGCCAGGCGCAAGGTTTTCGCTCGGTCAGGTCCTGGGCTCGCACGAAGAGCACATTAAGTGCTCTTCGGCTCGTGCGGAATCTACGAAAACCTTGCGCCTGGCCTTCGGCGGCGCGGCCTGCGGTGACTTTGGGGCAGCCCGGTTTCCCGTTGGCCGGCGCCCCCACTCATAAGCCTTAAGTCGGTGGGCTGATATGTTGCGTCCCTGATGGCTACAAGGTTGAAAGGAAGGTGGACAGGCGGCGGAGGCCTTCGTCCAGGTCCTTATCGGAAACGCAATAGCTGAGGCGGACGTGGCCTTCGGTGCCGAAGCAGTCGCCCGGGACTAGGGCTACGTTTGCCTCTTCGATGGCTTTGATGCAGAAGTCTTCGCTGGTTAGGCCGAACTTTTTGATGCTCGGGAAAGTGTAGAAGGCTCCTGCGGGCTCTACTACGTCGAGGCCCATGGCGTTTAAGGCTGCGAGTACGCGTTCGCGGCGGGCTCGGTAGACTTTGAGCATGGGGGTTGGGTCGACGGTCAGGGCTCGGGCTGCGGCGTCCATTTCGAAGGAGACAGCACTCGATACTAAGTATTGGTGAGCCTTTGCGATCTCGGCGATGACGGGGGCTGCGGCTGCGAGCCAACCCAAGCGCCAGCCGGTCATGGCCCAGGGCTTGGAGAAGCTCTCGATGACCACCGTCTGGTCGCGCAGCTCCGGATGGCGCTGGGCAAAGCGCTCGTAGCCATCCACATAGACCAGACGGTTGTATACGTCGTCGCAGACTACGTAGATGCCCGCCTGCTCTGCCACGCGCGCCACGGCGTCGAGCGACGCCGTGTTGAGGATGCAGCCCGTAGGATTGTTGGGCGAGCAGATAACGATGGCCTTGGTCGCCGGGGTCACACAGGCGCGAAGCGCATCCTCGTCAATCTGAAATTGCGCAGGCTCCGTATCCAAAAAGACCGCTTTGGCGTGATTGGCTACGACGATGCTCTCGTACAGGCCAAAGGCCGGCGCGGGAATAATGACCTCGTCGCCGGGGTTGAGCATAGCCATGAATGTTGCCGACAGGGCCTCGGTCGCGCCGTCGGTCAGGATGACCTCGTCGGCCGAAAACATAAGGCCCGCGTCCCCCATGTAGGCAGATAACGCCTCGCGCAGGGCGGGGCGACCGTTATTGGGCGGATAGTGCGTGTCACCGCGGTCCAGTGCGGCGGTCACCTCGGCACTAATCACATCGGGCGTGGGAAAATCGGGCTCGCCAAGCGCAAGCGCGATGCATCCCGGGTGCTGAGCGGCGAGTGCGTTAATCCGACGGATGCCGGAGGGCTTGAGCGTGGCAAGCGAGGTATTCATGGGCAGACGCATGGCGTTCCTTTCGTAAGGGTTGCACTAGGATAGCGCGCCCAGCGCCACCAGACGGTGTAACCTAAACGGAAACGAGCCGGAAAGGAGATGGCATGGAGACGACCGCGCGCGGCGATGTACCAAAAACACTGCACACCATTGCGTATATCAGTATTCCCAAGAGCGCCGATCTTGATTTTTTGCTCTGGGACCTGCAGGATGCCATCGCCGCCTATGCTCAACTTTCCGGCACCGCACTCCCCCGCCCGGTCGACTTGAAGGCAAATGACGCCGGCAGCGTTGCCGATGGCATCGTGCTGGCCATTGAAGATGTGGCTGACGATGAGACGTTGACAGCTATCGAGCAGACGCTTGAGCGCTTTGGCGGTACGGGAACGCGCGTCTATGCCGCGATTCGAGCCGCACAAGAGGGCACTGAGCAGGCGCGTGGGGCCGCCGTTCGCCTGCACAAGGCATGTGAGCGCCATGACCAATTGTGGTGTGGCGGCGTTGCCATCTGCGCCGGCAGCGGCATTGCGGCGCTTCGTCGCTCCCCGCGCATGGGACTCTTGCGGCGACCGTTTTCGGAAGCGATGGATAAGCTTGTGGGTGCCGTGCGCATGGGCTGCTCAGTTGAGCACGCCCAGCTGCTCGGCGGCGGCGATGCCGGTAGCGTCAACGCCGACGGCATGGTGCGTGTCGAGCCCGCGCTGCCCGCGCCGATCTGGCACGCCATCATCAAACGCCTCGGCGCCCATGCTCAATCAAATATCTAAATTAGAGAGCAGCCCAGTCAACTGCCTCGCGCCAGCGCTCGACAAGGCGCTCAAGACGCCAAGCCGCATTGGCAGGACTTGTCGAGGGCAGGACGATGGCGGGCAGCCCGGTGCGTTCTTGTAGATAGCGCTTGTAGAGCCGGCCAGCCGTACCACCGTTGCATATCACCTGCTCAATGGGAGCTGCATCGGTAATGCGCTCGATATGTGCCGGCACAACGTTGCGAATGCTCGCGTCGCTCGAGCCCTTAATGTCGCAGCCCTCGATTGCATCCCACAGGGCCACGCCGCCGTTCAGCAGCATGGCCCGCTTGGCGGCAATGGAGGCATCGAGCGTCGCGGGCTCACCGCTTGCCAAAGGATCACCCTCGTTGGGCGGCACAGGCACACCGAGACACGCCGCCGTGACCCGCCAAAAGCGGTTCTGCGGATTGCCATAGTAGAAGGCATTGGCACGCGAGAGCACCGAGGGAAACGACCCCAGCATCAAAACGCGCGAGCGCTCGTCAAACACGGGTTCAAACCCATGCTCAATATGTTGATAGCCCTCGTCGGACGCAGCCATGGCCTAGGCCCTCAACAGATAGCGCACCTCGTAGGGCGCAAGCTCAAGGGAGCCAGCCAGCTCGACCGTGGGCACGCCATCGGCAAGCAGGTCGACAAAGGACCCGTTGAGCTCGCCGGCGCCAAAGGTGTAAGGCTCGCCCACGGCGTTCACCGCCACGAGCACCGTCGCGCCGTCACAGGCGCGCTCGAACAGCAGCTGCTTGTTCTGGATCACCACGTTGCGATAGGCACCGTAGTTGAGAGCACGGGCCGCCGCGTCGTCGGCCGAGCGAAGGTGCGCAAGCTGCGTGATGAACGCCGTCAGCTCGTTGGGCGCAGGCTCATCGAGCGCAGGTCGCAGCGCCCAGTCGCCATCGGGGCCGCCCTTTTCGCCGGCAATTCCCCACTCGCTGCCATAGTAGACACACGGAATGCCCGGCATGCCAAAGAGCATGCCATAGGCGGGACGCAGGCACGACTTGTCGGTGAGGATGCTCGCCAGGCGCGGCACGTCGTGGTTGTCGACAAACGACAGCAGGTGTTTGCCGCGGTAGATGCACCACGGATCGCCGCCAAACTGGCGATGCAGCGAATGGGCAATCTCGAACATGTTGACCGAGTTAAAGCTGGAGTACAGGCCCTTGTAGCACTCGTAGTTGGTGCAGGAGTCAAGCATCTCGTCGTTGACGATCTGGTTGTAGTCGCCGTGGAGCGTCTCGCCGATCAGCACAAAATCGGGCTTGAGCTCGCGGGTAAAGGTATGCAGACGACGCATGAAGTCGCGGTCGAGCATATAGGCAACGTCCAGGCGCAGGCCGTCGACGCCAAACACGTCAGCCCAACGGCGCACGGACTCGAGCAGGTAATCGACCACAGCGGGATTTTGCAGGTTGAGCTTCACAAGTTCAAAATGGCCTTCCCAACCCTCGTACCAAAAGCCGTCGCCATAGCAGGAGTCGCCGTCAAAGCTAATGTGGAACCAGTCCTTGTACGGCGAGTCCCACTTACGCTCCTGCACATCACGGAAGGCCCAGAAGCCGCGGCCGACGTGGTTGAAGACCGCATCGAGCACCACACGGATGCCATGGGCGTGCAGCGTCTCGCATACGGCGGCAAAATCGGCATCCCCGCCCAGGCGGCGGTCGACATGGCGCAGGCTGCGCGTATCATAGCCGTGGCTGTCGGATTCGAGCGGCGGGTTGATGAGCACAGCGCCAACGCCGAGTTCTTGCAGGTAGTCAGCCCATTGGGCGATCTTCATGATGGGTGCATCGGGGTCGGGCGCAGCGTTGGCAGCCTGGGCGAGTTCATCCTCGGCAACGGGAGCGGCGTTTTCGCGCGGAGCTCCGCAAAAGCCCAGCGGATAGATCTGATAGAACGTCGTCTCGTATGCCCACATAGCAACCTCCCGGTAAGCTCAACACAACGATATCCATTGTATGCCCGGCTTGTATCCTCTCCCCCAAAATAAGTTGCGGTGAAATAATTCCTGCTTGGGCCTTCAGAGGCCTTAAACAGGAGCTATTCCACCGCAGCTGATGAGGGGACGTGATTAGGCGACGGGCTTTGCGCGGCGTATGGCTGGGAACAGTACGGTGATGGCAAGGATGACGCCCACGACGGTAATCGCCCCGCCCGCAAAGCCAATCCAAGCGATACCGGGACCCGAAACCACGGCGCCGCCGATTGCGGTGCCCGTGCCGATACCGAGGTTAAACAGGCCCGAGAAGATCGACATGGCGACGGCCGACGAATCCGCCGGCGTGTACTTGATGAGCTCGGCCTGGAACGCAACGTTAAAGGCCGTGGAGCAGCAGCCCCATAGCGCGCAGACGGCAAGCACTGCTACGAGCGACGATGCGACCGGACCCACGAGCAGCAGAGCCACCGGCACGCCGGAGAGCGTGATAGCCAAGAACGGGAAGCGATGCCCATCGAACAGGCGGCCAAACAGCCAGCTTCCGAGCAGACCAGAGCAGCCAAACGCCGTCAGCGTCATGGTAATAGCGCTTGCGTCGACGTGCGCGACCTGCGCCAGGAACGGCTCGATATAGCTGTAACCCGCATAATAGCCGGTCGCCATAAAGACCGTGACCGCGTAGAGCGCAATCAGGAACGGGTTCTTGAGCAGCTCGGGCAGCTGTTTGACGGTAAAGCGCTCGCCCGCCGGCATGGCCGGGAACACCGCGGCCTGGTAGACAACCGCGACAGCCGAGAGGGCCCCGACCACGGCGAATGTCATGCGCCAGCCCACGGCCAGTCCGATGGCGCGGCCGATCGGCAGGCCAAAGATCTGCGCGATGGACGAGCCCGTGGCGATCATGCTAATGGCGAGCGCCCCGTGGCGACTGTCGACCAGGCGCGAGGCCATAATCGAGGCGACCGACCAGAACACGGCATGTGCGCAAGCGACCACCAGGCGCGCACAGACCAGGATGGGATATGTCGGTGCCACAGCGGACAGGAACTGACCCAGAGAAAACACGGCGAGCACGCCGAGCAGCATACGCTTGAACTCAAAGCGCGAGGCAAACACCATGAGTGGCAGCGACAGCAGCATGACGCCCCAAGCATAGACCGAGATCATGATGCCTGCCTGGGCCTCGGTGAGCGAGAACGACGCGGCGATATCAGTCAGAAGGCCGATGGGCATGAACTCCGACGTGTTGAACACGAACGCACAGCAGGCGAGCCCGATAAGCGGGAGCCACTGCTTGAGCGAGATGCCATCTTGTCTTGCCTGAGTCATGTAGGAACCCTCTCCGATTGTCTTGAGCGATGGGCGATTATATAGCAACGGCCCCGCATCCGTCAGCAACAGATGCGGGGCCGTAATCAACTCAATACACAGGGGTTGCGCCGTCAATAAATAGCTAAGCCAACCCCAACAATATGCCCGCCGAATGCACGACAAACGCCACGATCCAGGCGACCGTCACCTGAAACGCCAACACGGCAACGGCATAGCGCGCACCCAGCTCGCTCTTGACGGCACCGATGGCCGCCACGCAGGGCGGGTACAGCAGCGTAAAGACCAGGAACACGTAAGCGGTAAACGGCGAAAACATGGCTGACAGTGCCGCGGGCGAGGTCGCGCCCAAAAGCACCGTGAGGGTCGAGATGACACTCTCCTTGGCGATAAGGCCGGTGACGAGCGCCGTGGATGCTCGCCAATCGCCAAACCCAAGCGGCGCCAGCGCCGGCGCGATGATGCTGCCGAGACCCGCAAGCAGGCTTTGCGACTGATCGGCGACCACATTAAAGCGGATGTCGAACGTCTGAAGGAACCAAATGACCACCGTAGCGGCAAAGATAATGGTGAAGGCCTTGGTGATGAAGTCCTTGGCCTTATCCCATGCCAGCATCACCGTCGTCTTAACGCTCGGCAGGCGGTAATTGGGGAGCTCCATGATAAACGGCACCGGGTCGCCCTTAAATGCCGTGCGGTTGAGCACCAAAGCCGCTATGCATCCGACCGCAATGCCAATCAGATAGAGCGAGACCATGGCGGGAACTGTCGCCTGCGGGAAAAACGCCCCGCACAGCAGACCGTAGACCGGCAACTTGGCCGAACAGCTCATGAACGGCGTGAGCATGACCGTCATCTTGCGGTCGTGCTCGGATGGGAGCGTACGGGTCGACATGATAGCCGGCACGGTGCAGCCAAAACCGACGAGCATGGGCACAAAGCTGCGGCCCGACAGGCCAAAGCGACGCAATACCTTATCCATGACAAAGGCCACGCGCGCCATGTAGCCCGAGTCTTCCAGAATGGAGAGGAACAAGAAGAGCACGACGATGATCGGCAGGAAGGTCAGCACGCTGCCCACGCCCGTGAGAACACCGTCGACGGCCAGCGAGCGCACCACGTCGTTGGTGCCGAACGCCTTGAGACCCGCATCGGCCGAGGCGATGATGGCAGCGATGCCGTCCTCCATAAGTCCCTGCAACGCCGCGCCGATCACGCCAAACGTCAGCCAAAAGACGAGGCCCATGATCACCAGGAACGCCGGAATGGCTGTGTAACGACCTGTCAGGATGCGGTCAATCTTGACGGAGCGCACGTGCTCGCGGCTCTCGTGCGGCTTTACGACGCAGCGCCCGCACACGTCGCCGATAAAGCCGAAGCGCATGTCGGCCAGCGCAGATAGACGGTCGGTGCCGGCCTCGCCCTCCATCTGGGTAATGATGTGCTCGATGGCGTCAAGCTCGTTGCGATCCAGATGAAGTGCCTCGGTCACCAGCTCGTCGCCCTCAACCAGCTTGGTCGCCGCAAAACGCACGGGAATGTGCGCCGTCGCGGCATGGTCCTCGATAAGGTTGGCGATGCCGTGAATGCAGCGATGCAGCGCGCCGCCGTCTGGACCATCGGGCGCGCAGAAGTCCAGGCGACCGGGGCACTCGCGGAACCGCGCCACGTGCAAGGCATGATCCACCAACTCGCCGATGCCCTCGTTGCGGGCAGCGCTAATGGGGACAACAGGCACGCCCAACAGGCTCTCGAGCAGGTTGACGTCCACGGCGCCGCCGTTGGCCGTCACCTCGTCCATCATGTTGAGCGCGATGACCATGGGGCGGTCGAGCTCCATAAGCTGCAGCGTCAGGTACAGGTTACGCTCGATGTTGGTGGCGTCGATGATATCGATGATGGCGTCGGGGTTTTCATCCAAGATGAATTGGCGGCTGACGATCTCTTCGCCCGTGTACGGCGACAGCGAATAGATGCCGGGCAGGTCGGTAACGCCCGCCTCGGGATGGTTACGGATAGTACCGTCCTTGCGGTCGACCGTCACGCCGGGAAAGTTACCGACGTGCTGGTTGGAGCCCGTCAGCTGGTTGAACAACGTAGTCTTGCCGCAGTTTTGGTTGCCGGCAAGGGCGAAATGCAGCGGCGCACCCTCGGGCACGGCCGTTTTTGCCGCACGGGGCGAATACGTCCCCTCGCCAAGTGCCGGGTGCTCCGTCGTGCCGATTGCGGCGTTAGCGCGCGGACCCGTATCGGTGTCGTGAACACCCACGAGCTCGATGCGAGCGGCATCGTCCTTGCGCAGCGTCAACTCGTAGCCACGCAGGCGAATCTCGAGCGGGTCGCCCATGGGGGCGTACTTCATCATGGTGACTTCGGTGCCCGGCGTTAGGCCCATGTCCAAAATATGCTGTCGGAGTGCCTGATCGTCAGATGTCACCGATGCGACAACGGCGTCCTTTCCAATCTCGAGCGTATCGAGCTTCACGCGCTCATCCTTTCGTTAGACGCGGCTAACCGTTTACCGGGGCTAACCAACTCGTAACGACAAATGATAGCGCTCTGAACTATTTTATAAAGTCAAATACCGATGTTTACCTGCGCAAACTTTATGCCGTGCGCCCCGAAAGCTCTTTGCGCATACCGCTCAGCGAGATCGAAACGGAACCCGACCGCGCGGTAGCGATGAGTCGATCACCCTCGACCGACCCCGTGCATGTAAAGGGCACTTTGCCCATCAAGACGTGGGAGATAGTACCCGAGAGCTCAAAAAAATCGCCCTCAGCGCGGGCGCTCGAGAGAGCGATATTGAGACCCCTGACGTTTAGTACTGCCCTGAGCGCGCCGTTCGCCCCGTGTGAAAACGTCACCTCGCCGCGTTTACTCCCCACCGGCGTCTGGGCCGAAACCGCATACGTACCCTCAAGCATGGTTCCTCCTCTGAGCAGGCTTTTTGAAATGGGTAAATAGTCTACTTTTACATATGACGCTCCAGGAAGCGGAAGGCCAGGCGGATCCAGGGACGGACGGAAACCTGCTTGTCCTCGTTGTCGACCGCGGTGTTGGCGTTGCCGAGTGAAAGGCCGTGACCGCCCTGGTCAAAGACGTGCATCTCGCAAGCGACGCCCTCCTCGGCCATGCGCTGCGCAAAGGGATAGACCTGCGCGATCGGCGCCGTCTTGTCGTCGGACACGCCCCACACAAAGGTCGGCGGCATCTGACGCGAAACATGCGTGGTAGGGCAGATATCGGCCAAGTGCTCGTCGGTCGCCTCGCCGCCCGTCACCATCGACAGATAGTCGTTGAGCAAATCGCGCCCCGTCTTACCGCCCGTCTTGGGCACACGCAAGTCAATGCGCGGATCGCGCGTCTGCATGTCGCGCACATAGGCAAAGTCGAGCAGCGGATAGCCCAGCACCACGGCATCGGGACGGATGTCGTCCGGACGCGCCCCGGCAAGTGCCGCGAAGGGGCCGGTCTTCCACTGCGTTGCCAGCGAGGCACAGATCATGCCGCCCGCAGAAAAGCCCACGACGCACACGCGCTTGGGATCGACATGCCACTCGTCGGCATTCGCACGCACCGTGGCGACCATCTTGGCAAGATCTGCCTGGGGGTGCGGAAAGCTCACGTCACCCGTAGAACTCGTGACATAGTTGAGCACAAAGGCCTGGTAGCCGTGATCCAAAAACGCAAACGCCACGGGATCCCGCTCATGCGGAGCGATATGCGTAAACGCACCTCCGCCGCAGATAATCACGGCAGGACGGCGGCCATTCGGTTTATCGGGCAGCGGCTCGGCACCCAAATACGTAAACGTCGCCGGATATTCCTCGGTCGGCTCCTCGCCCCACAGCGCATGGTTCTCGACAATCATATGTGCTCCCTTCGCGCGATTCGTGCGCACTCATTTTCGCCTTCAAGCGTACCCCAGTTGGACCCACGGTGCAGAAACGCTCCCGCAATAAGATTCCCATCAACTGATATATCACATAATCCCAGCTCAGGACCATCGTTGAGCAGCGTAGAATAGGGGCGTTGACCAAGCCGCGAAACACATATGAAACGTTTCCGGCAAACCAAACGCGCGATATGCGCCTATTTAAGTTGGAGGCAACTATGGGTCTGCTCGATTCGCTTAAGTCCACCTTCACCTCGACCGGCGAGGCGTCCATTCCGCCCGCAGCAAGCTTCGCCACCCGCGAAGGCGTCATCTACGCCCCCGTCAACGGCGTGCTCGTCAACCTGGACGAAGTTCCCGACGAGACAATCGCCTCGGGCATGCTTGGCCAGGGCTATGGCATCGAGCCCATTACCGGCACCATCTATGCGCCCGCCAACGGCCGCATCGGCGCCACCACCGTCACCAACCACTCCATCGGCATGATCACCGAGGACGGTCTTCGCGTGTTCATCCATGTCGGCCTGGGCACCGTGGAAATGAATGGCAAGGGTTTTGCCCGCTTTGTCGAGATGGGCGATGTGGTCAAGGCGGGCCAGCCGCTCATCAGCTTCGACCGCGACGCCATTAAGGCCGCTGGTCACGAGGATATCGTGACCGTCATCGTCTCCGAGCTCGATCGCCTTAAGAGCATCGACCATGTCGGCGAGTCCGGAACGCTTATCGGCGGCAACCCGCTTGTCAAGCTGGGCGACCCGCTGCTGGTGGCCAAGACCAAGTAGCCAGGTCCCGCGCTACACAGCCAAAAGACACCACGAAAAGCGCCCGCGACCATTTGGCCGTGGGCGCTTTTCGTTTGAAAACCATCCCGTCAATGCCTTGTCTGTATAGCCCAAATGAGCCGAGCTGCTAGAATATCGAACTGTATGGATAACTATCATTCAACCGTTATGGGAGGATACGTGAACCGCACCAAAATCGCGCAGCTCTATACGCACGCCGAGTCGCTCGGTGGCCAGACCGTCACCGTCGCCGGCTGGGTCAAGTCCGTCCGCGACATGAAAAACTTTGGCTTTGTTACGCTCAACGACGGCAGTTGCTTCCGCGACCTGCAGGTCGTCATGAACCGCGAGGCGCTCGACAACTACGACGAGATCGCCCATCAGAACGTCTCGGCCGCACTCATTTGCACCGGCACCGTCAAGCTGACGCCCGATGCGCCCCAGCCTTTCGAGCTTTCTGCCACTTCCATCGAGGTCGAGGGCGTCAGCGCCCCGGATTACCCGCTGCAGAAGAAGCGCGCGACCGTCGAGTTCCTGCGCACCCAGCAGCACCTGCGCCCGCGCACCAACCTGTTCCGCGCCGTGTTCCGCATCCGCTCTGTCGCGGCTGCAGCCATCCACCGCTTCTTCCAGGAGCAGGGCTTTGTCTACGTCAACACCCCCATCATCACCACGAGTGACTGCGAGGGCGCCGGCGAGATGTTCCGCGTGACCACGCTCGACCCCAAAAACCCGCCCCTCACCGAGTCCGGCGAGGTCGACTGGAGCCAGGACTTCTTTGGCAAGCATGCGAGCCTCACCGTGTCCGGCCAGCTCAATGCCGAGAACTTTGCCATGGCCTTTGGCGACGTGTATACCTTTGGCCCCACCTTCCGCGCCGAAAACTCCAACACCACGCGCCACGCCGCCGAGTTTTGGATGATCGAGCCCGAGATGGCCTTTGCCGATCTGAACGACTACATGGATAACGCCGAGGCCATGCTCAAGTACGTCCTCAAGGACGTTATGGCCACCTGCCCCGACGAGCTCAACATGCTCAACAAGTTTGTGGACAAGGGCCTGCTCGAGCGCCTGGACCACGTGGCAAACTCAGACTTTGCCCGCGTTACCTACACCGAGGCCGTCGAGATCCTGGAGCAGGCCGTCGCCGCCGGTCACAAGTTTGACTATCCCGTGAGCTGGGGCATCGACCTGCAGACCGAGCATGAGCGCTTCCTGACCGAGGAGCACTTTAAGCGCCCGACCTTCGTAACCGACTACCCGGCCGAGATCAAGGCCTTCTATATGCGCATGAACGACGACGGCAAGACCGTCGCCGCCGCCGACTGCTTGGTGCCGGGCATCGGCGAGATCATCGGTGGCTCCCAGCGCGAGGAGCGCCTGGACCTGCTCGAGGCCCGCATCAAGGACCTGGGCATGAATCCCGAGCAGTACAAGTACTATCTGGACCTGCGCCGCTATGGTTCCTGCAAGCACGCCGGCTACGGCTTGGGCTTCGAGCGCCTGGTCATGTACCTGACCGGCGTGGGCAACATCCGCGACGTCCTGCCGCACCCGCGCACCGTGGGCAACGCCGACTTCTAATCGTCGGACGCTAGCTCGCGTCGCCACACGCCAACGCTCATCGCACAAGCGTCTCTCGACATCGGTCGAGAGACGCTTTTTTCAACGGTATCCGTCAAGCTTTTGGCAAGGTTTTGGTCAGTTAGGCAGGGTTGTTGAAAACTCGACCCGCCGTTTGCCGACGACTACCGACCGCCCAGAGCGCCCTGCGCCCCTGGGAAAACCCCGCGTCCTAGGCTCCATACCGTCGCCACCCAAAACGGAAAGGACGTGGGCACCATGACCGAAGCCGCTGTTGAAACCTACGAGACCACGACGAGGGGCGCCGCCTCGATGGCAGCCTATCGCGCCGTTCGTATCTTGCAACTATTAAGCGAAAACACTGGCGAGGACAAGGCCATGCTTTCCGATGAGTTGATCCGGCGCCTCGCCCATCCCGACGACCCCGCCTGCATGCCCATCTCGGCGGCGCGGCGCAGCATCTACACCGCCATCTCCGCACTTCGCCATGCCGGATATGAAATTGAATACAAACGCGGCGTGGGGTATCGGCTCTTGACCCGTCCGCTCACCGACGAAGAGATCATCCGGCTCCACGGCATGGTCATGCGCAACCGTTCTACGCCCATCGCCATCCGAAAAAGCATGGCGCAGCACTTAGTCGCCATGGCGAGTGCCGACGTTCGCGGCTACCTCGATGCACCCGAGCCCGCTCCAAGCGCGGGCAGCAAATCCACCAAGGCCCCGCGCACGCCCGTCAAGCGCATCGACACCTGCGAGCTCATCGAGCAGGCCATCGACCACGGAACCACGGTGAGTTTTGATATTTCGAGCGTCACGGCACGCGGAGAGGTCGAAGTGGCACGGATGACACTCCGGCCCTTTGCCATCAAGCAACGAGACGGCATCTCGTATTTGCTGGGAACGGTCTATGACACCCGAGGCGCCGATGACACGCTGCGTACCGTAGAGATTGGCCGCATGAGAAACGTCACCACGCGTCTCCTCGACGGCAAGAAGCTCTTCGCCGCCCTGGACGAGGACGACACCTCGTCAGCCGCATAGGACCCTTCGCCGCCCATTCGACTACCCGTACCGCCCATCCGATTCTGTATTAAAAAACCCGCCAGGTTATTGTAAAAATGGACATCCGCGCTACTATAGTTCCACTTGTACTTTGTTTGAGTGCAGTGTTTCCAGCCATTTCTATACTGGGGGTAACGATATGAAGGACATCACCATCAGCCGCAGGAGCCTTCTGGTCTCCGCCGGTCTGCTCGCACTGGCCCCGCTTGCCGGATGCGGCGGCAACTCTGGTTCCGGCTCCGCAGCCGCCGGTTCCGACTACACCATCGGCGTTCTACAGCTCACCGAGCACTCCGCACTCGACGCCGCCAATGACGGCTTTGTCAAGGCCATCAAGAAGAGCGGCCTTAAGGTCAAGATCGATCAGAAGAACGCCCAGAACGACCAGTCCACGTGTAAGTCCATCGCCGACAAGTTTGTGGGCGACAACGTCGACCTGATCTACGCCATCGCCACGCCTGCCGCGCAGGCCGCCGCCGGCGCCACGGCCGATATCCCCATCGTGGGCTGCGCCATCACCGACTACGCCGCCTCCGGCCTGGTCCAGGACAACGACAAGCCCGGCACCAACGTCACCGGTGCCTCCGACCTCACCCCGGTCGCCGAGCAGCTCGAGATGATGCAGAAGGTCCTGCCCGACGTAAAGAAGGTCGGTCTGCTCTACTGCACCGCCGAGTCCAACTCCGACGTCCAAATCAAGGCCGCCAAGAAGGAACTCGGCAAGCTGGGCCTGGAGTACACCGACTTCACCGTCTCGAGCTCCAACGAGATCCAGTCCGTCGTCGAGTCCGCCGTGGGCAAGGTCGACGCGCTCTACTCCCCCACCGACAACACCATCGCCGCGGGCGCTTCGCAGGTGGGCCAGATCTGCAAGGAAAACAAGCTTCCCTACGTGACTGGCGAGGAGGGCATGTGCATGGCCGGTGGCCTGTTCACCCTCTCCATCAACTACGAGGATCTGGGCTACGCCGCGGGCGAGATGGCCGTCAAGATCCTGAAGGGCGAGGCCAAGGCCGAGGATATGCCGATCAAGCACCTCTCGAGCAAGGACCTGGTCGTCGTCAAGAATGACGAGATGGCCGAGGCACTGGGCATCGACCTTTCCGCTCTGGACGAGTAGCGCCCATGTGCGGCAACGCGGTTAGGGCCCGTGCTTGCGCCATAGCTGCGTTATTCAATATCTGAGCCATTGGGGCGAACGCTAAAGGCCGGCGTTCGCCCTGCTTGTTTCAGGTAAAACAAAACGTCTGTCCGCCGCTCTTTTATGCATTGGTACCGCTATTATGGAAAATCACGTGTCCACCCTATCCTAGGAGGTATGAAGCATGCTCATTGCATTGCAGGGCGCCGTTTCGCAGGGCGTCCTCTGGGGCATTATGGTGCTTGGCGTGTTTATCACGTTCCGCCTGCTCGACATCCCCGATATGACCTGCGACGGCAGCTTTGCCCTCGGCGGCTGTGTCTGCGCCGTGCTCATCGTCAACAATAACGTCGACCCCTTACTCGCCGTGCTGGCCGGCATGTGCGCCGGCGCCATCGCGGGCGCCGTCACGGGCATCTTGACCACCGTCTTTGAGATTCCCGCAATCCTCGCCGGAATCCTTACGCAGATCAGTCTGTGGTCCATCAACCTGCGCATCATGGGCAAGTCCAACACGCCCATCCTCGCCAAGGGCACCATCTTCTCGTCCGTCAGCAACATGACCGGCCTGCCGCAGTCCACCGTTGCCATTATCTTGGGCATCTTGCTCGCCGTGGCTATCGTTGCCATCCTGTATTGGTTCTTTGGCACCGAGATCGGCTCGGCACTGCGCGCTACCGGCAACAACGAGTACATGATCCGCGCCCTGGGCGTCAACACCAACTCCACCAAGATGATCGCCCTCGTGCTCTCCAACGCCCTCATCGGCCTCTCTGGCGCGCTTATCTGCCAGAGCCAAAAGTATGCCGACATTGGCATGGGTACCGGCGCCATCGTTATCGGTCTTGCCGCTATTGTTATCGGCGAGGTGCTCGGCCGCCTGCTGCCCGGCGGTCTCACGCAGTTTAGCGTCCGTCTTGCCTCCGCCGTCTTTGGCTCCGTGGTGTACTTCCTCATCCGCGCCATCGTGCTGCAGTTGGGCATGGACGCCAACGACATGAAGCTGCTCTCCGCAGTGATCGTCGCCGTGGCCCTGTGCGTGCCCGTGGTTTGGGAGCGTTATAAGCTCCGCAGCTCCTACACGAAGGGGGATGAGGCAGATGCTTAAGCTCTCGCACGTCAAGAAGACCTTTAACAAGGGCACCGTCACCGAGAAGCGCGCGCTTACCGGCGTCGACCTTACCCTCAATGATGGCGACTTTGTAACCGTGATCGGCGGCAACGGCGCCGGCAAGTCCACGCTGCTCAATATGATCGCCGGCGTGTATCCGCTCGATTCGGGTGTCATTGAGCTCGACGGCACCGACATCTCGCGCCTGAGCGAGTCGCAGCGCGCAAAGTACCTGGGCCGCGTGTTCCAGGACCCCATGCGCGGCACCGCAGCCGACATGCAGATCGCCGAGAACCTGGCCCTCGCCAAGCGCCGTGGCCAACGTCGCGGTCTTTCGTGGGGCGTCACCAAGGCCGAGAAGGACGAGTACGTTGAGTCGCTCAAGCGCCTGGACCTTGGTCTGGACACGCGCCTCAACGCCAAGGTCGGCCTGCTCTCGGGCGGGCAGCGCCAGGCACTCACCCTGCTCATGGCCACGCTCACCAAGCCGCGCCTGCTGCTGCTCGACGAGCACACCGCGGCCCTCGACCCCAAGACGGCCTCTAAGGTGCTCAATCTGACCGAGGAGATTGTCGACGAAAACCATCTGACCACGCTCATGGTTACGCACAACATGAATGACGCTATCCGTCTGGGCAACCGTCTGATCATGATGCACGAGGGCCATGTGATCTACGACGTGGCCGGCGACGAGAAGAAGTCGCTCACCGTAGCCGACCTGCTACAGAAGTTCGAGGAGGTCTCGGGCGGCGAGCTCGCCAACGACCGCATGCTGCTGAGCTAAACCTACCAAAAAGGGACAGGTTTATTTTGGCAGGTTTTATCTGCGCAAACGTCAAAACCGCCGCAAAGGGACAGACGCCCTTGCGGCGGTTTTCGCATATTATGTCGATAATCCGATATTCAACCAGACTTTCTGGCTAAGGACTAAGGAAACTGCCATGAAAAGACTCCCCCGCCTTGCGTTAGCCGCCGCGTTGTTTGCCGGCTCGCTCGCAGGCATCCCAAGCCTCGCTTTCGCGGGGAACCTGCCCGCCGCTATTGACGGCTCCGTGGCCGTCATGCACACCAACGATATCCACGGCAGCTACAAGTACAGCTACAACGCAAGCAAGGGCACCGGCACTGTGGGCTTTGACGGACTGGCGGTTCTCTATAGCGCCCAAAGCAGCGCCCCCGATCTTTTGCTCGATGCGGGCGATACCTTCCACGGGCAGTCCTTTGCCACCATGAGCGAGGGCAAGAGCATCGCCGAGCTCATGGACACCTTCTATGCAGACGGCTACGACGCGACCACGCCGGGCAACCACGACTGGAGCTACGGCGCGGACAAGCTCCGCACCATGACCGGCTACAGCCCCACCGGCACGCCCTTCGCCATGCTCTGCGCGAACGCGAAGTCTACGAGCGGCGTATGGAGCTCGAGTATCACCAAGACGCTCGATCGCACCTGGGAGGATAGCGAAGATCACTCCACATTCGACTACAAAATCAAGGTCGGCGTCGTGGGTGCCATGGATGAGTCGCTGGAATCCTCGCTGCGCGCGGACCTGGTCGCGGGTACGTCGTTCTCGAGTGCCGCGAACGCCATCAATGCCGAGGCCAAGCGACTGCGCGAGACGGAGGGCTGCAACGTTGTCGTCTGTATCGCGCACACGCTCAACGCCAAGACCTTTGCTGCAAAGCTCGTTGGGGTCGATGCACTGGTCGCGGGCCACGAGCACATCAACTTAGACGAAAACGTGACGGGGGCTGACGGCAAGTCGGTCCGCGTCGTCGAGGCGGGCAGCGCCTTTGCCGAGGTGGGGCTGCTTTCCATTCCGTACAAGTACGACACGAATGGCACCGAGACGACCGACGATGACACGGTCACGGTCCCTGCAGACGGCAGTGACGAGAAGCTCTACACCGCCAAGAACGTCAACGACCTTTTGGCAGACCCCGACAAGGGCTCCGACTACCAAAGCCGCCTTGAAGCCGTCCGCAACAAGATCAAGCCGCTCGACGAGGCCTTTGAAAACGAATCGAACAAGGTGCTCGGCACATCCACCACCAACTATTTCTACGGCGAGGACGCCGCAGGCACGCATGGTTGGGAAATGGTGCGCACCACCGATTTCCGCCCCAGCAAGGAGGGCGACACCACCAAGGCCCAGACCATCGGCCATGTGATCTGCGGCTCCTATCTTGACCTGACGGGCGCAGACCTTGCCATCGAGAACGCGGGTGGCATCCGCGGCGGCATCGCTGCAGGCGATGTGACCGCAGGCAACGTCATCGCCATCTCGCCCTACGGCAACACCGTGGAGACCTGGACCATGACCGGTGCGGACTTCCTCGCAGCGCTCGAGCATTCGCTGCAGATCAGCGACGAGTGCAATCACAGTTATGAGCTTCAGCAAGCCTACGTTGCAGCCGGCCATACCGAGCAGGAAGCGCAAGACAAGTACAAGTGGCGCGATGACTCTGGCAGCGTTCTCTCCTTTGGCGGCATCAACGTGACGATTGATTGGACGCAGCCCGAAGGCAAGCGCATTGTGAGTGCCACACTCGCCAAGGACGGCAGCACGCTCGATCCCACCAAGACCTATACCGTCGCCACCAACAACTACATCATTACCAACACGACCGACTTCCCCACCTTCGCACACGCCACCAAGCGCACCGAGTGGGGCACGTGTGAGGCGGCGCTGAGGGCGCTGATTGGGCAAAACGGCTGGGAGAGCAAGATGGCCGGACTCGCCGGCACCATCAGCTTCGGCTCCGCAGCCGTGGACCCCACGCCCACACCGGCCCCGACGCCTAAGCCCTCGCCTAAGACGGACACGACGACCACGAAGGTCATCACCAAGAAGACGACCGGCAAGCTCGCCGCAACGGGAGACCGCACGCTAGCCGTGATTGGCGCATGCCTCATCGGCGGCATCGTCATCATCATTCTCGGCATTATCTGGAAGCGTCGACGCTAAGCTACACCGCCGGGCCTTGCAGCCCCGCCGCATAAACCTTATATCGAGCACAGAAGCCCGTCCGAATTTGATCGGACGGGCTTCTTGGTGGGTATCATGGTTGGATGATCATGAGGAGGTTTCCCTACATGGAATTGTTTGAGCCAATTCTTCATTTCTTTGCACAACGATGGGTCCACAACATCATCTGGACCGGTATCTTGGCCATCGGCACCGCCGTTGCCGCCAAAATCGCGTCCAAGACCCTGCACCACCTGCTTAACCGCGATGATAACCCGCTCCCAGCATCGAGCATCTTCATCAACATCACACGCGCCGTCATCTGGATGATCGGCGGCAGCTTTATCCTCGACAACTGTTTTGGCATTAATGCAAACGCCCTCGTCGCCGCTCTTGGCGTCGGCGGCATCGCCATCTCGCTCGGCTTTCAGGACACGCTGTCGAACCTTATCGGCGGTATGCAGGTGACCTTCATGGGCATCATCAAGCCCGGCGACAATATCGAGGTCGGCGGCGTGTCGGGCGTGGTCCAAGACATCACCTGGCGCCACACGACCATCGAGGATGCCTGCGGGCAGACCATCATTGTGCCCAACTCCAACATCTCCAAGAACACGCTCGTGCATCTGATGCCCTTTGGGCGCGTGGCCGTGCCCGTTGCCGTAAAGGACACGTCTAAGTGGGCCTCGCTGGACGCGCTGGCAGATGAGCTTACCGACGCCACCAAGGCCGCGGTGCTTCCCATCTCTGGCTTTGACAAGGAGCCGTACGTGCTCTTTAGCGAGATCGGCGACTTTGGCGTCAAGGGCAAAATCATCTTTATCGTCAGCGACGATAGCACCACCTTCACGGCAACCGACGCCTGCATTCGTGCCATCGCCCCCATCATCGCCTAAACTACCACAAAGGGGACAGGCACCTTTGTGGTAGTTTCGCATCGTGGTACCATGGTTCATATCGTTGTTTAAACGACTAAGGGAGTAGACACCATGGAAGAGGCCTATCGTCAAGCACGCAAGCGCGGCGAGCAGGGACGCCGTCGCGCCATCAGCCAAAGCGAGCACCCGTACCTTACGGACCTCGACAGCTTGGTTGCCCAGCTCCCCTTAGGTCAGCGAGAGAGCGTCGGCCTGCGGGATATTCCGCTCGAAATGGTCGTCGGCACGGTTACCAAGGGCCGTCAGTCTGCCTTTTCGTGCAACTTTATGCCCCTGTTGCCATTTAGCACCGAGTTCGCCCGCAAGTGGTCCAACCTCTACGACATCCAGGTGACCGAGGGCTATCGCGACCCCATCATCGTCACCGAGTTCATGCATCGGTTTTACGTCCAAGAGGGCAACAAGCGCGTCAGCGTCCTCAAATTCCTGGACGCCCCGACGGTTTCGGCCAAGATTACCCGTCTCTACCCCGGCACATGGGATTCCGTCGAAAGCCGCCTATACGGTGAGTTCTGCGCGTTTTGGCGCGTCTGCCCCCTATACGAGATCGAGTTCTCGCGTGAGGGCAGCTACGAGACACTCGCCAAGATGCTCGGTCAGAACCTTATCGAAAAATGGCCGCAGAAAAAGGTCGACTACCTGCGCCACACCTTCCTACTCTTTAAGCGCGCCTACCTGCGCGCGGGCGGCGACCACCTGGACATTACGCCCGCCGACGCCATGCTCGTCTACCTCAATGTGTACAACCAGGACCGCCTGCTGGATACGCCGACGGATATCGTCGTAAACCGCCTGTGCAAAATTTGGCGCGAGCTGGTCATTGCCGGCAAAAATGACGAGGACAAGGTCGATCTTGTCGAAGCGCCGAGTGTCGATGAGGAAGAGTCGCCCGCCAAGTCCACCTCCGGTGTGCTCAACTTCTTTATGGGCAAGACCGTCTATTCGGCGGCCAATCCCCTGCGCATCGCCTTTATCCATGAATTCCCTTGTGCAACGTCGAGCTGGGACAGCCTACACGACCAAGGGCGTCAGTATCTCGACGAGCACTTTGGCGGTATCGTGCGCACCGAGGCGTTCGAGGACTGCCACGATCCGGACGTGTTCTACGCCGCCGTGGAAACGGCTGTCAAACATGGAGACAACGTCATCTTCTCGACCTCGCACCGCCTGATGGAATACACGCTCAGGGCAGCCGTTGAGTATCCCCAGGTTCGGTTCCTTAACTGTTCTATCGGCCTTCCCCACCAAAGCGTCCGTTCGTACTTTGGCAAGATGTACGAGGCCAAGTTCCTCCTGGGCGCCCTTGCGGCTAGCATGGCGGACAACCATCGCATTGGCTACCACGCGTCGGTCTTTGCGTCGGGCGCGCTTAGCGAGATCAACGCCTTTGCCATCGGCGCCTCGCTGCTCGACCCTCGCGCGCAGGTAATCCTCACCTGGGGCGATGTACCCGCCGGCGGTCTTGCCGAGGCCATGTGCCGCGAAGGCGTGAGTGTTATGACCGGTGTCGACATGTCCAAGTCGCTGGAGGACCCCACGGCCTACGGACTCCACCGCCTGGTCGATGGCAAGGTCGTCGGCATCGCCATGCCGGTATGGAACTGGGGCCGTTACTACGAGCTTATCGTGCGAAGCCTGCTGCATGGCACCTGGGATGAGACCAGTGACAACAGCCAGGTTCGCGCCGTCAACTACTGGTATGGTATGAGCTCGGGCGTTATCGACATTCGCTACGCTCCGGGCCTGCCCTATCAGACGCGCAAGCTTGTTCAGCTACTGCGCAATGGCATCGTCGAGGGCTCCATCAATCCATTTGGCGGCGAGCTCCATAGCCAAGACGGCGTGGTGCAGATCGAGGGCTTTCCCCCACTGCCGAGCACGCAAATCGTCGAGATGGACTGGCTGGCCGACAACGTGGTGGGCACCATTCCGCAACTCGACGATGAGCCGAAGGTCCGCGCCCTATGAAAATCCTTGCCATAGCCGATACCGAAGAGCGATGCCTGTGGGAGTGCTTTCGCAAGGAGCGCTTTGAGGACGTTGACCTGATTCTATCCGCAGGCGACCTGGATCCGGACTATCTTGAGTTTTTGGTCACTGTCATCAACAAACCGCTTGTGTACGTTCGTGGCAACCACGACGACCGCTACGCGCGCCATGCACCGGGCGGGTGCATTTGTGTTGAGGACAGCGTATATGTGTACCGAGGTATTCGCATTGCGGGTCTGGGCGGTTCCATGCGCTACCGCGACGGCGCGAACATGTATACCGAGCGCGAGATGGCAAAACGCATGCGCAAGCTATCGCGAAAAATCGCACTGGTAGACGGATGCGATATTCTACTTACCCATGCACCCGTCGCAGGCATGGGCGACCTGGACGACCTGCCGCATCGAGGATTCGAGTGCTTTAATGCGGCTCTTGAGTCTTGGGGTCCCGACTATATGATTCACGGGCATGTGCACCAAAGCTACGGCCCCAACTTTCAACGCGAGCGCCAACACCCATGCGGAACGAAGATTGTCAACGCCTGCGGCTATACCAAGATCGAAATTGACGAGGCGCGCTACCCCACGCGCGGTTGGAAGGCCGCTTGGCTCAACTCGCAAACCATGCGCCGCGAGCTCAAACGCCACGAAGCAATCGAGTCTTCAACCGCCAGAACCCCCTGGTAACTGCCAACAACCACCACGAAGGGGATAGGCACCTTTATGGTGGTTTTGCTGACTCGTCCGACCTGTCCATCACGGTGCTTGTGTAATTAACGAGAACACTCATTGTTTTGTAAGGACGGCGCTCACGTGCCGTCTTTTTTTGTCAACTTATGCAGTCTCGACCGTGTTGTATGTAGAGGGACCTCGCGAGACGCCTTCCCTATATCCACCACGACCAATTGGAGGTGACACTATGCCTGCACGCCGTAACCGCAATAGCACGCTCCGATGCGATGCCGATCAGATCGAGCGGGAAGCAAAGCGCTTGGTCGACACGTATTCCGACCTCATCCTTCGATTGTGCTATTCGGCCCTTGGATCCGCTGACGACGCTCAAGACATCTGCCAGGACACGCTGATCAAGATTCTCCAACGCACTCAACCGTTCGACTCGCTCGAACACGAACGTGCTTGGGTGATCCGAGTCGCACTGAACGCATGTCGCGATATCGGCCGTACGCACGCGAATCACCCGGTTGTCGACCTCGATTCGCTCCCCGATTTCTGCGCACCCGTAACACATACCGAGCAAGATTTCGCGCAACGCGACTGCGCCATTCTTTCCGCTGTCACGGCCCTGCCTCAAGCACAGCGCATCGCCATCTTTTTGCACTACTACGCAGGCATGAGCATCAGGGAAATCGCAGACGCCGTTCACGCGACGCCAGCTGCAACCGCCCAGCACCTTAGCCGCGGACGTGCGTCACTTCGGCTTTCCTTGAAAGGAGACCACAATGACTACGAATTCGAATGACTATCGCCACGCCCTGGAGCACATTTCGTTTACCGATAATGCGAAGCAGCACATGGCAAACTCGATTGCTCAGTCCGTCGCCTCGAGCGATGCGGCGACCGCTCAAAGCAACTTTAATGGCACGCGACGCAAGCCGCGCATCGCCCGCCATCCCGTAAGAACAGTCGCTCGCATTGCCGCTGTAACGGCAGTCCTCGCTATCGTCATTGGAGGCGCTGGCACGGCTATGGCAACAGGCGTCCTGCCGCTTCCTTCTGACATGCTTTCCGACATCTTTGACGGACCTGCTTCTCAAACCGAGATCATCGACCGTATTGGCCGGCCCGTCGGTGCTAGCTGCTCCAACAACGGAGTCACCGTGACCGCCGACGCCATCATGGGCGACAAGGATATGGTTACCATCGCCTATACGCTTACGTTCGACGATCCCGCTGCCCTGAAAAAGCTTTCCGAGCCGGGCGAGAACGGAACTATCGCCGGAAGTGTCGATGGAAACGTATACGTTGATGGCGAGCATGGCGGCCAAGGCCAATCATGGCTCATTGACAAGAACCCCAATGACTCCAGCATTCAATACTTTGCACAGTTCAGCGTTGAATCACCCGGCCTTATGGGCAGGACCGTCCGCACGCATATCAACTCTCTCGTTGTGCCACGTGCTGGCAAAGAGCTTCCCGAGTATAAGAAAATACTTACGGGCCCATGGGATCTTAAGTTCCAGCTGAATTACGAAGATACATCCGTTACGATTCCCGCGCCCAAATCGGTCAACTTTAACGGCACCAAGGCGACGATTCAAGAGGCCACCGTATCCTGCGTTGGCGTTTCAGTCCGCTACAACATAGATCGTTCCATCGAACACGACAACAACAGCGGCAAGATGTCTCAAAACATGGAGGAGTCTATGGATGCCGTTGGCAACATACCCCTCATCGTGACGTTCAAAGACGGTCATGTTGAGGACGCAACCAGCCACAGCGGCTATTTCGCAAATAAACTGGATAACGGCACCACTGATGTCCACAAGACCTGGCCGTTCTCGCAAGTTTGTGACACAGACAAGATTGCAAGCGTACAAATTGGCGATACGGTCATTCCCATGAATTCGTAACGCTACGCGGCTCGTATATGCACCCGGTTCCGCACTTCGCGTCTAAAGATGCGCTGTCATCGAGCAGCGTGAGCGCAAGGCCGCCCGTATGGTCGGCTGGGAACACCTCGTTGCGCTAAAAACCACCACGAAGGGGACCGGCACCTTTGTGGTGGTTTTGCTGACTCGTCCGACCTGTCCCAACGGTTTGTCTCAATCTGTAACAGGTAGGGCCCAAATAATCGGTTAGCTGTTACAGATCGAGACAGACCACGGATGCTCAGCCGAAAATCTCAATCTGTAACAGGTAGGAACGATTTTGCCCCTTAGATGTTACAGATTGAGATATTTGACAGCTTGAATCGGCATCGCCTACAGCGCGGCGACGACCTTGTCGCCCATCGTCGTGGTGCCGAGGATCTTATCTGCCGGGGTGTTGACATCGGCGATGTCACGGGTGCGCCAGCCCTCGTCGAGCACGCGCGCCACGGCGCTCTCGATCCACGCGGCTTGCTCGCCCATGTCGAGCGCGTAGGTCAGCAGCATCGCCACCGACAAGATTTGAGCCAGCGGATTGGCCACGCCGAGCCCCGCGATGTCAGGAGCGCTGCCAGCGCTCGGCCCAAACAGCGATACGCCATCATCCAGCGAGGCAGAGGCAAGCATACCGAGCGATCCGGTAATCTGAGCCGCCTCATCGGACAGGATGTCGCCGAACATGTTCTCCGTCACCACGACGTCAAAGTCTGCCGGTCGACTGATGAGCTGCATGGCGGCGTTGTCGACGAGCAGGTCCTCAAGCTCCACGTCGGAGTACTCCTCGTCTTGCACGCGATGCACGATCTCGCGCCACATGCGGCTCGTCTCCAGCACGTTGCGCTTATCAACGCTCGTCACCTTGCCGCGACGTTTGCGCGCCGCCTCAAATGCCTGGCGCGCAATGCGCTCAATCTCGTACTCGCGATACTCCATCACGTCGACCGCACGCTGACCGGCCGCACCCGCAGCGCCCGCGCAGGTCACGGATGCGGGCGCCAAAGTCCCACGGCATGTTGTAGCCCATCGTATCGGGGATGTTCACGACCGTGGCACCGGCCTTTACGGCCGCCTCGATAATGCGCACCAGAAACTCCTGATCGGAGCGGCCGGCATCCTCGGCATAAAACTCAACATCGTCAACGAACTTGCGAGCATGTTTGACGGCATGGATCGCTCACTCAATTGCCCTTTCCTCAGTCATATGGAGCTTGTCGCGCAGGTGACTGGTGCTCACACCCAGCCCTGTATGGATACGGGGCCTCTGGGCCGTTTTGAGCGCCTCTGCAGCCACTTCGATATCCCTGTCGACAGCGCGCGTCAGGCCGCATACCGTGCATCGGTCGCCCGCAATCTTGCCAATCTCCTGTACGGAGCGGAAGTCACCAGGACTCGAGATGGGAAAGCCCGCCTCGATAACGTCCACGTTCATGCGCACCAGCTGGCGGGCGATGAAGAGCTTTTCCTCGGTATTCATGCTGGCGCCCGGCGACTGCTCACCGTCGCACAGGGTGGCGTCAAAGATTGTGATTTTGCGGCTTATATGTTCCTCCTGATTGACCGTTTTATGACAGATGGCTTTCAGGAGAGAGAGAAGGCCTAGAGATAGAAAAATACCCGTGTCGCTCATCACGCCTGAAAGCGGCAGACGATAGCGCACCCGGGTACAACAAATCGTTATAGCGAGATTACAACCCTAGCGCGCTATCCAATCTAGTAGCGCTAGGCCTAGGAGCTGTTGCGTGTTCTTAAACATGTTGGGCTCCCTTCGGCCTCGGGTAGTACTACATCGCGCTAAAGTACAACACAAGTAAAACCACCACAAGGGTGCCTGTCCCCTTCGTGGTGGTTTCGTTGACTCAAAAGCAAGAGACCCGGTCCTGCACGAGACAGAACCGGGTCTCTTTAGCAATGCTTGCTTTGCTCAGGCAGTAACTAAAAGTTACTCAGCCAGGAAGTCACGCTGGACAGCGGGATCGACCTTGACGCCAGGGCCCATGGTGGAAGACACGGAGATGGACTTGACGTACTTGCCCTTAGCAGAAGAGGGCTTGACGCGCAGGATCTCGGTGTACAGGGCAGCGTAGTTCTCGACGAGCTGCTGCTCGGAGAAGGACTTCTTGCCCAGGGGCACGTGGCAGATGCCGTAACGATCGGCGCGATACTCAACGCGGCCGGCCTTGAGCTCGGAGACCATCTTGGCGACGTCCATGGTCACGGTGCCGAGCTTGGGGTTCGGCATGAGGCCACGGGGACCAAGGATCTTACCGATGCGGCCAACCTTGGCCATCATGTTCGGCGTAGCGATAGCAGCGTCGAAGTTGATCTCGCCCTTCTGGATCTGGGCGACGAGCTCGTCGGAACCGATGATGTCGGCGCCGGCAGCCTCGGCCTCGCGGGCCTTCTCGCCCTCGGCGAAGACGGCAACACGAACGGTCTTGCCGGTGCCGTGGGGCAGGGAGATGGAACCACGGATGTTCTGGTCAGCCTTACGAGTATCGATGCCCAGACGGAAGTGGGCCTCGACGGTCTCGTCGAACTTGGCGGTGTCGAGCTCCTTGATGAGCTTGGCAGCCTGAAGGGGGGTGTAGAGCGTGGCGCGGTCGATCTTCTCGGCAGCGGCGTTATAGCTCTTACCATGCTTAGCCATGTGCATTACCTCCTGTGGTTAAACGGGCTTATGCCCTCCCACATCGTATCGTGTGCCCTATTGCACACATATAACGGGCGCCCCGGTCGGGGCACCCGTCATTACCTAAAGAAATCGCTACTCAGCGATGGTGACGCCCATGGAACGGGCGGTACCGGCGATGATCTTCTTGGCGGCGTCAATGTCGTTGGCATTGAGGTCCGGCATCTTGATCTCGGCGATCTTGGTAAGCTGCTCCTGGGAGAGCTGACCAACCTTGTCGGCCTGGGGCTTAGCAGAACCAGACTTGAGGTTCAGCTCCTTCTTGATGAGGTGAGCCGCCGGCGGGGTCTTGGTGATGAAGGAGAAGGACTTATCCTCGTAGACAGAGATCTCAACGGGGATGATGTCACCCTTCTTGTCCTGCGTCTCGGCGTTAAAGGCCTGGCAGAACTGCATGATGTTCACGCCAGCAGCGCCCAGGGCGGGGCCGACGGGAGGAGCGGGGTTAGCTGCACCAGCAGGAATCTGGAGCTTAATGACGTTGGCAACCTTCTTCTCAGCCATGGTCATTCCTTTCGAATCACGAGTGTGAAGTACTTGCTATATCGTAAGCACGCACGTGTTAGAAGCACTTCTGAGATGAGCAGTCACAGAAGAAGCACGCTCGCGCGAACGGACGAAAACTTAAGCGATGACAGCGACCTGGTTAAAGTCGAGCTCAACCGGCGTCTCGCGGCCAAAGATCATCAGCGTGACCTTGAGCTTGCCAGCCTCGGTGTTAACCTCGGAGACCTTGCCATCAAAGTCGGTAAGCGGACCATCGGTGACGCGGACGGACGTGCCGACCTGAATATCAACCGAGGTGCGCTTGGGCGAATCGCCCTTACCAGGACGACGAGTCATCTTGTTGTACTCGTCGCGGGAAAGCGGAGCGGGCTTGCCGTTGCCGCCCAAGAAACCGGTGACGCCAGGCGTGTTACGAACGCACGTCCAAGCATCGTCATCCATCTCCATGCGGACCAGGACATAACCCGGGAAGATCTTGGAATCCTTGGTCTCGCGCTTGCCACCCTCTTTAATCTCGGTGACGCGCTCCATAGGAATCTCGATATCAAAGATACGGTCCTGCATGCCCATAGTCTCGATGCGATGCTCGAGATCGGACTTAACGCGGTTCTCGTATCCAGAGTAAGTGTGAACGACGTACCAACGCTTAGACATGGTTTAGCCCCTCAATCCAGAGAACAGAGCAAGAGCCTCGCCAAAGCCAGCATCGAGCAGAGCGATGACGACGCCGACGACGATCAGAGAAGCGCAAACGACGACCGAGTAGTTCACGAGCTCCTTCTTATCGGGCCACGTGACACGCTTCATCTCGGACTTGACCGAGGCGAAATACTTCTTGGTGCGGGCGAAGAAACCAGGCTTCTCGTTCTTCTTGGACTTCGCAGCCTTCTCGTTCTTCTTGGCAACGGCCTTTTTGGCCTCAACCTTGGAGTTGGCGGCAGCGTTGTTGGCAGGTGCCGGCTGCTGAGCCTTCTTCTTGTTCTTCTTGTTGGCCATTTGGGTTACCTCCGCGCAATGCGCTTATACATGAGTAAACCGTAAGCCCCCAATTGGAAGCTTACGGAATAATGACTGGCACGCCAGGAAGGACTCGAACCCTCAACACTCGGTTTTGGAGACCGATGCTCTACCAATTGAACTACTGGCGTATGTGACTAGAGACTAGCGAGTCTCTTTGTGCAGCGTGTGGTGACGGCACCAGGGGCAATACTTCTTGATCTCCATACGATCAGGCATGGTCGACTTGTTCTTGGTGGTCGTATAGTTGCGGCGCTTGCACTCAGTGCACGCAAGAGTAACTAGAGTACGCATGTATCCTGAACCTTTCATTTCCGCCCCGTACGGGCACGAGTTGGTACTTTATCAGCTCTATGTAAGTGCTGTCAATGAAAACCTCGAATCAATTGGTTCTCGGTGGATCCATTCATATTTGGAACACATCAATGAAGCCAACGAGAGCTAATCGACGGTGCGCCAGGACCATTGTCGATCCTCTCGACACCAGCAACGGCTCAATATCCATTGCAGAAAAGAACCCGGCACCCATATAAGTGCCGGGTTCTCTAAGTCAGCTATATCAAAGAGCTAATTTACTCAATGATCGTGGAGACGATGCCCGAACCGACGGTGTGGCCACCCTCGCGGATAGCGAAGCGCAGGCCCTCCTCCATGGCGATCGGGTGGATGAGGTCGCCCTCGATGGTGATGTGGTCACCAGGCATAGCCATCTCGGTGCCCTCGGGGAGCTTGACCGTACCGGTAACGTCGGTGGTACGGAAGTAGAACTGAGGACGATAACCATCGAAGAACGGGGTGTGACGGCCGCCCTCCTCCTTGGTCAGAACGTAGATCTCGCCGGTGAACTTGGTGTGCGGGGTAACCGAACCGGGCTTGCAGAGAACCTGGCCGCGCTCGATGTCCTCGCGCTTGATGCCGCGGAGCAGCAGACCGACGTTGTCGCCAGCCTCGCAGAAGTCCATGGACTTACGGAACATCTCGATACCGGTAACGACGGTGTTCTGGGTATCCTTGATGCCGACGATCTCGACGGGCTCGTTGAGCTTGAGCTCACCGCGCTCGACACGGCCGGTAGCAACAGTACCACGGCCGGAGATGGTCATAACGTCCTCAACGGCCATCAGGAACGGGAGGTCGTTGTTACGAGCAGGCGTCGGGATGTACTCGTCGACGGCGTTCATGAGCTCGCGGATAGCGTCCATCCACTTGGCGTCGCCCTCGAGAGCGCCCAGAGCGGAACCACGGATGACGGGGATGTCGTCGCCGGGGAAATCGTACTCGGAGAGGAGCTCACGGGTCTCCATCTCGACGAGGTCGATGAGCTCGTCATCGTCAACCATGTCGCACTTGTTCAGGAAGACGACGATGTAAGGAACGCCAACCTGACGGGCGAGCAGGATGTGCTCGCGGGTCTGAGCCATGGGGCCGTCGGTAGCGGCGATGACCAAGATAGCGCCGTCCATCTGAGCAGCACCGGAGATCATGTTCTTGACGTAGTCAGCGTGGCCCGGGCAGTCAACGTGAGCGTAGTGACGGGCAGCAGTCTCGTACTCGACGTGGGAGACGGAGATCGTAATGCCGCGCTCGCGCTCCTCGGGAGCCTTGTCGATGTTCTCGAACGCAGTGAAGTCAGCCTTGCAGCCCTCGGTCTCGGAGAGAACCTTGGTGATGGCGGCGGTCAGCGTGGTCTTGCCGTGGTCGACGTGACCAATGGTGCCGATGTTAACATGCGGCTTAGTGCGCTCAAACTTCTCTTTGGCCATAAAGCCCTCCTCTAAACAGGTCGTCCCCGGACGGGACTTTGCCTTTATACCATAGTGGCCTCTCAACATACTATTGAGAAGCCACCGTGTTACCTATGGTAGCGGTGACTGGATTCGAACCAGTGACGCCACGGGTATGAACCGTGTGCTCTAACCAACTGAGCTACACCGCCGGATGGAGCCTGCAACCAGACTTGAACTGGTGACCTCTTCGTTACCAACGAAGTGCTCTACCGACTGAGCTATACAGGCACTTGACGGGTGGGAGCTATAGGATTCGAACCTATGTAGGCAGAGCCAACGGGTTTACAGCCCGTCCCCATTAACCACTCGGGCAAACTCCCAATCGTTCAAGTATCCGCAGGTTCTTTGGTCTTTTGGACCGCCGCCCCCGCGAACGAAAAAGATAATACGATGCAACCTTGGGGGCTGTCAACGAAAACCTCTAGATACACGGTGCCGGGCGTATCTATATAGCCGTGACCTGCGGTTTTATTGAGTTTGATTATGTGGAGTGATGAATTTGGCAATGCCGGCGTCATTTCCCAAGGGCACACTTTCGCGTGATGGAGTATGGCTGCAGTCTCGACCCTCGATAACGGATCCCTTGCGCTTATTACATAGGTCGTGATCGGCCTTCACCGGCACAATCGAGCGTGGATTTTCTCCCGTTTGACATCGAGCGTGGATAATCTCCCACTTTTGGCGCGTTTCTGAGGCCAAAGTGGCAGATTATCCACGCTCATTCTCTAGGCGGGAGAACTATAGAGCCGAACTACTCGGGCCAGGCCAAAGTAGACCCATAGAGCGGCTCCCCCTTGGTGCAGGGGTAGCGACTCAAGTAACACGACGATAGCAAGTCGAAGAAATAAGTCATGGCATATTTCGAATAAACGCCTAGTCGGTCAATTCCGTTTCCCGCATTACCAAGACGATATACACGGTCAAAAGACCTCGATTTGTCATCGTTGCTAAACGCAGTAATTAGAATCTTCCTGCCCGAACGGCAATCAAGATACTCACGTGCCTGTGACGCAAATAGCCCGGAGACCGATACGAGAATTATCAATGACTGCGAAACGTCTCCCATGTTTTTCAATTCCGCGACGTTAGCCCCAGCAACTATGCGAACTATCTTGCCCGCATAAAACATTTCCTGCTGAAATCGTACGAGATTGGCGCTCACATTATTGGTGCACCAGATTTCAACGTTTTTATGGCCATCAATTTCGTCGGCAAGGTGCTTAATAGCGATATCGGACACGCCGCTTTCAACCTCAGCGAACATCTCGATCATGCGAACGTCGAGCTCTGCCCTGTACTCCTCGTAGCCAAATTCCTCCTCTCGATGGCTTAAGTCGCTTGGAAAGACTGATTGAGTAAATGATTCTTTCAAATCGCTAAGAGACTGGTAGCCCAATCGATTGCAGAAACGACGAACAGCGGAACGGGTCACGAATGCATCGCGGGTTATTGCGGCAACATTGATTTCGCTCGAACGCCTAATGTGAGCGATGAGATATCGAGCGATGGCGGCATCGTTTGACCCAAACTCGCTGTTGATGATTGAGCTAATGCGATTGAGCACATCGAAGTCATTGATATTCACGTGATCCCTCTTTCCGCTCTCCTCGAAATCATGGTTCATTTATTGAATCAAACAGCTTTGGTCGTTCTCCTATGATTCAAATCAGTTGACGTCATCTTAATCGTAATTCCGCCACACGTATCCACCGTGTTGAATGATGGAAAGGGGATTCATGGACAACGTGAACAACATGCCGTTTCTCTGGGGTTCCGCCACGGCGTCTTATCAGTGCGAGGGTGCCTGGAACGAAGACGGCAAAGGCCTTGGCGAGTGGGATTTCTTTAGCCACACAAGCAATAAGAACATCAACCATGTTGACGGTGATGTATCTTGCGACTTCTACCATCGCTATGAAGAAGATATCCGCATGATGAAAGAAGGCGGACAAAACACTTATCGCTTCTCTCTTTCATGGAGTCGAATCATCCCCACGGGTATCGGCGAAGTGAATGAAGAGGGTATCGATTTTTATAATCGGGTCATTGATTGTTGCCTCGAAAATGGCATAGAGCCCAACGTTACGCTGTTCCATTACGATCTACCATTCACGCTTGCTTGCAAAGGCGGATGGCTGAACAACGACATGGCAGAGTGGTTCTGCAAATACGCCAAGATTTGCTTTGAGCGCTTTGGAGACCGCGTCAAAATCTGGGCTACCGTTAACGAGCCGCATTTCTACAGCTACTGCGTAAACATGTTGGGCAACTATCCCCCCAATCGATCGCTCGACGTTCAGTCGTACATGCAGTTTCAGTACAACCTGATGCGCGCGAGCGCACTCGCAGTCCGAACATATCGTCAAATGGGCTACGACGGCATCATCGGCGCCGTCCACGATGGCGGCGTTGTCGAACTCGACCCGGCAACCGAGCACCCTGATGACGTATTTCGATACGCAGACTTTTTCGCCAATCGCATGATTCTGGCACCAGCGCTTCAGGGTCAACTGCCGCCAGAAATGGACGAAATCCTTGAAAAACTTGGCGTCTCGCTCTATCGATCCCCAAATGACGTAGAAGAATTCAGAGACGGTAAAGTCGATTTTATTGGACTCAACGTGTATTGCCGAGAGTATGTAACCGACTGGCACGGTGGAGAGCTTGCCGTTTCGGCGAACAATAAGGGCGGTTCGAGCAAAAAGGTCGAAGGAAAATGCATTGCGCCCTTGTTTGAAAGCGCCCGCGACAGCAATGTTCCCCGCAATAAATGGGGCCGCGAAATACTCCCAGGTTGCATGTATTCAACCATCATGGATGTCCACGAGCGCTATGACGCGCCCCGCATCTTTATTACGGAAAACGGACATGGCGCCTATGAGCAACCAGACGCAGACGGAATGATCCACGATGATGACCGCATCGAGCTTCTGGGCCAGTTCATCGAGCACATGATGAGGGCTAAGCGCGACGGCGCGCGCGTTGAGGGCTACTACCTCTGGTCGACGATGGATCTGTATAGCTGGATCAACGGCTACGAAAAACGATACGGACTTGTCCATATCGACTTCGAGAACAATCTGGAGCGCACCCCCAAAAAGAGCTGGTATTGGTACCGAGACCTTATCTCGAAGTATCAGGAGCAGGAAGGTTAGGAGAAAGAGATGAAATATCAGGCAATGTCCGAAACAGTCCTAAAGGCTGTTGGCGGCAAAGAGAACATTACATCGGTAACTCATTGTGCGACGCGCCTTCGCATCGACGCACGAGACACCTCGATCATCGATCTCCAGCTCGCCAAATCGGCCGATCAGGCGCTCGGGGCAGTAGTCAGCGGTGGCCAGCTTCAGGTGATCATCGGCCCCAACGTCACCGAGGCTTACAACGACTTCCTCGACTTCGCGGGAATCGAAGTCGGCGGTGGCACGGTTGCCGACGATGCCCAAACCGCCAAAGACCTTGCAGAAGGCATTAAAAGCGGTAACACCGCCATGGGCTTGATTGAGAAATTCGGGAACGTCTCTGCACAGGTATTCATGCCCATCGTCCCGGCGCTCATCGTTGGCGGACTCATTCTTTCGATCAAGAATCTCCTGGTCAATTATTGCGGATTGAGCACCGATAGCGGAACCGCCCAGGTCCTGTTGGCGATCTTTAGCGCTTCGTTTAGCTTCTTACCCGTTTATCTTGGTTATCAGCTCGCGGCCGTCATGAAGATGCAGCCCATCATGGGCGCATTGCTGGGCGCGATCATGATCAGCTCGTCCATTAGCGGTGCCGAGGGTCTCGACTTTCTTGGTATTCCCATCCCGACGAACGACTATTCGAGTACGGTAGTGCCCATCGTACTGGGCGTTGTATTCATGTACTTTGTCGACCGCGGCCTTCAGAAGATCATTCCCGACGTTACCAAACTGTTCTTGAAGCCGCTGCTCACCATGATCATCGTCGTGCCCGTCGAGCTTATTATCCTTGGCCCCGCCGGCAGCATGATGGGCTACGCGCTGAGCGATGCCGTCACGTGGCTTATGGACAACGTGGCATTTATCGCTACTCCGATCCTGGCAGCCCTTAACCCCTATTTCGTCATGCTCGGTCTCGATAAGGCTTACATCGCAATCGAAGTTACGAGCCTGGCGCAGCTCGGTTGGGCACCCATTATCTTTGGATTCATCTCGAACCTCTGCATTGGCGGCACGAGCCTCGCCCTGGCAACTGCCATGAAGGGAAACAAAGAGAAGAGGGGTATGGTCACCACGGTTGCCGTCACCGCACTCTGTGGCGTAACCGAGCCCGCGTTCTACGGTTGCCTCATCGAGCGTCCCCGCCTGCTTGTCGGCACGGCAATCGGCGCGCTCTGCGCTGGACTCCCTGCAGGCATCTTTGTTCTGAAAGAGTATGTTGCGGGAGCATGCCCCGGCCTTCTTTCGGCACTCATCTTTATCGCTCCCGATGGGTCCATGGGTAACTTCGTGCTGGCATGCGTTGTCGCCATCATCGCCATCGTCGTCTCCTTCATCGCTGCACGCGTGATCATCAAGAAGAACCCCAGCTATATTGAGTAGATGCCCGCTGTTTGCATTGGGGACATCCTCGGCAGACCATTAGCAAGAACCCAAGAAGTTCCTTAGGAGCTCGATTAATCCATTCGGATTCCTGAGGCACAAACGACCCCGATTCCACAATGAAATTGGGGTCGTTGTTTCTAAAGCCGTCGATAGACAATCGGTGTTTACCTTAGCTCCCTATCCAAGTTAATTATCCACGCTCGTTCTCCGGTCGGGAGATTTTCTTCGCTCGCGTATCCAGAAATCCACGCTCGAGCAGGACATCCAGATCCGCGCCCGCCCTTGTCTCGATCTGTAACAGCAAGAGGCCTATTCCGCTTCTACATGTTACAGATCAAGATATTCCTAAAACACCCTAAGTTTCATCTCAATCTGTAACAGTTAGATGCCGAATATCGGTCTTGGTGTTACAGATTTAGACAAACTGGAGGACGAGACAAACCAAAAACGGGATGGGCGCTAACCCGATGGCGCACCACCTAAATAGAAACGGGCTCTGTCCCATATAGAGACAGAGCCCGAAACTCTCATGGAGCCAGTGACAGGAATCGAACCCGCAACCCACTGATTACAAATCAGTTGCGCTACCGTTGCGCCACACTGGCACACTTGGCGCTTTCGCGCGAAGCCTGTTAAGAATAAAGGAATTACGGACGGGGCGCAACAGACCCTTCGACCTACCACATCTCAAAACTATTCGTCAGAACGAATAGTTTTATCTGTTCGCCAGAACCAAAAACTATTCGTTTTGGCGATGCCGACCCGCAACCCATTGATTACAAACCGGTTGTTGGTCAATCGAGAAAGCAGCCCCCATAGAAGGTCTACCTACCGTCCGCGCAGGGCCTTGAGCTTGGCCAGGGCATCGGGGCTCAGGCGGCTGCCCAGAGTCATCTTAATCTGCGGGGCTTCCTCGGCCTCGTGCACGTCGTTGTCGATCTGTTTGATCTCGTCCACCAGCATGCGGCTCGAGATGCGCGTAACACCCTTGCCCATGACGACGGCCTGGATCGTGCCGTCGCTCGACACCACGGAGCACGCGCGGCCTTCCTCGCGTGCCTCGATGCAGAGCTTCTGCACCACGGTATCGGCCGATACGCCCGTCGGCGAAAACTCGATGCGCACGCCGCGGGCCGGCAGGTTGGGGCGCTCGTTGGAGATATTGCCCGCGCCGTCGAACACGATTACAGCCTCGTAGCGGCCCTGGGCAAACGCGGCAACATCGTTGATGAGTGCCGTGCGCGCCATATCGTGAACGTCGCTGGAATACGGATCATCGGAATGGTCGTAGACGAGCTTTTCGTAGCGCGGCGTGCAGTGGATCACGTTGTAGCCGTCGACCACCAGCAGCTCGGGCTTATTGGAGTGCACCGTCGAGACCGGGTCGGCGATGGCCTGCGCAAACGCATTGCCGCCCACGCCATAAGTCGCGGCCGAAACAATCGGCTTGGCCGAGCCTTCGCCAAAGCGCTTGGCCTTGGACTTGGCGCGGTTCTTCTTGGACATGCGCTACTCCTCCCCCATGAGCTCGCCGGCATTGCGGCGCAGCCACTCAAAGCACAGCGCGGTGGTCGCCTGGGCCACGTTGAGACTCTCGGTCATGCCGCGCTGGGGGAGCTTGGTCAAAAAGTCACATTTCTCGAGCACCAGACGCGAGATGCCGTCGCCCTCGGAGCCCATGACGAGCGCCACGCGACCCTCGAAGGGAGCATCCCAGCAGCTGCCCTCGGCATGCTCGGAAGCGCCACCCACCCAAAAGCCGGCGGCCTTGAGGTCATCGAGCGCACGGGCGATATTGGGCACCTGCGCGATAGGCAGATGCATGACGGCGCCGGCGGAGGTCTTGTAGCTGCCCACGGTCACGCCGGCGGCACGCTTGTTGGCGATGATGACGCCCGCTGCGCCCACAACCTCGGCAGAGCGCACGATGGCGCCAAAGTTACCGTCGTCGGTCACATGGTCGAGCACCACGACAAGCGCCGGGCCCTCGCCTGCGCGGTCGAGGATGTCGGCGACATCGGCGTAAGGGAAGTTGCCCACCTCGAGCGCAATGCCCTGGTGAGCGCCATGGCTCGACAGCGTATCAAGCTGCGCGCGCGGCACATACTTAATGCGGACGCCCGCGGCGTTGAGGTCGTCGACCAGACGCGACAAGGCGGCATCGCGCTCCCCGCCCTCGGCAATGAGCGCGCACTTGACGGGAAAACCGGTGCGCAGCGCCTCGGCGGCAGCACGACGACCTTCGATAAACTCGCCCTTGGGAACCTGGATAGCGTCGCGGTTACGATCGCGTTGCGGACGTGCGGCCTGGGCGCGATCGCGCTGGCCCTTGGGAGCGGCAGCGCGGTCGTTGCGGCGAATCGGACGCGAGCCAGAAGCAGTCTGCTTGCCGCCACGAGGCGCACGCTTGCGATTGTCGGCCATAAAACGGCCTCCTTTAAAAAATTTTCAAACAGGACAAAAGAAGCGACCGCTTAAGACGAATAGCTCAAGCGGTCGGTACGGGTTTTCCAAGTGCCCGAGATTGCCGTGAAAGAGGAGCGACGCGTACTTGAGTACGCGAGCGACGGTTTGAACGGCAAGGTCGGGTGCTTGGGAAACCCGCGGGGATTAGAGAGATTTGATACGGGTGCCGGCGGCGGTATCCTCAATGGTGAGGCCCAGGTCCTTGAGCTGGTCGCGGATGGCGTCGGCCAGATCCCAGTTCTTAGCGGCGCGGGCCTCGGCGCGGGCCTCGAGAATCTTGGCAGCGGCCTCGTCCACGTCGTCGCCCGTGTAGGCGACCAGGCCGGCGGCAACACCCAGCAGACCCAGCGGCAGCTCGACCTTGGGCTCGGGGAGCTCAACGCCAAACGTATCGAGCAGCTCGACCAGCGTATCGGCGGCGGCAAGCGCGGCGGCCTTGTCGGCAGCGTCGCCCGCCTGCTCCAGGTACTGGTTGCACTCGGTCACAAAGCCAAAGACGGCACCCATGGCACCGGCGGTGTTAAAGTCGTCGTCCATGCACTCCTTAAAGGTGGCACGGGTCTCGGCGGCCTTGGCGGCAAACGCCTCGGATGCTGCCTCATCGGCATCGGCCGTCGCATGGTTCGCGGCCCAGCGCAGGTTCTCGACCGTACCGGCGATACGCGTGAGCGAGTTCTCGGCACCCTCCAAGCGCTCCCAAGAAAAGTCGAGCGGCGAGCGATAGCTCGTCTGCAGCATCAGCAGGCGCAGGGCGGCAGCGGAATGCTGCTCGAGGACCTCGGCCAGCGTAAAGAAGTTGCCGAGCGACTTGGACATTTTCTCGCCGTCTACCAGCAGCATGCCCGTGTGCATCCAGGTGTTGGAGAAGCCCTGGTGCCAGGCGCAGGTGGCCTGGGCGCACTCGTTCTCGTGATGCGGGAAGGCAAGGTCGGAGCCGCCGCCGTGGATGTCGATCGGGGTGCCCAGGTAGCGATGCACCATGGCGGCGCACTCGGTGTGCCAACCGGGACGGCCCTCGCCCCAGGGGCTCGGCCAGCTGGGCTCGCCGGGCTTGGCAGCCTTCCACAGCGCAAAGTCGAGCGGGTCGTTCTTGTCCTCGTTCTCCTCGATGCGCGCGCCAACCATAAGGTCGTCGATGTTGCGGCCCGAGACCTGACCATAGTTGGAATCGCTGCGCACGGCAAAGTACACGTCGCCGTTATCGGCGGCGTAGGCGTGGCCCTGCTCGATGAGCGTCTTGATCATGGCGATCATGGGGCCGATCTCTTTGGTGGCGCGGGGGCGCACATCGGGATCGAGCACGTTGGCGGCACGCATGACGCCGATGAACTTGTCGGAGAACTCCGTCGCGACCTCGGCGGCCGTGCGGCCCTGCTCGTTGGCGCGCTTGATGATCTTGTCGTCGACGTCGGTGAGGTTCTGGGCGAACGTGACCTCGTAGCCGCTCGCGATGAGCCAGCGGCGAATCACGTCAAAGCTGATGAACGTGCGGGCATTGCCGATGTGGATGTTGTCGTAGACCGTGGGGCCGCACACGTACATGCGGACCTTGCCGGACTCGATGGGCTGGAACTCTTCCTTTTTATGGGTAGCGCTGTTGTAGATACGCATTCGTTACTCCTTAACGGTTTTCTGTAGCAGGCAGACGGCCCAGGCGCCGATTCCCTCGCCCTGGCCTTCCCAACCGAGCTTTTCGGTCGTAGTGGCGGCGACGCCCACGTTTTCGACGTCGACGCCCAGGGCATGGGCAAGGTTGGCGCGCATGGCATCGCGGTGCGGGGTGATCTTGGGTTGCTGGCAGGCAATGGTGCAATCGGCATCGACAAACTCAAAGCCCAGCTCGCGCGCATAGTCCATCACGCGAGCGAGCAGCACCATCGAATCGGCACCCTCGTAGGCGGGATCGGTGTCGGGGAATAGCTTGCCGATGTCTCCCCCGCGGCAGGCGCCCAGAATGGCGTCGGCCAAGGCATGCGCGAGCACATCGGCATCCGAGTGGCCCAGCAGGCCGCGCTCGTAGGGAATGTCAACCCCGCCGATGATACATCGACGCCCCTCCACCAAACGGTGGACGTCGTAGCCGTGGCCAATGCGCAGGTTACTGAACATGGGGAAGGTCCTCTCCCTCGGCCATGCGGCCAAGCAGAATCGCGGTTACGGGACGCAGGTCCTCGGGTACCGTCACCTTAAGGTTATCGCGCGGGCTCTGGACACAGCGGACGCGCCCGCCCATGCGCTCGACCAGCGATGAATCGTCGGTACCGATAAAGCCCTCGGCGATAGCAGCGGCGTGAGCGCGCTTCATGGCGTCGACGCTAAAGATCTGCGGCGTCTGCGCGGCCCAATAGAGCTCACGCGGCGGCGTCCCGACGATGTTGTCGCCATCGACGATCTTGAGCGTGTCGATCGCGGGCTGACCGCACACGATACCGTCGAGAGCACGGTCGCTCACGAGCACGTCGACCGCATGATCGATGGCCTCGGTCGTGATGAGCGGACGGGCGCCGTCGTGGATGGCGACATATTCGAAACCCGCCGGTACCGCATGCACGCCGGCACGGGTGGAGTCCTGGCGGGTGTCGCCGGCATCGGCAAAACTGATGGGCGTGTCATAGTCAAACGGGTCGATGGCCAGGCGGCGCATCTCGGCACGGCGCTCGGCAGGGCACACCACCACGATGTGGCCGACCTTGTTGCTACGATCGAACGCGCGGATGGACCAGCTCATGAGCGGACGGCCCGCCACGTTAACGAGCTGCTTGCCGCCGGGATTTCCAAAGCGCTGGCCGCTGCCGCCGGCAACGACCACGGCGCATACGGGCGCCATTATGCGTTCCCCTGTTTGGTACCCTTCATGCGGTACAGGGAGTCCGCAAGAATGGCAGGGTTGTTGACGCCAAAGTCGCCCAGGCGCTCCGGATCCTCGCTGATGTCATCCATGAGCTCCTGCAGCGAGCCGTACTCGTCGACGATCTTCTCGGCCACGCCGTCGCGCACAACAGACACGCGCGAAAGCGTGCGCAGGCCCAGCGGCGTCATGACGGAGTCCTCGTCCAGGTCGTCGTAACCCAGAACTGCCGCCACGTGCTGCGGGTCGGACAGGTCCTTAGGCGTCATGCGGCTCAGCTCGGCGCGGATCTTCTCGGCGTTGGCCTCAGAGGAATCACTTGCGTAGTCGCGGATCATCAAGTCGTATTCGGTATCCATGCTGGAGCCCGCGAGCTGCTCGAGCTGCATCTGCACGAGCTTGCCCTGATTGCCCAGCTTGACGATGCAATCCTTAAGTTCGGTCTTTGCCTGTTGCATGATCTCGAAACTCGAAAAGATGCCGGTGATGTCGGCGAGCGTGACGTAGTCGTCGAGCTCAAGGGCCGTCAGGCGCAGCAAGGAGCGGTCGAGCGACTGACGGGTAGTCTGGAGCGTGGCGACGAGCTGGTTGACCGAGCTCATGATGGTGGTGACGGGCTGGATCTCGTAGCTCTTGCCGTGGACGTACACGTTGACGACGGCACGACGGGCCGAGACCGAGATCACGATGGCATCGGTGAGCACCGACATGCGAGCGGCAGTACGGTGACGCATGCCCGTCTCACTCGTGGCGAGCGAGGGATCGGGATTGAGGTGGAAGTTGGCGCGCAGGATCTGGGTGAGGTCGCCATCGATAACGATGGCGCCGTCCATCTTGGAAAGCTCGAACAGGCGGTTCGAGGTAAACGAAATGTTGAGCGGGAAGCCGTCGTTACCGGCAGCGAGCACGTTTTCAGTGTCGCCGACGCAGATAAGGGCACCCAGGTGACCGGCAATGATCATGTCGAGGGCGGTGCGGATCGGCTGACCAGGTGCCGTCAGGCGAATGGCCTGTTCCATACGCTTTTGCAGCTCGTTCTTATCCAAGGCATCGCTCCCATCGTATACGCTCCATAAACGTCAATAAGTTTCTCACGGTTTGCCCCTGTGACGCCCGCAAAATCCGATGCTTACAGAATGAGCGAACACAGCTTAGGTAGCTCATTTGGGACGGGATCTTTTGACCACCCATGTGGTAGCATCGGGTCTCATATAAATGAGGGAGTAGTCGTGTAATCGGGTTCGCCCGCAGAGAGGGAGCCAGACTATGGGACTCGCAGAGCTCGTGTTGCTCGCCGTTGGCCTTTCGATGGACGCCTTTGCCGTTTCCATCTGCAAGGGCCTTGGCATGAAGAAAATCAACCTTAAAGTCGCCGTGGTGCTCGGTCTGTTCTTTGGCGGCTTTCAGGCCGGCATGCCCGTAATCGGATGGGCGCTCGGCAGTCAATTCATGGGCATCATCGGACCCATCGACCATTGGATCGCCTTTATCCTATTGGCCTTTATCGGCGGCAAAATGTTGTGGGAGGCCTTTACCGAGGACGAGGATGAAGGCGACGGCAAGGATGCCGAAAAGATTGACCTAGGCGAGTACCTGATCCTCGCCATCGCCACCTCAATCGACGCCCTAGCCGTGGGCATCTCATTTGCCGCGCTCTCGGTCGACATCGTGCCCGCCGTGTCGCTCATCGGCATCACGACCTTTATCTTCTCCATCGCCGGCGTGGCGATCGGCCACACCTTTGGCGCGCGCTACGAAAAACCCGCCACCATCGTGGGTGGCGTCGTGCTCATCCTCATCGGGCTTAAGATCTTACTTGAGCATCTGGGGATCCTCGCGATATAAAAAACGCCTCTCATAAGCCAACGTCAATGTAGGGGTCTCATGCAGAGTTTTGCATAATGCCTATTCGTGCAGACTTTTGCATGTCATACTGATATGCAAAAGTCTGCACGTTAGGAGATCGCCGTGGATACCCTTCCCATCACCACACCGCGCCAAGCTGGCATCTACGTGCGCCAGGCACGCGAGACTCAGGATCTCACCCGTGCCGCCCTCGCCAAAAAGGCCGGTGTTTCGGAGCGCCTGCTCGCATCGCTCGAGCTAGGAGACGCCACTGGCATTCGACTCGACAAGCTGCTGACCGTCTTTAACGCACTCGGCATAAGTCTCTTTGTGCAAAGCGATAACGACCCAATCGCATCACCCTTTAAACATCCGACGACGATAGCGGACCTCCCTATCGCGAACTCGAATGCCCTGCCCAAGCCAAGTGTAGGCAGACGACCCGCCCGACAAGGAACGCCATCTTCCTATGGTGCCTTGCTGGCCCAAATCGCAGCCGAGCAAGGCCTTTCCGACACTTCAGACCTCTCCTTTGGCTGTAAGGTTGTGAAATAAATGGCAGAGATGGAGCTTGCGACCCTCATTTGTGGCGAAATCGCAGGCACTCTCCGGCAAGACGAGCATGGACTCTGCAGCTTTGTATACGCCCCAACCTATCGCGGGGCACCGCTATCGCTAACAATGCCGCTTTCCAATCGCACGTATGGCCATAACATCGTCCGCCCGTTCCTATTTGGCCTTTTGCCCGACAGTCAAGAGCAGCGTCGCGCTATTGCCGCCGAGTATGACGTTGCATCCAACAACCCCGTCGCCCTCTTGTGCCATATCGGTCTTGACTGCGCAGGGGCCGTTCAGTTTTGTCGAACCGATCAATTAGGCGCCGCCCGCGGCAGGGTCTCGGCATACCGCCCGCTTACCAATTCTCAAATCGCTCACAAGCTCAAAGCAATTCGCGATGACGAAAGAGAGACATGGATGGGCCCCAACGAAAGCTGGTCCCTGGGCGGCAACCAAGGCAAATTTGCACTAGCTTGGCATGATGGCCAATGGTGCGAATGTCTAGGGTCATCCCCCACTACCCATATCTTCAAAAATGGTGTCGTTGGGTTCAAACATCAGGCCTTAAACGAATTCGTCTGCATGAAAACGGCTCGGCGTGTTGGCATTCCAACTGCCAACGTCTCCTATTGCACATTTGAAGACGAAGCCGCGCTCGTCGTTGAACGGTACGACAGAATGGTCAATAGCAGCGGAAATATCGAAAGGCTGCATCAGGAGGACTTTTACCAGGCGCTCGGTGTATTGCCAAGCCAGAAATACACCGCCGACGGAGGACCAACCACACGAGACATCCAAGAACGACTGATTAACACAGTCCCCCACCACATGAATCTTGTGCTTTTTACCTATATGTTGTTCTATAACGCCATTATCGGAGCGCCTGACGCACACGCTAAAAACTACTCGCTCATCCTAGGCAAAGGCACAAACGCAGCGCTCGCACCCATGTACGATGTCGCATCGGGCTTGGCATACGAGCGCATGCGCCGCCGGGCGCGCCTTGCCATGAGCGTTGGCGGCGAAAATCGTGTGGGGCGCATCGGTCCAGGCGCTATCCGCCGATACCACGGTATGGGCGACCCCGCGCTGGAGGCGGCGCTCACCGATGCCGGGCTATCCGAGAAGTTTTGCTTTGCAACCATGATGGACCTCGCCTACGAGGTGCCCATTTGCATGGAAAAGGTCATGGACGAATACGCCGACCTGCCCGGCATGACGGACCTGCGCGAGCATATGCTCGGCCCTGTCCGCGAAAACTGCCAGCGCACCCTCGACCTCATCAGGGCAGAAATGGACTAGGTGGCCGTAATTTCGCAATTATCAAACAAAAGAGAGGGGGCACCCGTCGCAAAAGCTCGGGTGCCCCCTCTCGTAATGTCATTTGCAATCCGCTAGCACGTGGCTCGAACTGCTGCTAGCGCGACCCTTACGCGGCAAGGCGCTTGAGGACGTCGATGAGCAGCTCGTAGAAACGCTCGGCAGAAGCGAGCTCCATGCTCTCGTCCGGGGTGTGGACATCGGAGAGCGTCGGGCCCACGGCGATGGCGTCCAGGCCGTGCAGGGCCTCAGCAAACAGGCCGCACTCAAGGCCAGCGTGAATGGACTCGATGCGCAGCTCGGAGCCAAAGAGCTCGCGATAGCTCTCGACAAAAACGTCGCGGACCGGCGAATGCTCGGCATAGCTCCAGCCGGGATACTCGAACTCGAACTTGGCGTCGAAGCCCAAGACATCGGCCAGCGTCTGCAGGCGGTCCTTGAACTCGTTCTGCAGCGAGGTGATCGAGGAGCGCGGGGACAGCATGATCTTGACCTGGTCGTCGGAAGTGGCGACCACGCCGATGTTGGAGGAAACCTCGACGGAGCCGTCGGTGGCGACGTTGCGGCGAATCACGCCATTAGGGGCAAGACGCAGGGCGCGGATGAGGGCAAGCGCGGACTTCTGATCCATGGCCTCGACCTCGGCGCCGTCGGCAATCTCGACGGTGCAGGTAAAGCCGGGGTCGAAGACCTCGAGCTCGGCAGTGACGTCGGCGATGATGTCCTTTGCGATCTGGGCCGCGGCCTCGGCGGCAGCGTGGTCGGCGTAAACCAGCTCGGCCTTGCACTCACGGTTGATAGCGTTGTCCTTAGTGCCGCCGTTAAAGCTGACGATGGCGGGCTCGCCGGCGACCATCAGGCGGTCGATGATGCGGGCCATGATGAGGTTGCCGTTGCCGCGCTCCAGGTTGATATCGCTGCCGGAGTGACCGCCCAGCAGGCCGGAGATGTCGAGCGTGAGGGTGCTACCGGTCTTGTGCTCGCGCGCGATCGGGCAGGTGTAGGTAACGACGACGCCGCCGGCGCAGCTGACGGTAGCAACGCCCTCTTCCTCGGAGTCAAGGTTAATCATGGTGCGGGCGCTAATCTGGGACTTGTCGAGTGTCTCGGCGCCGACCAGGCCAGTCTCCTCGTCGGTGGTGAACACACACTCGAGGGCCGGATGGACAATCGAATCATCGTTGAGCACGGTAAGCATAAGCGCGACGGCGATACCGTTGTCGGCGCCCAGGGTGGTGCCGTTAGCGGTGAGGACGCCGTCCTTGACGACCAGGTCGATACCGTCGGTCGTAAAGTCGTGCTCAACGGAGCCCAACTTGTCGCACACCATATCGATGTGGCCCTGCAGCATCACGGTCGGGGCATTCTCGGCACCGGCAGATGCGGGCTTGCGAATGATGACGTTGTAGACCTCGTCCTGATACACGTCGAGGCCGCGCTCCTTGGCAAACGCAACCAGGAAATCGCTGATGCCCTTCTCGTTGCCAGACCCACGGGGGATCGCGCTGACCTCCTCAAAGAAATGGAACAGCTGGGCGGGCTCGTAGCCGGTGATCTTGTAATCCATGGTGCCTCCTTGGCGCAACTGGTTAGACAGTAAGACATGCGTCTTGTATATTCCCAGACTTTGCGTGCATAAACCAGTCGAAAACGCCGAGCGCCCTTGCATCATCGGCTAACGGCGGGGAAACGCCACTTTATTAAGATAAAGCAGGCTAGACGGGCCGTGCCGAAGGGGCGTTGGACCCTTCAACCAACCTCAACGCCTGTTGAACATTAATGCATACACCATTGGTATGTTTAATAAGATTCTTGTCCTCCGTCACAACGTAATCGGCATCAATGCGATTGGCGACGCCCAGCATCAGGTCGTCCTCAAAGTCATTGTGGCGGTACTTGAACACAAAGGAGTCGAAGACCTCGTCTGCACCGACCGGGGCGATGAGGGCTAGCTCGCGCATCTGTCGAACGCATGCCCAAGCCGTTTCGTCTGCCGCCGCAATGGCGTTATCGCTCAGTGAGCCAGTCTTTCTTCGGCACTCCTGCTTGATTGCCGCCGAGACAAGATATGAAACGTCTTTGACCGAAAGCGACGAGGCAAACAGGGCAATCCGCTCCGAGGCGTCGGCAATCTCGATCAGATGGACGACATTTGCCGTACGGTCGGACCTGCCAGAAAAATAATCCATCCATACGTTGGTATCGATTAACAGCTTGAGGACGCCTTCTGTGCTCATAGTTCCACCCACTCGGGATAGCGCTCCGCCATGGCCTCCTCATAGAGGTCGTCATAGTCTCCCGAGAACTCAGGGATGGGGATGCCGTATTTGAGGCACGAATCGCGAACGATATGGCTGCCTTGCGCGGCCCTTGACTCCATGCGCCGGGGCTCCACTCCGTCAGAAACCGGAGCCGCCGCGTCTCCCTTCGAGGGCATGCGTCCGTTAACGACCAGATACTCCCAAAGTGTCCGAACGGCTTGTGACGGCGTCATGCCAATATGAGTCAGGACGGCGTCTCCCGCCTCTTTGAGCTGGCGATCTATACGCACGTTCATCTGAACCGGCCGTGAGTCTAGTATCGACATAGACATGTTGGCTCCTTTTGCTATACGCTTTCCTTAATTAAGTATAGCAATTTGTCAGACAGACAGACGCCTCAGTACTGAAGCGTTCGTTTGACCGGGTTTGCCGTTGTGGGATTAGTCAATAAAAGAAGCTGATACATGTTTGAGATAACTGCCCACATCAGCTGCAATTCGCTATCCACAGGCAATGAGTCCCGCAACGAAGCGCCATGCACAAGCTTTTACAGTTCAATCACTTCGTCGCAAGCCTCAAGCAACTCGGGATCATGCGAGACAACAACCACTATATGATCTTCTTTCTTCTGTTGCAGAATATCAATGAACGCTGACCTACTCGCTCCGTCAAGCGCCGACGTCGGTTCATCGAATAACATGACGGGTGAGTCCTTAAGCAATACACGAATAATCGCAATCTTCTGCTTCTCACCACCCGATATATTATGGTTTTGCTCGTCCAGCACCCCATCAAGACCATTGGGAAGTGTTGAGACCAGTTTGGTCAGACCAAACTGGTCTACAAGTCGCCCGACTTCAAGAATTGGACAATTATCGCCCGCGAGTAGCGTCAGATTCTCTCTGAGTGTTCCGTTAACGATATCAGGTTCTTGCTCGGCAATACCAACGACATACGAGCGTAGATTTATAGAATCAATCTGGCTCAAATCAACCTCGTCATAAGCAATAGTCCCAACGCAATCATCGGGATATAGACCAGCTATGCTATCGAGAAGCGTGCTTTTCCCGCTTCCGTTTGCGCCCGACACGCCGTATAAGACTCCTCGATTAAGCGAGATGAGCTCTGGATAATCTATGATACGATCGGTATCAGGGCGACAAATCGACAGGCCCTTGCACACAAGTGAAACAGGAGAACCAATGCGGACAGAACCGTTCGCCTCTTCATCCATTGCCCAAAGGCGCTTAAGGCGTTGGGCGCTCACCTTGCTCGCCTGGTAGCTTTTGCCCCAAGAAAGCAAGTTCACCAAAGCAGAATTGGCGCTCGAATAATAGCTCAATGCCGTCAGCAGAAAACCAACCGGCATTTTACCTGCGACAATCTCACAGCCTCCAATCGCGAGCAAACAGAACTGCGCAAAGGAAAAAATCAACTGATTCGCAAGTTCGAACCGTGATCCGGCTTTTTGGTTAGCCAATATAGCTGGATAAAGACCATCGAAAGCCTTCTGCAGCCTCAGGGAATAGAAATCAAATAATGAATGGCGACGAAGAAAGGAGACGCTCTCCAGCTGGCTCTGGAGAGTCCCATAGAAAGCAGCGGTCTTTTCTTGAAACTCAAAGCCTCGATTGAACAGCAGCCCGCTAAACAATCGATAAACTACTGCCCCCGTAACGATGCAGGCTAGACAGGCAATCGCCATCGCAATGTTTATATTCATCAACATAATCAAGGAACAGATAATCGTTGCAACACCGCCAATGATATTTGACGCCGATGTTATTCCGAATATTATGAGGTCGTTTGAATCGTGATTGATTTGCTGATTATAATAGCCCGCATCAAATCCGATGAAAAACTTCCGGGGCAAACGCTTGACATGTTCAAGTGTGTCAGCGTTAAGTTGATATCCCGCATGCGCTTGAAGGTCGACATAGATTAGGGAAGTCCAATAGGCCAACACCGACCCCACAATGGCGACCACGCCAATCGCGAAAATACATAAGACTAGCGTCCGCAAACTAATACCGAGGACATTTTTTGCCGCCAGCACATTTACAGTCAGTCCCAACAGATATGGTTCAGCAAGGCTGCACAGCTGAGACAAGACATCGAGAAGCAGATAGACATAAAGCCTTGGCCTATGGAGGAGATATATCTTCCAAAATCTAAACATCGTGATTTGCCTCATGCGAATATTGATAATTACAAGCCAACCGCATTCTCTGCCTGGCATTGAATTTAACGCTCGCGCATTTTCTCTGGCCCTCCATCGCGGCGTGGGGACATCCGCCCATACAAGCCGGAAACATTACACACTCGCCACATACTGGGTCGTTTGGTAAATACTCCATCCATTTCAAATAGTTCGAATTAGCTTTCACACCTTCTCGAACATTTCCAACGGCGCACTCGCCCTTGCCAACCTCATCCCAACATTTAAAAAGTCTACCAAGCGGATCGATGACAAACGAATTAAGGGAAACCGCACAGCAGACGCCTGGTTCATACGGCGTAAACGGAATAACGTTGAATCCGCGCTCGCTAGCTTTATCCATAAAGAACGTTTCAACTTGAGAGAATCCACGCTGAGAAAAACAATGAATGTCATTTGAGCAAGTATCGTTAACATTGTCGACCGCAGCAAGATAAATCGCGACTTTACCGCGAAGCCCTTTAGCGTCAAGCTCGTCAATCAACGCATCGACCTCTTTGCTATTGGACTCATCGACATTCACGCGAATGGTAATCTGAAGAACATCGGCACATGAGATTATATTGTCGATAATGGCATCATATGTCGGACGACCGTCGGCCGGGACCCTCCGCGAATCATGATCCCTCTTTGAGCCATCAATAGTGATTTGAACCGAACCGATCTGACAATCAGCAAGCTTCTGAGCAATTTCTCGCGTCAGGAGATATCCGTTCGTTACCATTCCGGCAGAATAAGTAGCGCCTGGCCTAATCGCCCCTCTCAGTTCTTTTGTCAGTCGCTCGATCATGTCCACACAGAGTAGGGGTTCGCCTCCATACCAGTCAACGTGAAGATCGTTGATCCCGGGATAGCCGGAACGCACGAATTCTGCGATATCCGTCATTGTCTCTTCTGACATAGTGGGGTGCGAGCAGCCTTTTTCATAGCAGTAGGGACACCTAAAATTGCATGCCAGCGTTGGAGCAATCGTCAGTCCTAAATAGTCATTTGCAAACCTTGCCGACAAGCTCTCAAGCATCAACATTCGCCGCTCGTCAACATCGTCATCTACCAACATGCCACCCATCTTAAGGGCCTCTTCGAAATCACCATCCAAGGCGGCGGCACCCTTGCGATATAAATTCAGCTCATTCGTGTGCGCAGCGTCAAGGTCGAGAACGCCACCAGATTGGGTATTGTAGATAGTGATACCGTTCACATCATTCTCTTCAATAACGTTAAATTCAGACTCTTTCATTTATATGCTCCGTTTTCTGATAGCACCCTTGATAGCCCAACAAAGTCCGAGGATGACAATGGGAACGACTGTTGCCAGCGCTACAAACAGCAACGTCCCCGGCACGATGAATTGAATTGGTCGCGGAGACGCAAGGGTCGCCAGCCATGTCAAGTGCAGTGGCATATTTGGATTCCCGTACCCCAAATAAAGCAGCAGGATGATGAACGATAGAACAAACGCGCCATTTCCAAAGAGCGAGATGGCCAGGACGAGCAGCAGGCATAACGTTGTGCAAATCAAGGCAGCAAGAGACAGTCGAAGAAGAAACTCTCCGATCATATCCATCGTCATTCCTATACCACTCGCGCTTTGGACCACACCAACGAGTATCGAAAAGAGAACAAAACCACCGACAAGCGTGACAATCGAGACAAGAGTCCTTGCAACCAACAGCTGTACTGTTTTCATTCCCCTTGCATAGGAAACAAGCCATTGAGATCCCGTTATCGGAGTTCGAAACGCATAGCCGATGACGAGAACAGCAACAATAGGAAAGAACAGAGAATGGGCAAGCGGTGCCACAGCGGAAAGGTAGCGAGCTCCGCCTTTAACGAGGTCTCCCGGAATTCCCACAAAACCATATTGTGGGTTTGGAAAGAAGCCCATAACACCGTCGCCAAGCCAATCGCTCGTTCCGTAGGCTCTCCATGGTTCATAAGACACAGAATAAAGCAATGCGAGCACGAAACCTGCCGCAATCAGCAGAAGAGGCGCTTTGCTCTTCATAACTCGATAGGCTTCAGCCTTAATCATATCTTCGCAGCGCATTTCTACCCCCTCCTCGCTTTGATTCCCATGACCCCGAGCTGCAACGAAACAACGGTGCAAATAACAGAGAAAAGAATGATCTGATTAATGGCTAGGCCTTGAAAGCACAGATTTCCAAGATGGCGTAAGTATGGTCCGACTGAGAGCCACCAGGGAATTTGCGTCGATGCGTGATTGGAAAAGACCACCAGCGTATATTCATCGGAGGCGAGCAGCGTCCCGACCAACACCAACATAATGCTAAGCGGTGCATTTCTAAGTAAATAGAAAACTGCCATCGACTGAGCTACTAATGCAGCCAAAATAGCATCAATCAAAAGCAACACGGGCAGGTATCTATCAAGAAACACCCGCCCATCCACATAGCAGCAAAGCGGAGATTTGAAGAGAGTGAATCCCGAAAACAGGTTGAACGCTGTTGAAGTTGCAATCGTCAGAACAAGCCACTTTGCGACAACGGCCTTTGCTACACCCGTTCCTTTTGCATACGTCACTTCAGAAGACCTGCTTTGATAATCCATGGCGCAGGAAATAACAATGCATCCGGCTAGAACGAAAAACCACTCGTAGGTCATGAATAGTGCCGTCCGAACCGCCGAACCAGCTGGGTCAGTCTTGTCGAGGATGTTTGCAAAGAAACCAATCTGTTTGCCGACTCCCCCTAAATCAGATGTTCCATAAGTCCCATACATATTTGGATTACAGACATCTTTAACAATCCAAATTCCCCAGATCAACAACACGAAAAAGGCTGGATTTCTGAGCAACCGACGGGCTTCACATCTAATCAGTCGCAGAAGTTGCATTATCTGCCTCCCCGATCAAATCCAAAAACCGCTTTTCCAGACTTCTGTCTTTGTAGGAGTTTTCTTCCTTAACGAGAAGTCTGCCTTGATGGAGAAACGCAAAAGATGTCGCAACTTTCTCCAATTCATCTAGGTTATGGCTTGAAATGAGCACCGTTTTATCCCGTTTGTCCTTCAACGACAGCAGGAGATCGCGCACCTCAATCACACCCACTGGATCGAGCCCGTTTATGGGTTCATCCATGATGAGTAGTTGCGGGTCGCCTAGAAGAGCCGTTCCAATATCCAGACGACGCTTCATGCCGAGCGAGTATTGTTTTACCGATGCATCCGCCGCATTTTCTAGTCCAACGGCAGCGAGCACTCGATTAACTTCACTTTTCGGCAGCCCCCACTCGATACAGCGTGAGATCAAGTTTTCTCGACCGGTTAAGTTCAAGAATGCCCCACAGCCGTCGGGGACGAATCCGATATTTCTGCGTGCTCTTGCCAGACCTGCTCTCCCAGACTCGCCGAAAAAACTGATTGAACCTTTCGTTGCTTTAAGCAAGCCAAGAAGAATATCAATCAACGTACTCTTCCCCGCGCCGTTCTCCCCAACGAGAGCGCACACTTCGCCCTCATCTATATCAAATGAAACATCAGACAACGCCCAGTTTTTGCCGTAGCGCTTTGATAGATCCTTGATTGAAATCGCATTACCCATGTCTCATGAACCTCATTAAAAAGGCAGCGCGGCCGACGGATGGCAGTTATCGACCACGCTGCTTACCCTCTGCTGTCTTAACCAGCATTAACGTTCGCGTTGCTAGAAATGAACATATACGCCAAAACAGCTACAGCGCGAACACGGGTGGTAATTGCGGCAGCCACCACCGCCACCCTGCACGTTGCTACACGGATCGATTACCCAGTTCATAATTACCTCCTTTCGATTTATCGTCTGTTTTAATACTTCGTTATCGTATAACGATAACCTTATGATTTCAAGAACTATTTTCAAATAAATTAAGGCTCCTACCGATCGTTTGCGGTAGGGGCCTTGCATGCATACGTGTTTGTCTTCTTGTCTTCTTATTCTGTTTTGTTATTCCTTAGAGAGATCTACTACGTAAACCTCTGTGGGCAATATCTCGGAGGGGTCGGGATTGCGTCTTTGCAAAATCTTATTCCGCGCACGCGCGATGGTAAGTTCCTCAAGTTCTATTTCACTCACGCGACGGATCAAATCTCCCGGCTGACAATCCAACTCAACACAGATATCGAGCAATGTCTTCAAACGTATAGCCTTAATTTTTGCATTACGGATTTTAGAAATGTTAGCTGGCGTATGCCCAGTCGCTCTTATTAGATCGGCATTTGTTTTCCCGGTCTTGAGCAAAAGTGTCTCAACCTCAATAATGAGATAATCCATGGTCAATCACCTAGACCAAATCATCGGACTGGGACTGCAAAAGCGCCCCATAGCGCCAGAAGATCGACAAAGCGAAAGCAACCATCATTGCAATGATGGATCCCACATCCAACGTGATGCCTGAGTCACCAATCTGAAGGAGAGCGGAATTCATACGACAGCTCAACATACAATTGCCCATCATTATTTTTAAATCGCTGCCAATCTGCAGGGAGCCCATCACAGCATTAATTGCAAATAGGCAAGCAATAACGGCAATCATCCGTGCATGTCGAATAGTAAAAGGCGATTGACGACGGGCGACATCGAAGCTGATGCTTAACAATGTAAACTCCCCTGCAAGGAGCAAAACCGCCCATAGCGCCAAGTTTGGAAGCGCGATGCTGCCGCCCTCACCAAGCTCAACGACCCCCTCGATTACCACTGCGCCATTCAAAATGCTATGGCATGCAACAATAAATGCCGAACCAAAGACGGCGATAGTAGCGATGGCTATAAGTACCAGCATGGCACAAAGAACCATTCCGATTTTTCTCATGTTATCGAACGACATCTCAATTCTTTGAGCGCTATTCGCCATAGTAACTCCTTTTGCCATCCAGCAGATCTTATCCAATTATTTTATCGTTACCGGAAACTCTTCTCTACAAGAAAAGGGGCGCTCCCTCATCGGGAACGCCCCGTCATGCAAGGTTATAGTCAATCCCTACAGCGCGCCGGAACCAGCTTGCATCATACCGCCGGGGCCCGAGCTCACGCCACTGCTCACAGGCGCGGCGTTGCCGGTGTGCGGCGCCGCCGGAGCGGTATCGCCACCGAGCGTGCCCGCCGGACGCGGTGCCGGGATCTCGCCCGTGCCATGGCTAAAGACAAACTTGCCATCGGCCACGTCGCACAGGACGGTATCGCCCTCACCCCACTCGCCGGCCAGAAGCTCCTCGGACAGCGGGTCCTCGATGAGCTTTTGAATAGCACGACGCAGCGGACGTGCGCCATTGGTAAGATCGGTACCCTCGGCCACAATCTTGTCGTAGGCCGCATCGGTGAGCTTGATGTTCATGCCGTTTGCGATCAGGCGCTGGCGCAGATCGTCCACCAGCAGGTGCGCGATCTTGGTCAGGTTCTCGCCCGAGAGCTTCTGGAACACCACAATGTCGTCGATACGGTTGAGCAGCTCGGGGCGGAACAGGCGCTTGAGCTCGCCCATCGCGCGGCCCTTGATTTCACTCGACGTGAGGCCCTGCTCGCCGGTGGTGCCAAAGCCCACGCTCGCATCCTGCGCAATCTCGCGGGCGCCCACATTGGACGTCATGATGATCACGGTGTTGCGGAAGTCGACCGTCTTGCCCTGGCTATCGGTCAGGCGGCCCTCCTCCAGCACCTGCAGCAAGATGTTGAAGATGTCGGGGTGCGCCTTCTCGATCTCGTCGAACAGCACGACCGAATACGGGTGACGACGAACGGCCTTGGTAAGCTGACCGCCCTCGTCGTGACCCACGTAACCCGGAGGGCTACCGATAAGCTTGGAGACCTCGAACTCGCTGCCGAACTCCGACATGTCGAAGCTGATGAGCGCGTCCTTGCTGCCAAAGAGGTACTCGGCGAGCGTCTTGGCGAGCTCGGTCTTGCCCGTGCCGGTGGGACCAAGGAAGATAAAGCTGCCGCCGGGGCGACGCGGGTCCTTGAGCGGCGAACGGCTGCGGCGCACGGCCTTGGCGACGGCCTCGACGGCCTCGTCCTGGCCGATAATGCGGGTCTTGAGCACGCTTTCGGTCTGCAGCAGGCGACGGCTCTCGCTCTCGGTGAGCGAGGAAACCGGCACGCCAGAGGTCACGGACACGATGTCGGCAATCTGACTCACGTCGATGGTGAGCGGGCTGGCGTCGAGCTCGGCGGTCCAGGCGGCCTTGGCTTCGGCGAGTTCAATCTCGGCGGCCTTCTGCTGCTCGGTGATCTCGGCGGCCTTGTTCATGTCGTCGCTCTCGGTAGCCTCCTGTGCGGCAGCCTTGAGTTCCTCGATGCGATGCTCGGCCTCGCGCACCGGCTCGGGTGCGCGATTCGCGGCGATGCGAGCGCGGGCACCGGCCTCGTCAATGAGGTCGATGGCCTTATCGGGCAGGAAGCGATCCTGAATGTAGCGGTTGGAGAGGTTCGCAGCGGCCTCGATGGCACCCTGCGTGTAACGCACGTGGTGGTGCTCCTCGTAGCGCGGCTTGAGCGCAGTCAGGATCTTGACCGTGTCCTCGACGCTCGGCTCCTCGACATCGATGGTCTGGAAGCGACGCTCGAAGGCTGGGTCCTTGGTGAGGTACTTGCGGAATTCCTCGGCCGTGGTGGCGCCGATAATCTGGAAGGCACCACGCGCGAGCACGGGCTTGAGCATGGAGCTTGCATCGATGGATCCCTCGGCAGAACCGGCACCGATGATGGTGTGCATCTCGTCGATAAACAGAATGACGTCGTCGGCCTCGGTCGCCTCCTGGATCACGTTCTTGAGGCGCTCCTCAAACTCACCGCGATACTTGGCGCCCGCGACAAGACCCGGCAGGTCAAGCGTCCAGATGTTCTGGTTCATAAGGTTCTCGGGCACATTGCCGGCAGCGATCTGCTGTGCCAGGCCCTCGACGATGGCCGTCTTGCCCACGCCGGGGTCGCCCAGGATAAGCGGGTTGTTCTTGGTGCGGCGCGAAAGAATTTCCATCATACGCTGGACTTCCTTTTCGCGACCAATTACAGGGTCGAGCTCGCCGTCGCGCGCCTTCTGCGTGAGGTTGGTCGCGAACTGCTTAAGCGTATCGGTGCCACTCCCCTTTTGCTGAGAGGCATCCGAGCCGCTAAAGAACGGCAGGCCCGCACCGGGACGACCAGCACCGGCGCCGGCGAGCGGACGCTTCTTGTCCTGGTCCTTGGCGGTGAGTTTCTCGATAGCCTTTTTGATGGAGGCGGACGACACACCCAAGCGCATGAGAATGTCCATGGCCATGCCGTTGCCCTCTTCGACGATGCCGATCAGCAAGTGCTCGGTCGACACGTAGGTCTGGTTGTTCTCACGCGCCACGCGGAATGAACGCTCCATCACGCTAATGACGAGCGGCGTAAAGGCGAGCTTAGCGGCCTCGGTCTCCTCACTGGGCTCGGGAACCGTGGTCTGGACCTCTTTGAGAGTATCCATGATGTCATCGTAGGAGATGTCGAGCGAACGCAGTGCCTCGGCGGCAATGCCCTCGTCCTCCTTGGCAAGCGCGAGCAGCAGGTGCTCGGTACCCACCTTATTTGAATGAAGATCGAGCGCCTCTTGCTTGGCCATGGACATGACCTTGCGCGCGCGATCGGTAAAACGGTCTAACATGCTAGTTCCTCTTAGACGAGCTAGTTTTTTCAAACGCAAAGCGCCGCCCCGCGGCAGCGCTTTGGTCTCTTTACCCATATGGAGTATATGTTAACCGTTGGGACCTTTCCTGCCCGTAGCCGCGCGACAACGTCTACAAAAAAGGAATCGCCAGGTGCTTCTGCATCGGCCCAACGAGCGTGGATTTTCGGACACCCATTCCATGAACGTGGATAATCTCCCGTTTTGAGCCCGTAAACAGGCCAAAAACGGGAGATTATCCACGTTCATGTTATGCGGATCAGTTTCACTTGCGCCAATTAGCTGGTGTGGCGCCAGCGAGGGTCGGTGAGTGTACGCGCCACGCCCAGGCCAACGGGCAGAAACGCCACGATGAGCACTGCACGCACAAACCAGCCGAGCATATTGACCGTGTCGAAGGTGCACATGTAATACATCGAGCGATACAGATACAAGCCCGGCACCATAATGACAATCGATGGCACCGTGAGGGCGATACGTGGGTAGGTGAGCCTGATTTCTGCCAGGCTTGCCAGCAAACCCGATACGAGCGCCCCGATAAATGCAGCCGCCTCGGGAGGCATTCCCGCGCTGAGGCCCAGGAAGGGAAGCATCGTCGGCCCATCGACAAGGGTCAGACGAAGGGTATTGGACACGGCGCCGATCAGCCCAGCTGCCGTGGCCATCTTTACCGGGCTGTTGAACATCACTGAGAAGCCGAATACGCCAACGAAGCTCATTACCACGCGCAAGAGCGTAAGGGCAAGCGGCGAAAGGCCGAGCGGCGCAAAGTCGTCCGGCGCCAGGCCAACACACTCGGCAACCATCCAACCTACGAGCGTCGCCATCACAATAATCGACACAGCATACGAAAGACGCTCAATGCCGCTTCGCATGTCGAGCTTAGCGATGTCGAGACCTGCCGTAATGAGAGGAAAGCCGGGAATCACAAAGAGCATGGCGCCGATATAGCCTTCTTGGTGCGACATTGCCCCCGGTATGACCTGGCCAAGACCGAGCAATGCCAGCAGATACGAGACGCAAGCGACTGCAACGCCGATCGTCAGCGCGCTAAACTGGCCAAGGCCCTGCTTAAGAATATGAGAGCGAGCAAAGTTGCCGACACCAGCGCCCACAAATGCACAGGCCATCTCGATAGGGCCGCCGCCGAGCAAAAAGACAAAGGCGCCGCAAGCACAGGCTGCCGCAAGGCCCTGTTGCCAGGGAGTGTAATCAGGTTTTGAACTCTCAACGGTCTTGAGCATCTCGTGATACTCATGCACCGTAAAACGACGGCCATATGTCTCGATTTCCTTTAGGAAGCTCTCCATCATCCAAATGCGATGGGTATTGACGCCCGTTGTGGGCAAGCTGACGACTTCGTTAAAGCAGTGACCATCTTCAATACAAGTACACTCAAACGACAGGAGACTTAAGTCAACGTGGATGGTGACACCGAGCACGGCGGCGACGCGATTCATGGTATCGCGTACACGCCAGGCACCCGTTCCGCTCGCGAGCATAAGCATACCGGTGCGGCAAATGATGGATGATTTATCGGTGAGCGGCGCATCGACGGCAAGCTCATCGCCTGCCGTCACGATCTGGCACCAGTCGGTTTTCATATGGAGGGCGCCGGCACGCACACCGTGGTGCAGAGGGACTCTTGAGAGCAGCGAATCATGGCTCGAAGGCTGTGGGGGTTCCGTCGATTCGACCTCGTCCTCGTCGGGCCCTTCATCAACAAGGCCGAAAGCATCGAGCGCCGCCGGCTCGCGACGATCGATCAATTCCTCGTCCTCATCATCAAAATAGTTGAACTGATTGAGCATATCCTCTTCGATTGCACGATCGCTCGCGTCGTCCATACAGACGCTCCCTTCCTACCGACTAACCCCCATCCTAGGCAGCGACGGCTAAAGGAAACATAAAAGAGACGACTGTCATGCATGGAAGGCGTAAACCCCCAATGCACCGGTAGACCCCAGGCGGCTAGGACCGTCCCCAAGTGCCGGCACAAGAGGAACGTCCCTAAGTGCCAACCAGGGCAACGCCGCAGGTAGAGGACGGACAGCGAAAGCCCGCCAGAGCGAGCAAGGTCCTTTTGGGGCGAGATGACACCATAGGTTGAGCATAAGTCAGCGAGCGGGCCGCATTTGAGACAAGGTGACGCGAAACGAAAGGGCGCTGACCTTCTGGTCGCGCCCTTGAAGTTGAACGTCAGATTGTCCAAATGCGGCCCGCGCAGCGTCGAGCCGTTACGCGGTTCGTAGAACCGCGTAACTAGTTAGTACATCTTTGCGCCGGCGGGGATGGAGGCGTCGAGCTGGATCAGGTTGAAACGCTCCTCACCATCCTCCTCGTGGATAGCGCTGATGAGCATGCCGCAGCTGGGAATGCCCATCATCTTGCGCGGAGGCAGGTTGGTGATGGCGAGCAGAGTCTTGCCGACCAGGTCCTCGGGCTCATAATAACCGTGAATGCCGGAGAGGATGGTGCGGTCGGTGCCAGTGCCGTCGTCGAGCGTAAAGTTCAGCAGCTTCTTGGACTTCTTGACGGCCTCGCACGCCTTGACCTTCACAGCGCGGAAATCGCTCTTGGAGAAGGTATCAAAGTCGACGAACTCCTCAAACAGCGGCTCGACGGCGATCTTGGAGTAATCAACCGTGGGCTTGAGCGGCTTGACGAACGGGCTCGCGGTGTTGCCGGCCTCGGCAGCCTTGGCGGCAGCGGCACCGGACTGGAAACCCTTCTCGGGCTTCATGTGCGGGAACAGTAGCACGTCGCGGATGGAAGCCTGGTTGGTGAGCAGCATGACCACGCGGTCGATACCGATGCCGATGCCGCCCGCGGGAGGCATACCGTACTCGAGGGCGCGCACGTAATCCTCGTCGTACTCCATGGCCTCGTCGTCGCCGCCAGCCTTCTCGGCCATCTGGGCGGCAAAGCGCTCGGCCTGGTCGACCGGGTCGTTGAGCTCAGAGAATGCGTTGGCGTACTCGTGACCGGCAATGACCAGCTCAAAGCGGTGCGTCAGGCGCGGGTCGTCCTCAAAGCGCTTGGCAAGCGGGCTGACCTCGATGGGGTAATCGCACACGAACGTGGGGTTGACGATGGTGTCCTCGCCCAGCTCATCGTAGATCTCGGCGATAATCTTGCCGGCGGTCCACTCGGGCTTAATCTCCAGGCCCTTCTCGCGTGCGGCGGCAGCAAGCTCCTCGACCGGCGTGTCGATGGTGACCTGCTTGCCGAGCACGTCGGAGACGATGTCGGTCATGGGACGGCTGGCCCACTCACCGGAAAGATCGATGGTCTGGCCCTGGTACTCGATGACCTCGGGGTTGCCGATGGCCTTGCTAGCCGCCTTGATGACACCCTGGGCGAGCGCCTTCATGCCCTCGAGGTCGGAGAAGGCACGGTAGGCCTCCATCGTGGTGAACTCGGGGTTGTGGGTAAGGTCCATGCCCTCGTTACGGAAGATGCGGCCGATCTCGAACACGCGCTCAAAACCACCGACGATGCAGCGCTTGAGGTGCAGCTCGGTGGCAATACGCAGGTAGCACTCCTGATCGAGCGCGTTGAAGTGCGTGATGAACGGCTTGGCAGTAGCGCCGCCCTGGATGGTCTGCAGGATGGGGGTCTCGACCTCCATGTAGCCGTCGGACTCCATAAAGCGACGGAAGGTGGAGAGAATCTGCGAACGCTTACGGAACGTCTCGCGAACGTCGTCGTTGGCGATCAGGTCAACATAGCGCTGGCGATAGCGGGTCTCCTTGTCGGAAAGACCGTGGAACTTCTCGGGCAGCGGACGAACGGCCTTGGCAAGCAGGGTCGCGCTCTTAGGGGCAACGGAAAGCTGACCGCGCTGGGTGCGCACAACCACGCCGGTCACGCCCAGGATGTCGCCCAGGTCGAGGGACTTGAGCGTATTCCAGGCAGCCTCGTCCATGTCGTTGATGCGGCAGAACAGCTGAATCTCGGCAGTCGCATCGCGCACGACGATGAACATGATCTTGCCCTGACCGCGCTTGGCGACCACACGGCCGGCGATCTTCACGACGTCCTCGGTGTCCTCGCCATCGGCAAGCTCGGCATACTTAGCCTCGATATCGGCAACGTAGTCCTCAAGCTCAGAGTGCTCGGGATAGGGGTTCTGGCCCGCCTCGAACAGGGCGGCGCGCTTGGCCAGGCGGGTGGCGCGCTCGTCGTTGAGCGTCGATGCCTGATCTGCGGCGTTCTGGTTCTCTGCCATAAGTTAGCTCCTCAAACTAAAACGCTCCCCAGGATTCGGTCCCAGGGAGCGAAAACATACCTTTACGCGGGACCGTGGTCTAGCGTGCAATCTTGGCGATGGTGTAGACGCGAGTCTTGCCGGAAGGCGTAACGACCTCGACGGAGTCGCCCTCGCCGTGACCGATGATGGCGTGGCCGACCGGAGACTCGTTGGAAATCTTGTGCTCGAGCGAGTTGGTCTCGGTGGTACCGACGAGCGTGACTTCCATGACCTCACCGTTGGGATCAATCAGCGAAACGGTGGAACCGATGGAGACGGTCAGATCACCTGTGGTGGCAGCAACCTGAGCGTTGGCGAGGATGGCCTGGATCTCGGCAATACGAGCGGCGTTCTGGGCCTGCTTGTCCTTGGCGGCGTCGTACTCGGAGTTCTCCGAAAGGTCGCCGAACGCGCGGGCTTCCTTGATGTCCTCGACGATCTCCTTGGCGTAATCGCCCTCACGCCAAGCGAGCTCCTCGACGAGCTTCTGGCGGCCCTCAGCGGTCAGTACGATCTGGCTTGCGTCCATACGGATATCTCCCCAACTCTGATCAAACAATCAACTGTCAACAAAACGAAAAAGACCGGCTAGCCTGCGGGCAAGCCGGTCAGGTGCTCACCCCAAAGGGATGGGACTACTCTGCGTCCGCGTCGCTGTCCTCTGCCTGCTTCTTCTTGGCAGCAGCGAGCTTGGCCTCGAGCTCAGCGATCTCCTTGTCCTCCTCGGACTGCTCGACCACGACCTCCTCGGCCTGCTTGGTCTCGGCCTTATCGTCGCCCTCCATACCCTCACGGATATTCTTGACGGTAGAGCCGAGGGACTTGCCGAGCTTCGGCAGGTTCTTGGGCCCGAAGATAATCAGGACAACGACGAGAATAATGATGAGCTCAGGAGCCCTCAGTCCAAACATTTAGACCTCCACAATACAGCGAGACAAGCTCGAATGAGTATACCGCGGGTATCGCGGTATCACAACAATAGCTAAAAAAAGGGACCGCAAGAAGCGGTCCCTCCTCATGCTCTGGTCGGGTTGACTGGATTTGAACCAGCGACCCCTGCGTCCCGAACGCAGTGCTCTACCAAACTGAGCCACAACCCGTTAGCTCGACTATAGTAACAAAGATTTTCGCCGCGTGCTAGAGAAAATTTTATTTCTTTGGCGCGTCGATTTGAACCGTGTTGGGAATGAGCTCCGTCGCGCAGGACCACCAGCCGTTTTGCTGGGCAGCGTCGGCAAGCCTTTCGGCCGTGGCGGCGGTGTCGCAAATGGCAAATGAGCAGGCACCCGATCCGCACACATCTACAGCAACGGTGCCGTCCTGTTTACGCAGCCAATCGAGAACCATTTGAATCTGCGGCTCCATCTGTGCGGAAATGGCACCCAGGTTGTTATGGATGAGCGCATATGCCGTCTCGGCATCACCAGCACGCAAGGCAGAAGCTATCGCGCCGGGCTTGTCCGCAGGCACCGGAGCCTCGTCAAAACGTCGATAGGCTTCAATTGTTGAAACGCTTGCCTCGCGCGGCTTGACCAACACGACGGGCGTTGCGGGCAGCGCGGGATACTCAGTTGCCAGCACGTCTCCCCCACCTACGTAGAACGCAAGGCTCGCGTGCAAAAAGAACGGGACGTCAGCACCAATACCCCGCGCAATGTCGTCGAGCGCGGGGTCGGTGCGATCAATTCCCCAGAGCTCCGCCAAGGCGACAATGACCGCGGCCGCATCCGTCGAGGGGCCGCCCAAGCCGGCGCACAATGGAATGCGCTTCTCAATCGTCACGCAGATGTTTGCCTCGCGACCATAATGCTCGGCCATAGCAACCGCAGCCCGATACGCCGTATTCTTTTGCATGGGAAAATCTGATGCCGGAACCGTCTGGACGGTCAGCGCCTGCGCCGGCGCGACCGTCACGGAATCGGAAAGACCGACGGCTGCCATCAGGGAATCGACCCTGTGGTAGCCGCGGTCATCGCGCTCGGTATGAACCCCCAGGTAGAGGTTAATCTTTGCCGGCGCGGAAAGAGTCAGGGACCGATCGGTCACCGTTAGTGCTCCTCGAGCTGATTGCCGAGCGGGGTAAAAATGTGCTCACCGCTCTCGGGGTCGAACAGCTCGACCTGCCCGGTGAGGACATCGATATACTGGTAGGACTGACGCGACTTGCGGCCGCGACGTTCGTCAACCTCGACGATAAAGACGGCGGGGTGGACGCTCTTGATGGTGCCCATGCGCTCGACGACGCGGGTGCGGCCCATGTTGGCCTTCACCTTGACGCGATCGCCCACCATATCGGTCAGCTTCTCGTGGATGTCGTCGACGTGATTGACTTCCATCTCTTCCATGAACAGGGCCTCCAGAAGGTGCAATTCAAAAAGGGGATAATACCCCTAAGATAGACAAAACTCTAATACTATAGCACCCTGTTACAAACACGCGCAAGTAGCTAATTTGGCTACTTACAGATTGTCGGTATCGAGGACGATGGTGAATGGGCCGTCGTTGACGAGGTCGACCTTCATGTCTGCGCCGAAGATGCCATGCGCTACGTGCTCGACGTCCTCGCGCACAAGCGTCAGGAAGTACTCGTAGAGCTCGTTGGCGACATCGGGGGCGCCGGCATCCGTAAAGGACGGACGGCGACCATGACGGCAATCGGCAAACAGCGTGAACTGCGACACCACGAGCACCTCACCGTCGACGTCGGCAAGCGCCAGGTTGGTCTTGCCGTTCTCGTCCTCGTTGATGCGCAAGCCGCGGAGCTTGCCCCACAGCTTATCAGCCTCGGCGCGCGTATCGCCGTGGCCCACGCCAAGCAACACCAGGTAGCCGCGTCCAATGCGGCCCACGCACTCGCCGTCGACCGTCACGCCGGCGTTGAGTACGCGCTGCACCACCGCACGCACGGCCTACTCCTCGCCCGTCAGCTTGGCGGACAGATGCTCGAGCGCATGGAATCGATGGCTGATGGCGTTCTTCTCGTCCGCCGTCAGCTCGGCCATGGTCTTGCCCGGCGTGTCGACCGGCAGGAACAGCGGGTCGTAGCCAAAGCCGTGATCGCCGCGGCCCTCGTGTGCGATAGTGCCCTCGCAGGCGCCCTCACCATAGGTGACCAAACCGTCCGTGTCGATGAGCGCGACGACGCTCATAAAGCGCGCAGTGCGGTCCTCGTCGGCCACGCCCTCCAGATTCACGAGAAGCTTGGCGTTGTTGGCGGCATCGTCTCCGTGCACGCCCGCATAGCGCGCGCTATACACGCCAGGCTCGCCGTCCAGGGCATCAACGACCAGGCCAGAATCGTCGGCAATGGCCATAAGGCCCGTCTCCTCGACCGCAGCCTGCGCCTTGATGATGGCGTTCTCCAAAAACGTCGTGCCGTTTTCCTCGGGGTCCTCAAAATCGCCCAGCTGGCCGAGCGCCACAAAGCGAACCTCGGGCATGACCTTGCCTAAAATGGCCTCGATCTCGGTGAGCTTATGGGCGTTGCCCGTTGCCACGACAATGGTCGCCGCCGGGTCGAGGGTGTCGATGTCGATCTTCTCAAGTGCCATGAGTGGTCTCCTTGTCTCTATAGCAATGCCGCGCCGAGGGCGACGAGGGCCTCCGCCTCTCCCCTCTCAATCAACGGCAGTCTTATACTTCGACGTTTTCCCAGATAAAACCTGCCAAAATAAACCTGTCACTTTTTGGTAGGTTAGGCGAGGGCCTGGCGCTGGAGCTCGATGAGCTCGGCGATACCCTTGTCGCCCAGGTCGAGCAGGGCGTTGAGGCGTTTGCGGTCGAAGGGCGCCTGCTCGCCGGTGCCCTGGAGCTCGATCATCTCACCGGTGTCGGTGGCGACGAGGTTCATGTCGACCTCGGCGTGGCTGTCCTCGGAATAATCGAGGTCAAGCAGCGTATTGCCGTCGACAACGCCCATAGAGATGGCAGCAACCTGGCCCGTGAGCGGGATGCGCTCGATCTTGCCGGCCTCGACCCACATAGCAAGGGCGTCGTGCAGCGCCACCCAGGCACCGGTAATGCTCGCCGTACGCGTGCCGCCATCCGCCTGGATCACATCGCAGTCGACGGTAACGGTGTACTCGCCGAGCGCCTTCATGTTGACGACGGTACGCAGGCTGCGGCCGATGAGGCGCTCGATCTCCATGGAGCGGCCCTTACGCTTGGCGTACTCGCGCTTGCAACGCTTACCGGTCGATGCCGGCAGCATGGCATACTCTGCGGTTACCCAACCGGCCTTGGCACCCTTGCGCCAGCCCGGCACGCCCTCCTCGATGGTGGCGGCACAAAGCACGCGCGTGTCGCCGAACTCAGCCAGGCACGAGCCGTGGGCATGTTTCATAACACCACGGGTGAGCTTGACGGGGCGCAGCTCATTGGCGGCACGGCCGTTGGCACGGTTGACCTGCATGTACTCCATAGAAATATCCTTTCGGCAGAAGAAGAGGGCAAGTCTTTGGACGGTAACCCTACATCTATTTCAGTTCGTCGATATCGACATGCTCGATGCTTTTGAGCGGCTGGCCAAAGATAAAGCTACCCGCCACCGCAAACTCGGCAATGTTGTCAGACGTAGTGGCAAAGCGATGCTGCGGCTCGGCAGCGTCGCCCGCCAGTTGCTCACGGCGCGTGAGGATATCGGTCAGCTCGCGCGTAGTCTCCTCGGCAGAACTCACGACGCGCACCCCAGGCCCCAGCGCATGGCGGATAGGTCCCACCAACAGCGGAAAGTGCGTGCAGCCGAGCACCACGGTATCGATTCCGCGATCGCGCAGCGGCTCAACCGTGGCGCCGACCAGCGCTCGCACGGCCGGCGTATCGAAGATGTCCTCGTTCTCGAGCCACTGCTCCTGCAGATGCGCACCCGAGGCGAGCTCGTGCTCGACAACCTCGACAAAACTCGAAGCCGGGCAGCCGTATACGTCGACGCCGGCATCCAGGTCCTGAATGGCACGCGTGTAAGCGCCTGAGCGAATGGTGAGGTTGGTGGCGAGCACGCCCACCCGGCGCGTGCGGGTGCTGTTGATTGCCGCGCGTGCGCCCGGCGCAATCACACCGATGACGGGGACGTCGAGCACCTGCTGGGCCAAACGCAAGGCCGCAGCGGTCGCCGTATTGCAGGCGATGACCATAATCTTGACATCGTGCTTCGACAGCCAACGGCCCGCCTGCAGCGCAAACGAGCGCACCTCGTCCTCGGTGCGAGTGCCATAAGGGCAGCGCTTGGTGTCGCCAAAGTAGTAGACGGACTCGTGCGGCAACGCCGTCGCAATCGCGCGCGCAACCGTCAGACCGCCCAGACCCGAGTCGAATACGCCAATGGGGCGCGTGTCCCCGGCCAGATTCTCGATATCGGACATTACCTCACCAGTCTCTCTCGAAAAGACATGTCCAAGTGCGGCGACGCCGCGCTACGAACGCGCCGCGACCAGCAGCTCTGCCGTCGCCGCCCAACCGTCGACAATTTTGCCGCGCGTAACGAAAGCGTTCTCGCAAGCAGCCAGGAACTCGGGCGCGCCGGCGCTCGTCAGGCCATTCTCGACCAGGCAGAACGTGCCCACGTGATCGGCCATGTAGAAGTCGGACTCGGAATCGCCGAGCGCGAGCGTCTCCTCGCGCTCAATCCCCAGGTGCTCGCAGAAGCGCGCGATGGCAACGCCCTTGTTGAGGCCGGCGGGATTGATGTTAAACGCGCGACCGTCCTCGACGCGATCGAGCTCGAGCGTCGTCGGCTTGGACAGATGCGTCAGGTGACCGTTACAGGCCCACACCAGGCCGCAGCCGGCCTCGTCGAGGATGGCCTGCGCCTCGTCATCGGGGATGTCGCCGCGCATGCCGACGGTAACCTCGCGGTACTTGTAGCCGGTCGACATGTCGTTGTGATACTCGATCTTGTGCGGCCAGCGGGCGAGGATCTTCTCGCACACGCCAGTCTGCTCGATCACCTGGTGCGGCGTGAGACCGCAAGATGGGTCGTAGGGCATATCGCCGGTCAGATACTCCCAATCGTTGGCCTTGAGATCGTACATGACCAGGCCACCCATCTCACCAATGTAAGAGTTGAGGCCGAGCACGCGCGCGTCCTCGTGGATCATGGTACGGTTGCGGCCCGAGGTGGGAACCACTTGGATGCCGGCGCGGGCAAGTGCCACGACAGCCTCGACGAGCTTGGTCGAGGGGTTGCCGTCGTTGTCGCGCAGCACGCACGAGCCGGGTGCGAGCATCGTAGCATCCAGGTCGGTAAAGACGTACTTAACCTTGGCCAAGCGCTCGCGCATCTCGCCCGAAAGCTCGGCGACGGTCGGCAGGGTGTTGTGGGACATGGTTACTCCGTTTACGTAGAAGGGTTTGGGCTTGGACGGCATGTTTTGATTGAGGGAACACGTTTATGGCGACAGCGCACTCAGGGCGCCTTCGCCATCATGGTTCATTAGTCAAACTGGGTAACATCGATCAGGCGATTGGCCAACGAAAGGTCGCTCTCGATGGGCACGAACTCGTCGCCCACGTGCATGAGCTCCTCGTCACCCTTTGCCAGCAGCAAGACAATGGTGGGAGCATTGGGGTTGACGTACTCCTCGCGCGCCGCCTTGAACGCCGCATGCACAGCGGCTTCACGGTCGAGGATGATCTCGTTCGGCGTATCGTCGGGAACATGCTCGGCAAGCTCGCGACAGACCTTCATCGGGTCCTCGTGAGCCGGGTCCTCGTTGGCAAAGATCATCAGGTCGGAATATGGTGCGGCCTCGCGCGGAAGCTGCTCGCGGCGCTCCTGCGCCTTGCCGCCGGCAGCGCCAAACACTGCAATGACTGGACTAGTGGGAAACGCGCGCTTGACCGACGAGAAAAGCGAACGGAACGAAAGCTGGTTGTGCGCATAGTCAACGACGCAGATCACGCGGCCGTCCTTCGACTCCACGACCTCCATACGGCCCGGCACACGAAGCTTGGAGAGGCCCTTCTTGATGGCATCGATACCGATGCCGATCTCGTGCGCAGCGGCGATAGCGACCAGCGCGTTCTCCACGTTAAAGTCGCCCGCGATGCCCAGCAGGACCTTCTCCCCCGCCTCGGACTCGTCGGCACACAGGCCATGCAGGTTAAACTCGATGTTAAAGCCGACCACGCGGACATCGCTTGCCCACAGGCTTGCCTCGGGATGCTCGACGCCAACGGTCACCAAGCGCTCGGCCGTCGACGCTGCCTCCAGCACACGGTCAACCTCTTCGGTGCCCAGATTCACCACGGCGGTCTTTGCCTGGTCAAAGATCCTGAGTTTGCTCTCAAAATAATCCTCAAACGTGGGGTGTTCGATCGGCGAGATGTGGTCACGCCCGATGTTGAGGAAGCACGCCACGTCAAACGGCAGATTCTCGACGCGTTGGTACTTGAGCGCCTGGCTCGAGACCTCCATGACCATGGACTGGCGACCGGACTCACGGCAGTTGGCGATATGGCGCCAGACCTCGGGGGCCTCGGGCGTAGTATTGGTGCTCTCGTAGCACTCGATGCCATCGTCGGTACTCACCGAGCCGATCATGCCGCAGGATTCGCCCGCTGCCTTGATGATGGACTGAAGCATAAAAGCGGCCGTGGTCTTTCCCTTGGTACCGGTGATGCCCACGATCTTGACGTCGTGGTCGGGACGGTCGTAGACCTCCGGCGGCAACAGGGCCATGACCGTGCGAACGCTATCAACAACCAGCATCGCAGCACCGCTCTCCTGCGCCAGCGGCTCCAGAGACTCGACCAGCGACTCTTCGCACACAAATGCGACGGCACCCGCATCGAGCGCCATGCTCAAAAACGCGGGCTTAAAGGCAGCACCTTTGCAAAAGAACACGTCACCTGCCGAGACCGCGCGCGAATCAAACGAGCAGCCGGTCACGGCACGCTCGTCAACCTGCTCTGATGCGCGCAGCTCGCCGCACACGTCGAGAAGCTTGGCAAGCGTATCGACCGTGGTCACGGTCGCGGAATCCGAATGGTGCATCTTTCACCTTTCTCAGCCACTTGGCAGGGACGGTTTTTATAGTAACTGAAACGCACCCACGCAAAAACGGCTCCCGGAGGAGCCGTTACGCGCAGGCGTTCGTTAGCCGAGGCTAGGCAGCCTGAACAGCGGGCTGGTCCTCGTCGATAAAGAAGCGCTTGTACCACACCAGGAACACGAGCGGCGTATAGATCTTGCGCTGGAAATCGCCCTTGCCCGCAAAGTGCAGATCGAGCAGGTGCATGAGCTCGTCGGTATCGAAGAACTCGCTTGCCCACGGCGCGGTGAAGTACTCCTTGACATAGTCGTACCACTTTTGCTCGCGCAGCCAGTAGACAATCGGCACCGGGAAGCCCACCTTGGGACGGGTGGCCCACTCATCGGGCAGCGACTTGTTGGCAGCGTGGCGGAGTACCTGTTTGTTGCCGTTCTCGTTGATGCGGTAGCGGTCGGGAATGTGCTCGGCGAACTCCATGACTTTGCGGTCCAGGAAGGGCACGCGCAGCTCCAGCGAGTGCGCCATGCACATCTTGTCGGCCTTGAGCAGAATGTCGCCCGGGAGCCACATGTTCATGTCCAGGTACTGCTTCTTGACTAGCTCGGGCTGACCCTTCACGCGCGCATAGATGGGAGCGGCAAGCTCGAAGGCGCCATCGCCGGTGTTGTACTCGGGCTTGAGCACGCCGTCGACCTCGCGCTCCGGCCATACCAGAGCCTGTCCCAGGAACGACTTCTCGGGGATCTCGGCACCCTTTACCAGGAAGTTATGTCCCTTGAAGTACGGCATATGCAACGCCAGGTTACCGAGCGCGCGACGGATGGGCAGCGGCACCATCTTTTTGTACTTGCGGACTGGGACCGTGTCCTCGTAGTAGGCGTAGCCGCCAAAGAGCTCGTCGGCGCCTTCGCCCGAAAGCACGACGGTGACGTCCTTGCGGGCCATCTCGGCCAAGAACCACAGCGGCACGGAAGACAGGTTGGACTGCGGCTCGTCCATGTGATACTGGATGTCCTCAAGCGCACCGAAGAACTCGTCGGCGGTAATCATCTTGCGGACATTCTCGACGCCGAGCTTGTCAGAAAGTTCCTTGGCGTAGTTAGTCTCGTTGAAATTCTTGTAATCGAAGCCCACCGAGAAGGTCTTGTCGGGCATGAGGCAAGCGGCGATGTAGCTGGAGTCGACGCCACCGGAGAGGAACGACGCGACCTTGACGTCGGCGATGCGATGGGCCTCGACGCTCTCGTGCACGACCTCATCCAGCTCGTCGACGTACTCCTCGAACGGCTTCTCGACGGCAGAGTAATCGCAATCCCAGTAGCGCTCGATGTTCATCTTGCCGGTCGGGATGTCTACGGTAAAGTAATGCGCCGGCGGCAGCTTGTAGACACCCTCGAAGAAGGTCTCCTCGGTTGCCGAATACTGCAGCGTCATGTACGGACGCAGGGCCTTTTTGTTGACCGCCTTGTGGAAGTGCGGGTAGTCCAGGAAGCTCTTGATCTCGGAACCAAAGAGCACGCCCGGAGCGCCGTCACCCGCATCGGCCATGGGATAGTAGTAGAGCGGCTTGATGCCAAAGATATCACGGGCGCCAAAAAGCTTGTTCTTCTTCTTGTCCCAGATGACGAAGGCGTACATACCGCGCAAGCGATCGAGTACTGCCTCGCCCCACTCCTCGTAGCCGTGCAGAAGGCTCTCGGTGTCGGCGCCGCAGTGGAACTTGTAGCCCTTGGCCTCGAGCTCGGAACGGAGTTCTTGGAAGTTGTAGATCTCGCCGTTGAAGACAATGACGACGCTACCGTCCTCGTTGGCCATAGGTTGGGCGCCAGCCTCGGTCAGGTCGAGGATCGACAGGCGGCGGAAGCCGAGGGCAACGCGGCCGTCGATAAACTGGCCGCCCATGTCGGGACCACGATGGACGATGCGGTCCATCATCTTGGTGAGCACCTCGGATTGGTTATCCGTCCCACCGACAAAACCGACAAAACCGCACATATACTATCCCCTCTGCTGTTGCTGGGCATCAAATCGAATCAGTAGCTTTTGAGTATACCCGAGGGTGTAAAGAGGGACGGAATGTTCAGGCAATCTCAACTGAATCAGCTCCGCGCCGACACGCGCCGGTTACCTTTAATGGATATGAGGTGAATGGGGCGATTGTTTTGCTATACTCTCTCCGCATGGGCGATTGGCGCAACGGTTAGCGCAGGTGCTTTACACGCACAAGGCTGGGGGTTCGAATCCCTCATCGCCCACCATTGAATTGGAAACGGTCCTCGCAAGAGGACCGTTTTTGTTTGGGCCCATTTCATGGGATTCGAACCCGACAGGGTGCGGAGCTGAGGAAACGCGAAGCGTTTTCCAGCGCAGCACGCGAGGGCCGCAGGCCCGAAGCGAGAGCGGGCGGCGCCAGCCGCACGCGACATCCCTCATCGCCCACCACTGATTTGGAAACGGTCCTCGAAAGGGGACCGTTTTTGCTTGGGCCCATTTCATGGGATTCGAACCCGACAGGGTGCGGAGCTGAGGAAACGCGAAGCGTTTTCCAGCGCAGCACGCGAGGGCCGCAGGCCCGAAGCGAGAGCGGGCGGCGCCAGCCGCACGCGACATCCCTCATCGCCCACCACTGATTTGGAAACGGTCCTCGAAAGGGGGCCGTTTTTGCTTGGGCCCATTTCATGGGATTCGAACCCACAAGGGTGCGGAGCTGAGGAAACGCGAAACGTTTTCCAGCGCAGCACGCGAGGGCCGCAGGCCCGAAGCGAGAGCGGGCGGCGCCAGCCGCACGCGACATCCCTCATCGCCCACCACTGAATTGTTAGGCCTCCAGCGATGGAGGCCTTTCTTTTTTTCAGGCCCAGCGCATGGGATTCGAACCCGCCAGCACGTCTGTCACAAAGGCCGTGGCCAGAAAATGGCAAAAATGAGTACTGCTACCTTGCTTACAACATATCAAAAGATAGTATTTGCTTAAGTTACGCAACATATGTCCATTATAAGGACTAACAATTAGATCAAAATCGTGCATTCATCGCCATTTCGACTTGCCATCTGGTCTTATTAGTCCAAAATTGCTGCGACCAAATCGGTAACAGTACTCATATTTAATGTTTTTTGACCAGCAGGTCTCCCCGCCTTAGCAAATCTAAGGCAAAACGGGCTCCAGACCGCTGAATCATGCCACATAGGGCACGTCCGCAGTCCGGAACCCGGTCCAAATTGAGTTATTGTGCCGCGTTAGCCCAAGACACCCGCCAGGATCTCGATCAGACTGTCCACGTCGGATTCCTCGCAGACGAGCGGCGGCAGGAAACGCAGCGTATGGGCACCCGTAGCGTTAATCACGGCACCAGCCCCCAATGCACGGGCCACAACGTCGTGTGCATCACCCGCAGTATCGTCCAGATCGCAGCCGAGCATCAAGCCGCGGCCACGCACCTCGGTCACGTTCGGCAGCTTGGCGAGCTTTGCCTCCATATAGGCGCCTACCTTGGCAGCGTGGTCGGCATAATCGCCGCGCACGAGTGCGGAGAGCGTCGCGGCACACGCCGCGATGGCCAAGCAGCTACCGCCAAACGTCGAGCCGTGGTCGCCCGGCTTAAACACGTCGGCAATCTCCTTCTTTGCTACGACGGCACCCATGGGCACGCCATCAGCAATGCCCTTGGCAAGGCTCATGATGTCGGGTTCCACGCCATAGGCTTGGAATGCAAACGGCTTGCCGCAGCGGAAGATGCCGCACTGGACCTCGTCGGCGATAAGCACGGCGCCCACTTCGTGTGCCAGGTCGCGCGCTGCCGCCATAAACTCCTCGGTCATGGGGTGCACACCGCTCTCGCCCTGGATCGGCTCGAGCATCACGGCACAAATTTCGCTCCCCAGATGCTTAAAGATCGCACGCAGTTCATCGATATCGTTGGGCGTGCAGGCCACAAAGCCACCCGGCAGCGGGCGGAAACTATCCTGCAGCCAATCCTGCATGGTGGCGGCAATGGTCTCAAGCGTTCTGCCATGGAAACCGCCGCGCATGCACACGATGGTGTTGCCACCGTTACCGGCACGCTTGGCGTACAGGCGCGCGAGCTTCATCGAGCCCTCGTTGGCCTCGGCGCCGGAGTTGGCAAAGAAGGTCTCCCACACCTGCTCGTCCGCAGCCGGGGCACCAAGAGCAGCTGCCGTGATCTCATCGCCGGCGGCAATGGCATCGGCAAGCACGCGCGCACCATCTACGTCGTCGTTAGCAAGCTTGGACAGCAGCGCCGCGACCTGTCCGCGCTGCTCAATGTAGAAGTAATTGGAGACATGCATGAGCTTTTTGGTCTGTGCCTCGAGCGCCGAGAGCACAGCCGGGTCGCCATGACCTAGGCTGCACACGCCGATGCCGGCAAGAAAGTCGAGGTACTCACGGCCATCGTCGCCGGTGAGCTTCATGCCGTGACCCTCGACAAACTCGACCGGAGAGCGGCCAAAGGTATGCATAACGTAATTGGATTCAAGCGATTGCTGAGCTGCAAGTGACATGGGATGCCTTTCGTTGAGCGCCGAACGGCGCAGGCCTATGGGTGCAGGAATGGGGCGGCTGCGGGTCAGCTAGACCGTCTGAAGCTTCTCGACCTCGTCGAGGTTCTCGGTCAGACGCGCAGCAAACGTCGAAAGCGGATGCGGATGCGTATCGAACTCGTAGGCCGTCTCGGTGGAATGGATCACGGTGCCGACGCCGGCATCGGTCAGCAGCTCCAGCAGCAGCGAATGCGGCGTGGTGCCGTTGATGATGTGGGCACGAAATACGCCGCCGGCAAGCGCATCGACGGCCGCGCGCAGCTTGGGAATCATGCCCTTATCGACCTCGCCGCCGTAGAGCATCTCATTGACCTCGTCGAGCGTCAGGTTGGAGATAAGCGAATCCTTGTCGCCAAAGTCCTTGTACAGACCGTCGACATCGGTCAAGAAAATCGCTTTGTGCGCATGGAGCGCCGCCGCAACGGCACCGGCGGCGGTATCGGCGTTGATGTTGAAGAAACCGCCGTCCTCCCCCGCCGCGACGGTAGCGATGACGGGGATGTACTCGCTATCGAGTAAGCGCTCGATATAGTCGGTGTTAACGTGTGTCACTTTGCCCACTCGACCGAGCTCGGGGTCGAGAGGCTCGGCGATGAGCGTGCCGGCATCGCTGCCCGACACGCCCACGGCCAGGTTGCCGTGGTGGTTGATGGCAGCAACCAGCTCCTGGTTGACCTTGCCGCCCAGTACCTCGCGCACGATATCCATGGTCGCCGGCGTGGTCACGCGCTGGCCGTTCTTAAACTCGACGGGAATATCGTAATGGCTCAGCGCCTCGTTGATAGCCTTGCCGCCACCATGCACGATGACGGGACGCATACCGATGATCTTGAGCAGGACGATGTCGCTCATCACGTCGCGGCGCAGCTGCTCGTCGACCATGGCGGCTCCGCCATATTTGATAACAACCGTCTTGCCGGTCAGGTTCTTAATCCACGGCAGCGCTTCGAACAGCAGCTGCGCGGTTGCTTCGTTGGATTCGCTCGATCGACAATCGCGTGCGAATTTCATAATCTGCCTCGTCTTTCGTATCGTTATCGCGCCGTGCTCCGCTGTCCGCAATCGCGGCAAGATGCGCAGCGTGCCTGGAATCTAGGAACGGTAGTCGCCGTTGATGGAGATGTACTCATGCGTGAGGTCGCAGGTCCACACGGTCGTTGCCGCGTCGCCTGCGCCCAGGTCGGCCGAGATCACGATCTCGGGCGCCTCGAAACGTCGTAGAGCCTCGTCCTCGTCAAAGGGAACAGTCAGACCGTCGCGACAGACAGGCATGCCCATCATGTCGATGGACACATCTTCTTGGTTAAACTGCACGCCGCACTTGCCGAGCGCCATGGCAACGCGGCCCCAGTTGCAGTCGTGGCCGGCGATGCAGGTCTTGACGAGCGGCGAGTTGGCGACAGCACGAGCGGCGATATCGGCCTCCTCGTCGTTCACGGCGCCGGTGACGTTGACCGTCACGAGCTTGGACGCGCCCTCGCCATCTGCGGCGATGTTGCGCGCCAGGCTCTCGCACACCTCATGCACGGCAAAGGCCAGCTCGTCGAAGGCGTCAGAGCCCTCAACAATAGGCCCGGCATCTGCGGCAGCGGCGCCGGAGGCAAGCATGATGCAGGTGTCGTTGGTCGAGGTGTCGGAATCGACCGTTACCTTGTTGAAGGTCTGCTTGACAGTGGAGAGCAACAGGGCGTGGAGCGCCGCCGGCTCGACGGGGGCATCGGTAGTGATGACCGCGATCATGGTTGCCATGTTGGGCATGATCATGCCCGAGCCCTTGCACATACCGCCCACCGTATAGGCATTGCCTGCGTGCCCCGCGGCCTCGCTGCGATAACACACGGCATACTCCTTGGAGTGCGTGTCGGTCGTCATGATAGCGCGGGCGGCATCGGCACCGCCATGGGCGGAGAGCGCCTCGTAGGCGGCAGGAACGGCAGTCTCAAACGCGTCGATCGGCAGAATCTGTCCGATCACGCCCGTGGAGGCGACAAGAATCTGCTGAGGTTCGCAGCCGATGACCTGCGAGGCGATATTGCAGGTCTCGCGCGCGCAGGCAAGACCGGTCTCACCCGTGGCGGCGTTGGCATTGCCAGAGTTGACCGAAACGCCGGCAATGACGCCGTAGCCCTTGTCCGCACCGCCCAGGTTGGCACGGCTCACCTGCACGGGCGCCGCACAAAAGCGATTAGTCGTAAACACGCCGGCCCCGGGACAGGGTTTATCGGGCACGACGAGCGCGTAATCCAGACGCTCGGGATTCTTGCGGAATCCGGCATGGATGCCCGCTGCCTTAAAGCCGGCCGCTGCCGTAACGCCGCCTTCGACGGCGCGAATCTTGATATCAATCAGCTCGGTATTCATCGTCCCTATGACTCCCCATATCAAATAAAAAAGCGGGCATCGGCTAGCGCGCCACGCTGGTCGCAATTGCTTGACCAGCTTAAGAGTGGCGCCTCACTCGATGCCCGACTACCAAATCGTTAATAATCGAATGTGCTACACCGGGCACGCCACCGTGGGCAAGCCTCGTCGCTCGTCAAAACCAAAGACGATGTTGGCGCACTGGACCGCCTGGCCTGCTGCACCCTTGCATAGATTGTCGATGGCGCCCGTAGCCACCAGAACGCCCGCGCGCTTGTTGAGCGCGAGGCCGATCTGGGCGGCGTTGGTGCCGACGACCGAAGCCGTCTTGGGCTGCTGGCCGGCATCGAGCACGCGCACAAAGGTGCGACCGGCGTAGAACTGCTTGTAATGGTCGACAACGTCCTCAAGGGTCAAGGTATCGAGAGCCTGCGGCGCGAGCGGCAGCGTCACCGTGGAGAGCAGACCGCGCTTGAGCGGTGCCAGGTGCGGGGTAAAGACGACGCGATCGGTCAGGCCAAGGATTTGCTCAATCTCGGGCGTGTGGCGATGCTTGCCCACGCCGTAGGCCTCCAAGTTCTCGTCGGCGCTGCAAAAATGGGTGCGGGCGTTGCAGGACTTACCGGCGCCCGTCACGCCGCTAATGGCATCGACAATCACGGGGCCGTTCTCGGCCACCCAGCCCGCGCGCACGGCGGGCGCGGCGGCAAGGCTCGTTGCGGTGGGATAGCAACCGGCGCAGGCGACCAGCACGGGTTTGCCGTCGGCATGGTCGGATGCAGCGGTCTCCAAGTCCTGGCAGAACAGCTCGGGCAGACCGAAGGCACGGGTCTTGAGCAGCTCGGGGCTCGTATGCTCGGCGGCATACCAAGCCTCAAAAACGGACGCGTCGTTCAGACGGTAGTCGGCCGAAAGATCAAAGCAGGAGACGCCCGATGCAAGCAGCGCGGGCACCTGTGCCATGGCAGCCGTGTGCGGCACGGCCAAAAAGACCGCGTCGCAGTTCTTGAGCTCAGGGGCATCATGCGTCGTAAAGACAAGATCGCTTACGCCGGTGAAGCTCGGGTGCACCGCAGACAACGGCTGGCCGGCATCGGCGTTGGACGTAATGGCAGCAAGTTCAAACTCGGGATGACCGAGGACGAGGCGAATGAGCTCGGCTCCGGCATATCCAGCCGCGCCGACGATTCCAACCTTTAAAGACATATCAGACTCCTTGTCTGCGATTTATGCACCGATGCGCATTTCGCAGCGGTCGTTATGAAGTGGATTGAAACTTTAGCACCAAAAGATGCATTAATACGTAAATGGCTTGCATATTCATGCATTGAAACATTCCCGACACATTCGCTTGAAGGAATTGACAAATGGAGCGGGCCCCGTATTGACCGGCGCTCCTAACGGCGCCGGGCAAGACGGGGCCCGCCCATGCGAAAACCAAGTTGTTAGGATGAGCCAGCTGGCTAGAGCTCGACCGGCACCCATTCGTCGTGATTGCAGATAAAAGCCTCGGGATCCTCGACGCTAAAGAAGACGAGCGTGGGGTCGTTAGGCCCCTCATAGTGCTCGCCCAGGCGCTCTAGATGCTTCCACCCAGCTTCGCGCATTTCGCCTAAAGCCCGGTCATCCAAGCCGGCACGCCCGCGCAAGATGAGCCAGCCATGGCCCGGCCACCAACTCGTGGCCTCAAAGCGCTGGTTTTGCAGCAGCTCTTGCCACACATCTTTGGTGCGCGCTGTTACAAACCACAGCTTGCCGTCCTGGATCTGCGCAAACGAAAACGGACGCACATGAGGCTGTCCGTCAACGCTCGTCGCCAAATACCATGCCGGCACCGACGTCAGATACTCCAACACCGTATTCAATCCGTCCATGTGTCCTCCTGGCGCTAGCTAATTCGGAACGGGTAGTTAATTTGAGACGCGCTAGAGCTCCAGGCGCTCCTCGCTGCCGTCGATATCACAGAAGCGCGCGGCAATGTTGCGGACCGAAAAGAAAGCAAGGCGGCCGTCGTTGGCACTCTCGTGTTCCTCGCCGATGCCCACCATGTGCTTAAAACCCGCTTGACGCACCTTGTCGCTCGCAACTGCGTCGTCCTCAAGTGCGGCTTCGCCGGTCAATACGATCCAGCATTCCCCCGGCTTCCAGCCCGAGAGCTCAAACTTGGGATTCGCACTCAGCTCCGCCCACACATCCTTGTCGCGCGACGTGCAAAACCACAGCTTACCTTCATCGACCATGGCAAACGAAAACGGCCTCACGCGAGGCTGATGCCCGTCGGCCACATCGGTCGTGGCCAGATACCACGCCGGAATGCGCCTGAGATACGAGCAGGCGCGCTCAAGCTGAGCTGTGCGGTCGTTGTCGGTCATAGGGACCCCTTTCTTGCGCTCGAATCGCGCCTAAACAAGTTGAAGGTTGACGACGATGACACACGCAAACAGCAGCATCGTCACCACCGCAGCCAGCGCATCCCCGCGGCGAAATGCAAGCGCATGCAGACGCGTGCGGCCCTGCTCGCCGTGATAGCAGCGTGCATCCATGGCGGCAGACAACGTCTCGGCATGACGGAACACGCCCGTGAACAGTGGAATCGCCACACTGCCGAGCATACGCACGCCGCCGAGCGGGCCACCCGTTACGCGTGCACCGCGGCTTGCCTGCGCGTCCGCCGTCTGCTTCATCTCGGTGGCGAACTGCGGCATAAAGCGCAACGCGATGCCCATGATCATGCCGAGCTCATGCGCCGGAAGCCCCACGCGCGCAAACGGTGCGAGCAGACGCTCAAAGCCCGCGGTGAGGTCGAGCGTCGGTGTGGTGAGCGTAATGGCGCTCATGCCGGCCATCATCAGGGTCAGGCGACACGCCATAAAGGCGGCAGAACGCAGTGAGCCCTCGCTTATCTGCAGAAAGCCGAGCTGCCACAGGATGCGCCCACTCTGATCGGTAAACAAGTTGAGCACCGCGACCACGACGACGACTGCCAGCAGCGGCGCCATCGACGACAGAACGCGACGAGCCGGCACCCGGGACACGACATAGATCAGCACAACGAAAATTGCGACAGGGGCCAATCCGCGGAAGCCGCCGACGGTCAGCGTCGTGATCAAAAACACAAAGCCCAGGAGCAGCTTGGTGCGCGGATCCAGGCGATGGATCGCGCTATCGCTCGGATAGTAGCTGCCAAACGAAAACGCCTCCATCAGCAACCCTCCTCTCGCGCGACCGTTTCGGATTTGGCCTTGTCCGAGACGTTAGAAGAACCGCCTGAGCGACCGATCGGCAAATCTGCCAACTCGTCGGCCAACGACTCAACCGTATAGAGCCCGCCGCGATGCAGCGGCACGCCCGCTTCCGCGAGCGCCAACGCCATGCGCTGGGCAGCGGGAACACCCAAGCCGATTGATTTAAGCTCATCCGCATGCGCAAAAACCTGAGCGGGCGTGCCCTCAGCAAACACCGCGCCCTCGTTCATCACGACAATACGATCGCAGCAATTGGCAAGGTCATCCATACTGTGTGAGACCATGACGACGGTCAGGCCCCCATGGTGAAGTCGATCGATGAGCTCCAGGAAATCACTGCGCGCCGCCGGATCGAGCCCCGCCATGGGCTCATCGAGTACCAGGACCTCGGGCTCCATGGCAAGCACGCCAGCAAACGCCACGCGCCGCTGTTGGCCACCCGAAAGCTCAAAGGGACTCTTGTCGCCCACCGTGGCCAAGTCGAGGCCCACGCGCGCGAGCGATGACTCAACGCGGCGCGCGACCTCGGCCTGCGACAAGCCAAGGTTGTGCGGGCCAAACGCCACGTCCTGCGTCACGGTTTCGGCAAACAGCTGACGCTCGGGATATTGAAACACCACGCCGACCTTGGCCTTAACCGCGGCGGCATCTTTCTTGTTTGCCAGGTCGAGCCCCAACGCGTAAACGGAACCCTCCTGGGGGCGAATCAAACCGTTGAGATGCTGGACCAGCGTCGACTTACCCGAACCGGTATGGCCTGCTAAGCCCAGGAACTCGCCGCGACGCGCCGTCAGCGATACATCGCGCAGCGCCCACGGGCTGCTGGGGTCGTTTCCCCAGAGAGCCTGTTTGCTCGATTTGCCCGCAACGGCCGAGCGCTTATGCCAGCGGCGACGCTCGCGCAGACTGAGCGAATAACTGTACGAAACATGGGATAGCTCGATGACAGGCTCCGACGCGTTGTCCTCGTTGTCTACCGGAACAGTGCCGTCAGCGATTTCCAACTGGGACGCGGAAGGCTGCCCCGCAGTGCCTGCCCCGCTCCGCTCGGTATAGGCCTGCGCAACCTCGGCAACCATATCCGCCTCGCGCACCTGCGCGCAAACGGGTACGCCCTTCGCACGAAGTGCCATGCCCAAACGGCACGACTCCGGCATGTCCAGGTTGAGCTGCGCAAGTTCGTCCGCCCGCGTCAAGATTTCCTCGGGCGTACCGAGCATGGCAACGCGCCCCGCCTGAAACACCGCGACTCGATCGGCCTCGGCGGCCTCTTCCATAAAGTGCGTAATCATCACGATGGTCATGCCGCGAGCGTGCAACGCGCGGCAAGCCTTCATGAGGCCCTTGCGTCCACGCGGATCGAGCATCGAGGAAGCCTCGTCCAATATGAGCACGCGCGGTTCCATGGCAAGCACGCCGGCAAGCGCCACGCGCTGCTTTTGGCCACCCGAGAGCGCATGGGTCTCGTGGCGCTCAAAGCCCACCAGGCCCACGGCCTTCAGCACATCTCGCACACGCTGCGCGATCTGGGCCGATGGCACGCCAAGGTTTTCGGGACCGAACGCAACATCGTCCTCGACAAGCGTCGCCACCAGCTGATCATCCGGGTTCTGGAACACCATGCCCGCAGTCGAGCGGATGTCGTAGACCAGCTCGGGATCGGACGCGTCCATGCCGTTGACGCGCACCGTTCCCGTATCGGGCTGCAGCAGCGCGTTCAAATGCTTGGCGAACGTCGACTTGCCCGACCCGTTTCCGCCGAGGATGCAGAAAAACTCGCCATCCTCGATGTTCAGATCGATGCCGTCGAGTGCCGGTGTGGCACCGTCATAGCTAAAGGAAACGCCCCGACACTCAATCATGCGCGGCCTTTGACCTGGTCCTTCTTGGGCGTAATGAGATTAGAGACCGCCTTGTACACCGCCAGCGTCAACACCGAGTTGAGCACGGTCTTGATGAGGTTGAACGGCAGCACGGCAGGAATCATGAGCGGGGCGATCACATCGACCGAGCCATACCAGAACCAAACACCAATGGTAAGGTTTGCGACCATAGACAACGCCGTAGCGGCAATGACGCCGAGCGCTAGGCCAATCACGGCACCCTTATAGGTATGCATCTTCTGGTAGACGATAGCCGCGGGCAGAATGTAGCCCAGCGTGGCAACCAGGTTCATAAGCGCGCCGACCCAGTCGCCCGTAGTGAGCGCATGGATAACGATCGCCATGGCGGCAACAGCAGTACCGGCACCGGGGCCATATGCAAACCCACACACCATCGCCGGCACCAGCGACGGGTCATAGGTCAAAAACGGCGCCGAAGGAAGGATGGGCAGCTGCACGTACATAAACAGGGCACCCAAGGCGCACATCAACGCCATGGTAACGAGCTGTTTGGTGCTCCACCTATTCGTGTTCTCAAAATGGATATGCTGCGACTGTTCAGACATAAGATCACCTGCCTCTTTCATCCGGACTCTAACCGTTGGTACTGGAATCTCACCAGTTCAGCCGGCATGCGAACCAACGCACACACGGGTCGCGGACTCCTCGGCTCGGCCGCAGGCATCTCGCCTGCGCCACGGCGCCCCTTTGACACCGCCCGATTTACCGCCAGTGGGGAATTTCACCCCGCCCTGAAACAGCAATTGCAAGTGTAGCACGAGCAATCGTTCGCGCAAGTATGCCAAGGGTAATTTGTGGTGGGGAAACGCTCCAGAAATGCGGTAGGGACAAGTTAGCGCAACAATCACGTCCTCCATCCGCCCCAAAGTAGCGCGCCTTTCGCGGCAGAGCCGCGAAACAGCGACCGGGACACGCATCCCCCACAACCACGTCCTCCTCCGCCCGCCGACCTCAAGGCCGTAAACGCAGGGAATCCGGGGGCGTGACGGGGGCTTCTCTCCGGAACATTCCGCAGGACGCAAAGAGGCTCCGCAGCGCGAAGCGCGATGCGGAGCCTCTTTGCATGTCCGAGGACGTTCCGGAGAGAAGCCCCCGTCACGCCCCCGGATCCCCGGTGGGAGTTCTAGACCTTGTCGGCCTTAGTACATACCGCCGCCCTGCTGACCAGCGGTAGCAGCAGCGATAGCATCCTCAAGCTGAGTGTTCTTGGGCACATCGGAGACGGTAGCCTCGGTGATGAGAATCAGGCTGGCGACAGAAGCAGCGTTCTGCAGGGTGACGCGGCTGACCTTGACGGGGTCGAGGACGCCCATCTCGATCATGTCGCCCCACTCGCCGTTGGCAGAGTTGAGACCCTGGCCGGCGGGCAGCTCGGCAACCTTGTCGACCACGACAGCGCCCTCAAAACCAGCGTTCTTGGCGATGGTAGCGACCGGAGCAGTCAGAGCCTTCTTGACGATGTCGACACCGATCTTCTCCTCGGGGTCGTCGAGCTCAACGGCGTCGAGCGCAGGAGCAGCGTCCATGAAGGCGACGCCGCCACCGGCGACAATGCCCTCCTCGACAGCAGCGCGGGTTGCCTGCAGGGCGTCCTCGACGCGGTGCTTGATCTCCTTGAGCTCGGACTCGGTAGCAGCGCCGACCTTGATGACGGCAACGCCACCGGAGAGCTTGGCCAGGCGCTCCTGGAGCTTCTCACGGTCGAAGTCAGAGGTGGTGTTCTCCATCTCACCCTTGATCTGAGCGATACGAGCGTCGATGGCCTCCTTGGAGCCAGCGCCGCCGACGACGACGGTGTTGTCCTTGGAGATAGTGACGGACTTAGCGGTACCGAGCATATCGGCGGTGATGTCAGCGACCTTCACGCCCAGCTCGTCCAGAGCAGCCTGGCCACCGGTGAGGACGGCGATGTCCTCCAGGATGCGCTTGCGGCGATCGCCGTAGCCCGGGGCCTTGACGGCGCAGACGTTGAGGGCGCCACGAATCTTGTTGAGGACGAGGGTCGGCAGAGCCTCGCCATCGATGTCCTCAGCGATGATGAGCAGGCCACGGCCAGCGCGCTGGACAGCCTCGAGAACAGGCATGATGTCCTGGACGCTGGAGATCTTCTGGTCGGTGATGAGGATGTACGGATCCTTCATCACGGCCTCCATGCGGTCGTTATCCGTGACGAAGTAAGCGGAGACGTAGCCCTTGTCGAACTGCATGCCCTCGACGGTGTCGATGGTGATGTCGAACGTCTGGGAATCCTCGACGGTGATGACGCCGTCCTTGCCCACGACCTCCATGGCCTCGGCGATCTTCTCGCCGACCTCGGGGTCACCGGCGGAGATGGTACCGACGGAAGCAATCTGCTCCTTGGTCTCGACCGGCTTGGCCTGCTTCTTCATCTCGGCGACGGCGGCGTTGACGGCCTTGTCGATGCCGCGACGGATGGCCAGCGGGTTGGCGCCAGCGGCGACGTTGCGCAGACCGTCGTTGACGATGGCTTGAGCGAGCAGGGTTGCGGTGGTGGTGCCGTCACCCACGGTGTCGTTGGTCTTGGTGGCGACCTCCTTCACCAGCTGGGCACCCATGTTCTCGATGTTGTCCTCGAGCTCAATCTCCTTGGCGACGGAAACGCCGTCGTTGGTGATGGTCGGGGCACCAAACGTGCGCTGCAGAGCAACGTAGCGACCCTTGGGGCCCATGGTGACGGTAACGGCGTCGGCCAGAGTGTTGACACCCTTGGCGAGCTTAGCGCGGGCATCGGTGTTGAACGTAATGTTCTTTGCCATGGTAGGTAATCCTCCAAAAGAAACGTGACTCGCGTCGCCGCACCGAGTCATTTGCGGCGGGCGCGTTCAAAGACGAATCGTGCGATTCCGGCTGAGGCTTAGGCCTCGACGACGGCGTAGATGTCGTCGGCGCGCATCAGCAGATACTTCTCGCCGTCGACCTTGACCTCGTTGCCACCGAATTTACCGTAGATGACAACGTCGCCTTCCTTGACGTCCATGGGGATGCGCTCACCCTTGTCGTTGACCTTGCCGGCGCCAACGGCAACGATGGTGCCGCGCTGCGGCTTCTCCTGAGCGTTGCTGGCGATATACAGACCAGAAGCGGTCTTCTGCTCGGCCTCGTCGGGCTTGACCAGAACACGATCTGCAAGCGGCTTCAAAGACGACATGCTTGTCTCCTCCTTTTTGGGCCGCGTGGTTATGCCACGCGAATTAACCCTTTTTGTTTGCGTACGCGTTGAATGGTACCCACGAATGGCGGGTTATACAACACGGAGTCAAAAAATCTTATTTTTTGGCACTTAGATTTTCTGAATGTCGGAGGATAACTTATGCGCAGCCCCAAGGCGGACCGGAAAGCATGAAGTTTTAGCGCGGCAACTTTGTGAATCAGCTTCTCAAGACTACAATCCTCCAGATGAAATATGCCCAGATGAGAGGAAGGGAGGGCAGATGACCGATGAGCTGAGCACCTCGGCATGGCGAGATATAGCACCGAATCGCGATGCACGCGACTCCATGCCGCCCGTTCGCACTCGCCTGCTCGCCCTGGCTCTCGTCTTCGCCCTTCTCGCGGTAACCATCCTCTCCCCCATCGCAACCGCCCATGAGTTGCATCATGACTGCACCGGCGCGGGCTGCACCATCTGCGCCGAGCTCGCCGGCAATCTGTCGATCGCCCGTGGCGGTGACACCGTCCCCGTGGGCGCGACATCGTTCATCACCCTCTTGCTGATCTCCGCCCTAGCCGTCATCGGCACCGAGCGATCTTCATATGCCCCGGTCACCCTATTATCCCTCAGGGTCCGTCTGGACGATTAACGGCTCCCAATTGAATCAAATAGCTACCGCGTGCCACAGCGGCATCGCCTTCGGCCGTCGGCACCCCGACGCAGCCGTTTTCAATTCAGAAGCAATCTATGGACAACCGAATCTACCGTCGCCATCCCAAGCGGCGTCCTATTCGTCACCGTGGCCCCATGGCGGCGGCATATATGCCCCTTTTAAGTGCGGTCTTTGCTCTCGCCGCTTCTGACGACAATGCGTCCAGCTCGACCCCGTCGAGGGGCTCACTGACAAACAGCTTAAAGCCGGCGAGGATTACCCACCCATCATGAACGACAACCTGGAGAAGCTCGTGAAGACGCTGAACTAGGAGTAAGGAACAGAGACGATGAAGATGAGCATGAAGGATCTGAAAAGCTGGATGACCGACCATCCCTACCCCCGTACGCTGGCAACGATCGGCGGCGCATCGATATGCTCGATGCTCGCCCTCGAGCTGCCCTCCAACCATGAACTATGGAAGATGCAGGCCGGACCGGCACTTTTGGAGCTTTTGCTCATCTTCTGCTTCTTGTGCCTGTTGTTCTATCTGCCGCACCGCCGTAAGACCCCCGCAATCGTTGGCATCGTTGCGCTCGCCAGCATCGGTATCGCCGAGCACTTCGTAATCACGTTCAAATCGATGCCCATCCAACCCGGAGACCTGTTCGCCCTCTCGACCGCTGCGACGGTCGCCGGCAGCTACACCTATGAGCTCAGCACTTTCTGCTTCATGGGGCTTGCTGCCGCGGCCTTGGGAATCGCGCTTATCGTCCTCATTCCGCGTGATGCATGTGGGCGACCGCCGCGCCGCGCATCGGAAACGTCCCCCGAGTCCATCGACCATGCGATGTCTGCGTCTTTGAAATCGAAGGACTCAAAGGCGTCTCCGGCAACCGAGGGGACATCGACAGCGCCGAGGGAGCATCCAGTCGCAACCAAATCCAAACTCCCCCTCTCCGTCGACCGTCGTACCGCACTTGTTGCCGGAGCCGCACTGGGGGCGCAGGCCTTCATCAGCTATTACGACACCTTGGGCATCAAGCTTCATACCTGGAAGCCCCTCGAAAGCTATTACAGTCAGGGGTTTCTCCCCACCTTTATTTCGAGCGCGCAAAAAATGGTGCCGCCTAAACCCAAGCACTACAAGAGCGGTGAGGCCTCGGCGATCATCAAGCGCCTTGCCGCGCGCTGGAACGCGGGCACGAACGGCATCGCCGACCCCTCCCGTGCCGCTGCCGTCGAACAGTTTGACCAGCTCAAGCCCTCAGTCATCTGCATCATGAACGAGTCCTTCGCCGACCTTTCAATCTTTAACGAACTGGGCTGTGGCTATAAGGGGCCCGAGCGCTTCAAAGCCATCGATAACGCGCTTCTGCAGGGAGTGAGCTACACGAGCGCCTTCGGTGCCGGCACCTGTAACAGCGAGTTCGAGTTCTTAACCGGACACTCCATGGCATTCCTGGGCGCTGGCGTCTACCCGTTCATGAGCTACAACCTGGCCCCGAGCGAGAACCTCGCCCGTCAGTTCAAGAGACTCGGCTATCGCACCGTGGCCATGCACCCCAACCACGCCACCAACTGGAATCGCGAGAACGTCTTCGCGGACATGGGATTCGACGAGTTCCTCTCGATCGAGGACTTCGCCGGCGCACCCGAGCTCTGCCGCAAGGTCACCGACGCCGCCACCTACGACAAGTGCCTCGAGGTACTAAAGCAGAGCGACCAGCCGATCTTCATCCACGACGTGACGATGCAAAACCACTCCGCCTATGACACGGGCTTGGTGCCCACCGACCAGCAACTGCACCTTGCCGTCGAAGGTGTGTCCGACAAAGTTATCACCTGGACCAATGAATACTGCTCGCTCATGGAAGCGTCCGATGCCGCCTTCGCCGCCTTTCTGGAAAAGCTGCGTGATCTCGACCGCCCCGTCGTCGTGGTGATGTACGGCGACCACCAGCCGTTCTTCACCGACCGCTACAACGACCTCTACTTTACCGATGAGGACGATGCCACCCATACCGAGCGCATCTGGCAGACACGCTATGTGGTCTGGGCGAACTACGATGTCGCCGGCAACGCACAAACGAGTGGGGAACTCAACACAAGCATCAATAACGTCGGCGCACTCGCACTCAATGCCATCGGTGCCCCGCTCACCGCCTACCAACGCGCACGCTTGCAAAACCGAGCGCACATGCCGGCGATAAACGTGGTGGGGGCGCAGGATGCGCACGGCGTTTGGTATACAGCCGAGGCCAAGTACGTTCCCGCCAAGACCGCTAATGCGCGCGATCGCCTGGACCGCATGCAATATCGTAAGCTCTTCGACCACGAAGGCTCGGTCTTTGCCACCCATAAGCAGGCGGCCGCCAACGAAACCGACCCCAACGCAGCTCCGGGAGCCTAGGGTTGACCAATCTCGGGCCCGGTATTCAGAAAAGTCAGTGCAGCAAAATGGCGATGCGGACAGCGACATGTGCATGGTTTTCGCTGCGCGCACGGGTCCCCTGGGGAGCAGCGTGCATTTTTGGGAGTTTTCAGCAGGCCAGGACGGCTGCATACGCGCCGGACACACCATATTGGTCCCAAGAACGCCTTTGACCGGCGATTTGGGTCGACGGGCAAACCCCGTCAGGACAAAAAAGCGTGCCTCGCGCCGCACCGGACCCCAAAATGACGTCGATCTCCGCAATGCCACCCGACTGCAGCGGCACCGGCAAAGCTCACGGTGCTGAATACTCCATTTTTTGCACGGCCCAGGCGGGGGTACATCAGGACCGGAAAGAACATCTCAACTTTTTTTGCAATCTGCAACTGGAAGTATGCAAAACGCTAAGAGAAAGCATCGCTGATATCCCAATTGAGCGCGCGGAGCAGCAGCGCTTCCACCCTGCGCCCAAATCCAGCAGAGAGGGGACGCTCCTAACGAACCCCCATCGGCAAACAAACGCGGCTCGAGCGCCATCCCAAAATATGCTGCCCGAGCCGCGTTTAACGGTACGGCATGAATATTAGCGCTCGTAGATTAAGTTGCCCGCCAGGTAGGTGGCCTGAACCTTGGTGGCTTGCAGCTCTTGGGGGTCGATGGTGAGCGGGTTTTGGTCCAGGACTACCAGGTCGGCGTATTTGCCGGGCTCTAGGCTGCCGAGGTTTTGCTCGTCGCCCGCTGCGTACGCGCTGCCAAGCGTGTAGCTGCGCAGGGCCGTTGCCGCGTCGATACGCTCGCTCGGCAGCCAGCCGCCCTCGGGCCAGTGGCTGCGGGGATCTTGGCGTGTGATAGCCGTGTAGAGCACGTTCATGCTGGTAACGGCCGTGATGGGGCTGTCGGTACCGAAAGCTTGACGGATACCGCGCTGCTGATAAGTTGCGAACGGCCACATGATGCGGCTGCGTTCCAGGCCCAGGTCGCGCTCCGGGCCACCCGGGTCGAGCGTGATGTGGCAAGGCTGGCTCGAGGCAATGACGTTGAGCTTGCGCAGACGATCGATGTCCTGAGGCAGCAGATTCTCCAGGTGCTCAAGCGTATTGTGGCCGTGCTGGGGCAAGCCGTAGAGCTCTGCCGCCTCCTCAAAGATATCGAGTGCGGCATGGATGGCACCGTCGCCGATAACGTGGATGCGCACGGTATGGTCACGCTCGGCTGCCGCCAAAACCAACTTGCGCATACGCTCGACAGGGACCGTCAGGCGGCCCTGGTCGCCCGGGAAGCGCGGGTTGGTATAGGGCTCAGTGAGGTATGCGGTATGCTCGCTCGACACGCCGTCGAAGAACTGTTTAAAGCCTGGCGCCGAGAGCAGCGCGTTGTTCGCGTAGCGGGTCTGGAGTTCTTCCAAGCGCGACTGGTCATCCAGCAGCGTGGGAAACAGATGGGCGCGGATGCCCAGCTTGCCGGAGGCCTGTAGCTTCTCGTAAACATCGTCGCGAATAAAGTCGCAGCCCGGCATGGGCATGAGCGACATATCGCAGATTGAGGTGATGCCTTGCTCGGCCATACGCTTCATCTGGTCGGCGTAAGCGCTCGCGATGCGGTCCTCGCCCAGCCACTCCAGGCAGCGCGGCAGCAGCTGCATAGCAGCCGCCTCGTGGGCGATACCCGTAAGCTCGCCATTTGCATCTTTGTCGTAACTGCCACCCACCGGAGGCTCGCTGTCGCGCGTAACGCCGAGCGCCTCGAGTGCGCGGCTGTTGAGCCACAGCGTGTGCCCGTCGCCCGAGTACATAACGCAGGGACGATCGGGAAATGCCGCATCGAGCGACGCCTTAGTGGGATGCTCGGGCGGGTCCCAGCGGTAGTCGCGCCAACCCTGCGTTACAACCCAAGCGTCGTCGGGCAGGTCCTGGGAAAACTCAAGCGCGTGTTGTACCAGCGCCGCCTCGGACGTGCCCATATCCATGAGCATGTACGGCGAGGAACCGACCGAGGTATGGAAGAAGTGCAGATGAGCGTCATGGAAACCGGGGCAGACAAACTGCTCGCCGTAGTCGATAACCGACGTGGCGGCAGGAGCGGCGGCAATCACGTCATCGGGCGCACCGACCGCGACGATACGGTCGCCTGCAATGGCAATCGCCAGCTCGCGGGCGGTATCGATACCGTCTTGCGCGGTAAAGACGTTCTTGGAGCGGATAATCCGATCGATATGTTGCATGGGCATCCCCGTCTCTGGCAGGAATTTCAACACTCCCGAGTGTACTCCCCCGCCCCTGTTACAAAACGCCAAGCGGCAAACGGCATCTTTGCCAGGCCAAGTGGCAGGTGGCATACTGGAGAGAGCTTGTACGAATTGCGCGATGGCACAGCAAGGAGCAAATCGACCATGACGAAGACCAAGGCACAGCAGATTATGGCGGCAACCGAGGTACGAGCGGCTGACGACGTCACCGCAGCCATTCAGGATATCGCCGCAGAGTTTGAACCCTATATCATCAAGCAGCGCCGCCACTTCCATAAGCACCCGGAGCTGAGCCTTGCCGAGGAGCGCACGACTTCTGACATCGCCAACCAGCTCGACGCCATGAATATCCCCTACGAGCGTCCCCTTAAGACGGGCCTTGTGGCGACCCTTCGCGGCACCGCGCCCGACGCCTATCGCGAGGACGGCACGCCACGCCGCCGCATCCTGCTGCGCGCCGACATCGACGCCCTGCCCGTCACCGAGCAGACCGGCGAGGAGTTCGCCAGCGTCAACGAAGGCTGCATGCACGCCTGCGGCCACGACTGCCACATCGCCATGATGCTCGGCACGCTGCAAATCCTGCGCCATATGACCGACGACATCCACGGCGAAGTCCGCATCGTCTTCCAGCCCAGCGAGGAAAACGGCCAGGGCGCCAAGCTCATGATCGGCACGGGCGTGCTCGACGGCGTCGATGGTGCCTACGCCGCGCATATCTGGAGCGAGGTTGACGCCGGCACCGTAAGCTGCGAGCCCGGTCCGCGCATGGCCAATACCGACTGGTTCCGCATCGACGTCCGCGGCACCTCGTGCCACGGCGCTATGCCCCAGCGCGGCCACGACGCCGTTATGGTTGCCGCTGAGATCGTCAACGCACTGCAGACTATCGTCTCGCGCGAGATTAGCCCCTACGAGCCGGCCGTTATCACCGTCGGTGAGCTGCATGGCGGCACCGCGCGCAATGTTATCGCCGGCACGGCTTACCTCGCCGGCACGGTGCGCACCTACGGCGACTCGACCCACGAGGAAATGCCGGAGCTCATGCGCCGCATCGTGGAGCATACCGCGGCAGCCCTGGGCGCCGAAGCCAAGCTCACCGACTACACCATCGCCAACTACAAAGTCGAAAACGAAGCCGCATCGAGCGAGCGCTGCCGCCAGGCCGTACTCAAATGCCTGGGCCCCGCCGGCGAGGGACATTACCGCGGCACGCTTTCGGGCGAGGACTTTTCGGAGTACCTGCGCCGCGTGCCGGGCGTGCTCGCCTTTGTAGGTGCGCGCAACCCCAAGATTGGCGCCACGTACGCTCAGCATTCCTGCTTTTACAAGATCGACGAGACTGTGCTGGCAAAAGGCTCCATGGTGGCCGCCCAGTATGCCATCGACTTTTTGGCCGAGCCCACGCAAGAGGAGCTCGACGGACCCGCTATCGCCGCGGTCGCCGAGACCAACCCCGACCTCGCCGCCAAGTTGCGTTCTGCTAAGGCCACAGCCGCCGAAGCACGCGACGCCATGCACGACGCCCGCACGGCTCGCCACGCCGCGATCAAGGGCATCCACGATGCACGCGCCGCCGCGCGCCGCGAGGAGAAGCACGACGAGTAGCCGATTCGCGACCGTCTCGCAGTCATAGCCACATCGCGATAACAAAGCGGGGGCGGACGTTTCGACACGTCCGCCCCCGCTCATTTGTCAGGCTCTATTTCTTCCATTTCCGCCCCGTCCTCAAATGGCAGGTGGCAGGACTACTCGTCCTGAGAGTCCTCGTCGGAGCTTGGCTCGGACCCGGGTTCCGGTTTCGGCATGGGCTCGGATGCAGACTCGGGCTCAGGCTCAGGTGCGGGTTCAGGCTCAGGCTCGGGCTCGGGCGTCGGCTCAGGCTCCGGCTCGGGCGCGGCCGCAGCATCCGGGGCGCTATAGCCCGAAGGAGCAGACTTCTTCTCAAACGGCAGCACAAAGGTCAGGACGTCATCCTTATCCTCATCAGCCCATTCAGCTGCATAACGCGCTACCCAATAGCCAACGGCACGATGCTTGAGCATCTTGCCAAAGACCGTAAGGAATACCGTGACAAACGCCGTCAGCACCAAGAACAATACGAGCGTGATGCCACCGCCGGTAACAAGCGCCTCAATAGCCGAAGGACGGTAGTAGTAGTTATACATACCGACAGAGGCAATGGCGCCGAAGACGAGCGTCAGGATCCATGTGACAACGTTGGCGACCAGACCCGTCAAAAACTCGGGAAGGAACGAAGCGCAGAACAGCTTGGTCTTGTTGTGCTTAAACGCCGCCCAGACCTTGTCGAGCGAAAACGCGCTCTCGACACGACCGGTCACCGCAAAGTGCATCACGGCAATGTCGGCGAACATCTTAAAGAAGACCCCCAAGACCGCCGTGGCAATCATAGCCAGGACAAGCAGGCCAAGCGAGCCAAACAGCGCTGCCTCGAGTGCATAGGAGCCGTAATACGAATACGAGCCCGCGGCGCCAATTACCACGCTCTCCACCAGCGAAAGCACTACACCGATAACGGGAATGGCAGCGATAACCTCGAGCACGACCGAGATAACGCTCGAAAAGACTCCGAGGCCAAACGACGTGGAACGCATGAGTGGACGATCCATACCGCCATCAACCTTGAGCGACAGATCGCGACCCCACTCAATACCAAAGCCGGAACCACACACGCTCGCAATGCAAGCTGCCAAAAAGCCGATGGCAGCTGCAATGCCGCCAATAACGGGAATAAACAGCACGAGTACCGACACAACACAAATCAGCGCCGGTAAAAAGGCAATCTGGCACACGCGCTGCAGCACGCCCGGAGTCTTGGTCATATCCTCAAACGCCTGAGCCACACAGCCCTTGGACGCATTCGCCACGGGCGGTTGCGGAACAAACTGCTGGGGCTGACCCTGAGGGGCAGAGGCTGCGGCACCGGCATTGGAGGCACCACACGCACCACAGAACTTATCGTTGTCGCCCATGGGGGCACCACACTGCGAACAGAACATCGAGATCATCCCTTCGTATCTTGAGCGAATCATCTGGATCGCAAACGATGTCTTTGGCATCATTATCACCCAATGTGGGGACAAATACTCCAACATGACGCATTTGCAATGCGCAGGGCGCTATTCGATTGTTTGATGAGCTCGACCGCGTTAGTTCGTTCCGCGGAAACCCTTGCCGACGATCTCGGAGCTGTCGACAATCGTGATAAAGGCACCCGGATCGACTTCGCGCGCATAGCGGCGCAGTTGCACGGCCTCGCGACGGCTTAGCACGCTCATGATCACCGTCACGCACTTGCCCGAGAAAGCACCGTAGCCGCGGCTGATAGTCGCCGTACGGTTGAGATGCTTGACGATAAACTCCTCGACCTTAAGGGGCTCGGAGCAAATGACCGTGCAGACTTTACGCAGGTGGATGCTCTCGATGGCTTTGTCGACCACAAGCGTCTTGGCAAACAGGCCGAGCACGCAATACAGACCGACGCGCGGGCCGTACAAGAAGGCCGCGATGGTCACGATGCCGATATCGACCAGCAGCAGCGCACGGCCGATCTCAAGCGTCGTGCGGCGTTTGAGAATCATGGCGAGGATGTCCGTGCCGCCCGTCGAGGCACCAATATCAAAGACGATGGCGCTGCCGAGCGCCGGCAGAATCACGGCAAAGCACAGGTCGAGCCACATATCACCCGTCAGAGAGACATCGGTCGGAATGAAGAGCTCAAACAGCGAGACATAGGCCGAAAGCGCAAACGAAGCGAAGACGCTCCACAGAATCGCCTTGCGCTCCAAAAAGATAAAGCCCAGAACGACCAGGACCGCGTTGATAATCCACATAAAGACGCCGACGGGCAGAGTCGGGAACAGCGTAGAAAGAATGACCGACACACCCGAGGTACCGCCGAAGGCAAAGTGATTGGGGGTTTTAAAGGCCACGATGGCGAACGCCGTGAGGATCAGGCCCAGATTGAGCTCGGCAAAAAAGCGCGGAAAGCCTGGCTCCTGGCTGCGCCTGCGGCCGGCGCGCTCGCCTTGCTCAATAACATCGCGATCGACCACGCGCTCCATCGGCACCACCGGAGGACGATGCACCTCCTCGGCAGCACGCGACGCCGCCTCTGCCGCAGCGGCCTCAATCGCCCATGCCTTGCTTTCGGTCTCGTGTTCGTCGGCCATTACGGCAACCCCTCGTTAACAATTTGGAAACAATGCGCCCATTAGGGTAACGCGGAACGTGGCGATTGCAACCCTTAGTTAGACGAGCGGTATGACTACATCGGGAGCGTACAAAAACGGCCGGCCGCGCTTTTGCATGCGCGACCGGCCGTTTGACGTTTACGCAGATAAAACCTGCCAAAATAAACATCCCTTTTTGGTAGGTTACTCGTGCTGGCTGGTGCGGTGCTCGTACTCCTCGGGGGTGATGACATCCTCGATGCGCAGGTTGACGCCTGCCACCTCAAGGCCGGTCATCGCGGCCAGACGCTCGGTGACGCGCGCCTTAACGTCGTCAAAGATCGCAGGCGCATAGGCGCCATACTCGATGATGACCGAGATGTTGACGACCACGCGGTTGTCGTCGGTGACCTCGACCGTCACGCCCTTGGTCAGGTTCTCGGCACCAAACTGCTCCTGCACAAAGTGCATAAGGTTACCCTTCATGCCCAGAACGTGCGGCACCTCGCGGGTGGCCATGGCGACGATCTTCTCGATCACGCCGTTGGAATAGGTCAGCGAGTCCTCGGACTCGTCCGCCTCCTCGTCGTCCTCGTCCGCCTCGTCTTTGGACTCGGCCTCGACGAGCGTCTCGTCCTCGAGCGTTACGTCCTCCGCCTCGGCGGCGACGGCCTCGTTCGTCTCGAGCTCGGTATCGGCCACATCGACCTTCGTGTTAAAAGCCATGGTTCCTCCTTATGCCTGCCACGGATGCGACAGTCGAATACATATTAGCGGCCGCTAAACAGACGGCCGAAGAAGTTAACGATACCGTTCTCGCCGTCGCGAATCTGGCCGATCACGGCGCCGATCAGCACAAAGAATGCGATGACAAGCGTGTCCCACAGGCCCAACGTAAGTACCAGCACGGCGAGGATAAAGCCTGCCACGGCGCCGAGCGTAGTGTTGGGGTGGCGCACGGCGTAGCTCCAGATAGCGGCGCCCGTACCTTTGATGAGACCCATGGCCTCGTCAAAGTCGTTGGCGGCGCTGTCGTGCTGCTCGCCGGCCTCGGGCTTGGTGTCGGCGGACTCGCCTGCCGGCATAGCGTTCTGATCGATCGTCAGGCGCGGCGTGCGGGCGGTCTTGTCTTGGTTGGTATCACTCACCGGAAACCTCCACGGTCTGGACGGTAGTCTTGGACGGCAAAAAGCGAACGCGCGCAGTCGTGCCCGGCGTACCGAGCATGGTGTCGCAGGCCCGCTCGATACGCTGCTGCATCGCAGTGGCAAGGGAAGCAACGTCTTTATCATCGAGCGCGATGGCTTCGACCTTAAAACGAACGTGCGATTCGTCGGAACCCTGAACACGCGCCTCGATATGCTCGACCATCACGCGGTCATCGCGTTCGGCAGCAGCGCGGGCACACGAGGAGAGAGCCGCGAGCGTGACCTCGATATTGCGCTCCCCTGCCGGATGCACGCAGGACGGCTCGCGACGCGCGAACATCAAGCGGAAAAAACCGATGAGCACGCCAAGCGCCACGATGGCGGCGCACACCGTAACGACGACGCGAGGCATGGTGTCACGCAATAGCAGCATAAAGCGATACGTATACGGTCCCCAGAACTGGCAGACAAGCGTACCCAGCGCCACGATGGCGGCGGCAAGATACACGATCGCTAGGGCTCGTTTGAGTACGCGCACGCGCGCTCCCTTCAGGTTTCGGTCCACAGAATGCAAAACGATTCGCATCATTATAAAAGAGCCGGGTCCGGTGCCATACGCACGCGGATCCGGCTCATCTATTCCACGAGGCTTGCATGCTCGCTTCATTATGCCCAGATATGCACGGCTTAACCCGTGCAGGCGCTACTCCTCCTCGAGGGCAGCGATGACCTCGTCGGTCATGTCCATGGTGCTGTAGACGTCCTGGACGTCGTCGAGCTCCTCGAGACGGTCGATGAGGCGCTGAACCTTCTTGGCGTCGGTACCGGAGACCTCGGTCGGGGTGGTCGGAACCATGGTGGTCTCGGAACCCTTGACCTGGACGCCCTGCTCCTCGAGTGCCTTGGAGACAGCCATGACGTCGTTAGCAGCGGTCCAGACGATCCACTCCTCGCCGGCGTCCTCGTAGTCCTCGCCACCGGCCTCGGCGATGGCCATCATGAACTCATCCTCGTCACCGGCAGCACCGTTGGCGATCATGGTCTCCTTCTTGGCGTTCTCGTCCAGGATCTCCTTGGCGACGACGATCTGGCCCTTGCGCTCAAACTGGAAGGCGACGGAGCCGGAGGTGCCCAGGTTGCCACCAGCGTGGGAGAAGGCGGAACGGACATCGGCGGCAGTACGGTTGCGGTTGTCGGTCAGGCAGTCAACATAGACGGCAACACCGGCGGGACCATAGCCCTCGTACACGATGTTCTCGTAGACGGCGGCATCGGCACCCGAACCAAAGGCCTTGTCGATAGCGGACTTGATCTTGTCCTTGGGCATGGACTGAGCCTTGGCCTTAGCAACGGCAGCGGCGAGGCTGGCGTTGTTCTCGGGCAGCGGGTCACCGCCGAGACGGGCAGCAACGGTGATGTTGCGGCTCAGCTTGGAGAAGAGGGCGGAACGCTTGGCGTCCTGCGCGCCCTTACGATGCTTGGTTGTGGCCCACTTAGAGTGTCCGGACATACGTGTCTCCTATCGGTTTTGACCTAAAGCCCAGCGCAGATGCTCGGGCAATATAAACAAACGTCGTTATGATATACCTACTGGCCTGCGAGATAAACCCCAAAATGAAGGCGTCGTGATGATGCCATCCTTTGGTGCAAAGCAACCTGTCCCCTTTGCACCAAATTAGGACCAGAGAAGGTCGCTGCGAGTGATGGTGGCACCGATGGCAAAGGGCATGCAGGCGATAACCGGATACAGGTAGCGCATATAGGTCGAACCGTTGCAGGGACCGATCAGACACACGGCGAGCACGCCCAGCAGCGGCACCCAAATGGCCAGCCCGCGCCACGAATGGCGGCGCAACAGGTAGACCACCACGGCGATCATAATCCACACATAGGTGGCCGAGCTCATGGTGAGCGAGATAAACGGAATGCGCTGCACCGCCACGCGATACAGGTTGATCAGGTGGTCGCACCAGCGCACAACCTTGCTATCGACCGGATGGAAGTCAAAGTACTTGAGGTTATCGGGCTTCGCCATAATCTCGGCACTGCGCGCCGTGCTGTAGACCCACGCATCGCGGGCACTCGGATAAAAGTAGCCGTAGTAGTTATTGATGAGCGCCGAGATGTAGCACTCGGGATCCTTTTTGAACATCTGCGCCCAGACCTCAAAATAGGCCTTGATGTCCTCCTGCGAAGCGTACTCGTTAAAGCAGTTCTTGACGGCGTCGGACTTGTCGGGGTTGTAACGGCGGCCCAGATTGTCGTACTTGAGCACACGGTCGATCATGGCACGCTCATCGTCGGTCACCAAGCCGTCGCAAGGAGCCTCCACGATAGTGCCGTCCTCCTTAACCGTAGGGTTGACACCCGAGTTGAGGCCGTCGTGCTTTTGGACGAAACGAGCCGTCTGCTGGAACGGAATCGAGAGGATTTCGCGCTTGGAACCAGGCGTAATGTCGTGCGCCGGCATAAAGACCTTGGTGAAGTACATATTAGAGGCAAGGCAGAGTGCAAGCACCGCAAGAACTCCCATCCAGCGGAAACGCGGGATGGAGCCCGAAGGCGCAGCACCAGCCTGCTTGGCTGCGCGACGAGCCACATGCGCGTCCCATGCGCAAAACGCCGCCGCGATTACGCATGCCGCCAGGGGAAACACCAGGCCGCCGTTGCGCAGAAACGTGGAACCCATGGCACCCAGAGCGAGCAGCAGCCAGTCATGGCGCGCAAAGAGCACGGGCCTCTGTTCGCCCGCACGCTCGGCATTGGCATCGCGACGGGGCAGGCCGCATGCCACGAGCTTCACGGCCTGCACCAACAGCACCAAAAACGCGTCGGCAAACAGCACATCTTTGGTAAGCAGGGCCGCGTAGTTGGAGAACATGGGCATAAACACAAAGAACAGCAAGATCACGCCGCGGACCGGCAGACTCACGCCCAGCTTGCGCAGCGACGAGATGGAATAGGCCATGCAGGCGGCCGTAATGACGAACTGAGCGCAGGTGTAGATGGCAAGACCTGCGTTGGCACTGTTGAACAGTGAAAGCCCCAGCTGGACGCACGAACCGATGATAGCCGTGTGCACCACGGGGTGATGTCCGTTGAGCAACACATTGGGATTGAGCAGACGCAGGTAGTCACTCGTGCCGTTGGGGTAGTTGAACCACTGGCGAATCTGCGCACCCGTATCTCCCATAAAAAGGCCGGGCAGCGAAGCGATGAGCGTGGGCGCCCAGGCGACCATAAGCACCAGGAAGGGCCCGACAAAGGGATGGACCGAAAGCACGGCGTGAGCCACACGCCATACGCGGCCAAAGTGCGCTTCGGAAAACGGAATGCGCCGAGAGCTCAGCCAATCTAGACACTCAAAAGCCAGGTAGAAGGCAACGACCGCCAAGAGCATCCAGCCCGCACCGCCTATCCAGGCGCAGATGATCCGAGCCTTGTCGCCGAGTACGATCTCGGCAGAATCGGTGAGGTCGTAGCTGCGGCCAAACACCATGCAGACGGCAAAGAACAGCGACGGAAGGATCACCGAAGGACGCCAAGCATCGCCGCGGCCAAAGAATACGTAGCGAAACGGCAGAGTGAGCAGGCAGGCAAGCGCAAGCAGCATGACCGCGTCGGTATGGCCGGCAAACGAGAGGAGCACCTCGTAGCACACGTACAGCATGCCCGAGGCTTTGGGGTCAATCGCCAAGACTGCGTTGCTCGAGACCGGCGCGGGATCGATGGAAAACGCCGTGGTCGCCAACAGCGCGAGCAGAAATGCGATGAGCGTCTGCTTGGCGGGGTAGCGCTTAAACCAGACGATGCGGGCAGCGTCGCGCGCAGCCGTTGTGGAGAGGTCGGAATCCTTCACAGTCCAAAGAGCCTTTCTAGAAACCCGCCAAAAAGGGACAGGTTTATTTTGGCAGGTTTTATCTGGGAAAACGTTACAGTTCTGCCATCGTTGCCCAGCAGACCACCACAAAGGCGCCTGTCCCCTTTGTGGTGGTCTTGGTTAGGCGTCCAGGTAGACGCGCTGGGGACGGTTGCGGTGTCGGGCGAAGATGATGAGCGCCAGACCCGCGATTACGAGCGGCAGGCTCAGCAGCTGACCCATGGTGATGACGCCGCCCAGCAGATAGCCCAGCTGCGCATCGGGCACGCGCACAAACTCAATCAAAAAGCGAACGATGCCGTAGCCCATCACAAAGACGCCCATAAACGTACCCTGGGGCATCAGCGGTTTTTTGCGACTGAGCACCTGCAGGATGCAAAAGAGCACGATGCCTTCAAGAAACGCCTCGTAGAGCTGGGAGGGATGGCGTGGCACATCGCCCGCGGTGCCGCCAAAGACCACACCCCAGGGCAGATCGGTCGGCTTACCCCACAGCTCACCGTTTACGAAGTTGGCGCAGCGTCCCAGGCACAGGGCCAGCGGGGCGCCGATCACGGCAAGGTCGGCGACGGTCCAGGCGTCGAGCTTATACATGCGGCACACGATGATGCCGCCCAAGATGCCGCCCACCAGGCCGCCGTGGAAGCTCATGCCGCCCTCGTTGGTGGCAAAGATCTCGAGCGGGTGGGTCCAATAGTAGCCATCGCCGTAAAAGACGACGTAAAACAGGCGCGCGCCGATGATGAGGCCAAAGACCGCGCCGACCACGACGCTCGTCAAGTCATCGATCGTAATGTCGAAGCCCCAACGACGCTGCGTGCGGTACATAACGACCGCCGTGAGCAGGGCGCCGACCACGTAGGCCAGGCCGTACCAGTAGATAGTGATGGGGCCCGCCGAGATCGCGACGGGATCAAGCATATGGTAGAGGTCGTTGAGCATATCGATCCCCTGCTCCCTACATACAAATGCGGCCGCGGGCCTTACGCTCGCAGCCGCATATTTGGACGTAACGTCTATGCAGAGCGTACCGTCCGCAGCTTTCGCGTCTTAGAACGGCGCGTACTCGTCGTACAGGTCCTCGGCCTCGCCGGAAGCATTGACCTGCTCAACGCGGGTAACGCCGGGCACATGCTCCTTCAGGATGCGCTCGATACCCATGGAAAGGGTTAGCGAGCTCATGGGGCAGCCGGCGCAGGCGCCCTGCAGCTCCAGCTTGACAACACCCTCGTCGTCGACGCCCACATACTCCATATCGCCGCCATCGGCCTGCAGGTTGGGGCGAATCTCTTCAAGAACCTTCTTAAGCAGCTCTTCGTTAACAGCCACAGGGGCTCCTTTCTCACAATAACGCGGGCACGCCCGCGGACAGGGGCTATGTTACTACAGCCATGTACCCGCTTAGGCGCCAGCCATGCGTGCGGACACGACTTTCACGAGCAGTCAATTTGGGACGGGGCTCTTTTGGCTGTTTTGCCGCCAGCTGGCGTTGGCACGCGCTACTGCCGAGCCTGTCCCCCGGTACCAATCTGGACATCGACGATGACCTGGCGGTAGCTGATGCCGCAGGAGTCGAGAATGCGGCGGCTGATACGGCCGTCATCGGTGTCGGCATACTTATTGTCAAGGTAGACGACCTCGCCCACGCCCACCTGCGCCAGGATTTTGGCGCAGTCATGGCATGGGAACAGCGTGACGTAGACTGTGGAACCCTCAAGATCTTTGAGCGAGCCGCGGTAGTTGAGCACCGCGTTGGCCTCGGCATGGACGACGTAGTTGTGCTTGTCCTGCAGCGGGTCATCGCTCGTACCCCACGGGAAAAAGTCGTCGTTGAGCGCCGAGGGCGTGCCGTTGTAACCCACCGAAAGGATGCGGTGGTTGGTGCTGGCGATGCACGCTCCCACCTGCGTGTTGGGGTCCTTGCTGCGGCGCTGCGCGGCGATGGCCACGCTCATAAAGAACTCGTCCCAGCTAATAACGTCGCGGCGCTTGCCCGACGCGGTTTGATGAAGATCGTCCGACATGGCAGACACCTCCGCAATCGCAATAGTTTGGCCCATTGTAGCAGGTGAAAGGTAGGGGCGCTTATCCCACCAGCCCCTCGCCCTACGCGCGGCGGGGCTTTTGGTTGATGCGGTAGAGCTCGGCGAGACCCCGCAACGTCAGCGCGTCGTCTACCGTCAGGCTATGGCCGACCAGCGCCGCAAGTGCCTCGGCATCGTCGCCGGTAATGACGATGGGCACATCGCCCTCCCCCGCAGCCTTGGTCGCGCGCATCTCGGCAAGCACCATGTCGAGCATTCCGTCGATGCGGGCTACCTCGCCCAAAACCACACCCGAGCGCATGGCCTCACGCGTGTTGCGTCCGATGACGTGCGTTGGCGCCGAGGGCTCAACCTGGGGTAGGCGCGCTGCTGCCGCCGAAAGCGAACGGGCGCCGAGGGCCAGGCCTGGCGCGATAACGCCGCCCACAAAGGTACCGTGCGCGTCGATGACCTCGATATTGGTCGTCGTGCCCAGGTCGATCACGATGCACGGAGAGCCGTAGACGGCACGGGCCGCCACGGCGTCGGCGATGCGGTCGGGACCGATCTCGGCCGGGTCATCGTAGTGCACAGGCATGCCGGTCTTAAGTCCCGGCCCCACGGTGAGCACGCGCCCCGTGCAGGTGCGGGAAAGCGCCGTCTTCCAAGGGCGCTCGAGCGCCGGGACTACACAGCTCAGCACGGCCGCGGCGGGTGCAAGCACCCCGGGCACACCTGCATCGGCGGCGAGCGCGCCCATGACCTGCACAAGTCGCATGCGCGCTTCGTCGGCCGTAATGCTCGACGGCGTCGTGATCTCGCATGTCGCAAGCGGACATTCCTGCGCCGCGGCCGAATCCTCTGCAAACAGGCCAAAGCGAATGAACGTGTTGCCCACGTCGACCGTCAATATATATGCGCACCCATCAAGCATCGTCGGCGCTCCTTTCGTCTGCCCAGCAGTATATCGCCTACCTAAACCAGTCATCCCAAAATGACTAGCTTGCGGCTATACTGGTGCGCGGTCGTTTGCGAGCTCACGCGGCGGCCCTTGGTAACCCGACTTCCCGCGCCGTATCCGTAACGGCGCTCCCGGGGGAAGCGGATATACGCAAAGGAGTTTTATATGAGCAATCCCTCGAACCGCGCTTCGATGCGCGGGCAACTCACGCTGCGCGGCGTCGTCATCGGCGTCCTTGGCTGCGTGATCATCACGGCAAGCTCGGCCTACACGGCCCTCAAGATGGGTGCACTCCCCTGGCCGATTATTTTCGCTGCCGTCATCTCGCTGTTCTTCCTGAAGCTCATGGGCAACGCCAGCCTCAACGAGGCCAACGTCACCCACACCATCATGTCCGCGGGCGCCATGGTCGCCGGCGGCCTGGCGTTTACCATCCCGGGCGCCTGGATGCTGGGCTATGCCGACCAGATCAGCTGGCTCGACATGTTTATCGTGGCACTCGCCGGCACCATCTTGGGCCTGCTGGCAACGGCGCTCATCCACCGCCACTTTATCGTGGACGCCGCGCTGGAGTTTCCCACCGGCAATGCCGCAGCTCAGACACTGCGCGCCACCGAGGCCGGCGGCAAGACCGGCAAGCAGCTCTTTGGCTCCATGGCCATCGCAGGCATCTACAGCGTGCTTCGCGACGCCCTGGGCGTGGTGCCCAGCATGCTCTGCACGCTCAACATCCCCGGCGTGACCTTTGGCATCTACAACTCGCCCATGCTGCTCTCCGTCGGCTTCCTCGTGGGCTTCGCCCCGGTCGCCTTCTGGTTTGCCGGCGCCCTGCTGGGCAACTTTGGCATCATCGTGGGTGGCACCGCTGCCGGTCTGTTCGACGTTGTGACTGCGCAGGGCATCGTCAAATCGCTCGGCATGGGCCTCATGATGGGCTTTGGCGTCGCCGTCGTCCTCAAGGACATCCTGCCGCAGGTCGCCGGTATCGTCCGCGGTCTTGCCGCCGACAGCTCCACCGACACCGACGAGCAGTCGCTCATCTCGGGCTCCCTTAAGCTCGACGCCGGCATCATCGGCCTGGGTGCTGCCGCCATCGCCGTGATCGTAGCCATCGCGCTCGACCTTGGCCCCGTTCCGGCCGTCCTCGTGACGCTGTTCACCTTTGTCACCACCATCATGAGCGCACAGAGCTGCGGCCAGACGGGCATCGACCCCATGGAGATCTTTGGCCTCATCGTCATGCTCATCGTGGCTGCCTTCGCACAGATCGCTCAGGTCAAGCTGTTCTTTATCGCCGGCATCGTAGCCGTGGCGTGCGGCCTTGCGGGCGACGTCATGAACGACTTTAAGGCCGGCGCCGTGCTGGGCACCAACCCGCGTGCGCAGTGGATCGGCCAGGCCATCGGCGGCATCGTGGGCGCCCTGGTCGCCGCGGCCGTCATGGTCGCGCTGGTTACCGCCTATGGTCCGGATGCTTTCGGCCCCGACAAGAGCTTTGTGGCCGCACAGGCAAGCGTGGTCGCCACCATGGTCTCGGGCATTCCGAGCGTGTCGTGGTTCGCAGGCGGCTTTATCGCCGGCATCGTCATGTACTGGCTCGGCATTCCTGCCATGATGATCGGCCTGGGCGTCTACCTGCCGTTCTACATGTCGCTCACGGCCTTCTTGGGCTCCTGCGTCAAGCTTGCCTACGATAAGTGGGCCGCACACCGCGACGCTACTGCCGGTCTTTCGGACGAGGAGAAGGCCTCCAAGGATGCCGCCTTCCAGGAGCAGGGCCTGGTCGTCGCCAGCGGCCTGCTCGGCGGCGAGTCCATCGTCGGCGTTATCCTGGCGTTTGTCTCTGTTGGTCTGAGCCTGCTAGGGTAGGCTGAACAACAACGCACCAGCGCAGAGCGCGGGGTCGGAATCAAACCGGCCCCGCGCTTTTTTGTCTATTTGACTCTTATGATCCTCACGGCGTTTTAGCCATGTCGATTGGCCTGACTTACAGGTCAACAAACCTTGTCTGACACCTCGCCTAACGCGGTGTAGAGTAAAGACGACAGACGCAAGAAGCGGCTCAGGAGCTAAACGAGGTAAGCATGGAACTCGACAAACAACAGATCAAGCGGCTGCGCGAGCGTCATCATCGTCGTCACGGTATACGCCCTGCACACAGCGAGGCCATGGAGAATGCCACCCGTTTCCTTAAGCAGGCGTTCAACATACGCGAGGGACGCGCGCCCTATCACGTGATTCGCAAGCGCTTTGTAAACGGGGCGCGCCTGACTGGCTCGCACTTATGCATCCTGATCATTGCCATGTTGATCGCGAGCATCGGCCTCGATATCGACTCGGATATCGCCATTGTAGGTGCCATGCTCATCTGCCCGCTCATGGGCTCGGTCCTTGCCATGGCATACGGCATTGCCACGCTCGACCGCGAGATTGCCGTCGAGGCAATTGCCGGCCTCGCGCTGCAGATGGTCTTTTGTCTAATCACGTCCACGCTGTACTTTAAGCTCTCGCCCCTTGGCACCACCACGGCCGCCATCATCGACAACTCGACACCGACTGTGTGGGACCTTGCCGTCGCGCTCGCGGGCGGCTTTGCGGGCGGACTGGGCAACTCGCGCGACCAGGAACCCGCCACGCTCATCGCCGGCGTGGCCGTGGCGACTGCGCTCATGCCTCCCCTGTGCGCGGCGGGCTACGGCATCGCCATCGCAAACGGGTCGCTCTTCCTCTCGGCGCTCTACGAGTTTGGCATCAACGTGGTCTTTATCGCGCTGGCGGCCGAAGCCGTGCTGCTTCTTTTGCGCGTGCCACTCAAGCGCGACCTCAACGGCGACGGCATTGTAACCGCCGAGGAAAATGCCGAGGTCGATGAGCTGTCACACAAGGTGCGCCGCCGCATCATCGTGGGCACGGTGATCTTTGCCATCCCCTGCATCGTTATGACCGCGGGATCCATTGGCTCGGCGCAGGCCGGCGTGCAGGACGGCTATGGCGTCACCGAAACCACGCGCGAGCTTGCCGCGGTGCTGCCGGGCTTTAAGGATTACACCGTTGCCGTCGAGACCTCGGCCACCGAAGGCGAGGAGGAGGGCCTTGTCGAGCGCGAGGTTGTCGCCCATGTGACGACAAGCGAGGCGCTTGGGGCACACGACCGCCGTGTAGCCCGCAAGCTCATCGACCTCAATGTGCCCGAGCTCGATCGCGTGGAGTTTGATGTGCAGTAATACGCGACGTGGGATGGATGCGCGCAGCCGCGAGTCACGACATGGCGCAGACGTGACGCGGGCCACGAGCAAATAGCGGGACGCGGTCCGTGGCCGCGCTCCGCTCGCTGATTTATTGCCGTGAATCAACTTTCCACATCGACATCGCCAGACTCCACTATAAACGCCGGATCGGCGCTCGCCAGATTAAAACGGGTCACCTTGGTATCTCTAAACAGGTAGAGCCAACCCTGATCGCGTCGGCGCGAAATATACGCCACGTGTACCGTACCGAATTTTTCGCCGTTTTCATTCTTTAACACCAGAATGTTGGGGTCGTCCATACGCTCGAACTGTCCATCAACGCAGTTGCCGCCCTTGCCGACCAGTTGCCACCGATGGTTATCCTCCTCAAGAAAGGCCAGAGTTTCCAGACTTGTTTTGTCATCCCGATAGTAACCATCAATGGCAAAGCCTTCGGAAACGCATTCCTGCATATAGGATGTTTCTCGATTTATAGCAAACTGCCCTGCAACGCCCAGGAGCACAGCCAGGCAAACCACCGCAAGGGTTATCGAGACAAAACGGCGGCTCATGTTAGCCAGCCCGGTACTTGTTTAGCGGAGCACGAAACATACTTGGAACCTCCGATATCAGCGCAAACGCCACCTACGGCCTGCCGGCAATTATATGTTTCCAACATCAAACCATATGGCAACCACTCGCGAGAGGCGTATCGGCGAACGGTGCGTTTTTGCGCCCCATTGGCCAAACGTCAACGCGCACTACAGCTCTTGCTCGACCTATTCAGATCTTGTCGCATACTACCGTAGATCCCCAACGCTTCCACCCCCAAGAGATCATTTTTAGTACGTAAAGAAACCCTCGCCCGAGCTTTCGCCCAGCTTACCTTCGTCGAGCATTTTCTTGAGGACGGAGGCCATGGCCTTAAAGTTGTAGGGCATCATCATCTTTTTGAGCAGCGGGCTCACCAAGCCCGGCACCTTCTGATACTGCATGACGATGTTGTAGGCCGTCTGGATTCCCACCGTGTCGAATACGCGAAACGGACCCTTGGGGGCACCGGTGCCACGCGTCCACGCGAGGTCGATGCTCTTGGGATCGCTCACGCCCGAGACATACAGGTCAAGGCCCGAAAGCAGCCACGGCACCAGCATGGAATTGAGCAGGTAGCCGTTCTTTTCCTTGTTGACGGGCAGCGCCAGCATGCGGATGTCGTTGGCAAAGTCGACGAGCTCGTCGAAGTAGCGTTTGTCGGTCTGGTCCTGCGCCATGACCTCGGTCATGTTGTTCTTCCAGATGGAGTTGGCAAAGTGCAGCGACAAGTACTTCTCGGGGCGGCCGGTGTACTTGGCAAAGGTGCTCGGCAGCAGCGTGGAAGAGTTGGTAACGATGACGGTCTTTTGCGGCAGCACCGGGGCGAGCTTCTTGTAGAAGTCGATCTTTGCCTGGGTGTCCTCGGCCATAGACTCGATGACCAGGTCGGCGTCGGCCACGGCCTTGGCAAGATCGAGCTCCAGCTTGAGTGTTGAGTAGGCACGTTCAACGGCTGCGAGTGCCGCCTCCTTGTCGAAAGGCTGGTCGCTATCGGCGATACCGGCGCACCACTCGCCCGTACCGTCCGCCATGCCCTCGATAGCCGCGATGTACTCCTTGCGCACATGATCGATCTTGGGCTGGGTGCGGCCGATGCTGCCCTCGCTGCGCAGCCAAATCGTTACATCAAAGCCGCAGTAGGCAGCCTGAAAGGCAATCTGGCTTCCCAACACGCCGCCACCGGCGACACAAACGGTCTTGTAGCTCATGGAAACGGTCCTCTCATACGTAATTCCATAGATGTGTATTTATTCAACCGTAAGGATGGCACGCACTGGGGGTGGGTTCTATAAACGGACGGTATTTCGCGGCAAACGGCTACATATGTTCATTATCTCAGGATCCGAGGGTGATTTTTGGTGCCACCGAAACGTCGTTTTCGGAAGTATGCGGCAAATTTTGAAACTCCCGAGCACACCCCCGTTTTCCGTAAATAAAACCGCAGGTACAGAGCTTGGGCATGCCAAGTGTGCTCGGCCTATTCAGATTTTGCCGCATACTTCCGAAACCTAAGTTCGCAAAGGGTGATAGTTGGGGCGTTTACGCAACATATGTCCAGCAAAAACGGGTGGCAGCCGGCACGGCTGCCACCCGTTTGTCTCATATCCAGCACAAAGCAGGCCAGTTACTTCTTAATGCCACGTCCCAGACGCTTGGCGACCGATGCAACGGCCTCCTCGCTGGCCGGCCCGCAGCTCACGCAGCCATCGTGGGCACGCATCTGGCCGGTAACCTCGTCCATCGCGAGCGGCGCCACCTTCTCGAGCTTAAAGCCCTTGCCGGCGCGCATGTTTTCCTTGGCCACGCTGATCATGAGCTTAATGCGGTTGAGCTGGTTGACCTCGGACGCGCCGGGGTCGTAGTCCACCGCGACGATGTTGCTCTCGGGGTGCTGGCGGCGCAGCTCCTTGATCACGGCCTTGCCCACCACGTGGTTGGGCAGGCACGCGAAGGGCTGCGTGCAGATGATGTTGGGCGCGCCGTGATCAATCAGGTCGAGCATCTCGGCCGTGAGCAACCAGCCCTCGCCCATGTTGTTGCACACCGAAAGCACCGTGCGGGCCTTGTCCGCCATGGTGCCGATGCGCTCGGGTACTTCAAAGCGCTCGGACTTTTCGAGCAGCTCCTCCACCGGCGTACGCATCCAGTCCACGAGCTTAATAAGCGCTTGCATGCCCGCGCGCGTAGTGGCAGAACTTCCCAGCTCGTCTTTCTGCAGCTCGGCGTTGCTCATGGAGTACAGGAAGAAGTCGAGCAGGCCCGGTACCACGGCCTCGCAGCCCTCGCGCTCGATCACGTCGACCACATGGTTGTTGGCCGTGGGATGGAACTTGACCAAGATCTCACCGACCACGCCCACGCGCGGCTTGGTGCCCTCGCCCACGAGCGGCATGGTGTCGAACGCGCGGATGGCCTCGCGGCACAACTTGGTGTAGTTGTGACGGTTAAACTTGGGCGCCAGCTTGCGGGCACGCGCCATGTACTCCTCGTAGAGCGCGTTGGCGGCACCGGGCGTGGCCTCGTACGGGCGGCAGCGGTAGAGCATCTGCATCATCACGTCACCAAAGAGCACCGCGTACACGGCCTGCTTAAGCAGCGCCGGCGTAATCTTAAAGCCGGGGTTGTCCTCGCCGAGTGCCACGGCCGAAAGCGAGATCACCGGGATCTCGGGGTGGCCGCTCTCGCGCAGGGCCTTGCGGATGAGCGCGATGTAGTTGGTGGCACGGCAGCCGCCGCCAGTCTGGCTGATAACCACGGCCGTCTTGGACAGGTCGTACCGACCGCTCTCGATGGCCTCCATGATCTGGCCCGTCACCAGGATCGACGGATAGCAGATGTCGTTGTTCACGTAGCGCAGGCCGGCCTCGACGGCGTCGTGATCGGTCGAGGGCAGCAGCTCCAAGTTGTAGCCGGCACCGCGGAACACCTCTTTGACCAGGTCAAAGTGAATCGGCGCCATCTGCGGGCACAGGATGGTGTAGCCCTCGTCGCGCATCTGCTCGGTAAAGGGCACCTTGGGCCACGCGGTCGAAGCACTCTCGCGCTGCGCCACGAAAGTGTACTTACGGCTTGCGAACGCGGGGGCATCCGTGGAGGGCGCCACCGGCGCGGCATCGCCCTGCTCAAAGACCTCGCCCGCAGCCGTGGCCTCGGCCAAGCGCTCGGCCTCCTGGTCCTTGAGCGCCGCCATGAGCGAGCGGATGCGGATGCGCGCGGCGCCCAGGTTGGACACCTCGTCGATCTTGAGCACGGTGTAGATCTTGCCGCTGGCCTCCAGGATTTCCTGCACCTGGTCGGTGGTCAGAGCATCCAGACCGCAGCCGAACGAATTGAGCTGGATCAGATCCAGGTCGTTGCGCATCGTCACAAAACGGGCGACGGCGTACAGGCGGCTGTGGTACATCCACTGGTCGACGACGCGAATCGGGCGCTCGGGCTTCACCAGGTGCGCAAGCGAATCCTCGGTAAAGACCGCAAAGCCAAAGCTCGAGATAAGCTCGGGCAGGGCGTGGTTGATCTCGGGGTCGTTGTGGTAAGGACGGCCGGCGAGCACAATACCATGGCCACCGTGGTCCTCGACCCACTTAAGGGCCTCCTCACCCATGGTCTGGATGTCCTCGTGGAAGCGCGCATCGGCCTCAAAGGCAGCGTTGACAGCGGCGTCGACCTCGGAGCGCGTGATCTTGGGTCCACGCACGCGACCGCGACCAGCCTCGGCATCGGCCACGCGGTCGACGGCGAGTACCTGATACAGACGGCGCTTGAGCTCGGTCTTGTCGTGATAGGGCACAAACGGATACAGGAACTCGATGTTCTGCTCGCGGATCTCGTCGATGTTGAGTGCCAACGCCGTGGGGTAGCTCATGACGATGGGGCAGTTATAGCAGTTACCGGCCGTCGGGTCCTCTTTGCGCTCCCAGCGCACGCACGGCATCCAGATGAAGTCGACGTCGCGGTCGATAAGGTTCATTACGTGGCCGTGGCTCATCTTGGCCGGATAGCACACGCTCTCGGACGGCATGGACTCGATACCCGCCTGGTAGGTCTTCTTGCTCGACTGGTCGGACAGCTGCACGCTAAAGCCCAGGCGCGTAAAGAACGCGTGCCAGAAGGGGTAGTTCTCGTACATGTTGAGCGCGCGCGGGATGCCGACGGTGCCGCGCGGGGCCTCGTCGGGGCTCAGAACCTCGCGGTTAAACAGCAACTCGTTTTTCTTTTTGAAGAGGTTGGGGGCCTCGGTCTTTTGCTTTTTGTGGCCGGCACCCTTCTCGCAGCGGTTACCGGTAATGAAGCGCCTACCGCCACCAAAGTCGTTGACGGTGAGCTGGCAGTTGTTGGAGCAACGGCCGCAGCGGACGTGTTTTTGCGTCACGGTGAGGTGCGCGATGTCCTCGGCAGAAAGGATGGTCGAAGTGCCGTCGGCGCCGGCGCGATCGCGGGCGAGCAAAGCAGCGCCATAGGCGCCCATGCAGCCGGCGATGTCGGGACGCACGGCATGAACGCCGGTGAGCTGCTCAAACGCGCGCAGCGTGGCATCGGACATAAAGGTGCCACCCTGAACGATCACCTGGCTGCCGATCTCCTTGGGGTCGCGCAGCTTAATGACCTTGAACAGGGCATTCTTGATGACGGAATAGGACAGGCCGGCCGCGATGTCACCCACCGTGGCGCCTTCCTTTTGCGCCTGCTTGACGCGCGAGTTCATAAAGACCGTGCAGCGGCTGCCCAAATCGACCGGGGCCTTGGCATGGATGGCGGCATCGGCAAACGCGCGCACGTCCATGTTCATAGACACGGCGAAACTCTCGATAAAGCTGCCGCAGCCCGACGAGCAAGCCTCGTTGAGCATGATGTGTTCAATCACGCCGTCCTTGACGCGCAAGCACTTCATGTCCTGGCCGCCGATGTCCAGGATAAACTCGACGCCGGGCAGGAATGCCTTGGCGCCGCGCAGGTGCGCGACGGTCTCGATCTCGCCGGAGTCAGCCTTGAGGGCCTCGATGAGCAGCGCCTCGCCGTAACCCGTGGTGGTCACGTGGCCGATGGTGCAGCCGGCGGGGATGTGATTGTAGAAATCGGCCATGATGACCTTGGCCGTGCCCAGGATGTCGCCGTTGTTGTTGCCGTACCAGGTGTGCAGCAGCTGGCCATCCTCGCCCACGAGCGCGGCTTTCATGGTGGTAGAGCCGGCGTCGATACCGATGAACACGCGGCCGGTGTAGCCGTCGAGCTTGCCCTTGGGGACGACTTCCTGGTCGTGGCGACCCTTGAACTCGGCAAAGTCCTCGTCGGTGGCAAAGAGCGGGTCCAGGCGCTCGACCTCGGCACCCTGTGTGTCACCCAGGGCATCGATGGCCTCAATGAGCTGCGGGAACGTGCTGAGCTTGTTGGACTCGTGCGTCATGGCGGCGCCGCTTGCCACAAACAGGTGGGCGTTTTGGGGCACAATGCGGTGCTCCTCGTCCAGGTTGAGCGTGAGGTAGAAGCGGTGGCGCAGCTCGGAGAGGTACTGCAGCGGGCCGCCCAGGAAGGCGACGTTGCCGCGGATGGGGCGACCGCACGCCAGACCCGAGATGGTCTGGGTCACGACGGCCTGGAAGATGGAGGCGGCCACATCCTCGGGACGGGCACCCTCGTTGAGCAGCGGTTGCACGTCGGTCTTGGCAAATACGCCGCAGCGACTGGCGATGGGATAGATGGTAGTCGCGTTGGCCGCGAGCTCGTTGAGGCCGCTCGCGTCGGTGTGCAGCAGGGTTGCCATCTGGTCGATGAACGCGCCCGTACCGCCGGCGCAGGTACCGTTCATGCGCTGCTCGATGCCGTTATCGAAGTAGATGATCTTGGCGTCCTCGCCGCCCAGCTCGATGGCGACGTCGGTGGCCGGGATGAGGGTCTCGACGGCGCGTTTGCTGGCGATGACCTCCTGGACAAACTCCAGCTCGAGCCACTGGGACAGCAGCAGACCGCCCGAGCCGGTAATGGCGCAGGTCATTTGGGCCGTCGGCAGCACGGTCGCAGCACCCTCGAACAGGTCGCGGGCGCAGGCACGGACATCGGTATGATGGCGCTGGTACTTGGCGTACACGATCTGGTTGTCGTCGTTGAGCACGGCGAGCTTGACGGTGGTGGAGCCCACGTCGATGCCCAGGTGCAGGTTGCCACGAGCGTTCTCGGGGTTGAAGATCGCGCCTTCGGGGGCGTGGGCGGCGGCTACGGGCTCAGTGGCGGTAGCGGGCTCGCCAGCGACGGACGTCTCCCCTGCCGCGTTCTTGGCATCGGCAACTGCCTCGGCAACTTTCTCGGCAGCCGCGGTCGCGGCCTTCTGCGCGGCGTCCATCACGGTGGGCGCGGCCTCGCGTGCGGCAGCGACCATGCGGTCCTTAATGCCCTCGACGAGCTTGCTCATTGTCTCTCCTCTTAGTTGTTGGACTCGACGGTTGCGGCGGTGTCGGCCGCGTCCTCGAGCTGCAAGTTCAATAGCTTCATGCCGTATTCCGGCACGTTGATATCGATGGGTTGGCCATACAGGTCACCAGGGCGCACAAAAGCGAGCACCGTCATAATGCGCGCCATGGCCTCGGGTGATTCGGTGAGCCCACGCTCAAACCAGCGCTGAATCAGGCCGACCTCGGCACTCACGACGTAGGTGACGTAGTAGTCAAAGAACGTGCCCAGCGCCAGGCCCAAAATGCCCGTCTGCGCACGCGGCACCACAGCCTCACGCGCGGTGTCGATGATCCTTTTAATGAAGGCCTGGTCGCCGCCCGGACCCAGCAGCGCACCAATTAAGTCGCGGTTGGCCGCAAGATAACGCAGCAGCTCAACCGAACCGGGCGCCGGCTCGAGCTCATCGATGTTGTGATAGAGATCAGGCAGCTGAGCTGCGGTGATGAGCTCAATGCGCTCACGGATCTCGGCCAGCAAGCCGTCCTCGATTTGATTGATAAAGTCGGGAATATCGCGGTAGTGCGAATAGAACGTGCGACGCGTAAGGCCAGCGCGCTCGGTGAGCGACGCGACATTAATGCGCGAAAGGTCGCCGCTTTCGGCAAGCTCGCTAGCAAGTGCCTGGCGAAGGGCACGCTGCGAGCGAAGGGACCGGCGATCACATTTCTCGAGCTGGGACAAGCGTCCTCCTTGTTACTCAGCCTGTGCGCTATTGCACAGTGCGAGTATTATTGCACACCGTGTGCATCAACACGTAAAGGCAATATTTGGGATGCGACGAAGGGGCAGTTCCTTTGTCACATTATTCAATGATGGTGCGGGAGCTCTGCTTATGCATGGTGGCGAGCATGTGTTTGGGGACGGCGTGGACCATGCAGCTGCCGATAGTTGCGCTCGCAGCAGCCTTAGCTGCATCGCTAGCGTTTTTGGTCGCATAGCTGTGGCGGAAACGCTTGAGCATGGCGATGTCGTTGCCGCCGTCGCCGTAGACCGCGACCTCGTCCTCGGCAATACCGTAGTAGCCCGCCAGCCAGGCCACACTCTCGCCCTTGTTGCACGCCACGTCCGTGATCTCGAACATCACCGGATCGAACGGCGCGTTGACCACATGGTCCGAGCGTTCGGCAAGATAGGCCTTAAGGTCACGCTCCAGCTCGGGCGAGGTCACGCGACAATTGATCTTGCATACATCGTGGCGCAGGATGTCACCGATCGACTGGTCGAAATACTGCTCCTCGTGATACCCACCGCGCGCACGCATGCCGCGCATCACAATACGCTTGATGGGGCTGTCCTTTTTAAAGCCCGCCTGATGCATCTCGAACGAACCGCTCGAGTACATGCCATCGGGCGTGGAACAATCAAAGCAAATGTCCGGGAACGCCTTGAGCAGTTCCTCAGTGACCTGCGGATCGATGGTCCAAGTCTTGAGCACCTCGCCATGGCTGTCGCGCACGATGGATCCATTGGAGCAGCAGGCGTCAAGCGCCAGGCCCGTAAAGCCATGCTCGCCGATCGGCAGCGTCGAGCGTCCGGTCGCGGGAACCACATGCAGGCCGGCCTCGGTCAGCTCGCGAATGGCACGGCGAATGGTTCCGTCCGCCTCGTGCAGGGCGTTCAGCAGCGTTCCGTCTAAGTCACTCGCAAACATCTTGATCATGGGCATGCCTCTCCTTCGTCTGCACGATATTGTAGACGAAGGAGAGGCGTGCCCAAACAATGCCGTCCCGGCGCGGCGTACCACCGCCTCCACAAATTCACGGTGCCCCAGCGCGTTAAGACAATCGCCACAAGCGACTTTTCAGCCGATAAAACAGCGCCGTCGTCAACGTCAGCACCGCCAGCATGCCTGCGAATACAATCGCCGGAGTCCATCGATCGTATGCGAGCCCGTAAACCAATTGGCCAATAGGCGTTGCGCAGGAAAGGACCGTGTAAACGACCGAAAGCACTTTTCCGCAGAGCTCAGTCGGCGCTGCCCGCTGAACAAACGCGATGATTTCAACCGACGCAATGGCTGCCCACACCATGACCCATGCCGAGCCAACCGCAAACACGGTGAACACGCATGCATCTGCGCCGAACAGCAGCGTAACAATGATCGGTGCGACTCCAAAACAGATCATCGCAACATATCGACATATGCCATTGAAAGAAAAACGATGCGGCCAAATGCCGACCAAGCCACTGCCGGCAAGACCACCCAAGCCCATCGCAACCTCAACTACCCCAACGCAGGACGATTGCATGCCGAGATGCTTTGTAATAATAATGGGAGCGCCAATCGTTAGCCCAACCAACGCAAGGTTCAAAACTGCCGCAAGCAAAATCACAGCGGCCAATGATACACTTTGCAACAGATACCGAATCGACTCCCGAAAATCGTTTCGGCATGTCGTACGAGTCGCGCTGTCCCCCATCGTTTCAGATGAGGCATTTTGCTTGAGTGCGCCTCTAAACAGCAGAGTTGACATCGCAAACGCCACCGCCGCGATCGCGCAAAGAATATCGATGCCAAAGCACCCATAGACTGCCGTCCCGACCACAGGACCCAAGATATTGCTCACCATAGTCGACTGCGAAACCAATGCAGTGGCCCGCTCAACCTTCTCTTCACCCGCCATGCGCACCGTCTCAATTTGGAGCATTGGCTTTAGCAGCGATTGAACGCCATATTGAACACAAAGTATCGCTACTACGACGACCGCAAGAGGCAATGAGCGCCTCATGGGGATAGACAGCAGCGATGCAGCCATCAGAGCAATACCGAGGGCCACGAGGACCTCGCGCTGTCTTCCCCGATCCGCCAAGATTCCGCCAACCGGAGTCACGAGCACACCTGGTATGAACGCTATCGCCGCGACGGCGCCATATAACGTTGACGATCCACTGCAATCGAACAAGTAAAGCGGATACGCAAAGCACAGCGCCGACAGCATCGAATACGTGCACAGCTGCGCAACCAGAAGTTCCGCGAGCCTGATTGACCGCACCATTTTTGGTTCCAACAAGACGCTGACGTCTCTCAGCCCAGCCATAAGTTCGCTCCCTATACATACCGATAGTATGTATTTATCGACTTGAAAAGGGCAGCCGGAGCTGCCCGTTCAAATCTATTACATACCGTTGGTATCTATATTACCACCCGGCGCGGTCCCATACGTCCCAAATCTGCGCCGTTGTCTGAAGCACTTCCTCGCCCAAATCGAGTCCCACCGCGGCAGCCATCTGCGCCAAACATTGAGCGCGAGCGAGCATTCGATCCTTGGTCTCGAGCGGACGGAACAGCGGCAGCAGCCAAAGATTCGCCAACAACGATACGGCCTCAGCCGCTTCGCGCGGGCATTCGCACGCAATGGAGCCATCGTCGATGCCCTCCTCGATCACTGGCAAGAGATAGCCATCGGCCGACTCGTCGAACGAGCCCTGGTACTGCATCGCCAGTAGACGCGAGCTTTTTACCGGATCTGCCGCAGGATGCATGCGTGCCCATAGCTCAATTTGTGGAACGACAGACTCGGGCGCGTACAGTCGCTTGAGCTTTTGGGCTCCGGTCATATTGCCGATACCAAGCGTTGAGCGACGTTGCTCAACAATCGGAGTCATCGCCCGATCAAACGCGGCGTTGAAAATCTCTTCTTTGCTCTTGAAGTGATGATAGACAGCGCCCTTGGTCATGCCATCGAGACGGTCGACGATATCTTGAATGCTCGTCCCCTCATAACCCTGTGTGCAGAATAGCTCCAGTGCCGCGTCGAGAATCTTCGCGACCGTCTCCTCGGGATATTTATTGCGACCCATAATCCGCCCATCCGCAACGCAAGTCTTGTGCCTCATTGCAGCATTTTAACGTTGCGGATGGCAGGCGGTCGATCCTACACCGCGGCGGGGCCGTGTTCGCCGGTGCGAATGCGGATAACCTCCTCGACCGGCTCGACCCAAATCTTGCCGTCTCCAACGGCACCGGTGCGAGCAGCGTTGCAGATAATCTCGACAATGCCGTCGACATGCTCGTCGGCGCAGATAAGGGTGAACTGCACCTTAGGGATCGTGTTGACAAGCAACTCGTTGCCGCGTACGTATTCCTTCCAGCCATGCTGCGCGCCGCAGCCCTGCACCTGGTTGATAGTCATACCGCGAACATCAGCAGCAAACAGCGCATCTTTAAGAACCTCAAGCTTTTCCTGGCGCACGATAGCCGTGATTTTTTTCATAGTGAATTCCTCTCAATAATCAACGTATCCCTTTACATGAGACGCGGGTTTCCCAGGTGCCGCAAACCAACCTCAGAAATCAAAAAGTTCAACTGACTGGTCTTAGCAGGTTTCCCAAGTGCCGCAGATTGCCGTGAAAGAGGAGCGAAGCGTACTTAAGTACGTGAGCGACGATTGAACGGCAAGGTGCGGTGCTTGGGGAAGCTGCTAATCGAGTCCGGAGAACGAAGGATAAGCGCTCTCGCCGTGCTGACTCGCATCCAAGCCCAGCGCCTCGTCTGCCTCGTCCACGCGCAGGCTGCCGTGGAACAGCGCCTTGACCACCGCGGCGATCACCAAGTCGAGCACCAACACAATGGCGACCGTCACCACAATACCCAGGATCTGCGAGATGAGCAGCGACACGTCGCCCGTGTAGAACAGGCCACCCTTACCGGTCCACGAGAGCTCCGGCACGCAAAACAGACCCGTGAGCACGCCACCCAAGATGCCGCCAATGCCGTGGCAGCCAAACGCGTCGAGCGCGTCGTCGTAGCCGAACTTGGTCTTAAGATGGCTGATGGCCAAGTAGCAGACGGGAGACACGATCAGGCCCATAACCAGCGCCGCCCACGGCTCGACAAAGCCCGCGCCCGGCGTGACCACCACAAGGCCCGCGACCAGACCGGTGCTGGCACCCACCAGCGTGGGGCGGCCGGTGTGCACGCGCTCGACGGCAAGCCACGAGACCATGCCCGCCGCGCTGGCCGTCGCGGTGTTGAGGATGGCGAGTGCCGCCACGGCGTCGGCCTTAAACTCGCTGCCGCCGTTAAAGCCAAACCAGCCAAACCAAAGCAGACCGGCTCCCAACGCCACAAACGGCACGTTATGCGGACGATAGCTCACCATGCCAAAACCGCGACGACGGCCGAGCATTAAGCAGAGGACCAGGCCGGTAAGACCGGACGAAATGTGCACCACGTCGCCACCGGCAAAGTCGAGCGCGCCGATAATGTCGCCGATAAAGGAGCCATCGCCGCCCCAAACCATGTGGGCGAGCGGCGCATAGACCACAAGCAGCCAAATGCCCAGGAAGGCCGTCATGGCACCAAACTTAACGCGGCCGGCCAGGCTGCCCGTAACGATAGCAGCCGTGATCATGGCAAACGCCATCTGGAAGGCGATGTTGATAATTTGAGGGTAGACGGCACCGTCCGCGGCGTTGCCCTCGGCCGCCTGCAGCACTTGGTTGAGCACCGGCAGGCACAGCAGTTGGTCAAGGCCTCCAATAAACGGGCTGGAACTGTCGCCGCCATAGGCCAGCGACCAGCCGGCAACAATCCACAGCACGCCGACCAGGCCAATGGCGCCAAAGCACATAAGCATGGTGTTGATGACATTTTTGCGCCTGGACAGGCCGCCATAGAAAAACGCCAGGCCCGGTGTCATTAAAAACACGAACATGGTGCAGATGAGCATAAACGTTGTCGATCCCGTATCGTACATTCGCTCCCCCTTGGTCGCATGGACGTTGTCGGCGCCCATCATGCGGCCGAGGGGCAACTGGTGTAGACCAGATACGGCGCTGTTAAACGCTGCGTTGTCGAATGGAAACGGTGCCGCAATCTTGGAAACGGCGCTGCAACGGGCGCGAAACGAACGGGAAATACGCGAGCAAGGGGGCCGCGAGCGTGCCCGCCCCGGCTAGCGCCGGAACAGCTCGCGGGCTCGGTCGCGGAGGTCGGTAGCTCGGATGACGCCCTCGTAGCGATTGATGCGCAGACGCGGGAAGGCGTTAAAGAAGCGTAGGTCGCGGCGGCTGAGCGACACGCTCGGCACCGGACGGCTCATGCGCTTGCCGGCAAGGCGACGACTGAGTGACGGACGCGGCATGCTCGGCGCGGCATCGGCCACGCGGCGGGCAGCGAGTGCCAGGCCGCGAGCACCATCCGCGATAAACGTCGGCATCGAAGCCTTCTCGCGCAGGGCATCGAGCGCGGCGTCACCCAGCTCGGCCAGCCACGCGTTAACGGCACGGCTGCGGATGTGCGTCTGTGTCACCGAGTCAATCGTCGATTCGGGAATGCGCTCGAGCATTGATTCCGAGGCATCGGCAAGCGACTCGTTGATGCGGTCGGCAAGGTCGGCGCGCACGCGCTCCAGCTGATCGGACAGACGCCGCCAGCTCGCCAACGAGCACACCGCGTCAACCATCATCGCGACCGCGACGATAAAGGCGGACAACCGCACAATCAGCACCGGCAGATGGCCAAGCAACCCCAGCAATGCCGGCTCCACTAAACGGCAAATGCACAACGCGCCCAAGCCAAACGCGCAGGCCCAGTACAGGCAGATGCGTCCGTGCAGGTTAAACGGCAGGTGCGAGTAATCCCAAAAGCGCGCACCTGTTGTTTTTTCCAACAAAACGCCTACGCCGTACTCAATCACGCTGCATACGAGCGCCGCGGCAACAAACTGGCTCGAGGCATCCGGAATCCCGCGCAGCAAAAGCCAGCAGGCTATGCCGCCCACACCATAGATAGGACAACACGGCCCCAGCAAAAAACCGCTGTTGGCAAAGCGTCCGTGGTTGAGCATGGCGCAGACTGTCGACTCCCACACCCAGCCGCAAAAACCGTAGAAGGCAAACGAGAGCATCAGCGCCGAGAGCGGACAGGCGGCAAGCGTCGCGCCGTCAAATGCCATGTCGATCGCGGTTTCCACCGTCTACCCTCTCCTCTTCTCGCTCGAATCTTTGCTCGAACCGTCACTCGTGCCCTCGTTCAAATCGTTCGCGCCGCCTTTGCGCGGCAGACGGCCGGCGACTGTCTCGCACAGAGCGCACCATTTATCGGCCAGGCACACAATCCATGCCTCGCGACACGTCGGTGGAACCGGTACCAGCGGAAACATATGGCGCACGATGATATTCCGCTCGCGCGGCGTCAGCTCAAAATCTTCCTCGGCACGCGCCAGGGCAAAAAATGGATGCCGAAATCCGTGCAGTCGATGGCTCGGATCGGGGTCGTGCCAATCATAGAGAAAGTAATCGTGCAGCAGGGCCCCGCGCAACAGCGAGGCACGGTCGACCGAAATGCCAGCACGGCCCAAGCACTCGGCAAAGGACAGGCTCGCCCGCGCCACCGAAATCACATGCGCATACACCGTCACGTCGCCATGCTGGATAAACTCGTGCGTCAGGTCCAAGCGGCCCGCCTGGGCCAGCTGACGGGCGGCATAGTCGACCTCGTGCGCGATTTTCTCGGCACGAACGGCATCAGACATGCTGTCTCCTTCCAGCAACTCCCGGCGACAAGCCACGGCCTGTGCACAATCGATAAAAACATCATGGAACATATCAGTATGGCATCGGACAAAACGTTTTGCCCCGCCAGTTGGCGAATTACCGCGCCGCCGTCACATATCAAACGCCAAAATGTGCGAGACTGTCTTGTGCAATTGTGCCGGCCGAGGGAGTGCCGGCGCACGATTCGCATGGAGTAACCCACAACGATGCTGCTTACGCAAACGACAACGCCCGAGGACGTCAAGGCTCTCGATCGCGCCGAGCTTCCGCTGCTCTGCGGCGAGATCCGCCACGCCATCCTCGAAAGCTCCGCCGCTGTCGGCGGACACGTTGCCCCCAATCTGGGCGTCGTTGAGCTCACGGTTGCGCTTCATCGCGTGTTTAACTCCCCCATCGACAAGATTGTCTTTGATGTTTCGCACCAGACCTATGCCCACAAGGCGCTGACCGGGCGCGCGTACACCTATATCGATCCGGAGCGTTATGGTGAGGCTTCTGGCTTTGCCAATCCTGACGAGTCCGAGCACGACCTGTTCGCCATGGGTCACACCTCCACGTCGGTGAGCCTGGGCTGCGGCCTGGCGCACGCTCGCGACCTGGCGGGCGATGCGTACAACGTCATCACTATCATTGGCGACGGCTCGCTTTCGGGCGGCCTGGCGTTTGAGGGCTTTAACAATGCCGCCGAGCTCGATAGCAACCTGATCATCATCGTCAACGATAACGATCAGTCCATCGCCGAGAACCACGGTGGCCTCTATCGCAATCTGGCCGAGCTGCGCGCCAGCAACGGCACCTGTGAGCGTAACGTTTTCCGCGCGATGGGGCTCGACTACCGCTATCTGGACGCCGGTAACGATGTGTTGGCCCTGGTCGACACGCTGCAGGAGCTGCGCGATATCGATCATCCCATCGTGCTGCACGTCTCCACCGCCAAGGGCAAGGGCTTTGAGCCAGCCCAGAACGACCCCGAGCGCTGGCATCACGTGGGTCCGTTTGACATGGCAACTGGACGCAAGCTCTGCCCGGGCCATCCGAGCGAGCCTGCGCCGCGCACCTATGCCGACATTACGGGCGAGGCGCTCAGCGCCGCCATCGAGCGCAATCCGCAGGTCGTTGGCATCACGGCCGCCACGCCCTACATCATGGGCTTTACACCCGAGCTTCGCGCTGCCGCCGGCAAACAGTTCGTCGATGTGGGCATTGCCGAGGAGCATGCCGTAACCTTTGCCACCGCGCTTGCGCGCTCGGGCGCCAAGCCAGTCTTTGGTGTGTACGGCACGTTTTTGCAGCGCGCCTACGACGAACTGTGGCACGACCTGTGCCTCAACGACGCCCCCGCAACCATCTTGGTGTTTGGCGCGTCGATCTTTGGCACCACGTCCGAGACGCACCTCTCGTTCTTTGATATTTCCATGCTGGGCGGACTTCCCAACATGCACTACCTTGCACCTGCCTGCATGGAGGAATACCTGTCCATGCTGAGCTGGTCGCTCGACCACCGCGAGCATCCCGTGGCGATTCGCGTGCCGGGCATTGGCTTGGTAAGCCGCCCCGATCTTGCGCCCGCCGAAGACACCGACTATAGCGTCGTTCGCTACAACGTGGTACGCCAGGGACGCGACGTGGCCGTGCTCGCGCTTGGCGATTTCTTTGAGCTGGGCGAGCGCGTGACAAACCGCTTGGCCGCCGAGTACGGTATCGAGGCCACACTCGTCAACCCGCGCTTTGCAACCGAGCTCGACCGCGAGTTCCTCGACAGCCTTGCCGCCAAGCATCGCGTTGTCGTCACCCTCGAAGACGGCATCTTGGACGGCGGCTGGGGCGAGCGCGTGGCATGTTATCTGGCATGCACGCCGTTGCGCACGCGCACCTTCGGCATCGCCAAGGGCTTCCCCGACCGCTACGACCCCAACGAGCTGCTCGCTCAGAACGGCATGACGGCCGAGAACATGGCCGCCGAAGCCGTAAGGCTACTTAACGAGTAAAAAACCTCCGCAAGGGAAGCACCCCTGCGGAGGTTTTTATTTTCGCGGCGCGATTATCTCAATCTGTAACATCTAGGGCCCGAATTCCCGTCTAACTGTTACAGATCTAGATAAGACGTCTTAGTCCCAAACCTTTGTCTCGATCTGTAACAGATAGAGACCTTTTGGCCGTCTACCTGTTACAGATTGAGACAAAGCAGCGAGACAGGCCACCACATCTGCAAGAACCACCACAAAGGTGCCTGTCCCTTTTTGGCAGGTACAATAACCCATAAGGTAAGTATGTTTCTGAGTTATTTCGTGTTGACCCATTTGAGCGCGATAGGGTATAACTCTACTCAACCGCTAGGGATTTTATTGAGAAAGGTGTTCTACCATGAGCAAGAACCTCTCCCAGCAGGTCGTTCTCGACCGCCGCGGCTTCGTCGCCGCCACCTTCGCAACCGTCGCCGGCCTTGGTCTTGCCGGCTGCTCCGACACCAGTACCGAGGCCGACAAGGGTTCCGCCGGTTCCTCCAAGAGCTCCGAGGATACCGAGGTTTCCGCCACGCTCGACGCCAAGGCATTCGACAAGCTCGTCAACGACGGCCCCAAGGCCGATGACGACGCCATCGCCGCCAGCACCTGGGCTACGGCCGTCAAGGATGCCGGCGTCTTTACGATCGGTGGCGTCCAGACCTCCACGCTCTTCTCCCTCCTCAACGAGAAGGACGGTCAGACCCGCGGCTTCGACGCCGGTATCGCACAGCTCCTGTCCAACTACATTCTGGGCGAGAACAAGGTCGAGATCACCCAGGTGACCTCTGACACGCGTGAGTCCGTCCTGCAGAACGGCCAGGTCGACGCCGTCTTTGCCACCTACACCATCACCGATGAGCGCAAAAAGCTCGTCTCCTTTGCCGGTCCCTACTACTACACCCAGCAGGCCATCCTGGTGCTCGCCGACAACGACGACATCAAGAGCGTCGACGACCTGGCCGACAAGAACGTCGCCGTCCAGTCCGGCTCCAACGGCCCCGCCATCCTGGAGGAGCTCGCTCCCAAGGCCAGCCAGCAGGAGTTCAAGACCGACGAGGAGGCCCGCCAGGCACTCCAGCAGGGTCGCGTTGACGCCTACGTCATCGACAACAACATGCAGCAGAGCGCCCTGGTCCGCGAGCCCGGTAAGTACAAGATTGCTGGCAAGCCCTTCGGCAGCAAGGAGCCCTATGGCATCGGCCTGCCGCTCGATTCCGACGGCGTCGCCTTTGTCAACGACTTCCTTAAGAAGATTGAGGACGACGGCACCTGGACCGAGCTGTGGCAGATCTGCATCGGTGACCGCACGGGTGACACCAATGTTCCCGAGCTGCCCGAGATCGGCGCCTAGGCAACGCGCCTAGTAACGGCCGCAACGAAACCATACGGAAACGCACGGTGCGCTTTATTGCGCTAAACTGTTTCCTTACTGAGTTGTCGGGGCTTCCGTACACACGGGAGCCCCTTTCCTTATCGGCGGGAGGTCCGCATGAGTCTCTCCGAGCTCTGGTCGCTCTATGGCCAGAACTACATTGACGCGCTGCTAGCAACCTGGGGCATGACGCTTGAGTCGTTTGCCATCGCCATGGTGCTGGCCGTCGCTGTCACCGTGATGCGCGTGTCGCCGCTCAAGCCGCTGCGCGTCTTTGGCGACCTGTATGTCCAGGTCTTCCGTAACATCCCCGGCATCGCGCTACTCATCATCGTCGTCTATGCGCTGCCGCCGCTCAAGGTCGTCCTGCCCTACCGCACCTGCGTCATCGTCGCCACAGTGCTCTTGGGTTCTGCCTTTGGCTCCGAGAACTTTATGAGCGGCATCAACACCGTCGGTGTCGGCCAAGTGGAAGCCGCCCGCTCGCTGGGCATGAGCTTCAGCCGTATCCTCGCCAAGATCGTGATTCCGCAGGCGCTGCGCTCGAGCGTGCTGCCCATGACCAACCTCTTTATCGCCGTCATGCTCACCACCGCGCTCGGCAGTCAGGTACCGCTTAAGCCGCAGGAGCTCACCGGCGTGGTGAGCTACATCAACACGCGCTCGCTCGGCGGCGTCGCCGCGTTCTTTATCTCGGCACTCGGCTACCTGGGCACGGCCTTTGTGGTGAGCCACATTGGCAACTATATCGATAAGAAGGTGAGGATCCTCCGATGAGCAAACATTCCTCCCCTGCACTTACCATGCGCGATGCGCTCTACGAGGCTCCCGGCCCCAAGATGCGTGCCAAGATTCGCGTCGGCACCGCCATCTCACTTGTTGCCGTGGCCGCGCTCATCGCTCTGGTACTGCAGCGCTTTTACGTGACCGGCCAGCTTTCGGTCCATTACTGGTACTTCTTTACGCACCTCACCACCTGGAAGTTCCTGCTTGCCGGTTTTGAGGGCACCGTTAAAGTCGCACTCACCGCCGGCGTCATTGCGCTGGTACTGGGCTTAGCCCTTATGCTCGGCCGCACGAGCGGCATCAAGCCGTTGCAGCTGGTCTGCCGCGTGCTCACCGATTTCTTCCGTGGCGTGCCGAGCCTTCTGTTCATCTACTTCTTCTTTTTGGTGCTGCCCCAGTACAAGATCGCACTGCCGTCGTTTTGGATGCTCACGCTTCCCGTCGCGCTCGCTGCGGCCGGCGTACTGGCCGAGATCTTCCGTGCCGGCGTCAACGCCGTGCCGCGCGGTCAGGTCGAGGCCGCCCAGGCACTCGGTCTCTCCAAGGCTAAAATCACCTTTAAAATCGTGTTGCCGCAGGCTATCCGATTTATCATTCCGTCGTTGATTTCGCAGCTCGTGGTCGTAGTCAAAGACACCACCGTCGCCTACGTGGTGAGCTACCCCGACCTGATGCAAAATGCCCGCGTGCTCATTACCAACTACGACGCGCTCGTGTCGGTCTATCTGGTGATCGCGGTCATCTATATCCTCATCAATGTCGCGATCAACAAGGCCGCTGTCTACGTCTCGCACAAGACCGGCGCGACCATCATCCGCTAACGAGTTACCATTTCGAGTCATAAGGAGCCGAGCACCATGGCACAGAGCACTTCTTCTACCGGCAACCAGCCGTTGATCAAGCTCAGGCACGTCGATAAGCACTATGGCGATCTGCACGTCCTCAACGACATCAATCTCTCGGTCGACCGCGGCGAGGTCGTCGTCGTGATCGGCCCCTCGGGTTCGGGCAAGTCGACCATGTGCCGCACCATCAACCGCCTGGAGACCATCGACTCGGGCGAGATCCTCATTGAGGGCGAGCCCCTGCCGCAGGAAGGCAAGGACCTCGCCCGCATGCGTGCCGAGCTGGGCATGGTGTTTCAACAGTTCAACCTGTTCGCACATATGACCGTGCTGCAGAACGTCATGCTGGGACCGGTCGACGTGCTGGGCGTCTCCAAGGATGAAGCCCGCGAGCGCGCCATGGACCTGCTGAGCCGCGTGGGCGTGGCCGAGCAGGCCGACAAGGTGCCCGCACAGCTTTCGGGCGGCCAACAGCAGCGCGTGGCCATCGCCCGTTCGCTCGCCATGCAGCCCAAGGCTATGCTTTTTGACGAGCCCACGAGTGCGCTGGACCCCGAGATGATCAATGAGGTGCTCGAGGTCATGGTTCGCCTGGCCCAGCAGGGCATGACGATGATCGTCATTACGCACGAGATGAACTTTGCCCGCCGCGTGGCTGATCGCGTCGTCTTTATGGCCGACGGCCAGATCGTAGAGACCGGCACGCCCGACGAGTTCTTCGACCATCCCCAGACCAAGCGCGCCCAAGACTTCCTCAACTCCATCAAGGGCCACTAACCCCATTGCCACGCGGGCAAATTCATCAGTAACGTTTGCCCCGCGCCACCCCTGTGCCATGTCCACCCGGATTCGAAAGCCGCAACCATGATCGGAACCCGCACCTCATCGTCCTACACCCCGCACGTCGACGTCGATCCCGCCGACCGCCCGCTCATCCTCGTCGCGCCGCGCTGGGAAGAGGCGAAGCCGTTTTTAAGCGAAACGCTCTCCCCCAACGAGGAAATCGCAAGTGTCTTTGTCGATGCCATCCTTGCCGCCGGCGGCCTGCCGCTGCAGATGTCCATTACCGAGGACATTGAGGTCATCCGTCATTACGTCGATATCGCCGACGGCATCGCCATTCCCGGCGGCCCCGATGTCAACCCCAAACGTTGGGGCGATGATCGACCCTACGACCCCACCCTCTGCTGCGAGATCCGCGATAGCTTTGAGTTTAAGCTGGTTAACGAGGTACTTCGCGCCAAAAAGCCGCTCTTTACCACCTGCCGCGGCACGCAGTTACTCAATGTCGCCACTGGCGGCACCCTGTGCATGGACGTGCCGAGCCTGGGCGCTCGCGAGGGCCGCACGCAGTGGCGCCATACCCACGTGCTCAACGACCCCGTGCATCCCGTCGAGGTCATGCCGGGCTCGCTGCTGGAGCGCGCGGTTGGCGGGCACAGGCTGATCCAGACCAACTCGGCACATCACTGCTGCGTCGATCGTCTGGGCAAAAGCACGCGCTTGGTCGCCAAGGCAACCGACGGCGTTCCCGAGTGCATCGAAGTCGAAGGCCAGCCTTTCTGCCTGGGCGTGCAATGGCATCCCGAGTACACCTGGCAGACGCTCGAGACCGACTTTAACCTGTGGAAGTCGTTTGTCGAGGCAGCAGCCAAGGTAAAGCAGGCCCGCTAGCTCGCGAACCGCACAGACTAAAGCCTTTCATGCCAGGGGGGGGCGGGCACCAGCCGCGGTGTCCGCCCCCCTGCATTTGATATGCTCGGTATGATTATCCCTCACAAACAATCAGAGAAATCTCGACCGCAATCGGTCGACAGTAAAGCAAATGGTAAAAACGCTTGCTACGTTTATGAGGCAGTCAATTAAAATCGAGATGCATTGACCATTCCCCAACGGGGTCACGCCGCAAATCCACATGAGCATCGAGGCTGGAAGCGGAAGCATGGAATTGGCCCCGACCTGTATGTAGATCGCTACGACGTTGACAAGCAACAGCATGCCAATCGGACCGAAGCCGGACCCAAAATAGGAAACAACGATTACGCAAGAAACCACGCATGCAAGGCAGGCAGCGGCAGCAAGAACAAGTCGATAGCAAAATACATGCAGGTTGAAATACTGCTGAGCATCCGAAACGAATACGCAGTTAAGACAGTACAAAACGACGCTCGACAGGATAAACGCGCCCAATAGGGCGAAAGAAGACAGCACCGCTCGCGCAACGGTAACGCACGCCCGCTTCCCTCCCCGAGCCTCCGACAGTCCCCACGGTTCCTCGACAAAGCCCGAACTGACAAAGCGCGGCACAATACAAGCCGCGATGAACGGAAAGAACAATGCATGAGCCAACGGGGCTACGTTGAACAGCAGACCGCGAAAAACCTCTGCATTACCAAATAGAAGGACATCCTCCGCTGACAGCCGAAGCGTCGGGTCTGGGAAAAAGCCCAAGAAACTGTTCTCACGGAGGCTACAGAACCACATCGGGAAAGAATTAAGCTGCAATACCACCATGCACGCATAAATTACCAGGATTAAGGCGTATGTCCATTTGCTCACGTGCTTCAATTCTGAATGGAGGAACCTTTTAATCTGACGAGCCATTGAGCACACCTCCGACACGACAGGTCACGAGAGCGTAAATCAATACCGATAGGCAGCCAGCTGCCACGCCATATCCCAGAAGCGTCAGCTGCCCCATATCGCTATACCCAAGGGCACATCCGACTCCAAGGTAGGGCCCCGGAAGGAGGAAAATCCATCTCAAGGATGGTATAGGCACCTGAAGGAAGCTTCCGTAGAGCGTCAGGCTCATGACAAATCCAATTATTATTGCAGCCCCGCTCAATACGGCGCTGCCTGTAATCCGATAGATGGTCACCGTCTCCAGCGCAACCGATATCACCAATACGGCGTTGACTATCATTGCAGGCAAAAATGCAGTTAGCATGTTGTGCGAGTAGTTATGCCCTCCACGTATTATGGCTATTGCAAAAAGAAGAAGGCAAAGCGCGCTATACGCTGCGCCGATTATTAAAGCAGACGAAAGTGCATGTGCCAGAGCCCCGTTAAAGCGGGCAAGACCTCTTGCCGAAGAAATTCGGCAGCCCTCTTCATAGCCACGCTCCTGTAGAATTACCAGGCAAACGATGAGTGGAACGAACAGAGAGGTGCCGGCAAAAGCACTGCGCACAAGGGACTCATCGGGTGCAGAAGGATCGATTACATTCCAGAAGAAACCAATATCCTCCCCAAAAACACTATTGCCAAAGGCTAGCAACGTTGACCCGTTTTTTAGAATGACACCGAAGAGAAGGCCGAACACCAGCATAAGCGCAAGACCAAACTTCGCCGGAAACATCCTGTGCAAACGCATCATATCTGCCTTTATGGGATGGATCGCCCGCTTCATAGCGAGACCGCCTTCATCAAGCGCCTGTAATACTCTTTTAGGGACGACGCCTCATCCCTTATGACGTCCATCTGTTCCTTTTTCAGCAGTTCGCCGTCATGAAGAAACAGGCAGCTTGTTGCAACCGATGCCAGCTCATCCAAGTCGTGGCTAGAGATGAGCATGGTTTTGCCCTGCTCCCGATTCAATCGACCGATAAGGGTCCATATACTCTCGATGCCCAACGGATCCAATCCATTTGCCGGCTCATCGAAAATTAGTACGTCGGTGTCGCCCAATAAAGCCGTAGCTATATCCAGTCGTCGCTTCATTCCCAGAGAAAAACTGCTCACACTCTTTTTCTCATCGACGTCCAGCCCGACTAGGCCCAAGACGCGAGGAACCTCACGTTTCTCATCGAGCCCCCATTCCGCACATCGGATCCGAAGATTCTCAGCCGCACTGAGGGATTGGTATGCTCCGCAGGAATCTGGCACATAGCCGACACGCGTCCGCATCAGGCTCAGCTCTTTTTTCGACTTGCCTCCAAAGAGCTCCACGCTCCCCGACGATGGCTCACAGAGGCCCAATACGATTTTAATAAGCGTGCTTTTGCCCGCCCCGTTTGCACCAACAAGGGCACAGAGCTCAGACTGATGCACCTCGAAGGAAACGTCATGCAAAACGCGGCGCTTCCCATAGCGCTTTGACACCTTTGATAGCTTTATCGCTGATGTGCTCATATCGTTCCTCCTTTCTTTTATCGTTCGTTCTTGTAGTTATTGTTTATCGATAACTTATATTTGTCAAGATAATTTATAGAGATGGGGCCCGTGCTGGACACGGGCCCCATCACACCAATATCTCGTTTTAGCTGCTCGCTATATGCTACTCATCACTCAAATCGACAGCAAAGACTGATGTCGGAAGCGACGCCTCGTTGCCTCCGCCATCCCGCATCTGTCTCACAACATTTTTTGCGCGCTCGACAATAAGCTCCTCAAGCTCTTTCTCGCTCACGCGCTGAATAATATCTCCCGGTTGACAATCAAGCTCATCACAGATTTCGAGAAGCGTCTTAAGGCGAATAGCTTTTACTTTTCCGTTTCTTAGCTTTGAAATATTCGCCGGAGTATGCCCCGTCGCCCGAATCAGATCAGCGCTGGTCTTTCCGGTCTTAAGCAGCTGCGTCTCAAGCTCGATGATGAGATAGCTCATGTTTCCTCCTACACAAGCTCGTCAGACTGCTCTTGGAGCAGCGAGGCATAACTCCAGATCGCCGAGATAAACAGACAGACAACTGCGCCGATAAACGACCCCGCATCAAAGGTAGCGCCTTGGCAAATCTCAATAACGAAGGAATGAGGCACGATGTAAAGCTCCAGTCCGCCAATGGTGAGATTGACCGATCCATAGGCACCAACAAGCGAAACCGCGGCGTTAACAGCAAAGGCAAGCGCGAGAACACGGATAAGCCGCACATGCGTCTTGGTAAAGGGCGAGACGCCCCGAGAGATGTTATGGCTGATTCCGCACAAAACGAAAAGCGAAACACCCACGACGAGTGCCAGGCACAGCCCGCTTGGGATAACGATGCTCCCGCCATCGAGAAGCGTCACGACACCGAAAGAATCGACAGAAACAACGTTTGCAACCGCATACCAGATCACGTAAACAACCAACGCGGCAAAAGCGACGAGCATTCCCGCAAAAACGACCGCCATGCAAAAGCCAAGCTTCCTTACAGTCTCGCCCGCCTTGGCCATACGCTGAACGCTGTTGGACATACACTCACCCTCATCGAATCTATCGTTATCCGAATAGTTTATCGAACAACGATATGGATTGCATGCGGAAAGCCCCGCCAGTGCGCATAGCCCATTCACTAATCAGAAGGGGTGAGAGTGGATTTTTGGACACGTATCGAACGAGAGTGGATAATCTCCCACTTTGAGGCCGCCACCGGGCCTAAAACGGGAGATTATCCACTCTCATAGTCATCAAGGCTCACAGCCTCTTATTCAGCCGCCTCGCGCAGGGCCGACATCGTAGCTGCATATTGCTGCTGCAGCGCATGCATTCCCTCGCGAGCGCCGTCAACGGCATCGGCGCCGCGCAGCGCCTCGGTCACCACGACCGCCGGCTCGTAGAGATTGTTGAATCCCAGGTTCTGGCTCACGCCCTTGAGCGTGTGCGCTGCCATAAACGCACTCTCGGCGTCTCCTGCCGCCATGGCGGCCTCCAGTTTGTCCATGCTCTCGTCATCCAAAAACTTGAGGGCAAAGCGGGCAAGCATCTCATCGCCCATCAGCCGAGCGCACGCGTCATCATAATTGGCGCCAATCTTCTCATACGCCTCACGCATGGAAATCATGGGTTAAAACTCCTTTTGTCAAACTAAATCGTGGGAAACGCGACGACGTCAGCGGGGCGTGCCAACGTCTCGGCAATTTGGTCTTGCACCTCGAGCAGGCAGTCGAGCAGCAGCGGGTTAAAGGTACCGCACTTACCGTCCAGGATCATCTGGATCGCTTCCTCGTGCGGGATAGCATCCTTGTACACGCGCACGCTCGTCAGCGCATCGTACACGTCGGCCACCGAAACCACCTGCGCGGCGATGGGGATATCGTCGCCCTTAAGGCCGTCGGGATAACCCCTGCCATCCCAACGCTCGTGGTGCCAGCGCGCAATCTGGTACGCATATTCCATAAGCGCATTGCCGGCGTGATGGCGGCCCAGTTCGAGCAGCATGTCGGCGCCGATCGTGGTATGCGTCTTCATAATCTCGAATTCCTCGGACGTGAGGCGCCCGGGCTTGTTGAGAATCGCATCGTCAATCGACATCTTGCCGATATCGTGCAGCGCCGAAGCCAGAGCAATCGTGGAGCGTTCCTCATTGTCGAGGAAGATATTGTCACTACGCTGGACCAGGCAGCCAAGCAGCAGCTCGGTCAGCTTCTCGATATTCGTAACGTGCCTGCCGCTCTCGCCATTGCGAAGCTCCATGACACCGGCCATGATGTCGATGAGCATGCGACTGTTCTTGACACGCTCGTTGTACTGCTGGGACAGCAGGCTCGTCAGACGGCGCTGTTTGGCGTATAGGCGGATGGTGTTGCTTACACGGCGGCGCACGACACGGGAGTCAAACGGGCGGTTGATATAGTCCGAGGCGCCCAGCTCATACGCGCGCAGCACCATATCATCGGAATCTTCGCTCGAGATCATGATGACAGGCAGATTGTCGATACCCGTTCGGCGCGACAGATCGGCCAGCACCTCAAAGCCGCTTATGCCCGGCATGACAATGTCCAGCAGCACGAGCGACAACTCATCGCCATAGCGGTCGACCATGTCGAGCGCCGTACGACCGTTATCGGCCTCGAGGATGCAGCACTCGTCCCTGAGCATCTCGTTGAGAATGACTCGGTTCATCTCGGAGTCATCGACAATAAGCACCAAAGGCTTTTCGCTTTGGAAGGCCTCGATGGAATCGGCATCGGTCACGACCGTACCGGCTTTTGCCTTAGCGCGGCTCAATAACTGGACAGCGCGGCCAACGCCCTCATCGACCGTCTCGCCATGAATGCGAACGCCACCAACACATGCCGTCAAGCTCATGTACTCATGGCCCGGAATAATCGTGGCACGAACGGCATCGGACACCTGATGCAGGCGACGGGCGAAGTCATCGGAGGGAATATTGGGCATGACAACCACAAACTTGTCGCAGCCATAGCGCACAAGCTCGTCAGTCGAACGAATTCCGCTGCGTATGGCTGTCGCCACAGCACCGAGCGCAAGGTCGCCGGCATGACGGCCACACGTATCGTTGAAGACCCTAAAATCATCAAGGTCGATCATCGCAACGCCGGCATTCATACGGGCGCCGCGAAGCTTTTCCTCGTAATACCGGCGATTGTGCACACTCGTCAGCACATCGGTGTAGACAAGGTCCTCTTCTGCAGCCTCTTGCTCATCGATCGGACGCACCATCAGCAGGACATGAGGCTCGCCCTCGACCTTCAGGGGGCGCAGATGGGCGCGGTACTCAACGCCATCGTTGAGCAGTTGCTCCGACACCTCATCGGAATCTGTCAAGGCCTCAAGGCTCGACTGACGCAGACAAGGGCACCGATCGCCGGCGAGCAGGCAGTTAGGATCGCCCTTAATCTGATCGACAGACAGCAAACGTACCACGGGGTAGGTCTTCGCGACACGGGCGACCTCGGCGGCAGCCTCCTCGTCGGTTAGATTGGCCTCGTGATTATTGAGCATAGGGGGCCCTTTCAGTAGTTTTGCTTGGTAGCAGTGGGTGCCAAATGTTACAAGGGTAGCACCTTGTCGATGCAGGTACACACGTGAATACCGTTTCTTTTTCATGAGTTGGCAGACGGTAGGGTTGAAGCCGCAGACGTTGGGTTTTGAGCACCTTTGTTAACACAGCCGAAACGTCTACGAAAGAAGCCCGTTTGATGATTCGGCCGCTAGAGCCCCAAGATGCCGCGGACAGCCTGGGCGGTCGCTGTCGGGCGATCGCGCAGCCCGTTGTGCGCGCCGGGAACCGTTACGAGCGGGCAGTCCAAAAGCTCAGCTGCTGTCCTCGTGCCCGCCTCGCGGGGCGTGCCAATCGAGAGCTCGCCCAGGAATACGGCGGCCACCGTTTTCGATGCGCGGGCGCGATTCCAATCGGGAACGTAGGTCATAGTGGTCTCGTATTCGTTTGCCATGAAACTGCGGCCGTTGCGCAGGGCATGCTTGGCTTCTGCCTCGGTTAACTTGGGAGCCTCAGGGTCCGAATCGCCGATGGCGCCCAGGAAGGCCCGTAATGCCCTCGAGACCTTTCCCGCGGCGATCATCTCGAGCAAAACCGGGGCCGCGCCCAGGCCGGCACCCTCGTTTGTCACGGAGGGTTCATGCAGAATCGCACGCGAGATTATGGCAGGGTTTGCACGGAGGAGCTCCAGCGTCACCAGCGTACCGGCACTGTGCGCGAGCACGTTTGCCGGAGCGCCAATATGCTCGATAACGGCCTGCAGGTCGGCAGCCTGCGCGGCGAGGTCGTAGCGTCCGTCTGCAGCGTCGCCGCTCTCGCCGCAACCGCGGCGGTCGTAGGCAATGACGCGGTAGTCACAGGCGAGCTCGCGGGCGATGCCGTCAAAAAATGTGCCATCGACGCAGGCGCCGTGCACGCACACCAAGGCGGGCGTATCGGACGATACAACCGGGCCGGCATACTCGCGACAGGCGATCGTGGTGCCCGCATTCTCAACCGTAAAATCCATACTGTGTTCCCATCGTCAATGCCCATCCAGTTGCCCGTCAGTACGGTTGGATAGACCCGCATTGCTTTACGCTTTGTTAACAGATTAACTGTACCCGACCTGAGGCTTTTCATGGCACGGCATAATGAGCGACGTGCAAAAACGATACTTGTAAAGCAAGAGCCCGCACCTTGCTTCGGAGCCGATGCTATGCTTAGGCACAATTGTCTTGAGGAGCATATGTCTATGTCTACGTTTTTGAATGCCAGCCCCATCTTTGGACCGGTGCGCAGCCGCCGCCTTGGTCTCTCGCTCGGCGTCAACATGATGCCGGCCAGCGGCAAAATCTGCACGTTCGACTGCATTTACTGCGAAAACGGCCTCAACGCCGAGCGCCCCTGCCACGAGCCGTATAACACGGCTGCCGTGGTGCTCGACACGCTCGAGGCAAAGCTGCGCGAGATGGCAGCCGAGGGCGAGCTCCCCGATGTGATCACCTTCGCAGGCAACGGCGAGCCCACCGCCGCGCCGGAGTTTCCGCAGGCCATCGCCGGTGCCGTCGCACTGCGCGACGAACTTGCCCCAAGCACCAAGATTGCTGTGCTCTCCAACGGCACGCGCGCCGACCGTCCCCAGGTACACGATGCGCTCATGATGGTCGACGACAACATTCTTAAGCTCGATACGGTCGACCCGGCGTTTATCCAGCTGCTCGATCAGCCTGTCGGCCCCTACGACGTCGAGCACCAGATCGAGACGTTCGCGAGCTTTGACGGTCACGTTATTATCCAGACGATCTTTTTGACCGGCGAGTATCAGGGCAAGCTCATCGACAACACCGGCGAGGAGTACGTTGCCCCCTGGCTCGCGGCGCTTGAGCGCATTCGCCCGCAAGAAGCGACCATCTACACGGTGGCGCGCGAGACACCGGTCGCCGGCCTTGCTAAAGCGGCGCCCGAGGTGCTCGACGCCATTGCCGCGCGCGTCCAAGCCCTCGGCATTCCCTGCCAGGTGAGCTACTAGCAAAACCACGCAGCAGCTAGTGCCCGCCATCCCGCCCCATCAGTTGCGGTGATATAGTTCCTATTTGTGCTGTTAAACCGCTTAAATCGGAACTATATCACCGCAACTTTTATGGACGCGTGGGTGGGCTATACTAGCTGCGAATGAAAGGAAGTTAGCCATGTTTGACAATGGACCCGTGCCCGGCCGCAACGACGCTTGCTGGTGCGGCAGCGGCAAAAAATATAAGAAATGCCATAGCGCCTTCGACGAGCGCCTCGAGCGCTTGTGGGAAGAGGGCTGGGAGGTTCTGCCCCGCACACTCTACAAAACGCCCGCCGATATCGAAGGCATTAAGCGTTCGGCCGCCATCAACGTGGGCGTGCTCGATTATGTGGGCGAGCATATCGCCGCAGGCATGACCACCAACCAGATCGACCAGATGATCTACGACTACACCGTCGAGCACGGTGGCACGCCGGCCGACCTTAACTACGAGGGCTATCCCAAGAGCGTGTGCACCTCGATCAACGACGTCGTCTGCCACGGTATCCCCTGCGATGCGGATGTGCTGCACGAGGGCGACATCATCAACGTAGACTGCTCCACGATCTTGGACGGTTACTTTAGTGATTCGAGCCGCATGTTCTGCATCGGCGAGGTCTCGGCCGAGCGCCAGCGCCTGGTCGACGTGACCCGCGCCAGCGTGGAAGCGGGCCTGGCCGCCGTCAAGCCGTGGCTGCCGCTCTCTGTTATGGCCGAGGCTGTGCAAAAGACGGTAGAGGACGCCGGCTTTAGCGTGGTGCGCGAGTACGGCGGACACGGCATTGGCAAGGAGTTCCACGAGGACCCGTTTGTGGGCTTTACCACCGAGGCGCCCGACGTGGACACCATCATGGCCCCGGGCATGGTCTTTACCATCGAGCCCATGGTCAACGCCGGAGCGCCCGACATCAAGATTAGCAAGGGTGACGGTTGGTGTGTGCGCACCAAGGACGGTAGCGATTCGGCCCAGTGCGAGGTACAGCTCGTGGTGACCGAGGACGGCTACGAGTTGCTGAGCTGGTAGCCGCACGGACGCCGGATGCATGGACTTGCGACCGTCCATGCATCCGGCGTTTCGTTTGAACGTTTTGCCTGATAAAACCTGCCAAAATAAACCTGTCCCTTTTTGGCAGGTTGAACGGAGAGGTCTGCTTGTGAACATCTTGGTTTTGTTGCCCGTCAACGACCGCCATCGCGCAATTCTTGAGTCGAGCGCTCCGGGCGAGAACTTTATCTATACGAGCGCCGACGCCATCACGCATGAACAAGTCGCCAACGCCGACGTGATCTTGGGCAACATAGACCCTGCCCTGCTTACCGCATGCGAGCACCTCCAGCTACTGCAGCTGCAGACCGCGGGCTATGACGACTACCTTGCTGCCGGCACCGTGCCGGCTGACGCCAAGCTGTCTTGCTCGGTGGGCGCCTACGGCCAGGCCGTGAGCGAGCACATGTTTGCCATGGTGCTGTCAATGATGAAGCGCCTGCCCGGCTACCAGGACCTGCAGCGCGAACATCGCTGGGAGGACTTGGGCCCGGTCACCTCGCTCAAAAATGCCAACGTGCTGGTGCTGGGCGCGGGCGATATCGGCGGCCACTTTGCCACGCTCTGCCGCAGCATGGGTGCGCACGTCCGCGGCATCAAGCGTCATCCGCTCGTCTACCCCATTGTATTTGAGGACATGGACAGCATGGACGCCCTGCCCGAGCGCCTGGCGGAGGCCGACATCGTCGCATCCTTTATGCCGAGCACGCCCGAGACCCGCGGTCTGGCGAACGCCGAGTTCTTCGCCGCGATGAAGCCGGGCTCCTTCTTTGCCAACGGCGGCCGCGGTGACCTTGTTGTTGCCGACGATCTGGTTGCCGCTCTTGAGTCCGGACACCTTGCCGGTGCCGCAGTCGACGTCACCGACCCCGAGCCGCTGCCTGAGACAAGCCCCCTGTGGGATGCGCCCAACATGCTCATCACGCCTCACGTCTCCGGTTGGTTCCACCTGACAGCCACGCTCAACAACGTGGTCGATATCGCCGCGGAGAACCTGCGTCACCTGCAAGCCGGCGAGACCCTGCGTTGCTGGATCGAACATTAGGGTTCCGCCGTTCTTACGAACGGCGGACCGGCCGACGCTGCGCAACGTCCAGAACGACAATTTGTCATTCAAAAGGCGAGGCATGACCAGAAGGTCAATGCCTCGCCTTTTTTCATGCCAACTTGTTCGCTCTGGACGTCGCTCGCTGACGTTTGCCCGACCAGCGGTGTCTTAACAACTCCGTCCAGCTGTTGGCGTTGCAGCATCTGCCCAGATAAAACCTGCCAAAATAAACCTGTCCCTTTTTGGCAGGTTTAGAGCTCCACGCTTTCGGCTCCGTTGATGGTTAGGTCGCGCTCGTAGAAGGCGGTGAGGGCGCGGATGGCGTACATCACGTCGCGCACGCCGCCGGTCTCGTAGCTCGAGTGCATGGCAAGCTGCGGCAGGCCCACATCCACGGCGTGCATGCTCGCCTGCATGTTCGACAGGTTGCCCAGGGTGGAGCCGCCGGCCATATCGCTCTTGTTGGCGAAGGCCTGCGTGGGTACGTCAGCGTCATCGCAGATGGCCTGGAACACCGCGCGACTAAAGGCATCGGTGCAGTAGTGCTGGTTGGCGGCCTCCTTGATGACGATGCCGCCGTTGAGCACAACCTGGTTGCGGGCGTCGCACTTCTCGGCGTGGTTGGGGTGCACGGCATGCGCGTTGTCGCAGCTCACGAGCATCGAAGCGGCAAGCGCACGGTGGTACGACTCGTCGTCAAAGCCCAGCGATCCGTTAATGCGGCGCAGCGCATCGGCCAAGAACGTCGACATCGCTCCCTGCTTGGTCTCGGAGCCAACTTCCTCGTTATCAAAGCAGCAGAAGACCGAAACGTCGTGCGCGTTCTCAGCACCCAAAAATGCCTGCAGCGAGGTGTAGGCGCAGGCCAGGTCGTCGAGCTTGGGCGTCGAGATAAACTCGTCGGCCCAGCCCCAAATGCGCGCATCCTGACGATTGACCAGGAACAGGTCGCGGCCCAAAATTTGCTCGGGCTCAACGTCCAACTCGTCGGCGATCAGGGCGTCAAAATCTCCCTGCTTGAGTTCGCCAGCGCTGATGAGCGGGCACAGGTCGACGGCGCGATTGGGAGCAAAGCCCTCGTTAACGCCGCGGTTCATATGGATAGCAAGGCTCGGAATGATAGCGACCTCGCGCTCGGTGGCGAGCAGGCGGCTCTCAATACGGTCGCCCTCGCGCACCAACACGCGGCCCGCGAGCGCCAGCGGGCGGTCGAACCAGGTGTAGTCGATCATGCCGCCGTAGGCCTCGGTGTTCAGGCGCAGCGTCTCGCCCGCGCCGTCGAGCTCGGGCACGGCCTTAACCTTAAACGTCGGCGAGTCGCTGTGCGACGCCGTCAGCTGAAAATGGTAGTCGCCGGCAACGCCGTCCTCGCCCCACGTAGCAGCCAGGTCCTCGCCCACCTTAAAGGCAACAACGCTCGAGGTGTTGCGCTGCGTGTAATAACGCCCGCCCGGTTCGATATCCCACGCCGCATTCTCGGGCAGGTAGGTAAAGCCCGCCTCGTCGAGCTCGGCCATAATGGTCGCCGCCGTATGGAACATGCTGGGGCACGCCTCGATAAAGTCGATGAGATCGTTGGCGGCCTCGATATCGTCGGCCGTCACGTGCGCGCTCTCGGGCGTTTCCTGATCCGTCATGCTCTCCCCTTTCACTGGGTTGATGGTCTCCTCCAGCATACCCCGCCACGCCAGTGCCGTGCCTTTCATTCCATGTTTAATCCCGCGCCGCTCGCCAAGTTAAGCCATCATGTCCGCACTCCTTTTGCGACAATTACGCTAACAGGACGAAAGGAGCCGTCATGAAGCCACGTAACATTGCCATCGCCTGCGGTGTCGCGGGAGTCGCCGTCGGCCTTGCCGCTGCCACCGGCATCGTTTATCACAAACAAATCAAGTCCGCCGCGTCACTCAAACGCTTGACCGGCTACGCGGATGGCTATGACCTGTACGCAATCGACATCGCCTACGACTACGATCTTGATCGCATCATCGCCGCTGGTGTGCGCGACGACCAGGCCTACATCGATGCCGTGGTGGCGCAGGTGCTGCCCGGTGTGCCGGCACATGTCCAGGCGCCCCAGTTTGCCTGCAGCGCTTTTGTCGCCGTAGATGCCGAAGGCCGCGTGCGCACCGGTCGTAATTACGACTTTAAGGACGACACCTCGGCGCTGCTGGTGCGTAATCACCCGCGCGGCGGCTATGCCTCCATCGGCGTTGCGGCCCTTAACAACCTGGGCGATAACACTCCGCTTGACTCCGTCGGCGGACGCGCTGCGGCGTTGATGGGCCCGTTTGCCCAGCTCGACGGTGTTAACGAATGTGGCGTGTCCATTGCCGTGCTCACCCTGGATTCCAAACCCTGTGACCAGGACACGCAACGCCCCGTCATCAATACCTCGCTCGCCATCCGTCTGGTGCTCGACCGTGCCGCCACCACGCAAGAGGCCGTCAACCTGCTTTCTGCCTACGACATGCACGCCATGGCCGGACGCGATTACCACTTCTTTATCAACGACGCCGCCGGTGACGCGCGCGTAGTAGAGTGGGATCCGCGCGATCCGGACCGCGCTTTCAAAGCGACTCCTGTACGCCAGGTTACGAACTTCTACGCCTGCTATGGCGACGAAGTGCTGCCCAACCAAAAGAATGGCGAGCTGGGCCATGGCAAGGAACGCGTCATCGCAATCGCCGATGTCCTCGACGCCCATGTCGGTGCCCAAGACGAGGCAGTCGCTTGGAAGGCCCTGCGCGCTGCGACGCAAGAGCCCAATCCGGAAGACATCACCAGCAACACGCAGTGGTCGGTCGTCTTCGACAACACCGAGCCCGCTGCCGCCATCACGCTGCGCCGCCACTGGGGCAACGTCGATGCCTTCGCACTGTAAGGAGCCAGGCCCGTCGGCCTTACGTTCCCTGACGTTGCTTACATTTCTATACGCTTGAGCTAACACGTTTTACCCCCGTATCAACAGTGTGCGGGGGTAAACTTATGCGCATGTTATAACTTGCCCGGAAGGATTCATCATGCTCAGGATCGGTCTTCTTACCAGTGGCGGCGACTGCCAGGCGCTCAACGCCACCATGCGCGGCATTGTCAAAACGCTCATGACCAATAGCGAAGAGCCTATCGAGATCTATGGTTTTGAGGACGGCTACCAGGGCCTTATCTACAGCAGGTTCCGCGTCATGTCGCCCGCCGATTTTAGCGGCATCCTCACCCGCGGCGGCACCATCCTGGGCACGAGCCGTACGCCGTTCAAGCGCCTGGATGTTCCCGAGGCCGATGGCGTCGAGAAGGTGCCCGCTATGGTCCACACCTATCATAAGCTGCAGCTCGACTGCCTGTTTATGCTGGGCGGCAACGGCTCCACCAAGACCGCTAACCGCCTGCGCGAAGAGGGCCTCAACGTTATCGCCCTGCCCAAGACCATCGATAACGACACCTGGGGCACCGAGCTGACGTTTGGCTTTACGAGCGCCATCGACGTCGCTACCAAGTGCATCGACGACATCCACACCACCGCCTCGAGTCACGGCCGCGTGTTCGTTATCGAGATCATGGGCCACAAGGTTGGCTGGATCCCGCTGTACGCCGGCGTCGCGGGCGGCGCGGACGTCATCCTGATTCCCGAGATCCCCTACGACATGGACAACGTCATCAAGACCATCGAGCATCGCATGGAGACCGGCAGCCGCTTTACCATCGTGGCCGTCGCCGAGGGCGCTATCTCCAAGGAGGACGCGGCGCTGTCCAAGAAGGAATACAAGAAGAAGCTTGCCGAGCGCACGAGCCCGTCGATCGTCTACGACATCGCCAAGGAGATTGAGGCCAAGACCGGTCGCGAGACCCGCGTCGCCATCCCCGGCCACACGCAGCGCGGCGGCCAGCCCGATGCCCAGGATCGCATCTTTGCGACCCAGTGCGGCGTCGAGGCCGCGCTTGGCTGCCTGCGCGGCGAGTTTGGCCACATGATCGCCCTGCGTGACGGCAAGATGTGCCACATGCCGCTCGAGGAGGTCGCCGGTAAGCTCAAGTATGTCGACCCCCAGAGCGACCTGGTGCGCGAGGCCAAGGCGTTGGGCATCAGCTTCGGCGACGAATAGCCTCGGCTGGAACCACCCCATCGGGCCCTCCGACCCCGCCCGACGTATTTCGATTTGGCTCCTCCCTTGACTCCGTCAAAGGTCGCCAATCGAAATCGTCGGGCGGGGTCGGAGGGCCCTTCGTTTACATACTCGCCGAGGCTATTCGTCTTCTTGCTGCGGATGCCTGGTCTGGAGGATTTGGAATGATGGGGCTCTTAGCCGTTAGGTGCGCTGACATTTGTCATGAAATTGCTGGTCATGAGGGTTGCTACTGGTAGTTGCGGTAGGGTTGGGGCAGATTCTAACTAGAAATGGTGGTCGCCACCGGTTGTTCTCGGCATACTCGGCTCATTCGATTACGATCACCACATGAAAGGAACTGCTATGGATCTTGCGATGGCACAGCGGCTCGTTGATCGCCGCAAGGCTGCCGGGCTTTCTCAGGAGGCGCTTGCCGCCCAGCTGGGCGTGAGTCGTCAGGCTGTCAGTAAATGGGAGCGCAGCGAATCTTCGCCCGATACCGATAACCTTATTGCGCTCGCCGCGCTGTATGGCGTGTCGCTGGATGAGCTGCTGTATGGGGAGGCGGTGGATAGCACTGATGACTCGCAGACTGATGATGAGGCACGGAACAGCAACGCCGGCACCAAAGCTTCAGATGAGGCTGAGGCTTCTGCTGAGCACGCTGATTGCAGCGATAAGCCACTTGTCGATATTTCCCTCGCGCGCGGCATCCACGTTATTGATCCCAACAAAGGCGAAGAGGTCCATGTTGGTTGGAATGGCATCCATGTGGCTAACGAGCGCAAGGGTGAAGAGGTCCATGTGGGGCCAGACGGATTGTATATCGATACGCTTGAGGACGATGGACATAGCGTGCATACCAATGACGATGGCACCGTCACCATCGACGGCGAGACGTTTTCCAGCTGGAAGGAAGCACACGACAAGCTCGACCATCATGGCAAGCATTTCCACACCAAGGTCGGACGTGCATGGAACAAATTCCCCTTCCCCGCACTTGTCACTCTCGCCTATCTGGTGCTCGGCATTGTCTACGGCACATGGGGCATGGGGCTTTTCCTCGTCTTTCTGGTTCCCGTCTACTACGCGATTGGTGACTTCATCGATCGGCGCCACCTGTCTAAGCTGATCGAGGCCATCTACCCGGCAGCCGCCATCGCTTGGTTCCTCTACATGTGGCTCTGTTTGGGACAGCCCCATCCTGCATGGATCATCCTCATCACGATTCCCGTCATAAAGGCGCTCATGCGCTGGTGCCGCAAACAATGGAAGCACCGCAAACAGGCCTAACACGCTCCGACCCACCAGCACCCAACCACCCCCGCCCTTCTCCTAAGTTGCGGTGAGATAGGGACTGTTTTGAAGCTCCAAAGCGCCAAACAGTCCGTATATCACCGCAACCTACAAACAACTGGGTCAGTTCCGGCACGGAGATTAGCATTGAGCTGACCACGCGCCAAGAAAAGGGCCTATTTACTACGTTTAACTCGAGAGGGCCGACCATACCCGCCTTTTCCGAATATTTGCAAGCCCTCTACCTGCGGTTTTAATTTCATAATCTTTGTCATGGTCGAGGGTGTGGTAGCAAACGTAGTAGATAGGCCCGTTTTGCGGCATACGACCTATTCAAGCCCAATCTCGAAGGCTGGAGAAAGCCCTTCATCCACGCCTGTGAGCGAAAACCAAATAGAATGAAAGGCAAATGGAAAAGCCCGTTTAACGAGCGGAGGACATATGCGCGACGTAGCCGAAAGCGACTGGAAGCTGTTTAAGAAAATGCTTCCTCAATGGCAAGAACGTTATATGGAAAAGCTCATCGGCCAGTATGTTGAGATACTGAACGGCGACAGTGAAGCGTCCAGTAGATTTTGGGCACTAGAAGAGCGCCTCAATAGAGACAAGCTGTCCTCAGGCGTAATTGCAAACGACATTCGCCGCAGCACAATGCACCGCGAGATAGCCAATTTGCTTATCGACAGCGTGATCACCCTTGACGACCTTGACGGTTTTACCGAGGACATTAAGAGCTATGCGCAACACTGGATTGGCCAGTAAGAGCACTGAACGACAGACATCCCCAGCAAAACGGGGCAAACGCCGGGCCACCTAATGGTTGTCCGGCGTTTGCGCAGATAAAACCTGCCAAAATAAACCTGTCCCTTTTTGGCAGGTCACTCGGCGCTCTTGAGGGCGCCGACCATGTCGATCTTGTTGAGGGTACGATTGGTGGCTAGGTTGACGATAAACGTAAAGCCAAAGGAAAGCACCACGGCGAGCACGTAGCTTAGCGGCTCGACTTCGACGTCAAAGTACAGCGACGGCATCTGCAAAATATACGTAAAACTCTCGGCCAGCAAGCCGCCCAGTGGCACGCCCAGCGCGGCGCCAATTGCCGTGAGGATCAACGTCTCCTTGTTGACGTAATGGTGCACCTCGCCACGGCGGAAGCCCAGCACCTTGATGGTCGCCAGCTCGCGTTCGCGCTCGGAGATATTCGTGTTGGACAGCGTAAACACCACCACAAACGACAGGCATGCCGCCATAAAAGTCACGAGCACCACGACCGAATTGATGATCGCAAAGTTCGCCTCGTAGTTCTGCCAATGTTCGGCCGTGCTCGAGATGGTGAGCCAACCGTCGCTCTTAAGCTTCTTGCTAAACGCAATCTGGTCGGCCGACGAGCCCTTAAGCAGCACAAAGACGCCGTTGAGGCGTGCGCTTCGACCGAACGCGCGCTCATAGGTGCCCTGCGTCATGTAAAGCGTGTTGCCAAGATAGTTAAGCGAAATGTCACTGACTTTGACCTTGGCAACATTGAGCGACGAATCCTGGACGTATGCCGTATCGCCCGGCTGAATCCCCAGCACCAGCTGTGAACTCTTACTCAGATACACGTCTCCGTCACGCAAAGACAGCGGCTCTTTGGACTCGTCCTCGAGGCGCACATAGTCGTCCAGGTCGTTCGTGCGGTCATCGGGCACCACGATCAGCTGCACGGTCTCGCTCTTGCCGCCAAACGTAAAGGTGACGTTGTCGGTCATAATCGGCAGCGTCGAAGTCACGGTCACGTTGGAATCATTGGCCGCGCTGCGCTCATCCAACGCCGCGCACGTCTGCGTAAAGTCATCGGGGTTGGCGACCGCCAGCAAGTCATAACGCGTGATATGCCCGTACTGTTTGGGCGAAAGCGCCACCGACGTATCGCGAATACCCATACCGCAGATCACAAGCGCGGTGCAACCCGCGATGCCAAAGATGGTCATAAAGGCACGCTTTTTGTAACGGAACAGGTTGCGCGCAGCCACCTTGTTCAAAAAGCCCATGCGGCGCCAGATAAAGCCGATGCGCTCAAGTAGGATGCGCGAGCCGGCGCGCGGGGCCTTGGGGCGCATGAGCGAGGCCGGGGTCTCGGCCATCTCGTGGCGGCAGGCGATAATTGTGGCGCCCACCACGCCCACGGCAAACAGCGCCACCGAGACGATCGAGGACACGATGTCGTACGAAAGCAGCATCTGGGGCAGCGAGTACATGTCGTCGAACACCGTAAACAGGAACAGCGGCAGGCCCACAAAGCCGATGATATTGCCGAGCACGCCGCCAATCAGGCACGCCCACAGCGCATAGTCCACGTATTTGGACAGGATGCGCTCGCGCGAGTAGCCGAGCGCCTTGTACAGGCCAATGAGCGTGCGCTCCTCCTCGACCATACGCGTGGCGGTGGTGAGGCTGATGAGCACGGCGACGATAAAGAAGATGAACGGGAACACCGTCGCAATAGCCTCAATTGACGAGCTATCGCTCTCCACGCTTGAGTAGCTTGCGATATTGTCGCGGTCCTGGATGTACCACGTGCATTCACCCAAATCGGAAAGCTCGGCGCGGGCATCGGCAAACTGCTGGTCGGCGGCGGCGCGGCGCTGATCCAGGTCGGCCTGAGCCTGGACGCGTTCCTCGCTGCCTTGGGCCATGCGATTGATGTTGTCCTGCTCAATCCCAAAGAGCATATTCGCCTGGCGCTCGGCCGCATCCAAGCTTGCCGGCGTGTCGACTGTCAGCTCCTGAGCGCGCGCCTTCTCACGCTCCTCGCGGATCTTCTCTATATTGCCCTTGACCTTGTTGATCTTTGCCGCGTAGGCATCCGAATAGGAGTTGAGGCTCTTGGCTCCTTCGACGACTACGTGGACTGCGGAATAGGACGACGACGTCGCGGCGTCCTCGCTCACATAGAACTTATAGTCCGCCGCCGAAGCAGCGCGAAAGGCGTTGACTGTCGAGTCGGAGCTCACATCAGTGGGATCGAGGACCTCGGCCGTAATGGTGTAATCGCCCGCGGCAAACTGATCCTTGGCGCTTTGGTTCGACGAGCTCGCGTCATTGGCGGCAAAACTCACCGTATCGCCGAGCTTTTTGCCCGAAGCCTTCAGGAACTTCGAAGTCACCGCGACTTCATCGGCGCTCTCGGGCAAATCGCCGTTCACGAGCACCGGCTGATCGATGTTCTCCTTGGAGAGACTTTGCACGACCACGCGCTCGCGCGTTGTGCCCACGGCGGTGTAGGCGGTCTCGGCGTAGATGCCCTCGGCCGTTTCGACGCCATCGACCTCTTGGATGGCGTCGAGATCATCGTCAGTCAGGCCATAGGTCGACTGCACGTTAATGTCATAGACATTTTGCTGGTCGAAGTAGGCGTCGACCGAATCGCACAGATCCTCGCAACCCGCCTTGAGGCCGCACATCACGCTCACGCCGAGCGCGGTGATGACCACGATAGATAGGAAGCGCTTAAGACTGCCGCGGATTGTGCGGTAGATGCCACGGCGAAATACCGTCGGCACCATATCGTTTGAGCTTTGGGCGGTACGGTAGGTCGCGAACTCCCGGTCGCGGCCCGCGTGCTCCGTATCGTGGTTTTGGCTGTTTTGGCGGTCCTGGTCCATGGGCGCTACCACTCGATTGTCTCGATAGACACGGGATTTTGCTGGACCGTCTCGCTCTCCACGCGGCCGCTCTTAAAGCGGATCAGGCGATCGGCCATGGGCGCCAGCGCAGAGTTGTGGGTGATGATAATGACCGTAATGCCCTGCTTGCGACAGGTGTCCTGCAGCAGCTGCAAGATCTGCTTGCCGGTTTTGTAGTCGAGGGCGCCCGTGGGCTCGTCGCATAGAAGCAGCTTGGGGTTTTTGGCCAGCGCGCGGGCAATGGACACACGCTGCTGCTCGCCGCCCGATAGCTGCGCGGGGAAGTTAGCAAGGCGGTCGCCCAGGCCAACCTGGCAAAGCGTTTGCTCGGCATCGAGCGAATCGGGGCAGATTTGCGCCGCAAGCTCAACATTTTCGAGCGCCGTCAGGTTGGGGACCAGATTGTAGAACTGGAAGACAAAGCCGACGTCGGCGCGGCGGTATTCCACGAGCTGCGCCTCGTTAGCGGAGCTCACATCGCGCCCGTCCACCGTCACGGTGCCGGAAGTCGCCGTATCCATGCCACCCAGAATGTTGAGCGCCGTGGTTTTACCGGCGCCCGAAGCGCCCAAGATAATGGCAAGCTCGCCACGCTCAACGGTAAAGCTCGCGCCGTCGAGCGCGTGAATGCGGGCATCGCCCTCGCCGTATGCTTTGATGACGTCTTTAAATTCGATATAGGCCATCGATCGGTTCCCATCTGGTCGGATAACTCTTTAGTATTACCCATTTCGCACCTATCAAAAAGAGACAGGTTTATTTTGGCAGGTTTTATATGGGGAAACGTACCTCTTTGGGGGCAGCGCGGGACGCGCAGGGGCGGCCGTGCAGATCGGCACAGCCGTCTCACGTGGAATCGACCGACGCCTGCCTTTCCGTGACACCGGCAACTCGTTTTTGCTTGTTGGCATGGCCGCCATTATGCCTTGGGACTGAGCACTCAAATTCTCACTCCTCATTGCCACGCTTGCCGCAAGCTATCAGGGTGACGAGATGACGACGCTCGCTGTAGCAGCGCAGCCACACTCTATAAGCGAGGCGTTTGCCAGCAAAAAAGCGCGCGACAGGGTAAGCCCGCCGCGCGCTATCCTATGCGGACTAGTTATTGTTGTTGGTCATCGAGGCCACTGCTGCCGCAAGATTGGAAATGGGCATCGTCTGCAACCAGATGCGACCGGGACCGGTGAGCACGGTGTTGAACACGCCCTCGCCACCAAACATGATGTTTTTGACGCCCTTGACCATTTGAGCGTCGATGCTCACGGTCTCCTCAAAGCCGGCCACGTTGCCGGTATCCACAATCATCTGCTGGCCAGCAGCGAGCTCGTACTCAACCAGGTCGCCGTCGATCTCGGCAAAAGCAACACCCGAGCCCGTGAGCTTCTGCATGATAAAGCCCTCGCCGCCAAAGACGCCGGCCTTTGTCTTCTTGTTAAAGTGAATGCTCAACTCGACGCCACTTTCCGCGGCAAGGAACGAACGCTTCTGCAAAATCCAGCTCTTGCCCGGACCGATCTCGATTGGCACGATGCGGCCGGGGAAGCAGGAGCCAAACGCGATCATGCCATCGCCACGCGCGGTCCAAATGTTTTGGAACAATGCCTCACCCGAAAAAGCCTTGGAGAACATCTTGCCGATGCCACCGCCCGAGGTAGACATTTCCATGTTGGGGGTCATCCAAGCCATGGCGCCGCTTTCGGTGATCATGGATTCGCCATCGCTAAGGTTGCATGTAACAACCGGGAAAGCCCCTCCGCCGATCTCGTACTGCATGACCGTCTCCTTTCCACTCAGGAGCCGAATAACGATGCCTATATTTTAGCAGGTAGAGATGCATATGTTCACACCGCCCATGCCCTCTCCTGCGGACGTTTCCCCAGATAAAACCTGCCAAAATAAACCTGTTCCTTTTTGGCAGGTTTTAAAGGCAAACGGTGAAGGTGATCTGGTTGCCGTGACCGGATACGGTGGCGGCGCCTCCATGGGCCTCGGCGATGGCACGCACCACGGACAGGCCCACGCCCGAGCCACCCGTCTTGGAGCTGCGCGACGCATCCGCACGATAGAAGCGATCGAACAATCGGTCCAGGTCGCCCTCGGGCAGCTCGTCCACGGCGTTCGATACGACAAGCTCGGCGGCGCCCTTGCCTTTGCCGTGCGAAACGGCGCACAGGCTCAGCTCAATCACGCTGCCCTCGCTCGCATAGCGCGTGGCGTTGTCCAGTAGCAACTCAACCACCTGCGCCACCGCCGCGGCATCGGCATGGGTCCGCACGCCGGTCGCAATCGACGTCGACAGGCGCTTACCGCCTGAGACCACCACCGACTTAAACGGCGCCGCCGCCTTGTTCACCGCCTCCGAAAGATCGATCGACGCCATGGTAAAGCCCGCCGAGCCCTCGTCCATGCATGCCAAGAACACCAAGCGCTCCGTGAGCGCCGATAATAGCGCACCCGCACTCGCCTTAGTGCTGCCTTAGCAGGTCGATGAGCATATTTAAAAAAGCAAGGTTATAGCTTAGTCGGACTTAAGGAACGGGCGGCTTCACATCTCGCCCTGCAAACAACGCCCGTACAGCGAGCGCGCTTGCCGCATGGGCGTTGCGGCCGCCTGCAGCTTATAGATAGGCACCCTCGAGGCGCAGCAGCCACTCCTTGCGATCCAGTCCACCGGCGTATCCGTTGAGCGATCCGTCGGCCGCGACCACGCGATGGCACGGCACGATAATCGAAATAGGGTTGCGAGCGACCGCAGCCCCCACCGCGCGAGGAGATACAACGGGCGCTTCATTTCCCGGCACACGATGTCGAGCCGCAACACGCTGGGCGATCTCGCCATACGTAGCGACCTCGCCACGCGGAATTGAAAGTAGCTCAAACCAAACCTCACGCTGAAACGCCGTGCCAATCAAATGCAACGGCGGCGTAAACCGAGGCTCCTGCCCCGCAAAATAGGCGTTGAGCCAAGCCCAAGAACGCTCTAGCACCGAAGAAGCCGCGCCATTGGCCGGATTTACCGTCTGCATGCCCCCGGCACCCGAAACTGCATCGGTGCCCTCAACGTATTCGGCGCTTTCTTTAAGAAGCGTGGAACCAAAGTGCTCCTGCCCCTCAAACCAAAGCCCCGTCAGACCGCGGCCATCAGCGGCAAGCAAGATTTCGCCCAAAGGCGAAGCAAACGTCGTCGTGACCACCAGCGGCTCCCTTCAAAACTCCGCAACATAATACCGCGAATTGTACAGACAACCCCGCAGATACGTCTGGGCGGGCTCGCAATTACTTAAGCGAGACTGTTTTCCCTAATCAAGCGAAAAAGACGCAGGGCATCGACACCAGAGCGGTACCCCTGTCAGCCGAGCTCTAATACTTTCCCGAGAAGTGAACGAGTAAAAACGAAGTCCCGGAGCATCCACACCTTTAGACCGCAAAACCGCAGGATTCGCGCTGCAAAACCGCAGGACATAGCAATCAAAAAATGCCAATGCTTCGGGGGTCCAAATAAGGTCGTTCACTTCACGGGAAAAGTATTAGACCTCAATTCGCACCAAGCCCAAAGTCACCCCAGGCAGCAGGCGCGAAGCGCCGAGGCCGCCGCCGGGACTAGGGCCCGCAACAACCACGTGCCCCCACATCAGCCCAGCGGCCCCAACCAGCAACGGCCCCATCGCAGGCCGCTCGCAGCCGAGTCACCGCAGGCGGGGGCCGGGCTTGGTTTTCAGAACATTCCGCAGACCAGTGTGGCGCCTTGTCCGCAGCTCCGAAGGAGCAGGACAAGGCGCCACACATGGTCGAGGACGTTCTGAAAACCAAGCCCGGCCCCCGCCGGACAGGTCCACCGCTACTCGCAGAGCAGCTTAGCGATCTGGACGGCGTTGGTTGCCGCGCCCTTACGGATTTGGTCGCCGCAGCACCAGAAGGTAATGCCACGTGCGGCCTCGGGGTTCGAGATGTCGCGGCGTACGCGACCGACCCAAATCAGGTCCTGGTCGGAGGTGTCCATCGGCATGGGGAAGCGATCGTGCGCATCCTCGGCGCTCATGTCGTCAACCAGCTTGACGCCGGGAGCGGCAGCCAGCGCAGCACGAGCCTCCTCAACCGTGATGTCACGCTCGAACTCGAGCGTAATGCTCTCGGAGTGCGAGCGCAGCACGGGCACGCGCACACAGGTGCAGTTCACGCGCAGCTCGGGCAGATGCATGATCTTGCGGCCCTCGTTTTGCAGCTTCATCTCCTCGGAGGTAAAGCCTTCCTCCTTGACACCGCCGATCTGCGGAATCAGGTTGCTCGCCAGCTGGGCGGCAAACGCGCGCGGCTCGGGAATCTCCTCGCCACGGCCCAGGGCGGCAAGCTGAGCCTCGAGCTCGGCCATACCGGGAGCGCCAGCGCCCGAAGCTGCCTGATACGTGGACACGATCATACGCTTCACGCCAGCAAGCTGGTGCAGCGGCCACGTGGGAACCAGGCCGATGATGGTCGCGCAGTTGGGATTGGCGATAAGGCCGTGATGCCACTTGATGTCGTCGGCATTGATCTCGGGCACGACCAGCGGCACCTCGGGATCCATGCGGAAGGCGTGACTGTTGTCGACCACGACGGCGCCGCGCTTGACGGCCTCGGGCAGTAGCTCCTTCGCAATATCGTCGCCGGCGGCGCCGAGCACGATGTCGCAGCCCTCAAAGGCCTCGGGGCAAGCCTCCTCAATCACAACCTGCTCGCCGCGGAACTCGACGGTCTTGCCCGCAGAGCGCGCGCTCGCTAGCAGCTTGAGCTTGCCGACCGGAAACTCCTGCTCGTTGAGGCACTCGAGCATCTGGGTGCCCACGGCTCCCGTCGCGCCCAAAATAGCAACCGTGTACTGTTTCATGCTTCCCCCTTTAAAGGCTGTGGCTTTTGCCCGCACGCCGAGCAGGCCGATTATTGTTGCCAGTGTATACAAGAACAGGGCGGGCACGAAACCCGCCCCGTCGAAACGAAACCGAAACGAAACGCCCCGCCGTAGTTTTTGAAGCAAGTCCCAAAAATCTACTGGGATAGCAGCTACTTGTGGAGCGCGGCCGGAGCGGGATCGACCGGCACGGGAGCCTCCAGGTCGGAGACCTTCACAATGCCGTTCTCGTCGGAGAAGGCGCGGTAAATGGTCCGAATCGCCAGGTCGAAGTCCTTCTCCTCTACGCCGATAATGATGTTGATCTCGTCGCAGCTCTGCGAAATCATACGTACGCTCACGCCGGCCTGACCAAGCATGCCAAACAGATGGCCCGAGATACCTGCGCGGCCGCGAAGGTTACGGCCGACGGTCGCGATGAGCGCCAAACCCTCGACAACCTCGATCTCGAGCGGCTCGACCTCCTGCTGAATGTCGCCCACGAGCGAGTACAGCGAGTCGTGCACATCCTGCTCCTGCACCACGGCGCCAAAGCGGTCGACGCCGGTGGGCATATGCTCGACGGAAACGTCATAGCGTTCGAACACCGAAAGTGCACGACGCATAAAGCCGACACGGGGCTTGGTGCGGTCGCGGGCAACGTTGATGGCGACAAAGCCGCGCTTGCCGGTCACGCCGGTAATGATAGGCTCCGCCTCACCCTCGTCAGCCGTCTCGCTAATGATGGTGCCGGGGTCCTGCGGCGCATTGGTGTTCTTGATGACCAGCGGAATGCCTGCCTCGCGCACGGGGAACACGGCCTCCTCGTGCAGGACGCTTGCACCCATGTACGAAAGCTCGCGCAGCTCCTCGTAGGTAACGCGCGCAATGGGCTGAGCCTCGGGAACAATACGCGGATCGGCAGAATAGAAGCCCGAAACGTCGGTCCAGTTCTCGTACAGGTCGGCACCAAGGCACTTGGCCAGAATCGAGCCGGAAATATCGCCGCCGCCACGGTCGAGCAGCTTGATCTGCCCCTCACGCGTCGCGCCGTAGAAACCGGGCATAACAAAGCCGCCCTGCTGGCCGTACTCCTGCACCAGCTCGGCGGTGCGGTTCATGCTGAGCGTACCGTCATGATGGAACGCCACGACCGTCGCGGCATCCAGGAACGGCAGGCCCAGGTACTCGGCCATCAGGCGAGCGGTAAAGTACTCGCCGCGGCTTACGAGCTCCTCAGTAGAGTAGCCACCGGAGCGAGCACGCTCGGCAAAGGCCGCAAACTCTTCGCGGATGGGATAGGTGAGCCCCAGCTCGTCAGCGATATCAAAATAGCGCTGGCCGATGTCCTCGAGCAGCTCCTCGCACGACACGTGGTACTTGACGTGCGCGTTGACCAAGTAGAGCAGATCGGTCACCTTGGTGTCGCCCTTAAAACGGCGACCGCAGGCAGAAACCACCACAAAACGGCGGGCCGGATCGGCATCGACGATGGCCTTGATCTTCTTAAAGTGTTCGGCGTCGGCGACCGACGAGCCGCCAAACTTGGCAATCTTAATCATGGGCTGGAGGTTACCTTTCTAAAAAGCCTCTGCGAACCTATTTTGCGCGCTCTGATACCATGGTTTCACCGATTGGGACCAAGGCATCCGAGGAGCAGTGTTATATGGGAACTTATCATAGTACACGAGGACGCACTTTATCGTGCTCAAGTAAGGTGGCAATCCGTACCGGCATCGCTCCCGACGGGGGTTTGTTTGTCTCGGACGAGCTCGGCACCCAGCAGGTCGATATCAGCTCGCTTGCAGATAAATCGTACTTTGAAATCGCTCAAGATGTGTTGGGAATGTTACTGAATGATTACACGACCGAAGAAATTTCGGCCTGTGTGAATGAGGCATACCGCGGCACGTTCGCGAGCGAAGAGGTCACGCCGCTCGTCAAACTCGACGCCGCACCGGGCGCTGACGTCCCTCAGACCTATGTGATGGAGCTCTTTGGCGGCCCCACAAGCGCCTTCAAGGACGTCGCCTTGCAGATGCTCCCCCGCCTCATGGCCCGCACTTCCGCCAAGGACGGCGGCGCCGAGCGCATCATGATCGTCACCGCCACGTCGGGCGACACCGGCAAGGCCGCACTCGCCGGTTTTGCCGACGCTCCGGGGACGGGCATCACCGTCTTTTATCCCGAAGGCAAAGTCAGCCGCGTGCAGAATCTGCAGATGTCCACACAGGAGGGCGATAACGTCGCCGTCTGCGGCATCCGCGGTAACTTCGACGACGCCCAGAGTGCCGTCAAGCGCATCTTTGCCGATAAGGAACTTGCCGAGCGCTTGGAGGCCGCCGGCACGGTGCTTTCGAGCGCCAACTCCATCAACGTCGGCCGCCTGGTGCCGCAGGTTGTCTACTACTTTGCCGCCTATGCGCAGCTGCTGCGCGCCAGCGCCATTGTGGCCGGCGACGCCGTTGAGTTCTGCGTGCCGACTGGCAACTTTGGCGATATCCTGGCCGGCTACTACGCCAAGCGCATGGGTCTGCCCGTCGCCAAGCTCATCGTCGCGAGCGACAAGAACAACGTGCTCGCTGACTTCCTGACCACCGGCGTCTACGACCGCAACCGTCCGTTCTTCACGACTATCTCGCCGTCGATGGACATTCTCATTAGCTCCAATCTGGAGCGCATGCTCTACTTCTTATCCGACGGCGACTGCGAGCTCGTAGCCGGCCTTATGGAGCAGCTGGCACAGACGGGTCGCTACGAGGTGCCCGCCGAGCTGCTGGCAAAGATCCAGAGCGTGTTTGGCTGCGGTTGGGCCAGCGAGGACGAGGTCCGCGCTGCCATCAAGAACTGCTGGGATGCAAACGGCTATGTGATCGACCCGCACACCGCTTGCGGCTATCACGTCTTTGAAAAGGTCGCCCCCGCCGAGGGCGCCAAGGCCCGCGTGCTGCTTTCGACCGCCAGCCCCTACAAGTTCCCGCGCGCCTGCTGCGACGCGCTGGGGCTCGACGTTCCCGAAGACGACTTTGAGGCTATGCGCGTGCTCGAGCAGGCAACCAACACGGTCGCCCCGACCCAGCTCGCCGAACTCGAGTCCAAGCCCGTCCGCTTCGAAGACGTCTGCGACGTCGATGAGATGGCAAGCTACGTCGAGTCTGCAGCAAAACGAATGAGCACCAACTAAACCCCTTATTAAGCGCCGGCGAAAGCCGGCGCACCTTCTTTTTATTAAGCTTTCGGGATGATGACGAGCATGCGAGCGGGTCTGGCCGTTTAGTTCGTCGCGAGTTCCGCACGAGCCGGAAAGCACTTAATGTGCTTTCCGAGCGAGCCAGGACTGCCCGAGCAGCGAACTAAACGGCCAGACCCGCCCAGGAGGACCCACATGATCAAAATCACCGTCCCAGCAACCAGCGCCAACCTAGGCATCGGCTACGACACCCTCGGCATGGCCGTCAGCCTCTACTCGCACTTCACCTTCGAGCGTACCGACAAGCTCACCATCACGGGCTGCCCCGAGGAGTTCCAAAACGAGAACAACCTGGTCTATGTGAGCTTTGTCGATGCTCTGGCCGCCTGGGGCGAGCAGGCCTTCCCCGTTGCCATCGACATCCAGACCGACGTGCCCGTCGCTCGCGGCTTGGGTTCCAGCTCCACCTGCGTCGTCGCTGGCATCATGGCGGCCGCCGCGCTGACGGGCCACACCGTCGACCGTGCCGAGCTCGTCCGCATTGCCACCGAGGTCGAGGGCCATCCCGATAACGTCGCCCCTGCCATCCTGGGCGGTGCCGTTTGCTCCTTTACGCCGACTGATTCGCTCCCCCAGTGCCTGCGCTACGAGGTGAGCGATCGCTTGCGTTTTATTACCGTGATTCCGCCCTACGAGGTGCATACGAGCGAGGCGCGCAAGGTTGTGCCGCAGGAGATTCCACTCTCCACCGCCGTATGGCAAATGGGCCGCATCGCCGGCATGACGCGCGGCCTGGAGACCGGCGACCTTGACCTGATTGCCGCCGCCAACGACGACCGCATCCAGGAGCCCTATCGCCGCCGCCTGATTCCCGATTACAACGCTGTGCGCGACACCTGCCTTAATGGCGGCGCCAAGACCATCTGGATCAGTGGCTCCGGCTCGACCCTTATGGCTGTAACCGATGACACTATCGTAGCCAAGTTCCTGCAGGTCAAGCTGCGCGAGCAGTTCCCCAAATGCGACACGCACATTCTGACGTGCGACACGGAAGGCGCCCAGATCGAATACCTGTAGTCGCCGTACCTTATACCCGCCGGGGAGGCCAGGGGCTTTGCCCCCAAATCGTCCTCGGACATGGCAGGACCCCCGCTGCGCACTTCGTGCGGCGGGGGTCCTGCCGTCCTGCGGAAAGATTTGGGGGCAAAGCCCCTGGCCTCCCCTACGTTAACTTCGCTGGCGGCGGCTACAGGAACCTACGCTCTGGAAAGTCGCCGGGCTGATAGTTGCTTTTTATTGGTAGGGGCTCTTGCTAGGCTGGAGCACTTCCTAGAGGCGGGCATCGGCTGTGTGCTTGGTTTAGGCGGCGCTGGTTTCTTTGTATTCGAAGACTGGTTCTAGGAGGTCTTCGATGTTGCAGTGGAGGGCTTTTGCTATGGCTCTTACGCTTGTAACCGAAGCTTCATTGATGTTTCTCTGGCGCTGCTCGTACATTTGGATTGAGCGGAGTGATACGCCCGATTCGTATGCCAGGTCTTGTTGGGTTTTCTTGAGCCTCTTTCTTGCTTGCGCCAGTTTAGTTTGACGAGGTGTTTTCTTCGCCATATCGCAAATAAGACGCGCCACACGTTCCTCTGAGGCTTCGTGCCAGGGGTAGTACAGACTGCGTAGCACATCGAATGGAACGACATGCAGCAAATCTTCGAAAGACTCTCCTAGGCGCCACTGAAGGTATGCCAATATCCAGCCTGTCCAATATTCCGGTGTCTTTTCGAATCGGTAGGTTCGATTTGGCATCGGCCTTGATTGATAGCCGAACCTTTCGGCAATGAGCGCAAACAGCTCAACGCCCGATTTTCCCGATACGACCCATGCGTTGCCGCGTTCGAACTCGCGGGCTACGCCGCTCAGGCAAAAGAGTTCAGCAACTTCCGATCCTTCTGCCCCATAATCGTTAACGGCATAGTCAAAGCAGTCGCCGAGGTTGTTCATTGCATCCTCAAGGTAGTAGACGGGGTATGTCCTACTCGGCCCACGATCCGTTAACTCTTGGATCATTTAAATCAACCCTCCCTGCCATCAAATCCCTAATGTCGACACCATCAGAGTCAAATCCGTTTACCGTATCCAGGTACTTTCGTCGAGCGTTCTGTTCTCGCTCAAATCGTTTGGGATAAAACTCAGCTCCCGAGGCCTGCTTCCAATCGCGGAACTTAATCGCCGAGAACGCACGCTCACTCATGAGCGCATATTGAATGCCCAAATCCCCAAAAACATAATGCGCTGCAATTGCCTGAGCGAGATCATGCCGTTGACAAACTGTCTTGCAAACGAGAAATAGGAATCGTCTGCACGATAGCCTCGAATAACGTCATAGGGAGAAATATCAATCAGGCAGTTATCCAGCAGATAACGAAGCCCCTCGCGTGCTACTGGCGTTGAAACATTGAACTCTCTGTTATTCGCCAGAATTGCAAGCTAGTTGAGAATCGAGAACTCACCTGATTCCAAATCCAAAATCGCAAGGCCATCTAAATCAAGCTCATATCGATTGGCAATGCCATCAGACTCGGTCCGGCATGCCCATTCCATTGCCATTTCCTCATGTGGCGTGCAATAAAACCCGCGCCCATAGTCATTGAATTGCCTGCATTTATCCAACGATGGATGCTCGACAACAACCTCCGACCCGTGCCAAAGCTCCATATCGACCTCCTAAAAAATATCACCCCAGTGATAGTTTACCAATAACTATCACTGGGGTGATATAGATGAGAGCTTTTGAGGGGTTGCAGCCCGATTAGAGGCAGGCCTCGGCGATGCGGCGCTTGAGTTCATCGATGCCGGTGCCGGTCTGGGAGCTTGTGATGATTACGTTTTCGGCCGGGACGTTGAGCTGCTTTTTGATGGCTGCCGCCTGGCGGGCCTGCTGGGTGCGGCTGAGCTTGTCGGCTTTGGTGAGGCAGACGATAAAGTTGAACTCGTTGCCCTGCAGGTAGTCGATCATGTCATGATCGAGCTTGCTGGGGTCGTGACGAATGTCCACCAGCGAGACGACCAAGTTAAAGCTGCGCTCGGAGTCGAAAAAGTCGCCGATAAGCTCGGCCCAGCGGTCGCGCTCGGCCTTAGAACGACGGGCGAAACCATAGCCCGGCAGGTCGACGAAGTGCACGTCGTCGGCCTCGAAGAAATTGATGTTGCTTGTCTTGCCCGGTGTGCTCGAAACCTTGACCAGGTTCTTGCGGCCAAAGAGCTTGTTCATAATCGACGACTTGCCCACATTGGAGCGGCCGACAAAGCTCACTTCGGGGCAGGTGGACTCGGGAATCTGCGAAACCTTGCCGTAGCTGGCGACGAACTTGGCAAGCTGGTAGTTAATGGAATCGGCCATGGACACTCCTTGGTCGTAGGTTCTTACAAAAGAGCGCGCTATTGCGCAGCGGCAATGCGGCGGACGATATCGAGCGTGATGTTACTTGCGACACGCGCGTACTCGAACAGATCGAACTCTCGGTCGCAAATTGCATCGTACGCCTCGTCACAATTATCGCTGATAGCGCGCAACACCAGGCAATCGACACCATTTTTGGTTGCGACATGGGCAATCGCCGCGCCCTCCATGCCGACACAATCGGCATGCGTCGCTTCGATAGCGTCGTTACGCATGGCGGCGCCCGTCACAAAGCGGTTACCCGTGGCAATCGTGCCGACCAGGAACTGTTTGGTGCCCTCGTTCGAAGCGACTGCATTTGTCGAAGCGTCAACGAACCCACGCTCAGCAAGCACGTCGACGGCAATATCGACCAGCGCGGGCGTCGAACCAAACTCCTCAAGCCCCGGTGCGGACTCGGCGATAAGCGCGGTATCGGTATCCAGATAGCGTAGGCGTTTGCCAATGACCACGTCGTCGATATGGAGCTTGGGGTTCAAACCGCCCGCAATGCCCGAAAACACAACAGTCTGCGGAGCATACTTGCTAATGAGGTGCTGTGTTGCAGCGGCGGCGTTCACCGTGCCCATGCCCGCCGTTGTGGCGACGACTGTCAGGCCGTCGAGCTCGCCGCTCACAACGGTCAAGCCTGCCTCCCGTGCCTCGCAAACGTCGCTCAGCTCTTCCTTAATCTGCATGATCTCTTTTTCGAGCGCACCGATAATCGCGATGGTAGCCATACCATTCCCCAAACCTATACGAAATTCTCAACCACGGTATGGTACCAGCATTTTGTTTGACCTCGCCAAACGAACACGCTAAGCCAGCGCAGCTCGCATATCAAACAGAGCCTTTGCAATCACGGCCGTAACCTCGCTCGAGCGGTCGCCCCACGGCATCGATGTCATGACGCTCATGACATAGGTACGACCATCGATGTCGATAGCAGGCATTTCTTTCCAAAGATATTCAGTCGCGTTTGAGGTGTCTCTAAACAATAAACAGACGTTTCTATGCAAAAACACCGATTCCGTTGCGCATCTTTGCCCAAAACGCAGTTGCGGTGAAATAGTTCCTGTTTGGGCGGCATAAGCCGAAAAACAAGAACTATTCCACCGCAACTTGACGGGGCTCCTTAGCAATCAACTAGGTGCCCGGGGGCACTCATTTAAGTCTGTCCCCAATGAGTGCCGCTAGCCGATGGCGTTTTTGAGTTCCGCACGGCGCTTTTTCATGCCCGTCATGACTGCGTTGCGCAGCTCGGGCATGCGCGCGGTATCCATCTGGGGCACGCCCTCAAGCTTATAGGGAATGCCCAGCTGCTCGTACTTGACAACACCCATCGTGTGATACGGCAGCATCTCCAGGCCGACCACGTTATGCCACGGGGCAATCAGGCGGCCGAGTGCCTCGCACTCCTCCACCGTGTCGGTAATGCCCGGCACCACCACGTGACGGATAACGACCTTGATCTTGCGACGCGCGAGCTCATCACCAAACGCCAGAATGCGTGCGGGATCGCAACCGGTCAACTTTTTATGCTCGACGGGATCGGCGTGTTTAATGTCGAGCAGCACCATATCGGTCTCGTTGAGCACAGCATCGAACTTCTCCGGATGCTTGGGATCAAACGCATATCCGCAGCTATCAAGGCAGGTGTGCACGCGACCATCGGGGTTGTTATGCATGGCACGGAACAGGTCGGCCAAAAACTCGGGCTGCAGGAGCGGCTCGCCACCCGAAACCGTAATTCCGCCGCTGCGGTAAAACTCATGGTTGCTCTGGAACTCGTCCATCAGGTGCTCGACGGTCACCATGGTGCCGCCGTTAACCGACCAGGTATCGGGGTTGTGGCAATACGCACAACGCATGGGGCAGCCCTGAACAAACACCACAAAGCGGATGCCGGGTCCGTCGACCGTTCCCATCGTTTCAATCGAATGTACGCGGCCCAGGGTAAACGCAGAGTCCTCGGGACGAGCATCCACACCCTCAAGCGTCATCTCAGCCATTCCCGCAACCTTGCCTCTCTTTGGTTATTGCCAATTAAAATGCCAGAGCCATTCTAGCCCATACGCATGATGGTGAAACGGTTTGGCGGCCAATTGGGTTGTCCTATTTGGCCCCACGCAAGAGCGGCGGAAAGGTTATCGCAACCCGCCCGCCGCCGAGGCAATAGATATCGATAGACGCCAGGCCTTACGCCTTAAGCGTAAGCACCGCACCAAAGGCAGTCGGGCCGCAATGGCTCGAGATGACGCCGCCGACCTGAGTCCAGGTGACGTCCTTAAAGCCCAGGTCGTGCGCATAGACTTCCATGTCGTCGCGCAGCTCCTCGGAAAGGCCTACCGAATACGCCAGGCCAATGTGCGAGTAATCAATATCGCCCTTGGAAACCATGTGATCAATAAAGGCACGGGCGCACTTGAGCATAGAGCCGCGGAACTTCTTAGTCGCCACGAACTTGCCGCCCGTCACCTCAATGCAGGGCTTAATCTTGAGCAGATGGGCACCGAGGAATGCGACGTTGGACAAGCGACCGCCTGCCTTAAGGAAGGCAAGATCGGTAGGAACAAAGCCCAGCAGCACGCGGTCCATGACGGAATTGGTGAATGCGAATATCTCGTCGACGGTGGCATCGGGGTGAGCCTCGATATATTTGGCGGTCTCGACGGCAATAAGCGACTGGCCCACCGAGACAAAGCGCGTATCCATGGAGAAGACGTAATCGCGGCCCTTTGCCGCAATCTTCGACGACTGATGCGAGCAGGTCGTAACCTCGGAATACGCAAGGTGCAAAATGGTCGCGTCGGGCTGCTCAGCATGAATGCGATCATACACGCGAGAAAAATCTGCCGGCGCGCAGCCGCTCGTCTTGGGCATGACGCCAAACTCGTTGCAGCGCGAATAAATCTCGAGCGGATCGATGGAACCGTCATCGACGGTCTCGTCACCAATCGTGACATGCATGGGCACGCGCACGATGCCATAGCGCTCGCAGAGCTCCGGCGTCACATCCGACCCAGACTCAACCACGATTACGTACTTGCCCATTATCATCACGACCCATCTCGACGTTGACTTTTCAATACATGGCACGCGCCGCCGCACCGTTGCACAACGGCTCCAAGCGCCAAAGAGACGCCGCCCCTTGCACACAACAAAGGACAGCGTCTCCCTGGAAAACTCCGTGCTTATCTGAGATTCTACACGGTTTATTAAGGAGTGTTACTTATTCCGCAAACGGTAGCTATACGCGATAAACGGTAGCAAGCAAGAATCCAGAACGCTCAACCCATTAGGAGAGTTCCGCCTAAAGGGTGACTACACAGGACCCCGCCGGGGCCGTTTGGGCTACCTCCCAAAACTTTCCGCAGGACGCAAGAAGCCCTCGCCGCACGAAGTGCGCAGCGAGGGCTTCTTGCATGTCCGAGGACGTTTTGGGAGGTAGCCCAAACGGCCCTGGCGATCCTGCGGGAGTTAAACCCCTTTAGAACTTGTTGTGGAAGGTACGCGAAATGACCTCGTCCTGCTGCTCCTTAGTGAGCGTGTGGAAGTTCACGGCATAGCCGGAAACGCGGATGGTCAGCTGCGGGTACTTCTCGGGGTGGGCCTGAGCGTCGAGCAGCGTCTCACGGTTGAAGACGTTGATGTTCAGGTGGTGGCCACCCTTCTCGGCGTAAGCGTCGAGCATGTGGACCAGGTTATCGGCCTGAGTCTCAGAAACTTCAGAAACCTTCATAATGTGTCTCCTTCGATTGATAGGCGCCGGCCGAAACCGTCGCTCTAATCAGTAATCGTTATTGTTAGTATAGCACTAACAATAGTTACTCGCCCAGCTGATCAAGGTCGATATCGCCAAAGAACACCTGGTCCTCCTTGCCGAGCGCACCCGGGATGATGGAGAAGGTGTTGGAGATGCCGTCCTGAGCATCGCGGAACGGGAGCTTGGAAACCGAAGACAGCGAAGCGATGGCGCCGTGGCTATCGCGCTTGTGCATGGGGTTAGCACCCGGGGCGAACGGCTGGCCAGCCTTGCGGCCGTCGGGCGTGGAGCCGGTCTTCTTACCGTACACGACGTTGGAGGTAATGGTCAGAACAGAGGTCGTGGGCACGGAGTTGCGGTAGGTGTCGTTCATGCGGATGTACTCCATGAACTGGTGCACAACGTCGTGAGCAATCTGGTCGACGCGGTCGTCGTCGTTGCCGTACTTGGGGAACTCGCCCTCGGTCTCGAAGTCGACGATGATGCCGTTCTCGTCGCGGACGGGGTGGACCTTGGCGTATTTGATGGCGGACAGGGAGTCAGCCACGACGGAAAGGCCAGCGATGCCCGTAGCGAACCAACGATGCACGTGCTTGTCGTGCAGAGCCATCTGGATGCGCTCGTAGCAATACTTGTCGTGCATGTAGTGAATGATGTTCAGCGAGTTGACGTACACGCCAGCAAGCCACTTCATCATGTCGTTGTACTTGGCCACAACGTCGTCGTAATCGAGCGTATCGCCCTCGACGGCGCGATACTTGGGGCCGACCTGCTTCTTGGAGACCTCGTCAACACCGCCGTTGAGTGCGTAGAGCAGGCACTTGGCCAGGTTGGCACGGGCGCCGAAGAACTGCATCTCCTTGCCAATGCGCATGGAGGACACGCAGCAGGCGATGCCGTAGTCGTCGCCGTGGTAAACGCGCATGAGGTCGTCGTTCTCGTACTGGATCGAGGAGCTGGCGACAGAAGTCTTGGCGCAGAACTTCTTGAAGTTCTCGGGCAGACGGGTCGACCACAGAACGGTCATGTTGGGCTCGGGGCTGGTGCCCATGTTCTCGAGCGTGTGCAGGTAGCGGTAGCTCATCTTGGTAACGAGCGTACGGCCGTCAACACCCATGCCGCCGATGGACTCGGTGACCCACTGCGGATCGCCGGTAAACAGGGCCTGGTACTCGGGGGTACGGGCAAACTTGACCATGCGGAGCTTCATGATGAAGTGATCCACGAACTCCTGGATCTGCTCCTCGGTGAAGGTACCGTTGGCAAGGTCGCGCTCAGCGTAGATGTCGATGAACGTGGAGGTACGGCCGATGGACATAGCGGCGCCGTTCTGCTCCTTGACGGAAGCGAGGTAGGCGAAGTACATCCACTGGATGGCCTCCTGCGTGTTGGTAGCAGGGTTGGAAATGTCGAAACCATAGGTCTCGGCCATCATCTTGAGCTCGCCGAGGGCGCGGATCTGCTCCTGCAGCTCCTCACGATCGCGGATGTTGTCGGCGGTCATGACCGTCGGGGTGGAAGCCTTCTGGGCCTCCTTGTCCTTGATCAGGTAGTCGACACCGTACAGGGCGACACGACGGTAGTCGCCGATGATGCGGCCGCGGCCATAGCCATCGGGCAGACCGGTGATGATGTGGGCCGAGCGGCAGGCGCGCATCTCGGGGGTGTAGACATCGAAGACGCCGGCGTTGTGAGTCTTGCGCTCGAAGGTGTAGCGCTCGACAACGTTCTCGTCGATCTTGTAGCCGTGCTGGCTGGCAGCCTGGCAAGCGATGCGGATACCGCCGTTGACGTGCAGCGCGCGCTTGAGCGGCTTGTCGGTCTGGAGGCCGACGATGGTCTCCTTGTCGCGATGGGCGTTATCGATGTAGCCAGCGGGGTGGCTCACGATACCCGTGACGGTCTTGGTGTCCATATCGAGGACGCCGCCCTGCTCGCGCTCCTTGAGCAGCAGGTCGAGAACCTCGCCCCACAGCTCCTTGGTACGCTCGGTCGGGCCGGCGAGGAACGACTCGTCGCCCTCGTAGGGGGTGTAGTTCTTCTGGATGAAGTCTCGGACGTCAACCTCTCCCGTCCAGATGCCTTCCTTGAAGCCTTCCCATGCCTCCTGCATTGTGTAACCACGCTCCTAGTTACGTGTAATGCGGCGCTCTCTCACACCGCTGCTTATTGAATTCTTGAATTATCGGCTTGCACTACCGGCTTCTTCCGTTCTTCACCACACATTGGTACAGGGAAAAACGTTTGTCCACCTTGGAACTGCAACCCAAAACCCAAGATTTCACCCGTTTGAGAAGGATAACATAGCCACCCCCTTCATCAGGGCTGTTATATGTTTCTTTTTTTATACCATTAGGGCGTTTTTAACAAATCCGCAGGAAACGCTCCCACCATCAGCTACCGTTCACCGAATCGCTTGATATTTCCCCTTGCCTTTATACGTCCTGCGCTCTAGCTGTTATGCCAGCTTTAGCAGGGTAAAGTGCCCCAGAGACCCCACAGAAACTACAGGGCGGCCACGGGATTTCCCCCGGGGCCGCCCTGTGGCATGGCTAGTTATTTAGCTTTGATTGCCGCTTGGCATTAGGCGGCTGCGGCGGCTTTGTCGGTCGTTGCCTTGCTGTGGCCCTGGCCCTCAAAATGCTTGTAGCACCAGCTGGTGACCAGCGGGGTCAAAATGGCCGTCACGATAGCACATGCTGCGACCTGCGCCGTAGCCGTCGCGAGCACCGCGCCGCCGTACATGGCCTCGTTGACGCTTGCCATGGCAGCAGGCGTGGCCACATTGGCTCCGGCGCAGCTCGAAATGGCCGCACCTGCGACACCCGTACCGCCCGTGAGCTTATCGACCGCGATGACGGGAATTGCAAAGACCACCGAGCAGATCACGCCGAGCAGGATGCCGGGAAGACCACCGTTGATAAGCTGGCCAAAGGTCATGGTCGATCCCATGGCAAAGAAGACGAGCACGATGATGGCGGAAAGTGCCGGTGCCATCATCTTCTTAAAGCTGGGGAAGAGGTTACCCAGGATAATGCCGACGACGATCGGCAGGATGGCGCCCACGAGCGACCAGCCGATCGGAGCCTGACCGGCAGCGCCGAGCACGATCATCGTGACCGGAGGGCCGACAACCAGCGTGGTGATTGCGACGGCACCACGTTCGGCCTCATTGCCCATGGTGCCCATCAGTCCAGCGTACATAGCGTTGTTCGCACCCGTGCAAGCGGCCAGCATCACCATGGCCGAGATACCAAACAGGTTGTCGTTGAACACATAAAGGATGAGCAGCGACACGGCAACGACCACGATCTGCTTGACGGCGATGATGATGGCGCCGCGGGCAGCGGCGGCAGGAGCGCTCTTAAACGAAATCGTCGTACCGACGATGAGCAAAAAAGCGCCAACAAGCGGGCCTGCGCCCTGCTGGGTCATGCCGAGCGTAAAGCTGCCGAGCGTTTTGAACAGGTCGGGGAACAGCGTGTTGAGCAGGCAGCCCAACAAAAGCGGCACCAAAATATTGGCACCCGGGATGGAGGACATCTTAAAGAACGGCTCCTTTGCCGCCGGCGCCTCCACCGCAGTCGATTCACTCATTTATATCTCCTTTTGATGCGTGCGACACGCGGTCACACGCTCCTGTGCCAGAAAGAAGGCGACGGTCCCGAGTCGCAGGAGCCGTCGCCGAATTAACGTCGCGGGGTATTACCCGTCCAGAACGATGCCACCGTCGCAGTCACCGATCTCGCCGTTCACGAAGCTGGCAAGGTCGGAGGCAAAGAAGAGCACCATCTGCGCGGGCTCGCTTGCCTGGGCGGCACGGCCCAGAGGAATACCGTTGATGATGCGCTGAGAGTTCTCGTCAGAGAGAATCGAGGTCATATCGGTAAGGGTGAGCGACGGGCACACGGCGTTGCAGCGGACGCCAAACTTGCCGCCTTCCTTGGCGACTGCCTTGGTTAGACCGTTAACACCGGCCTTGGAGCTCGCGTAAGCCGCGGTGCCGAGCAGGCCGCCACCGATCTTGCCCGCAACGGAACTCACGTTGACGATAGTGCCGGCATGGGCCGCCTTAAAGTGCGGGTACACAGCATTCATCATAGTGAAGGTACCGTTGAGGTTGATGTCGATGGTACGACGCCACTCGGTGTCATCGATCTCGTCGAACTTCTTGGTGCTGATGACGCCAGCACAGTTGATCAGGATGTTGGTTTGCGGCAGGTCCGTAAAAATCTGCTCGACGGTCTCGCGTGCCTTGGGTGCATCGGCGACATCGAGCTGATAGAACTTGTTGCCCTCGCCAAGCTCGACCACAGCGGCCTCGCCCTTGGCAGCGTTCCTTGCGATGAGCGCGACGTGTCCGCCGCCCGCGACGATGCCCTTGGCGATCTCGAGGCCAATGCCCTGAGTGCCGCCGGTAACGATCGCGGTTTTGCCCGTGAAGTCAAATGCCATGACTCCAACCCCCTTGATTCAGGTGTCTCCTTGCGGGAAGTTGGAGCATCGCACGTGGCGATAAATGAGTCCCAGTCGTCATGGTGGTGACAACCCCTCGCCTAACCGCGGGCATAGTAGTTCTTTGAAACGCTTCAGCAATTGAATTTTTTAACTCTTTATGCGCTCTTTATATTGCCCACTGCATGAGGCCCGAATATGCGGGTATCATCTTTCACCGAAAATAGTTTCTAGTGTTAGGGGTTTTCGGTGGAAGATACCGATTTCCATGAGCTTGGACGTCAGCTCTTAACTGAGTTTGGCAGCATGCATCATCGCATTTCACGCTCTGCGGACAAAGCTCTCGGCGGCGAGATGGCTGTCATGCGCGCCCTCATGCTCGCTGGCGGTTCGCTCACGCCGAGCGAACTCGCAAATCGCGCCTGGGTCTCGAGTGCCCGCATCGCCAATATCTTACGCACTCTCGAAGCCAAGGGCTGGGTCGAGCGCGAGCACTCAAAGACCGACCGTCGTCGTGTACACGTCACGATGACCGACAAGGGATTCCAGAATCTCGAAATCAAACGTCGGGAATTCGAGGAGCGCACCGCGGCCTTCCTCGAGCAGCTCGGCGAAACAGATACCCAAGAGATGGTGCGCCTTCTAAGGCGTCTCAACGAAATTATCGACTGCAATCAAGAAAGGAGAAATGCCAAGTGAGGATTCTCAAGCTCTTTAAAAAGCATGTCCCATCACTGTTCGCAGCTATCGTACTTATCGTAATCAGCTGTAACGCCGATCTGGCACTGCCTACCTATATGAGCGACATCGTCGACGTGGGCGTGCAGCAAGGCGGCATCGCCTCGCCCGTGCCCGACACCATTCGTGCCGAATCGCTCGACGACCTCGAACTCTTTATGAGCGCCAAAGACGCCAAGACAGTAGAAGCTGCGTTTGGCAGGGCAGACAAAAACGGCATTCGCACGTACAGGGGAACCGAGGATGAGCGCGCCGACGGCGGCAAGATTGCCGATATCATGAGCCTGCCCGAGACCGTCGTCCTTTCGCTCAACCAAGGCATCGACGCCAGCTCCATGGGCGACATGATGGGCGCGTCCAGCGAGAAAGGCAACAGCGACGCCCAAGCCATGCCCACGCCCGAGCAAATGGCAGCGATGACGCCCGACCAGCTCGCCAAGATGCAGCAAAAGGCCGCAGCGGCGCAGAATATGCAAAAGCAGATTGATGCCGACGGCGGCAAGATCACCATGAAGAGCCTGCGTCTAGGCGTTGAAGGCGGCCTAATCGACCAAGGCAAGCTCGTCGAGGGCGCCAACGGTATGGCGGACAAAATGGGCTCCATGTCGGGCTCCATCGTGACCCAACGCGCCGTGAGCTATGTGCAGGACGAGTACAAGGCACAGGGTATCGACCCCGCCGACGTGCAGAACGCCTACCTGGGCCGCATGGCGACCACGATGTTTGGTCTGTGTCTGGTGTCGCTGGTCGCCACCATCCTGACCGGTGCCGTGGCTTCGCGCACCGCCTGCTCCATCGCCCGCGACCTGCGCCGCGAGACCTTCAACAAGGTTATGCACTTCTCGCCGGCCGAGGTGGGCAAGTTTAGCCAGGCCTCGCTCATCACCCGCTGCACCAACGACATTCAGCAGATTCAGATGGCCGCAACCCTGTTTATCCGCATGTGCCTCATGGCGCCCGTCATGGGCATCGTCGCCGTCATGCGCGTCCTGGCCAACCACACCGGCCTGGAGTGGACCATCGCCGTGGCCATCATCGCGGTCTCGGCCGTCGTCGGCGTGCTTATGGGCCTCACCATGCCCAAGTTCAAAAAGATGCAGAGCTTTGTGGACCGCGTGAACCTTACCGCCCGCGAGCTGCTCGACGGCCTTATGCCCATCCGCTCGTTTAACCGCGAGGAGCATGAGCTCGAGCGCTTTGACCAGGCGTCCCTCGACCTGATGACCACGCAGCTCTACACCAACCGCGCCATGAGCTTTATGATGCCGCTCATGATGCTCGTCATGAACTGCATCACCGTGCTTATCGTCTGGTTTGGTGCGCAGGGCGTGTCCGACGGCGTGATGCAGGTCGGCAACATGATGGCGTTTATCTCCTACACCATGCAGATCGTCATGGCGTTTATGATCCTCACCATGGTTTCGGTCATCCTGCCCCGCGCCGAGGTCGCAGCCGAGCGCGTGGAAGAAGTCATCACTTGCCCCACGAACATCAACGACCCTGCCTCGCCCAAACTGCCCGTGGCCAGCGCACCGCGCGGTGAGCTCACCTTCCGCGACGTGAGCTTCCAGTATCCCGATGCCCGCGCCGACGTCATCAGCGGCGTAAACTTCACCACGCACGCCGGTCAGATGCTCGGCATCATTGGCTCCACGGGCTCGGGCAAGTCCACGCTCGTGCAGCTCATCCCGCGCCTGTACGACGTCACGGGCGGCAGCATTTCGCTCGACGGCATCGACGTGCGCGACATGACCCTTTCCGAGCTGCGCCGCCGCATTGGTTACATCCCGCAGCAGGGTCGCCTGTTCTCGGGCACTGTCGAGAGCAACCTCAAATTTGCCGGCGACATGGTGAGCGATGATGACATGCGCCAGGCGGCACGCATCGCACAGGCCGAGGACTTTATCGCCGAGCGCGAGGGCGGCTACGACTCCCCCATCAGCCAGGGCGGCTCCAATGTCTCGGGCGGCCAGCGCCAGCGTCTGGCCATCGCCCGCGCCCTGGCCAAAAAGCCCGAGGTCGTGGTGTTCGATGACTCGTTTAGCGCCCTCGACTACAAAACAGACGCGCGCCTGCGCGAGGAGCTTGCCAAAAACGTTACCGACGCCGCGCTCGTGGTCGTGGCCCAGCGCATCGCGACCATCATGCACGCCGACCAGATCATCGTGCTCGACGACGGCCACGTGGTGGGCACCGGTACGCACGAGGAGCTGCTGCACAGCTGCCCAGCGTACCTGGAGATCGCACAGTCGCAGCTTTCCGCCGAGGAGCTGGGGCTCACCCAAGAAGAAATTGAAGCCGTCATGGAAGGAGGCGAGCGCTAATGGCAGACAAGACCAAGACTCAGATTCCCAAGCCCACCCGTCAGCGCGGTCCCATGGGCCGCATGGGTGGCATGGGCCGCGGCGAAAAGGCCAAGGACTTTAAGGGTACCATGAGGCAGTTGCTCGGCTATATCGGTCAACACAAGGTTGCCGTGTTTGCCGCCGTCGCCTTTGCCGTGTGCTCGGTCATCTTTAACATTGTGGGACCCAAGGTGCTCGGCCAGGTTACGACCAAGCTGTTCGAGGGCCTGGTTGCCAAGGTCAACGGTACCGGCGATGTCGACTTTAACTGGATCGCCAAGACGCTCGGCTTTTTGCTCTGCCTGTACCTGGCGAGCTCTGCCTGTAGCCTGATCCAAGGCTGGCTCATGACTGGCGTCACGCAAAAGATCTGCTATCGCATGCGCAAGGAGATCGCCGCCAAGATCGCCGTCGTGCCGATGAGCTACTTTAACGGACGCAGCAAGGGCGACGTGCTCAGCCGCATCACCAACGACGTCGATACGCTCGGCCAGTCACTCAACCAGAGCGTGACGCAGCTCATCACGTCGGTTACGCAGATTATCGGTGTGCTCGTCATGATGCTTTCGATCAGTCTGCCGCTTACCGGCGTCACCGTGCTCACACTGCCGGCCGCCGCGATTATCCTGACCGTGATGATTCACTTCTCGCAGCCGTACTTCCGCGAGCAGCAGCAGGTTTTGGGCACCGTCAACGGCATTATCGAGGAGGACTTTGCCGGTCAGAACGTCATTCAGGTGTTCGACCGCGCCGAGGCCTCGATCGAGGAGTTCGACCGTCAAAACGACCGACTGTTTGTGAGCGGTTGGCGCTCGCAGTTCCTGTCGGGCCTGATGATGCCGCTTATGAGCTTGGTGGGCAACATGGGCTACGTGGGCGTTGTCGTGGTGGGCGCACAGCTCGCGCTGACCGGCAATGCCACGCCCGGCGACATCCAGAGCTTTATCCAGTACGTGCGCAACTTTACGCAGCCGGTGCAGCAACTGGGCAACGTGAGTAACACGATGCAGTCGATGGCCGCCGCAACCGAACGCGTCTTTGAGTTCTTGGCCGCGCCCGAGGAGGAGCAGAAGGCCGACGCCCAGATTCCCGAGAAGCGCCCCGGCCACGTTGAGTTCGACCACGTCAAGTTTGGCTACACGACCGACAAGACCATCATCCACGACTTTAGCTGCGAGGCGCAGCCCGGTCAGACCATCGCCATCGTCGGCCCCACCGGCGCCGGCAAGACCACGCTCATTAAGCTGCTGCAGCGCTTCTACGACGTGGACGGCGGCTCGCTGCGTGTCGAGGGCGTCGACGTGCGCGACTGGGATCGCGCGGCGCTGCGCGGCGAGTTTGCCATGGTGCTGCAGGATACCTGGCTGTTTAACGGCACCATCCGCGAGAACATCCGCTACGGACGTCCCGATGCGACTGACGCCGAGGTCGAGGCCGCTGCACGCGCCGCACGCTGCGACCACTTTATCCATACGCTCGCCGGCGGCTACGACTTTATGATCAACGAGGAGGGCACCAACCTCTCACAGGGCCAGCGCCAACTCGTGACCATCGCCCGCGCCATTTTGGCCGACCGTCCGGCGCTGATTTTGGACGAGGCGACTTCCAACGTCGATACCCGCACCGAGGAGCTCATCCAGCGCGCCATGGATGCGCTGATGCAGGGCCGCACGAGCTTTGTCATCGCGCACCGCCTGTCCACGATCCGCAACGCCGACGTGATCTTGGTAATTCGCGACGGCGACATCGTCGAGAAGGGCACACACGACGAGCTGCTCGCCCAAGGCGGCTTCTACGCCGACCTGTACAACTCGCAGTTCGACGAAGCGGCGTAAATTCTGCCGCAGGGAACGAATAACGCCCGAGAACGGGGGCGCAGGACAGCCTGCGCCCCCGTTTTTGCTCTGCGGCCCTCGAACCGCCTCCCCTGGGACCTGATTGACGCCCTCCCTCAAGGCCCCGTGGACAAAAAATGGCAAATATGAGTACTGTCACCTTTTTAGTAACAGCCAAAACTGCCCCAAACGACCTCATTGCGGCCTAGACATGCCTTCAAATTGATCAAAATGCCCGGTAGCATGCTTCTGTGTGCCAACGTTAATGAACATATTTACTGTTGTGTCTATTATCTTGTAAGATCGATATGATACTACGCTAGCAACAGTACTCATATTTGCCATTTTTTGTCCACAGGGTATGCCGCAGAAGATCCAACTTGCTCCAGCGTGCCGTACGTTGGCCCTCCCCTTCCGGCGAGCGCCGACATTTCCCCAGATAAAACCGACCAAAATAAACCTGTCCCTTTTCGGCAGGTTTCACTTGCACTTTAGCGTGCGACAGCGGATAATGCCGAGCATTCGAGAATTCGCCAATTGTTGCCGTTAATTGATAAAGGAGGCCCCATATGGCCATGGAATTCAAGCGCAGGTTGCCGATCCCCATGGAGATCCGCGAGGAAATGCCGCTTTCCGCCGAGCTTACCGCCAAAAAGCAGGCATTCGACGCCGAGGTCGCCAAGGTCTTTACCGGCGAGGACGCACGCAAAGTGCTCATCATCGGCCCGTGCTCTGCCGACCGCGAGGACTCGGTGCTTGAATACATGAACCGACTGGCCAAGGTCGCCGAAGAGGTCAAGGACAAGCTCATCATCATTCCGCGTGTCTACACCAACAAGCCGCGCACCAAGGGCACCGGCTACAAGGGTCTGCTGCACAACCCCGACCCCGAGGCGCCCGATGACCTGCTCGAAGGCGTTAAAGCCATTCGCCACATGCACCTGCGCGTCATCGAGGAGACCGGTTTCTTTACCGCCGACGAGATGCTCTACCCGTCCAACTACCAGTACCTCGTCGACCTGCTGAGCTACGTTGCCGTGGGCGCGCGCTCGGTCGAAAACCAGGAGCATCGCCTGGTGTCGAGCGGCATTTCGGTGCCCGTCGGCATGAAAAACCCCACCGCCGGTTCCACCACCGTCATGCTTAACTCCATCTACGCCGCCCAGGCACATCAAAGCTTCATCTTCCGCAACTGGGAGGTTGAGTGCGACGGCAACCCGCTCGCACACGCCGTCATGCGTGGCTACATCGGTCTCGACGGTCGCACCTACCCCAACTACCAGTACGAGCACCTGGAGCGCCTGGCCGAGCGCTATACCGAGCATGCCGGCTACGCCAACCCGGCGGCGGTCATCGACTGCAACCACGACAACTCGGGCAAGCGCCCGCTGGAGCAGTACCGCATCTGCAAGGAGGTGCTCGACAGCTGCCGCCGCAACGAGTCCATCTCCAAGCTGGTCAAGGGCTTTATGATCGAGTCTTACCTGGAGGATGGCAATCAGCCGGTCGATGGCGGTGTCTTTGGCAAGTCGATCACCGACCCGTGCCTGGGCTGGGAAAAGACCGACTACCTCATCCACGAGATCGCAGAGCGTATTTAGAGTTACGGCGTTTTGCCAAACGCCGTAACCGGCCGACGCTGCAAACCCGTCAGAGCGGCAATCTGCCTTTCAGCTTCGACGGCATGACCAGAAGGTCAATGCCGCCTCGCTTCAAGGCACCTTGCTCGCTCTGGCGGATTTTCGCTGTCGTTGCCAAGACATCGGCGTTGCCAAAGCCGGCACTTGGGAACGCTCCTTTTGAGGTAGTCGTGACAGTTAGGGACGTTCCTTTTAATATGAGCAGGACATTGTCAAGAGGCAAAATCGGGCCTGGCCCCAACGATATGGGGTCAGGCCCTCTCCCTATATCAACCCGTCCGCGGCGACCTCGGCGTGTCTTACCGACGCTCGTCTTTGCAGTTTAATATCCGCCCGTGGCGATCTCTCGCTGGGCAATCCGTTGCTACGGCTGAGGCTTCTACGTCGAACCGACAGTCTGTGCACGCGTGTGGCGCCCTGGGCGCTCGCAGAAAAGGGACCTGAGGTTCGCCTCAACGGCTTCGGATCGAACCGCTTCCGGGATGACTGGCTTATGTGCGGGGGACCGCCCCCTACGTCTCCTCGGCCATGAGGCCGACCGCCCACACCCAGCAGGCGAGCTCGCGCGCCGTGGCGACGTTCGCCTTGTTGCTGTGGACCCCGCGCGCGAGCAGGGCCCCGCGCCTCTCGACCAGCCTCCGCACGCCCTTGGCGGCATGCCTCCGGGCGGCTGGGTCCGGGGCCTGGCCCTTGGCGAGGTCCTTCGGCCGCCCCGAGCACGTCAGGTAGTGCCACGCGGCCTCGACCAGCGTCTTTCTCAGGTGCTTGTTGCCGGCCTTGGTGATCGCGCCCCTGCGGTCGCTCTCCCCGCTGGAGTGCTCGGAGGGCGTCAGGCCGACCCACGCGGCGAACGAGCGGGCGTTCCTGAACCTGGAGAACTCGCCGGCCTCGAACACGAGGTCGGCGGCGGAAGCGGTGTCTACGCCCTTGAGGCAGCGCAGGGAGTCGACCCTCTTCCGCCACCTGGGCTTGCGGGCCTCGGCCTCGACGAGCCCCTCGAGCCTCGCCTTCTCCTCCGCCGCCCGCCTGACCGCGTCGACGTAGTAGGCGAGCACGTCGTTGTCGGCCCCCTCCGCGAACCTAATCGACTCGATCCAGGACCAGTGCGCCCGGGTCCAGTTACCCTTCCCGCGGCCGGTGGGCGTCCTCTCGTCGAAGACGAGCCCGTGCCTGAGCAGGAACTTGGAGAGCCGCTGCTTCGAGCGCGAGAGGTCGTCCCTCGCGTCCTCGAGCGCCCTGGTCAGGTCGCGGGCGGCCTCGCACTCGTCGTCGGGGACCCACACCTCGACCACGTTGCCGACCGACAGCATGCGGGCGAGGAACTCGGCGTCGTTGCGGTCGTTCTTCCTGCCCCTGTCCGCGCTGGGCTTGATCATCTTCGAGACGGCGCCGACCACGCAGTCGACCCCCAGGCCGGAGAGCCTCTTCTGCAGGTCGAAGCCCGTGACCCCGGACTCGTACACGCACCTGGCCCCGGGGTCCACGGAGCGGACCCACTCCGCGACGGCGCCGGCGTCGTAGCCGAAGGTCGCGCAGCGCACCTCCCCGGTCATGACGTCGAGGGAGACGGCCTTTATCGAGCGGGCGTGGACGTCGAGGCCGACGAAGGTGGTAGTATCGAGCATGGGAGCCCCTTCCATGAATGCGGCGTGGCCGCCGCGGCTGAATTAGACACTCACCATTGTCGGCCTAATCCGCGGTCTTTCATGCAGCAGGGGCTCTCAATGTTTTATGTCCTGCTCATATCGTCTCTGCCGGCAGTTGGGGACAGTCCTTAAAGTAGTCGTTGGGGACGCTCTTGTTTGACTAGTCGTTTAAGAACGTCCCCAATGACTACCCAATTGCCACCTCTCCGTCCCCGAGGTATCGGCGCTCGTCTGCCGAATGGTTGATGCGGCAACGATGTCGCCATGTCACGCTCAGGGGTGGCCTGACCCAACTTGGAAGGAGCCCCCATGAGCCTTGACACCGTAACTCTGCGTGCCGCCACGCTCGATGACCTGGCCGGCATCGCCGCCATCTACAACCAGCTGTGGTGCAACACGCTGCGCAACTGAGGCGACGTCGAAGCCGCCGATTTCTGTGCGCGCTTTAACATCGCCATGCAGCTGCAGCGCTCCCCCATCGCGCTCGTTGCCGAAGCTGAAGGCCGCATCATCGCCGCTTGCTGCATCGGCATCTTCGAAGACGGCAAACCACGCACCAATCCCACGTGGGAGCCCTGCTACAACGAGATGTTCGTCCAGGCAACCGAGATGGCAAAGACCGCCGATGCCAAGCTCGAAGGCTCGCTCTTTGGCGATAGCCGCGAGAAGGCAACAGCCGACCGCTTTGCCGCCACGGGCAACGAATATGCCCAGGGCCAGCTCAACCTGATCATCATCGTGCCCGAATGGCAGGGCAAGGGGCTCGGCCGTACGCTCATCGACCTTGCGCGCGCCGAACTCGCCAAAGCCGGGTGCACCAAATTCTTCCTGATGAGCGACTGCAACTCCGACTGGCAGTTCTACGAGCACCTCAACATGAAGCGCATCTTGGAGGATCACAGCCAGGACACCGGCGACGGATTTATCGTCTACATGTACGGAAGCACGCTCTAAGTACCCCTTCAATCAAGGCGAGCCGGGAACCCGGCACTTGGCCTTTGCCCAAGATTAACCCAGGGGGCCGGACCGCCCGTCCCTAAACCTGCCCGATAGCGCGATATCTCGTCGCCCGAGCGCGCCCCTCTTTAACGAGTGCGCCTTCCTCAAGCAAACCGTTGATAACCCGCAGCGTCACGTCGCGCCCAGTTCCCAGAACGTCCGAGGCATCCTGGCGCGTAAAGCCGCGGGGCCGCTCAAGGGCAAAGCGAATCAAGGTGCGAGCGTATCCACCACGTCGCTCGTCCGAGACATCCTGTAGCATCGCGGACGCCTTGCACGCAACATCAAAGCCAAGCTCCTCCACGAGCTTGGCACGCACCTCGTGGCCGCAGTCGCCATTCATCGACACGTGCCCCTCTCGCTGCGCTCGCACGGATGCAAACGCTTGCGAAACATCGGGCGGCAGCGCCCCTTCCCGCTCGAGCTGCGCATAATCGCTGTAATCCCCACGCAAGTTGGGACCGCTATTGCCACGAGGCGTCAGATAGGAATTGCGCACGGCATTGACGTTGGGCAGCGACAACCTAAACATTGCAGGGTAGGCGCAGACCTCGGGTTCCAACCCTTCCGCCTCATAGAGCGCACGGATCCCCTTGAGGCCCGTTCCAAACGCCTCAACCATCCCCAAGCGCAAAAAGAGCAGTTGCAGCTTTGGATTCCGAGCGTCCGAGCCGCCCGCAAGCGCCTCCTCGACGCTGATGTGCTGCGGCCCTCCCGCATTGGTAAATTCAAGCGCCGTACGGCTCATCTTGATAAGAGACGCCACCGAAGATTCGTAGTCGCGATGGATAAACAGGTTCAGAATTCCCTCTCGAACAGCCTCGCGGGGATAGTCGTCCTTATCTATGCGATCGAGTCTTCCCGGCACAAAGTACATACGCGTTGCGTTCGATATATTGAGGAACCGTTCGATATCCTCTATCTGCCTGAAGATCGAGCCCTCGCCATCCTGACGGTCGATAAACTCGGTATACGCATCGTCGTTGAAGAGGCCAGCGCGGACTGCAAAGGGGTTTTGGTCAGAGACCAGCAGTGCCAAATTGGTGTAAAAGCCCAGCTCATCGATAAGGCCGAGATTCTTTTGAGAGGTTTGGTCAAACGTAATCTCCGCACGCCTAAAGACCCGCTCGGCTTCAAAAAACGTCAAGCTCTGTTCATGAGAGCGCCCGGTCTCAAAATAATCGCCGTCGGTGCGCTTGATCATCGAGCGGATCTGGGCCATCTCGATGGGCACGTTGGCAGGACCCAGGCGCCGATATACCCCGGCCGGAACAAATCCCTTCGAGCACAGGCAGTACGGCTTGTAAGGACCCGCTTCCACCTCGATTTTCACCAACGCTGCGCCATCGATGTCCAATGCGGAGACCGTCGTGATTTCAGAAACGTCGGGATACACGCCATCGGTTATTGCATTAGAGCATTGAAGCATGGTGGCATCGATATCGTCCACGCCGACGATGCTGCCAAAATCGTCGATTCCGATATACAAGGTACCGCCATTCGAATTGGCAAACGCCACCACAGCTTTGAGCAGCTTAGGGGTAAATGTGCACTTGAACTCCACGGTCTCACTTTCAACAAGCTGCATGTTACCCCCTATCATCGACTATCGACGATTCTAGACCAACTATCGACGATAAGCAAGGCCCCCCTGGTACCCTCGCTTAGACCCGAGCGCCCGCGTGCAATGCTGCCCGCCGCACGCAAAAGGGCCCACCAGCGTGTGCGCCAGCGGGCCCCAGGTCATATCGACACTACCCCGTGTGCCGTGCAACCGCCTCTACTTACAGCGCGCCTTGGGCTGCTGCTGGGTGATGCAGTGGATGTTGCCGCCGCCGTAGATAACCTCGCGAGTCATGATACCGATGACTTCACGGTCCGGATAAGCAGCCTGGATATCCTTGAGCGCCTGGGCGTCATTGGGATCGCCGAACCGCGGTACAAGCACTGCGCCGTTGATGGGCAGGAAGTTGAGGTAGCTCGGCTCGAAAGCATCCTCGGGGGTACGCGGCAGCACGCCCTCGACGGGGTCAATCGTGCTGGCCTCCTCTTCGGTCATATATACCGAGGTCGCAGGCATAATCACCTTGTGGATCTTGAGCTTGCGGCCACGGGCATCCGTCGTCTCGGAAAGCGTCTTATACGCCTCTTGGCACTCCTTGTAGAACTTATGGTTGGGATCATCGGTCCACATGCAGCAGACCTCGCCGGGCGCACTAAAGCATGCGACGTCGTCCACGTGCCCGTTGGTCTCAAACGGGTCGATGCCATCCTTGATCCAAATGACCTTCTCGATGCCCAGGTACTCGGCAAGCTTCTCCTCGATCTGCTCCTTGGTGTACTGGGGGTTGCGGTCCTCATTGAGCAGGCACATCTCGGTGGTCACCACGGTGCCCTGGCCGTCGCAGTTAAACGAGCCACCCTCGAGGATATAATCCTCGGGACGATAGCGGTTAACCTGCTCGAGCTGTGCCACCTGCAGGCCAATGGAAGCGTCCTTGTCCCACGGGAAATACAGGCCGTCAATGAAACCGCCGTAAGCATTAAAGTGGAAGTGCGAGAGTGCCACGTCGCCCTTGTCGTTGACAAGAAACGCCGGGCCGGGGTCGCGGATCCAGAAGTCGTTGTACTCCATATGAATCACGCGCACGTTCTCAACGCCATCGAAAATCTCGCACACCGCAGGGAAATCCTCGGCATTGACACCAACGGTGATGGGTTGGAAGCGTGCAACGGTCTTAATAATCTCGGTAAAGACCTTTTGCGCCGGCTTGGCACCGCAGCGCCACACATCCGAACGATGCGGCCACAAAATCCAGGTGCGCTCCTGCTCCTCATACTCGCCGGGCATATAGAACCCGTCCTTCTTAGGTGTGGACTCACTCTCGTAGATGGTCTTCATTTCAAGCTCCTAAATCTCGGTGCTTTTGCTTGACGAGACCATGATGCGGCCGCACCGAGATGTTCTCAATGGTCCCTCGAGCCCCTTTCAGCGACCGACGGCACACCATTCGCTGACCTAAAGTTCTATTCAGGCCGAGAACATGACATACTGGGTTCCGCAATGGAAAGGACGCCCTATGCCCCCATGCAATAAACAGCAGACTATTGAGTTGGACAGTACGACCTGGACTGCTCTCAACGAGCTCGCGCTTGCAATCCACGCATCACACGGTGTCGATAAGCTGCAAAAGGAGACCCTCGAGGGAACGATAGGGCTCGTGCCCCATCGGATCGCCATGTTCGACCTGATCGAGGCGGCGGGCAGTGATGCCCCACGCTACGTCCACCCCGCAAGCAGCGGAATGGACGACCGCGCACTGAGCGACTACTACAACCGCTACGCCGCGATGGACTATACAACATGGAGCTTTGACTTACATAAGGTCGGCGTCTACCGCGACCTCGACCTCGTCGACGTCAAGCGACGCGATGCCACGCCCATCTATCGCAAATGGATGGAACCGCAGGGCGTCTACTTTGGCTGTACGGCCACGCTTGCTCACAACAACCTACCACTTGGAAGCATCACCCTGTTTCGCGAACGCACGGCCGGGGACTTCACTGACACCGAGCTCGCAATCCTGCTCGAAATCGCTCGGCACGCGAGCCTCGCGCTCGCCAACCTCTATCCTCGGGGCATTAAACTCACCCAGACCGAAGACACAAACCATCTGAACGCCTTCATTACAGAACACAATATCCAACCGCGCGAAGCCGAAGTCATGCGGCTCATGCTCGACGGCAAAACGAACAAACAGATGGCAAACGAGCTATTCATAAGCGAGTCAACCGTCAAGAAGCACATCAACGCCATCTATCGCAAGCTCGGCGTCGGCAACCGCCTGGGCCTTATGACTGCCGTGCAAAACATCCTGCGATGAAAAAAGGGCGCCCTCCATGCGGAGAACGCCCTTTGATTTCGCCATTTGAATTAGTGTCGGCTCTGGCTCAAAGAGTAGACAGGTTTATTTTGGCAGGTTTTATCTGGGCAAATGTCAGCCGCCGCGAGGGAGCTGCCTTCCCTCGCGGCGGTCTTCTAGCAGAAAAACCAAGTGAGTAGGCTTTTTGTAGGAGACCAAGCACGCCCCAAAACGCCACAGCTCTGACCTGCGGTTTTATTGAGTATTTGTCGCGGTGTGCTCGGCATATCCAAATAAGTCTACTCACTTGCATCTGCCCATCCCCTTTGTGGTGGTTTGGAGCTCTCCTCGGCGGAATGCTAGACTGGCGGCGTATACATTCGCGCCAAAACACGGGTCGCATGCAAGAAAGGAGATGCCATGGCGCCTATCGCACCGCTCAAGATGCTCGTCGCTCCTGCCGCCAAGACCATCGCCCGCCTGAGCGACTCACTCACCTACGAAGATATCCCCTGCGTCGTCGAATCACGCGAGGACAGCTGCCCCTACCTGGGCCACGTCCCCTACTTTGCACCCAAGCTCGCATCTGATCCCGAGCAGCGTGAGCAGTAATCCAAGATGCAACTAGCACCGCACAACTCGCGGCGCTACTGTTTTGGCGCAAAGCGACCTGTCCCCCTTGCGCCAACGCCGGGATTGTCGATGCTGCGGCCGCGGCGCGATATGAGGCGCGAAACCTCGCCCAGCAACACGCCGATCACCACACCCATGAGGATCGGCAACTTTGACATCTCGGCGGGCGAGCTGTTAAGCGGCACGATTGTCGCAACAATCGAAAGCACGAGCTCTACCACCGGCACCGCAAGCGCTACCGCAAGCACCTTGCCCTCGAAGGGCGCGCGGAACACACGCGGGCGACCGTCGTATTTACGCAGACGCCAAAACGCCGGGAACATCGGGATATAGCTCATGAGCAGAAAGACGACGTTCATCGAGAAGAAAACCCAAAAGACGTCGGAACCTTCGCCCAGCGGAATCTGAAGTAGCAGCACCAAGCTGGCAAAACAACCGTTAATGAGTGCTGAGCCGTTGGGCATGCCGGTCTTCTTGGACACCAGCGCAAAGGGGCGCGGCATGTTGCCGTGGCGCGCGGCATAGCTCGCCACGTTGTTGACGCCAAAACTCCAGCAGATCATGTTGGCGAACAGCGTCACCAAAAAGGCCACGCCCACGACCATCGTCAGCGGGTGAGCGCGCCCCACCATGGCGGCAACCGCGTCCACAATGCCCGAATCGAGTGAAAGCTGCTCGGTGGGAACCGCGGCTCCAATACCGACGCCACAGATAATGTAGATCGCCGCGATGGCAACGCCACCGGCGATAACCGCCTTGGGGATATCGCGCGATGGGTTCTTCATCGTGCTGGCAAAGGTCGCGACCACCTCAAAGCCCATAAAGTTGAATAGGATGATTGAAAGATACGTCAGTGAGTTAGTGTCTCCCAGATCGGGGACAAAGGTCTTAAACGACATATCGTTGGCAAAGCCGTTATTGCAGGCAAACCAGATACCGACGATTCCCACCACGGCGGTAATGAGCACCTTGATGACGGCGCCGCCATCCATGACCCAATCGGCCTCGGCCACCGGCTGCATTGCCATGACCGTGACGCCCCACACAAAGGCAAGCTCGATGGCAATTCGGACCCCAAGCGAAAATTCGATGCCCCATACCGCATTGATGACACTGGGGAACATGCAGGCGATACTTGCCACCCACAGTGGAAAGTTGACCCAATAGCACCAGGAGCAGCGAGCGCCCCAACGGTCGCCCAAGCCCAGGCGAACCCAATCGTACAGACCGCCCTCGGAATCGAACGCCGTACCGAGCTCGGCCACCACCAGGCCATAGGGAAGCAAAAACGTAATGATGAGGAAGATCCACCAGAAGAACTGCACGTTACCCATGGCAGATGCCGGAGCGGCCGCCTCGATGGTAAAGACAACGCAGATAACCGAGAGGATGACCTCGAACAGGGAGAACTTTTTACCTGCCACGGCACGCTCCCCCTACAGCAAAAAGGATGGCATCTGTACCGAAGGCGCAGCCCAAGGTAGGGTTGCAGGCCGCGTCACCGGTGCAGGTGCCATCCCAAAGAGAAGAGAGGATGCAATTGTTGGACCAACGCTCGCGGAACAGGCGCGTGTAGATAACGATACGCTGGTACATAGATACTCCGATCAAAACGGCCGCGATTGCGACCGGAATCTTTTGGCAATTGAAGACGCGTCTGACCTGGGATATTCAAGCGAACAATTGGCCTAACCCGCAATAAATCCCAGATCAGACGCGTACTCAATCAAAGAGGCGGGCACTCCGAAGTGGAGGCAACGGAGTGCCCAAAGAAAAACCCAGCCGACCAAGACATCGAATAAACCGACCATCAATGCCCCGAGATGGTCCGATTCACCGACCGTCCGATTGATCGGCTGGGTTCCCGAAGCATCACGGCTCGGAAAGTCAGACGTTTACTCGGCGTGCTCAGGTGCGCCAGATTGGCGCGAACGAGGAGCGTAGCGTACTGACGCTACGTAAGCGACGAGTGAACGCCAAGGTGGCGTGCCTGAGTTACGCCGAGGGCTCCTGCTGGGTAATGCAGTGGATGTTGCCGCCACCGAAGACGACCTGCTCGGACTGAACGCCGACGCACTTGTAGACACCCTCGCCCCAGACCTCGTCGTAGATCTTCTGGAGCGTGTCGACGGCCAGCTGGTCGTTCTCGTCGCCGTACTGCGGGACGATAACGCCGTGGTTGGTCACGAGGTAGTTCATGTAGGAGGCGATCAGCGGCTCGTCGGGGACGCGCGGCTCGGCGTTCTCGTCGGCGTCGATGGTGTCGCAGGAAGCCTGGTCCATGAACAGCGGGTTCACGGGCATGCAGAGCTTGTAGACCTTCATCTTGCGGCCCTTGGCGTCGACGGCGTTGGAGAGGGTCTCGTAGGCAGCGTGGCACTGCTCGTAGAACGGATACTCGGGATCGTCGGTCCAAATGCAGGCCATGACGCCCGGCGCGATGAACGTGGCGACGTCGTCGATGTGGCCGTTGGTCTCCTCGGGGTCGATGCCCTCCTTGACCCAGATGACCTTCTCGACACCCAGGTAATCCTTGAGGTGCTCGTCCATGTAGGCGCGAAGCTCCTCGCTCCAGGGCTCAAACTTCTTGCGGTACTTGGGCCAGATGGACTCGGGATCCTCTTCCTCCTCCAGAACCGCAGAGCAGGTGCGGCCCGGGGAAAGCAGGCACTGGTCGGTCACGACAAGGGTGCCCTCGCCGTCGACGGTGATGGAGCCGCCCTCGAGGATCATGTCGTCGGGACGATAGCGGCGGCAGCCGGAGAGCTCAGCCATCTTGAGGGCGATCTGCTCGTCCTTGTCCCACGGGAAGTACAGGCCGTCGACGAGGCCGCCGTAGGCGTTGAAGTGCCAGTGGTTGGCGCGCTTCTCGCCCTTGCCGTTGATGACGTAGGTGGCGGCAGTGTCGCGGAACCAGGCGTCGTCGGTGGTCATCTCGATGACGGTGACGTTCTCGTCGTTCTCGAAGACGGCCTTGCAGTTGGCGTAGTCGACCTGGTTGGCGCACATATAGACCGGGGTGAACTCGGAGATGGCGCGGGCGATGGCGGCATACTGCTTCTGGGCCGGCTTGGCGCCGTGGGCCCAGGTGTCGGTGCGGTGGGGCCAGCCCATCCACACGCGATCCTGCGGGGCGAACTCGGCGGGCATGAAGAAGCCGTCGGCCTTGGGGGTGGACTCGGACTCGGTGATCGTACGCATAAGATTTCCTCCAAATCGAACGATCGCTTGCTGCGGGCGGGTTACCCGCAGCCTAAAACCAAGAGATGGTAGGCGCCCGTTCCCCGGCAAAGGTCGGGGCGCCCGGTGCCGGTTTTCACGGAATCGCACCGGCAAGCGACGACGTAACCAAGTGCGCGGAGACAAAACGCACGAAGGATACGGAAGAGAGATTGGGGTGGGCGGTGGTTACCGGAGCTATCGCTCACACCCACCCCGGGGGAATGGTTAGCAAACCTGTCGCTTGGACACGCCTCCGAAGAGGCTAGAGTGCCCGGAGTCGGGAGCGACAAGCCCGACGAAGCGCGCGTTGGTACACGAGGAGGGTTGGAGCCCCAGAACCGGGTGCTCTAGTTCTCCTCGGCCTCGGCGGCCTCCTCAGCGAGACGCTGAGCTGCCAGCTCGGGAGTGAGACCCTTGTACTCGGTCTCGCGGCCCTTAGCGCTGACGACGCGGACGACCTCGCCGATGAGCACGAGCACGATGAAGATAACGATCATCGGGACCTTGTCGCCAATTTCAGCAGCGGAGAACGGGATCAGCGTGGCAACGATGGCAAGAACCAGCTCGATGCAGGGGATGGCCAGCATGACCTTCATCATGGCGCCCTTAAACGGGAACGTGAAGATGCGCTCACGGTTGGGGTCGTTCTTACGAAGGTTGAGGAACGCCGGGAACATCGGGATGTAGGTCAACAGCAGGAAGACGACAGAGGTGCCAAAGAGCATCCAGAAGACACCGTTGGAGATGGCGTCGATGGGAACGAGCTGCAGGCACAGCACCAGGGAGGCAACGACAGCGTTGACCAGGTTGGCGCCGTTGGGCATGTCGTCATCCGAGATCATCGAGGCGAAGACCTTGGGCATGTTGCCGTGCTCGGCAGCGTAGCGAGCAACGGAGTTAACGCCGAAGGACCAAGCGGCCATGTTGGCGAACAGGGTGATCAGGAAGGCGATGCAGATGACCTTAAAGATCATGGAGTCGCCCACCATGGTCTGGACTGCGACGATCATGCCGTAGTCGGGATCGATGGAGTCGGCCGGCACGGCGGCGCCGATGCCAAAGCCAGCGAACAGGTAGATCACGGCGATGGACAGGCCACCGACGATGATGGCCTTGGGGATATCGCGAGCGGGATCGGCCATGTCGTCGGTCATGGTGCAGATGACCTCGAAGCCCATGAAGTTAAAGATGATGATCGACAGGTAACCGAGAGCGTTGGTGTTGGTGAGCTCGGGCAGGAAGGTGGCAGCGGACATGTCGTTCGCAAAACCGTTCTCCATGGCATACCAAATGCCCAAAGCGCCAACGATAACGGCGACGGCGACCTTGATGATGGCGCCACCGTTAAGGACCCACTCGGAGTCGGCCGCCTTGGAGCGGCCCATGAGATAGACGATCCACACAAAGGCAAGATCGATACCCATCTTGGCGATCAAGTTGAACTCGACGCCAAAGACCATGCCCAAAATGTCGGGGAACATGGTAGCCAGCGAGGCGATCCACAGCGGGTAGTTGACCCAGTAGTAGTACGAGATGCGGGCGCCCCATTTGTCGCCCAGGCCATCGCGTACCCAGTCGTAAATGCCGCCCTCGCCATCATAGGTGGTACCGAGCTCGGCAACAACCATGCCGTAGGGAAGCAGGAAGGTCAGGATCAGGAAGATCCACCAGAAGAACTGCTGGTTGCCAATGGCAGCAGCAGGAGCGGCGGCCTCGCAAACGAAGACGACGCAGATGATGGTCGAAATGACCGTCAAGAAGGAAAGCTTTTTCTTTCCGTCGCTCATGATGAGCTCCTTCGCTCAGTCTTGGACAGATCCGAGGCCCTAAGGTATTAAGGCAATTGCTTGGGCCTCGGTGAGCGGGCGACAGGAGACGAGCATCCGCCGCCCGCAAACGTGCTTTTAGAAGCCTTGAGGCTTAGAGCTGCTCGAGAGCCTCGAGAGCGGCGTGGAGCTCAGCCTTGGCGGAGTACTCGACACCCTCGTCGTTGAGCGGGGTGCGCTTGCCCAGGGTGGCAAGGAGAGCACGGATGGAGTGCTTGCGGTTCTCGGCCTCGACCCAGCACAGGGAGCGCTCGGGATCGTCCATGACTTCGTCGACGACCTCCTCGTTGCGGGTGGCCGGCAGGCAGTGCATGAACTTGGAGTTGGGGCCGGCAAAGTTCATCATGTCCATGGTGACCTGATACTTGGGATAGAACACGTCCATGTAGTTCTCGCCCGAGACCTCCTCGTCGTACAGGCCATACCACACGTCGGTGTAGATGAAGTCGGCGCCCTTGATGCACTCGATGTCGTCGGAGATGACGATGGAGCCACCGGAGACCTTGCAGTTCTCCTCGGCGATGGCCATCATCTGCTTGCCGAACTCGGCGCGCTCCTCGACGGTGCCAACGCGCAGGCCGCCGTCGGGGATCTGGTGGCCCTTAGGTCCAAACTGGACAAACTTCATGCCGACCTTGGAGGCGATGAACATGAGGGAGACGCAGACCTGGGTGGCGTCGCCGATGAAGGCCAGGGTGCAGTCCTCGATCTTCTTGCCCTCGGGGAGGTTCTCGAGCATGGTCATGAGGTCGCCCATCTCCTGCGTGGGATGGTTGAACTCGGACATGCCGTTGATGACGGGCACAGCGGAGCCCTCGGCGAGGCCGACGACGTCCTTGTGACGGTCAACGCGAGCCATCATGATGTCGAGCAGCGAGCCCATAACGCGAGCGGTGTCGCCCAGGGACTCGTGACCGCCGAGCTGGATGGTGCCAGGGCCATAGAACTGAGCATGGCCGCCGAGGTCGGTCATAGCGGTCTCGAAGGAAAGACGAGTGCGGGTGGAGACCTGCTGGAAGATCATGCCAAGGCTCTTGTTGCGGAGCAGGTGCGGATAATAACCGTCAACCTTGATGGCCTTCTTCATTGCCAGGCCAAGATCCTCGATAGCCAGGATCTGCTCTTTGGTGAAGTCGTTGGTGTCGATGAAATCCTTAGGCAGTGCCATGTCGATTTCCTTTCCGCCGGTCTTGCCGACTATTACTATGAGGCGCTCGTACATCACGCCTCGTGTTGACAAGACCATCATTCACCCGTATGCAATTTTTACCTAGTTTATTCGGGATTAAAGACCGTTCACGGAGTTACACCCCCTCTAAACCTATATAAACCCGCAGGTCAAGAGTTTACAGGGGGTTTACCATCTAGAACCGCGAACGGTATACGGCTATGCTGTATCTCGGCGCCTAATCCGCAATGAAACGAAGGGTTGAGACGTCTATATCCCACAAGGTATACAGGGCTCGGCCATAGAATAAATGAGATGGGACGGTGACAGATGAACACCCTGATGTTCTTCTATACCCTAGCGATACTCGTGATCTGTATTGTGACGGCGGTGCTCTCGCTTGCCGCCTATGCCTCATCTCGTCGACGCTTCTTTATCTATGGCAGCGGCGTATTTATCTGCTATGCCATCGAGATGACCGAGATTTTCTTTTTTGAATACACGCTGCAAAACCAGAGTTTTCCGGCCAGCGACTATTACTCAATTACCATGCCTGTTTTGCGGACCTTTGTGGCGACCGCTTCGCAGGCTTTTATTTGGCTCATTGCCATGGATTTGCTCGACAAGCATTCAAAAAAGCAGTTTGTCATTCCCGTCGCAACGTTCTTGCTGAGCGAGCTGCTGATTATCGTCGCTGTCCCCTACGGCCCCATTCATCAATGGCTCTACTACACGATGCGTCAGGTATTCCTTGTTTTCGTGGGACTATATATCTTTTGGACGGCACGCAAGAGCACACAAGTCGAGCTGAAGGCACGCGTTAACAACCAACGAAAGCACCTGATTATCGGCGCTATTCTGGTCGGTTGCATCGTTGCCGAGGATTTCTACAACATTCTGATTGTCCCCATGAGTCTGGCGCCCTCTTGGCTGCAACTATATCTGTCCGAGCGCAACTTTAGCGAGAACATCTTTGCGTGCTACTTTGCGATTCTGCTGATCATCTATGCCTATCACGTGCTTTCGATTCGCATGCAGGAGGCGCCCGAGGAAAAGAACGTCAGCGATCTTGATCGACACATCGAAGAGCAGATGCCCTTCTATCGCAACGCCTACAAGCTCTCCAACCGCGAAACCGAAGTCATGCGTCTGGTTGTGTTGGGCAAATCGAACCAAGAGATCGCTGACGAGCTCTTCCTTGCCGTGGGTACCGTCAAGACCCACATCCACAACATCCTGGTCAAAACCGAGCAGCAAAACCGTACGACCCTGATCCTCCACTTTTGGAAACGATAACCTACCAAAAAGGGACAGGTTTATTTTGGCAGGTTTTATCTGGGCAAATGCCAAAACCGCCGCGAGGGAGCTACTTTCCCTCGCGGCGGTTTTCTAGCTCACGCTTTCTTTCGTCTCAATCTGTAACATATGGAGACCAAATCGCCGTCTTACTGTTACAGATCGAGACGAGTTACAGAACGCGCGTCGAATAATCTCAATCTGTAACAGGTAGAAGCGTTTTTGCCAGTCAGATGTTACAGATTGAGATAAACGAAGGAGCGGTAGCGTTAAACAAGTCCGCCACAAAGTTATTCGGAGAGATCCGATCCTAGAGTTGTCTACCAGGTACGATATGTGCACTGATATTTTGTCTCAAACCCGGGCATCCCGTTGCCGCGTGGGCTTAACGCGGCACCCGTATAGAGAATCGTTTGCCCCGTACGAGAATACGAAGTTTTGAAAGACAGCCTCTTGTATGTCTGGTCGAAACAATCAACATTCTCGCTCGGGTGGTTCGCAGTGGAGAACGACTTGTAAGTGTCCAAGACGTCCGCTGTCACAAGACGACAAGGCGCGACAGAACCTGCATCTGGTTTCGCCGTCGCACAAACGGGAATTGTGACCATCGACAGGGTAAGCATAAAACATGCGAACATTGCCTTCACAAAGTTCTTCGTTACATGGCGTTTCATGGTTATCTTCCTTTCCTAGTTTTACTGTCGTTCGTCTTGAAAAGCTGCGCGTATACATTACCGATCCACTTCGAATCACCTCCCATTTCTCTGGTAACGACACGCGAGTCATCCCCTGTGAGCAATACGGAGGCATCGCAGAGCGATTCGAGGTTTCCGATAAGATGAGAAGAGATAATGACATGTGCTCCTCTACCCGCTTCATCTCTAAGAGCATTCGAAACAATCGCAACGTGTCTCACATCAAGTGCATTCATGGGCTCATCCAAAAGGACGACTTCGCAATAGGACATATACGCCATCGCGACATTAAGTAATTGTCTATTTCCATCAGACAGCCTAGATACGGGCGTATTCTTCAACCCAGTCAAGTCAAAGCGATCAAGCACTTGGTCCAAAGTGCGAGGTGAATGCCAAATTCTCCTGCATCGGTCGAGATGAAAAGCGACGGTCATGTATGGAATCAATAGCGACGGCCTATTCGGAACCAAAAAGAATACCTTTCTCATTTCCTCACGGTCGACGCATACTTTTGCATGAAAACAGAGAGAACCTGACACGCGCACTGATGGCCCAGCATCTCCCCAAAGAGTATTCAGTAGCGTAGTCTTGCCATGTCCATTTGGCGCGACAAGACCCCATATCTGGCCAGCGGGCATATCAAACTGCAATCCCTTTACCAGCTGGTTTTTTCCAACCGTCAACGCATCCAGCGACAGAGAGAGCAAGCTTTTCTCGCCCAAACTATCCGGGCGAATATGGTTCCAGGCCCAGCGATTCTTGCTTTTTAGACGCGAAAACGAAATGACCCCCAACGCGCAAACAGCAAACGCGCCCATCACGGCAAAGAGGCAGTGCGATGCACTGGCTTCAGGAACGAGAGATACCTCCGCTCCATTGGCGTAAGATGCGCCGCCGAGCGCAAACGAAGAGGCAGAATAGCTCGACACCATATACGGCAGCAACGCATGCCATGGAGCATCTTTGCTCGCATAAAACGGAAGCTGGCTTATGCCCCCCACAAGAGCGATCACCATGGACGAAATGGCCCTGTTTCTGCTTCCGGCGTACACGCACACGCCCAAGCAAGCAAACATCATCGACAGCACAGCTTCAAAGACGGCAAATAGCCCTAGCTGAACTAACACAGTTCTTTCGACTACGTCACCATACTGAATGAATACGACTGGGTACTCTGTCTGACCTACACCGTTAAACACCGTTGCCAATACAAAACAGGGAGCCAACGCCAGAACCAAAACCAGCATCGATGCAATACCAGAGACGAGAACGCGGCATGCATTCATCTCTAACTTTGACAACAACGCTCGATCGTAGAACCGCTTTCCATCCCCCTCAAGCGACATATAGAGGACGAGGACCGGGACCAAAAGCCACGCTATTGCAGGAACAGCGCCGCAATAATATGCGAGAAGGATCATCCCGGGCATTTTTGTTGTTGAGTCGTACGATTCCGGATGGGCCAGCATCGATATGGCTCGGGGAAGACGTTCTTGGGCTTCAAGCGATAACTCCGAATCAACACCATTCAAATAACCGAGTCGGTATTCCTTGAGCAATAGATTGTCGTAATCGGCAATCGCATCGTAATACTCTCTGGAGTCCGCCTTGCTTTCAAGCGCCCGATCAAGGCACGCCCTTTCGTCGGCAATGATGCTGTTGAGCTCCTGTGGGGCAGTGTCATAAACGCCGTCAGAGACTTGAGAGACCAAAAGGGCTCTCTGGTCTTCGATGGAAGCTCTACCATATAGATAATCTGCTCCCGTTGGAACGGATAGAAATACCGGGATGCAGAATACGAGCGCGAGCAGCGCCGTCAGCAACATAATTCCCCGGTTGCGCGCAAGAACTTCTAAATTAAGCCGTACATATGTGAGGCAATCACAGGTCTTCACAGCAAGCACCTCCGGTTCGCAACACACGAGTCGTCGGACCCGTTGTCCGGAAGTATCGCCTTCATCGTCAGAACTGTCTGTAGACGTGTAGGATGGATTTACAATCTTATTTGTCTACAGGCTTCTACCTGCTATTTTCTATAACATCTGCCATAAGACTAAAAACCCTATCTCTAAGTTCACGCTCCGAGTGAACTCCAAGCAAGGCATAGCTCTTGCTCTTGGCCTCTTTGACGGTTCCCCGAGCAACGTTAAGATGTGCGCAAATCTCGGTGGTTCTATTGCCATCAAAAACGCATGTCATGATATCGGCATAAAGCGGCGTGAAACCAAGCCTCAAGAAGGCCTCACGCACGGTATCGCGTCGATCACCCACCCGAACCGTATCTTTCGAACGCAAGAATAGCAGCGAATTAGCCATAAGGATAAGTACGACAAGGAACGCAGTCACGCGTAAGGCAGGCATAAGGCCGCCAACGGCCTCACCGCTCCCAACGGACTCAAAGAAAATGTACAGTCGGCTTACCACATCGTGAACCCAGAACGCTGCTCCAGCACCCACAGACACCGAAGAAAGGGTGAGTTCAGGCGAAAGGCACAAGTGCATTTTAGACATCCACCGTATAGCCGCACGGCAACACAGGGCCACAAGCACTATAGCTATCGATAGGATTATCGCATCATGCTCAAAGCCGAAGCATACGAGGATTTCCTCGATGCCCATTCCAGACGCATACATAAACAGGAAGCAGACGAAGACTATCCTGCAGTTCTGATTGAACGATGAGGACCCCAGCGATTCTGAACGGTGATCATGGCCTTTTGTTGCGTCAAGATGCCACGCATCCTTTGACAAGAGAAGTCCAGCCGTCGCCTCTGAAATGTTTTTATATCCGGTTTTAGTCAAGGCCCGCGACAAATAGGTACGGGCAGTAGACGGGGAAATGTCCAAGGCAGAAGCAATCTCCTCGTACGTTTTTCCCTCTATCCTCATAGAGAAAACCGCGGACTCCCTTTGAGAAAAACCCGAAGCCGTAAGGATATCGGCAACTGCAGAGTGTTTTCCTCCTAATTTGGCGGCCGCAGAAAAAGCGCTCGTTAAGTCGGGGAAAAATCGCGTTATGGCCCTGGCAAGGATACTGCCCAAAACGGTAACCAGAAGCAATACGATCTCTTGATGCCCACCAAAGCTCAGGAGCACAGCCCCGATGTTTATATTGCGCGAAAACAAACAATCCGTATCGAGAATAACGGCGGCATTACCAAACGCAAGAGGTTCGACGAGCGAGGCAGCAACCCCCATCTCGGCGTTAACGGAAAGGAAAGAACCGATGGAGTCCATCAACGGGACGAGAAGAAACTGAAGGCCAACAAGCAAAGCAATCAAGAGCACAACGGGGCTGTAAAGTGCGAGCTCAGGATACCCGTGGAGAGCAGAGCCATCGGCCACATGTTTCCCCTTTAATCCCGCACGTATGTTTGCGAATTCACCGCCAAGCACCCAAAAACAGCAAGCGACAAGCAAGGGGGCTAGTAACAACAAAATGAACGCGAGCGCCGAAACCACAACATGAAATTGATGAAAGACATTAAGAGATATCGTGTACATCACAAGAAGTGCAATGTCTACGAGCATAAGTCCAAAAAGCCTTTTGGAAATACCCGGTCTCACAGGGCGAGAGATGAGGCCCACACAGAAGCCCGAAAACAGATGCAGACCGATAAGAACGGTGCCAGAAAGGCCCGTATAAATACTTGGCGCCACACAATACAGACCAGCCGCCCCTATAAACAACATAATTGAATGCCAGAGGAACGAGCGCGTCACGTTTTGCAGGGTAGCTGCCTCGGTTGCCATAAAATCAAAGCTCCTAGATAGCATTTTGGGTATTTTAACATCGTTCCCGGCGTTAAAAAAATGTTACCCGAATTAATCAATATCCCCCCTCCACCAAAAGGCACCACGCTGATCCTCCACTTTTGGAAGCGATAACCTGCTAAAAAGGGACAGGTTTGTTTTGGCAGGTTTTATCTGGGCAAACGCCAACCGCCGCGAGGGAGCTGCTTTCCCTCGCGGCGGTCTTCTAGCGGTAAAAACCAAGTGAGTAGGCTTTTGGCGGGATGCCGAGCACACCTCAAAACGCCACAGCCCTGACCTGCGATTTTATTGAGCACTTGCCGCGATGTGCTCGGCAGATCCAAAAAAGCCTACTCACTTGCATCTGAGATGCTCTAGATACGCAAAATACCGCCGCGAAGGGAGCTGGACTCCCTTCGCGGCGGTTATTCGCTCTGATTTTGCGACGGTTTTGCCCGTCTGTTACTCACTGTAGCGGGTGGCGATGGCAGCTTGTACCATGCCGGCGCTCATGAGGTACGTTACCAGGAAGTAGCCACCATAGGCCGCCAGGAAAATCGCGCAGGTGAGGCCCACGGTGCCGGCGATGCTCATATCTCCGAATATGCTCACCAGCTCGATGATCACCTTGAGCGCCACAAAGGAGTGCGCCAGGCCCACTGCCAGCGGGAACAGGAAGAATACCGCTTGCTGCGCCATCACCGAATGACGAATCTGGCGGTCGTCACAGCCAATCTGTGCCAGCACACGATAGCTGCGGCTGCCGTCGGCCACATTGGAGAGCTGCTGGATCGACAGTATCGCCGCGCACGCAACGACCAGTACAAAGCCAATGTAGATGGCCAGATAGCTAATCATGCCGTTCATCTGCGCTGCTTGCGTGTACATCTCGGAACGCGTGATGAAGACTCCCCACGACCCCGGCTCCTTGCCGTCAACGAGCAGATTATCGAGCAAGGTGTATTTAATGCTCTCGTCTGCCTCGGTCGTATCCATACCCTGTTTGTAATTAACGAGCAGATTACTGGAATACGGCTGCAGATTAAGCTGGGACAGCAGCTCATCGGCTACGACCACGGTACCGGGATTGCTGCCCATCGCCGAGTTGGCGATGGCCGCCGTGTCCTCGTCCGACTTATCGGTTGCGGGCTTGAGCTCATGCCCGTCCAAGGTGAGGGTATGGCCGCCAGCCATATACTTGGTGTACAGGTCGCCCAGCTCACCGCCCATATCACACGTGAGCAGATACTGGTCGCGGCCAATGCTCACCGGCTCCTCGCCCATCATCTGGCGCAGTTTGTTGTACTGGCTCGCCGGCGTCACATACAGACCCATCGCATCGGCGTTGCTTCCCTCGAGCGCCTTGGGAAGCTTTTCTCCCATGGCCTTGCACATCTCACCCGCCACCACCGAGGGGCCCGAGCCGCCAAGCGGGTAACTCAGATACGAATCGATCTGCACATGCTCACCGGCAACATCGGCGATATTGACCTTCTTGCCTGTCTCATCGTTGTTGTCCGCCGACTTGCGCTCGCCATGCCATGCAGCGTACAAATCGACCGTTGCATCGGCCAGCACCATGCGATCGGCCTCAGACGGATTGACATACTCCTTGTAGTAGTCGAGCGTTTCGGGCGTGTAATAGACATACGTCTGAGACACGTCAACAGGGTTATAGCGCTCCAGATTCTCGTTCATCACGTTGGCGATCGACATACCGCAGGTCACCGAGGTAATGGCCAGAAACAGGATCATCGCGATAACGCCCATCGAAAAGCACACCGTGTTGACCTTGGCCGCAAGCTGGCGCACGGTAAACATGTTGAGGCCGCGCCAATACACGCTGCGTAGGCTCTGCAGCAGCTTGATAAGCATGCCCGAAAGGCCCCAGAACAGGGCAAAGGTACCCACCGTAACCATGGCCGTGGTGATACCAAACTGGTTCATGGCCTCCTGCAGCTTACCCTCCGTCGCGGTGAGCGGGAACCCATTGCGCAACAGGCGGTAATAGGCCACGCCCACCAGCACCACGCCCACGACAAAGATGGCGATCGCAATCCAGGGGTTGCGCGTCTTGATGCTCTCGTTGCGCCGCTCGGCGCCCATAAGCTCGATGAGCTTGGTACGGCGCACGGCGCGAAGGTTCAGCAGTAGCGTAAGCACAAACATCACGAGCATGCAGGCAAGGGTCAGGTTGAACGCATGCACCGAGAAAAAGAAGTGGAAATTAGCGATCTGTGTCTTAAAGAGCGAGGCCGTAAAGAATGTCATGAGCTGGGAGAGCCCCACGCCCAGCACAATGCCGGCGACAAAAGCGCCGACCGAAACAAATACGGTCTCGAGCGCCATGATCGTGGCGACGCGCCCGCGGCGCATGCCGAGCACCTGGTACAGGCCGAACTCCTTTTTGCGGCGCTTCATGATGAAGTTGTTGGCATACACCATCAAAAAGGCCATGACGCCGGCCAAAAAGTACGTCAGGTAGCCGAGCATGCTGCCCATGAGCTCGGACAGTCCCTCCTCCTTGATGCCGGCAATGTCGACCTGCATCGAGACGGTGTTGAAGGCATAGAAGACCGTGACGCCCAAGGTGAGCGTCAGCAAGTAGACAAGGTAATCGCGGCCGGCGCGGCGGACGTTGCCCCAAGCGAGTTTACAGAGCATCGGAGCCCTCACCGCCCATCATGGCAACGACCTCCATAATGCGGTCGAAGAACTCTCGTCGGTCGGTGTCGCCGCGGCGCAGCTCGGTGAAAATCTTGCCGTCGCGGATAAACAGCACACGGCTCGTGTAGCTGGCGGCAAAGCTGTCGTGCGTGACCATGAGCACGGTGGCGCGCAGACGGCGATTGAGCGCCTCCAGGCTCTCGAGCAGCAGGCGGGCGCTCTTGGAATCGAGGGCGCCGGTGGGCTCGTCGGCCATGATCATAGTTGGGTCGGTGACGAGTGCGCGAGCCGCGGCAACGCGCTGTTGCTGACCGCCGGACATCTGGTAGGGATACTTGTCGAGCACCTGACTGATAGACAGACGCGCGGCTACATCCTGCACGCGGGTCGAGATCTCTGCCGAGTTTGTGCGGGCGATGGTGAGCGGCAGGGCGATGTTCTCGCGTGCCGTGAGCGTATCGAGCAGGTTGGAGTCCTGGAAGATAAAGCCGAGCTCCTCGCGGCGGAACTGCGAAAGCTTGGCCTGCTTCATGCGCGTCACATCCTGGCCGTTGATGCGGATGGTGCCACTCGTGGCGCTATCGATGGTCGAGACGCAGTTGAGCAACGTCGACTTACCCGAGCCCGAGGCGCCCATGATGCCAACAAATTCGCCGCGGTTGACGGTAAAGCTGACGTCGTTGAGCGCGCGGGTCACGTTGCCCAGCGCTCCATATACCTTTTCGAGATGCGCGACCTCCAGTACCGGGGTCGCCATGTGCGTGGTTTGCATACCGAGTCCTTTCTTGCGATTAGTCTACGGCATCTATAGTCGCAAGGAGCCGAGTCGGCTACCATCGATATGGCTTACGCTTGCCTTACCGTTGTGTAAGGTAAGGGTAGCCTGCCATGTGTTGATGTGGAGAGAGGACTCCTGTTGAAGACTGTTCATGTTGCCGCTGGGATCATTCGCAAGGATGGATCTGACGAGCTGCTTGCCGTGCAGCGCGGCTACGGCGACATGCAGGGACTATGGGAGTTCCCAGGCGGCAAGCTCATGCGCGGCGAGACACCCGAAGACGCCGTGCGCCGCGAGCTTATGGAAGAGCTGCAGGTAAACGTTACCAACCTGCGTGATTTTTACACCGTTGAGTATGACTACCCCGATTTTCATCTCTCAATGGAGTGCTATTACTGCTCGCTGGCTAAAGAGTCCGGCGAGCCCCAGAAGCACGACCGTCAGCTCGATATCCGCTGGATTCCACGCACCTCGCTTGCCACGGTGGAGTGGATGCCCGCCGACAAGGGGCTTATCGATGCACTGATTGAGCTAAAGGAAGACCGGCTTGAGGCCAACGGCAGCACCAACGACGCCGAGACCGCCACGGCTGACGAGCCTGCCGCCAAATCCAAGCGCAAACCTAAGCGCCGCAGCAAAATGCGCCCCAAGCCCGGCCTGCTGGACGGCATCGACACCTCGGACCTTTCCGCCGACGAGCGCGAACTGGTGCGCCGTCGCGCCGCGATAAAAAAGTCCATGAAAGGAAACAAGCGCGCCAACACCAAGCCCGAGTTGCTCGTTCGCCAGCGCCTGCGGGCAGCAGGCCTCACGGGCTATCGTTTGGAATGGAAGGTACCTGGCAAGCCCGACATCGCCTTCCCCGGGCGCAAGATCGCCATTTTTGTCAACGGCTGTTTTTGGCATCGCTGTCCCAAGTGCAATCCCAGCCAGCCCAAGCGCAACGTTGAGTTTTGGGAGGCAAAGTTCCGTCGCAACGTCGAGCGCGACTGCGCTGCCGTGGCAGCACTCACTCAAATGGGCTGGACACCCATAACCATCTGGGAATGCGAGCTCAAAAAAGACCGCATCGACGCCACGATGGAAAAGGTCATCGAGCAGGTGCGCGCCGCAGAGCCGCAGCGCTAGGGACGAGCCGTCCACACACCCCACACAGGCGAGCCACATCCGCGCCACAAACCTTAGAAAGCCCTTAAGCTCAAAACCTTTCAAGAGTGTTACTCGATACCTCTGACCTGCGGTTTCATCGTAACGCCAAACCTCATTAAGCCTTTCTTTAGCGCTTCTTTGCGACGGCCGCGGCATAATACTGCCAACGCACGGGACCTAGCAGCAAACCCCGCGCGCAATCTTTTGGTGGACATCGAGGAGGCCGCATAAGCATGCATTCTTCCAATGACGCAGCACAGCAGCCATCCCTAAAACATGCAGACCTTTTCTCCTTCCCCCCGACACAGAGAAACGGCCTCCTCGACTCCCCCACCACAAAAACCAAGCGCTCAGCCGATCAGAGCCTCAACTTACGAGCATCCTTCGAGAAGCTCCAAGCATCCCTAGACAAGGCGTTCCCCGAACAGGCAAGAGCAATCTAAGCCCATCGCGCTTTATACTGATGCCATGCGAAACATGGATCACATAGAATTGCACCGCGGAGGACGCGAGGAAGCGTTTCCCGAGACCGCCGAAGACTGGCCCTATATTGCCGAACGCGCAGAATTCGCTCGCTATCTGGGCAATTCCGTCCCCTGGCACTGGCATTCCGAAGTTGAGCTTTTCTACATGGAGCAGGGAGCGATCGACTATCGAACGCACGCGGCTCATGAGCACGTACGCTTTGAGGAAGGGTCCGCCGGCTTTATCAACGGCGGCGTTTTGCACAGCACGCTGCAATCACCCAATTCGGCGCCAGCCATTCAAATGCTGCATATCTTTCAGCCGTCGATGCTCGGCGATCCCGCGGGACGTCTCCAAAAGCGCTACATCAACCCATTGCTTCAATGTCGAGGCGTCGATGTGCTCAAATGGTCGCCCACCAATCCCGACGATATGCCCTTTATCGATTTGCTGAAGAGCTCCTTTAGCCACGACCTTCAACGGCCGCAGAACGAGATGGCGCTTCGAAATAGTTTGTCAGAGCTCTGGATTCAGATTAACGCCAAGACCGAACCGCTCTTTTCTTCCGACGGCGCCTCTTGGATGACCAGCCGCGACGTACAGTTCAAGGCAATCCTGGACTTTATCCGCGCAAACTATGCAGCCGCTATAGATGTGCCCCAGATGGCATCTGCAGCCGGCGTAAGCGAAAGAGAGTGTTACCGCATTATCGAAACTTGTGCAGGAACGACCCCGGCGGCATATCTACGCGCATACCGCATAAACCGTGCTTGCGAACTTTTGGCACACACCACGCGAACGGTACAGACAGTCGCGCGCCAATGCGGATTTATAACAGCAAGCCATCTTGGCCAGGTATTTAAAGAACAAATGGGGTGCACTCCTTCGAGCTATCGAGCAGCGAGGCAGAATCTCGATAGCACCAGGCAGAAATCCCGCTAGCCCTTCTTCTGTCACTGCATCAAACTTGCAGGCAAACAACAGAGAGGAGCAATCATATGAAGCACTTTGACCATATCGTATTTGACGTTGATGGGACATTGGCAGATACAGAAGAAAGCGTTCTGTCATCGCTTGTCCAGATTGTCCAAGAAGAGACCAGCAAAACGCTTCCCCGACACGAGCTTGACTTTGCCCTCGGCATACCCGGCAAGGATGCCCTTGAGAAACTTGGGATCTACTCGCAGGCAACGTTGGATCGCTGGTGCCAAGTTGCCGCCAGCTTTAAAAGCACCATCAGCGTGTTTCCAGGTTTGCTTGAAGTCATCGCAACACTCGCCGATAGCGGCTGCAAACTTGGTATCGTCTCCTCACGTGCGCGCGACGAATACGCAAAAGAAATTGCACCCCTTGGTTTCGATAAGTATTTTGAGCACATCATCCTTGTCGAAGACACAACCGAACATAAACCCGCACCCGCACCCATGCTCGAATATCTCCGACGTGCGGGCGCGAATCCTGGCAACGTCGTCTACGTTGGCGACACCGTCTACGATGAACAATGCGCAACTTCAGCAGGGGTCAGTTTTGCCCGAGCAGCATGGGGATCACACCAAGATATCCCAAACGCCACCTACAACCTCAAAACCCCCAACGACCTACTAACCCTAACAACCAAATAACCCACGCGTCCCACCCTTTCAGTCCCAACACCACAAGGGCGATTGAGCAGAACGGCTTGGGCGGGTCCCCGTACTTAGTTTCCAAAATCATTCCGCAGCGCGAAGGCTTCTTATTATTTTCCGCCCTAACGCCACAAGGGCGACGACCTCGAGTAGGTCAACCTGGGAGGGACGAGGGCTTAGTTCCCCAATCTTTCCGCAGGGGGCAAAAAGCCTCGCCGCACGAAGTGCGCAGCGAGGCTTTTTGCATGCCCGAGGACGATTGGGGAACTAAGTCCTCGTCCCTCCCCGGGATATGTAGCGAGTCGGAGTACCCTTGCTGTTACTCTGCCTTGCCCACAGAGTTGAGGTTGGTCATGCGGATCTTAACCAGCTCGGTGATCTCACGCATGCCCTCCTTGGCCGGCTTCTTGGGGTCGAAGCAGGCGGGGTTCTCGGCCATGTAGGTCATGAAGCCCTTGGTGTAGGCCTGGCGCAGCTCGGTGGCGTAGTTAACCTTGCAGATGCCGTTCTTCACAGCCTCGGCAACCTGCTCATCGGGCACACCGGAGGTGCCGTGCAGAACCAGCGGCACGTCGACGGCGTCGCGGATGGCCTTGACCACGGACTGCTCGATGTGCGGATCGCTCGTGTACACGCCGTGGCTGGTGCCAACGCCAATAGCGAGGGAGGTGCAGCCAGTGCGCTCGACGAACTCCTTGGCCTCGGCCGGATCGGTGTAGGGGCTCTCACCCTCAACCGCGGGGCCGTCGTCCTCCTTGCCGCCAACCTTGCCAAGCTCAGCCTCGACGGGCACGCCCATAGCGCGGCCAGCGTCGGCGACGGACTTGGTCAGGGCAATGTTGTCCTCGAAGGACTCGTGCGAACCGTCGATCATGACGGAGGTGTAGCCCGTGCGGAAAGCCTGCATGCAGCGGTCATAGCCATCGCCGTGATCGAGGTGCAGGGCAACGGGCACGGAAGCGCGCTCGGCGGCAGCCTTGACCATGCCGTAGAAGTAGTCCAGACCAGCGGTCTTGATGGTGCCCGGGGTGGTCTGCATGATGACGGGGGACTTGGTCTCCTCGGCAGCAGCCAGAACGGCCATAACAAACTCGAGGTTCTCGACGTTGAACGCGCCGACGGCGTAGTGGCCGGCCTGAGCGTCCTTGAGCATCTTTTCGGTGGTAACAAGTGCCATGAGCGTTTGCTCCTCTCCCTCGCCCGCATCTGGACATCGGGCGTACGTGTCCGCAAGGCGTTTTACCTTGCGTTTTGCTGCGCTCATTGTATGAAATTCAGCGGGTATGCATGTGCGAGATATTGAGCCCATGCAGGTCAATACAGTCGCTTTTGAAAAGTAAACGGAAGGAATTGGAGCTGAGTGGGCGTGTTCGATATTGAATTTTGGGCGTTAAACGTCTTTCTTTTATAGAAAAAGTAAGTAATCGAAAGGCGTTTTCTTACTTAAAAAGAAAATGAACGAAAATAGACTCAACACAATTCCTGCAAATATCAGACGATGATGGAGCGGATATGGCCTATGCAACAACCCGAGCTTTCGCCGATGAGCGGCGTGCCGCCATCATGGAGATGCTCGAACATAACGCCTCGGTGCAAGTAGCAGAAATCGCCCAGACCTTTGGCGTGTCCTCCGTTACCGCCCGCGCCGACCTAGACGCGCTCGCCGAGTCCGGCAAGCTGCGCCGCACGCATGGCGGCGCCGTGTCGCTCCAGAAGCGACTGACCGTATCCACCCAGGATCGCCGCATCAACGTCAATGTCGCCGCCAAGCAGGCCATTGCCCAAAGCGCTATCAGGCTTGTTAACGACGGCGACACGGTGCTTGTCGACTCCGGCACCACGGCACTCGAGTTCGTTCGGCTCCTCGACCAGCGCGATGGCATCACCGTCATCACGGCCGACATTACCATTGCCGATTACATCGACGAGAGCATGCCCTCAGTCGATGTCGTCATGCTGGGCGGGGCACTGCGCAAAGGCCATCGCTATCTGTACGGCCCACTTACCATGCAGGCGCTCCAAATGGTCCATGCCGATCTGGCCGTCATGTGCCCTGGCGCTTTCGTTCCCGGCTGCGGCTTTACGACCGACTTTCCGCAGATGGCCGAGACCAAAGCGGCTATGGTCGGTGCTGCTCGTCAAAGTGTCGCCCTCATGGACGCCAGTAAGGTCAACGGACGTGGCATGTACCGCTTTGCCGAGCTGACCGACGTCAACGCCATCGTGATGGACCGTGACCCCGATCACGCCGTCGCCACCTCAATCGCCGAAATCGTCGACAACGCCCGCCCAAATCTCCTCATCGCCGGCGCTTAAACAAAAACCACCACAAAGGTTCACCGTCCCCTTTGTGGTGGTTTGAGCGTTAAACGTGAACGTATCGCTACTTGGAGAGCTCGTCAGCGAGGGCCTCGATCTGAGCGCGCGAGGCGTCGTTGAGCGAACCCAGGACGGTCACCTTGTTCTGCGTCAGGGTGATGTCCTTCATACCCTCGAGCTCCTTGGTCATAATCTTGGCAGCTGCGGGCGCCCAGGAGCCGCCCTCGACGAGCGCCACCGTACGGTTCTGGTAGGCATGCTCGGCAAGCGTATGGATAAAGGTGCTCATGAATGGGAAGATCTCGCCCTGATAGGTAATGGAAGCGAGTACCAGACGGTCATAGCGGAACGCGTCCTCAACGGCCTCGGCCATGTCGTCGCGAGCCAAGTCAAAGACGGAAACCTTCTGGCCGCGAGCCTCGAGCGCAGATGCAAGCTCCTCAACGGCAGCCTTCAGATGGCCGTAGACGCTCGCGTAGGCAATGGTGATGCCCTCGTCCTCGGGCTGATAGCTCGACCAGGTGTTGTAGGTGTCGAGGTAGTAGCCCAGGTTCTCGGTCAGCACGGGGCCATGAAGCGGGCAGATGATCTGGATGTCCAAATCGGCGGCCTTCTTGAGCACGGCCTGCACAAACTTGCCGAACTTGCCCACGATGCCAAAGTAGTAACGGCGCGCCTCGCAGGCCCACCCTTCCGGATCCTCGATGTCGTTGGCGCCAAACTTGCCAAAGCCGTCGGCACTAAAGAGCACCTTGTCGGTAGCCTCGTAGGAGAAGAGTACCTCGGGCCAGTGAACGTTGGGGGCGCCGACAAAGGTCAGGCTGTGGCCACCCAGATCAAGCACGTCGCCCTCTTTGACAACCATCTTGCGCTCGGGGAAGTCGGTGCCAAAGTAGTTGACCATCATGCGGAAGGCGCCCATGCTTGCCACAATCTGCGCCTGGGGATAGCGCTCCATAAAGGCGGCGATGCCGGCGGAGTGATCGGGCTCCATGTGATGGATGACCAGGTAGTCGGGCGTGCGGCCGTCGAGTACGGTCTCGAGGTTGCCGAGCCACTCGTCGACAAATCCGCCATCGACCGAATCGGCGACAGCGATCTTCTCGCCCAAGATAACGTAGCTGTTGTATGCCATACCGTTCTCGGACACGTCGTACTGGCCCTCGAACAGGTCGATGTCATGATCGTCAACGCCAATGTAGCGGATATCCTTGGTGATCTCCATCAGGCAAAGCCTCCTAGATAGACAAATGAACCCGTCTATCATAGCACTCGCCTTCATAGTCACGGCTATCTGCCGGCATCCTTACCGATTGTTATTGATATGCAACGCCGAGCCGTTGACCTGCGAAAACTATGCGCGCGGCGCTGCCGTGGTGTGTCGAACGATGAGCTGACCGGGAATACGAATGGCGACGGTTTTGTCCGATGCCCCCGCCTTGGGAACTGCGCGCTCGAACACCTCGCGCCCGCGCTGATGCAGATCGAATCGAACGGTCGTGAGCTCGTTATGTGCGACAAAGTCGTCGAGCGAGTCATCGACGCCCACCACGCTCACGTCCTCGGGCACGCGCAAGCCGCTATCGCGCAGCGCGGCAATGGCGCCGTTTGCCATCTGGTCGTTTGCCGCGTAAATCGCCGTCATGGTGCGGTCGTGCTCAGCCAAGTACCGAGCGGCCTCGTAGCCGCTGTTGGCAGACCAGTCGCCCTCGAGTGGCTCTACCGTCTCGATGTGTTTACGCTCGAGTGTATCTTGCCAACCGGCGCGACGAAATTGCTCGTCGACCGAGAACGACGGGCCGCCAATATAGCGAATCTGCTCGTGCCCCAGCTCAAACAGGTGATCCATAAGCAATAGCGAGCAGCCGTAATGGTCGGAATCGACCGTGGTCACGCGCGGATGCGCGTACATGGTAACGATGACCGTTCCAATGCCCGGCAACGGATCGAACGTCTCAAAATCGGGCGCCATGCGACTCATGCCGATGATGATACCGTCCACGGGCAGCGCGGCCATACGACGCGTGGCCTCGGCAAGCGAAAACTCCTCGGTCTTGGACATCTCGACCAGCGTGATGGCGCAATTATGCTCGCGAGCTGCGCTGGCGATGCCGTCGATCATTGAGAGGTTCCCAAACTTGGTGACATCGTTGACGCACAGCCCGACCGAATGGTAACGGCCGTCACGCAGCGAGCGACCGGCATAACTCGGACGAAAGCCAAGCTCTTGCATAGCGGCCTGCACGCGCCGGCGCGTCTGTTCGTTAACGTTGGGCAAGCCGTTGGCGACGCGCGAAACCGTCTGCTGCGAAACGCCAGCAGCGCGGGCAACGTCGGCCATGGAGACCGGACGCGAACTGGTATCGTTGGACGGGCACCTTGCCACAGGATCACCTTCACCCTTGAGAGATCTGAATAGCGTGAATGCCGGCCCGGGCAGAAATACATCCCGCGCCGAGGCCCGCTATCGTCGGACGCATGTTAACGTACTCTACTTTTTCAATCCGCAACTCTTCTGCTCTATAAGTCCATACGGCAATACCGTTCACGGCTGGATTTCTACCGATTACCAGATTCTCAAAAAGTGATAAGTGTTGTGTTATGAGTACGTTAACATAGCCCGTAACGTGCGGCATCGTAGATGCTGAGTTTATGCCACTTCAGATTGTTAACGTACTCACTACGACGGAAAACTCGTCAGTATGCGCCAAGGAAAGGACCCTCATGACCACCCCCGACGAAAAGACACTCGCCACGCTCACCAAGCTGTTTGAGGAGGAGTTTGGCCCCATCGGCGATCGCCAGGTGCTCTATGTGCACGCGCCCGGCCGTTCCGAGATCAGCGGCAACCACACCGATCACGAGGGCGGTCACGTTATCGCCGGCTCGCTCGATGTCGCCGTCGACGGCATTGCCGTGGCGACCGATTCCAACAAGGTTCGCGTCGCCGACGAGGGCTATCCTACGTTTGAGATCACGCTCGACACGCTGGATATTCAAGAGTCCGAGAAGGGCACGTCCGCAAGCCTCGTGCGCGGTATGGCCCACGAAATCGCTGCTCTGGGCGTTGAGCCCCAGGGCTTCGACTTTGCCTTTACCTGCTCCGTCCCCTCGGGTGGCGGCCTTTCTAGCTCCGCCGCTGTCGAGGCGGCTTACGGCTGCGCCATGGAGACGCTCTGGGGCGCGCCCGCCATTGAGCCCGTCGCGCTCGCCCAGATGAGCCAGCGCACCGAGAACAACTATTACGGCAAGCCCTGCGGTCTTATGGATCAGGCGGCTGTGTGCCTGGGCGGCCTCGCCTACATGGACTTTGAGGATCAGGCTCAGCCTAAGACCCAGAAGCTCGAGCTCAACTTTGAGGATCACGGCTATGCGCTCGTGCTCGTTAAGGTTGGCGCCGACCATGTGGCGGCTACCGACGACTACGCCGCCGTTCCGCGCGAGATGCAGGACGTCGCCGCCGAGTTTGGCAAGGCACGCCTGTGCGAGGTCAACGTTGCCGACTTTGACGCCAAGCTCCCCGAGCTGCGCGCCAAGCTGGGCGACCGCGCTTGCCTGCGTGCCGTTCACTACTGGTACGAGAACGGCCTGGTCGACAAGCGCTGGGCAGCCCTGAACGCTGGCGACATTGACCAGTTCCTGGTCCTGACGCGCGAGTCCGGCGCCAGCTCTGCCATGTACCTGCAGAATGTTGTTGCCAAGCTGGGTTCCGAGCAGCCTTCCATGTATGCCCTGGCGCTGGCCGAGCACGTGCTCGACGGCCGCGGCGCCGTCCGTATCCACGGTGGCGGCTTTGGTGGCACCATCCAGGCCTTCGTGCCGCTCGATCTGGTCGACACCTTCATTGCCAAGATGAACGGCTGGCTGGGCGAGGGCTCTGCCCGTCACTACGCCATCTCTGACAAGGGGGCTTACGCGGCATGGCTGTAATGACTGACGTGCGAGAGGCCGCGCAGAACCTGATCGAGTACGCCATCCACCGATCGATGATCGGCCAGGACGACCGGATCTGGGCATACAACACCATTTTGGAGTGCATCGGCGCCACGGGTCCCGCACTCGATATGGCCTGGGCGCTCCAGGTTGAGAAACTCTCGCTCTTGCACCCCAATACCCTGCCCGACTTTGATCTTGAAGGCACGCTTGCCGCGCTTTCCGAGGCCGCCGTTACCAACGGTGCCGCCGAGGACACGGCGTCAGGCCGCGACCGCATCGCCATGCGCATCATGGGTGCGCTCATGCCGAGGCCTTCGGTTGTAAACGAGGAGTTCAACGGACGCATGGGCGTCAACGAGCCCCGCGCCGCAACCGACTGGTTCTACGGCCTGTGCTGCGACGCCGGCTACGTGCGCCGTGCCGCCATCGCGCGCAACATCAAATGGAGCACCCCCACCAACTGGGGCGATCTTGAGATCACCATCAACCTCTCCAAGCCTGAGAAGGACCCACGCGATATCGCCGCGGCTGGTGCCGCAAAGAACACGGGCGAGAAGTATCCCGCCTGCCAGCTCTGCATCGAAAACGAGGGCTATCCCGGACGCTCCGCCGCAGCCGACGGCGGCGCTCACCCCGCTCGCCAGAACCTGCGCATTATCCCCATCCAGCTCAACGGCGAGCGCTGGGGTTTCCAGTACAGCCCGTACGCGTACTTTAACGAGCATTGCATTGCCATGAGCTCCGAGCATCGTCCGATGCACGTCGACCGCAAGGGCCTGACCTGCCTGCTCGACTTTGTGGACCTGTTCCCGCATTACTTCATCGGCTCCAACGCCGACCTGCCTATCGTGGGCGGCTCGATTCTGTCGCACGACCACTTCCAGGGTGGCGCGCACGAGTTCCCCATGATGCACGCCGCCGAGGTCTCGCAGTTTAGCGTGCCCGGTTTTAACCAGGTCAGCGGCACCGTGCTGCAGTGGCCGCTCTCGGTGCTGCGCCTGCGCTCGCACGACCGCGCCCAGCTGCTCGATGCCGCCGAGAAGATTATCCTCGCCTGGCGCGAGTGGACCGATGAGTCGGTGGGCGTCATCGCACGCACAGCCGATGGCGTGGCGCACAACACCGTGACGCCCGTCATCCGCCGCGTCGACTCCCGCGGCAATGCCGGAGGCGAGATCTACGAGGCCTACTTGGCGCTTCGCTGCAACATCACGACCGACGAGCATCCGCTGGGCGTGTTCCACCCGCATGCCGAGTACCACCATATTAAAAAGGAGAACATCGGCCTGATCGAGGTCATGGGCCTGGCCATTCTGCCGCCGCGCTTGGTTCCCGAGCTCGGTGCTGTCCGCGAGCACCTGCTGGCGGCCAAGGCCGATGCCAGCTACGATCTTGCCTGCGCTCTCGAGAGCGACGACCTTTGCCGCAGCCACGCCGCATGGGCGGAGGACGTCTTTGCTCGCCGCGCGAACGAGCTTACGGCGGATAACGCCATCGACATCCTGCATGAGGAGGTCGGCGTGGTGTTTAGCCACGTGCTCGACAACGCCGGAGTCTTTAAGTGGGACGAGGACGGACGCGCCGCCCAGCAGCGCTTTATCGACTCACTGTAATGATCCCTTGGGGACGGAGGAAAACAGATCATTCCGCCTGCAAGACAACGGCGCCCGCCGGCAACATCGCCGACGGGCGCCGTTTTATTGGCTAGTCATTGGGGACGTTCTTAAATGACTAGTCAAACAAGAACGTCCCCAATGACTACTTGCGACCAAGGCAACGCCGATGTCTTGGCATTGTCAGCGAAAACGCCCCTAAGCGAGCAAGGGGACGTGAAAGAGGAGGGGATTGACCTTCTGGTCATGCCCGACGATTGAACGTCAGATTGCCGCTTAGGGGCGTTTGCAGCGTCGAGCCGCTACGGCGTTTGGTAAAACCGCGTAACCCTACAGTTCAGTCACGACAACGTTGTTGTAGATCTCGTCCCAGCGGTCCATGACCAGGTGGCCGGTCTTGGGATCCATGGCGTTAAGCTTGCCGCAGGTATTGGCGGTCTTGAGCACCGTGACGTCGTCGGCACCAGCAGCAATGGCATGCGCAAAGCCGGCGATGGTCGAGTCGCCGGAACCCGTCGCATTCACAGCCGCAATCGCGGGCGTCTTGGCGCGGAACGCGCGACCCCCATGGAAGCCCACCGAACCGGCAGCGCCCATCGAAACGACAACCCAGGGGATACCGGCAAAACGGTCATCGGCGGCAAGCGCCTCGCGTAGGGCATCGACATCTTCGGTCGTAAAGGACGTACCCAGCAGGCCGTTAATCTCGGTCAGGTTGGGCTTTACGAGCTCAGGCTTAGCGTCGGACTCCAGCGCGGCCTCCAGCGATGCACCCGAGGTGTCGAGCAGCACCTTGGCGCCCGCCTCCTCGGCGATCTTGACGAGCTCAGCATAGTAGCCAGCATCGACGCCACGCGGCAGCGAGCCCGAAAGCGTCACAACGTCCGCCTTCGCTGCAAGCTCGGCGAACTTGGCCGTAAAGGCCTCGAGCTCGGCCGGGGCGATCTGCGGGCCGCTCTCCAGCAGCTCGGTCTGATTACCCTCGTGCAGAATATTCAGGCAAATGCGCGTCTCACCGGCGATGGGCACAAAGTCGTTCTTGACGCCGTCGGCATCCATAAGCTCGGCCATATAGGCACCCATGTGGCCGCCGAGCAAACCGGTCGCGAGCACATCGTCGCCCAACTGCAGCAGAACACGGCTCACGTTGAGGCCCTTGCCGCCAGCGGTCTTTTCGGGCGTCACACGGTTAACGTCGTCGATGATCAGCTTGTCGAGCTGATAGCACGTATCGATCGACGGGTTCATGGTAACGGTCAGAATCATGTTGAACTCCTGTTCCGGGGCGGCATGACCCGCCCCAAACATACGATAGCTCGTTAAAGGATCTCGATCTCAAAGCCGCGGGTAACGGTCTCCCCCGGCTTGGCCACCAGGCAGCCACGCTTGTGCTCCAGAATATCGTCCTCGTCGGAGCAGGTGGACAGGCCGCCCCACGGTTCCACGGCCACAAAGTCGCCCTCGGGCTTGCTCCACACAATCAGGTACGGCATATCGGGGAACGTCAGGCGCACGCCCTTGTCCTCGGTCTTCTTGGTCAGCGTAACCACGCGGCTCTCGAGCACGTCGAAGATGGTCTCCGCGAAGTCGAAGAGTTCGTGGGTCAGCGGCAGGTTCTGGCCGATCATGGGGTTCTTGCTGCGATGCTCAACATCAATCAGGCCCGTCGAGGGAACGGCAGTACAGAGCTCGGCGGCCTCGCGTTGCTCAAAACGGAGCTCGTAGTCGTCATAGGACTCACCCTCGTCAAGCGGGCACTTAAAGCCAGGGTGACCGCCCACAAAGAACGGCATGTCCTCGGTGCCCTCATTGGTCACCTCGTACGACACGGCCACCTTTGCCGCATCGATCGTGTAACGAGCAACGATCTTAAACGGATACGGGTACTGCTCGAGCAGCTCGGCATGGTCGGCAGAGCTTAGGCTCAGTGCAACCATGTTGTCGCTCTGTTCCTCGAGCTTCCACTCCTGTTTGCGCGCAAAGCCGTGGCGGGCGAGCCTAACCTCGCGGCCGCCCATGGTCATTGCGTGACCGTCGCGAAGGCCGCCGCAGATCGGGAAACAAATGGGTGCCTGGCCCGACCAGACCGCCGGGTCACCCTGCCACAGGTACTCACGGCCGTTGGCCGCAATAGAAGTGAACGATCCGCCAGCCGTGCTCAGTGCTACGCGGATAGAACCGTTATCAAGAACAAACTCCATAGGAGCCTTCCCTTTCTTACGACAGCCCGCCAAGTCAGTGGGGCTGATAGAAAACCGGCCCGCGCCCCCTCACAGAAACGCGAGCCGTCAATTGAAAAGCTGCAGAATGCCGGGGGCCGCCAAAACGAAGCACTCAAGCCAAGCAAGCAAACGTGTTATCGGAGCAACTTGCCATACCAGAACGCTTCGCAACAACAGCGGTAACCCCACAGGTCACTCAGACATCAGCGAGAAGCCAGCTGGCGAGGCAAGGTGCCGTGAAGCGAGACGGCATTGACCTTCTGGTCATGCCGTCGAAGCTGAGCGGCAGATTGCCCGCCAGATGGCTTCGCAGCGTCGACCGGTCCGGCGTTTGTTAAAACGCCGGAACCCCCTTAGTCGTGATACTCGCCGCGGTCCCACTTCTCGAGGAACTCGTCAAAGAAGTGCGGGTCAGCCTGAGCCTCGGCGTCGGCCTTATTGCAAGCGTCAATCTTGGCGATCAGGGCGTCGTGCTCGGGAGTCTTCTCGTAGGGCTCCTCCAGGAAGGCAAGCATAATGTCGGCCATCAGGAACTCACCGGTGATCTTACCGCCAAAGCCCACGATGTTGGCGTTGAGCTCGCGACGGGCATACAGGGCAGAAGTCATGTCGCGAACCAGGGCGCAGCGAGCGCCGGGAACCTTGTTGACGGCGTTGGTGATGCCGATGCCGGTGCCGCACAGGGCCACGCCAAAGTCGGCCTTGCCGCTGGCAACAGCCTCGCCCACGGCCTTACCGTAGATGGGATAGTGCGTACGGGTGTGGCTGTAGGTGCCGCAGTCGAGCACCTTGTAGCCAGCCTGCTCCAGGCGGTCGGCCAGATAGATCTTCTCGTCCGTAACGATATGGTCGCAACCGATTGCGATGGTCTTCTTCATCAGAACGTCCTTTCGTCTGAATTCACAAGTTGAGGTAGAAGTTCGAGTTCTCGGTGGCTCTCGTTAGGCCATCTTGTTGAGCATGTCGACACGGATCTGGTGACGGCCGCCGGCGTACTGAGCGCGCAGGAACTCGCGGGCGATCTTCTTGGCGACCTCGGTGCCCACAACGCCCGGGCCCATGGTGACCATGCGCGAGCCGTTGTGCTCGCGGGTCATGTAGGCGGAACGCTCGTCGGAAATGTTGGCAACGACCATGCCCTTGATCTTGACGGCGGCCATATAGGAGCCGACGCCGTACTTATCGAATGCGAAGCCCTGGGAATCCTTGTGCTCCAGCAGGTCCTTGGCAACGGCGGTCGCGGAATCGACAAAGTCCGCGGCAGGGGTCTCGGAATAGTCGACGACCTCGTGACCGTCGGCGATGAGCATCTCCTTGATGGACTCCTTCATCGACATACCGTCGGCATCGGAAGCGATTACAACCCTCATGACATCCTCCTTGAGAGATACGCAGGTGCGTAGTTTCTGTTTGGAAGTGTTGAATCGCGCTCAGGTCCGGGCATCTGAATGTGCGGTTCTTCACTGTTCATGTTTATTTGAACACATTCGAACATCTGGTGCAACCATTTTTTGTTTAACTTTGTTCTTTTTTGAACAAATACCGTTCACGGTTGATTGCCGACCGTTTGAGCCCGGCGCAGACGTAGCGACCATGTGTTCAACAGACAAAAGGGCGGCCGAGAACGTGTCTCGGCCGCCCTTCTTACGGTTGATCTTCCAAAGATCGCTTTGCCGCCTACTCAGACTGCCCACTCTTCTTGGCATGTTTGGACGGAGCGCTCAAGAAACGATCCGTCAGATAGTTCGCGGGACCGGAGACATCGATCCCCAGCAGCACGTGTCCTAGCCATAGGAACGCCACGAGCACCAGTAGAGGAATCACACACGAGGTCACGATCATCACGATGACGCCTTCGATCAGATCGGTCACCTGCTGCACGATCTCGTCGGTCATCTGCTTGGCACCGCTGGTTACCGACGTAACCAGGCTCGAGGCCCCGTCAGTCAACTGCTCGAGCACGTTTTTGGACTCCGTGGACTCGGCCTTTTTCTTGTTCGATTTTGAGCTGGTCTCGCCTGACTTGTCCGTGGTATCGGTCTTTTCCGCAGCGTCCGCTGCCTTTTGCTCGGCCTGTTCAATGCTGACGCGATATGTCTCGTCGACCTTTTGCGATACCCATACGCTCGCGGGCACAAGCGCCATGCCGATCACGGCAACCACCAGCACGCGCGTCGCCACACGGCGCAGGACAGCGCTCGTGCTCCAGCGCCCATGAACGCCAAGCGACACCGCAAAGAGCACCAACGCAAACGGGATTAAGATGCCCAAGCCAACCGACCACAAAATCGTGAGCAAATATTTCTCGAGGTAGAGCACGGCGAGCACGATGCCCAGGTTACCCGAAAGCTGCGCGAGCTGCTCGGCGACCGGCGTTCCCGTATCACCAGGCAGCGCGGTAATGCCCGCAGACAGCGCCACGCACGAGGTCGTGAGCGCCAGTACGTTACCTTTCTTTTGATCGATGACCTCGATGGTGGAGTCCCAAGTCTTGGTATCGGCAAAATGCGGGCGCGCGACAAAGCCCGAAAGGAGCGCCAGCACCACGAGCGCGATAATCAAGCCGATCTGTAGCTTTTTGTTTGCGCACACGACATCGGACAAGCTGGGCTGCAGCTCGGTTACCGTCGTGTGCTCGGTTATCTGGACAGGACGCCCATGAGCCATCTCGTGCGCGTCTCTTTTTTGTATTGACCCGTTATCCGGCATTTGGATACCTCCTCAGTCCGGCGTTTAATGCGAAAGGAAGTATACCCACCGAGCAAAAATCGAGCGGGAGGACCAACGGAGCGCAACAAGACTGTCCCCAATGACTATTTCGGGATGAGTTGCGGTGGAATAGGGATTGTTTTGCGCCCGCCGGCCCCTATTCAGTCCCTATTTCACCGCAACCAAGACAGATGGGATACAGAAAAAGCCCTGCCGCAGGTAGCGGCAGGGCTTTTGGAAGGGGACGAGTTGTGCAGGCTCGTTAGGCGAGCTTAGCCTCGAGTGCGGCGATGCGCTTATAGGCATCGATGGTAAAGCGGGTCTGCTTCTCCAGGATCATGGTGGTCATGAGAGTATCCTGAGCATGGGCCATGATGAAGGTCATCTCCATCTCGCCGCCGCCGGCCTCCTGCGAAAGCAGCTTGGTCTGCGTGTCGTGGGCACCGATGAGCGCATCGCTGGCATCCTTGTGCAGCTGCTCGGCCTTCTCAAAATCACCCTCGCGAGCAGCATCGAGCGCTGCAAGCAGATCGGTCTGGGCGTCGCCCGCGTATGCGACAATCTCGAATCCAACCATCGAGATTTCTTCTTTGGTTGCCATATTGCGTTCCTTTCACATATGAACCAATGGAGAGCATCGCGTCCGGGCATACGCGCTGCGTTGTGTATGACAGAGACAGTAACATTCAAACAAAAAAGAACAGCGCAAAACGTAATTTCGAGCTATGAACGGTCGTTTTTCGCCCGTGAACGGTTTTTAAACCAATCCGAACATTCTTGAACACAATTAGCGGAAACCAAAACGGGACCGCACCCTAGCGTACATCGCGCACCGTATCGCCCTTGACGAGCACGCCCGGAAACAGCATGTGCTCCACGCCAGACTCAACGCCCTCGGCGCCGGCAATCTTGTCGACCGCCCACATGCCGACGCGCTTGTTGTCAAAGCGCACCGTAGTCAGGCGACGATCGGGCACGATATCGCCCAAACTATCGTCAACACCCACCACGCTCACGTCCTGGGGCACGCGCTTCCCGCGCGACTCGAGCCCGCGAATGCAGCCGTAGGCCATGGCATCGTTGGAAGCATAAATGGCTGTGCAGTTCGGATCGTCCGCAAGCACCTGGCCGGCGGCATATCCGCTCTGTGCCGTCCAATCGCCACGGACGAGTCGCGGCGGCTCAACACCATGCGCGCGCAATGTCTCACGCCAGCCCTCCTCGCGTTGCATGCCCGAAAGCGAGCGCTCGGGGCACGAGATAAAGTGCACGGTCTTGTGCCCCTGCCCCAGCAAGTACTCGACAACCTGGCGCGAGCAATCGAACTGATCGTTATCAACCGTCGAGCACAGCGGGTGCTCCAGCATGGTAACGAGCACCGTCTGCATACCGGGCAGCGGCTCAAAGGTGCCAAAGTCCGCCGGCATGCGGTTCATGATCACGACCATGCCGTCCACCGGCAGTGCGCTCATGCGCGACGATGCACTCTCGAGGGTATACGGATGCCCGTCTACTTTAGTGAGGGTGATGGCATAGCCATGTTTGTCGGCCGCGGCGGCAAAGCCCTCCATACGGTCGAGGTTGCCGGTGCCGGTAATGTTGAACATGGCGACGCCGACGGTCTTAAATTTGCCGCGGCGCAGCGATCGACCGGCAAAATTGGGGCGATACCCCAGCTCGCGCATGGCGGCGCGCACGCGCTCCTTGGTCTCGGGGCGCACGCTGGGCGAATCGTGCACCGTACGCGAGACTGTCTGCTCCGAGACGCCCGCGAGACGCGCCACGTCCTTAACGGAAACCGATTTTTTAACAGCGGCCATAGGTCGATCTTTCTATGTCAACGATGCCATCGCGGGCATCCCAACAGACAAAATGAACGCCTCCAAGTATATCCAACGCCTCTCCCGCCATACGCTCACCACCCAAAACCTACCGTTCACCGACAATCCCGCTTCCCCGAACGGCTTTTGTCGACCAAATGTTAACGTTGCCATTGTGCAAACACAGAGCCACCGGGCGGCTCAAACGTTTACGCGTAAGGAATCGACGGTTCGCAGGCACAGGAACCCCCGATTCGCGTCTTTTTTTGTGCCGCAAAATGGCAACGTCAACATTTTGGCAACCGAACGCCAAAAGCTACCATCGTTGCTAACCCACCGACTCTTAGGAGCATTGCATGGAGCAACTCATCGCCATCATCGAAAAGGGCCAGCCCTTTTTCAACGCGATCGCCCGCAACAAGTACCTCAAGGCGATCCGCGACGGCTTTATCTCCGTCATCCCCATCATCATCTTCTCGTCCATCTTCTGCCTGGTAGCCTCGGTCCCCAACATCTGGGGTTTCTATTGGCCCGATGACATCAACAACGCCCTGTGGAAGTGCTACAACTACTCCATGGGCATCCTGGCCATCGCCTGCGCCGCCACCACCGCCAAGCACTTCGCCGACGCTCAGAACCGCGACCTGCCCAAGAACAACCAGATCAACTTCATCTCGTGCATGTGCGCAGCCATCATCGGCTTCTTGCTCCTTTCGAGCGACACGATCGCCACGGACGCTGCCAGCGGCTTCAACACCACCTACCTTGGTTCCAAAGGCCTGCTGACCGCCTTTATCGCTGCGTTTGTGACCGGCATCATCTACAAGTTCTTCATCAAGCGCAACATCACCGTCAAGATGCCCGAGCAGGTTCCGCCCAACATCTCGCAGACCTTTAAGGACATCATCCCCTTCTCCGTCTGCATCACCGTCTTTTGGGTCTTTGACATCGTCTTCCGCGCTGCCTTTGGCTTCTGCTTTGCCCAGGGCGTCATCCAGGTGTTCCAGCCCCTGTTCACCGCTGCCGACGGCTACATCGGCCTCGCTGTGATCTACGGCGCCATGAGCCTCTTCTGGTTCGTGGGCGTCCACGGCCCTTCGATCGTCGAGCCCGCCATCGCCGCCGCTCTCGTTGCCAACATGACCGACAACCTGGCTGCGTTCCAGGCCGGCCAGCACGCTTCCGCTGTCCTGACCCAGGGTGCCCAGTACTTCGTCGTCTGCATGGGCGGCACCGGTGCCACGCTCGTCCTGGTCTTTATGTTCTGCTTCCTGGCCAAGTCTCAGGAGATGCGCGCCGTCGGTAAGGCCGCCATCGTCCCGGTCTGCTTTGCTGTCAACGAGCCGCTGCTGTTCGCCGCGCCCATCGTGCTCAACCCCGTCTTCTTTGTCCCGTTTGTCTTTGCCCCGATCGCCAACATCTGGATCCTCAAGATCTTTATCGACTTCTTGGGCATGAACGGCTTTATGTACACCCTGCCCTGGACCGTTCCCGGCCCCATCGGCACCATCATGGGCTTGGGCTTCCAGCCGCTCGCCTTTGTGATGCTCGCCCTCATCCTGGTCGTCGACTTCGTCCTGTACTACCCGTTCTTCCGTGCCTATGACGCCCAGAAGTGCGCCGAGGAGGCCGAGATCTCCCAGGAGGAGCTCACCGCCAAGAACGCCGAGAAGGCCGCCAAGCTCAACGACGCCTTCCAGGGCAAGGCCGATGCCAAGAGCGTTGCCGCCGGCGCCGCAGCCGAGGCCGTGAAGGCCGACGCCCTTGCCGCTTCTGCAGCACCCGCTGCCGAGGCAACGACCGCCAGCGACCTCAACGGCAAGCGCGTGCTCGTGCTCTGCCAGGGTGGCGGAACCTCGGGTCTGCTCGCCAACGCGCTGGCCAAGGCTGCCAAGGAGCGCGGCATCAATCTGGAGACCGCTGCCGAAGCCTATGGCAACCACGTCGACATGCTCCCCGACTTTGACCTGGTCGTCCTGGCCCCGCAGGCAGCCAGCTACCTGGCCGACCTGCAGAAAGACTGCGAGCGTGTGGGCAACAAGTGCGTCGCCTGCCGTGGCAAGCAGTACATCGAGCTCTCCCAGAACGGCGACAAGTCTCTCGCCTTCGTCTCCGAGCAACTATCGAAGTAAGTAACGCCCAGGGCCAGCCGACCATCAACAGCCGGTTGGCCCTTCGATTTAGACGATTGGATCATCATGTCCGTTAATCCTGCTAGCGTCACCAACCCGCCTGCGCAGTTTCCCGAGGACTTTGTCTTTGGCGGCGCCACTGCTGCCTACCAGGTAGAGGGCGAGACCCGCACTCACGGTAAGGGCAAGGTTGCCTGGGACGACTTCCTGGAGGCCCAGGGGCGCTTTTCCCCCGATCCCGCTTCGGACTTCTATAACCAGTACCCCGTCGACCTGGAGCTGTGCGAGGAATTCGGCATCAACGGCATCCGCCTCTCCATCGCTTGGAGCCGCATCTTCCCCAACGGCACCGGCGAGATCAACCCCGAGGGTGTCCAGTTCTACCACGATCTCTTCGCCGAGTGCCACAAGCACCACGTTGAGCCGTTTGTCACGCTGCATCACTTTGACACGCCGCTGCCCCTCTTTGAGAAGGGCGACTTCCTCAACCGCGAGACCATCGACGCCTTTGTGGACTTTGCCACCTTCTGCTTTAAGGAGTACGCCAACCAGGTGACCTATTGGTTCACCTTTAACGAGATCTGGGCGGACGCCTCCAACACCTACATCGAGGGCACCTTCCCCGGTGGCGTCAAAGCGCATCTTGCCGAGGCCTTTCAGTGCGAGCACAACATGATGCTCGCCCACGCCAAGGCTGTGCTGGCCTTCCACAACGGCGGCTTTAAGGGCAAGATCGGCGTCATTCAGTCGTTGGAGTTCAAGTACCCGCTCAACGAGAACGACCCCGCCGACATCAAGGCCGCCAACAACGAGCACGTGCTGCAAAACCAGTTCCTGCTTGACGCCACCTTCCGCGGCGACTATGCCCCCGACACCCTCGAGTGCGCCAACCGCCTGGCTGCCGTCTCGGGCGGCACCATCGAGATCCTGGACAAGGACCTCGAGATTATGCGCGAGGCCGCGCTCTACAACGACTACCTGGGTGTCAACAACTACCAGTGCCGTTTCCTCAAGGCCTACGACGGCGAGAACGACCTGCACCACAACGGCACGGGCGAGAAGGGTACCGGCCGCTGGCGCGTCAAGGGCATTGGCGAGCATGTGAACAAGCCCGGCATCCCCACCACCGACTGGGACTGGATCATCTATCCCGAGGGTCTGTTCGATCTGCTCGTCTACATTAAGCAGCGCTACCCCAACTACAAGCAGATCTTCATCACCGAGAACGGCATGGGCTACAAGGACCCCTACAAGGACGGTTTTGTGGACGACCAGCCGCGCATCGACTACATCGAGCAGCACCTGCACTGGCTGCTTAAGGCCATGGAGGTGGGCGTCAACGTGGGCGGCTACTTCCTGTGGAGCCTGCAGGACCAGTTCTCCTGGACCAACGGCTACAACAAGCGCTATGGCTTCTTCTACGTAGACTTTGAAACCCAAAAGCGCACGCCCAAGGCAAGCGCATACTGGTATAAGCACGTGGCGCAGACCCGTCGCCTGGACTAGCGGCTCGCGACGAGCGGCATTGCCCCGCTCACATAACTTGTCCCCATTTCTCAGCCGGGGGCGGCACGTCACAAGGCGCGCCGCCCCCGGCCTTTGTGTTTGGGCGGACCGGGAGCCGTTTGTCTCGATCTGTAACATCTAGCCGAGTTTTTCGGTCCCACCTGTTACAGATTGAGATGAAAGGGACCGACCAGGCCGAATTGTCTCAATCTGTAACACTAAAACCGGTTTTGGACGTCTAGCTGTTACAGATTGAGACAAACTCACAGGTCAGCCCCCTGTATCTCCCTCCGTTCTTGCTAGCAGATGACCTGCGTGTGCTCCGCGATGGCAGTGCGGTCCTCGGCGGCGATACCCGGTTCGCACACCACGGCGTCTAAATTGTCCAGGCGACAGAAGGTATAGAAATCGCGTTTGCCGATCTTGCTGGAGTCGGCGATCAGATAGCGCGAGTCTGCCTTGCTAAAAGCGAGCTGCTGGATACGGCCCTCGTCCATGTTGGACGTAGACACGTCACCGTCCAAGATGCCGTTGGCGCCGATAAACGCCGCATCGATGCCCAGCGCGCGCAGGGTATCCTCGGCCGTTGGTCCCACAAAAGCGGCGGTGCGGCGACGGTACATACCGCCCACGAGGCACAGCTCGCAGTCTTCGCGCGCCTCGAGCAGGTTAAACACCGAAAGCGAATTGGTCACAATGCGCAGGCGAAACGTCGGCAGCATCGAGGCCATCTGCTCAACCGTGGTGCCCGTGCCCAAAAAGATGGTCGAGCCCTCCTCGATAAGCTCCACAGCACGGCGCGCAATCTGCAGCTTTTCCTCGGCATGCTTAGTGCGCTTTTCGCTGTGCGAATACTCATGGCGCAGCATAGCGTGGGGACGGCCCTGTGCACTGCGGGCTCCGCCGTGCACGCGCTCGATCTCGCCTAGGCTCGCAAGCTCCTCAAGATCGCGGCGGATCGTCATATCCGAGACGCCTAACGCATCAGAAATCTCTTTAACCGAGACCGTGCCCTGCTCCTCGAGCAGCTGACGAACCTTATCCTGTCGCTCTGCCTTAATCACGATGAATCCTCGCCGTTCTTTGCGCGCATATCATTCAAACAGTAACGAACAAATTGTATCAGACTCGTACGCGTCAAAAATGAACGCCCGCACAGCTCCAATCATCACTTTTTTGAGAAAAATACCCCCAGCTTTAGTGGGGTGTAGTGATAATCTCGCCTGTTCGCGCTACAGTTTGTCGGAATACCTCGATGTTAGGAACCAAATGATCACTTCCGAGCTTTTCGGCACCGCGCCGTGCGGTACCCCCGTTCATCGCTACACCCTCAACGGGCCCGAGATCTGCGTTCGCATTATGGACTATGGCGCCACCGTGCTGGGCATCGATGTGCCCGACATTCCCGGCAACGTGCGAGATGTGGTGCTGGGCTTCGATAAGCTCGAGGATTACTTTGACAACCCCGCCTGCTTTGGCGCAACCATCGGCCCCGTGGCCAACCGCACTGCGGGTGCAACGATCACCATCGCCGGCACGGACTGGCATATGCCGGCCAACGAAGGCGCCAACAACCTGCACAGCGACCTTGAGCACGGCCTGCACAAGCGCGTGTGGGACGTTGAACTCGACGAGACTCGCAACGCCGTTCGCATGACCGCCTCGCTTGAGGATGGCGAGCTGGGCCTGCCCGGCAACCGCACCTTTACGGCCGTGTTTACCGTGACGCGCACCGGCGTCTTCCGCATCGAATATGGCTGCGAGAGCGACCGCGCCACGTGCGTGTCCATGACCAACCACACGTACTTTAACCTTGCCGGCCATAACGCCGGCATGGACTGTGAGCACTTCTTTGTTGTCAACGCTGCTCACTATCTGCCCATCAACAACCAGAACATACCCACCGGCGAGATCGCTCCGGTCGAGGGCACGCCGTTTGACTTTCGCGAGCTTCGCCCCGTCGCACCCGGCATGGAGGCCGACGACCCGCAGATCAAGCAGGCCCGTGGCTACGATCACTGCCTGTGCATCGATGGCTATCAGTACGGCCGCAACCTGCGCCGCGCGATGCACGTCGAGGAGATGTGGACCGGTCGTGAGATGGACTACTACACCACTGCCCCGGGCGTGCAGCTCTACACCGGCAACTGGCTGGGCGACGAGCACGCCAAGGACAACGCCAACTATGGTTGGGGCGCCGGCTTTGCCCTCGAGGCCGAGATGTACCCCGACACGCCGCACCGCCCGCTGTTCCCCCAGGGCATCGTGGGGCCGGGTCATCCCTATAGCAATGTGATCGAATATCACTTTATGAGGCACTAAGCCCACAACGCGACATATCGCACAGCAACGCCCGCCGGCACCACCGCCGACGGGCGTTTTTCTACCTATTCATTGGGGACGGTCTTAAATGACTAGTTGGATGGGGTCGGGATTGGAGTTGGGAAGGTAGCGGATTTCTAGCTCTATGCCGAGTTCTTGCAGCTCTTTGAAGACGGCGACATCTGCGTCGTCTACGGCGACTGCGGGCGTTATGGGGTGCTTGCCCTCCCCTACCTGCATATGGCCGATGCTTATCTTGGCGATCGGCACACCACCCTTAACCAGGGCGAGCGCATCGGCGGGTGAGGCCACCATGATCAGAATCCATTGGCGCGGCGTTGCAGTATGTATGACGTCGATGGCCTTTTGCACCGAGAAAAATCTTGTCCAAACGCCTTCTGGCGCCGCGACCCTCATGGGTGCCCATTGGCGCGAATCCGCCGCGATCTCATCGTTGACGATTAGGACAAGGTTGGAGCCCACGGCCTCGTTCCACAGCTCAACGTCTTGCCCGTAAATAAAACGGTCATCAATACGTGTAAGAAGGATCCTGGGTTGAGCCATGGCAGCCCCATTCTGTTTGAGACCCATACGAGCGGGACGTCGGCCACCAACTCAACAGCAGGTCAAGCGCCAGATGAACGCCGCAGACATCACGTCTCCAATATTAGTGCATTTAAAGTGAGAAAAGCCGCCAGAACCCTTGCGCGGATGTGCGATGTCCCGTATCATAGACAGCCGTTGACGCCTCAGTTGCGTCACCACCTGGCCGCCAGCGTAGCTCAGTTGGTAGAGCACCGCTCTCGTAAAGCGGGGGTCACCGGTTCGAGCCCGGTCGCTGGCTCCATTGCATTAGTGCAGCTCAGAAGCATAATTGCTTCTGAGCTTTTTCTTTGACTCGTCCTTTTTCTCATTCCCTGAGGAGTGAAAAAGAGGTGAAATCTTTTTTTAATCAATTTCACGCTTAATTCCGGTTACACAGCGCCTACATAACTCATGGCATAGCATCCAGGCACCAGACACCACGCAACGCGCTCCAGCCCACTTTCTGCCGAGGATACGCGGATGGGACCGCATCGATGAATGAAGTTGACCCCGGCATCATTCGAACCGAGTCAGACGGCATTGCTTCTATTGGCCGCAAACAGCAATTAGGGCCACGTACCATGGATTATTACCATCAACGGTGCATGGCCCTCGTATATAGATAACCGTACTTTTTTTCAGTGCTTAAAGAGCGAAGCCATCAGGTCGGCGTTGGCCTTCAGGCGCGCGGCCTTCGCGGCGCCGTCCTTAATTGGCTGGCAATCTAGATGTTATGGGAACAATATCGTGAGGATTTGGTCTTTGGAATACTTTGCGGTGTCTATTTCGCCCTCGTAGGAGGCCATGAAGCCCCATCGCCAGACAACCAATTCCCGATCTTCCGTCTCGCTCTCTCCAAGCTCTATGAGTTCCGCGACGGACATATCGCCGCGGTCGCGCGTGGTGTTCCCGCCCGCCAGTTCCCAGCCGAGCTGGAGGGCGCACGCCTCATGCGGGGTCAGGCCGTCAATGCCGATCTCGTTGAAGTCGAGCGGGGACGACCACTTGCGATACGGTAGGTCATCGTACTGGAGAGCGACGTTGAGGTATTCGAGCGGACCGTAGATCTCGCGGAGGTCGCAGTACTGGAAGAGGACGCCGCAGTCGATTTCGGGGTCGCGCTTGACCGCAGCTGCGAGCAGGTTCGCGTCCCCCAGCGGTGCCGAACTCATCGAGGGGGAGCCACTCGAGGGGCGCGAAGCGGCCGAGGTATTTCCATGCACAGAGGCGCAGGGACTTCGGTTTAACCCCTTCGCGGGCGGCTTCGCGTGCGAGCTTGTCTTCGAGTTCGGCGGGTGTCAGCGGCAGGGGGATTTCGGCACCCGCGTCCGGGTCGGCGCGGTAGGTCTCGAAGGACGCGCCCTGGCAGGTGGTAACTCAGATAACAATTGCGGACTGGTCGGTCTTCTCGTTCGGGTCCATTTGGCTTAACCTCTTCCTCGGAAGTGTCTCCCTGGGATCAAGGATAGTTATCCTGTCGGTCTATGGAAGGAATCGCGGGATACGATTCGGCCGATGACGTGAGAGAAGTCGCCGCGATGAGATGGTTGAAGCTATTTCGGCGCCGCCGCAAAGGCAATCTTGAATAATAACAAGACGTTTGGCTCGGCAGGGAGCCTTTCATGGGCTCCCTGCTGGTTTACTGGGCGTGTAGGCTAGAAGCTCGGTAGGCGTGTAGCTCGGTAGCGGTGTAGGGATAAAAAGAAGAATAAGAATAAGAATAATAACGAGCTGCTTTACTGCGGGGTGCAATTAAAGGCACCCCTTTTGTCTTGCGGGGAGCTTGGCGGGAAGTTTCGGGTGTAGGCGTGTAGCTCTGTAGGCGTGCAGCTCGGTAAACATGCGAGTCGGCAGTATCGCTACTTGCACGGTCCCTGCGGGGCGCTTGCTGCGGGAGTGTCATTGTCCGGGTCATGGACAACATACCAACTGTTCTCGTAATGGCAGATGTCTCGGCAGGTGCCGTTCTCTAGGACCACGCGCCATGATTCGGACTGGCGTTTTGGACCGAGAGCCCATGAGCGAGGGCTGTATCACTCGATGCGGGCGAAGGGGTATATCGCGCCGTCATACCATTTGATCCCCCAAGGGACGTATTCGCCATCCGGACGGCACTCCACGAGGGCGGTCACCAAGCGGATCGATTTCCCGCTCTCCACCACGACAGCACTCCTTCCGAATAGCTAACGAACGCATGTTCTATTATAGCGCAGGGGACAGGTGAACCGCCGTAGACGAAATGCCACTGCGGCGGTATCCGATCAATCCGCATCACTCTCGGGCGCGAGGGCCTTCTCGATGTCCCGGAAATCTGCAAACTCACAGGCCTTGGCGAGGCGACGGCATCAAAGCTGATGAAGGAGACTGGCCGTTGCTTCAAACTCCATGGTCGCCTCTACGTAATTGTATCGAGCTTCTTCACCTATCTGAATGAGTTGGGGGCGAACCAGCCGTATACCCTGCAACCTCCCCCCCATCTCCCAGCTTGAATTCGAGGATACCGTTCTCGATCAGCGACCCAGAACCATGCGCAACTGCGCAACCTGTTAGCGCTTGGAGAGGGCGAGGCCGGCGGCGAGCACGATGGCACCGCAGCAGACAGCCACCGCGATGGGCATCAGGGACTCATCGCCGGTCTTCGGCAGAAGCTTGCCCAGAGATCCCTGGGCTGAAGGCTTGCTCGACTCGGCACCGCCGGAGCCGTCCGTCGACCCGCCGCCCAAGTCGCTCTCATCCGCCACGGTGATCAACCAGTCGAGGGGAAGCGTGCGACCCATGGTCTCATTCCCGGCAGACGTCGGCAGGGTCACGTTGATGGTAACACTGGCGGTGCCGTCGCCCTTCAGCATGATGAGCTTTACGCCCTGGGTCAGCGCGTCCTGCTCACCGACCACACCCTCACCCGCACGCGAGCCGTCAACATCCACACTCACCTGCGCGCCCTCGAGCAGGTCCTCTACCTCGTCCGTGAAGTCGGAAGCGAGGTAGAACGTTGCCGCGCCGGATAAATGCTCGGCACGCAGCATAAACGTGAACGAATGCGTATCGCCCGGCACCATGTCTGAGAACGCCTCGGCCAGCTGGGACTCGCTGATGCCCTCACCGTACAGCTTCTTGTCCTGAGCATCGTAGATGACCGCGGGTTCCGATTCGCCATCGGCGTAGGCAGTCTGCGGCGAAGCCGCGAACCCGGCAGCCATGACCGCGACCGCCGCCAGCGCCAGCGCCCCCGCAAGGACGATCGACAGGAGACGAGACTTTCTCATGAGTTGCTCACCGCCAAGACGCCGTCGTTCCCAACCTTCAAACCGCTCGCCGCACTCCACGCGTCATCGAACGCCGCGGGATCGGTATCGGCCTGCAGCGCCTGAGCCGAGATGTCCACCGACAACTTGCGTCCGTCGGCCGCGCCGCTCACGCTCTTCCACGTGCAGGTGTCAACAAGCTGGCCCGTGGACTTCCCCGCCTGCACCGGCTTGGACCAGTAATAGAAGCCGTCCGAGCCCTTGACCCAGCAACCGGCGGAGAGCTGTTCGGCGCTCACCGAACCGCGCTCGTACACGGCCGCGCCCCACGCCATCACATAGTCCGTGCCCGCAACCGGCTCGGCGAAGATAGCGTCCGCACCGTCGCTCGTCACCCAGCCGATCGCTACCTGAGCCCGTATGTACACCGGCACGCTTGTGTCGTTGGCCTTCACGGTCACGTTGGACTTGGTCGTCTTGTCGAAGTTCTCCTCCACCGAAGGTACGAGCTCGGCGGACTGGAAGGTGTTGGTACGCGACGCCTGGTGCATGTACCAGGCGAACATGCCACCGGCCGCCGCCAGCACGAGCACGACCGCGCAGGCCGTCAGCACGGGCAAGTCGACCCTCCGGCCGCGCGGGACGCGTGGTCCGCGCGCCGTATGAGCCGAGGAAGCCCGTGCGACACCGCGCGCCTTCGGCACTGCCATATGGCGCGGCGCCCCCTGATGCTCAGACTGCTTGAAACCAGTCATCACTTGTCACCGCCCTTCGCGGTCGCCGACGTGCCCTCGAAGATGTTCTGGGCACGCGCCTCGCCGGAACCCCACTTGCTGTTCGAGACGGTGTTGGTCACCTTGACCTCGCCCTTGGTGAAGACCGTGGCCACGTTGCCTGCAGCCCACGTGCCGGTAGTGCGATCCTGCACGGTATAACTCGGAGTGAACCGCCAGGCCCAGGTGTTCTCCTCAACCTTGTAGTAACCGAAGGGCGCGCGGACCTTGACGGTAGCCACGGCCGCGGTCCCGTCAGCGTTCGCCGCAAGCTCGGCGCTCACCGTGATGGACCGGGCGCCATCGGCCGTCGCGCCGGAAGCGTCCTTGCACTCGGTGACGACGAAGCTCACCACGGAGCCCGCGGCCTCGGCCGGCGCCTCCTTGGAGATGGTGAGTTCACCGGCTGTATCGAAGGTGAAGACCGCGTCGCCGGCGCTGAAGCCCTTGGTCGTATCGCCCGTGGTCTCCACGTCGATCTTGTTCGCCGTGCCACCGGAGCCGATGCTCGGGGAGTCGTACAGGCCGACCTTCACACCGTTCACGGCGCTCGCATTCGCTTCGACCGCACTACCGACGATACCCGTGCCCACCTCAGGTGGCTCGTAGCTCACCTTGTCCATGTGCACGGTCAGCTTCATGCCCCGGTAGAGTCCCTTAAAGCCCACGTGCACGCCCTCGGCATCGTCCGTCGCGGCGGTGGGATCGCCCGAGATCTGCCACGAGAGCTTGGAAGTGTAGTCACCGGTCGCGGCGCCGCCGGCGTCGTCCATGGCCGTGAACCGATACGTCACGGGATAGATGTCCATGTCGCCGGTAATCGTCTTGTTCTTGAACTCATCCCAGCCGTACGGCAGCGCCCGATCCATCGAGATCCACTGCCACGCCGCGAAGATCTCCTGCGTGGCGGCCCCGTCGGCGGCATTGGCCTTGTCGAGCTGGTTCGCGATCTCCTGGTAGGGCTCGTAATCGATCATCGTCTCGACGTCGTTACCCTTGTCGTCCTTCACCGTCTGCACGAAGGAACGGTTGTCGGATGCCTTCACCTTCACGGTGTAGAGCACCTTGCCGTCTGTGCCGTGGTAGCGCACGTCGTATACCCTCTCGTACACAGCGGTGTAGACCGTGGTCGAGAACGGCTCGTCGGCAGACAGCGTATAGGTATCGGACGACGTCACCTTGGTGCCGCGGTCCGCATCGCTGGAATAGCCCTTGTACCAGCCGACGAACTGGTACCCGTCCACGTCGGAAGCGGATGCCGAAAGCGCCGCGCGAGAGCCGTCATCGCCCACGCGCTTCAGGCTGCGGATCGCGGACGGATTGGCCAGCTGGCTGTCGATGTTGGAGTTCACGCTCACCGTGGTCGGACGGTAGACCGGCCAGAGCTCCATAGAACTGTGTACCACCGTGGTAGCTTGCGCAAGCGCGGGACCGGTATCGCCGCCGTCGCGCCACAGCGCGTACTCGCGCGAGGTGTCCGCGGGAGCCGTGGCGGTCCAGCCCACGAAGAGGTGCATCTTGGCGGAGCCTGCCGAGCTCTCGGCCCGGTCGATCGCGTCGATGTCGAACTCGGACGTCGGGGCATCGCCCAGCGCGTCGCCGTCGTTGCGCGCGGTCACCTTGGTCTTACCGGTATTGGTGTGGTACACCACCGCGAACGGCTGGTAGTTGGCCACGAAGACATAGGTGTAACCCGGCAGCAGCGTGTAGGTCAGCACCGTGTTGTCGTTGGACACCGCGGCGTCACCCGCCGTCGTGATGGTCTCGGTCGCGCCGTCGGAGCGTTCGACCGTCCACGACATCAGCTCGTAGAGCCCGTCGCTGTCGGCGGAGAGTCTGGTGGACGCATCGGCTGTGAGGGTCACGGTGCGCTTGCCGTCCTTGTCGGCATCGCTCATCTTCCCCGCGGGGTCGGCTGGCACGTTCAGACCGGAGCTCGCCGTCACGCCCGCCCGCTTGATGTTGGTGGTGGCGGAAAAGGCCGTCTTCATGTAGACCGGATACAGGTCCATCGACCGCGAAACCGTGTCGGTCGCCTTCACAAGGTAGGGCTTGGCCTTTGCGGCGTCGGAGGTGATGTATTTCGTCGTGTTGTCGCCCGCGTCGAACACGTAGTCCCACTCGTCCTGCGCCATCTGACCCGCGTCGATAGCGTTGTGGTCGATCCAACCGAGGAACGTGTAGGCGGTGTTCGCGTCGTCCGTCTTGACGGCCACTTTGTCAGCGGTCGGCGAGGCTGCGCTCACATGGACGATGCCGGTGTCCGTTTTGCCGTCAAGCGGATAGGTATAGGCCTTGGCCTGATCGGCATCGAGCAGAACCTTCTCGTCCAGCAGGCGCTCGACGTAGTCCTTCTCGCCGGCATCGAGTTCCGTGGTGCCGTTCTTGGAATACGCGCGATTCCCAAAGCTCAGCTTGTTGCCGTTCGCATCGTGGAACGCGACCCGCGCGGCAAGGTGGGCTTCATAGATGTAGAGACCGGCGTCATGCGCACCCGAGGTTTTCCAGGAAGCGCCGGCGTTGACTTCTTTCCAACCCACATTACCGCCCTGGCCCGCCCATGCGATGAACGTGTAGCCGCTATGAACGCTCGCTTTGACCGTATAACCGCTAACAGAGCCCGTCCCATTATGTTCGAGCGCGGCAGCCAGAGGGAAGTCGCTTCTGATAACAATGTTGTAGCTGCTATTATCCTTCCAATGCCCGTATGCCTTCAGCGGCTCGGTCACCTGGAACCCATCGACGATGGCATCGGAGTCGTCATCGCATTCGCCGTCGTCCTTCGGGCCGGCAGACCAATGCAGGATGAACTGCTTATTGTTATCCGGAGCAATCGATTTCGCATGGCTCTGCGTGAAGCCCCACTGGTAGTTGACCCACTCCGTCTGGACCTTGTCGTACTGGAACTTACCGCTGGCCTTCGAATAGGCGTAGTACTCCACCCGGTACTCGAGGCGGGCGATGTACGTCTGCCTCTGCGTGAGATCCAAGCTCGCGGGAATGGTGTACTCCGGGTCGTTGGAGACCTTGTACTCCTTGCCATTCACCACGTGATACCAGCCGCGGAAGTGGTAGCCGTCGGGGAAGGCACCGTTCTCGCCCGCGCCCTTCGCCGCGATCACGTAGCCGCTATCGGTCTTGGTGATGCTCGTGGTGCCCACGCCATCGCGCAGGGTCTGGTCGGTGGCGCCGTTCAGATCCCAACCCTCGAATTGCGTGATGATGTTCGACCCGTAGGTCGCGTAGACCGGGTAGAGGTCCATGGGGCTCTCGATGACCTCGCCGCCCTGGTAGAAGGCGCCGGCGCTCTTCATGGCCTGCAGTTCGGTGGAGGTCACGGCCGCGTAGCCGCCGCCGACCGCGCTCGGCATCGTGGTCCAGCCGAGGAACGTGGCATCCTTATCCACGCCGTTCGCGGCCCTGTCCGCCGCCGGCTCGGAAACGCTGGGCAGCTTCGCCTGGTAGTCATACCAGTCATCGGAGGTGTCCGTGCTGGCCTCGCCCTTGGTATTGACCTGCAAACCCCTCACGTCGTGGAAGAGCACCTGCGCCTGGTAGTAGGCCACGAAGAGATCGTTGTCCTTGTACGCGGCGTCATCCCACACGCCGGTACCGCTGTTGTGCAGCTTGAGCTCGGCGTCCGTGCCGAGCTTCTTGTCGGTGCTGCCCGTGATGCCCGCAAAGTAGCTGTGGTCCTCGCCGATGTGGTTAACCTTCACGTTCTCCTGTTTGTACCAGCCCATGAAGCGGAAGCCGGCATTGGCCTCGTCATGCACGTTCTTCCAGCTCTCGCGCTCGGACAGCGCCTCGGTGAGCGACAGGTCGGTATCGCTCGGCAGCACGCCCTGAACCGCGAAGTTATAGGGATCGCTGGTCGTCTGCTCGTCAGACACCTCCGGCACTAACTTCGACGTGCCAAAGGTCACCGAACCCGCGCCGGGAAAGTCAAGCGTGGCCTTCACGCTCACGCCGTGTACCGGCATGTCGTTCACAAAGTCCATCGTCCACTTGTTCACGTGCTTCTTGCCGCTCATATACGTAGACGAGCGCTCGGCGTCGCCCTCGAAGTCGAAGTTGCGCCCCTCCCACCACGTGCGGTCGGTGTAGTGGTCGTCGGCCGGACCGTAGTCCTCACCCGACGCGTGATCGCCGTACGCCATGATGGTGCGCCCGCTGCGGAGGTCCTTGGTGGCCGAGTAGTTGAAGTACGCGTCGTGGACCTCGATCTCGTCGTCGCCGCTCGTACGCTCGACGATGCCCGACAGGTTCACGTCGTACTGGATGATAGGAATCACGAGCACCGCGTTGTACTGCATGGAGTGGAGGTTGCCCGCATAGTGCACGCGCTCGATGACGTTCTTCTTGTACTTGGGCTCGGCGCCCAAGTTGGCGCGCGCCGCGATGCCGCCCACATAGCTCACGTTACCCGCGCCCACCGACACGTAGGTGCCCGTGTAGCAGTAGCAGTCGGCGGTGGAGAAGCAGTCCATGATCTGCGTGCCGTTGTTGATGCCACCCGCGATACCGCCGGCATACACGGCCTGGCCGGCCACGGCGCCCACGGCGATGTCGTACTTGTTATGCACCTGGGTGTAGGAATAGGTGGCGTTGCCGTCCTTGTCCGTAGACGCGTACGGCGTCACGCGGCAGTACTCGATCACGGTGCCGTAATCGGTGGTGCCGGCAATGGCGCCCAGGTAGAGGCCCTCGCCGCCCAGGCCCGATATGGCCGCCGTGGCGCTGCAGACCACGCGGCCGCCCTGAACCTCGCAGTTGTAGATGACGCCGCCCTCGCACTGGCCCACGACCATGCCGCCCGCCAGGCCCGCGTTGGTGACGAGCGAGACGGCGTTGTTCGCCGGGGTCACCGACGAGGTGCAGTTGATGATGTGCACGCCCTCGATAGTGGTGTTCTTGGAATAGCCCACGATGTAGCCGCCGCGGTAGTCGGCGCCGATGTAGCCGTCGCGGAAGTTGATGTCGTGGATGTAGGCGCCGTCAGTAGCCGCGAACAGGCCGGTATTGGCCTTGGGCACAAAGAGATCTCGCCTGTAGTCAAGGCCGATGATAGTGTGGCCCTGGCCGTCGAACTCACCGGTAAACGGATGGTCGATGGTACCGAAGGTGAGCGAGCCGAGCTCTTTGATGATGGCGTCGTTGAAATCCTTCGTCGAGGTGTCGGTAAGATCGATGTCCGTGGTGAGGACGAGCTTCTTGTTGGAGAAGTCACCGCCGGCGTCGTCGCTCTCGCGTGAAAGGACGATCTCGCGAAAGAGGTCGGCGATACTGTTGATCTCGACCACGTCGGTGCGCTCGGTCTCGGTACCGACCTCCTTGCCGGCCTCCAGACCCTTGGCGAGCGCCCGCTGCGGAGCTGCGCCGGCGAGCGCGGCGACAACGAGTAACGCGGCCGCGACCAAGGCGACCACGCGGTTCATATGCTTTGGCGTGTGGACTCTCATGCCTCGGGCCACCCTTCCGCGTCCCAGACGCTCATCGCGTTGTGCTCGCTCTGCACGCCGTACGCCTGCGCGGAGAGCTCGAAGGTTCCCTCGCCGAAACGCGAGGGGCCGGACACGCCGATGGTGCGGCAGAGTGCCGCGGAGGCCTCGCCGGCGGTCAGCGGTTTCACCAGATACCAGTAACCGTCGTCACCGCGCTGCCAGGCGTCGTCGCCGCCGGAGCAGGTGAGGAGGTCGCTCACGTCGTGGCGTTTGCCGTTGGCATCCGTCAGCGTGAGGGTGAGGCGCACGCGCACCCACAGCGGGTGGTTGCCCGTGTTGGCGGCGCGGACGATGCGCTGGACGGAGGCGGTCTCGTTGCCCAGGCGGTCGCCGTCGTGGGCGGACACCTCGTTGCCGGAAGCGTCGACGGTGTTGATCTGGGTCGTGAGCCCCACGGTGCCGAAGGTGCCCTTAGTGGAAAGCGGCAGGTCGCGTGCTATGAAGGAGATGGTCTGGGCGGCGAAGATCACGGCGACGATGGCCACGGCGGCAAGGCCGGCGAGCAGCGTCGTGCGCTTGCGGCGAGCGGCGGCAGCGGCCGGCGCGTCGCTGGCGGCGGGTGCGGAGGCGGCCGTCTCGGTCGCCTCGTCCGCAACCTCGGCCGCTGCATCGATTTCGCGCGCGTTCTCCTCGGTCATCCCAGACCCCCTTCCTCAGAGCAGGCGAGCCGCCCGCCCCGGCGTGAAGCCGGAACGGGCGACCGCAAAGAGCTGAATTTAGTTGGTCGCGTTCAGCTTCGCGATGGCCGCATTCTGGATGTCAGACAGCGGCAGCTCCTCGCCGGCGCTGGACTTGGCACCGAAGTAAGCCTTGATGTCGATGGTCTTGGCATTGTCGGCCACGCCCGTGAAGGAGTCGTTGGCGTGAATCTCGCTGAAGAGCTCACCGGTGTAGACGTCCTTGGTAGCGTCGCCCTTGAGAATCTTGGCCGCGGTCCCTTTACCGGTGTAGACGAAGATGCCGCTGACATAGGTGCTTGCGTTAGATCCCGCACCCGTGTATTTGACAACCTGGTCAGAAACGGGAGCCCAGTTGGAGTTCAGCGTGAAGTAGGTGTTATTACCGAGATTGTTCGTGACCTTCACGAACACGTAGGAGTCATCGGACCCCTTGCCCACGCCGATGTTCGGGTTCTTGGCAACGACGGAGTTCGCAGAGATCTTGGAGCTATCGACCCACTTGGTCTCCTGGATGTTACCTTTGACCTCGACATTATCGTTACCGGGAATGGTTGGGTCCGTGGGATCGGGCTTCTTATCCGGCTCCGTAATGCTGCCGCTCGCAAAGGTGTTCGTGCGCTGCGCGGTCGCACTGTACCACGCGAACACGCCGCCGGCGATGGCGACGCAGAGCACGAGGGCCAGGGCCGCGAAGAGCCCCGTGCGCTTTTTGCGCTGGTTGGTGTTGCTTGTCGTGTTCATCTGGATTCCTTTCTCCCGATCGGTGTCGCGCCTTTACGCGGCCCTTTCCGAACACACCTGTCTATCGATCATCTGCCGAAGCAGAGGAACGCCGAAAATGGCCGCCCGCCGGAGCCGGGGCCTCGGTGGCAGCGGTCGCAGCGGCCGTGGGCGCCGTCTTCGCCGATTCGGGGCGCATGTTCGCAAGCTCGACCACGATGCTCACGGCGATCACGAGCGCCACCGCCGCGACGAGGATGTACATCCCCGGCGGGGTGGTGCAGAAGCGGTTGATGTATCCCAGGTAGGGGATGCAGAAAACGGGGGAACCCACCACGTTCGACCAGGCCACGGGGGCGCCGTCGTGCATGATGTTCCCGTCCTGGTCTTTGTTCGCGATGCCCTGGGTGTAGAACGTCTGGGCTGCGGTATCGACCTTCCACACCTGGTGGGTGGCAAGGGAGCCGGATTGCAGCTTGAAGGTGATGTCGTCGCCCACCTGGATGTCAGCAGGGTCGACGGAGCGCACGAAGATAAGGGAACCGACGGGGAGCTCGGGCTCCATGGAGCCCGTAAGGACGGCGTAGGGGGTTAACCCGATAAGGCGTACGCCGGCAAAGGCTACCGCGAGCGCGGCGGCAATCACGACGCATATAGCAAGAAAGATGTTCCATGCACGCTGCAACGCCGATCGCCTCCCGCAGATGCGACACAGATAATCCTTATTTAGGAGAACACTACCCCCCCCCCCATATCACCTTGTCAACACATTTCCAACAAACGGCGATGTGTCAATTGGGGTGCTTGAATATCAACTTCGTCCGAATATCCCCCACATTTATTCGTACATGTATGGATAAATGTGGGAATCCGATACCCTGAGGGCCGGATCGGTGTCAGTGGTAGCGTAAGAGTGAACACTTGGGGCTGCGGATGTTTTTCCGTGCGATCCTATGCCGCCAGCCCCAGGCTTGACCTGTATCCCATCTGAATCTTGCTCATCGCCCGTGTCGATGAGTTGTGTGCCTACCTCCCTCTCATCGTTTTTCGCCTCCACCCACTGAATCTCCTTGTAGGCTTCAAGCGGATATCCGATAAGATCGCAGGTTTTCTTATCGGACAACGAGGGGTTGGCTTTTTTCATATGAGGGGTTGGATTTTTCATATACTTGAAGACAAAAACCGCCTGGGAATTCGTCGATGAGACGTTGCCGTCCGTATAGGTGAACACGTGCTGCGCCTCGAACCTCGCCCCGTTGATAAGCCAATCGCCCGTGCCCTGCCGCAAGAGGACATTTGCCGTCCCGTTCGCACGCTGCACGATGATTCGGGAAATCTGCTTGATGCCCATACGGGAGCAGAGAAGCACGGAGGTTCCCAGACGCCTGGATGCGGCGGTAAGGCAGGCGGGGTCCCCTTCGAATCCATGAGGCCGGGGATTTCGATACGCTCTCCCTAGGGAGTCGCGTCGTACCAATAGAAGTCCAGCCTCAAGCCGACCTCATCCACGAGATTGAGGCGCAAGTCGAGTTCGGTCAAGACGTTTCGGGCCGTCTTGTCGCCTGCACTCATGGTGTTGTTGACGGTGAAGGCACTCGTGTCGAGCTCCTTCATGCGACCGTTCTTGCATTCGATGGCAATGATCATCTGCTCCTTAGCGTTGCCTGGATTTCTGGATTTCGGCGGCATCCTCCTGCCGGTGCGAGTTGCCGGTGTTTGAAGAAGTACCAGTCGGGTTGTTCGCGGCAAGATCGCCGTAGCCCAACTCGTCTCGAATGTCCGCCATGGCCTCGAGAACCTCATCCTCGGTCATCTTCTTGCGGCAGCGGTCGCCGATCGAGGAAGCCTTGGGGTATTCGATGCCGAGCGAGTCGGCCAGAGAGAACGGGTACTCGACGCCGGAGCCGCCGCCCGCCTGGTCGCGCGGCGCGGAGTCGTTTTGCTGAATGGTCGTCTTCAGGCGGTCCATGAGCTGTGCGCCCTCGCGGGTGCAGGGCTTCGCGGCCTTGGCGATGGCAAGGGCGGCGGAACGCTCGACGTCGGTCATCCAGCGCTCGCGGCCCGGTAGGTTGTGGGCTCGCTGGCGGCGGCTTCCGTATTTCTCGGCCATCGTCTGCTCTATCGATTCCGCGGCATATCGTCTGCCGAGCGTCGAGCCCTTGACCTTTCTTGCGGCGGGGTCGCTCGGGTGGTGGTAGACGATATCGCCGTCGCGGTTGTAGTTGATCTTGATGCCGAGCTCGTTGAGCTTGGATGCGAAATCGGCGGGGCTCTTCGAGATCCGCATCGCGACGTCCACGCGGTCGCGGATGTCGTCCTTCCACGACCAGCCCTCGCGGGCCTCGATCTGCCTTTCGGCCATGGTATCTGAGCCCCCGAATCCGCGGGGGACGATAAGGCGCATGGTGCGGCCATCATCGATCCTCATGGTGGTGTACGAAAAGCCGGTGGCTTTGTCGGACTTGCCCTGGTCGGGGTTGGCGGATCCTGGCTGGCGGGCAGCGGTCGGATCGTCCACGTATGTCTCGGGAATCAGCTTCTCAACCGGGTAGCGCTCGTCCAGTTTGCGTTGCATGGCCTCGCCATAGTCCTCGACTTGGGCGCCACGGGCCTCGTTGGCGAGTACGTTGTCGAGCGCCGCCATCGCGCGGTCGAGCCTCTTGCCGCGGGATACTTTCAGGCCCCTCGCATCCATCTCGGCCTGGGTGTAGGACTTGCCGTCGGTGGCAAAGGCATGCCACCCGCGCTCGAGCGACATCGTCTGCACATCGGCTCGCATCGCCTGGACGACCTTGGTCGTAAGCAAGCCGGAAATGCGACGTTTGGTTTCGAGCTCGGTGTTGTTGATGACGATGTGGGCATGGAGGATGCCCTGTTTGCCGGCGGCTTCGCGGGCAGCATTGTCATCGTGATAAGCGATAGCCACCTCGAAGCGGCCGATGCCCTCGCCCTCCGGGCCTCGGGAATCAAACCATTTGGATGCCCACTCGTTTATGAAATCTCGGAAGTCGTCGAGCTCGACATTATTGTCCTTCTCGTCCAGCGAGATGATCATATGCTCGTAGGTTCGGACCTTTGTATCTTTTTTGACCGGCACGTTGTTGCCGAAGATTTCTCGAGTTCGGTCCATTACCTTCGCCCAGTCCCTCCCCTTCCAGTCGCGGTCAGTGAGGTTGAGAAAGTCCTTGTCTAAGGCGCGGTCGTTTTTGAAGAGGTAGTAGCGGATCCATTTGACGGAGCTATGTCCGGAAAGCGGTTTCATGTATGTCATGAGTCCGAGTCACCTCCGTCCTCGTTCTGGTCATCGCGTGGCGTGGTGTGTTTCTTGCCGCGAACACGCCGGCGATGCTCGGCATCAGGTTTATTGATGGGGGCCTGTGGTTGAGCGGCGATGGTCAGATTCACGAACGGTGTCTCGGACAAGGACTCGACTTGGTCGGCGAGTGTCTTCAAGCGTTCGTATATCGCCTTGTTCTGTTTCGAAAGGCGCTCGTAGAGTTCGATGATTTCTATGCGCTCGTCTTGCGAGAGGGAGCGGTGATTGCCGTATTTTTTCAGGATGCGGTTGAGTGCTCGGACGGATTGGTTGTAGTTCACCCCGATGGATCGGATCTCGTTTGAGATAGATTCCAAAGCACTGTCCGTGATTGCTTGCACGGTCAAACTATTCGTTTGGCTGTCGGTGTGCTTGAGGGCGAGTTCTGGGCCGAACGGGCGGGTGATGGACTCGACACCTGGGGTGGCCCGGCGGATGGACGACAGGTCGAGCGTGACGGGCAGGGCGATGAGGGTGCGGAGGTATTCGCTGCGGCTGGCGTTGATGGCGTCAGCGCGTGCGTCGAGGGCTGTCAGGTCGGCGTTCGGGAGGCGGACCGTGATGCGGCGGGTGGCTGATTGGTCGGGCGAAATGGCTGACATTTCGGCGAGCTGTTGGTCGGGCTGCATCCAGGCAGGCGGGGCGTAGGGCTGGGCGGCGGATGGCGCTTGGGTTGCGTTGAGTTCATCTGGCGAAATGGCTGACATTTCTGATCTCCAATCATCACGGCCGGTACCGAGCTTCGCGAGCGTCCGTTCCCCCACGCGCGATCAGGCATTTTCAATGTCTGACAATGTCTGACAGCCCTGGCAGACATTTCGCGTGGGGTGAGCGAGCGAAGCGAAGCGATTTCAGGCCACTTGTGGCCCCAGCTGCGGTTTTGCCGCAGGTTCAATGTCTGACATTCTTAATGTCTGACGTTGAACGAAACTGGCGTGCTAATTGGCCTTATGGGTAGTTTGGAGCACTTTTTTGGGGCGGTTCGGGTGTTGCCGCAGCGGCATCCACAATTGGCAAGGCCATTTAGCACCTGCCGCCTGACCGCAGGGAAGGCGGCCGCGCTGCGGGGTGATCGGCTCCTGCTCGGGGCGAATTCTGCTATCCCCTGGCATGTGATTGGGACGTTGGAGAATGTCTGACAGGTAGCCAATGGGTGCTTGGTCAATGTCCGCCAACTCCACAGCTGGGGAACATAAATGTCTGCCAGGGCATAGGGATCTCGATGAATGTCCGACAAAGAAACAGATGGGGAATAGGGCTAACGAGGGGTTGCGGGCAACGAGGATGGGTGCGTTTTGAGAGTGCATCTGGCAGAGGAATACGGCGATCTGCGATCCGCTTCAGATGGTGCTCTCCCCTATCCGGCGAGTGGCTTGGAAGTATGAGGTTGGTTTCTGATGGGTGTGCAGCAAGTCGCGACAGCAAACTGTTTGTAAGGTCGAAAGGGTTTCAGCAATTGGATTTGGACGCTGATTTGATTACCGTTCTGGTTTGAAATCATTGTTTGTAGTTGCTCCGGCATTAACTTGAAAGGCTTGTAAAAAGGTTTCGCGCAACGAAAAATGACGGCGCGACCGCTACGTATTTAGTGATTACCGGCAATCTGAAAGCAAGTTCTTTCAATTTAGAAACATGAACTGACTGCGAATTATTAGAGGACGAATAGGAGAAATTGAAAAGAAATGGACTTCGCATACCGTTTGATACACGCACAAAAATAAAATCTAAGCGTGGTTTTAAAACTGAAAACGTTGTTCGAATTAAAGGAAATCAAAACCTGTTGAAGTTTTATTGCACGGCATTATGAGTTATTTGAGTCGGTTGGAAAGTTGATTTCGTCCGTTAATGACAAGAATAATAACGAATAGCAATACAGCGGAGTGCCATTCAATGCACTCCGCATGCTTTTCAATTAGCTTTCGGTTGGTGTCTGGATCATAACTTAGAACTAAAATCAGGACTGATTTATAAGAATCTCGGCTCGGGAAATCAAATTGGTGTGTTCTTGACCCCGAGGTATTCAGTGATTCCCGTGCAAATGACCGATTTGTAGATGCACCTGTCTTTACTCAAACGGCAATCGAGTCTGTTGATCGGCATGTCGAACGCAAGGTCAAACCGTTTGAGCGTGACGTGCGACAGACACGGCGAGGGTTTTTTCAGCAGCCGCCAAAATCTCTTGTCGCCAGCGACCTTATTCGGGTCGAACTCGATGAAACCGCGGTTCATGCTCACCCTGCAACTCGGCTCCATGAAGCCGATGCCCAAACAGAAAAAGGGAGCCTTGATCGGCTCCCTTTTTCTGTTTGGGCATGACTAGAAGAACACCCCGGTTGGGTTATCCATCATTTCGTACCATTCGTCGCTGGGTTCAATCGAATCATCGCTTAGATCTGCCAGCGCTTCATAGTATTCATCGCTGTGCTCGACCCAGTCATCTGGGGGCGCAGCCCGACGGTCGCGCTCCTCGCAGTCGATCCAAATGTGCGGCTCGTCTTTCCAATCCTGCTTGAACCGCAGTATCGTTTCGAACATCACAGCATCGCCGCGCTCGTAGAACGCCGCGACCACCTCACTACCGCGGCGAACCATGTATGGCCAATCCTCCGGAATCTTCGCCGTCGGGTTCTTGATAAATTCCTTACGGTTGAACCAACTTCCAGCCCATGAATCTTTATTCCATGCAATTCTTTGGAACTCAAAGGCATCATCGCTTTCGGCGAACGCAGCAAGGAATTTATCAACCCTGCGATAATCCAAACCCACCCGGCTTTGGTCTGAGTCAGCCGTACAAATCAAGAACGGAATCTCGATTGGCGTGTCCTCGTATGCCATCTTTGTCTCCTTTGCTTTCATGGAGCCTAGTCTGGCTCCCTTTTTTGTTTCCGTTTGTGGGAAGTGCGCCCTACCAGCTCTTTCCCTGATTTCGCCTCGGCGCGTCACGGGCGTGATCTTCGTTCCACGCCGCCACCACTTCTTGGGCGTCGGCAATCATGTCGTCCAACCCTTCCTCAACGTCCTGCGACTTCCTGGGGTGCGTCAGCGCCCAGATTCGATCCTCAAGCTGCGCGATTCGCTCATGGAAAGCGGCCGCAGGTTCATGGTTTCCTCGTGGGCGCACAACGACTACCGAAGCACAGGCTCATCGACTCGCTTTGGTCGGATTCCCACGTCTCCCACGCCGACCATGCCTATATCGTCAACGGAAAGCACACTTCCGTGGTAGAGGTGCTGTTGACGAGCCATGAGCCACAATGACGGGGCCCGAGCACCATAATTAGGCGATCTCGGTGAACGTCGCGGCGGGGGCATCGAACTCGAACTCTACGACACCGCATGAGCCGTAGCGATTTTTCGTGACCGAAGCAATTACAGGCCGTTTTTTGAGCAACATGTTGGCGTTACGCTCTTCGGGCCTGTCGCCCTTGATCGAGAGCGACATGACGATGTCGGCCGAATACTCAAACATGTTGCAGCCCCCTATGGCCTGAAGCCCGGTGGTCTGTTTGTCATAGTTCGTTCGATTAATCGACGATATTGCAAACAGTGGGCAATGTACCTCATCCACAATGCGGCGTAGTTCCGATGCAACGAGCTTGAGACCGACACGCTCGTCGGCAATGCGCAGCTCCTGGGGCAGAGAGACGATTTGCGCGTAATCGACGATAACCAGTGGCGGCTCGCCATATCTATCGGCAACCTCCTCGATTGCCTTCCGCATTCCCGCATTTTTGATTTCACCGGAGATAATGAACATGCGCTCGGCAATACTGCGCGCATAGATATCGACCGACCTGTCAAATTGCTCACGTTTTCCCACGGACATATCGCCACTGTACATGTCCTCATACGTAAGCCCACCGTCGGTAATACGGGTCAGACTCTTCGCGAGCATGCTCGCGCGGGTGAGCTCGCCCTCGAATATTACAACCGGATGGCCTGCAATCGCCCAGCAATCCCCAACTTGATGCATAAAGGTAGTCTTGCCAGTGCCAGGGCCACCCGGCACGATGCACAGATATTGGCGCACGCCGCCGAGAAGAGCATCGAGCACACGGTGCTCAATATGGCCAAGCGGCTTATTGTTAAGAATGTCAAGCGTGGTCTTATCCAGGCCATCGCTCATCGGTTTTACAGACGACACGGCCTGCTCACCTCCAGTTCACGGAGATAGGCAAACAGGCTCGACTCGAGAATAAAAACGCGGCGATGCAACGCAATCGCGTGCCCGCTCTCCTTCATGAGCTTCGATGCAGTGACCGGACTGAGTCCGGTCATTTTGCTCACGTCGGAAATACCGAGAAGGCGTTCGCGCCCCAAGTCGGGGCGAAAAGAAACCGCAGATGATGCCTGTACAGCAACGTACGGTTGGGGTTCTCCAATCATGGTAGAATCCTTTCGGGCTTGCTCGCCCCTCCCCCTTCGTCGCCAAACTTAGTTAGGGAAGGGCGGGCGGCTTTTCAATCAACGACCGAGAATTAAATAACTCCTTTCAGACCAGCTGGTCAGGCTATTACCTAATGCCATTATACTATTTCGCATGGTGATTCGGGATTTTAATCTAATTTCTTTTCTAATTCATTTTCTAACGTCATAGATTTTTACGTCTAACTGAATTACAATCTTATATGGAGATTGGAGTTATCATGGGCCGTTTACCATTATCCGGAAGCAAGATGAAAAAAATAAAGTACGGAACAACTGTTCTGGAAACCACACCCAAGAAAATCGACGAGCTGCGCCGTAAAAACCCTGAATCGATCAGGAGCACCGGCGAGGCGATCGACTATCTGTGCAATTTGCTTACAGGGCTTACGCCCCGATTTGCAAAAGTCCTGGAAGACACTTGTGCCAAGGAGATCCAACTCATCACTAACGAGATGAGAGCCCTTCCCATCGACGGGACAGAAGAGCTGACGTTTAGCACTAAAGAGTTGGAACGTGAACAGTTCCAGCGCCTCTACGACCATCTATCCCTCTACTATAAAGAGGCAGAAGAGCCCCAGGGCATGAAGCGTGTCAATCTTTTGGGCGGTGATTACGCGGTCTTTCCCTCCTCATGGACGCTTCTGGAGCCGGAAGATTGCGCAGAATCGTGCAGCCAGGTCGGAATTATCGAAATTCGCGGCGGAGCAAAGTACGACGCTCCCCATTTTGTCTTCTTCCACAATGGCGACTTTAGCCCAAAGGATAAATTGCAACGCGCAACCAAACTCTGGCCCCGCATGGCCGATGTGATCCGCGACGAGGTCAAACTGGTCACAGATGACGAGGGGCATTACCTAAATAAGGACGAGCACCTTGCTGCTCCCATCATCTGCTATTTCAATCTTCTAGATGCCAGCTACTATCAGTCAATGGAGCTGGAGCCGCCATACGGCGCGATGATCTGCCGAAACAATGCCGCTTAGAAAAAGAGGCCCGATGGGGCCTCTTTTTCTAACCTTTCAGCAGATTGTCCAACGCAGACGCAGCCTTCTGGTCATTGGCCTCGATAAAGTGGCTATAGATGGACAGCGTCGTCGATGGGCTGGCGTGGCCCAGACGCGCTTGGATCGTCTTGATATCCGTATTGGCCCCAACGAGCAGGGTCGCCTGCGTATGCCTCAGTTCATGAGGCTTCAGCCCGCTGTAGCCCGTATAGCGCGTGCGAGCGGCGCCGTCGCTGCCAACGACCTCCCTGCTCTCTTTAAAAGAACCGAAGCCGTTTTTCACTGCAAACAGCCTAAACGCCCTCGAATAGTTATGTCCGTCCATCCGGGTCACAAAGGCCCGTTTGCCGCCGGGGACATCGGCAATCCCAATGGAATGGACAATCGGCGTTTCTCCGGTCTGCCCCACTGCAAATGAATCGAACTCACTCCGCTGAATGGCTTTCCATCTGTCCAAATAGTCGGCAAGCTCATCTCCCACCGAAATCTTGCGCCTACTCATCTTTGATTTAGGCGGCCTCAGCGTCCTATCGTTCGTATATTGCTTCACTATCCTTAAGGTCTTGGCATCGGGGTCATAATCCTCCCACGAGAGGCCCAGGGCCTCCCCTTTCCTCAAACCGCATAGAAGCAGAAGCATTGTGCACGTGATGAAGGAAGATGGCTTCTCTTCCAAAAGGACCGTAAGCAGCCTTGCCGCCTCCTCGGCACTCAGCGCCTTACGAGCCTCGACATTCTGCTTGGGCAGCTTCACTGCCCTGCACGGGTTCTTTCCCACAAGGTCGTTATCGACGGCGTCCTCCATAATCTGTTTAAGCTTGATGTGGATGCGGCGAATTTCACTCTCGCTGAACCGCCCGTCTTTTCTAGCCTTGGCATACACGGCACGAATGTCATCCGATTTAAGCCGATCGAAATTGGGATTGCCGAACAGCTCGCGTATATGGCGGATATCCAATCCTTCACGTTCATAGGCAAGAGGCGACCCCATAGTCGACTCCCTATTTGCATGAAACCTGTCTGCATAATCCGATAAACCCAGAACGTCATTCTCCCGGCTGGAAGCGCCCTCAAGCTCAGCCCTATAGGCCTCTAGCGCCTTGGCAACCTCACTCGGCCAATTTTTCGGGTTCTTGCTCCTGCAATGGACTCTACGCGATGGGCTGCGACGGTACCGGCCCGTATCAGGGTCCTTTCCCAGAGAAAAGTAGATTCGATAGACCCCCTTGGCCTTATCGATGCACTCCGAAGTTCCGCGTGCGGTCTTTTTTATCGATCCCTGAATCATATCCCTCACTAGGTTTTCCATTAGGCTTGATGGCAAAGCTTTAAAGGCTTTGCCATCAAGCCTAATGGAAAGATTTCACACTTTCAAGCGTCGATAAGTGTGAAATTGGTGGGAAATCTAATTCTAATAGCTAGCTCGATATTTGCTATATACATATATTTACGTGCAGTTATTTTAAATTCAGTGAAATTCGCACTATCTGGGTAAAGGTTCAATTCACGTACTCGTAAAGCGGGGGTCACCGGTTCGAGCCCGGTCGCTGGCTCCATTGCACAAGATAGCCGCCTTCGGGCGGCTTTTTTGTTGCCGATTTTGAGTGCGCATGCGCCAACCCAAGCATCACCACGTCGACAGCCCCTCTACTCAAAAACAGAAACCCCGCCACGTTTGATTTGAATCGCGCCCGCCCGAGTTTCCGGGGAGGTGGTCGCTATGTCCGAGTTCCGTCTTATGATCGTCGCTCTTCTTCTGGTGACCATTCTGGCCATTTTGGGCTAGGGTAAAACCCGGCCTTTAAAGACCAAAGCCGTCCTGCCTGGGACGGCTTTGTTTCCTCGATTATCAACTTCATACGGATGGATGCGGGGTTCGATACCCCGGCGGCCTGATCGGCAGGCCGCCGGGAACTCTCACTCCTCGATAAAAGCCGGCGCTCGGTTAGTTTTGCGCATCTTGAAATCGTCAGTTTCGTGGGAGACGTAGAGGATGCCGTCCATCCCATCTCGCGATGCATATGAAAGGTGAACAGAACCGCAATCCGCTCCATCATTGTCGAGAAGATCGAACGAATTCGGATCGCTCGTTGCGGCCAAACGACCATTCAGACAAGAGCCATCGTCATTACAGATTTGCCATTCCATGTCTTCGCCTGCAAGAATCGCCATAGACGTCCTGGTCGCGCCATCGTTGACATACATCCCGTCTATGCCAAAACCGTTTTCAGCGCCATCAATAAACGATTGCTCGGACCTATACTTCGCGAATGATGCGCATAGTGCCATTGCAAGACCGATCACAAGGCCAACGGCCGCTATCTTTGCATAGCTCTTGCCTATCATGTCATCCCTCTTTTCGCTTGCCTAAAGAAATGCGGAAGAAGCTGTTCGTCGCGGCTTGTTTGTACGCCTTTCTGCCCCGGTTCGGTTACTTAGGTTACTTGAGAGATCCTATATATGATTATTACCCATATGCGTAATATGAATTTCGAACATGTCGAAATCAATCAATGGTTGCGGGAGTTTCCAACCTCAGTGAAATGCCGCCCTATACCCACAGAATCAGACGGGCTTGACATGTGCTAATGAACGCTAATGGCACTTGGTCGGCAACGGTCTTGGCCCATCGGCCCCAACAGCGTCTCCTTCTGTCGCGCCGCGGGCCAGGCGCACGGCGGTGGCGCTGTGCCGCGGCAGCTGGACGACCGCGTCGTCGACCGTGGCGATTACGCTCGCGACGACACGCCTCGCTAGCTTTGAACTGTCCTGCCCTAGCGCGCTGCAGTTCAATCAGCTGTTACAGAATCCTGAAAGAAAGGGTCGAACCGAAGTGTCTGGCCGGACGCCAATTGTCCGGGAACTGCTTCTGGTTCGACCCTCTTTTACTTTCGCCCACTCGGTGGACTTCGGGTTTAATGCTTAGGGGCGGGGATTTACCAAAGTGAAAAATTAATGAAAAGAAACCCAGTGCAACAAATGCCATGGCGAGGGCTCGAATTGGCCATATAGATCTAAAATAGTCACGATATACAAATGTCGAGAGACGTTGGGGATAGAGATGAAAAGAACTAAGGGTTTTCTTTTGTTGGTAATGATGCTGCTCGGACTGTTCTGCCTGAGTGGCCCTTCTTGGGCCGAGGCTGCCTGTCCTGAAGGTGAGCCTCAGCAGTCTTATACGGGCAGCCTGCTGATAACTGCTAAGGAGGGCGATGCCGACTCTCAGTCTGGGGTAAATCCCCTTGCCACTTTTGAGGGGGACGGCGGAACGGTCAAGCTTGACCATATTGGTAGCGGGATTTTGAGGTGGCAAGTTCTTCCGGACAAAATTGCGAACGATCCCTTCTCTTTTGCTGGAACGATATATCTATACAAGGTTGTGAGCGGAAAACAAAAATACGTCGATTGCTATCCGACAAACGGGTCTGGAATTGCATTCACCGGCATTTCGGGGCAGATTGATACACATGTACGAAAGGGAACCTATGTGGCGCGTTGGGTTGGAGCTGCTGGAGGCCCGATATGGATTGCGGTCTTGCGCCCCGATGTCCAAATAGGTTTCTCTCTCTAGACGGGAAGTTGCTCATGAACGCCATATATGACGGAGATGACTGGGTCGATCACTATACTTGGCGCCTGGTCGGCTCGAACGACAATGGGGATGTGGTGTTTGATGGACTATGTCCAAAGCATCTCCATCCTTTTGTCTCGTCGTTAATTGAGAGTTCCGCTCGTGTTGCCCCCTACAGCTCGGCATCCCTTCATGATACGGACGTTTTGAAGACCATAAGGGAATCAATTGACGAGGGCACGATGAGCGGCCCGCTGTTTTCTCGGCTTGTGGGGCTAGATGAGATTGGCTCGAAACGACTGCTTGCGGGCGAAAAAGTGGAACTCACTTATCGGTCGATGATTTCAATCCTGCGGCTAGCCGATGTTCTTCGCAAATAAATGATGCTTCCCTATTCAAAAACCGAAAACCCCGCCAAACGTGATTCCCCTAGGGAAAGCACGTTTGGCGGGGTCCTAGCGTGATTTCCCTAGGGGAATCACGCCATCAGACGAACAGCTCAACCGAGCAGTTCGCTACTCCTCCCAGTAAGCATCTGCAAGCAGCTTAAAGCAAATCTTCTTGACCGGCTGTGCGCCATCGCCCGGGAACTCAAGCGTGGGCATGTGGGGCTCGCCGGCAACGAACAGCGCAAACTTGTCGTCAGCAAGATCGCCGGCGATCGAGGCGTCGGAATCGACCAGATCGTAGTCGTCCTTCTCGTCAAATTCCTGGACCAGCGTTAGGCTGCCCGTGGCAACCTTAAAGGCCTCGCGACCCTCGACATCGATCTGCAGGTCGTGATAGCGCTGATGCGTCTCATAGTGAGCCTCGGCCTCGGGACGCGTCGTGGGAGCCATGACGTTCGCATAGACCTTGTCGCCCAGAATCGGATGGCTGCCGACCTCGAGCTGCGCCGGGTCGTTCTCCTCGAGCCAGTCGATCAGCACGTCGAGGCCCTTGAGCATTCCGCGGTACTCCTCGATATCGCCCAATGCACCGTAAATCATCTAAATCCCCTCTCGGATCGCTTCTTTGGCGGCTACTCGGCAAACGCGTTACCGACGCTGTTGCCACCCACATACGCCTCGACCAGGGTAAGGTCGGGATTGAACACGACAAACTCGGCGTCGCGCCCCAGCATAATGCTACCGCACTTGTCGTCGACATGAGCTAGCAAGCAATGCCGGGGCCAACGCCCAGGCTTTTACAGCTCGGTCACGACAACGCCGTTGTAGACCTCGTCCCAACGGTCCATGACCAGATGGCCGGTCATGGGATCCATGGCATTGAGCTTGCCGCAGGTGTTGGCGGTACGCAGCACCGTCTCGTCGTCCGCGCCAGCAGCAATGGCATGCGCGAAGCCAGCGATAGTGGAGTCACCAGAGCCCGTGGCGTTAACGGCAGGGATATCGGGCGTCTTTGCGCGGAACGCACGGCCATTGTGGAAGCCAACGGAGCCGGCAGCGCCCATGGACACGACGACCCAGGGGATATCGGAGAAGCGGGCATCAGAGGCGAGCGCGGCGCGGAGCTCGTCCACATCGTCGGTGGTAAAGCTCGTACCCAAAAGGCCGTTGATCTCGGTCAGGTTAGGCTTGACCAGCTCGGGCTTTATTTCGGACTTAAGGGCGGCCTCGAGCGAAGCACCCGAGGTATCGAGCAGCACCTTGGCACCGGCGTTCTCGGCAATGCCCGTGATCTTGGCATAGTAGTCTGCCTCGACACCACGGGGCAGCGAACCCGAGATGGTGACGACGTCGGCCTTGCTCGCAAGCTCGGTAAACTTGGCGGTAAAGGCATCGAGCTCCTCGGGGGCAATTGTCGGGCCGCTCTCGAGCAGCTCGGTCTGGTTGCCGGCATGAAGGATATTGAGGCAGATGCGGGTCTCGCCCTTGATGGGCACAAAGTCGTTGTTAATACCGTTGGCGTCCATGAGCTCGGCCATGTAAGCGCCCATGTGGCCGCCGAGCAGACCGGTTGCCACGACGTCGTCGCCCAGCTGACCCAGCACACGGGCCACGTTGAGGCCCTTGCCGCCGGCGGTCTTTTCGGGCGTCACACGGTTGACGTCGTCGATAACGAGCTCATCGAGCTGATAGCGCGTATCGACAGACGGGTTCATCGTAACGGTGAGGATCATTTTTAGCTCCTTATCTCGCAGGCTCCTTGTGCCTCGCGATACGAGTCGACAAAACGGAATTACAGAATTTCAATCGTGAACGAGCGAACGACGGTCTCCTTGGGCTTGGCGACAAGGCAGCCGCGCTTATGCTCAAGCACGTCATCCTCATCGGAGCAGGTCGAAAGGCCGCCCCAGGGCTCAACTGCCACAAAATCGCCCTCGGGCTTACTCCACACAATGAGATACGGGAAGCCCTCAAAGCTCAGGCGAACGCCCTTGTCCTCGCCCTTTTTGGAAAGCGTGACCTGTCGGCTCTCGAGCACGTCAAAGATGGTCTCCGCAAAATCGAAGAGCTCGTGCGACAGGGGCAGCGTCTTTCCCACCATGGGGTTCTTGGAGCGGTTTGCCACGTCAATCAATCCAGTCGAGGGAACGGCGGTGCAGAGCTCCGCAGCCTCGTCTTTCTCAAAGCGCAGCTCGTAGTCCGTATAGGCCTCGCCCTCGTCGAGCGGGCACCTAAAGCCGGGGTGTCCACCGATAAAGAACGGCATGTCCTCGGTGCCCTCGTTGGTCACCTCATAGGAGACGCGCACGGTATCCCCCTCAAGCGCATAACGAGCGACAAGCTTAAACGGGTACGGATAATCGCTCAGCAGCGCGGCGTTATCCTCCGAAGCCAGGCACATCGCCAGCTCGTTCTCGCTCTGGCTCAGCAGCTTCCACTCCTGTTTGCGCGCAAACCCGTGGCGAGCGAGCTTCACGTGATGCCCGGCAAACGTCATGGCGCTACCATCACGCAGGCCTCCGCAAATCGGGAAGCAAATCGGTGCCTGGCCGGACCACACGGCGGGATCACCCTGCCACAGGTACTCGCGACCTCCAGCCTCAATCGAGGTAAACGAGCCGCCGGCCGTGGAGACCTTGATAGAAATCGAATCGTTGGAGAGAGCGTATTCCATTGTCCATCCTTTCGAACAACTGCTTTTTGCTCGCAAGAACCCGTCTCGGCCCTGACCAAAGGACAAACCCGCACGTTCATCGATGCGTCCGGTATCCCAGCCATGCAACGGGGTACCATACAGACATTGATGCAATTACAGCTGAAAGGCCTTCTTATGCGAACCATCATCCTTTATGCCTCACGCCACCACGGCAATACGAAAAAGCTCGTGGACGCCATCGTCGAGGCGCACCCCGAAATCGATACCCTCGACGTGAAGTCACTCGGTAAAAACGACTACCCCGACCTGCACGAATACCATCTGATCGGCGTCGCCACGGGCATCTATTACTCCGAAATCGACAAGGACATGGCACGTGTGCTCACGAACGTGCTGCAGCCGCAGGACAAGGTATTTGGCCTTATGACCTATGGTGGCAAAAACAAGTGGTACGGCAAGGATATCGATGGCATCTGCCGCATGAGGCAGGCCATCTTTATGGGTGTCTACGGCTGCCCCGGCTTTGATACGTGGGGGCCGTTCAAGCTCGCCGGCGGCGTCCAGAAGGGACACCCAACTGCCGAAGAGATTAAGGGAGCCGTCGATTTCTTCGACAAAATCGAAGACGAGTATGGCGACATCATCGTCGAAGAGTACGCCAAGCGCGAGAAGCGTCTAGCCTACGAAAAGGAGCATCCTGCAGGAGGCCTGGTGGCCGGCGTTAAGCGCACGGCAAAGAAGATCGCTAACAAGCTGTAACTGTGAAGGTGCTTTTGAGCGTTTAACCCATACGGCGGGTCCGAGCAGATTCGGGCCCGCCGTCTTTTTCTATCGTTACTCGGTAAAGGCGTTGCCGACGCTCTGGCCGCCAACATACGTCTCGACGAGGGTGAGCTCGTGGTCGAACACGACAAAGTCGGCGTCACGACCCGGCATGATACTGCCGCACTTATCCTCGATGCGCGCGGAGCGTGCCGGCACCTCGGTTGCCATGCGAATGGCGATATCGGCGCTGGCGATGCCCCAGTCGACGATGTTCTTGACACCCTGGGCAAGCGTGAGCACCGAGCCGGCAATGCTCTTGCCGTCGGCGAGCCAGCACAGGTTGTCCTTCATGATGACGTCCATGCCACCACTGGTGTAGCTGCCCTCGGGCATGCCGCCGCAACCCAGGCAGTCGGTGATGAGTACCGTGTGCTGCCAGCCCTTGGCCTGCAGCAGCGCCTTGATGGCGGCAGGGTTTACGTGCTTGCCGTCACAGATGATCTCGGCGTAGGTCTCGGACGTGGACATAGCAGCACCCACGACACCGGGCTCACGGTGATGCAGCCCGCGCTGGCCGTTATAGGTATGCGTAAAGCAGCTGGCACCGGCGTTGATGGCGGCGATGCACTCATCGTAGGTGGCGTCGGAGTGACCGATGCTGGTCACCACACCCTTGGCGTTCAGAGCAGCCGCATAAGCAGCGGCACCGTCGCGCTCGGCCGCCATGGCGCTCTTAACGATGCGACCGCCCGCAGCCTCCTGCCACTGATCAAAGACCTCCTCGGAGGGATCGATAAGATAAGCGGGGTTCTGCGCGCCCACGTGCTTCATGGTAAAGAAGGGGCCCTCCAGGTAGATGCCCTGAATGCGAGCACCGCAGAAGTCGGGGCCGCGACCCTCGTCCGCCTGAGCGATGGCGGCGCAGGCGTCCTTGATCTGCTCGACGCCATCGGTGAACGTCGTGGGTAGCCAGCTGGTGGTACCGCGACGGGCGAGCTCAGTCGAGCTGATATCGATACCCTCGGGGTCGTTATCGGTAGTTGAGTGGTTGTAGAAGCCATGGATGTGGGTATCAACCATACCCGGTGCGATCCACGATCCCGTGTAGTCCTTGATCTCGCAAGAGGGCTCGTCGGCCTGCCAGGCGCCAAAGACGCCATCCTCGACCATAAGATAGCCGCCCAGCTGCGGACCTGCCGGCAAGAAGAACTTGTCAGCCTTAATTGCGTACGTGCTCATATGCACTCCTTGCTTCTAAAGCAGTTGACTGTGGTGATGCTTATACCCGGTCCAAGTGAAAACAAAAAGCGCCCGCCCGCCGTTATGAGCGGACGGGCGCCCTTACAGGGGGGGACGCGATTAAGCGGTGAAGGGGTGAATCGTCACGCCCTTAACCACGCGGTTGACCGTGCCGGTGGGGCTCGGCGTATCGGGCGTGTTGCCCACGCGCACGGAGTTGAGCAGGCTGATGGCCTGGGCAAACATCACGAACGGCAGGGCAAGGTAGCCCTCGGGGAGTGCCTCATAGCCCTTAAAGGTGAAGGACTCGCCCTCGTAGACGGTAGCGCCATCCTGCTGAACGGCAACGGTGTGCTGAGCGATCTCGTCGCCACCGATCTCGTTGAGGATGTCGATATCGTACTGACGGGTGTAGGCATCGTTGTTGACGAACACGAACACGAGGGTCTTGTCGTCGACGAAGGACTTGGGTCCGTGACGATAACCCATAGAGGTGTCGTAGGAAGTAGCGACCAGACCGTGAGCGAGCTCGAGGATCTTGAGCTGGCTCTCCTGGGCAAGGCCACCGAAGGAGCCGGAACCCAAGTAGGTCACGCGGTTGAAGTCGCCAGCCAGGTAATCGGCAACCTCGGACTCGCGAGCGATGACCTCCTCGCCCATCTTGGCGATGGTCTCGACCCACTCGGCCTTCTGCTCGTCGGAAGCCTCGTCAAAGATGAGGGTAGAGAGCAGGGTCATGCAGGTGTAGGAACCGGTCATGGCGAAGCCCTTGTCGTTGGCGCGCGGGATGAGCAGCGTCAGCGCATTGGGGTCATCAGCGGACTCGACAGCGAGCTTGCCCTCGGGAGCGCAGGTGATGTTGAGGAACTTGACGTTGTGGACGAGCTCCTTGGCAACGGCGACGGCGGCAAGGCTCTCGGGGCTGTTGCCAGAGCGGGCAAAGGAAACCACGAGCGTGGGATCCTCGGCGCGCAGGAAGTCGCGCGGGGCGCTCACGATATCGGTCGTGGCGATGGGCTTAAAGTCGTAGAGATCAGTGTTGCCAGCGTGACGCAGGTACGGGGCGCAGGTATCGCCAACATAGTCGGACGTACCGGCACCGGTGAAGACAACGGACAGACGGCCCTCGCCCATAGCGCGAGCCTCAGCCAGAAAGGCCTCGATGGCCTCCTTGTTCTCGCGATAGATGTTGAGCGTATCACGCCAAAGCTCGGGCTGCTGAGCAATCTCGGCCGTGGTGATCTGGGCGCCGAGCTCGGTGAGCTCCTCGACACTCTTCTCGAACATTTCTAATACCTCTCTCTAGAAGTAATCCTCTGACGTGCAATTATACACTTCAGTTGGTTATCTGGTAGTAACCAGTTGACTGCAAAGAATCAACACAACGAAACAAGTGCATCATTAATCGTTGCGCTGGTGATAAACCTTGTACTTAAACTGGTCGGCACGAGCAACCGAGAGCGTATACTCCACAACCTCGTTTGACTCGTTATACGTAGTCCTGACCAAATCGAGCACTGGCGAGCCCTCGACGATTCCCAAAAGGTGAGCGTCGGTGGGACGGGCTATGCTCGCATAGAACTCCTCTTCGGCCACGCGTATCTTTTGTTGGAAATCTTGCTCAATCACATCGTAGAGCGGTTTACGCTCCAAGAGCGGACGCTTGAGCGACAAGAACTTACGCACCGGCAGATAGCTGCGCTCGACCATCATGGGCATGTTGTCGGCGGAACGAAGGCGCTTGAGCTTAAAGATACGGTCGCCGATGCGGCACCCCATATGCTCGGCCAGATTCTTATCGGCCTCCATCTCGCAAAAATCGAGAATCGTGGTCTCTGGTTCGCGACCCATCGCACGCATCTGCTCGGTAAAGCTGTAGGACTGCGTAAGATTGGTTACCTTTGCCGAACGGTCGGTCACAAAGGTGCCGCGACCGTGCTGCCGAACCACCAGCCCCAAGCGTTCCAACTCCTGCAGGGCCAGGCGCACTGTGGTGCGCGAGAGACCATAGCGCTCCGATAATTCGCGCTCGGAAGGAATCATGTCACCGGCATGATATTCATGGTCAATCTTTTCGGTCAGAATATCGACCAGCTGATCGTATAGGGGCTGTTTGCGCGCTCCGATCGTCATTCTATCCTCCCTTTTTGCTCGAACTCGGCTAACTACCTTGGGTGTTAAGCATTATCGGTCCGCAACACCCGAATCATTAAGAAAACAAAAGCCGCGCGCTCTTTCGAGCACGCGGCTTTTAACATACACATGGCTTAAGGGGTCGGGGTGTGAGCCGCGTAGGGACACACCCCTCAAGCTAGAGCCTTACCAGATGCTCGGCCAGAGACCAAGCGGGCCAGCGCCCAGGATGCCCAGGACGAAGAGCAGGAGAATGCCCTTGGTCGGGGTCCAGCTGTGCTTAGCGAACATGTAGTAAAGCAGCAGCGTAAGCATAAGCGGGACGAGCTTCGGGACGATGGTGTTGAGGGTGTCGGCAACGGAGAAGTTGACCGGATCCTCGGTGACGGTACCGTAGGTAACGGACGCCATGCCGTTGCCCAGATCGGTGACGCCGCACTCGACAGCGTTGCCGTCGGCATCGGAAGCGGTAAGAGCGTTACCGTCGGCATCGGTCATGGCCATGGTGCCAGCCTCAGCGGTCTCGGTATCAATACCCTCCAGGCCGGTAAAGTTCTCGGCCTCCTCCTCGGAGACGACAACCGTGTGGGCAGCAATGCCGCGGGTGGTGCCGTTGGGGATCTGGAGGTTGATCTGGGTGCCACCCATGGTGACGACCAGGCAACCGACGACGAAGACGCCCATGATGGAAGCGGCACGCGTAAAGGCCTGCATGTTGGCGGTCAGAGCGTCAATAGCGCTGGTGCCAAGCTTGTAGGACCAGTTCATGAGCCAGAAGCGCAGAGCGAACTGGACGACGTTGAAGATCACCAGGAAGATCAGCGGCGCAGCGGCGTTACCGTTGATAGCCATGTTGGAGGTGATGCCGGCCGTGATAGGCACGAGCGTCAGCCAGAACAGGGCGTCACCGATACCACCGAGCGGGCCCATTGCGGCGACGCGGACGGCGCGGATCGTGGGGATGTCAACCTTGTTCTGCTCGAGCGAAAGCACGATACCCATAACAAAGGTGACGAGGAACGGGTGAGTGTTGAAGAACTCCAGGTTGTGGCTCATGGAAGCCGCGAGGTCGTTCTTGTTGGTGTGGATCTTCTCCAGACCGGGGATGATGGAGTAGAGCCAGCCAGCGGCCTGCATACGCTCGTAGTTGAACGAGGCCTGCAGGAAGCAGGAGCGCCAAGCCATCTTGTTGAGGGTCTTCTGGTCGAGCTGCGGAGCAGGAGTGAGATCCTCGTAGTGCTCCGGGATCACATACTCATTAGATGCCATCTTCGAAGTCACCTCCGTCAGAAACAGCTGCACCCTTCAGCTCGGTCTGCTGCTGGAAGTCCCAGAAGGCGATGCCGAAGCCGATGAGAGCGAGGATGAGCAGAGCAGGGGTTGCCAGAGAATCGTTGGCAACGGTGATGAGCGCGAGGCCAAAGCCCATGAGGAAGAAGCCCCACATATCGCGGTTCATCATAACCTTGAGCAGGACGGCGAAGCCGACGAAGCGCATCATGCCGCCTGCAGCGGAGAGACCGGTCTGCAGCCAATCCGGAATGGCGGCGGCGATGGTCGCACCGATGGTGGCGCCAGCGATGAAGAACAGCGTGACGACGATAGCGAAGATCAGGCCGAGCAGGGTCATGGCGAAGTAGTTCAGGCGCTCGATGCCCTTGGTGTCCGCGTTGTGAGCCATGTTATCGGCCGAGGACATAAGCGGGGACATAAGCGTGAAGACCAGGGTAACACCAAGCTGGCCAAGCAGAGCGAACGGAATGGCGAGGCCGACTGCCGCGTTGGGCTCGAGCTTCGTAGCGATAGCGAGAATGGCTGCCATGATGCCGCCGATGACGGCGTTAGGCGGCTGAGCGCCTCCGATCGGCATGTTGCCGATCGTCATGAGCTGATAGGTACCACCCACGAGAAGACCGGTGTTGAGGTCGCCAAGGATAAGACCGATGACGGCGCCGGTGACGATGGGCTGATAGAGAGACTCGAGGAAGTTGAACTGGTCGATTGCCGCGATGAACGTAACAACGAAGACCAGTGCGACCTGAATGATCGAGAATTCCATCTTGCTCCTCCTTTCAAAATGTATGTACGCACTTTTGGTTCACGTACAGAATGTCAGGGTTTCACTCCTGACAACGTGGATCACGAGGATTACGAGAAGAGCTTGCTCGTATCCTCAACAGGCGTGCTCGGAACGCGCCTGATCTCCAACTCCACCCCCAATTCCTGCAGCTCTTTAAACGCAGCGACATCCTCGTCGTTAACTGCGACGGAGGTGGCGACTTGGCGCTTTCCTTCCGACATGTGCATGTTGCCGATGTTTACCTTCTTTATAGGCACACCGCCCTTGACGAGCGTAAGCACGTCTTCCGGTGTTTCGGCCACGATGAAGATCTTCTGGCGCGGGCTCGCCTTGCCAATGACGTCGATGGTCTTCTGCAGGGAGAAGAAACGCGTAGCGACGCCGGCGGGAGCGGCCATCTTCATGAGGTTCTGACGCATGGTGTTGGTCGACACATCGTCGTTGGCGACGAGGATGAGGTTGGAGCCCAGGGTGGAGTTCCACTGGGTTGCGACCTGACCATGAACCAGTCGGTTATCGATGCGGGTAAGAAGAATGTTGGGTTCTGCCATGTTGATCAGCTTCCTTTCGTTGATTGCTGACGACAGTTACTTAATCTCCTGAATCGCGTAACGCGAAACATCTACGACGGCACCGGATCGGACTTTAATCTGGACCTTCTCGCCTTCGATGCCCTTGACGGTTCCGTAGATACCGCCGGCGAAAAGAACCTCCTGACCCGGCTTGAGCTCGGTGTGTAGCTCTTTGAAGTACTTCTGTTTCTTCTTCATGTTGATTTGCGACCAGATGGTGTAAATCAAGCCCATGATGACAAGCAGGCCTAAAAGAGCAACCGAGGAGCTCAGGACGCTGGCTCCGAAATCGGCCATTAGATGCCGTCCTCGTCGCCGAAGATATCCTCATCCTCGGAGCTGGCAACGGATGCGACCGTCTGGGCGGTGACGCCCGTCTGGCCAACGGTCACGGCCTGCTCGCCAAGCTCGGCGAGCGTGGCATTGCCGCGGAGGAACAGAAGCTCAATAACCATGGGAAGGTTAGTGCCGGTCAGAATCTCAACGTTGTCGACATCCTGGGCAATCATCATTGCCTGGTTGAACGGGGTGCCGCCAAGCAGGTCGGTAAAGACGAGCACGCCATCGCACTCCTCGCGCATGGCGGTAATAGCGGCGCGGAGATCCTCACCGTAGGAAGCAGCCTGGTCGCCCTCGAAAGGAACGACGGTAAAAGCGGGTTGGTCGCCGGCAACCATAGCGATAGCGCTTGCAAGGCCGGGTGCGAACTGTCCATGACCGGTAAGAATAAAGCCAACCATTCAAATTTCCCTTCCGAAGGTGTGTACGATCTGAGTCCGATGATGTTCGGAAGCCAGCGGGCGAGTGCCCTTAAAGCTTCTTGGAAAGCGTTCTTTAAAGACCAGTGGTTTCTTAACTGGTAGTAACCACGTGACGTGTTGTTGTCACTATATCACCACAGAAGAGGTTGCTTTCGTTGATTCATACAGTAAAACGTTTTTGCACCGTTCACGGTGAAAAATCGACCGTTTACCGCTCATTAACACTTCTACCTGCGGTTTTGAAACCGTTTCGAAATGATTTGACGAAAGATTGGAACTTTTTTTGTGTCTAAACAACGCAGGGTGGCTAAAAATGGCGTGTAGAAAAATTGCAGGTCATTGTGAAGATTTGTGAATTGGTCTTTTTGACTTAATACCAGTAAGAACCAGTTTCGATATTATCGGTGAACGGTAGTTTTCGACCGTTCACCGGTTATTTGCAATCGTTTACGGCCGTTTTCCCGGATGAATTAGGGAGACCCGATGAAGCACTTGCGCGGTTGCAGGATATTTAGATACTCGTCCATCCCCCACGTGCCAAACTCTCACTCCCTAAATATGCCACAAGCTCTCGCTATTCGTCTCACAAACATTACTTACTCTTACTCTAATCTGTAATTGTTTATCGTTTATCATTAAGTATAATATAAGATACAAGTATCATCCAAGACATTGGTTGGAGGAGCTATGATCCGCTGGAACGTATCCAAATCGAATGAAGCCATCGACCGTGAACAGGCAATAGCCAAACTGAGGAAGCTCACTCGCTACTGCAAATGGGGCACAATCTGCACCATCGTGGCGCTCGCTCTGGGACTCCTCGCAGTCATTGCAATCTACGATCTACTCATATTGCCTAGCCTCTCCCAAGGGTTCTGTCTCCAATCCGTAGAGCTTGAGGCTAGCGAAGGGCCAATTCTCGCTCTCGTCGGCACCAATGAACAGACTCCTCTTATGCTTGTCGCGCACGACGGTCATACTGCCATAGGGAGCGGCATGATGGCATGCCTCGCGCTTGCCATCGCGCTAAGCGCATACAGGTTTTTCTCCGCCATTGAAAAGGCGGGCAGGCCCTTTGACCTCGAATGCATCCGCATACTACGTCAAATAGGACATTTGTTCCTTATCGGCGGCGCCGCCGTGAAACTTTTTGGTGCCATAGTCACAGGGCTGATACTCTCAGGATTTGGCGGCAGCTTTACGGATGCACTTGGCGGGCAGCATCTCGACCTCTCTATGCTCTTTGCAGGCCTAATTATTAGCCTGATTGCTAGCATCTTCCAGTACGGGTGTATCCTGCAAAAACAAGATGACGAGTTGCTCTAGGGGGAATCCATGATTATTCTGCGGCTCGACCGCATGCTTGCCGAACGCAAGATTTCATCCAAAGAGCTTGCGGAACGCGTGGGTATCTCCCAGGTCAATATGTCGCGTATCAAGACGGGCAAGGTTTCTGCCGTGCGCTTTTCAACTCTTGACGCGATATGCCGGGCTCTCGACTGCCAACCGGGCGATGTGCTGGAATATATGCCTGACGATGAAGCCGATAACCTCTTTGGACTTAAAGATGAATAGCCATAATTAAGCCGCCAATCACGCCCTCAACGCAAAAAGCCCGCCAGAACGATGCGTTCTAGCGGGCTCAATCAGATATTTCGACTTCGTGCTCGAAAGCTCGGGCAACCTTTAAGCAAACAGACCGTAGATGCTGATGTTGGCGTTGGCGTACAGGCCGTTGGCATACTCGGTCCACTTGGAGCTGGCGCTCGAAGCCTGCGAGGAATACTGCTGATAGGCAGTGTAGTAGGCGGTCATGGCCTGCTTATAGGTGGCGCTATCGGCGGTAAAGGCATCGTCGGCGAAGGCCTTAGCATAGGTGCTGTCGGCGTCCTTCCAGGTGCCCTTCGAGCTATCCCACTCGTCGCCGGCAAGGTTGATGATGTAGTCAGCGTAATCCTTGCTCGCGGTGTCCTCGTTGCCGTCAGAAGGCTCGGTCGGAGCGGTCGGCATGCTCGCGGAAGCATCGCCCACCTTCTTCTTGTAGAGCTTCTGCAGCGTCGCGGACTGACGGACGATCTGCTTGGCCTGGTCCTTGGACACGCCATACTGCTTGGCCATGGTGTCGTAGTCCGAGGTGCCGATAGAATCCTCGGCGTACTTCTTCATCTCCTTAGAGGAGACGGTAATGCCCTCGTCCTCAGCAGCATCGAGCAGAATCTTGTTGCGCACGTAAGACAGGATGACGTCGGAAGAGGGGGCGGTGTAGTTGCCGTTGCTATCCTTGACGGTATCGAGGCTGTACTGGCTCTCGATGGCCTCGCGCGCGGTGATATCGCTCTTCTTGCCGTTGTAGCTATAGCTTGCCACGGTCGAATCGAGCTGGTCCTCGGTCAGGGTCGACGAACCGACACCCTTGCCGCCAAAGCCGCCATTGCCAATAAAGAAGCCGACCACCGCAGCGATCACGATAGCGACCACAAAGGCGGCAATCATCGTCTTCTTGTGCTTGGATGCATGGTCGTCCGCGTCGGAGTCGTCCTCGTCTTGCTCCTCGGGCATGAGGTTCTCGTCGGCGGCGTCCGCGGCGATCTTTGCCTCCAGGCGAGCGTCCTCCTCCTCGGCGGTCGTGCCGGCGGCAATGTGCTCGGCAGACGTGCCGGCGACCAGGTCGATCTTCTCGTCCTCATCACCGTCGGGGCCTTCGCCGCGCTCGATGATCTGGATGCCGTCGATCTCGTCCTTCTCGTCCTTCTTTTGAATCAGACCCATATCAGTTACTCCTTGTTAGGAAACATAGTCCGCAATAGAATACGCCCGACAGAGCGCCGGGCGTATTGATTCTTAGGTTATACGCAAACACTTAAGTACTATTTAGGCGTTTGCAGCCTGCATGCCTTAAGCTAGGTGCGCGATAACGGCATCGGCAAAGGCCTGCGTACCCACCGCACCCTCGACAGAACCGGTCTGGGCACGACGTACGTCGCCGGTAACCTGCTTGCCCTCGTCGAGCGTGGCGGACACGGCGGCGCGGATGCGATTGGCCGCATCGTTCTCACCCAGGTGATCGAGCATCATCGCAGCAGAGAGGATCTCGGCCGTGGGGTTGGCAATATCCTGCCCCGCGATATCAGGCGCAGAGCCGTGCGTCGCCTCAAAGATGGCGCAGTCGGCACCGATGTTGGAGCCGGGGGCCATACCCAGGCCGCCCACCAGGCCGGCGCACAGGTCGCTCACGATGTCGCCGTACAGGTTTGGCAGCACCAGGACATCGAAGTCGTTGGGGTTCTGGACCAGGCCCATGCAGGTGGCGTCGACGATCTTGTCGTTGAACTCAATGTCGGGATAGTTGGCGGCCACCTCGCGCGCAACGCGCAGGAACAGGCCGTCGGTCGCCTTCATGATATTGGCCTTGTGCACGGCCGTCACCTTTTTGCGGCCGCAGCGGCGGGCATACTCAAAGGCGTACTCCACAATACGGCGGCTCTTGGCGATAGAGATGGGCTTGATCGAGATGGCGGAATCCGCGGCGAAGGTCTTCTGGCCCGAGCGCTCGACGAGCTGCGAAAGCTCCTCGACCTCGGCAGCACCCTCATCGAATTCGATACCGGCGTAGAGGTCCTCGGTGTTCTCGCGCACGATGACCAGGTCAACGTCGCGGAAGCGCGAGCCGTCGCCCGGCTGCGACAGACAGGGACGCACGCAGGCATACAGGTCAAAGTGCTTGCGCAGGGCGACGTTAACGCTGCGGAAACCCGTGCCGACCGGCGTGGTGATGGGCCCCTTGATGGCGACCTTGGTCTCGGCAACCGCATCGAGCACATGTTGGGGCAGCGGCGTGCCAAACTCGTCCATGACGCCGGCGCCGGCCTCCTGGACGTTCCAGTTGATCTGGACACCGGTGGCCTCGACCACGCGGCGCATAGCCTGCGTAATCTCGGGACCGATACCGTCACCGGGAATCAGGACTACATCGTGCGCCATAATCTGTTACTCCTCGTCTTCGGCGTCGTCAGATTTTTTAACGCTAGCACGCTTCTTCTTTTTGGAGAGATCCAGGCCAAAACGTTTAACAAGCATTTCGCAAATCTCGCTCGAACGGGCCTTGAGATAGCTGCCCTTACCGTTCTCGGCATCGAACTTAAGGCGCAGCGCAAGCTTCTCTGCGACCTCGGCGTCGATCTCGCCCTGGCAAAACTCGTACAGGCAACCGAGCATGTCGCGATACTCAAGGTCGCCGTGGTAGCACTGGATGGCCTCGTCCAGGATGGGCCAAGCCTCGCGCGAACGCTCGACACTCGTGGCACCCCACACGCACAGCAGGCGGAAGGCGGCATAGCGCAGCGTGGAGGAGATCTCGTCGAACAGCGCGGTCTCGGCACCCTCAAAGGCGTCCTCCATCTGCTCGGGGCAGGTGGTGGCGAGTGCCGCCAAGGCATCGAGGGCCTCCCAGCGGGTCTGCGCCTCGGGGCGATCGAGCGCCTCGATCAGCGCGGGCACGCAGGGCACGACGCGCTGCGGATCGCGCTCGGCAAGCAGGTGCAGCACGCGGGCGGCAAACTGGCGGATGCGGCGCGTGGGGCAGCCGAGCTCCTGGACCAGGCGGTCGACGGCGTTCTCGTTCTCCTCTGCCAGCTGGAGCTGTGCCAGCTCCTCGTCGGTGAGCTGTTCGTCTTTGTTTTCTGCCATAGTTACCTCTTCTTACTATTTCTTAGCGTGCTTGCCAGCACCCTTGCTGTCATCGGTGACCGAGATGAGCTGTCGGTCGGCCGCACCATTGCGACGCGCACGGCGGCGTTCCTCGGCGTCGCCCGCATCGGCGGCGGCGCGATGGGCCTTGTTGACGTTAAAAACCTCGTCGTGCTTGCGCCACGGGCCGACGGACTCGCCAAAGCTCATCTTAAGACCGGCGATAAAGCCGCCGAGCCAGCCGATCGGCGCAAACTGCACCAGCGGGAACAGCGAGAACACCCAGGTCAGCAGGACGACTGCCGCCGCTCCTGCAAAGTTGGCGATCCAGTAGTCGCGCTTGGTGATGACGCGCTTTTCGCACGCCCACTGGCCGCACAAAAAGCCGATGTAGATCGCAAAGAGAAAGAGCACCAGCGCAAGCACCACGAACGTCCAGCTCATGGGCGCTACTCCTCGTGATGGTGGCCGCAGCAGCACTCGTGGCCGTCATCGTGACCGTGACCGCCGCAGCACTCGTGGTCCTCGCCGTGGTGGTGGCCACCGCAGCACTCGTGGTCGTCGCCATGCTCGCCGCAACCGCAGCCTTCCTCGTGGGCACCGTGCTCCTCGGGACGATACTGCGACCAGTCCAGACCAGCGGCGATGGCGTCGGCCTCCTCCTTATAGAGGACCGTGATGGCCTGGGTGCCCAGCTTGGCACCACCGATGGCATCGAGCATGTCGTAGAGCGTAAGGGCCACGTCGGCGCCGGGCAGCGCAAGCTCGCGATCGTCGGCATAGGCGAGCGCCAAGCGCAGGTCCTTAATAAAGTGCTCGACCATAAAGCCGGGCTTGTAATCGCCGTCGAGCGCCTTGGGTGCCAGGCTCTCCATGGCGCCGGACTTGCCGGTGCCGCCCAGGATCATCTGACGGGTCTTCTCCAGATCAAGGCCGCTCAGCTCGGCAAACGCCAGCGCATCGGCCATGCCGACCATGCAGGCGCCCAGCGACACCTGGTTGGCGAGCTTGGCAGCCTGGCCCTTGCCGGCGCCATCGAAGCAGCAGATAGTTGCCGCAAAGGTGGAAAGGATGTCGCGGACCGGGGCGATGTCGTTCTCGGTGGCGCCCACGATGGCCGTGAGCGTGCCGGCGATAGCACCGGACTCGCCGCCGGTGACGGGGCAGTCAAACGCCATGCGGCCGGAAACCTGGGCGGCCTCGGCAATATCGCGCGCGAGCTCGGGCGAGCTCGTGGTGAGGTCGATCAGGACCGCGCCAGGCTTTGTGCACGCGAGCAGGCCGTCGCCCGCCAGGTAGAGCTCCTCGACCTCGGAGGGATAACCCACCATGGTAAAGACGACGTCGGCGTTCGCCACGGCATCTGCCGGCGTATCGGCCCAAACGGCACCGCGCTCGATAAGCGCGGCGGCCTTGGACTTAGTGCGGTTGTTGACCGTGACGGGATAGCCGGCATCCAGGATGTGGCCGGCAATGGGGGCACCCATGATTCCGGTGCCGATAAATGCGACGGAGAGCTTGTTTGCCATGAAACCTTTCCTTTTGGGTTGGGTGTTATTACCAGGTTGAATACTCGGTGCCAGCGTTGGGCTGTGAGTCGAGGGCGATTACGGCCGCGTTACTTGCCTACTGACCGCGCACGCGGCGGGCGATGCGGTCGGAAAGCGACGCCTTGTCGGCGCGGTTCTTGCCCCAAAACGCGCAAGCCACCATGCCGGGGCCCACGTGCGAGCCAATGGTGGGGCCCACAGAGCTGCGGATGATGGTCACGTCGGCGCAGCCTTCCTCCTTGCGGATGGCGGCCTCGAGCCAGTCGCCGTCCTTTTCGGCATCGGCCGTCATAATGGCGATGGGCATGGTGCGATCGGGCACATAGTTCTCGCGGAACGACTTGAGAATGGACTTGAGCGCCTTCTTGCGACCGCGGTTGACGCCGATCAGCGACAGCGAGCCGGCCAGGTCGTAGGACAGCTCGGGTTTGACGTCGAGCTTTGCCGTGAGCTGTGCCGCCGCGGGCGGAATGCGGCCGCCGGCAGCCAGCGCGTCAAAGCTCTCGAGCGTAAAGTAACCGTGGACATAGGTCTTGGCCTCGTTTGCCCAGTCGACCAGCTGCTTGGCGGTCAGTCCCGCCGAACGCTGGCGCACGGCCTCAAGCGCCAAGAGCTCGCCGGTCGCACAGGGCAGAGCGTTGTCGACCACGTACAGCTCAAAGTTGGGATACTCGGCGCGCACGGCGTCCGCCGCCTGGCACGCGGAGTTGTAGCTCGACGACAGCGCCGAGGTAAAGCACAGGTAGACCGTGGGCGTACCCTCTTTGGCGCACTCGGTAAAGAACTCGATATAGCGACCGAGCGACACAGCCGAGGTGGACACGCGGGCACCGGCGCGCATGCGGTCGTAGAACTCCTTGGGTGTGATGCTCGACCAGATGTCATCCGTGCGCTCCTCGCCATCGATAATGAAGGGGAAACCCAAGATATCGACATCGAGGTTCGCGGCGACCTCGGGGCTAAAGTCGCAGCAGGTATCGACGACGATACGGCAACGGTCCGAATGACCGGCGGATGCGGCCTTGTCCATCAAAGCGACTCCTTACGTAAAAAGGCGGCCACCCGCATGGGATGGCCGCCAACCGTTAACTCATGCAAGTTAACGTATTTTACTCGTCAAGTGTTTCGATACGGGGCTTGATGATGCCATATCCACCATTCTTACGGTGATACACCACATTGATGAGGCCAGTCGTCGCGTTCTCGAACACGTAGAAGTCGTGGCCCAGCAGATCGGTCTGCACCAGCGCCTGCTCCTCAGTCATCGGGGTGACATCGATGACCTTCTCGCGGACGAGCAGGTCGTCGTCGTCCTCGGGCAGCAGCAGGTCGGCCAGATCCTCGACGCGCTCGACCGGCGCGACATCCGCTGCGCTGGCACCGCCCTGGCGGTTGTCCACGACCTTGGTCTTGAACTTGCGCAGCTGGCGGGTGACCTTATCGGCGGAGAGGTCGATGGCGGCATACATATCTGCGCCGTGCTCGGCAACGCGAATCACAGAGCCGCGGGCACGAACCGTGACCTCGACGATTGCCGGGTTGGGGTTCGAGGGGTTCTTCTCATAACGAAGCACGACGTCGACTGTCATGGGCTCGATATCGAAAACCTTGAGCGCCTCGCCGATCTTCTCATCCACATGCGCACGCAGAGCATCGGTTACCGTCGTCTTGCGTCCAGAAACCTTGATATCCATACGTGGCTCCAATCTGCCTCGGGGACTTACTGTACTGGCTATGTACCCATTGCCGTGCATTTAATCACGCGGATTCCCAAAGACCCGAATAACGATTGCTTAATACCGCATACCGAAGTCTCGCACTTTTCCGTGGCAAAGTGCGCTATAGGAGGGAGCCGGCGACTTTGTATTTGGTCCCGAAAATTGGCTTTGACCTGCTGGTTTTATAGAGATGAAAAAGCCGGGCTCCTCTATTGGGGAAGCCCGGCAGTGCGTGTTGAAACCGTGAAGGGGCATCTCTCCTAGCGCATAGGAGACACCACCCCTAGCAATAACTAGCTATTAAGCTTGTTAATGTCGTCGTCGGTGATGGTGTCTTCCTGGCTGGACGATTTGTCTTCGGAGGATGCGGTCTCATTGTTGGAATCGGAGGACTCGCTGCCGGAGGATGTGGTCTCGCTGGACTCAGAGTCGCCCGGCTGCACGTTAGCGCCCGAAACCGTCTTAGTGGTGAGGTCGTAGGGCATCGTGCCGTACCAGACGCAGTGGACCGCCTCGAGCGTGCCGTCGGCCGTAATACCGTCGAGGGCATCGCTCACGGCACGACACAGTTCGTCATTGGACGAAAGGCCTGCAACACCAAGCGTCGAGGGCGCCTCGAGCGCACCGACATAGGAGATCTCGCTCATCAGGCGTGCAAGATAGCCGCCGGCCGTGGAGTCGCAGATTACATAGTCGACCTCGCCGGACTCGAGCGCCTCAAAGCACTCGTTGATGTTGGAGTAGGTCTTTTGGTTGGCGGCGATGCTCTGCTTAGCAAGCGCCTCCTGCGAGGCCGAGGACATCTGGACACCCAGAGTAGACGTGTTAAGGGTATCGGTGGAAACGCTTAGCGACCCACCATCGCTGGTTTTACCGAACACGGAAGCGGCATCGTACAGGCAGGTGCCGAGCGAGCTAACGTCCCCGTCCGTGGAGTTGATCTCGCCGATAAAGATATCAGCCTTTTTGTCGCCGAGCGCGGAACCTGCCGAGGACGCATCGACAAAGGCGACCTTAAGGCCCATGCGGCTTGCGAGGGCGCGGGCGGCGTCAACCGCATACCCCGTGAGCTCGCCGTCGGCGTCCTGCATGGCCTGCGGCGCATCGGAAGTATCGAGGGCGACCGTCAGGGTTCCGGGAGTGACCAGGGCATCGTCCGACACCGCCGGCGTGACGGTCTCGTACTCGATCTGGTCGATCGTGGGAGTCGTGAACGTAGACAGCGGGTTGAACGCGCATCCGCTCAGGCCCAAAACGGCGATGACCGCTGCGGTCCCAGCACCTAACCGAGCCGCGTGCATCAAGCTGCCCCTCACCATGTCCACTACCCTGCCTTCTGTGTCGTATACGATCCGTGCGTTGCGCGGAATATCAGGTTGTTCCCACCAGCTGACCTGGTATTTGACCCCACACTTGCGCACCGGGGCGTTTGCTCGGGAGGCCGCAGCCACCTTCACGACTGGCCCGCTCGCCCGCGAGGCGGTATTGCCCCAAAGAAAGTAGAACGGACGGTGCGGCTTACATCTAGGACGCGCCATGATCGCGCCGCGCGCACGCGGTCGCTTACGTGGATCCCTTTGACCGCGTCTGTCTTGGACTAGGGCGGGCATTTCGTCCGTCCGCAACCACAGCCTGGTAGGAACGTAGCGCATTATAGCTAAGTTCAAGCTAAAGTTTAAGGTTAGGGGCGTCATTCGCATCGCGAGTACAGATTTCGCAGGTCGGAGTGGGCTATTCGTGCCCCTGTGAAGCCCGGAGCTCCCCTACGGTGAGTTCCGGGACACCCTTCTTAGGGTGCCGTGGCCAAAAAATGGCAAATATGAGTACTGTCACCAATTTAGTAACAGGCATTTTTGGCCTCTCGGACAGATTTTGCGCTCAGTGTCGCCAACCTGATGCTTAGTTATTCTACATTTGTTTATTATCTTCTTACTTTATGACGCCTCCGAGTCCTAAATTCCTTGATTTTGCTGTTACTGATTTAGTGACAGTACTCATATTTGCCATATTTTGGCCAGGGCATATGATTAACCCCCTATTTTCGACGTGAATTAGACCGGCTTAAGCCCAAAACACGCCCGCAGCGTGTTAAGCAACGCCTCTTGCTTCTTCCTGCGGGCATCGACACGATTCCGGTACCGCTTTCGCATACGCTGGTGGATGCGCCATGCGAGCGCTTCCATCGCTTCCATGTCACAGAGCATTTCGTTGTTGACCGTCGCGACCTCGATTCCCATAGTAATCAAGCCCGTGTTGCGCTTTTCATCATGGATACGTCCCCTCCGAGAGGAATGGCCCAGCTCACCGTTGTATTCCAGGTCAAACCGGGCTGCCTCTTGATACGCATCGCAAACTGCATGAGGCATCCCCGAGATTGCCTGCGCACGGTCATCGAACTCGACCTTGTAGTCGGTCTTAAAAGGTCCGCAGGCAAACCCGCCATAGGAAAACGGAAGCGAAAACAGGGCGAGCATGATGCACTCCATGGGCGAGAGCAGGTTTTCCGAAAGATAGGGACACAGACGCTGCAGCTGTTTGGCCACATTCCCCTTGCATGCCGCAAGGTAATCTGCCAGGCGATCGGGCGTCAGCGCCGGCTCGACTTCAAAGTAGCCCACGTCTGCTGGCTGGTCCTTGTCCTTTGCAAGTTTATTCGTAACAGGCGAGGTGTAGGGAGGCAGATACTTCCCGCGGTCGCTCAGTGAAATCTTAGAGCACAGCTCCTGGGCCAGGGCAAATGCCTGGATACAGCCGACCTCGCGGGCGATGGCAACACAAAGGGCCTCGGGAGATAGGCTGTATACCCCCGGTTCCACCTCTAGAATCGAGCCAGCAGGCAACCCGGAGCATACGGACCAGCTCACGCCAAAAATGCGGCGGCGCTGTGCTGCAGACCCTACCAGCAAGCACAAATCCTCTTGTACCTCGCCGCTTGCGGCCCCAATCCGCACCAAGTCGGGAAGATAAATGTCCTCGGTCGAGGGCGACGACGTGCGCAGCACACGGCGCTCTTCATCGGGATTAAGGTCCTTCCAGCTGATATAGCCCATCTGCCGGCGCTCGGCGCGCATCATGCGCAGCGCTGAAGCGCCTGTTAGGATTACGGAAGCCGCTAGCTGTTCGCCTGTCGGCTCGTTGCGCCGCTCAATCTTCACTGCCACAAAACCACCCCTACCAAACACGTGCGATAGCAAGGCCATCGACTGCCGCAGCGCCGGCACGCTTGAGCTCCGCCGAGGCTGCTGCCATGGTCGCGCCCGTGGTGATAACGTCATCGATAAGCAGTAGACGGCGGCCGCGCACGTCCTCAACCGTCTCGTACATGCCTTGGGCACGCTCGCGACGCTCCTCACGACCGAGTTCGCGCTGGTCGCCATGCCCGTACTTGACGAGAGCATCGAGCAGGGGAACACCCGACAGCTCGCAAAATGGACGCGCAATAGCCTCCATATGATCAAAGCCACGCCGCCGAAACGCTGCCGCCGTCGCGGGCACAAACACCACCGCATCCGCACCGGACAGCACACCTCCTAAGCGTTCGGGCGCTACGACCTGGGCATGCAGGGCAGTGTCGTAGAGCAGCTCCGCCAGATACGGCGCCAGGCGTCGCTCGCCCGCGTCCTTGTACGCTTTAATGATGCGCGGCAGCGGATGCGCATAGACGGAGCACGCCAGGCAGCGGTCGAGCGCCTCCGCCATTGCCGAGGACGTGCCCTCGACCGAACACTCAGTGCACAGCAAATCCCCAAACGGGGCGCCGCATCGGGTACAGCTATGACGTGGGTCGATGAGCGTGAGCGCGGCCAGGCAGTCTTGGCAAATAAGCGCACCGGCGCGCTCGCAGCCGGCACATCGTGTTGGCGACAATGCCTCGAGTGCCTCGCGTGCCGCCCGCTCGGCAAACGACAGCAATTCGTCCGCAAACGGTAGGGCGCCGGCACCCTGCAGACGGCTCAATTTGTTTAGATGGCTCTTCAAGACACAACCCTCCCTACGTTCGGTCGCAGGGAGGGTTGTTGATTCAGCGCTATGGTACCCCGACGCGATTGGGGTAAGGCGGGTTAAATCCGCTCGCGGGCGTTATTCGCCGGCGGGCGGTTGTGGTGCGGCCGAAGACGGGGTCGAGCCCTCGCCACCATCCTGGCGCGGCTTGCGGGAACGGCGACGACGACGGCGCTTTTGACCCTGGTCGGCCGAGCCCTCGCCACCGCGATCCTCGCGCGGCTCGCGCTCGTCGCGAGCGGCGCCACGCGAAGCCTTGGCAGCAGCTCCCCCGCCATCTCCGGGACGACGGCGCGTGACCTTGACCTCGCCATCCGAGACCTGATCGGCCACGGAGGGCACTGAAGGCTTCTGCTGTGCGCCCGAGGAATGGCGACGGCGCGGACGCGGCGCGCGCTCCTCCTCGCCACGTGACTTGCCGCCCTTGTCGACAGGCGCATCGGAGGCCGAGGGACCCTTGGAAGCGGCACCAGCCTCGCGAGCAGCTGCGGCGCGGAAGGCGTCCTCGCGCTCCTCGCTCGACAGATGACGGCGACGACGGCGCGTGGGATTCATGCCACCGCCGCGATTCTGCTGCTGGGGCTGTTGAACCTCGCGCTCGCGAGCGCCGTTCTTGCCGGCGGCTGCGGCCTCGCCGGCATCGGCAGAGCCCGCACGCTTGCGGCGGCGACGGCCGCCAGCGGCCTCCTCGGCCTCAGGCGTTGCGGCATTGCCACGGCCCTTTCCGCGGCCACGACCCTCGCCCTGCCCCTGACCGGCGCGAGCATCGGAATCGGCATCGCGACGACGGCGCTTGGGCATCGACGTGCCAGCAAGACGGTCGGCGCTCGACAGGCCATCGCCCACGTCGACGCCGTTCTCGCGATCGAGCTCCATGAGCGCCAGGCGCATCTCGGGCGACTCGATGTGCTCGAGCACATCGCGCGTCACGCAGTCGGGGCGGCAATTGCAGCCCTGCTCGGCAGCCTTCTTTTTGCAGCCCTCCGAGCACGTCATATCGGCCAGGTTGACCTTAAAGACCTTGCCGTTCTCCAGGCGCAGCACCAGCTGCTCGCGCGGCGTGTCATATTCCTGAATACGCGCCTTGCCGAGCGGCGTATCGATAAGCGTCTTCTTTTTGGGCGCGCGGCTCTTAAAGTCCTTGTAGGCCTCGAACTCGTAGCGCAGGCAGCACATCAGGCGGCCGCACACGCCGCTGATCTTGGACGAGTTGAGCGGTAGGTCCTGCTCTTTTGCCATGCGGATCGAGACGGGCTCAAACTGTCCGCCAAAGCGCGTACAGCAGAGCTCCTGTCCGCACTGGGCATAGCCGCCCACCAGGCGGGTCTCGTCGCGCACGCCGATCTGGCGCATGTCGACGCGGATGTGCAGCGTCGAGGACAGATCCTTGACGAGCTGGCGAAAATCGACGCGCTCCTCGGCCGCAAAGTAGAACACGGCCTTCTCGCCGCCAAACAGGTACTCGACGCCCACCGGCTTCATCTCGAGATCGAGCTCTTTGACCAGACGGCGGAAATCGACCATCGCCTCGTCGCCCTGGATGGCCAGGTCGTCGGCAAGCTGCAGGTCGATGTCGCTCGCCACGCGCAGCACGGGCTTGAGCGGCTGACCGATCTCGTCTTGCGGCACCTCGAAGGGATCGGCCGTAACCAAGCCGATCTCGGTTCCGCGCTCGGTGGAGCAAATGGCATAATCGGCCTCGAGGATATCCAGGTCCTGCGGGTCAAACCACAGGTCGCGCGAGGCGTAGGTAAACTTAACGGGTACGACTAACGGCATTTCAGTGCCTTCCTGATATCGAACAGCATGACCTCGATGGCCAGCTGGGGAGTAACGTTTCTGGCGATGTTGCGCTCGGCGGTCGCGACCGCCTCGAGCGCCTGGGTGGCACCCGCAACATTGGTCGCGGCGGCAAGCCGACCGATCGTGTCGCGCACATCCTCGTTCACCACGTCGGCTGCCTCGTCCTGAAGTGTCAGCAGCACGTCGCGCATGAGCGTCCGCGCGCTCGCCAGCGCTTCCATGATACCCGAACGCTCGCGCGCGTTGAGTTCGCGCTTGTTGCGGTCCTCAAGCTGCTTCAATGCTCCACGCGACAGGTAGTCGGCGTTTTGCTCGAGCACCTTTTCCTGCGTGGACTTGACCTCGGCGAGCGGCGCCTTAACGGCAACGATGAGTGACTTGGCGCGGCTGAGCACGTCGGCCTCGTCGGCGGCGATGAGCGAATCGATGGCGCGAACCATCTGGCGGCGAGCATCCTGACGCTCGGCGCTCTTGAGGAACTCGATGCCACGCGTGGGGCTTCCCGCCACGGCGACGGCCATGCGACAACGCGCGATATCCTGACCGGTGGCGCGGCTCACGGCCTGCGCGGCGACGGCGGGCGACACCAGCCGAAACGGCACGCACTGGCAGCGGCTCACGATGGTGGGCAACATCACGTCTGCCGAGGTGCCCAGCAAGATAAACATAACGCCCTCGGGCGGCTCCTCGAGTGTTTTGAGCAGTGCGTTGGCGGTGTTGGCGCGCAGTTGCTCGGCACGGTCGATGATGTAGACCTTGGCCTTGGCGCGAATGGGTGCCAGCGGCACGTCATCGAGCAGCTCGCGGGTCTGGGCAATAAGGTAGCCCGTGGCGCTCTCGGGCGTGTAATAGTGCACGTCGGGATGCGTATGCCGAGAGACGCGCACGCAACTGTCGCATGCGCCGCAGCCGTCCTGCTCGCACAGGAAGGCTTGGGCGAGCGCCCACGCGGCATCGAGCTTGCCCGCGCCGGGGGCGCCCAAAAACAGGTAGGCGTGCGATGCACGGCCGCTGGCGACGGCATTGGTCAAAAAGTCGCGCACGCGCTCTTGGGTGTCGAGCTTGGCCAGCAGGCTTGCCTGAGCGGGGGCCATGTTACTCGGCCTCCTTGGCAAGCGCGGCGGCGACAGCATCCTGGGGGATATCGAGACCGTACGCGCGAACCTGCTCGACCGTCTTCTCGAAAACTTCCTCGACGGTCGTAGTGGCGTCGATGAGCTTTACGCGGTTTGGCTCCTCGGCAGCAATGGCACAAAATCCCTGGTACACACGCTCCTGGAATGCCATGCCCTTAGCCTCCATGCGATCTGCCGCGCCACGGGCTGCCATGCGTAGCGCCGCCTGCTCGGGCGTGATGTGGTAGACGAGTGTGAGCGCCGGGTGCGTTCCCGCGACGGCCAGGTTGTTGGCGTCGCGCACCATCTGGCGGTCGAGGCCATCGGCAAACGCCTGGTAGCAGGTCGTGGAATCGTAGAAGCGATCGCACAGGACCACCTTGCCGGCCGCAAGGGCGGGGGCTATGACCTCGTGCACCAGCTGGGCACGCGCAGCCTCGTAGAGCAGCAACTCGCAGGTGTCGCCCATCGCCATATTGGCGGGGTCGAGCAGCAGGGCGCGGATCTTTTCGCTGATGGCGGTGCCGCCCGGTTCGCGCAGGCTCACAACCTGATAGCCGGCAAGGTCGAGCGCGCGGGCCAGCAGGCGCGCCTGCGTGGACTTGCCGGCGCCGTCGACGCCCTCGAGCGTAATGAAGCTATGTTGAGCGGGCTCAAAAGCCATGGGCGCAGCCCCTTCCTACAAGGCGCGAAAATGCAAGTTATAGCAACCAAGCCATGATACCCCAGTGCTCGGTGCGTCCCAAATCCCACCTAGCCATTGGGGACGTTCTTAAATGACTAGGTGACAGTTAGGGACGTTCCTAAACTGCCGGCAGAAAAGGAACGTCCCCAACTGCCGGCTTTTTTGTACGCTGGGTATAATCGTCGTATTGCATTGAAATGTGGCGAAAGGAGTGGCAATGTCTCGGTATTGCGCCTCGTGCGGCAAGCGTCTTGCAGATGATGCCAAGTTCTGCACCTCGTGCGGTGCACCCGTTGAGCAAACAGCCGCGAGCGATAGCCAGCCCGCTTTTGAGCAGACCGGCTCCCTTGATGCGCCGCAAGCCAAGGCGGACGACCCCCTCGCCTATAGCCCCGACCCCGCCGCAAGGACCGAGGCCGTCGAGACCACGCAGCGCATACCCGTCGCGAGCGGCTCGCCCCAACAGCAGCCGGCTCCCGCATACGCGCCCGCTTCGCCACAGACCCCCGCTTCCAAAAAGAGCGGCACCGGGCCGCTTATCGCCGTTATCGTTGTGCTGGTGGCGATCATCATCGCCCTGGTCATTTTCTTTGTGATCAAGCCTTTCGACAACGCCGGTACGCAGACGACCGCCGAGGTTACCAAGCTGCACCACGATGTTGACGATGATGACCTTGAGCCTCTCGGCGATCCCAATAGCCTTTACGACGATGACGATGATGACGACGAGGATGGCGGCGAAGCAACGCTCTCTGAGCAGAACCTCTACCGCCGACTGAACGAATACTACGACCTGCTCGAAGATCTCGACAGCCAGGTCCGTGGCTGCGCGCAGAACTTCAACGGCAACTATCTGGAAGAGGATCGAACCACCCGTCAAAATCTCGCCGACGTCGCCGAGCGCACGGAGGACACCATCGAGCAGTATTACGACATCGTCGAGGACCTGGACGTCCCGACGAGCTCCAAGAACTACAGCTCCTGGAAGGACATCATCGCCCTGTACGACGACCTGGATCACCGCATTGACGCAATCTGTGATGCCTGGGAGATCAGCCTGAAATACGCCAAGCCTGCGGACCACAAGAATGAGATCGTGGCGCCGCTGTCGCGCGACAACGTGGCGGGCACCAATGACAATAAGTACCGCCTAGACTTTGAGGAGCGCTATCCCGGCGCCAAGCCTGTCGAGGTGAACTAGCGCTTTGTCGTTCCCGAGCCGGCAGTTAGGGACGTTCCTAAACTGCCGGCAGAAAAGGAACGTCCCTAACTGCCGGTCAAAAAAACGAGCGAGGATCGCGGGGTCCTCGCTCGTTTTTTTGGGCAATGTTTCGACTGCGCCGTTACTTGTCGGCGGCTGCTTTCTTGGCAGTCGACTTCTTCGCGGTCGTCTTCTTGGCGGCAGTGGCTTTCTTAGCCGTCGTCTTCTTTGCCGTGCTCGCCTTGGTTGTGGTCTTGCGACCGCGGGCGGGCCTCTTCTCCTTGGTCGGGCAGTCCATGTTGACGCAGATACGCCACGGACCGCGCGCCGTGTTGACCACTACGATGGGGGCGCCGCACTCGGGACAGGTCTCGCCCGTCGCCTCGAGCTTGCCGCGCGCCGGCAGCGGATAGCTCACGCCGCAGTCATCGTAGTTGGTGCAGCGGATAAAGCGCTTGCCGCTCTTCTCGCTCTTGTGCGCGATCAGGTCGCCGTGACGTCCGGCCTCGGCACACACCTTGCACTCGCCCACCTTAAGATCGGGCTCGTAGTTGGTGGGGCACGTGGGGTTCACGCAGATCTCGAAGGCCTTCTGGCGGAATGGCTGGCACTTGATGCGCGGCGCGCCGCACTCGGGGCACACGGCGGCCTCGCCCTCGAGCGGGCTCACCTTGACGCCACTCGGCACCGGATAGGTCACGTCGCAGTCGGGCCAACCCATGCAGCCGATAAAGCTGCCGCGGGTCTTGGCGCTCGTCTTCATAACCAGGTCCTTGCCGCACTTGGGGCAGGCGCCCACGCGCGCATCGGCCGTGACGGCGTCGCTGATGGCGTCGCCCAGCTCCTGCGTATGCTTGAGCAGCTCGTCGAGCACGCCGGCCAGCAGCGCGCGCGAGTGCGTCACGACATGCTCTTCGGTGTCCTCGCCGCGCTCCACGCGGGTCATGTCGCCGTCGAGCTCGCTGGTCATATCGGGGCTCGTGATGCGCGGGGCAAACTGCGACAGCGCGTCGATGATGGCGATGCCCAGCCGGCTCGGCTCAACGGGATCATTTTTGAGATAGCGCACGGCATACAGGCGCTCGATGATGCTCGCGCGCGTGGACTTGGTGCCCAGGCCGCGCTTTTCCATCTCCTGCACGAGCTTGCCCTGGCTGTAGCGCGCGGGCGGCTCGGTCTGCTTGGCCTCGAGCTTAATGTCGAACACGTCGACCGTATCACCCTGCTCCAGCGGCGGCATCTGCTCATCGCGCTTGAGTCCGTACGGATACGCCTCGCGGAAGCCCGGAGTCACGAGCACGTCGCCCGAGGCCACGAACGGCTCGCCGTTGACGTCGAGCTCGAGCTTGGTGTTCTCGATGGTCGCGGGCCCCATGAGCGTTGCCAGGAAGCGGCGGGCAATGAGGTCGTAGAGCTTGCGCTGGCCGCCGTCGAGCGTGGACGGATCGCCCTCGCCCGTGGGATAGATCGGCGGATGGTCGGTAGTCTCGACCTTGCCGCGCGTGGGCTTCATGGGACCGGCGAGCACCTTTTTGCACACGGGCGCCAGCGCCGGGTTGATCTTTGCCAGGTCGCTCACCACGGCGCCCAGATCGAGCGTCGCGGGGTACACGGTGTTGTCGACACGCGGGTAGCTGATGAGACCCGCCATGTAGAGGGACTCGGCGATGCGCATGGTACGCGCAGGCGAGATGCCCTCGGCCGCGGCGGCGGCCTGCAGCGAGGTCGTCGCAAACGGCGTGGGCGGCTGCTGCTTGCGGGAGCGCTTGGTCACCGCGGCGACGGTCGCCGTCCTGGCGCCGTCGACGTGACCATACGCCGTCTCGGCAGCATCCTTGTCGGTAAAACGCGCTGTCTTGTGCGCGATCTTAAAGCGATCATCCTCGGCAGCGCCCTGCGCAGCACCCATGCCGCGAATCTGCCAATAGTCCTCGGGCACAAACGCCATGCGCTCGCGCTCGCGCTCGACCACCAGGGCAAGCGTCGGCGTCTGCACGCGGCCGGCGGAGCGCACGTTGCCGAAGCCGCCGAACTTGGCGAGCGTCAGATAGCGCGTGAGCACCGCGCCCCAGATAAGGTCGATGTGCTGACGGCTCTCGCCGGCGTCGGCCAGGTTCTGGTCGAGCGAGACGAGATTATCGAAGGCGTGCGTGATCTCGGCCTTGGTAAACGAAGAATACTGGGCACGGGCGACCGGCAAGTCGGGCGCAACCTCACGCACCTTGTTGAGAGCGTCCGAACCGATCAGTTCGCCCTCGCGGTCGAAGTCCGTGGCGATGATGACGCTGTCGGACTTTTTAGCAAGGTTCTTGAGCGAACGAATGAGTTCCCTTTCGGCCGGTAGCTTAATGACGGGCGCCCAGGTGAGGTAAGGCAGGCTCTCGAGCTTCCAGCCCTTGATGGAAATGCCATCGGCAAGGAACGGCTTGCGCTTGGTGTCGTACGGCGGACGGGCCAGGCCATCGGGCATATCGGCCGGCAACATCTCACCGTCCTCGGTCACCGAATACCAACCCAGCTTTTTATCGAACAGCACGCTGTCGCAAAAATCGGGCGCCAGGATGTGACCGGCAAGGCCGATGGTCACGCACTCCTCGCCCTTCCACTCAAAACGGTAGATGGCGGTGTTGTACACCTTGTCCTTTTTGGGCTTACCCGTGGACAGCCGCTCGGCGATCTGACGCGCGGCGTCGTTTTTCTCGGCGATGATGAGCTTCAAAAGAGGCTCCTATCTCATGTCTCTGCGGCTACGCCCACCTGTATGGCGGCCGATTTACGCCCTTGCTTGCTCAATCTGCCCGATGAGCCAATCGCACCAGGCATCCATGCCCTCGCCCTTGCGCGCGCTCACGGCAAACCGCGGCGCCTGCGGATTGAGGTCATCGAGGGTCTTAGTATACCTATCCATGTCAAAATCGAAAGCCGGGGCCACGTCGACCTTGTTGAGCAACTGCGCGCCGGCGTGTTGGAAGATGCCCGGGTACTTGATGGGCTTGTCGTCGCCCTCGGGCACCGAGAGGATCATGATGGACAGGTTCTCGCCCAGGTCAAAGTCGACTGGGCAGACCAGGTTACCCACGTTTTCGATAAAGATGACGTCAATGCTTTCCAGACCCACAGCCTGATCGAAGGCGTCGACGGCCTCCATGATCATGTTGCCCTCGAGGTGGCACAGGCCGCCCGTGTTGATCTGGATGGCGGGCATGCCGGCTTCCTTCATGGTGATGGCGTCGACATCCGAGGCGATATCGCCCTCGATGACGGCACAGCGCAGGCCGGCCTTGTCGCGCAGGCGTTCGTTGGTGCCCAAAATCGTGGTGGTCTTGCCCGAACCGGGGCTCGACAAGACGTTGATCACATAGGTGTTTGTCTCTTTAAATCGCTGACGCAGCTGATCTGCCAGGCGCTCATTGCGCGACAGAATCGGCGATGCGATATCAATCGTTTTCTCGGCCATACTCGGCACTCCTTAACTTCTACCATTTATACCCCGTACCCAGGTGGCTGGCGAGCTAATCGTCGGGGGTTTCGATTTCGATACTTGCGATGTCGAGCTCGCGGCCGTGCAGTAGGCGCACGTTGGCGCCGCCACATTGGGGGCAGCGGCAATGAAAGCGGTCGTGGTCGAAGACCTCGCCGCAGTCCAGGCACTCGCTTTGCGGATGGACCTCCTCCACGGCAAGCTCGCAGCCGCGCGTGAGCGGGTCCTCGTCGCGAAACGTCTCCCACGCAAAGTCAAGCGCCTCGCGCACAACTTCGGTCATATCCCCGATACGCAGCGTTACCAAAACGGCGCGCGAGGCCCCCGCCCCACGCGCCGCGCGAATCACTGTATCGAGTATGCCGTTGACAATGCCAACCTCGTGCATACCGATTTACTCCTCGTCGTCCTCGTCGTCCGAGAACAGGTCCAGACGGCTCACGAACAGGCCCTCCTTGCCCTCGCGCGCGGTAATGACCACGCGGGCGATAGCGAGCGAGATCTCGTAGAGCGAGAGCAGGGCGCCGTACATAAGGCCCAGGGTGACGGGCGAGCCGTCGGGCGTGATCACAGCCGAACCCACGAGCAGGCCTACGTACACGTAGCGCCAGGCGCTGCGGAAGGCCGCGTAAGACACGATGTGGAAAACAGACAGGTAGAAGATGATGAGCGGCAGCTCAAACGCCACACCAAAGCCGATCATAAAGAGCAGCTCCATGTTGACGTAGTTCTCCAGGTCGGGCAGCGCCGTGGCGACGGCCGAAGTCTCGCCGATGAGCCACTCAAAGCCCGCCGGGATAATGATGAAGTAGCAGAAGATGGCGCCCAGGAAGAACAGCACCGTCGAGGCGAGCACCGTGGGTACGACCCATTTGCGCTCGTTGGGGCGCAGTGCCGGCAGGAAAAATGCCAGAATCTGCCAGATGATCATGGGCGTGCACATGACCACGGCCATCTTGATGGCCAGCGAGAAGCGCAGGCCAAAACCGCCGAGCGTGGTGGTGATGTAGAACTTACCGTCCGGCACAAACGAGCGGATGGGATCCTCGAGGATATCGAGCACCACGGGCGTGGCAAAGTACAGCACGATGGCGGCGGCAAACACCGACACGACCACGATGGTCAGGCGGCGACGGAGCTCTCCCAGGTGATCGAAGAGCGGCATACGCGCAGGTCCGATAGGCATTACTCATCGCCTCCCTTCGGGGCATCGGCGGCAGCAGTCTCGGCAGCGTCCTCGGCCTCGAGCTCGCGAGCGAGCTGGTCGACGACAGCCTTGCGCTTGCGGGGACGGCGGGCGTAGAGGTCAGCCGTCGTGGGCTCTGCCGGCTCGGGCTCGGGCTCTGCAGCAGGCTCGGGCTCGACGGCAGTAGCAGGCTCTGTACCCTCGGCCTCATCAACAGCGCCTTCGCCCTCAGCAGCGCCCTCGCTTGCGGCCTTCTCGGCAGCAAGACGGGCGCGACGCTCGGCAAAGGTCTCCTTCTTGGCGGGCGCTGCCGTCTCGGCGGCATCCTCGTCCGCATCGGAATCGTCGTCGGTCGCAGCAGTCTTCTTGGGCTTGACCGGGGCCGACGCGGCCTCGCTCACCGGATCGATAATCTCGGACTGAACAACGGCCGTCATCTTTTCCTGCGTCTCGCGGAACTGACGGATGGCACGGCCGATCGTGCGGCCCATCTGCGGGAGCTTATCCGGGCCAAACAGCAAAAAGCCGAAGACCACGATGATCGCGAGCTCACCCTCTCCAATACCAAACACACATACCTCCAAGGCTCGATGTGAGTCGAGCCCGCACCGCGCCATTCGGCCGGAACTCGTCTATTCATTCGGTCAAGTATAGCGCCCGGACGCCAAAACGTCCGAGCGCATCACAAAAATATGCCAAACGGCACGCCCTTTTGGGGGCAAAGATTATGCAGCGGTGATCGAAATCTCCTGGTCGACACCCAACAGCTGAACCACGCGCATCACCGGGGGCTGCACATTCGTGCAGCTAAAGCGCTTGCCGTGGTCAACCGCGTGGTGCGCGGCGCCCACGAGCACGCCAATGCCCGTCGAATCGATGTAGCTCACCTGGGCAAAATCGAGCTCAACGGCCTCGGTGGGCTGCTCGAGCGCCAGGTCGATGGCATTGCGCAGGCTATCGGCGTTAGAGATATCGATCTCGCCGGTTACCTTAATGGTGTAGAGCTCTGGCGTGGGGTTGGTTGAAATACCCAAATCCATGTATACGCTCCTTTACGTATCGAAAGTGCGGATAGTACTAGGCGCGGACTTGCGGGGCCCTACGCGTTAGGCGCGCTCGGCACGCGCAAGCTCGGCAGCGACGAGCTTGACAGCCAGCACCAGCACATCGAGCGCAGCCTCCAGGTCCTCGACCGTGGGATAGCTCGGCGCGATGCGGATGTTGGTGTCGCGCGGATCCTTGCCATAAGGCCAGGTGGCACCAGCCGGCGTGAGCTTGACGCCCAAGTCGGCGCAGAGCGCGGCGACCTTTTGGGCCGAGCCCTCGGGACCATCGAAGCTCACAAAGTAGCCGCCGCGTGGATGCGTCCAGGTGGCGCAACCCGTGTCGCCCAGGCCCTCGGTGAGCTTGCGCTCAACGGCCTCAAAGCGCGGGCGCAGGAACTCGGCATGCTTTTTCATGTGCTTCTTGACCGCCTCGATGGTGGGAAGGAAGCGCACGTGACGCAGCTGGTTGAGCTTGTCGGCGCTAATAAGACCAGCCTTCAGGCGCTTGGAGAACTCGGCGATGACCGCGGGGCTCGCACCGATAAAGCCGATGCCGGCACCCGGGAAGGTGATCTTGGACGTCGAGGCAAAGGCCACCACGCGGTCCTCGGTGCCCGCCGCGCGGGCAAGATCGAAGATGTTGGCGAGCTCGTCGGTCTCGTCGTACAGGTCGTGCACGCAGTAGGCGTTGTCCCAGAAGATGCGGAAATCGGGCGCGGCCGTGGGCATCTCGACCAGGCGACGCACGGTGTCCTCGCTAAAGGTGATGCCCGTGGGGTTGGAATACTTGGGCACGCACCAGATGCCCTTGATGGAGTCGTCGGTGGCAACCAGGCGCTCAACCTCGGCCATGTCGGGGCCGTTGTCGGTCATCGCGACGGGGACGTTCTCGATGCCCAAGTCGGCGGTGATGCCAAAGTGGCGATCGTAGCCGGGAACGGGGCACAGGAACTTGACCTTCTTGCCGTCGTGCGCGGCCTCGTAGGCGTCCCAGGGCTCGCTGCCGCACGAGCCACAGCGCCAGAACATGCCGGCGATGTCATGCTCGATCAAAAGGCTCGACGAACCCAGCACGAGCGTCTGCTCGGCGGGGCAGCCCAGGAACTCCCCTGCCAACTTGCGTGCCGAAGGAATACCCTCGAAGCAGCCGTAGTTGGAGCAGTCGACGCTGCCGTCGTGCAGATCGGCATCGGCGTTGAGGATATCGAGCATGGGGCGCGAGATGTCCACCTGGGAGGGCGACGGCTTGCCGCGGGCCATATCGAGCGCCAGACCCTTGGCCTTGACCTCGGCGACCTCGGCCTTGAGCGCCTCGATGGCGGCATCGAGTTCGGTGGTTTCCATCTTCTGGTAGATCGTCTGCATGGGTGCGACCTTTCGCGAAGCGGGACGTTGCAGTTCGTCTAAGTATAGACCGCCACCGCCGCAACGTTATGAAGCCGTGATAGATTAAGTCCATCGCAATAAATTACGAATCGCCGCGCATGCCGGCGTGGGGCGCCCAAGGAGGCACTATGGAGTACGGATTGTTCCAGGCCGAGGAATTCGGTGACCTGCAGCGCCTGGTCGACGGACTGTTTTACGACCGCCACGCCATCGACCGGCTTGACCTAATCGTGCAGGCCGAAATCGTCGACTTGGCACCCGACCTCATGGAAATCGTGAACCTTTTGCCGCCCGGCTGCTACGATCGCCGGTCGCTGTGCGACCAGCTCAACTCCGCCTTGGCTGCCCACGGCTGGGGCGCCGTCTACGGAACGGTGGAATAAGCCTCGAGGCCGGCGATTTGGCCCGCTTCCCGACCTTGGCGAGGCTTGTTTTAGGGCTTGTGGCCAAAAAAGGGCAAATATGAGTACTGTTACCTTTTTAGTAGCAGCGATTCTTGGTCGAAATCGGTAAAACTCGACTTGAAACTTCCTAATCACCGTCAGCTAGCGCCAAATTGGA
>CABOHA010000001.1:74347-87386 GCA_902399975.1 Coriobacteriaceae bacterium | reverse complement strand
GTAAAACTCGACTTGAAACTTCCTAATCACCGTCAGCTAGCGCCAAATTGGAAGTCGATGGTCACTCATTAACGTACAGTTCTTATAACTTTGTTCATTATTTTCCGCACCTAAAATGATACGCCGTTTGTGACAGTACTCACAAACGGCGTTTTTTGACCACTGGCGTGTCTGGCAGGCGGCAAGCACCGCCCGAATCCGCATTTTGAACGCGCCCGAATCGGTGGCGCGCGCAGACGTGGTGTAAGAGCGTCCTGAGGTCCGTCGCTGCAAGTCCCGATATTACTCCTTCTTGAGACCGCGCCTCTCGACTATCTCGTCCACTATCTCCCTGGCGCGCCGCCCGAGCGCGCGGCGCCTCCCCTCTGTCGGGGCCGGCCTGTCCGCGGGCTCGGCGAAGCCCTCGGCGGCCGAGGCCTCGGAGAACACGCGCTGCTGGGACCACTGTCCCTCGGTCTCCATGAGGCTCGCGCACGTCAGGCGCAGCATCGACTCCCTCGAGGGGAAGGACTGCACGACCCTGTAGCGGCGCTTGATCTCGCGGTTGGCGCGCTCCTGGACGTTGTTGGTGCGGAGCTTGGCCCAGTGCGCCCTGGGGAAGGCCGTGAACGCCAGCGCGGAGTCCTCGGCCTGCTCGAAGACCTCGCCGGCCCTGGCGGACACCGACGCCACCCAGGGCGCCGCCTCGGCCCACACGCAGCGCGCGAGGTCGGGGTCGTCCTGGTAGACCGCGGCGTGCACGAGGTCCCTGACGGCCGCCTTGGAGTCCTCGGGCCTGCCCGAGCAGGCGCTCTGGAGGTTGCGCTGCAGGTGCGTCACGCAGCGCTGCCAGGCGCAGCCCTGGAACAGGCGCGAGACGGCGGCCACGAGCCCGGCGTGGCTGTCGGAGACCACGAGGCGAACGCCGGCCAGCCCGCGCTCGCGCAGCCCGCCGAGGAATGCCGCCCAGGAGTCCTCGCTCTCGGTGTCGACCACGTCGCAGCCCAGGAAGTGCTTGCGCCCGTCGGCGCCCAGCCCGATCGCGGTCACGACGCCCTGCGAGACGACCGACGAGCCGACCCTGCAGCTCATATAGGTAGCGTCGAGCCACAGGTAGCAGCACGGCGTGCCCGACAGGTCGCGGCGGCGGAACTCCGCCACCTCGGCGTCGAGGTCGGAGCAGAGGCTCGAGACCTCCGAGCTCGACAGCGAGGATATGCCCAGCTTGGACGCCACGCGCTCGACCTTGCGGGTGGACACGCCGCATACGTACATCTCCTGCACGATGGCGGCCACCGAGGTGTCGACGCGCGACCATCGCGCGAGCATGCCCTCGGGGTAGTAGGTGCCGTGCCTGAGCTTGGGTATCTCGAGCTCCACGTCGCCCACGGCGGTCTTGAGCGACCTGGGGCGGTAGCCGTTGCGACTGTTCTCCCTGCCGTCGCTGCGCTCATTGCGGCTCGCGCCGCACATCTGCTGGGCCTCGGAGTCCATCGGCGCGTTCATCACGCTGCCCAGCACCCTGCACGCGAACTCGCGCGCGTCGCCGCACTCCTGCCAAAGCCTCGCCGCCTCGAGGGCCTCGTCGCGGCCGAGGCGCAGTACACTCTCTTCTTGGGGCATCGCCTTTCCTTCCATTCGTCACCTTCATTACTCCAACGACGAATTCTAGGCGGTGTCCCCTCCCTTTCAGGAAAGGGCGGAGGCGGGGCATGCCCCGCCTCTTACACCACATCTCTGTGCGCTACCTTGAAACTTCCTAATCACCGTCAGCTAGCGCCAAATTGGAAGTCGATGGTCACTCATTAACGTACAGTTCTTATAACTTTGTTCATTATTTTCCACACCTAAAATGATACGCCGTTTGTGACAGTACTCACAAACGGCGTTTTTTGACCACTGGCGTGTCTGGCAGGCGGCAAGCACCGCCCGAATCCGCATTTTGAACGCGCCCGAATCGGTTCTGGAGCCGGTTTTCGCGCTCTTACTCGTCTTTGGGCGAGGGATGCTTGCAGATCACACTCATGTAGATCATGCCAAGTACGGCCGCGGTGACAGAGCCGGCGAGAATAGCGGCCTTGGCGGCCAGAACCTCAAACTGGGCCGTCGGGAAGGCAAGGCCGCTGATGAGAATCGACATGGTAAAGCCAATGCCGCCCAGAATGCCCACGCCGGCAATCATGTGCCAGTTAACGTTGCGCGGCAGCTCGGAGATCTTGAGCTTAACCAGGGCAAACGTCATGCCAAAGATGCCAATCGGCTTGCCCAGCAGCATGCCAAAATACACGCCGAGCGTCACCGGGTCGGTCAGCAGCGTGCCCATATCCACGCCCACCAGGCGAACCTGCGCGTTGACAAATGCAAAGATCGGCAGGATCACAAAGTTGACCGGCGTGGAGATCAGGCGCTCCATGCGAATGAGCGGCGGGGTCACGCGGTGCATGACGCGCTCGACTCTGGTGGTCGAGACGGTAAAGTCGTGCTGACCCAGGATGTGTGCCTCGTCGTCGTAGCGGTCGTCGAGCAACGGCAGGCACTCGCCCAGCCAATCGGTAAGGCTATCGAGCTTAACACCGCACTTGGCCGGGATGGTGAAGGCCAGGATGACACCGGCGAGCGTGGCGTGCACGCCGCTCTTAAACATGCAGAACCACAGCAGCAGACCCAGCACCGAATACGGGGCAAGGCGGTAATGCTGCGTCTTGTTGAGCCACACAAGCGCGCAGGTCACAACTGCAGCGGCGCCCAGCCAAAACGGGCTGGGGCTCTGGCCGTAGAAGATGGCGATGGCAGCGATGGAGATCAGGTCGTCGGCAATGGCAAGCGTCGAGAAGAACACGCGCACGCCGTTGGGCACGCGGTTGCCCAAAAGCGACAGCACGCCCAGCGCAAAGGCGATATCGGTTGCCATGGGAATGGCCCAACCGTTGCGCGCGCCGGCGTGGTTAAAGATCAGGTAGATGCAGGCGGGAACGACGACGCCGCCCACGGCTGCCAGCATGGGAAGCATGGCCTGGCGCGGGTTTTTGAGCTCGCCGACCGTCATCTCATACTTGAGCTCGATGCCCACCAGCAAAAAGAAAATCGCCATGAGGAAGTCGTTGACAAAGACCTCGACGGTGAGGCCGGCCGTAAGGCTACCAAGACCCACATACAGTGGAGTCTCCAAAAAGTGATGAATGGCCTCGTAGGCATCGGTGTTGGCACAGATGACCGCGGCGATGGCTGCGATCACCATGACGGCGGCGGAGATTGTGCCGTTCTCGGCAATGCGCTCCCAAATGTCGTGACGCTCAAAACGCTTGCGCTCACGGACGTTGAACAGCTGCTCGGTTGCTGCCATGGGCGGCTCCTTTCGCGGGAAGGTTCCCGTCTTAAAAAAGCACGGCCCGCCCAAGTGGCGGCGCCGCGCTCTATCGTATTACGCTTGCATCTAGCCTACCCTGCACGACAAGCACGCAGGCGTGGCCGAAAAGCGGAACCACAGGTTGAACATTATTTGCTCAACGGCACGGGCGTGCCTGTCCGGGAGACGACGCGGCGCCGTGCACAAAAAACGACCGGAGCGCGGGGCGTCCGCGATCCGGTCGTGGCGTTCGGTCAACTAAACCTAGCAGGCGGCCATGATGGGGGCAGCGACCTGCTTCTTACGGGAGAGGACACCCGGCATCCAGACGCCGTCGTGCTCATCGGCAATGCCCAGGCCCTTCTGAGCGGCCTCGGTCTCGCCCTCGAGCAGGACCTGCGAGCCCTCCTCCATGATGTCGGTGATGCACAGGACAATGCCATCGGCACCCTTCTCGGCGGCGTAGGCACGCATGGCCTCGCGAATCTCGTCGATCATGCCGAGAGCACGACTCTTGTCGACGGTCTCGTACTGGCCGATGAGCAGCTTCTTGCCGGCGGGCTCGAACATCTTGATGTCGTTGCCGACCATCTCGGCTGCGGTGAAGGAGCCGGACGGACGGGTGAGGAAGACCTCCATGCCAAACTTGACCGGGTCGACACCCACCTGCTCGCCGAGCTTGGCGGCGACAGCGCGGTCGACATCGGTGGTGGTGGGACTCTTGAGCATGAGCGTGTCGGTCATCATGGCCGAGAGCAGCAGCTTGGCCTGGACGTCGGAAAGCTCAACGCCGAGCACGCCGGCGAGCTTGGTGACGATGGTGCAGCTGGAGCCCCAGGGCAGGCAGATGTAGTGCAGCGGGCCGGCGGTCTCGAAGTCGCCGATGCGGTGATGATCGACGACACCAAAGACCGTGGCATCCTTAAGGCCGGCAACGGACTGGGCAGACTCGTTGTGGTCGGTGAGAACGACGAGCTGACCGTCCTCGACGGACTCGATCACGCGGGGCTCGGCAATGCCGGCGTCGGCAAGCAGCTTGGCGGACTCGGCCGGAAGCTGACCAAGGGCGCAGGCCTCGTAGGTGTTGCCGGCATACTCAACCTGGTTGAGCAGCTGGGACAGGACGACGGCGCTCATGATGGCGTCGTTATCGGGGTTCTGGTGACCAAAGACAAGAACGTTTGCCATGGATATCCTCCACTTGATATGTGTACTTGGACGTAGCTATGGTAGCACGCCGATGCCGAGCCTTCGCAGACGGAAGGGCCACGGCATATTTTGTGGCAGGTATGGGGGCCAAGGCTGTCCCTTTCGCACCATGTTGGTGCAAAGTAACCTGACCCCCTTGCACCAGCTATTTACCGGCGGCGCGCAGGGCTACGTAAGCAGCGCCGATGATGCCGGCGTCGTTGCCGAGCGAAGCGACCTTAATGGGCGTCTCGCGCGAGGCAGAGAGCGCGTACTGCTTAAAGTGTTCGCGAACCTTGTCGAGGTAGACATCGGCCGAGGCGGAGGCGCCACCGCCGATGAGGAACATCTCGGGATCGACCACGTTGGCAATAAGCGCCAGTGCGCGACCGAGATAGTCGGCCATGGTATCGGCCGCGGCCAACGCAAGCTTGTCGCCCTCGCGGCAGGCCTGGAACACGTCCTTGGAATCTGAGGGGCCGGTGAGCTCGATGGGCTCGACGCCTGCCTTCTTGCACTCGGCAAGGTAGTTGCTCACCACGCCGGTGGCGCTGGAATACTGCTCCAGGTGGCCATGGCCACCGCAGCCACAGGTGCGCTCCTCTTCGGGGTTCAGGCACATGTGGCCAATCTCGCCGCCGGCGCCCACAACGCCCGACACCACGTCGCCGTTGACGACAACGCCACCGCCCACGCCGGTACCGATGGTGACCATCACCACGTTCTGCACACCCTTGGCAGAGCCGAGCCAGGCCTCGCCCATGGCAGCGGCGTTGGCATCGTTTTCGTACTTAACGACCGCGTCGGGGCAGTGCTCCTGAATGGCGATCCTCAGCTCGGGCAGGTTAATGGCAATGTTGGCCTTGACCTTGGCATCGCCCGATGCCGGGATGGGGCACGGAACGGCCAGGCCAATACCCGCCACAAAGGCACGCGGAATCTGGGCTTTGGCGACCACCTGGTCGATAGCCTCGGTCACCGCGGCAAAGCCCGCAGCGTCAACGATGGGAGGCGTAGGCACGCTGGCCTTGGCAAGCAGGTTACCGTCTTCGTCGAACAGGCCCTCCTTAACCGAAGTGCCGCCGACGTCAATGCCGATATAGTACTGCTTAGGTTCCATGGGAGCCCACCTTTCTCATTTAAACATTGCCTGTATGGTACCGCTCCCAAGGCAAAAACCTACCAAAAAGGGACATGTTTGTTTTGGCAGGTTTTATCTGGGGAAACGCAGGGCATGAGATTCAGTTTGTTAGGCGGCAACACGACTCGGCCCCGTCCCCAGACTGATTGATCTGCTCAATACGACAATATTCGAATGTATTTCGTTTTAAGGCGCTTTTATTTAATAAGAAAAGCGTTTTTATCTATTCTCTTTCTCGAACTTTTCTAAAACGCAATAGGGATACTTAGGTGTTGGCTATACTTTCTTTTACACTCAATCAAGCTGGAAAGGGGGTTCCATGATTCCCAAATATGAGGCGATAGCTGCAGATATCCGTCGAAGCATCGAGGACGGCGCACTTAAACCGGGCGATAAGTTGCCCACCGTCGTTGAGTTCTGCGAGCTCTATAGCGTTTCTAAAATCACCGTCAAACGAGCGATTGAGCAGATTACCGAGGAAGGCCTTATTACCAGCCGGCGCGGATCGGGCACCTACGTTAAGGACACGGCGGGGCTTCCCGGCAAGGCGTTTTTCCAGGGCAAGAACGACCGTGCCCAGGGCTTTTCGTATGAGCACCGTGGGGAGAAGGTGACCTCGATGGTCTACGATTTCTCGATTGTCAATCCGCCAGCAGACGTCGCTGCCCAGCTGGGAATTGCCGAGGACGACTTTGTCTATCACATCGTGCGCGTGCGCCAGGTCGACGAGAAGCCCATCGTTATCGAGTACACCTACATGCCCCTCGAGCTGATTCCGGGCCTTAAAAAGAAAGACCTGTATGGATCGGTCTACAGCTTCATCCGCGAGCAATGCGGGCTGAAGATTTCGAGCTTCCACCGCACCATTCGCGCCGTAGCGGCAACCGAGGAAGAGGCTGAGCGCCTGGACACCAAACCCGGCTCTCCCCTGCTCGAGCTCAACCAGATTGGCTTTTTGGATAGCGGCACCGCCTTTGAGCATTCGATCTCGCGCAACGTTGGTGACCGCTTTGAGCTGCACAACGTAACGCTGGCCTAGTTTTGTAATCCGGTGGGTGCTCGTTTTGAGCTGTCTTACGCGGCACCCGCACAACCTTATGGGAGTATGCATATGTCCGATTTGATTAAACTCACGCCGATCTTCCACGAGAAGATCTGGGGCGGCCGCCAGCTGGAGACCGTATTTGGCTACGACATTCCCGAAGGTCCCATCGGTGAGTGCTGGGCCATCTCGGCCCATCCCAACGGCGACTGCCAGATCGCTGAGGGCCCGTACGCCGGTCACACGCTGTCATGGCTGTGGGCCGAGCGCCGCGAGCTCTTTGGCAACTGCGAGGGCAAGGAGTTCCCGCTGCTCATTAAGATTCTGGACGCCAAGGACGACCTTTCGATCCAAATCCATCCCAACGACGAGTACGCCGCCGAGCACGAGAACGGTAGCTTGGGCAAAACCGAGTGCTGGTATGTGCTGGACTGCGAGCCCGGCTCCACGATCATCGTCGGCCAGCGTGCCAAGGACCGCGCCGAGGCCGCACAGATGATCGAGGAAGGCCGTTGGGACGACATGCTCAACGTACTGCCGATTCACAAGGGCGACTTTTTCCAGATTGATTCCGGTACCGTGCACGCCATCAAGACCGGCACGCTCATTTTAGAGACGCAGCAGTCGAGCGACGTGACGTATCGCCTGTACGACTACGACCGTCCCGGCACCGACGGCAAACTGCGTCCCCTGCACATTGAGCAGAGTCTCGACTGCATCGACTTTGATTCTCAGGCCCCGACCGACGGCACCGTGACCGCGCCCGAAGTCGACGGCGTGACCGAACTCGAGTCCAACCCCTGCTACACCGTCGATCGCGTGCGCGTCAACGGCAGCAAGACCTTGGAGCAGCGCTGGCCCTTCATGTGTCTGTCGGTCATCGACGGCGAAGGCACCGTCTGCGGCGACCCCGTCCACAAGGGAAGCCACCTGCTAGCCCCGAGCACCGTCAGCTCCATCGACCTCGAAGGCAAGATGGAACTGATCATCAGCCACCTCTAGGTCGCAACAACAACCAAAACAAAACAAGGGGCTCCCCCGTTCATCAACGGAGGAGCCCCTACTCGTATCTATATATCAGCCCACCCGGCTCTCCAGACCAAATAGCGAACGAGCAAAGCGACGTTCGCAAGCAACGTTATCTAAGGACCTGGGCGGGCGTATGGGGCAACATCGATCGCGAGTTCCGCACGCAAAGGAGAGCACTTAATGTGCTCTCCGTCTTGCGCAGGACTGCCCGAGCAGGCGACCAAAGCCTCCGGCGCGCCCGCCTAGCCGGATGTACGGGTTTTCCAGGTGCGGCAGATCGGCCTGAAAGAGGAGGGCATAGACCTTGAGGTCATGCCCGACGATTGAAGGCCGAGGTGCCGTGCCCGGGAAAGCCGCCTAGGTCAGTTTCACTATAGGCGCAAAGCCCTTCATGAGCTTTTTGGTCTGGCCGGTCTTTTCGAATTGAACCTCGATCATGTCTCCGGCGACCGAGATCACGGTACCGGTGCCAAAGGTCTTGTGGCTCACGGTATCGCCCGCGGCAAAGTCCTGCGACGCGCTGGCGCGATCGACCTTGCGCTCCACCGTCGGCGACACCTTGGACGACGGCTTTTTAGCTCGCGGCGCGCCCGACCCAAAGGTCGAGGCAACACGGCCGGCGTCGGGCGAAACCCCGCGATGGCGCTCGGTGCCATAGGTGCTGCCACCAAAGAAATCGTCGAAGCTCGATCCGCTGCGCGAACCGGAACCGCCGGTCGAGCGCGTATGCGAACCGAACACCTTGCCGCCATACATATCCGAGCCCATGCCCGAGCCAAAAGTGCCGTGACGGTCGCCGCGCTTCTCCCATCCCGTGCCCTCAAAACCGGCAGAACCGATACCGCTAAACTCGATATCCTCAAACGGAATCTCGTTGAGGAAGCGCGAGCGCGGGTTGGCAGAGGTCGAGCCGTAGGTGCGACGCGTGGCCGCATAGGTCAGGAACAGGCGCTTACGGGCACGCGTGATGGCAACGTAGGCCAGGCGACGCTCCTCCTCGAGCTTGCCCGGATCATCGCTGCCGCCAAAGTCGTGCACGTGCGGGAAGATGCCCTCCTCCATGCCGGCCACGAACACCGCCGGGAACTCCAGGCCCTTGGCGGAGTGGATGGTCATCATGGTAATGGCATGCGTCTCGCCGGCCAGGGAATCCAAGTCGGAGCGCAGGGCCAGCCACTCCATGAGAGCAGGAAGCGCCTTACAGGTGAGCGGACCGTAGGTGCGCTCGATCTCGTCGGCATGCACGGCACCCGCCGGCATCTCCGTCGGCGCGGCATACGCGTTGCCCGCAATGGCGGCAGCCAGGGCATCCTGCGGCGAGAGCGCCGGGGCGGCTAGGCTATCGAGCGGATTGGAACCTGCGGCATCACGCGCGCCAACGAGCGCCTCAAACGAGGATACCGGGGCAGACGGTCCCGGCTCGGGCGCAGGTGCGCTCACCACGACGGGCTCGGGCTCGGCGCCGGCAGGCACGTCGGCAACACCGGCCGCGCGCAGCTCCTCTAAGCTCTCGAGCGTACCCTCGATATCCTCGTGCGTCTCCTCAAATTCGGCGGCGACGCCCAGGAATTCCTGGATGTTCTCGGCGCGGCTCTCGGACTCCATGGTGCCCTCGGCGCGAAACGCCTGCAGCAGGCCCGTCTTATCGACAATCATCTCGACGACGTCCTTGAGCTCGCCGTCCATGCGGCGGCCCTCGCGCACCAGCGCCACAAAACTCGACAGGCCGTTGCGCACCTTGGCACTAAACATGCCCGTCTCGGCTGTTGCGATCTCGCAAGCCTGGAAGAACGAGCAGCGGTTGTCGCGCGCCAGCTGCTCGATCTTTTGGATCGAGGTGGAGCCGATGCCGCGGCGCGGCGTGTTGATGACGCGCTTGACGCTCATCTCGTCGGCCGGGTTCACGATCATCTTGAGGTAGGCCATGACGTCGCGAATCTCGGCGCGGTCGAAGAATCGCGTGCCGCCGACGATCTTGTAGGGCACGCCCGCGCGCAGGAACATATCTTCGAGGATACGCGACTGGGCGTTGGTGCGGTAGAACACGGCGATATCGTCGTAGCTCGTACCCTTGGCATGCAGCTTCTCGATCTCGCCGGCAATCCAGCGACCCTCGTCGCGCTCGTCGCTTGCCTGGAAAGCCTGAATCTTCTCGCCATCGCCCTCGGCCGTAAACAGGCGCTTGTCCTTGCGCTGCGAGTTGTGGCGCACCACGGCATTGGCGGCGCTCAGGATGTGACCCGTGGAACGATAGTTCTGCTCCAGCTTGACGGTCTTGCAGTTTTTAAAGTCCTTCTCAAAGTCCAGGATGTTGGTGATGTCGGCGCCACGCCAGCTGTAAATGGACTGGTCATCGTCGCCCACGACCATGAGATTTTGGTACTTGGCGGCCAGCAGGTTGGCGATCTCGTACTGGACGTGGTTGGTGTCCTGATACTCGTCGACGCTAATGTAGCGGAAGCGCTCCTGGTACTTGTCGAGCACCTCGGGGCGGGTGCGCAGTAGCTCGAGCGTGCGCACGAGCAGGTCGTCGAAGTCCATCGCGTTGGCGGCGCGCAGGCGGCGCTCCAGCTCCAGGTAGACTTGCGCGGCCTTTTTGTCGTTGGGGCTATCGGCGCTCTTGAGCATATCCTCGGGCCCGATCATGGCGTTTTTAGCAGAGCTGATCTTGCTGCGGATCATGTTGATGGGGAACTGCTTTTGCTCAATGCCGAGCGCCTGCATAATGTCGCGCACCATGCGCTTTGAGTCATCGTCATCGTAGATGGTGAACTGGCCGGTGTAGCCCAGCAGGTCGGCGTCCTCGCGCAGCATGCGCACGCACATGGCATGGAAGGTGCACACCCACATGCCACGGGTGCCGCTTGGGATGAGTGCCGCCAGACGCTCGCGCATCTCGGCCGCAGCCTTGTTGGTAAACGTAATGGCAAGAACCTGCCAAGGCTTAACACCCAGGTCGCCGAGCATATGTGCGATGCGGAAGGTCAAGACGCGGGTCTTGCCCGAGCCGGCGCCGGCGAGCACCAGCAACGGGCCCTCGGTGGTCAGGACCGCCTCGCGCTGGGCGGGATTAAGGCTGTCGATGTCGACGAGCGGCTTGATAGGCTTGGGCGCCGGCGCGGGAGCGTCATAGATGTCGAGCGGAACGAGCTCGGGCTCCGGCGCAGCGGGGGCGGTGTATGCATCGAGCGGCACGGGTTCCGGCGCGGGCGGCACGGGTACCGCGGCGTTCTTTTCCCAGGGCAAGGGCTGGGTCATGGGCGACTCCTCATCTGACAGACGGCGCGCCTGCGGGCAGCGCCATAGTTTGAGCCGTACCAGTATACCGAGCCGCGCGGACACCGACGCAAATCACACCACGACTCCGTGCGCCGCCGTCAGGCCCGCCCCATCGCCCAAAAAAGAGGACGGCATAGACCTTTTGGTCATGCCGCCCTCTTTGAATGACAAGTTGTCGCTCTGGCCGCCGCGCAGCGTCAACCAAGTTACAGGCCGAGCATGGGCTCCAGAACGAAGAAGTATGCGAGCACTACGATGCCCAGGATGATGCGGTAGACTCCGAAGCACTTGAAGTCGTGACGGCGGACGAAGCCCATGAGCCACTTGATGGCGATGAGCGAAACCACAAAGGCCACAACGCAGCCCACGCCCAAGATGGCGATCTCGTTGGTGCCGAACGTGCCGCCCTTGATGAAGTACTTGACCAGCTTGAGCGCACTCGCGCCAAACATAACGGGAATAGCCAGGAAGAACGTAAACTTAGACGCCACCGAGCGCGTGCAGCCCAAAAGCAGGCCGCCGATGATGGTAGAACCGGAGCGAGACGTACCAGGCACCAGCGAAAGCACCTGGAAGCAGCCGATACCCAGCGCAGTCTTCCAGCTGAGGTCCTCGAGCGTGGCGATGGAACCAAAGTCCAGATTCTCGTCATCGTCCTCATCCTCAGCGGTAGCCGTGGGGGGCGCCGCAAAGTGCGCACCGGCGGGACGTCCACCCGACACCACAGCACGCGAACCAAACGAACCGGCAACGGCCATTTCCTCGCGCTTGCTCGCGCGCCAGTTCTCGATCACGATAAACAGCACGCCGTACACAATGAGCGCCAGCGCCACGACGGGAGCGTTGTAGAAATGCTCCTCCATCCAGTCGTTGAGCGGCAGGCCGATCGCCGCCGCAGGAATGCAACCGAGCACAATCTTGCCCCACAGCACCCAGGTGTCGCGACGGCCCTCCTTGCCCTTGCTGGGCGAGAACGGGTTGAGCTCGTGGAAAAACAGCACGCAGACGGCCAGAATGGCGCCGAGCTGAATCACGACCAGGAACATATTCCAGAACGTCTCGCTCACGTTCATCTTGACGAACTCGTCCACCAAGATCATGTGGCCCGTCGACGAAACGGGCAGCCATTCGGTGATGCCCTCGACCAGGCCCATGAAGGCAGATTTTAGAAGCTCGATAATATCCAAAGGGACCCCCTCGTTAGACACCCGCCGGTAGATGTTCTGCGGACGATGCGGGCGATGTCCCATTATCAACCGTTGGCGGTGCGACCGCGCCTACCCTTACCAAAAAACTCGCCCGTTCACAGAATTGCGAGCAGTTAAACCGAAATCCTTGGGTATAACTGCAACAAGATAAAGTGTCCGGCGGTCAACGCACCCGCGCCCGCCCGACGCACGAGCCCCGCGCCCGTGCGATAGACCAAGGAGGAAACCATGAACGAGGGTTACACCAAGGTATTTGTTTCACTCGACGGTACTGAGCAGCAGGATTTTGTGCTCGCACGCGCCATCAAGGTCGCCGCGAACAACGGCGCCAAGCTGATTATCGGCCACGTTATCGATTCCACGGCGCTCGAGAGCGCCGGCTCCTATCCGGTCGATTTGGTCAACGGTCTGGAGGAGGCCTTTAAGAACTCCATCGAAAAGCAGCTCGAAGAGGCCAAGGCCAATCCCGATATTCCCGAGGTCGAGGTCATGATACGCGCCGGTCGTATTCGCGAGACGCTCAAAGACGAGATGCTCGACGTGGTCAAGCCCGACCTGGTGCTCTGCGGCGCTCGCGGCCTGTCCTCGATCAAGTATGCGCTTCTGGGTTCGATTTCGACGTTCCTGCTGCGCAATACCGACTGCGACATTTTGGTCGTAAAGTAGCGTTGCCCCCACCGGCCGCGGGGCCTGCGGGGTTTCCACGGGCACGTCCTCGCCGCGTTGCGGCTGCGGGATGTGCCCTTAGGAAACCCCTCCCGGCCTCGCGGCCTTCGCAGCCTTACTTCAGCGAGTTGGCTGATAAAAGATGGCGTGCCGCCCCGTTT
>CABOHA010000001.1:7313-74337 GCA_902399975.1 Coriobacteriaceae bacterium | reverse complement strand
CCGCCCCGTTTGGGGCGGCACGTTTTGTTTGGGCTGCACGTTTTTGTTTTGGGAGATCCATTTGAGCCTCATAGTTATGTTCACGTTCGGGAACATAACGCCAGTTGCCTTAGCTAAGTTCACGTTCGGGAACATAGCCGTCCGCAGCGCAAGACGGCCCGGCTACTCAAAGTATTGGAACTTGTTCGTCGAGAAGGCGAACGTTACGACAAAGCCTTCGCCGGAGTCGGATGCCGCCGTGACGTCGATGCCCATCTTGGAGCATAGGCGCGCCACCAGGTAGAGGCCGATGCCCGTTGCGCGCTTGGTGGTGCGGCCGTTGTCGCCGGTAAAGCCCTTCTCGAACACGCGTGGCAGGTCTGCCGCACACACGCCGCAGCCGTTGTCCGCAACGGTGAGCTCGATGCGCTCGCTCGCCAGGCCCTCGTCCAGTAACGCGCCCGAAAACACGATCTTCGCGCCGTCCTCGCGCGCATATTTAATGCTGTTCTGAATGAGCTGGCCCAGGATAAACTCGAGCCATTTTTCGTCGGTAAAGACCTCGAAGTCGAGGTTCTCGCACACCGGAGCCACGTGCGCCGCAATGAGCTCGCGCGCGTTGGCCTTAATCGCACCCGTCACCAAGGTCTTAAGGTCCCAGCGGCGAATCAGGTAGTCGCGCTCCACGACTTCCGAGCGCGCGTAGTACAGCGCCTGGTCGATATAGCGTTCCACGCGAGCCAACTCGCGACCCAGGTCATCGACACGTGTTGGGTCATCTGCGCCGCCGTCGAGGTTTTCCAGAATCAGGTGAGCCGCCGCCAGGGGCAGCTTGGCCTCGTGGACCCAGCTCTCGATATAGTCGCGATAGTCTTCGGTCTGACGCCGGCCCTCGGCAACCTCGTCGCAGGCGGCTTTGCCCACCCGGCACAGGACCTCGTACTCGAGCTCGCCCTCGGCATAGGTTGGGCATTGCACCATCTCCTGCACCCATGCGGGACTCTCGAGCTCCTCTGCCGCGCGCTCCAACTGACGCAGAAAACGGCGACGGCGAGCGTACTCGATCACGATGCCGAGCATACCGAAGATAAAGGACACGCCAACCGCCACGACCACGATAGAAACGGGTGCGCCGGCGACCGTCAGCACAAAGCAGCTCAGCAGCACGCCGCACGTCCACACGGCGACGGGAAGCAGTGCATCTTTAAAGAACTTGCCAAACGACATAGCCGGCCCCTAGACCGAATAGCCTTGGCCGCGATGCGTCGTCAAATACCCCTTGATGCCGATTTTTTCGAGCGTGGTGCGCAGGCGGTTGATGTTGACGGTGAGCGTATTGTCGTCCACGAAGGCGTCGGAGTCCCACAGGTCCTGCATGATGGCCGAGCGCGAGACGATCTTGCCCGCGCGGCTCAGGAGCAGCGAGAGAATGCGCAGCTCATTTTTGGTGAGCTCGGTGCTGTCGCCGGTCGCCGTGTTGGTGACCATAGAGCGGGCGAGGTCGAGCTCCAGCCCCTTGTGGACGAGCGTGCTGCGCTCGCCTGACGCCGCGGTGCGACGCAGCAGTGCGTTGATGCGCGCCACGAGCACGCGCGCGCTATAGGGCTTGGGAACAAAGTCGTCCGCGCCGAGCGTCATGGCCATGACCTCGTCGATCTCGGTCGTGCGCGAGGTGAGGACGATGATGGGGACCTCGGATTCGCGGCGAACCTCGTGGCAGATATGCTGGCCGTCCTTGACGGGAAGCGTGAGGTCGAGCAGCACCAGGTCGGGCGCGGCGGCGAGAATATCGCGCGAGACATGCTCGAACGATTCGCAGGCCTCGATTTCAAACCCGGCGCGGGCAAGGATGTCGACAAGCTCACGACGAATGGGCTCGTCGTCCTCAACGATATAGATTAGCGCCATGGATTCCGCTCCCCTCTTGATTGTCTTGCCACCATTATGGCTGCGAAACTGCAGGTGCGCGCCACGCACGTCGCCAAGGTGACAGAATTGTTCGCGAGCGGGGGCGTTTTGTCCGCCTCGCACTCGCAGCGGTGGCGGGAACCAAAATGATTCTTTAATCCCCGTCCCAGAATAATCATTTAGCGGCGGGCGCGAAGCTTTTCGTAGCCGTCGACAAAGAAGGCGACCGTGGCGGCGTCGGCCTCGGCGGCGTCCGTCTCGGTTGCGGGGACCACGCCGTGCTCGTCGCTCACCAGGAACAGCGCGCCCTTAAGCTGCGCGGGAATATCTACGCGCGTGACCGGGATGCCCTTGGTCTGGGCCAGCTGCTCGATGAGCGTCGCCGTGCCGCACAGGCACTCGTCCGCCGGCGCCACAAAGGCGAGTTCGCCGTTGTTGACGGCGGCGAGCAGCTCGGGCGCCACGCCGGTCTCGTCGGCTTCGGAGCGGGCCTCGGCGGAGCGGGCACGCAGCGCCTTGGCCGACGTATCGGCGAGCGGCTCGTACTCCCCCACTGTCATGGCGGCGTTGCCGTTGATGTCGATCACCAGCATGAGCACACCGTCGTGTGCGGTGTAATCGCCCTCGGCTAGCGACCACTCAACGTGCTGCTTGGCCCAGCTGAGCATGTTATGGGTAAGTAGCTCGCCCTGCACCAGGCGCTCGGACAGCGCGCGGATGTGGCGGTTGAGCATGGGCACCTTTTTATTGGACATGCGCCAACGGCAGACAAGCGCGGGCTTGTCGAGCGTGAACTTCTCGACCGCCTCCTGATTGGCGCAAAAGTCCTCGTACGCACGCTGATCCTCGGCATTGCCAAACAGCTCGGCATCATCAATCTGGGGCATGGTTGTACCTTTCGTGTTAGTCATTCCGTCCTCTTATACCAAAAAGACGGCCCTCCAAACGGAGCAGCCGTCTTTTGCAGAGATTATTTTGACGATATGGTCAGGCGACCGAACAGTTTAATGGGATAGAGAAACATCCCATTAAGGGTTTTCCAAGTGCCCGAGATTGCCCCGAAAGAGGAGCGCCGCGTACTAAATGTACGCAAGCGACGGTTTGAGGGGCAAGGTCGGGTGCTTGGGAAAGCCTCTAGTGCCTAAAATGCCTGGCTCCGGTGAAGACCATCGCAATACCATGCTCGTTGCAGGCCTGGATGCTCTCGTCGTCACGCTTGGAGCCGCCGGGCTGGATGATGCAGGTCACGCCGTGCGCGGCAAGCACGTCGACGTTGTCGCGGAACGGGAAGAACGCGTCGCTTGCGCAAGCAAAGCCGCCCTTCTCCACGCCCTCGCGCTCGCAGAAGTCCTCGGCACGCTCGCAGGCAAGCAGTGCAGAGTCAACGCGGTTAGGCTGACCCGGGCCCATGCCAATGCCGGCCTTGCCCTTGGAGACCAGGATAGCATTGGACTTGACGCCCTTGCAGACCTTCCAGGCAAACTCGAGCTCGGCCATTTCGGCATCGGTGGGCTTGCGGTCGGTGGGGAACGTAAAGGTCGCGGGATCCTCGGTCACGTGGTCGACTTCCTGCACCAGCATGCCGCCGTCGATGGAGCGCAGCTCCACTTGGGCACCGTGGTCCACGCCGCCGGTAGCCAGCACGCGCAGGTTGGGGCGCTTGGCCATGCGCTCGAGCGCCTCGGCGGTATAGCTCGGGGCGATGATGACCTCGACGAACTGCTTGTTCTGATCGGCAAAGTGCTCAACCAGCTCAAAGGGAACCTCGCGGTTGCAGGCGATGATGCCGCCGAAGGCGCTCTTGGGATCGCAGGCGAAAGCGCGGTCGTAGGCGGCCGTGATGTCCTCGGCAACGGCGGAACCGCAGGGGTTCTGATGCTTGAGGATCACGCAGGCCGGCTCGTCGAACTCGCGGACCAGGTTCCAGGCGGCATCGGCGTCCAGATAGTTGTTGTAGCTGAGCGGCTTGCCCTGGATCTGCTCGGAGCCCACAAGCGGGAACTGAGAGCTCGCGGTGTTCTCGCAGCCCTCGGCAAAGCGGTAGACCGTAGCCTTTTGCTGAGGATTCTCACCATAGCGCAGGTCGTCGACCTTCTCCAGCGAAATCTCGAGCTTGGCAGAGGTGTCCGCCACGTCGCTTGCCTGGGCGGCAAGCCAACGGGAGATAGCCGTGTCGTAGGCGGCGGTGGTCTGGTAGACCTTCACCTGCAGGCGACGACGGGTGGCAAGCGTGGTGCAGCCACCGGTCTCGCGCATCTCGGCCAGGACGGCATCATAGTCGGCCGGGTCGGAGATGACGGTAACGCTCGCGGCGTTCTTGGCGGCAGAGCGCAACATGGAGGGGCCACCGATGTCGATGTGCTCGATGGCATCCGCAAAGGTGACCTCGGGGTTGGCGACGGTCTTCTCGAACTCGTACAGGTTGACGACGACCAGGTCGATCAGCTTAATGCCGTGCTGGGCGGCCTCCTGCATGTGCTGCTCGGAATCGCGGCGGGCCAGCAGCGCGCCGTGAACCTTGGGGTGCAGGGTCTTAACGCGGCCGTCCATCATCTCGGGATAGCCCGTGAACTCCTCGATGGGGGTTACGGGAACGCCCGCGTCCTCGATGGCACGAGCCGTGCCGCCCGTAGAGATGATCTCGACGCCAAAGTCATCGACCAGCGTCCGTGCGAAATCGACGACGCCCGTCTTATCGGTAACCGAGATCAACGCGCGCGCGATCTTCACATCAGATCCCATGCAGTCCTCCTGTCTGGTACGCCGCCGTGCTCTGTGAGTCGGTGATACGTCGATCTGCAGCGCTCGCGCAGCGGCATTGAAAATACTGATTCAATGTAGCGCATCGAGCGCATCGATGCACCCCGCAACGGGCGCATGTGCAGAAAAAGTTTGCGAGCAGAGGGGATGGGCACGGCACCGGGCACGGTGAGTTCATGGAACACAGGGGCACCATAATTAGATGCCAATAGCGTGGTAGAACTGTGCTCGATATGCATCCGCAAAAGAAAGAGGCACCATGGTCTCGCGGGTTCTCTACCGACCGTTTGATACCGAAGACTTCGACGCCATCGCGCTGATTCTGCAGCAGCTTTGGCATAACAATTCGGATAACGATGAGTACAACCGCCTCGAGGCCGCGTGCGACCTCGCCCATTGCCTTTCGTCATCGACGTTTTCGCAGGTTGCCGTAATCGACGGTCAGGCGCGTGGCATTGCGCTCGCGCGCGCGGGACAGAGTTCCGGCGCCACCGTTAAGGAACACTGGATGGATACCGAACGCGCGCTGCTTTCGCAGATGCGCGAGCTGGAGCCCGATGTCTGCGCCGAGTATCTCTCGTTTGTGCGCGCAACCATCCGAACCAACAACCGCCTGCTCGAGAGCAGCCCGTTGCCGCACGACAACGAAGTCACGCTGCTCGCCGTCGATCCCGATGTCCACGGCCTGGGTGTAGGCTCAGTGTTGCTCGATGCCGCGGTCTCGTATCTGTCCTCGCGCGGGGCGACAAGGGCGCACCTGTACACCGACTCCAACTGCTCGTGGAAGTTCTACGAGTTGCACGGCTTTAAGCGCACGGCCACGCACCGCGCCAACCGCGAAGAGCGTCGTCACGACATGCCGCGCGAAAGCTTTCTCTACGAACTCGACCTAACAGCCTAGCCCAAGCAGCCACACCTAGTCATTTAAGAACGTCCCCAATGACTGATCCCCAACAACTAGTCATTTAAGTCTGTCCCCAATGAGTGGCCTAGGGGGTTTGTAGATAGCCGTGGTCAAAATACATCAAATATGAGTACTGTTACCTTTTTAGTAGCAGCGATTCGGGGCATTTTTGATGCTTATAGGCATGACGACCAGCTGCACGAGCTGACGTAACTCCCCAAATGTTCAATAAAATGGGCTCCTAACGAGGAGTACTCTCATTAGGAGCCCATTATTATGTGCAAACATATGTGACCAACGCAGCAACAGTACTCATATTTGGTATTTTTTGTCCACTGCCCCTTGTGCGAAGGTCCTCAGCGGAAAGTTTGACCCGTTTCGATGCACAAAAATGGGATGAATCTTCCCTGGCAACCGCCCAGAAAGATCCACCCCAAAGCAAGCGCTCGCTAGAACGTTCCGCCGCCGCCTCCGCCGACGCCGCCACCGCCGCCACCGGAAAAGCCGCCGCCGCTGCCGCCGCTCGAACTATCGGAACTCGAAGCCAGCTCGTGGATGGTCTCGTGGTACACATCGTTGAACGAATCGAGCGGGGACTCGTTGCCGTAGTGATGGTAATACCACCAGTAGCAGGGGTAGTTGTCGTAGAAATCGTCGCTGTTGCGCAGGTCCGCAGGCACGGCCTCGGCCAGCTGTCGCAGCACTTCTTTCGAAACGCCCAGGGCAACGCCCATCACCAGCAGTTTGTTCCACAAGATCAGGTCGCTGGGGACGGCCTCCTTCAGACGCGTAAAGTCCTCGAGCCAATGCTTGAGCGCCTTGCAGCGAGCCGCCACCTCGGCGCCCTCCGGCGTGTAGCGGCGGAAGGTGCAGCTCAGGACAAAGCCCACGATCGTGACGGGGATCGAGATCATAGCGGCACCGACGTTGGCGTCCGCAAAGTCGGTATAGATCAGAGAGCCCAGAATGCCAAAGACAATGATGATGCCGAGAACCAAGCCGGCAACCAGGGCGATGGTGCCGTCCGAGGCGATAAACTCGCGCGCCTCCAGCTTGCCCTTAACCGTGCTCTGATAGTCCTCGAGCTTGTCGCCAACAGATGTGGTGCGCTCGCTAGCGTACTCCTCCAGCTCGCTAAACGTGCGCGAACGGACTCCGTCCTTATCGGGCTTAACGCCGGCGAAGAAGACCTTGAGCACATCGCGATCGATGCCGTCCTTCTTGGCAGCCTTCCAGGCCTCGTCGGTCACTGTGATGCGATACGTCTGCTCCTCTTTTTCGCGACGGAGCAGACCCTTCTTCTTGGTCTCGGTCGCTTCTTCCAGCTTGATCACGCGGTCGTCGGTGAGCTTCATAAGCGTGGCGATATATGCCTGATCGGGCACGTCGTTCCAGCTCATGAGAGCTGCAAGCACAGCGGGATGGTCGGCCGAGGGCACATCGCGGAAGTACTCGTCCTGGAAGAGCGGCTTGGGCTTGGGCCTGCGCAGCTTAAGCATCACGATCACACCGGTATAGGCAACCGCCACGACAACACACACCACGGCAATCGCGCCGGCAACCGCACGCGCGTGCTCACGGCGAGCGTTGGCCTCGTCGGCCCATTCCTTCTCTTCGCTCAGGATCGTCGACATGCGCTTTTCGCCCGAGACGGCAAGCTGCGGCACCCAGTCGCTGGGGAAGGCGATGCGTGCCTCGGCGAATTCGCCCTCATGCACGCAGGGAATGGTATAGGTGACCATGGGCTCGTCCGCATCGAGCGACACGTCGCCCGTCAGTGGGCCGTGGCCCCATGCGCGGAAGTTATCGCCCTTGACGGCAGCCGTCCCGGCAGCGGCATTTGCAAAGTAGACTTCCATCTCGACGTCATCGGAGTCCGCAGACCAGCCGTCACCCACAAATTTCCAGTAGAGCTCGGCGGTATCGGCCCAGTTCATAACCGCACCGGTCATGGAATAACTCACGTAGTAGATTGCGCTGTCGCCGCTCTCGTGAGGGCTGAACACCTTAATCTTTACGCCGTCGTCGGACTGCTCCACCGTGTAAACGCCGTCGTCGCCTTTATTTGCGCTGTCGACCTTGTTAAACGCAGTGTCGTCTTCCTCGACGCTCAGCACATTGACGACCACCGAGCCGCCTTGCTGGTTAGAGCCTGTATTGATATCCCAATACACGCCGTTAATGTCATCGTCGAAATCGAACTGGCGTCCCTCGACAACGGTCAGCGAGCCATCGGCCTCAACCGTGGCACCGATATAGGTTTGGCTCATGGAGTAGCCGTCGGCGTGCGCGACGGCAGGCAGCAGCAACAACGCAAGCGCGACGAGTGCGCAGACGGAAGCGAACCGCGCAAACAGGCGGCGCTGCCGACAGGGCTGGGCAACGGGGGCGTTCATAGGCACATCCTTTGTCTGTGGTACCAGTAGCGTCATTGTCCCACGTTTGCGAGTTCATGTGACGAACATCTAGGTCAGCGGAGCGTCAAAACGGGACAAAAGTCACGCCCGCCGCCGGCACCTGGGGACGTTCCTTATCTGCCGGCAATCTGGGACACTCCTTGGCATAGCCCGCTCCGGCAATAGATACCACTTCATAGCTCCATCACAGGTGTAGCGGCTTTGTGTGGGCGCGGCATGCGCTGATTGAGCCGCCAGTTGAGGGGCATAAAGCAGTTGAGCGAAAACGGTTTGCCCCTTTGCCGTCCGCTTGAGGATCATGTCCCCCTTTTCCGCGGAAACCCCGGCAGTTGCGAAGAGCTGCCGGGGTTTCTGTCGTTTGAGGGCTAGATTGATTGACGACGATTAAGGCGCCGAGCCGGTGGTCCGGCACGCGCAACGTGTGGCCTCAGCAACTTGCAGGCCACGGCAGCGTCTCCCCCACCGCGCCCCGCGCTATACTCGTCCGCATGGACATCAACGCACGCAACATAGCAACAACCGCCGCCGACGCGCCAACGACGCCGGCCGCTCCCGCGCCCGTCGTGGGGCGCTTCGCCCCGTCGCCCTCGGGCCGTATGCACCTGGGCAACGTGTTCAGCTGCCTGTGCGCATGGCTTTCGGCCCGCAGCCAGGGCGGCAGCATCGTGTTACGCATTGAGGACCTGGACGATCGCTGCAAGCGCCCGGAACTTGCCGCCCAATTGATTGACGACCTGGCCTGGCTGGGGCTGGAGTGGGACGAAGGCCCCTACTACCAGCACGACCGCCTAGACCTGTACGAGAGCGCCTTGCGCCGGCTGAAAGACGCCGGCCTCACCTATCCCTGCTTTTGCACACGCGCCGAGCTCCACGCCGCGAGTGCACCGCACGCGAGCGACGGCACGCCCATCTACCGTGGCGCCTGCCGAAGTCTTTCGGCCGAGGAGGTGGCCCGCCGCAGCGCCCTGCGCGCCCCGGCCACACGTCTGCGCGTGCCCACCGTCGACGACCTCGCAGACGACGTGATCGAATTTGTGGATCGCACGTACGGCGCCCAATGCGAAGCACTCGCCACCGAGTGCGGCGACTTTTTGGTGCGCCGCAGCGACGGCGTGTTTGCCTATCAGCTAGCCGTGGTGGTCGACGACGCTGCCATGGGCGTCACCGAGGTCGTGCGCGGATGCGACCTGCTGGGGTCCACGCCGCGCCAGATCTATCTGCAGCACCTGTTGGGGCTGCCCACGCCGCACTACGCACATATTCCGCTGCTCATGGCACCGGACGGCCGCCGCCTTTCCAAACGAGACCGCGATCTGGACCTGGGCGAACTCCGCGCCCGCTTTGGCACGCCCGAAGCGCTGCTGGGCTGGCTCGCCGGGCAAACGGGCATCGCGCCGGACACCACGCCGCGCTCTGCCGAGCGGCTGGTCGAGCACTTTAGCTGGGATGTTATCCGCAAGCACAGGGAGAACATCACCGTAACGGCCGAGTAGTCAAACGCCTTGCCGCTACGCAACATCCCAGGGCTGGAGTTCGTCGCCCAGGCGAACGATGCAGTCGTAGAGCACGGTGTGACGCTCGGCCGGGTTGGCGTCGCGATGAAAATGCCCGTAGTACCAGCGCTTGTAGTCCAAGCGATCTTCCAGCTCATCGAAAAATGCCGTAAGCCGATCGACATCGGGGTAATTCCAGCAGGGCGCCGGATAGAGCGTGGGCGAGAGCATGCGCGTGGAGCAGGTGTGGGTGATTACGTAGTCGACCTTCCAGCCTACACTATCGAGCCTTGCCCGCGCTTCCTCAAAGTTGCGCTCACCCGGCAGCTCCTGCGGCCACCAGCTGGAATACGGGATGCGGTATTCCTTGTCCACACTCGTGGCGCCGCCCATGGTAAAAATCGTTGAGCCGTCGAGCTCAAAAACCTCGCCGCGCGTCAGGCGCCGTATAGGCGAGGTGTCCGACAAGCGCTGTGTCAGTCCACCGTGCCACAACTCCATGGGGCGCTCCGCCCAATGATCGTAGCGTTCGTGGTTGCCGTCGACGAACAGCACGGTATAGGGGCGCGACTCCAGCCAAGCGATGTCGGCGCACTCCTCGGCGGAGAAATCCCACGGAAAGCCAAAGTCGCCCGCGATGATGAGATAGTCGTCGCTCGCCAGGCTATCCCCAAGCTCCCAGTCGCGCAGCTTTTGCATATCGAGGCCGCCGTGAATATCGCCCGTCACATAGACCGTCATCGGATTACCACTTCCCTGTAAGTCGCTAGCCCACATTCTGCACGATCACCAAGCCAACCGTTCCAGCCCTTCCATCCCTTAGGGCTTACCCCTCGTTCTTCCATCCAAACGGGTCGAGCACCCAAAAAACCAGATCGAGCACGCCGCCGGTCATCATGGCGCCGGCAAGGGCCATGCAAACGTGCAGAGAGACGGCACTTCGGAGCACGTCGAACGGCCCCAGAACAGCCAGCAGCGCGACCGCTGCGCCGGCAAGGCACAACGCGAGGCACGGCCCCGCGTCCTTGACGCACTTCTTTGCGAGATGCTTTGCGTTGTCACTCATCAATATCGAACTCCTTAGAGGGTCGTTGTTCAGATGCACGCCGCGGCGGCAGAGCAGGGCGACAAGAAAAGTGTCACATGTCGTGCGGACATCAATGGAGAAACCACCTGCTCGACCAACCCTTGACGCCGTTTTGCACCGGCATCCCATCCCCCTCCCCGCTATCGAGGTCTAATACTTTTCCCGAGAAGTGAACGGCTGTTTTTGGACCCCTGAAGCATCCACATTTTTCGACGGCAAAATCGCAGGATTTCAGTACCGAAACCGCAGGAAACGGCACTCTCAAAGCGTCGATGCTTCGGGGGTCCGTTTTAGCTCGTTCACTTCTCGGGAAAAGTATTAGACCTTGATTCTTTACTGCCCCGAGGGTGCGCCGCTTCCTTCTCTGGAACCCTCACTAGCACTGGCGCCCCTAGCCGCTACGACCGCAGGCATGCCTATAATGAGACATGTTTCCTGATGAGAAAGGAATCCAGATATGGACGAAGTCAACCACGCCGTTTTGGACAATCTTCGGGAGTTTTTCAGCCGTGTCGACAGCGCGCGCAACAGTGTATCCCCAATTGAAGAGCCACATAGCGACCCAATAGACGTCAAGGACTTTATCGCTCTGTGCAATCTTTGCGAGGCACAATCCAAATACAGCAGTGGAGACAGCGCCGCCAAAGCGCTGGGTAACGCAGTAGTCTCCCTGAATCAACTTGACAACAGTGAGCTCGCTACGATGGAAGCCGCTCTCAGGGGAGGTGTATGGGGCGATTGGTGTGAAACCGAATGGAGGCAAGCGAAGCAGGCAAAAAGACTCAAACCGACAATTAATGTAATGAAACAATACCCGGAAAACGCGGTCTTCTATCTTGCGCTCAGACACCGCACCGATAAGCAAAAACATTACTGCTTTTATTTTGACAAAGATGCAGTTGCAGAAGTCGATGCCTTTGAGCCCTTTACTGACGGTACACACGATAATTTAAACCAGCAATGGCATGTGCTCATCTCCGTGCTTGCGTTCTATGATATCGCCCACGCCTTAAGTAACGACCAGCACGAATATCGTTGTCTGTATCACTATATTAAAAAATGGGACAAAGGATCTTTAAGTGCGCTGAATTTAAAACTCTTTTGTCCCCCTAACCAGCTCGAAAACAAGCGCATCAAGCTTCAAATTGTTATACCGGAGACAACCACTACAAACGCGGAAACAAAAACACCTCCCTCTGAGAAAATGAACGAATGGCTTGAAGAAGCACTGCGTAAATTAGCCGGCAAATAATCGCCCGCCAACCTACTCCAGCCCTTGCCCGCTGTACTTCCCTGTCTCTGAGTCGTAGTTCAGCACGACGATCTCGCCGTGCTGAACTACGTTCCCGTCGATGTAGAAATGGCTGGCCCCGTCGGTCCAGATACCGCGGTAGCCCGCAATGCCCGAGACCGCCTCGGTGTTGATGTGCCCGGCGATAACATCTAGGTAGAACTTACGCCCCACGTAATCGGGCGGCATCATGGTAAACGACTCGTCAGCCGTGCCAAGCTTCCAGTACTCCCCGCCCCCCTCGTCAATGCCGGCGTGCACAAAGACCTGGCCGAAGGGACTCTCGTAAAAGTAAGGGAGCTTGCGGACCCACGCGATAATGTCCGCGTGCTCGGCCTTTATGCGCTCAACCGTAAAGGCGTAGGCCTCCTCGAACTTCCTGAGCCTCAAAAGGTGCTTAACGTGCTTGAATGCCTCGGCATCCAGGAAGCTCTTGGCCGTTGCCAGATTGTTGTCGGCAAGTATCCATGCCTGCGTAAAATTAAGGTCGTTTACCTCGTCAATGTACTCGAGGAACATCTCCTCGTGGTTGCCGCGCAGCGCCACGACGCGATCGCCGTACCGCTTTTGCAGGCCCATGATGAGCTCGAAGACCCCGAGCGAATCGGGACCTCGGTCGCAGTAGTCGCCAAGCAAAACCAGCTTGGAATCCTCGGCATCGAGGTCGACGGTGGAAAGCGATGCCTTAAAGGCGTCCAAGCACCCGTGAATGTCACTCATGGCGTAGATATGCACGCATGACCTCCTGTTTGCGTCAGGGTCCCGCTCGTTTGAGCCATGCGGCGCGGCAGCCCCTCTGATTTCGCAGGCGCCGGGCAACCTTGTCCTGTCACGCCCCTCAACATTGTTAAAAGTGTATCTCGCCGTGCGGACACAAATTTACGCCTGAGCTCCGGGCGCCCCGCGCGCTTGGCCTCGGCCCCACCCAAAAACTCATCCAACATTAATCTTGGCTCAAGAATCGCTTAATCTATAACCCGCACTATAGAGTTCGACCAAGGGCGGGGCGGCACCGCGCAACGCAGGCCGCCGAACGCAACGCTCGCGCCCGGGCAGATCGCCCGGCGTCGCGCCCATCGAACGAAAGGACAGGTCATGGACGACCTCGAAAAAGTTGAAACCATCCGCACCAAGTGCAACGTGAGCTACACCGATGCCAAGGCCGCACTCGACGCTGCCGACGGCAACGTGCTGGATGCCATCATTTGGCTCGAGTCGCAGGGCAAGACCCAGACCACGTCGGCACACGCCGCCACCGAGTCCGAGCCAGTCGATGAACCCTCGGCCGAGATGGTCGCCGCGCAGGCCGCCTACGAAAAGTCGAGCGAAAAGACCGACTTCTCTAAGAAAATGGACAGCGTGTGGGAGTACCTCAAAAAGCTCTTCCGCCTGAGCCTGGACACCAAGTTTATCGCCACGCGCCGCGATGCGATCATCCTCAACATCCCCATCCTGATCCCTATCGTCGCCCTGTTTGCCTGGGGCGCTACGATATGGCTGATGCTGCTTGGCCTGTTCTTTGGCATGCGCTACCGCATCGATAGCGACGGCGACGTGCCCGGCAGTATCAACAACCTGATGGATCACGCCGCCGACGCCGCGGACGGCATCAAGAAAAATCTGAACGACGACAAGTAATCGCAGACGGGGGCACGCATGGCACGGATTCTGATCGTAGAGGACGAGGAGAAAATCGCCCGCTTTGTGACGCTCGAGCTGGAGCACGAGGGCTACCAGGTGGAGCACGCCGCCGACGGTCGTACCGCCGTGGACCTGGCGCTGGAGCGCGACTACGATCTGATTCTGCTCGATGTACTGTTGCCGCAGCTCAACGGCATGGAGGTGCTGCGGCGCGTACGCAAGCACAAGGATGTGCCGGTGATCATGGTCACCGCGCGCGATGCCGTGATGGACAAGGTGGCAGGGCTTGACGCCGGTGCTGACGATTACCTGACCAAGCCTTTTGCGATCGAGGAGCTGTTCGCACGGATCCGCGTGGCGTTGAAGCGCGCTGAGGCCGCGCGGGCGGCTTCGGGCGTTGGCGGCGTTGGGGCCGGGGAGGGCGCTACGGGTGCCGGTACCGCCGCGACGTCCCCGGCTGGCGACTCGGCCAAGACCTCTGCCTCGCCCTCCCCCGCCACGCTCGCCGTGGGCTCGGTTGCGCTCGACCCCGACCGCCGCGAAGTTACGGTCGGTGGCTCGCCCATCGCGCTCACGGCTCGCGAGTTCGATGTCCTCGCCCTGCTTATGGCACATGCCGGCACCGTGCTCACGCGCGAGCGCATTGCGCACGAGGCGCTGGGCTACGAATACGTGGGCGACACCAACAACGTCGACGTGCACATCGCGCACCTGCGTGCCAAGATCGAAGACGCCGGCGGTGCCCGTATCATCCAGACCGTGCGCGGGGTGGGCTATGTCTGCCGCGCGTAACGCCGAGGCCAAGCGCGTCACCTCCATCGCCCGCGCCATCAACTGGAGCTATATGTGGCGCCGCTTGGTGAGCTACGTCTGGCTGGATCTGTTGCTGCTGCTTGTTGCGGCGGCGATCCTCGTCTATGGCTACAACCAGACGCTGCCCGATGGCGCGTTTACCGCGGGATGGATCCCCGGCGCCGCCGTTCGCAGCATGTCGCTGACCCCCGCGCGCGGCTGGGACCTGACAACGCTCACCTATACCGTCGAGCTTGCGCGTAGCACCAAGACCTTCTCCCTCGCGCAGGACCTCGTCGCGCTATGGCCTCTCTACCTTGTCGTTATGGGTTGGCAGGTCATCAGCGTGCTCAACATGCTCGGCGGCGCCCGCCGCGTGCGCCGCACCATGGCGCCGCTCAACGACCTTGCCTTGCGCGTGGACGAGCTCGGCCGTATGCAGCTCTCCGGCGGCAAGATGGAAACGCTGGAGCAGGCCATCGAGCGCGCAAGCGTCGACTCGCCGAGCGTCACCACCGGCGACGCCGACCTGGCAAGCATCGAGGTCGCACTCAACCGCCTGCTGCGCCAGATGCAAGAGGCCAAGCTGCAGCAGATGCGCTTTGTCAACGATGCGAGCCACGAGCTGCGCACGCCCATCGCGGTGATTCAGGGCTACGTGAACATGCTCGACCGCTGGGGTAAAAACGACCCGGACGTACTGGCAGAGTCCATCGCCTCGCTCAAGGCCGAAAGCGAGCACATGCAGGAGCTCGTGGAGCAGCTGCTGTTTTTGGCGCGCGGCGATGCCGGACGCACGGCCCTGCGGCATGCGAATACCAACCTGGCCGCACTGGTCGGCGAGGTATGCGAGGAGTCGCAGATGATCGATGCCGAGCACACGTATCGGCTGGCTTTTGACGCCTTGCTTGCCAGCGACCCGCGCTGCGACGCGCCCGTCGACGTGGCGCTCGTGAAGCAGGCTCTGCGCGTGATCGTGCAAAACGCCGCCAAGTACTCGGATGCGGGAACGACCGTCACATTTGGCATAACGCCCAATGCGGGCTTGGGCACGATCGACATAAGTGTTGAGGACGAGGGCATCGGCATGAACCAGGAATCCGCAGCTCACGCGTTTGAACGGTTCTACCGCGCCGACAATGCACGCGATGCCGGCGCACAGGGCTCGGGTCTGGGGCTTGCCATTGCCAAGTGGATCGTCGACAGCCATGGCGGTGTCATTGGCGTGACCTCAGTCGAGGGCGTCGGCAGCCGCTTTACGATTCGGCTGCCACGGTAGGGGCGTCTCTCACGAATCGAAGGTGAATGCTTTTCCGCGAAGTGAGCGACCTATTTTGGACCCCCGAAGCATCCGCACTTTTTGGCGCCAAAACCGCAGGAAATACCTGACAAAACCGCAGGAAAGAGCGACGTAAAAGTGTCGATGCTTCAGGGGCTCGATTTCACTCGTTCACTTCGCGGAAAAGCATTCACCTTCGATTTACGGCAGCCCGTCAGTCACCCTCTCGGCATTAAAAATGGGGCAAAGCCACGCGCCTTACCCCATTTTTCGTTAGCCATAGCAGCTCGTGCGCTACTCGCGGCACAGGTGCACGGCGAAGCCGGCGAACTCGCGCTTAAAGTACACGAGCTTGGTGCTACCGTCGGGCAGCAGCGCGCGCGACTCCTCGTTGACCTCGAGCCCGCGCTCGGCAAACCACTTCTCGGCCGCATCGATGTCGTTGACGGCAAAGCCAATGTGGCCCTTGGTGCCACGACCGTTCTGCTTCATAACCTCGACCAGCGAATCGTTAAAGTACGAAACCGGGGTCTCGATAACGGGCAGGCCCATCATCGTCGAGAACAGCTCCGCGATCTCCAAGGCGTCTGCCGGGTCGGTGGCGTTGATGCCCACATGGGCAACGCGCATGCCAAAAAGCTCGACCGGGTTGGCGTTCTGCTCACTCATACAGTCAGCGCCTACTGAGCCATGACGTCGAGGACGGCCTTCTCGGCAGCGACGCGGTTCATGCCGGTCATGAAGGGCACGCCGCTCACGTACGGGCAGGTGAGTCCCTCGGGGGCAACGGTGGTGGCGATCAGCAGGTCAGCGCCCTCGTCGCAGTAATCCTTGGCCTCGGAGATAGCGCACTGCACGATCTCGTACTTGCCGGCATAACCGTTGGCATCGAGCATGGTGGCGACCTTCTGGGCAACGAGCGTGGAAGTAGCAGCGCCAGCACCGCAAGCCAAAACGATCTTCTTCATAGGTAATGTCTCCCTTCATGGTTTACTTTAGGTAAGTGTACCGCAGCGAGCGATGGCACTTAGCCTCGATGAGCTTTTATGCCAGTTTGCTTGCGCGCTGCGTATAATACATCTAGTACGTGTTGTCATACCGCTCGCTTTATGAGCGACTAAGGATCCTAATATGCCCGATTCCCGCACACTCTGGACCGCCGTCGTTATCATCTGTATCGCCGTGTCGGTGTTCTTTAGCGTCAAAAAACGCACCACGTTTAAACGCCTGCAGCAGCTTATGGCCGCTAAGCAGTGGGACGAGTTCGATCGCTTGCTCGACGGCAAACTCACCAGCATGCTGTACCCGCGCTACAACCGCGACTACCTGCGCCTGAACTCCTATCTGCTGCGCGAGGACCACAAGCGCGCCAGCGAGATGTTCGACCTGCTGCTGGGACTCAACCTGCCCAAGATGCAGCGCGTCGACCTGGTCATTAAGGCCTTTAACTACTACGTTGGCCAGGAGGACCGCAAAAAGTCCAAGGAGTTGCTGCACGAGATCAAGGGCTTTGAGGGCGGTCAGGCCGAGGCAGTCGCACACGAATGCCAGCTGATGTACGACACGATGATCCTCAAGCGCCACAACGACATTCCCGAGCTGGAGCGCATGCTCGAAGAGGCCGGTGACGACAAGGTCAAGAGCTGCCGCCTGGAATACCTGCTGGCCCTGCAGTACAAGAACAAGGGCGACGAGGCCAAGTTTGCCGAGTACTTGGAAAAGTCGGGGCAGCACTCGATGGCTGTCAACGCGTAACGGGCGGCTTGTGCTAGACTTCTAGTCTCACGGGGGCGTGGCGGAATTGGCATACGCAGGAGACTTAAAATCTCTCGCCGCAAGGATTGTGGGTTCGAGTCCCACCGCCCCTACCATATGGAGCTTCCGAGCCCGTGTCCCCCAGGGATGCGGGCCCGTTTCTTTTGCACGCCGGTGGGGCTCGAACCCGCGAGGGGGCGAGCGTTAAGCAAACGCGGAGCGTTTGTAGCGAGCCGGCGAGGGCGCCGGCAGGCGACCGAGGCCGGTGCGTATTTGCTGCGCAAATTCGCAGACGTCCCACCGCCCCTACCACGCATTGTTTACAAGCCCGTGTCCCCCGGAGACGCGGGCTCGTTTCTTGTGGATACCGACACGGATGATAAGTTGCGGTGGAATAGTTCCTGTTTTGACTGGTTACCAGCTCATTTAAGAACTTTTTCACCGCAACTTAGATTGGCATTCCCACATTTTTCGATGGAAAAACGTGGTTGTCTCGCACATTTTCCGATGGAAAAACGTGGTTGTCTCGCACATTTTCCGATGGAAACGCCCAAATGGTCTTATACTAGCCGAGAGGGTTGGGAGGCAATATGCAACGACAGCTTATGAGTGAACTTATCGCTTGGAAATCAAGGGCGAATCGCAAACCTCTCTTGCTTAAGGGAGCCCGCCAGACAGGAAAGACTTGGCTTCTTAACGAATTCGCAAGCCAGCAGTATCGAAACGTCATTCGTTTTGACTTTATGCTCGGGCCGAGCACACGCTCGCTGTTCGATGGGGACCTCGACCCCAAGCGCATCATCTCCCAGATAGAGCTCCTACGTGGCCAAACCGTAACGCCGACAGACACGCTCATCATCTTCGACGAGATCCAAGAGGCGCCACGCGGGATCACCTCGCTCAAGTACTTCAACGAGCTTGCACCCGAATACCACATCGTAGCAGCCGGTTCCTATATGGGCCTCGCGCTCCGACGCGAAAACGAGTCATTTCCCGTCGGCAAAATCGACCAGCTCACCATGCGTCCCATGGGGTTTGCCGAGTTCGTTCGCGCCGTCGACGGCAACCCGCTCGCCGACGCCATCCTTGCCGCAGACATGAACCTTCTAGCAAACGTCACCGAAAAGCTCGTGCACTTGCTCAAGGAATACCTTGTTGTCGGTGGTATGCCCGAAGTTGTCTCCGCTTTCGCCGAGACACGCGACTTCATTGAAGCCCGAAGGCTTCAGCAGCAAATCATCGAGGCTTACGAATCCGATTTTGGCAAACATGCACCCGCCCGCATCGTCGAGCGCATGAGGTTGGTTTGGAAATCCCTTCCCGGCCAGCTTGCCAAGGAGAACAAGAAGTTTGTCTATGGCGCCCTTCGCCCTGGAGCGCGCGCACGCGATTTTGAGGAAAGCCTCCAGTGGCTCACGGACTACGGAATCGTTCATAAGGTGCCACGTGTTTCCGCTCTAAAGGCACCGCTCTCGAGCTACGAAGACCTCTCGGGCTTCAAACTGTTCTGCATCGACACCGGCATCCTCGGAGCGCTCTCCGGTCTCTCTCCGGCCATCGTTCTTAACGGATCCGCTGTTTTTACCGAGTTCAAAGGTTCGCTGACCGAACAATACGTCGCGCAGGAGCTTTTGCTCCAGGACAAAACTCCCGTGTATTGGTCCTCTACCTCTGGCAATGCCGAAACCGACTTTGCCATCGACCATGCGGGAACCGTGCTTCCGCTTGAGGTCAAGGCGGCAGAGAACCTTAAAGCGAAGAGTCTGAAAATAGCCTGCGAAAAATTCAAACTCGAGCGTTGCGTGAGGAGCTCTCTGGCGGCATATAGAGACGAGGACACGCTCGTCAATATTCCGCTTTGGGAAATTGGGCAAATCGACAAACTGGCATAAAGGCTACGGAGGCGCTCAGCAAGGACTGTCCCCAGGTGCCGGCAGAAAAAACGTCCCTAGGTGCCGGCTGTTGAGTTGCGGTGGAATAGGGACTGGTTGGGGCCCGAAAGGGCGATTTTAGTCCGCATTTCACCGCAACTTATGAGGGGATGGTTAAAGGGCGCTCAGGCTCGGGGTCCAGGCGATGGTGGGAGTCGCGCCGTCGAGAACCTCGTTGATGGTGGCGGCCATGCCGGCGAGGAGGCTGTTCTCGCTTACGGTGAGCGCATCGTAGCCACCGGCGCGCATGAGTTCGCGAATCACCACGGCGCCGGCCAGAATCACGCCCGCGCGCTTGGGCTGCACGCCTGGCAACGCGGCAATGCTCTCCACGTCCAGCGTGGACATGCGCTCGATAGCGGCAGAAATCTGCTCCATCGAAAGCTCGCGCAGGTGCACAAAGCTCGAGTCGTACGGCTCCAGTTCGTGGACCAGCGCCACGAGCGTAGTGACGGTACCGCCCACCGCGACCAGGCGCTCTGCACGCTCATAATTGCTCGGCAGGCCCTCAAAATAGGCGGAGAACTGCTCGCCCGCCCACGCGGCGGCAACCGCGAGCTCGCCGTCCGCGGGCGGCAGCGCCGAGAAAAACCGCTCCGTCACGCGACGGCAACCGATGTCCAGTGAGCGCGTTCCCTCCAGCGCAAAGACCCCGCGCTCCGGAGCGTATACGCCCGTCGCGAGCTCCGTGGAGCCACCGCCCGAATCGGCGACGATAATGCGTTCACCGGCAAAGTCGTGCGCCACGCCAAAAAATGTCAGGCGTGCCTCGACCTCGCCCGGAATCACCTGCGGTTCAAGCCCCAGCTCGCGCAGGCCGTCCAGCAGCAGTGCGGCGTTGGACGCATCGCGCGCGGCACTCGTGCAGGTGGTGCAGACGCACGCGGCCCCAAAGGTGCGCGCCTCGTCCACAAACATGCGGCATGCGGCGAGCACGCGCTCGACCGCCGCCTCGCAAAAGCGGCCCGTCGCGTCCACGCCCTCGCCCAAGTCGGTGATCTCGGTATGCTTGAACGATTCCACGATCGCCCCGGCCTCGACCTGCGCCAGCACCAGTCGCGACGACACCGTTCCCAGGTCGATCGCGGCCACCTTATATCGTTTGCAATCTGCCATTGCGGGCTCCCCTCCGGGCGCTACTCGCCTACTCGCCGCTGGACGCGACCGTCTGGCCCTCGACGCCGTTAAATCCAAACAGCATATCGAGCGTCTGGATGTACCACGGTGCGTCCTTGCCGACCTCTTCGATCTCTTTGGCCACTTCACTGGCCTTCTTGGCGTTTGAGGACTTTTTGCTCGACGACGAATCCGAATCATCGTCCAGGCCCAGCACTTCAATCCTCTTCTCGCCGGGCATCGCCATGCCCAGTTCCCGTGCCCGATCCTTAATGCCCTCTTCCGAGAGCCACTTGTCAGTGTCTTTTTTCATCTCATCTTTGTATTGCTCGCGAATCTCGACCTGCTTGGCCAAGATGTCGTTCGAGCGTTTTGCAACGTACAGGTCGCGCACGGGGAAATACAGGCTCACGAGCGCCAGAGCCACCACGATACCGATAAACAGCGGACGCAGAGAGCCATGCGTAAAGTCATAGATTGCCTTGACCACCGCATTGTCGTTGGCGTAGCGCATAAAGTCCGAGCCCGAAAGACGGCTCGAAGGCCTGCTCGATTTGTCGTGTGCCTGAGTCGAGGGACGCGATGCATGCGACGAACGTGGCGGGCGCACCGGTCCATCTGCCGAAGTATTCGATTGAGCATTGGGGCGCGAGGTGCTTGTCGGGCGCTGCGCGGAGCGGTCGGCACCGGCGTAGGCGGACCCACCGAGCTGCACCGTGCGCGCACGGCGAGGCGACGGCTCACGCGAACCGACGGAATAGTACCTGTTGTCATAAATCTGATCCATGTGCGCCTTGTGCGGTTGAGGTTTGTTTGCGCTAAGTATTCTAGTTATAGCACGAGCACACGCAACGCCTTCGGCGGCCTTTGCTCGACATAAAAAAGGCGCTGAGCCATATGGCCCAGCGCCCATAGCGCTTTGCGACATCCAGCCAAGGCGGGGCGGAACCGAGTCAGCCCCGCCCCCGCACACGCCGCTGCCTAGCGAATGTTGTAGAACGCGGCCTTGCCGGCGTAGCGCGCGCTGCCCTCGAGCTCGTCCTCGATGCGAATGAGCTGGTTGTACTTGGCGATACGGTCGCTGCGGCACGGGGCGCCCGACTTGATCTGGCCGGCATTGACGCCCACGACCAGGTCGGCGATCGTGGAATCCTCGGTCTCGCCGGAGCGGTGACTCACGATGCAGGCGTAACCGGCCTCCTTGGCGGTCTCGATGGCCTCAAGCGACTCGGTGAGCGTGCCGATCTGATTGACCTTGACCAGGATCGCGTTGGCGGCACCCAGCTCGATGCCCTTCTTAAGGCGCTCGGTGTTGGTGACGAACAGGTCGTCGCCCACCAGCTGCACCTTGTTGCCAATGCGACGGGTGAGCTCAACCCAGCCGTCCCAGTCCTCCTCGGCCATGCCGTCCTCGATGGAGATGATGGGATAGGTGTCGACGAGCTTCTCCCAGTAATCGACCATCTGGGCGCTCGTGTACTCCACGCCCTCGCCCTTGAGCTCGTACATGCCGGTCTCGGCGTTGTAGAACTCGGTCGAGGCCGGGTCCATGGCGTACATGAAGTCGACGCCGGGCTTAAAGCCGGCCTTCTCCACGGCCTTGGTGATGTACTCGAACGGCTCGGCATTGGTCTTGAGGTTGGGCGCAAAGCCACCCTCGTCGCCCACGCCGCCGCCCAGGCCGGCCTCGTGCAGCACACCCTTGAGGGTGTGGTAGACCTCGGCGCACCAACGCAGGCCCTCGGCAAAGCTCGGGGCGCCCACCGGCATGATCATGAACTCCTGGAAGTCAACGTTATTGTCGGCATGGACGCCACCGTTGAGGATATTCATCATAGGCGTGGGCAGCAGGTGGGCGTTGACGCCGCCCAGGTACTGGTACAGCGACAGGCCCGCCGACTCGGCAGCGGCGCGGGCGACGGCCAGCGACACGCCCAGGATGGCGTTGGCACCGAGCTTGGTCTTGTTGGGGGTACCGTCCGCGGCAATCAGCGCGGCATCGACGGCGCGCTGGTCGAAGGCGTCGAGGCCCACGACGGCGTTAGCGCACTCGTTATTGACGTGCTCGACGGCCTGCGAAACGCCCTTGCCCAGATAGCGGCCCTTGTCGCCGTCGCGCAGCTCACATGCCTCAAAGGCGCCGGTCGAAGCACCCGAAGGCACCATTGCGCGGCCAAAGCTGCCGTCCTCGAGCACGACCTCGACCTCGACGGTGGGATTGCCGCGGCTGTCGAGCACCTCGCGACCGTAGACGTCCAAAATATCGCTCATGTTGTCTCCCTCTCACTTGGAAACGGGTTGAATGCTTGGCGACACGGCTTGCACGCTACAGCGGCGCGCAGGTTCATAAGTTAGCCTTATCGCACTTTTTGCATTATGCCCTAAGTTAGACAAGGGATACAATCTTTTTAAAAATAATAGGGGCGATGGGACAAGTCCGTCCCGTCGCCCCCGCAGTCTTACTCCTCTGCCTTTGCGGCATCCCAGAGGTCATTGAGGCCGTGGGTCGAAAGCTCGGCCAGATCCACGTGGGCGTCGGCCGCCATCTGCTCCATCGCGGCCCAGCGGCGGCGGAACTTTGCCGTACTGGCACGCAGGGCGCTCTCGGCGTCAATTCCCTCCTTGCGCGCAACGTTGACCAGGGCAAAGAGCAGGTCGCCAAACTCCATCTCGCGCTCGGGAGAACCGGGAGCCTCGGCCTCAAACTCGGCACGCTCCTCGGCAACCTCGTCCCACACGTCCTGGACCGTCTCCCACTCAAAGCCCACGGCAGCCGCCTTGCGCGACACCTTCTGAGCCTGCATCAGCGCCGGCAGGTGCGTGGGCACACCGTCGAGCAGACCCTCGGGTGCGGCCCCGACTGCCGCCACGGCCTGGTCTTTGGCGGCCTTCTCGGCAAGCTTGGCCTCGTCCCAAATCTTGAGCACCTCGTCGGAGTTGTCGGCATCCGCATCGCCAAACACGTGCGGGTGACGACGGATGAGCTTGGCGTCGATATCGCGCGCCACATCGGCCAGCGAAAACTCGCCGGCATCCGCCGCAATCTGCGCATGCAGTACGACCTGCATGAGCACGTCGCCCAACTCCTCGCGCAGGTGTGCCGCGTCGTCGGCCTCGATGCAGTCGAGCGCCTCGTAGGCTTCCTCGATCATGTTCTTGCCAATGCTGCGGTGCGTCTGCTCGCGGTCCCACGGGCAGCCGTCGGGCTGACGCAGGCGCCAGATGGTCTGCACCAGATGCTGCAGCTCGGCCGACGCGTCTACCAGCGTGGACAGGTCGCGCGAGCCCTCGGCATTTTGCTGAGCCAGCTGCTCTGCCATGGTTATTCCTCCTCCAGGATCACGTGACGGAACGCGCCGTCCTCGTAGATGCCATAGCTGTGCGTACCGTCCTTGGGAATGCTCACGCTGCCGGGGTTGAAGAGCCACAGGCCCGGGTGCGCCTCGCTTGCCTCGTTAACCTTGATGTGCGTGTGGCCGTAGACGAGCGCGGAGCCCTCGGGCAGCGCGGGCGCGTGATCAACGCTGTTATGCATGCCAGCGCCAAAGACGTGGCCGTGCGTCAGGAACAGTTCACGTCCGGTCTCGTCGAATAGTGTGGCGTAGTCAGCCATGACGGGGAAGTCGAGGACCATCTGGTCGACCTCGGCGTCGCAGTTGCCGCGCACCGCGATGATGCGGTCGGCCAGGGCGTTGAGCAGCGGAATCACGCGTTTGGGAGCGTAGTCGCGCGGCAGGTCGTTACGCGGGCCGTGGTAGAGCAGGTCGCCCAGCAGCACAATGCGGTCGGGCTGCTCGGACTCGATGGCGGCGACCAGGCGCTCGGTCCAGTATGCCGAGCCGTGAATGTCGGAAGCGATGAGGTATTTCATGGGAAGTCCTTTCGGAGTGGGGCTGATGTGGCCGGGCGCGAGATGTCGCCGGCCGCGCTATTCAAATCGCAGTGCCGAGGCTTGTGCCGCCTGCATCACGCGCTGGAGCGGCACGTTATGCTCGCGGGCAAGACGGGCGCAGTCCTCGTACTCGGGCGCCGCACGCTCACTGCCGTCGGGCAGGGTGGCTACTTTGACGGCCACCTCGCCCCAAGGCGTCGCTACCTGCTCAAAACGACGCGGCAGGCAAACGCGTTCCATCACCTGGCGACGAACGGCGTTGGTCGTGGTTTCCAAAAAGATAATCGTCTGCAGGCGTTCGATATCCTCATGCGAGCAGATCACCTGCAGCTGCCAGCCGGGGCGGCCTTTTTTGCAGTAGAGGGGCAGCCAGTGCACCTCGCGGGCGCCCGCCTCGCGCAGGCGGTCGGCGGCATAGGCGAGTACCTCGGGCGACGCATCGTCGATGTCGCACTCCAGCTTGACGATGGTTTCGGGCGCATCGGTCTCGCGGGACAGCGGAGATGTACTTCCACGTTGCATACGGTCCGGATCCTTTCCGCACGGGCTCGTTTTATTCACCCAAACGCTAGCACATCGAACGTGGCACAGGCGTGACTTTCGTCCGTCGTCGCCCTTGCCCCTATCCAAACATGTACGTCAGCCTCCAAACATGTCATTTTTTGTCGGTTTTGGAGGCTGACGTACACGTTTTGGAGCGGGCCGCACACGATCAAAATTGCGCCCGCATTCCGTCCACCACAAAGTTCGCCGCACTCAACAATTTTGAACTTTCTACGCAGTTCATCGGCTAAAAATTACCCTCGGCATACTTACCCGCTGCACGATGTTACTCTAGTTGCATTTGGCTAACTAAGCGGCTGCCGAGGACCCAGCCCGGCACCGTTACGGCATAGGAGGTTTCATGTTCGAGAAGCGGCTCTTCTCCCTGGTTCCGCAGGCAACGCCCTACATTATGGCAAGCGTCCTGTTTAAGTGGATCGCGCTCATGGCAAACATCACGGTGATGTGGATGCTTGCGCGCATCTTGGGCGGCATCGTCACGAACGGTCTTTCCGCCGCGCTCGCCGTCGATGCCCTCGCACAGGCGGCCCTGCCGCTCGCCGCCGCCATCATCGTGCGCGCCGCCTCCATCTACCTGGCCAAACGCGCCGGCGACAAGGCCGCGTTCGAGGCCGTCCGCCGCGTGCGCTCGCTCGTCTACGACAAGCTCACCGCACTCGGCCCCTCCTACACCGAAACCGCCCCCACCGCCGAGGCCGTCCAGACCAGCGTCGAGGGCGCCACGCAACTCCAGGTGTACTTTGGCGGTTACCTGCCGCAGCTCTTCTTTGCCGGCTTGACACCCATCACGCTGTTTGTACTGCTCGTGGGCCAGGCGGGTCTTCCCGCCGCGCTGCTGCTCGCCTGCGTTCCGGTCATCCCCGCCTCCATCATGATGGTCATGCGCAACGCCAAAAAGATCGGTGCCGAGTACTGGGGCAGCTATGTCGATCTGGGCGGCATGTTCCTGGAGGCCGTGCAGGGTCTCACCACCCTTAAGGTCTACCAGGCCGATCGCAGCTGGCACGAGCGCATCAACGCCGAGTCCGAGCGTTTCCGCACAGCGACCATGCGCCTGCTGGTGATGCAGCTGCGCTCCATTTGCGTTATGGACCTGGTCGTCTATATGGGCGCCGCGCTCGGCATTATCGTAGCCACGCTGCAGCTCGCCACGGGCAAGATTGGCTTTGAGGCTGCCTTCCTCATCGTCTTTCTGTCGCAGGAGTTCTTTTTGCCTATGCGCCGCCTGGGATCGCTGTTCCACACGGCCATGAACGGCATGGCCGCCTCGCGCCGCATGTTTGGCATTTTGGATACGCCCGAGCCCGAGCGCGGCGATGTTGAGCTTGACGGTCGCGGCAATATCGAGCTCGCGGGCGTGAGCTATGCATACGGCGACCGCACGGTGCTAGACAGCGCCAGCGCGACCATTGCACACGGCTCGCTCGTGGCACTCGTGGGCGAAAGCGGCGGCGGCAAGTCCACGCTCGCGGGGATTATCTCGGGCCGCAAGGGTGCCTACCGCGGCAGCGTGCGCATTGGCGGCGTTGAACTGCGCGATGCCACGGCCACCTCACTCATGCGCGCCGTCACGCTGGTGCCCACCAACGGCTACCTGTTTGCCGGCACCCTGCGCGACAACCTGCTGCTCGCCCAGCCCAACGCCACCGACGCCGAGCTTTTGCGCGCGCTCGGCCGCACGCGCGTGGCGGCCTTTGTGCAGGCCAACGGCGGGCTCGACATGGTGATTAACGAGGGCGGCACCAACCTTTCGGGTGGCCAGCGCCAGCGCGTGTGCATGGCACGCGCCCTGCTGCACGACTCGCCGATCTATGTGTTTGACGAGGCTACGAGCAACGTCGATGCCGCAAGCGAAGCCGCAATCGGCGAGGTCATTGCATCGCTCGCCGGCGGGCACACTGTAATTGTGGTGGCACACCGCCTGTCGACAATCGTGGACGCCGATCAGATTCTGGTGCTGGAGCGCGGTCGCATTGCCGAGCGCGGCACCCATGATGAGCTCCTATCGGGCGCGGGCACCTATGCGCGCATGTGGAACAGCCAGGAGCAGCTCTCGGCATATGCGTATGCGGAGGATGATGCTGAGGATGCCGGCGCGGTTGAGGCTGTTGGCGGCAGTACTGCCTGTACCGATAGCCACAACGGTGCCGGCTCGTCTTCCGCTACCGCGGCGCCTGACTCCGGCCGCGCCCGTCGCTCGGCGCCGTCCATCATGTGGCGCATGATGGGGCTCGTCCGACCGCTTGCCGGCTGGCTTGTGCTAGCCGTCGCGCTGGGCAGCATTGGCATGCTCACCGCCGCGTTCGTGCCGGCCTTTGGCGCCCTCGGCCTTATGGCCGCGCTGGGCCGCAACGCCTTGGGGCTTGGTCTTATCGCAGCATGTGCGGCCTGTGCCGCCTGCGGCATCGCACGCGGGCCGCTCCACTACGGCGAGCAGCTCTGCAACCATTACATCGCATTCCGTCTGCTCGCGCACATTCGCGACCTGGTGTTTGGCGCCCTGCGCCAGCTCGCCCCCGCCAAGCTCGAGGGCCGCGGTAAGGGCGAGCTCGTGAGCCTGGTCACCTCGGATATCGAGCTGCTCGAGGTCTTCTACGCGCACACCATCTCGCCCATTGCCATAGCTCTGGTCTGCACCGTTGTGTTTGAGGGCTTTTTGCTGGCTGTAAACCCCGAGCTCGCGGGCATCGCGCTCGTGGCCTACGCGGTCCTGGGCGTGCTGCTGCCCCTGACCTCGGCCAAGGCATGCGGCACCACCGGCCGCCAGAGCCGCGAGGGCGCCGGTAAGCTGGGTGCCTTTGTGCTCGACAGTCTGCGCGGCGCATCCGAGACTATCCAGTTTGCCGGTGGCGCCGATCGCAGCCGTGCCCTGGGCAAGCTGACCGAGCAAGTCGGCGCCGTGGACGCGCGCCTCAAGCGCCGCCAAGCGGCCAGCGAGGCCGTAGCCGATGCGCTTATTCTTGCGGCCAATCTGGTGATGCTCGGACGTGCGCTGCAGCTGGTGGCTGCAGGAACGATTAACTTTGCCGCAGCGTTTGTCGCCGTCTTTACCTTTGTGTCGTCGTTTGGCTCGGTGATGGCCGTGAGCCGCCTGGGTGCCTCACTGCAGGAGACGCTCGCCTCGGGCGCACGCGTGCTCGATTTGCTCGACGAGCAGCCCCAGTGCGCCGAGGTCGCCGACGGACAGGACGTTGAGTTTGCCGGCGCCGCAGCCGAGCATGTGAGCTTTAGTTATGCGGGCGGCGTGGACGCGGGCGGTGCGGGCGCCACGGAGCAGATCGCGAACGACACCGCTGCGAGTCTCATCCTCGACGCCGTGACCTGCACCTTTGCGCCCGGCACCATGACCTGCATCATGGGGCGCTCGGGCTCGGGCAAGTCGACGCTGCTTAAGCTGCTCATGCGTTTTTGGGACCCCGCAGCTGGCACCATCACGGTGAGCGGCGTCGATGCCCGCCACATCAACACGGCGAGCCTGCGCAGCCACGAGGCCTATATGACCCAGGACACACATCTGTTCTGCGGCACCGTACGCGAGAATCTGCTGATCGCGCACGCCAACGCCACCGATGCCGAGCTGCTCGATGCCTGCCGCTCCGCTTCGCTTACCGCCCTCATCGACCGTCTGCCGCAGGGACTCGACACGCCCGTTGCCGAGCTGGGCGACTCGCTTTCGGGCGGCGAGCGCCAGCGCATCGGCCTTGCGCGCATCTTCCTCAACGACGCGCCTTTCATCTTGCTCGACGAGCCCACCAGCGCACTTGACGCTCTCAACGAGGCAGCCGTAATGCAGGCCGTTGACGAGCTCAAGCGCCGCGGCAAGACCATTGTGCTCGTAAGCCACCGTGCCAGCACCTGCGCGTTTGCCGATTTCTCGCTTTCGGTCGAGCACGGGAGGCTGAGCTAATGGCACGCCCGGTCGACACACCGGAGCTGGCACGCAAACGTGAGCGCGAGGCCCAAATGGTGTCGCAGATGATCGCGTTGTGGTGCCGCGGGCATCATGGCGGTGGGCATGCGGTCGAACAGGCTGGCGACGATGAGTCCGTGCGCGTGAAGCTCGGCCTTCGGACCATTACGCTCTGCCCCGAATGCGCCGAGCTGCAGAAATACGCCATCGCGCGCATTGAGCACTGCCCGCACATGGGCACCAAGACATTTTGCTCGGCCTGTCCTTCGCATTGTTACCGGCCTGCCATGCGCGAGAAGATCCGCGAGGTCATGCGCTGGTCGGGACCGCGTATGATCCGCTATCGTCCCGTCACCGCCGTGCGGCACGCGATTATAACCGTGCAGTCCAAACGAGCGGCGACACGAAGCAAGTAGTCGCCGGCGCCGGCACGCGCTGCCCCGCCCCTCGCCCTCGTCTCAAACGTGTACGTCAGCCTCCAAACATGTCATTTTTTGCAGCTTTTGGAGGCTGACGTACACATTTTAGAGCGAGGCCGCACCGCGCGCCGCCCCGCCTTTCCACTCGATTTCGGCACCCGGCGTGCGCGGCGTGTTGAGAGCTGCACCATTACAATGGAGCGGATTCACCAAATGCAAAGGAGTCGCCATGCCCGCCTGCCCGCTGGTCGATTGCCATACCCACACCTCGTTCTCGGACGGGCACGCCTCGTTTGAGGACAACGTCCGTGCCGCCGCTGCTGCCGGATGCCGTGTCATGGTCTCGACCGACCACCTCACCCTGCCTGCCAGTATGGATGCTAACTGCGAGGTGCAGGTCGTCGAGGGCGACTTGCCGGCACATCGTTTGGCCTTTGAGGACGCCCGCAAACTCGCCGCGCAGATTGCGCCGGAGCTCACCTTTATCTACGGTTTTGAATGCGATTGGTACGAGGGCTGCGAGCCCTTGGTAGAGCACTGGTCCCAGGGCGCCGTCGTACGTCTGGGCAGCGTGCACTGGATTGGCAACCCGGGCGATATTGCGGCAGGCGCCGCGGGCACGGCAGGGACAGAGGACGTCGCGCGCCCCGATACACCCGATTCCCTTTGCGGTTGGATCGACGACGATACCAACCTGCATGTTTGGGAAAACTTAGGCGTGCGCGGCGTGTGGGAGTGCTACGTCGACGACTGGTGCCGTGCTTGCGAAAGCTCACTCAACTTTGACGCGATGGCCCATCCCGACCTGGTCATGCGCTTTTCGAAGGAAGGCTTTGCACCCGACTTTGACCCCGCGCCGTTTTGGAAGCAGATGGCCGAATGCGCCCACGATACGGGTCGCCGCGTTGAGGTCTCGACCGCCGCACCGCGCAAGGGGCTCGACGATTACTACCCCGCGACCGGGCTGTTGCGCCGCTTCGCCCATGCCGAGGTGCCGATCACTTTTGGCTCGGACGCGCACCGCGCCTGCGACATCTGCTGGAACATTCGCGAGGCTCAGGCCCACGCCTACGACTGCGGTTATCGAACCTTCGACATCCCCCACGCCACCAGCGAATGGGAGTCCACGCCCCTCGCCTAACTAGTCGTTTAAGAACGTCCCCAATGACTAGTGGCGGCGGGCGTTGAGTTCGCCGGCCAGCTCGTCGAGGGTAATGCCGTAGCGCTCGAGCGTCACGAGCAGGTGGTAGATCAGGTCGCCGGCCTCGTAGCGAATGTGATCGTGGTCGTTATCCTTGCAGGCCATGATCACCTCGCTCGCCTCCTCGGCAAGCTTCTTGAGCAGCTCGTCCTCGACGTCGGTCAGCAGACGCGCGGTATAGCTCTCCTGCGGCGATGCGTCGCGACGACCGTGAATCACCTCGGCCAGTCCCGTCAGCGTCTCACCGATGTTTCCCGGCTGCACGTTAGCTGTTCTGACTCCCATGGTTATTTCCTCTCGTTACTGCAGCGTAAAGTAGGTACCGGCCTCATCGAACCGAGGCTTTGCGCCCTTTTTCTCAAAGAACTCGACGATGACGGCATGGGCCTCATCGAGCCTTTCCTTCTGGGCCTCGAGCCAAAGCGACTGCGCCCCGCAGGCATCGGTCAGGTGCACGCGGCATGGCACGCCCGCGCGGAGGAGCTCGGTGTTGCAGTCGGCGACTTCGAACGGCGTCACGACCTTCATCGCGCTCCCCCTTCCACGCGCTTAAAGAAGCAGGTACGGTTGCCGGTATGGCAGGCCGGATCCGGCGAGTCGACCTTGACCAGCAGCGTATCGCTATCGCAGTCGGCCCAAAGCTCCTTGACCTCCTGCATGTTGCCGCTCGTCGCGCCCTTGTTCCAGAGCTCCTGGCGGCTGCGGCTCCAAAACCACGTGGTACCGGTCTTGAGCGTCAGCCCCACCGATTCCTCGTTCATCCAAGCAACCATAAGCACCTCACCGGTGTCATACTGCTGAACCACGCAAGGAATCAGCCCGCGGGCGTCGTACGTAAGTTTTGAAGGATCGGTTATCTCTTCCATTTCTCTCCCCAAATTCAAACTTCGCAGGTCGTCGAGGGCTGTCCAGGTGCCCGAGATTCCGAGCGACAGCCCGACGACGCGTACTTAAAGTACGCGAGGAGGGTTGGAGCCGGAAGGTCGGGCGCCTGGGCAAGCCGCAGCGCTAGAAGTCCAACCTGACAGGGATGCCTTGAGAGGCCATATACTCCTTCACCTGGCGAATGCTGAAGGTTCCAAAGTGAAAGACGCTGGCCGCCAGTACGGCGTCGGCTTCGCCCTCGATCACGCCCTCGGCAAAATGCTCGAGCGTGCCCACGCCGCCGCTCGCGATCACCGGGATCGGCACCGCGCGCGCCACGGCGCGGGTGAGTGCCAGGTCGAAGCCGGCCTTGGTGCCGTCGCGATCCATGCTGGTGAGCAAGATCTCACCGGCGCCGCGACGAGCCGCTTCCTCGGCCCACGCCGCCGCATCGATACCCGTGGCGTTGCGACCGCCCGCCGTGAAGACCTCCCACTTGTCGGCATCCGGCTGACCGGGCAGGCCCACGCGCTTGGCATCAATCGCCACGACCACGGCCTGGCTGCCAAACGCCGCGGCGGCCTGGCTGATCAACGACGGATCGCGCACGGCGGCAGAGTTAAGCGACACCTTGTCGGCACCGGCCGCCACCATGGTTCGCATGCCCGCAAGATCGCGAAAGCCACCGCCCACGGTGTAGGGAATGGCCAGCTCCTCGGCCGCATGCGCTGCCATCTCGATGGTCGTCGCACGGTTGTCGCTCGTGGCGGTGATGTCCAGGAACACGACCTCGTCCGCACCCTCGCGATCGTAAGCGCGGGCAAGCTCCACCGGATCGCCCGCATCGCGCAGGCTCACAAAGTTGACGCCCTTGACCACGCGGCCGTCCTTGACGTCTAGGCAGGGAATCACGCGCTTGGTAAGCATGGGCTACTCCTCCCCTCGGGCGGCGGCCAGCGCCTGCACCAGCGTAAAGTTGCCCTCGTAGAGCGCACGGCCGGTAATGGCGCATTCAATCGCGCCCTCGCCCACCGCGGCAAGCGCGCGAATATCGTCGAGTGTCGAGATGCCGCCCGAGGCGACGACGGGAAAACCCGCGACCTCGGCAACATGGCGATACGCCGCCACGTCGATGCCCGTCTGCATGCCATCGCGCGCGATATCGGTATACACCAGATGCTTAAAGCCCAGCTCAGAAAGCTGCGCCACAGCATCGTCGAGCGCCACGCCCGCGCCGTCGCGCCAACCGTTCACCTTGACCTGGCCATCGCGCGCGGCGATATCCGCTACCAGCAGCTCGCCAAAGCCCTGCGCCGCCACCTCGGCAAAACCCGGCTCGGTCACCAGTACGGTACCCAGTGCGATACGGCGTGCCCCGAAGCCAGCCAGCTCGTCGATGCGCGCGAGCGAGCGGACGCCGCCGCCCGCGTCCACGGACAGGCCGTCGACGCCGCAGATAGCCTTAATCGCCGCCGAGTTGGCAGCGCACGCGTCCTCGTCCTCGCCAAAGGCGGCGGACAGGTCGACGACGTGCACCCAGCTCGCGCCCTGCTCGGCAAACGAGCGGGCAACGGCCATGGGGTCGTCGGAATATACCTTGCAGCGGCTGCGGTCGCCGCGCTCCAGGCGCACGACCTTGCCGCCGATCAGATCGATTGCGGGAAACAGGATCATCGGCCAACCTCCTCGACGATGTTGACGAAGTTCTTAAGGATGCGCTGACCCAGCGCAGAGGATTTCTCGGGATGGAACTGGCAGCCCCACACGTTGCCGTGGTGCACAATGCACGGGAAGCTCCGCGTATAGTGCGTGCGCGCCAGCACATCGGCGGCATCGGCGTCGTCGGCCACCGCGTAGCTGTGGGTGAAGTACATGTTGGCACCCTCGGCAAAGCCGGCAAGCAGCGGATCGGCCGCACCGGCGGGCGTCATGTGCACCTGGTCCCACCCCACGTGCGGCACCTTCAGACGGCTCGACTCCAGGCGCGTGCACGAGCCGCGCATGATGCCCAGGCCATCGACCCAGGGGGCACCGGCCTGCCCGGAGGCGTCGTCGTCCGCGTCCGCGCCCTCGTCCGTAGGCACGCCCTCGTTGCCGCGCTCAAAAAATAGCTGAAGGCCCAGGCAGATGCCGAGCAGCGGAGTTCCGGCGGCAACGGCATCGAGCACGGCCACCTCCTCGCCGCTCTGACGCATAAAGGCGATCGCGTCATAGAACGCACCCACGCCCGGGATGACCAGGCCGTCGGCGTTGCGGATCTGCTCCGGATCGTCCGACGTGCAGGCGGCGGCACCGGCGCGCGCAAGCCCGCGCACGACGCTCGACAAGTTACCCTTGTGGTAGTCGACCACCACGATCTTCGGTTCGCCCACGCGACCCCTCCATTTCCCATCATCCAAAACCACCACAAAGGGGACAGGCATCTTCGTGGTGGTTTTACCCTTGTGACGGTTACAGCGAGCCCTTGGTGCTGGGGATGCCCTGCACGCGGGGATCGAGCTCGCAGGCGTGGCGCATCGTACGGCCCACGGCCTTAAAGGCGGCCTCGATAATGTGATGCGAGTTGCCGCCCGCCAGCTCGCGCACGTGCAGCGTGAGCTTGGCGTCGCGCGCAAAGGCATAGAAGAACTCGACGGCTAGCTCAGTATCGAAGCTACCCACGCGCTCGGTCGGCACGGGCAGCTCGCAATAGGCCTGGCCGCGACCCGAAATGTCCACGGCGGCCATCACGAGCGTCTCGTCCATGGCAATCGCCGCGTCGGCAAAGCGCGTAATACCCGCCTTGTCGCCCAGCGCGTGGCAAAACGCCTCGCCCAGCACAATGCCCGTGTCCTCGACGGTGTGGTGCGCGTCGACCTCAACGTCGCCCACCGCGTGCACCGTCAGATCGAACAGACCATGGCGGCCAAAGGCGTTGAGCATGTGGTCGAAAAACGGCACGCCGGTCGAGATATCGCACACGCCAGATCCGTCCAGGTCGAGCTTGACGACAATGTCGGTCTCCCCCGTCTTGCGGGTCACCTCGGCATAACGGCCCATCTACATCTCCTCCTTCACCAGCGCGGCAAACGCAGTCAGCACCTCGTCGTTTTCCCGCGGCGTACCCACGGTAATGCGCAGACAGCCCGCAAGCCCCGGCGCATAGCTAAAGTCGCGTACCAAAATCGAATACTCGTCGCGCAGACGCTCGCGCACGCGTGTGGCGTGCGGCGTGCGCACGAGCACAAAGTTCGCCGCGCTCGACCATGCCTCCACGGGCAGGCCATCGGCAGCCATTGCGCGCAGGGCGCACAGCTCGCGCTCGCGCTCGGATGCGACCTGCGCCACCACGGGCGTGTAGGCATTACGGGCACGCACGCAGGCAAGCGCCGCCGCCTGGCTCAGCACATTGACCGAATAGATCTGGCGAATCGCCGCGAACACGTCGATGACTTCGGGTGCCGCGATCACGTAACCCAGACGCGTACCGGCAGCGCCAAACGCCTTGGACAACGTATGCAGAATCACCAGGTTGGGATGTTCGGCGATAAGTCCCTGCGCCGTGGTGGCCGCGCCAAACGAATCGTCGGCAAACTCAACGTAGGCCTCGTCGACCATGACCATGCCGGGGCACGCATCGCACAGCGCCGCGACAAAGTCGAGCGGTGCCACGTCACCCGTGGGGTTATTGGGCGAGGTCACGATGGCCAGGTTGCACTCGGGTGCCGCCGCAAGCACGGCTGCCTGGTCGAGCTCAAAGGTCGCCGGGTCGCGCCACACATCGCGCACCTCGGTCTGGCACAGAGACGCAAAGAAGGCATACTCGCTAAAGCACGGCGGGCAGTTGAGCAGGGTCCTCCCCGCGCCACCAAACGCCAGCAGATAGTTATAGAGCAGCTCGTCGCCGCCGTTTCCCACGCAGACATTCTCGCGCGTCACGCCATGCCGGGCAGCAAGCTCGTCGCGCAGGTCGTTCGACATGGGATCGGGATAGCGGTTGAGCGGTGTGGCAGCCAGGGCCGCATCAACCGCCTCGCGCACGCCGACGGGCACGGGATAGGTGTTCTCGTTGGCCGAAAGATTGATGCGCGTGGGCGTAAAGTTAGGATTGTAGGGCTCAATGCCGGCCAGATAGGGCTGGACGAGCTCCTTCATGCGCGGCGTGAGTTCGGCCATATTAGACCTCCTCGCCGGTCACGCCGGCAACATCCGCGCTTGCAGCCGCCAGGTTCACTCCCTCGGCAACCGTCTCCACGGCGTCGCCCGGCCAGGCAACCTTGGTCAGGTCGGCCGCGGCGAGCGACTCGGCGCTCACGGCACCCTCGCCCTGCTCCAGCACGCGGCGACGCAGTGCGGCCGAAAGCGCGTGTGCCCACAGCCCCTCGGCCTCGGCTAGACGCTGTGTGGCGGGAGCGTCCGAGAGCAGGCCCTCGGGTGTATAGCAAATGACACTCGAGCGCTTGACGAACTCTTCGACCGAAAGCGGGTTAGAGAACATGGCCGTGCCGCCGGTCGGCAACGTGTGGTTGGGGCCGGCAACATAATCGCCGAGCGGCTCGGAGCTCCAAGCGCCCACAAAGATGGCGCCGGCGTTGCGAATGCCGCCGAGCAGGCCCATCGCATCCTTGCAGTGCAGCTCAAGGTGCTCGGGCGCCACGGTGTTCACGGCCTCGACGGCGGCAGCCATGTCGGCGGCTACCACGATGGCGCCTTCGTTATCGAGCGAGGCGCGTGTGATCTCGGCGCGCGGGGACTGCGCCACCAGAATGTCGACACCCGCCTCGACCTCGCGCGCAAACTGCTCGTCGCAGGTCACCAGATAGCAGGCCGCCAGCGGATCGTGCTCGGCCTGGGCCATCAGGTCGGCCGCGACTACCATGGGCTTGGCCGTGGTATCGGCCAACACGCAAACCTCGGAGGGACCGGCGACCATATCGATACCCACATCACCCGAGACAATCTGCTTGGCAGCGGCGACAAAGGCGTTACCCGGGCCGGTAATCTTGTCGACACGCGGAATGGTCTCAGTACCGTACGCCAGCGCGGCCACGGCCTGGGCGCCGCCCACCATATAGATCTCGTCCACGCCGCCGAGCTTGGCGGCCGCGAGCGTATACGGGCTAATCAGTCCATCCTTTTGCGGCGGGGTTACCATGACCACGCGTTTGACGCCGGCCACCTTGGCGGGAATGGCGTTCATGAGCACGGTGGAGGGGTACTGCGCGCGACCGCCCGGCACGTAGATGCCAGCCGCAGCAAGCGGAGTCACCTTGACGCCGAGCATCGTGCCGTCCGGACGCGTGGTAAACCAGCTCTGCTCGACCTCGCGCTGGTGAAACTCGCGAATCTGACGCGCGGCCTTCTCGAGCGCGGCGACAAAAGCGGGGTCGAGGCCTTCGAGCGCGGCATCGATCTGCTCTTGCGGCAGACGGAAGCTCTGCAGCTCAACGCCGTCAAAACGCTGACAGTAATCGCGCACCGCGGCATCGCCGTTGGCGCGCACGTTGGCCACGATATCGCGGGCGGCGTCGACGATGTTTTGCGGCAGCACGCCTTTGCGGTTGAGCTGGTTGGTAACGAGGCGCTCACCGGGAGCAAGCTTGATAGTCTTCATATCGGTATCCCCTATCGGTCGAGGTTTTGTTCGAAAAACGAGAGACCGGGCGGCGGCGTCAGTCGGCCCGCCGCCCGGACGTTGGGGCGCCCGTGCGTGCTCGCGCTATTGTGCCGAGCCCGCAACGGGCTCAAAATGCTTGTCCTTCACGGCTGCCGCCAAGCGATCTGCCAGATTGCGTACGCGCGGATCCAGGCGCGCGGCGCCCGGGTTGACAAAGAAGCGGGCAGTGCAGTCCATGATGCGGCCGGTGATGACCAGGTCGTTGTCGCGCAGCGTGGCACCCGTGGCGGTAATATCCACGATGCGATCGGTCATGCCGACGATGGGGCCCAGCTCGATGTTACCGTGCAGCGAAACGATGTCGACATTCACGCCGCGCTCGGCATACCAGGCACTCGCGATGCGCGGGTACTTGGTTGCCACGCGAAGCGACCCGCGGCGGGCATAGTTGCGCTCGGCCTGGCCAGCACGCCACGCGGGCTCCGCCTCGATAAAGGTGCACAGGCCGTAGCCCAAATCGACCAGCTGCAGCAGGTTGAGGTCGGCCTCGATGAGCGAGTCCCAACCGCAGATGCCGCAATCGGCACCACCGCAGCCCACAAAGGCAGGCGCATCGCTGGGACGCACGATGACAAACTCGATATCGCCGACCGCGCCCTCGCCGGCACGTGTGTCGCGGCCGCGCACGATCAGGTGACGGCCGGGGTCGCGCAGCTCAGAGACGTCCAAGCCCGCGGCCTCGAGCACGTCGAGCGTGTCGGCCTTAAGCGAGCCCTTGGGCACGGCGATGCGCAGCGGGCCCTCGGCGCCACGGCCCGCGGCATGGTCGCCATCGGAAGCGGCATCCTCGGCCGAGGTGCGCGCGGCCTCCAGGCGCTCGAGCGAAAAGGCGAAGCCCGCCGCCGGCACCTCGATACCGACGCCAAATGCGCCGGTAAAGATGGAGTCATAGCGTCCGCCCGAACCGACCGGATCGGGCAAGCCGCCGGCATAGGCCTTAAAGACCAGGCCCGTGTAGTAATCGAAAGAGTTCATGATAGAGAAGTCGAACGACAGCACCTGGGCGTCCTCGGGTGCCAGGCCCTCGACCAGGGCACGCAGCTCGCGCGTCAGCGGCGCGACGATACCGGCGGCCTCCAGCAGCGCGTCCACGCGGTCGAGTACCTCGGCACCGCCGTGCAGACGCGGCAGCTCGCTAATGGCGGCCTTGACGGCATCGGACTCGACGCTTGCCGCCACGTGGGCATCGAGGCCCACAAAGTCGTTGGCGTGCACGCAGCGCAAGGCCTCGGCGGCCAGCTCGCGATCCTCGCACGCCGCGAGCAGCTCCTTAAACGGACGCACGCTACCTGCGATAATGCGCGCATCGGGCAGCGCCAGCTTGCGCACCGCCTCGGCCACGAGCGAGACAATCTCGACATCGCCCGCGGTGTCGCCCGCACCGATAAGCTCAAAGCCCAGCTGTGTAAACTGGCGCGAGCCGCCGGCATTGCGCTGGTACTCACGAACCACCGGCGCCTCGTAGCGCAGGCGTAGGGGCAGGTCGGCCGCGCGCATGCGGGTCGAAACCAGACGCACGATCGGCAATGTGTTGTCGGGACGGACCACCAGCAGGCGACCGTCGTCATCAAAGAGCTTAAACGGCGTGTCCGCAATGCGGCCGCCTTCCTCGAGCGAACCCTTGTCCTCGAGCAGCGGCGTCTCGACCGGAAGGTAATGATGCTCCCTGAAGCAGCCCTTCACCGTCAGCGCAATCTCCTCGCGCGCCTGAGCCTCCTCGGGCAATATGTCCCGGAATCCCCACGGTGTGGCCGTCATCTGGTGAGCCTCCTCATGCTGTGTTTCATATAGAGCAGAAGACCGGCATAGCTCCGCCGGTCTTCTGGGTACTTTAGCATACTAGAGTGCTTGCGGGGAAAATCCGTCGCAGCCGCTCACACCGTATTCATTTGGAAACATTGGAGCGGATTGCCCGCGGCCCGCCTCTACAGCGAAGGGCATCGACAGTCCATCCGAAAAAACGTCCGAGCTCCCGCTCGCTCAGCGGAAGAGTTTACAGACGAGGGCCGGGGAGGCGTGCTTTGTTTTGAGAAGTGGGCTTCGCGAACTTCTCAAAACAAAGCAGGCGCCCCAGCCCCGGCAATGCATTTCAGGCTGACCAAAGTTAGATATGCGGTCTCCGGGGCAGCATCAGCAAAGTCCCCATTACATAAAAAATATCAGCCCCCGCAGATCGAAACGGTCGAGAGGGCCTTGCCCGGCGGGGTGGCTTTGTCTGGGGAAGTTCGCGAAGCCCACTTCCCCAGACAAAGCCACCCCGCCGGGCAAGGCCCCAGCGCGAGACCGTCCCGGATGCCTACCTACTCGTTGTCGCCGGCAGTAAGCTGCGTTGCGGAGAGCGCGCCGTCGGCTGCTGTTGCGGCTGCGGCGTCGGGCCAGACCCAGTCGGTGAAGGCCGGGTGATCGTAGCCCTCATCGCACGCGAACTCGAAGGCCTCGGTGCGGAATGCCTCCCACTTATCAATCTGCTCCGCAAACTTATCGGCGTCGACCAGGCGCAGCACGTCGGCGGCCAGTGCCCAGCGGTCCATGTTGTTCAGGCGCAGCATGTCGAACGGCGTTGTCGTGGAGCCTTTCTCCTCGTAGCCGTGGACGCGGAAGGCATCGTGGCCGGGGCGGTTCCAAATCAGACGGCGAATCGTGCCGGCATAAGCGTGGAACGCGAAGAGGACGGGCTTCTCGCCGCAGCCGAACAGCTCAGCCCAGCGCTCGTCGCTGAGAGCCTGGTCGTTCTCGCAGACGTTCTGGATCTTGAGCAGGTCGACCACGTTGACGAACCATACCTTGATGCCCAGCTCGCGCAGCATGTCGGTTGCAGCCAGAGCCTCAAGCGTCGGCACGTCACCGCAGGTGGCGACCACGACGTCGGCCTCGGCGAGCGAATCGGCGGTCGATGCCCACTCCCAGGTCGCAACGCCCTCGGCGAGCTCCGCCTTGGCCTCGTCGACCGTCTGGAAGGTCGGAGCAGGCTGCTTGCCGCAGAAGATGGCGTTGACGCAGTCAGTGGACTGGTAGACGCGCTCGGCCACGGCGAGAGCCATGTTGGCGTCGGCCGGATAGTAGGCGTTTACGACGTGCGTGTCGTTGGCCTTGTTGAGCAGCAGGTCGATAAAGCCGGGGTCCTGATGCGAGAAGCCGTTGTGGTCCTGACGCCAGACGTGGCTCGACAGCAAAATGTTAAGGCCGCTGATGGGGGCACGCCACGGAATCTCGCGCTTGGTAGCCTCGAGCCACTTGCAGTGCTGGTTGACCATGGAGTCGACCACATGGACAAAGCTCTCGTAGGAGCTCCACACGCCGGAACGGCCAGTGAGCACGTAGGCCTCGAGGAAGCCCTCGCATTGGTGCTCGGACAGCTGCTCGACGACCTTACCGGAGCCTGCCAGCAGCTCGTCGTTGGCCTCGTCCTCGTAGAAGCCGGCGTCCCACTGCTTCTTGGTTACCTTGTAGGCGGCCTGCAGGCGGTTAGACGCGGTCTCGTCGGGACCGAAGATGCGGAAGTCGTCCATGTTCTTGGCCAGAACGTCGGCGGTGTACTCACCAAAGACGCGAGCGGCCTCGGTGGAACCCCAGCCGTGACCCTTTTCGGCAACGGGAATCTCGTGGGCATGAATATCGGGGAGTTCGAGCTCGCGGCGCACCTTGCCGCCGTTCGCGTTGGGATTGGCGCCGATACGCAGCTCGCCAGTCGGCATAAAGGCCGTCACCTCGGGGCGCACCTGGCCCTCGGGCGTAAAGAGCTCCTCGGGCTTGTAGGAACGCAGCCACTCGCGCAGCACGCGGAAGTGCTCGTGGGTGTCCTTGGCACTCGCCAGCGGCACCTGATGCGCGCGCCAGGAGTCCTCGGTCTTCTTGCCGTCGATGTGCTTGGGGCAAGTCCAGCCCTTGGGCGTACGGAACACAATCATGGGGTAGGCCGGGCGGACCACGGTCTCGCCTGCGGCGGCCTGGGCCTGCGCGGTGACCTTGATGTCACAGATCTCGTCAAAGACCTGCTCAAACAGGGCAGCGAAACGCGCATGAATGCTTGCGTGGCTCTCGTCGTCAAAGCCGGCGACAAAGAAGTGCGGCTTATAGCCCATGCCCTCAAAGAACTTGGTGAGCTCCTCATCGGACACGCGGGCGAGGATGGTGGGGTTGGCGATCTTGTAGCCGTTGAGGTGCAGGATCGGCAAAACGATACCGTCGGTTGCCGGGTTCACGAGCTTGTTGGATTGCCAAGAGGTCGCGAGCGGGCCGGTCTCGGACTCGCCGTCGCCCACCACGGCCACGGCCAACAGGCTCGGGTTGTCCATGACGGCACCGTAAGCGTGGCTGAGCGTGTAGCCGAGCTCGCCGCCCTCGTGGATGGAACCGGGCGTCTCGGGCGCAAAGTGGCTCGGGATGCCGCCGGGATAGGAGAACTGGCGGAAGAACTTCTGCAGGCCTGCCTCGTCATTGGTGATGTCGGGGCGAATCTCGCGGTAGGTGCCGTCGAGCAGCGACTGAGCAGTACCGGCGGGGCCACCGTGACCAGGGCCCATCAAGAAGATAGCATTCTGGTTGTGGTCGGCGATCAGTCGATTGACGTGACCGAACAGGAAGTTGATGCCGGGCGTGGTGCCCCAGTGGCCAACCAGGCGGTGCTTAACGTCCGGACGACCGAAGTCGCGCACCTCACCGGTTTTCTCGTCGACAAAGTCGGGGCGCATTAGCGGGTTAGAGCGAAGGTAGATCTGACCGACGGACAGATAGTTCGATGCGCGCCAATACAGGTCGACGCCCTCGAGCTCGGAAGCCGGCACCTCGTGGCCCAGCTTTTGCCACGGCGTCCCCAGTGTTTTAGCCATTGTTTATGTCCCTTCGCTGTGCGGTCACCCTCCAATACGGCAACCTTTCGTTGGGACCAGTATATTTGCTAAAACGTTTTATCATGGTGAAAAAACGTTTTACCACCCTTATCAATCCCATCGATTAGCAAAACGCGACATTCACCTGCGGCGTTGATTGTCACAGGTGCTCCACATTCGGTCTCTGCAAATTGGTAAACGTGTTTAGTTGTGTTTAGTAAGCTCGAGCACGCTGTCCTTAACGATAAGCTCCGGCTCCAGAACGACCTCTTCGGCACGCCTGCCGCCCCTACCGGCAAGACGCTTGGACATGCAGCCAAAAGCATGCTCCGCAAGGACACCAGGGTCCTGCTCAATCGCGGTCAGTGCCGGCTCAAAGAGAACGTCGGCCGCCGAGTTGTCATAGCTCACCACCGAGATATCGCCCGGGATGCTCTTCCCCATCTCGTGCAAGCGCTTGAGCAAACCGAGGGCAATGTTATCCGAGCTTGCGAACACGGCAGTGGCGTCAGTTGCGAGCACTGCCTCCGAGGCCTCGTATGCGCTCGGAATGTAGTACTCGCTCTCAAACTCCAAACGCGCGTCGATCGGCAGGCCAACCTCGCGCAGCGCGCGCTCATAGCCGGCAAGTCGCTTGCGACCCGTATTGGAACGGCGGGCATTAACCAGGCAGGCAATACGGCGGTGGCCTTGCTCGATCAGATAGCGGGTGGCCATATAGCCGCCCATCTCGTGGTCGAACATCACCTTGTCGCACTCGAGCCCCTCAATGGCACGGTCGACCATTACGGCCGGGATGGGCAGGTGGCTGACCTCTTCGCGCAGGGCGCGGTCATCGGAGAACTCGTCACCCACCACCAGGAAGACGCCATCAACGCCGCGCGTCACCAGCTGGCGCAGCAGCTCCAGATCGTCATCGGCGCTTCCGCCCGAGCTGGTAATGAAGAGCGCATAGCCGTCCTCGCGGCAGCGCTTTTCCAGGCTACCGGCGAGCGAGGCAAAAAAGCGGCTCTCGATGTTAGGGACGATAAGGCCCAGCGTGCGCGACTCGCGCATGACCAGGCTGCGCGCAATCTGGTTGGGAACATAGTGGTTGCGCGCCGCGACCTCTTTGATGAGCTTGCGGTTTTCTTCCGAGATGCGACAGGGCCGATTATTGAGAACAAGCGAGACCGACGAGGGGGAAAGCCCCACCTCCTGGGCGATCTGCTTGAGGGTGACTTTGTTGGCCATCTCGCTCCTTCCGGGTTTACGCGCAATCTCTTGAAAGTATAGCGACTACCCCTCTACCTCGGTGATAAACACTTTACCAATCCGGTGGACGGCTGTTTTATCGCCGCCAGCGCACCAAATCCGTCCGGGTGGGGTATATTGCAATCGATTGATGACAACGACCACCAAAAGGCGGATATTCGTATGCACGAGAACGATTTTTTTAACGAGGACCTGCTGTGCGCGCTCGCTGGCGTTGCCGGCGAGGACAACGTGCTGATGAGCGAGCCCATGCGCGAGCACACCACGTTTAAGATCGGCGGTCCGGCCGACGTCTTTGTCACGCCCGATACTGAGCAGGGCCTCGTCGCCACGCTCGATACCTGCTATCGCTGCAATCTACCACTCACCATCGTGGGCAACGGCTCCGACTTGCTCGTCGGCGACAAGGGCATCCGCGGCGTCGTCGTAGCGCTGGGCGAGGGCCTCTCCGACATTACGGTCGACGGCACGCACGTCACGGCGGCAGCCGGCGCCTTGCTTTCCGATGTCGCAGCCGCGGCAGCCGAGGCCGGCCTTACCGGCATGGAGCCCATCTCGGGCATTCCCGGATCGGTCGGCGGTGCCTGCTACATGAACGCCGGAGCATACGGCGCTTGCATGGCCGATGTGCTGGAGTCCGTGCGCGTCTACAAGCCCGCCCGCATGCTCGACGACGGCACCCGCGGTAGCGGCAGCATTATTGAGTTCGATGTCGATGAGCTCAACCTGGGCTATCGCAAGAGCCGCATTGCCGACGACGGTTTCGTCGTGCTTTCGGCCACTTTCAATCTCGCCCCGGGCAACGCCGCGATGATCAAGGCCGACATGGACGACTACCGCCAGCGCCGCAAGGACAAGCAGCCGCTCGACATGCCGAGTGCCGGCTCCACCTTCAAGCGCCCCGAGGGCTACTTTGCCGGCAAGCTCATCATGGACGCCGGCCTGCGAGGACACGCCATCGGCGGCGCGCAGGTGAGCGAAAAGCACTGCGGCTTCATCGTCAACGCCGACCACGCCACCGCCGCCGATGTCGACGAACTCATCCGCCACATCCAAACAACCGTCAAAGACCAATTCGACGTAGACCTCGAACCCGAAGTCCACCGAGTCGGCGAATTCCTCTAAAAAAGAAGGCCCCGAAAGGGGCCTTCACTTTCTTTTATTCAGACAACCAATCCGGTGCGTAGCGCCCCGAACCCGAGAGGGCCGCGTGCCCGCCCGCAATATATTTGATTGATCGCGAGTTCCGCACGCAAAGAAGGCCACTTAATGTGGCCTTCGTCTTGCGCAGGACTGCCCGAGCAGGCAATCAAATATATTGCGGGCGGGCACGCGGCCCAGTCGGCTTTACGACAGCGCAATACCGCCAAGCCAGCCCCAACGCACGCCAGAGCCAGTACCATAAAAGCTAATGAACGAATCAAGCGACTTAGACGTAATGGCGCCCTCGTTGCTCATTACGATGCCGCCGCCAACGTAGATACCCACATGACCGTAGATAAGGCCCGGAGCACCCGTGCCGCTGTGCGAGGAATCGGCCACGATCATGCCCACCTGCAGCGCCGAGCGGTCGGAGCTATAGCACCAGGCGTTGAACATGTCACACGCGTTGCCGCCAAAATAGCCCACGCCGGCATTGCGGAAGACATTGGTAACCCACGCCGCGCACCAGTTCTGACCCGGCGAAGGCGTGGAGTAGCACGCGTTGACGACGGCCTGCTGCTTGCCCGAGCCGGCATTCTGCTGCGGAGTTCCGGGCGCATACGATCCACCGCCCGAGCTCGAACCACCCGAGTAGGAATTGTTCTTGTTCGCGGCGGCCGCGGCAGCGGCGGCCTTCCTAGCGGCCTCCTCGGCCTGGGCGGCAGCGAGAATCTCGGAATCGCGCTGAGCCATGAGCTCCTTGACGTCGTCGGAAAGACCGTTCAGCACGGTCTGGACTTCTTGCTGCTTGGCCTGCATATCCTGCATCTGAGCCGTCTGCTGGTCCTTGAGTTTCTCCAGGTTGGCCTTTTGTGCTTCGAGCTCGGTCTTCTGCGCGTCGAGCTCAGCCTGAATCGTCTGGATATCCTCGATGGCATCGCGGTCGCTCTTGTTGATCTTCTCAACGTAATGCGCGTTGGCGACGAGTTCCTCAAACGAGCCAGAGGCCAGCAGCAGCGACAGGATGTTCGTACCGCCGGACTTGTAGCTGGCGGCCACGCGATCGGAAAGGTCGTTGCGCTTCTTCTTGAGCTCGGCCTTCTTTTCATCGATCTGGGCCTGCGTGTCGTCAATCTTGCCCTGGACATTCTCGATGTCGTTGAGGGTCTGGGCATTCTTGTTGGCCAGCGCCGCATACTCATTTGCGATGCTGTCGAGCTGGGCCTGAACCTCGTCGAGTTGGGCCTGGGCGGCATTCAATTTATCGGTGGTTTCTTTGGAAGCCTCCGCCGCATGGGCGCGAGTGGGCAGGCCAAAAAGAACTGCCGCAGAAGCGGCGCCGAACAGGGCCTTAAGGGCAGTGCGGCGCGAGAGCTCCTGGGAAAGGATGGAATCGCTGTTTGGTGACATATGTACTCCGTTACATGCTTATTTATATGTCGCTCAACTCATACATATTAGCGTACATATGGCGCGTCCCAACGATTTCCACGAACGGCAGGAAACTACAAGGTCGGCGGCTCGTAAGCAATTGTCAAATTTGAGGTAACAATTGAGCAAGCTCTTATATGAGTACGTTAACATAATCCTCTGCTTTTCCTACAGTGCACCATTTGGGCGTCCCCGCCTGCGCTATACTCCCCTCAAGAAGTGTTCCTGATTCGATAGGAGACTACATGTCCAAAGCACTCGACCCCAAAGACACCTGCGTCCTCGTTACCGGCGGCGCCGGCTTTATCGGCTCGCATACCGTCGTTCAGCTGCTCGAGGGCGGCTACCAGGTTGTCGTCGTCGATGACCTCTCCAACTCCAGCGCCGTTGCCATCGACCGCGTCAAGACCATCGTGGGCGACGAGGCCGCCAAGAACCTCACCTTCTACGAGGCCAACGTGCTCGACCGCGACGCGATGAACAAGATCTTCGATACCCACCAGATCGACCGTGTCATCCACTTTGCCGGCTTTAAGGCCGTTGGCGAGTCGGTAAGCAAGCCCGTCGAGTACTACCACAACAACATCGAGAACACCCTGGTGCTCATCGATGTCATGCGCAACCACGGCTGCAAGTCCATCATCTTCTCGAGCTCTTCGACCGTCTACGGCGATCCGGACAATCCGCCTGTCACCGAAGAGGACCCCAAGAAGCCCGCGACCAACCCCTATGGTTGGACCAAGTGGATGATTGAGCAGATCCTCATGGACGTCCACACCGCCGACCCCGAGTGGGACGTCGTGCTGCTCCGTTACTTCAATCCCATCGGCGCCCATCCGTCGGGCCTGATTGGCGAGGACCCCAAGGGTATCCCCAACAACCTGGTGCCTTACGTCGCCCAGGTCGCCGTCGGTAAGCTCGAGGCTGTTCAGGTCTTTGGCAACGATTACCCCACCCCCGACGGCACCGGCGTGCGCGACTACATCCACGTGTGTGACCTGGCATCTGGTCACGTGGCCGCCCTCAACTGGATGAACGGCAAGACCGGCGTCGAGATCTTTAACCTGGGCACCGGCACCGGCACCTCGGTACTCGAGGTCGTCGCTGCTTTCTCCAAGGCCTGCGGCAAGGAGCTGCCCTATGTGATCCGCGAGCGCCGCGCCGGCGACATCGCCGCCAACTGGTGCGATGCCTCCAAGGCCGAGCGCATGATGGGCTGGAAGGCCCAGTACGATATCGCGGACATGTGCCGCGACAGCTGGAATTGGCAGAGCCACAACCCCAACGGCTTCGCCGACGCCGAGTAGCAAAAACCTACATACCGTTCTTGCCCCGATCTCACGATGTGAGACCGGGGCTTTTTCATGACGCGTAACCATTCACCAAAATACTTCCAACTTTTTTATCTTGCCTGTACATGTTTAAACAACATGTTTTACAATAGGCGTATCGAATCAGAACATCGGAGGCGGACTGCACACCCATCGGCAGGCCGACCCCACAACAAGAAGGTTGGTGAGCGCATTCATGGAGCGTGCAAGCGGCGTCCTCATGCCCGTCTCATCTCTGCCCGGACCATACGGAATCGGCGGCTTTGGCTGGAATGCCTACGACTTCGTCGATTTTCTCGCCTCGTGCAAACAACATTACTGGCAGATTCTGCCCCTTACGACGACCAGCTATGGCGATTCGCCCTATCAGTCGTTCTCGGCCCGCGCAGGCAACCCCAACTTTATCGACTTTGCCGAGCTTATCGAGGCAGGGTATCTGGAGCAGCGCGATATCGATGGCGTGTATCTGGGATCCGACCCCAGCAATGTCGACTACGGCGCTATCTTTGGCGGCCGCCGTCAGATTCTCGACCGCGCCGCTGAGCGCTTTGCTGCCGACAAGCCGGCCGATTTTGATGACTTTATCCAGGCCAACGAGGACTGGCTCATCCCCTACTGCGAGTTCATGACCGTCAAGGAGGAGTGCGGCCTCAAGGCATTTTGGGAGTGGCCCGCAGAGCTTCGTACCCGCGGTGAGGCCTCTGCCAAGGTCTGCGCCGCCCATCCCGCGCGCATGCTCTACCACCAGATGACGCAATACTTCTTCGATCGTCAGTGGAGCCGCCTCAAGGCCTATGCCAACGAGCGCGACATCCTGATCATCGGCGATCTGCCAATCTATGTCTCACGCGACTCCGTCGAGATGTGGGCCACGCCCGAGCTCTTTAAGATCGACGCCGCCGGTAATCCTGTGAGTGTCGCCGGCACGCCGCCCGACCAGTTCTCTGCCACCGGCCAGTACTGGGGCAATCCCATCTACGACTGGGACGCCATGGAGTCGGACGGTTTCTCCTGGTGGGAGGGCCGCATCCGCGCCGCCCTCGACATGTACGATGTCATCCGCCTGGATCACTTCCGCGGCTTCGAGGCCTATTGGGAGGTGCCGTTCTCCTCACCCGATTCGTCCTACGGCTCGTGGACGCAGGGCCCCGGCCTCAAGTTCTTCAAGACGCTCGAGGAAAAGCTCGGCACGCTACCCATCATCGCCGAAGACCTGGGCTTCCTCACCCCCGGCGTCATCGACATGCGCGACAACTCGGGCTTCCCCGGCATGAAGATCTTGCAGTTCGCCTTTGAGGGCACCAACTCGTACTATCTGCCACACAACTACATTGCCAACACCGTCGCCTATGTGGGCACCCACGACAACGAGACGGCGCGCGGTTGGTTTGAGGGAACGGCCACCCCGCGTCAGCGCGAGCAGGCGGCCCTGTACACCCACCAGCAGGCCGGCGAGCCCATGGCCGATGCACTCAACCGCACCATCGCCGCCAGCGTGAGCGATACCTGCATCTACACCATGCAAGACCTGCTCAACCTGGGCAACGAGGCGCGCATCAACACTCCCGCCACGCTGGGCGGCAACTGGACCTGGCGCATGCTCGATGGCGCCATCACCCGCGAGCTCGAGCACAAGCTCACCGACTGGACCGAAACCTACTTCCGCATCCCGTCGGAAGCCGAAATTGAGCTTCCCCAATAGGAGCCACCGCGCCCGACCCCACCCCACCGTGCGGACGCGACCGCTTTTCCCGCGCGAGGCCGCCCCAATCCCTCGCGCGGGCTTCTTTTGAATTTCTGACATGTCGTCAACTCACCACAGGAGGAAACATGCCCCGTATCAATCTTGCGGCTCTTGCCGAGCAGTCCTTTGGAACCTCGCTCGAGCAGCTCGATGACCGTCGTATTTATAAGCTGCTGGTCAAGCTCGTGCAGGAGCGCTCTGCCGATTGTCCGCTCAACAACGGCAAGAAAAAGCTCTACTACATCTCTGCCGAGTTTTTGATCGGCAAGCTGCTCATCAACAATATGATCGACCTCGGCATCTATGACGAGGTTAAGGACCAGCTCGTCGCCGCCGGCCACGACCTCAATAAGATTGAGGAGTTCGAGGTCGAGCCTTCGCTCGGCAACGGCGGCCTGGGCCGTCTGGCCGCGTGCTTCTTGGATTCCATCGCCACGCTGGGCCTTACCGGCGACGGCGTGGGCCTCAACTACCATTACGGCCTGTTCCGCCAGCGCTTTGTCGACAACCAGCAGAAGGCCGTCCCCGACGAGTGGCTCGGCGAGCAGGATATCCTGATCGATGACGACCGCTCCTACACCGTCGAGTTCGGCGACTTTGCCGTTACCTCCAAGCTCGTCAACATCGATGTGCCCGGCTACGGCCAGCCCACCAAAAACCGCTTGCGCCTGTTCGATTTGGCAAGCGTCGACGACGGCCTGGTCCCCGGCAGCTCTATTGACTTTGACAAGACCGAAATCGCCAAGAACCTCACCCTGTTCCTGTACCCCGACGATTCCGACGAGCAGGGCCGCCTGCTTCGCATCTACCAGGAGTACTTCATGGTGAGCAACGCCGCCCAGCTCCTGATTGACGAGGCCGTCGAGCGCGGCAGCAACCTGCACGACCTGGCCGACTACGCCGTGGTCCAGATCAACGACACACACCCCACCATGGTCATCCCCGAGCTCATCCGCCTGCTCACCACCGAGCACGACATCGAGTTTGACGAGGCCGTGACCATCGTACGCTCCATGGTCGCCTACACTAACCACACGATTCTTGCCGAGGCGCTCGAGAAGTGGCCGCTCGCCAGCCTGCAGAAGGTCTCCCCCGCCATCGCCGGCATCATCGTCAAGCTCGATGAGATCGCGAAGGCCGAGCACGATGACCCGCGCGTCGCCATCATTGACGAGCACGACACCGTCCACATGGCCCACATGGACATCCACTTTGGCTTCTCCATCAACGGTGTAGCCGCCCTCCACACCAAGATCCTGGAGGACACCGAGCTTCATCCGTTCTACGAGATCTATCCCGAGAAGTTCTCCAACAAGACCAACGGCATCACCTTCCGCCGCTGGATCCATGGGGCCAACCCCGCGCTCGCCAGCCTGCTCGACGATGTAATCGGCACCGACTGGCGCAGCACCGGCGATCTGAGCAAGCTCGCCAAGTTCGCCGACGACAAGGATGTTCTTGAGCGCCTGGCCGCTACCAAGGTCGAGGCCAAGACCATCATGCGCCAGTTCATGGCGCTCGAGCAGGGCGTGACCATTCCCTCCAACGCCATCATCGACGTTCAGGTCAAGCGTATCCATGAGTACAAGCGCCAGCAGATGCTCGCGCTCTACATCATCTGGAAGTATCTCGACATCAAGAACGGCAACAAGCCCGAGCACCCCGTCACCATCATCTTTGGCGGCAAGGCGGCACCTGCCTACACCATCGCCCAAGACATCATTCACCTGATCCTGACGCTTTCCCAGTGGATCGCCAACGACCCCGACGTGGCTCCCTACCTGCAGGTCGTCATGATCGAGAACTACAACGTCACCGCCGCCGAGCGCGTGATTCCCGCTGCCGACATCTCCGAGCAGATCAGCCTGGCCTCCAAGGAGGCGAGCGGTACCTCCAACATGAAGTTCATGCTCAACGGCGCCTTGACCCTGTGCACGCTCGACGGCGCCAACGTCGAGATTGCCGAGCTCGTGGGCGACGAGAACATCTATACCTTTGGCGCCTCGTCCAAGCAGGTCGAGCAGCTCTACGCCGACGGCACCTATGACGCCGGCGCGCTCTACCGCAAGCCCGGCATCAAGCTGCTAGTGGACTTCATCACCAACCCCGCCTTTATGGCGACCGGCAACGCGGAGCGCCTGCAGCGTCTGCACGACGACATTAAGGGCAAGGACTGGTTTATGGCCCTGCTCGACATTGAGGAATACATCCAGACCAAGGAGCGCGTGCTGGCCGACTACGAGGACCAGGATGTCTGGATGCGCAAGGCGCTGATCAACATCGCCAACGCCGGCACCTTCTCGTCCGACCGTACGATCTCCCAGTACAACGACGAGATTTGGCACCTGGACTAACCCATTCCCCTTACCCATCCTCTTGAAAGCGGAGTCGTGGCAACACGGCTCCGTTTTTTGTGCCTGCGTGTTGCCCGTGGCCCACCTCGACCAAACAATCTCGATCTGTAACACCTAACCGGCAAAATTGGGTCTATCTGTTACAGATCAAGACAAACAGAATTGTCCCGATGAACTGTCTCAATCTGTAACAGATAACCGCTGGAATCGGGTCTACCTGTTACAGAACGAGACAGACGGGCAAGGCCGCTAAAACAATCTCAATCTGTAACAGGTAACTGTCGAAATCAGCCTCTCGTGTTACGGATTGAGATGGAAGGACGGGCAGCTCAACAACATCTCAACTTGTAACACCTAGGCCCAATTTGGCCCTCCTCCTGTTACAGATCAAGACAAACTGACAGATGGACAACCCCAACACAAAGAAAGGCTCCCCTCTCGCCCAGTGGACGGGAGGGGAGCCTTATATGTGACCACGGCAAAAGGATGGCAAAGCCGCAGTCGCCCAAAGGGAGGGCCTGGATGCACCGGGCCTAGATAAGGTTCTTGCCAGACACCTTATCGAAGAGATGGGTCGCGTTCTTCTCGAACTTGAACCAGATGGGGTCGCCCGCCTTGAGCGCACCCTTGGCCTCAAGGTCGACAACGGGAATGATCAGGACGAACTGGCCATCGGGAGCAGTCACGTGGACGTGCTCGGTCGAACCCATGAGCTCAGTCACCTCGACGGTGCCCTGGAGCGCACCCTCCTCGTCCTTGTCGGCAAGCAGGATCTGCTCGGGGCGCACGCCGGCCGTGATCTCCTTCACGTCGCCGCCGTCCCAGTTGAGAGCAAGCTGAGCGCAGGTCTCGGGGGCGAGCGCCACGTTCATATCCTCGGTCTTGACGGTGAAGCCGTTGCCCGAGCGCACCAGCTGGGCATCGAAGAAGTTCATCTGCGGCACGCCGATAAAGCCGGCGACGAAGATGTTCGCGGGATGGTTGAAGACCTCCTGCGGGGTGGCGATCTGCTGGACGACGCCGTCCTTCATGACCACGATGCGATCGCCGAGGGTCATGGCCTCGGTCTGGTCGTGGGTGACGTAGATGAACGTACCCTTGATCTCGTGGCGCAGCTTAATGAGCTCGGCACGCATCTGGTTACGAAGCTTGGCGTCCAGGTTGGACAGCGGCTCGTCCATCAGGAAGACCTTGGGGTCACGAACGATAGCGCGGCCGATGGCGACGCGCTGGCGCTGGCCGCCCGAAAGCGCCTTGGGCTTACGGTCGAGGTACTCGGTAATACCCAAGATCTCGGCGGCGGAGCGAACCTTGCGGTCGATCTCGTCCTTGGGAACCTTCTTGAGCTCAAGCGTAAACGCCATGTTCTCGTACACCGTCATATTGGGGTACAGAGCATAGCTCTGGAACACCATGGCGATGTCGCGGTCCTTGGGCGCCACGTCGTTGACGCGCTTGCCGTCGATGAGCACGTCACCGGAGGTAATGTCCTCCAGGCCGGCGACCATACGCATCGTCGTGGACTTACCGCAGCCAGAGGGGCCAACGAGGACGATGAACTCCTGGTCGTGAACGGTGAGGTTGAAGTCCTCTACAGCGAGCACACCGTCCTCGGTAACCTTGAGGTTGTGCTTCTTCTCCTCGGTCTTCTTCTTTTTGCCAAAGAAGCCCTTCTTTTTGGACTCGTTGTTGGGATACACCTTCTGAACATGTTTGAGAACGATCTCGGCCATGTCTTTACCTTTCGATATGCGGCGCCACGCTGAGGGGCGCCGCAGAAACTTGCAAAACAGTTACGGCATCAGCCCTTGACGGCACCTGCCACCACGCCGTCGATGATGTACTTCTGGCAGAAGATGTACATGATGACGATGGGGACAACGACCATCATGATGCAGGCCATCATGGGGCCGAGCTCGACGTGGCCATAGCCGCCACGGAAGTACTGGATCAAGATAGGAATGGTCTTGTACTTGGTGGAGTCAAGGGTGAGGTAGGGCAGCAGGTAGTCGTTCCAGACCCACATGGTCTCGAGGATGCCAACCGAAAGATAGGTGGGCTTCATGATGGGAAGGACAATCTTAAAGAACACCTGGACCGGGTTGCAGCCGTCGATCATGGCCGCCTCCTCAATCTCGAGCGGGATGTTCTTTACAAAGCCGGCGAACATAAAGACCGCCAGACCCGCGCCAAAGCCCAGATAGATAAAGCAGATGTTGAACGGCGTGTTAAAGCCGATGCGGTCCGCCAAATTGGACAGCGTGAACATCAGCATCTGGAACGGCACGACCATCGAGAACACGAACAGGTAATAGAAGAAGTTCGAGATCTTGTTATTGACGCGCACCACGTACCAGGCGCACATGGAGCAGCACACCAGAATCAGCACGACCGACGTGACCGTGATGATGAGCGAATACATAAACGCCGAGGCAAAGCCCTGCTCGTTCAGAGCGTGCACGTAGTTTGCGAGGCCGTTGAACGTCTCGGGCGTGAGCAGATCGAACGCCGTGGTGGTGCTGATTGCGGTCCCCTTCTTAAAGGAATTGAGCGCAATCATGAACACGGGGTAGATCCATGCGAGCGACAGGATCGTAAAGAAGATCGAGAGCGCGCGGTTAATAGCCTTATCGCGTTTCATTACTGCTGCACCTCCTTGGACCTCGTGGCCTTAAGCTGGATCATAGAAATAGCGACAACCAGGATGCAGAAGATAACTGCCTTGGCCTGACCGATGCCCTGCCATGCGATGCCAGCACGCGAATAGAACGTGTTGTAGATGTTCAGGGCGAGCATCTCGGTGGAGTGCGCCGGGGCGCCACCGGTAAGGGCGAGGTTCTGGTCGAACAGCTTAAAGCCGTTGGTGATGGACAGGAACAGGCAGATGGTGATGGTCGGCATCAGGTTGGGGATCTTAACCTTCCAAAACGTCTGCCATGCCGTAGCGCCATCGACCTTGGCGGCCTCGATGTAGTCGGACGGAATGGACTGCAGACCGGCGATGTAGATGATCATCATGTAGCCGACCTGTTGCCACAGGGTCAGGATGATAAGGCCCCAGAAGCCAGCGGCGGAGTTGAGGGCGATAAGCTGGGCACCCACGTTGGAGAGCAGGCAGTTGATCAGAATCTGCCAAATGTAACCCAGTACAATGCCGCCAATCAGGTTAGGCATAAAGAAAATCGTACGGAAGATGTTGGTGCCCTTGAGCGCCTTGCGAGTGAGCGCCTGCGCAATGGCCAGCGCGATCACGTTGATGAGCACCGTCGACAGGAAGGCAAACGCCACGGTAAAGAAGAACGACGTGGAGAACTGCGGATCGGACAGCGCGCGCACGTAGTTCTCGATACCGACAAAGTGCGCGTTATTGATGGTAATAAACTGGCAGAACGAGAGATAGAAACCCTGGATAAAGGGAATCACGAACCCGATCATAAACGCCAGGCACGTGGGCAGCATAAAGAGCGGCCACCAGCGCTTGAGTGCTTTGCCCATAGAAGGGTCCTTTCAATATGCAGGGGGCGGGCAAACCTACGTCTGCCCGCCCCCTGTCGCTAATCAGATAGCTTGGGCAGCAACTGCTTACTCGGAAGCAGCCTTCTCGGTCTTCCAGCCATCGACGAAGGCGTTCTTGACGCCGTCCCACTTGGTGTTGTCGGCAGCATAAGCGATGAGAGCCTGCTTGAGGTTCTTCTTCCACTCCTCGGAGGGGATGTAAACGAAGTCCCAAGCGACGGTCTTCTTGCCGTCCTTGGCCATAGCAACGGCCTGCTGAGAGAAGACGTTGGTGGTCTCCTTAGCGCTCTTGAACGGGGCGGTCAGACCCATCTTGTCAGCGATGATGCTGGTGGCGGTGTCAGAAGTGACGCACCAATACATGAAGTCCTCGGTGGCCTTCTGGGCATCCTCGGAAGCCTGGGAGCTGACGCACCAGTAGTTCTCGCCGCCGGAGCACAGGCCCTGGTTCTCCTCGCCGTCGACGCCGATGTAGATCGGCAGCATGCCGAGCTGGTCGTCGGTCATACCGGCCTTGGTGAGGTCGGCGTAGGCCCAAGAGCCGTTCTGATAGAAGACGGCCTTGCCGGTTGCGAACTCGTTGGTGGCGTCGTCACCGGTCTTGGAGGCGAGCTGCGAAGGATCGCAGGTGGAGTCGGTGATGTACAGGTCGAAGATCTGCTTAAAGTTGTCGAGATACTCGCCCTTGATCTCGTCGTCCTCCTGATTGTGCTCCTTCTCGAACTCGTAGTAGAGCGGGAGGTTGGCGAGGTGCGTGGTGTAGCGCCAGCTGGAGGAGTCATCCATACCGGCGGAAGTGAAGGCACCGTCAACGCCGAGCTCGTCCTTGCGGGCCTGGATGTCATCGGCGCAAGCCTTCAGCTTGTCGAAGGAGTTGATGTCCTCCGCCTTGTAGCCGGCCTTCTCGAGGAGCTCCTTGTTGTAAATGATGCCGTAGCTCTCCTGAACCCAGTCGATACCCAGATCCTTGCCGTCGGACTGCAGCGCCAGGGAGTCGTCGATGAGCTCGCCGCGGAGCTTGGTGTCGGAAAGATCGGCGCAGTAGTCCTTCCAGTTCTTAAGGCCGGTGGGGCCGTTGACCTGGAACAGCGTCGGAGCGGAGCTCTTGGACATCTCGGACTTGAGCTTCTCCTCGTAGGTGTTGGAGGCGGCGGTCACGATCTTGACCTCGACGCCCTTCTCCTTCTTGTACGCCTTGGCGATCTCCTTCCACTCCTTGTCGACCTCGGGCTTGAACTGGAGGAAGTAGACCTCGGCAGCGTCACCAGAAGCAGAGGAGCCAGAGCCGGCAGAACCACCGCAGCCCACGAGGCCCAGACCAAGAACCGCAGCCGCGGAACCAGCAAAGCCCAGGAACTGCCTTCTGCTCATTTCGTTCTTCATTACAATCCACCCTTTCACACCGTGGCGGCACCCTTTGCCGCCGCCTTCGGAGATTGGCTCGGGGACTTTGCCCCTTTTGCTGACTTGTACAATACGCTATTTGGCTAGTTGTTTGAACAAGTATTACTAGAGCGGTAGAAAAACTTCGGTGAACGGTAATTTCAACTTGATACTTGACAAGTTTTGTATAAACAATTATTTGTTATCGAATGCAGAGAAAACGCCCGATCAAGCCGATGCATCGTCGGTTTGACCGGGCGTTTTCGCTTTGAGGGCATGAGTCTCGTCAGGCTGCGAGCTAGCCGGCTATCGCTTGGAATTGACGCGGTAATGGAAGATCTCGGGGTGTGTGCGGGCATGCGTGACCTCGAACAAGATGCCGTCCGAGGTGTACGACTGGCTCTCCATAACGGCGACGCAGTTGTACTTGCCGAGGTCCAGATAGCTGCAGTCTTCATCGTTGGCGAGCTCGACACTCACCGTACGGCGGCTCGCCATCACTTTGACGCCGCGCTTGTGCTCCAGATAGCCGTAGATAGAATCCGCCGCGATCTCGGGGGTCAGGCCCTTGGCGATCGACGCCAAAAAGTGGCCATGGTCCACTTGGCGCGCGCTGCCGTTGAGGCTTCGGACACGCACTACGCGAATCAGCTCCTCGCCCACCTTAAAGCCCAGGCGACGAGAGAGTTGCTCAGTGCAAATCAAATGTTCAAAAGACTTGACCTCGGTCGATGCGACGGCATTGTTGCGTTTTGCGAACTCGCCAAACGACTCAACCTCTTCGAGTGCGCCCAGCATGTCGGTTTCGCCCTTAAGCCAAATAACGCGCACGCCCTTACCGTGTATAGGCTGCACAAACATCTGGTCGGCCAGCATGCTCAAGGCGCGTCGAACGGTATTACGCGTGCAGCCAAACTCCGCGGTCAGCTCGGCTTCGGTTGGCAGCATCTCCTGAAACGCATAGGTCCCGTTGATGATGCGCGAACGGATCTCGCGGTAGATTCCTTCGTAAATCGCTTTTGGCATGATTTCACCTCTAATGAATATGTATGGCTAGGCACGATAGCATTTCTTTGGGTTGTTTAAACCGTCTATCGGCAAAGCACCGATTATTAACTGTCAACGGCGCCCGTGATGCTCCAATCGATTCGAATCAAAACCAACAATGCGGCGAACGCTCACTCCCCTACAATTAACTCATTGTTTAAACGTTCCACCGCAGACACGGCGGGCTTATGGTCGAGAGGCAGAATATGCTGCAAAAAATCCAACGCTTTGGCGGGGCAACGTTCGCGCCCGCCATGCTGTTTTCTATATCAGGCCTCATGGTCGGTATCTCCGCCCTCGCCACGACCGTAGACATCGTCGGCGACCTCGCCGTATACGGAACCCCTTGGTACGTTTTCTGGACCATCATCCAGCGCGGCTCGTGGACGGTCTTTAAACGTCTCCCGCTCCTTTTTGCCGTAGCGCTGCCTATCGGTCTTGCCCAAAAGCAACCGGCACGCTGCTGCCTCGAGGCACTCGTGGCCTATTTTGCCTATTGCTTCTTTTTGAGCGAGATCATTAAGCTGAGCGGAGACAACCTTGGGCTTAAGTACCCGTCGTCTTTGACCCCCGCCAGCGGTATCACCGTCATCGACGGCATCAAGACGCTCGATACCGGCATTATCGGCCCGCTGGCGGTATCGGCAACCGTCGTCGCCATCCATGACCGCTTCTACGATGCCAAGGTTCCCGATTGGCTCGGCACCTTCTCGGGTTCCTCGCTGGTCTACCTCATCAGCTTTTTTGCCGTGTTTGCCCTTGCCGCCATCTCGGCCGCCATCGTGCCCTTCGCATACGCTGTGACCGAAACGCTGCGCCACGCACTTGCGGGCGTCGGCCCCTTCGGCGTGGGCATCTTTGTGTTTTTGGAGCGAGCGCTCGAGCCCATGGGGCTGCACCATCTGCTCTATATGCCCATCTATTACGACAATCTGGTCATTCACGACGGTATTTACGCCACGTGGACCAACCTGCTCCCCATTCTCTCCCATAGCACGCGCCCTTTAAATGAACTTGCGCCCTGGGCAGGTTTTACCGCCACCGGCTGGGGCAAGCTCTTTGGCCTTCCCGCCATCGCGGCAGCATTCTATTTCACCGCCAAACCCGAACGCCGCGCCGGCCTTAAGGTCATCCTTTTGCCCGCCATCGTCGCCTCGGTGGTCTGCGGCGTCACCGAGCCGCTCGAGTTTCTCTTTATGTTCACCTATCCCGGACTCTTTTTGCTCTACGCCGTCCTGTCCTCCTGCCTTGCCATGACCATGAACTTCTTTGGCATCGTCGGCATCTTCTCGGGCGGTCTCATGGAAATGACGGCCTTCAACTTCATCCCACTCATGCGAATGCATGCCGGCTCCTACCTTTTGGCGCTCGGTATCGGTCTTGCCTTTAGCCTCATCTTTTTTGTTAGTTTTCGAGCACTCATCTTGGTCTATGACCTTAAGACGCCGGGCCGCGAGGATCATGTCTCCAATCGCGCGGCAATCGATCGTTTAACGGGAAGCGGCTTTGCCAAAGAGCAATCTCCCAATGGCGAGGTCAGTATTCAATCCGATCAAGATCACGTCCTCGCCGAGCGGGTAATTCAGCTTTTAGGTGGCGTTGGCAATATCGTGGGCGCAACCAACTGCGCCACGCGCCTGCGCGTCGAGGTCGCAGACCCTTCCATCGTTGCAGATAATGCGTCGTTTGTCGCGGTGGGCGCCAAGGGCCTCATCATTACGGGCAAGACCGCCCAGGTGATTATTGGCATCTCCGTTCCCCGCGTTAAAGAGCATTTTGACCAGATCATGGGCCTCGAGCCGGGATTTGTGCCCACCACCTCGGCCTCCCCTGCCGCCAGCGCAGCCCATAAGCGCGGCGATATCTGCTTCTTCGATATCGACGGAACACTCGCCTGGCAAGACCCTCGAGTGGCACAAGAACTTCCCGAGAGCGAGCGAGACCTCTCCCCCTATCCCAATGAAGCGGTCTCGCAAGCCATCCGTGATTTTGTCGCCAAGGGCAATATGGCGTTTATCTGCACAGGGCGCACGCTGAGCTGCATCCATCCAAAGCTGCTCGAGCTGCCCTGGACCGGCATCGTCTGCCTCGCGGGTGGCTATGTCGAACTTGAGGGACACGTGATTCGCGATTTGGCGATGACGCCCGGCATGCTGCAGCGCCTTGCTCCCATTCTTGAGCAATCGGACGAAGTGATTCGTTTTGAGGGACTCAATGGCGTCGTTCGCATGAGTGCCGATGCGCCCGACGCCCCAGGATACGCCCGCACCGTGGGCGATGCAATTACGCAGCTGCAACATTACAGCGCCTACAAGATCTTAATGTCCACGTCGCTTGCCAACCGCATCGCTCAGGATCAAGCGTTTGAGCCGCTGCTCTGCTTTAACGAGCTCGAGCTCGAAGTGACCGAGATTTCGCCTCGCGAATGCACCAAGCGCGAGGGTATCCAGTCCGTACTCGACGCCCTCGATCCCCACCACGGAACCGTATACGGCATCGGCGACGCCAGCAATGACGTCTCGCTGATGAACGCCGTCGACGTTGGCATCGCCATGGGCAACGCACCGGACTTCCTCAAGGAAAAGGCCGACTATGTCACCGACAGCATCGACCACGACGGCGTCGTCACCGCGCTCGAACACTTTGGGCTTATCTAGCCAAGCCCCTACCGCACTTGCGGCCGCATGGACCAATCGTCTTCAACCGCCGCGCTCGACGCCCTAATGTGGCAATATGTTGTCTGCATAATGCAACGATGCAACCTATCAAAGAATGCGAGAACCCGTGTCCAGTCCGTTTACCAGCTTTTTAGCCCAGCACTTTGACCAGATTAACGACTATCTGGCCACGTTCTTTGACGGACAGGCGACTTCCGCCGATATCGAGCGCTACCTGTATACCCCGCTCTCGGCATTTACGGCAAACGCTGGCAAGCGCCACCGCCCGCTCATCTGCATGCTCGCCGCCACTGCGGTAGGCGGCAGCTTTGAGAGCGCCCGCAGCGCAGCGGCGGCCATCGAGCACTTTCAGTCGGGCGCACTCATCCACGACGACATCGCCGACAACGGGCAGATTCGTCGCGGCAAGCCCTGCATGCACCTTACCGAGGGCACCGGTCTTGCCATCAACTGCGGTGACCTGGCGCTCACCATGGTCACCAAGACGGTTCTCGACGACCCCACACTCAACGCAGACGTGAAGCTTCGCGTGCTCCACGAGCTTACCGAGATGATCGTCCGTACCATCGAGGGCCAGGCGCTCGACCTGGGCTGGGTCCGCGACGGGCGCTTTGACATTTCGGTCGACGATTATCTGGACATGGCGACGCACAAGACCGCGTACTACAGCGGAGCGACGCCGCTTGCCGCCGGAGCCATTATCGGCGGCGGCAGCGAAGAGCAGATTGAGGCACTGCGCGCCTTTGGGCTGCACACGGGCCTTGCCTTCCAGATTCAAGACGACCTGCTCAACTTGATCGGCACCAAGGAGGCCGCCAACAAGGACTTCCGCACCGATATCACCGAGGGCAAGCGCACCCTCGTTGCCGTGCATGCCCTGTCAGACGAGCGCTATCACGACGAGATCGAGGCAATCCTTTCCTCGGGCACCGAGGACCCTGCGCAGCTCGCACGCGCCGTGGAGATCTTCCAGGAGACCGGCTCCATCGATTACGCCCACACCTATGCGCTCGACCTGACCGCCAAGGCCAAGGCCGCTATCGAAGGCGTCGAGCTCGACCCGCATGCGCGCGAGCTCTTCCTCTCAATGGCAGATTTCTTTGTGGAGCGCCTTAACTAGCGGGGGTCATAAAACCTGTGGGCAGCGAGTTTGGGTACAAGTTGCTACACTATTGAGTGCATGTTTATAAATTGTCTCGCGTTGTCTATCCGACACACGCTCAAAATAGTACGAATGGTACGCCGAAAGGGGTTCGTTCATGGAACCTATTACCACGGGCATGCAGGGAGCAGCCGTCGAGGACGTCCAGTCCCGCCTTCTGCAGCTCGGCTATACAATCGATGGCGCCGAGGTTGTCGACAAGCGCTTTGGCACCACCACCGAGCAGGCCGTCAGCACCTTCAGGCTCGACAGCGGCCTTGCTGCCGGTCATGCCGTCGATATCTCCTGTTGGAGCGCCCTGGTCGACGCCTCGTATAAGCTGGGCGACCGCACTCTGTATCTGCGCATGCCCAATTTCCATGGCGCCGATGTGCAGGCCCTGCAGCGCGCTCTCAACGTTTTGGGCTTTGCCTGCGGCGAGGACGACGGCTACTTTGGTCCGCATACCGAGGCCGCCCTGCAGCAGTTCCAGGAAAATGTCGGCCTGTTTGCCGACGGCATGGCCTTCCAGGACACCTACGCCTACATCAACCGCCTGCACCATGTGTGGGAGGGCAAGCCCTCGGTCACCGAAGCCGAGTCCCGCATCGGTTTTGCTCGCGCCGCCAACGTGCTCGAGCGCTTCCAGATCGCCGTTATCGGTGAGGACCCCATCGCACGCAGCGTTGCTTCGCGCATGTGGAACATCGCCACGGCAACGACCGACAACAGCGGCATGATGCTCTGCGACTCCGAGGTCCCAACCGACGTTGACCTGGTGCTCGAGATCGCAAGCGACGAGCTGCCCGCCGACGCCGCGCCACGCGCCACGATTGCCCTCGCCGAGTGCCACAACCTGGCCCAGCGCATCCGCACCGCCAATGTCGCCGCGCAGCAGAAGCCGGCTCGCATTCGCATTGAGCTCACGGGCATGACGCGCTACAACGGCACCTTCACGGCCAGCGACGCGCAGACGCTCGCCGTACGCCTACTCGACGGCGTTTGCGATGCCCTCGCAGATTAGGTAAACTAGACGAGTTGCTTTTGGGCAACACCACACATTGGGACGTAGTTCAACGGTAGAACTCCGGTTTTTGGTGCCGGCTGTTGGGGGTTCGAATCCCTCCGTCCCAGCCATTAAAACTGAGCGCCCTGAGCCCATAACGGCCCAGGGCGCTTTCTTGTGGGCAAGCGGAGAGATTCGAACCCGCAAGGGTGCGGAGCTGAGGAAACGCGAAGCGTTTTCTAGCGCAGCACGCAAGGAGCGAAGCGACACAGCGGGGCGCGGCCGCCGAAAAGGCGGACGCGGAATCCCACCGTCCCACATCAGCCCAGTTCCGAAAAGCGAGCCGCCATCTACAAAGTGCCGTGTGGCCCCGGCCGGCCGGGCATTAAGTTTGTCGCGAGTTCCGCACGCAAAGAAGGCCACTTAATGTGGCCTTCGTCTTGCGCAGGACTGTAGAGCAGCAAACTTAATGCCCGGCCCGCCGGGGCCACACGTCCCTAATTGTTGAGCATGCGGTCGAAGCTTCCCGAGTCGCCATCCCGATAGTCGGCGGTCATCAGAATCTCCTGCGGAATTCGTCCGCCCTCACGCAGCACGTTGCGGAACTGCACGCGCGTGACCATGGGCAGGTCCTTGATCGTAGCGGCCAGGTTCTGCGGCACGCCCTGGTTGGCAGCCGCGGGCTCGCACTCGCCGCCGGCCTTCACGCGACGCTTATGCTCGGCGAGCATGGCGCGGTACATGCCGGCATGCAGGCGAATCTCAACCACATTGGCATTGCGAGCCTGCTCGACGATGCGCGCGCCCTCGCGGTCGATATCGCCCACGTAGTAGACGTAGTTAAAGCGATAGCCGATCTCAGCCAGATAATCGTCCAGGGCATGCGAGACGCTCGCCTTGCATCCGCCGCCAAAAATCACGCCGCCCACCTTGATGCCAAAGAGCTTGGCGTGCTTGCGGCCACGCAGCAGCCTGACGATCTCGTCGTAGGTGTCCAGGTTCTCGACCATAATGAACGGCTTATCGGCGCCCAGCGTAAAGAAACCCGTAAAGTGAACGGGGCGGTTGGGGGCGACCTTAATCGCCTGCATGCTGATGCCCTTTTCGGTCATACGCCGAATTAGGCGCTCGCCGTGCTTGCCGTCAAAGGCCTTCTCATCGTTAAAAATCTGGTAGGCACGCTGGCGGCGCGAGGCAACCGGCGTATCGGCACCTCGGTTTTGCTCGATCCAAGCCTGGATGATTGCGATTTCCTCGGCAATCTTGCGGTTGGACATCTCGTTGTGCTGAGTGCGCTGCGGCGCCTTTTTGCCGTCCTTGCCCTCGACCTTAACAATTTGAGTCTGCTGCTCCTTGATCTTAGAGAGCGCCGTAGGCGTAGGGACAACTTTGAGCAGCTGCCTGCCCAAAACGCGGGCAAGGGCAAACGCCGATACCTCGCCGTGGACGGCCGACTCGGGCTGCTGGGTAGCACTATCAGCCGCGGCAGGCTCAGCCTGTGCATGAGGCTTACGCTTGGAATCTGCCCGGGTATTACGTTCCTGCTTGGGCGCAGACGAGCGCTTTTGCGGACGATCGGACTTGGCCTCCTTCGCCGGCTGGCGCTTGACCTGATCCACCGGAGTCTCGGCCTTCTCATCTCCGTTTTGTGTCGCTGTCTTCTCGGCCGCGGCCTCGGCATTTGAGCCACGACCGCCGCGGTGACGACGACGGCGGGGCTTGCCTGAGGCGCTCTCCCCAGCCTGCTTATCAGCGGTCTGTTGAGCTTTGACCTCAGTGTCAGCCGCAGGCTGCGACTCGGAAGGTTGCTGCTCGCGAGCCGCCGGCTCAACGGTTTTCTCGGTTTGTTCGGCCTTCTCGGCCTGAGCGGTCGAAGCCGGCTCGCCCTTCTCCTGACGCCTTACGGGATACGCGCGCCTCGCAAAACCACGCCCGGGACGGCATGAACCCGGAGCCTTCTTGGCAGACTCCTCAACATCGTCTGCAGCCTCGGAAGGCTCTTCAACCTCATGCGCGACATCCTGCTGCGCAGCCTTAAAGTGGGCACCACGGCGACGCTGGGGCTCCTGGGCCTCCACGGGCTTTTGCTCCTTCGCGGGCCTCTGCGACTCGGCAGCAACCTCGTTCTCAACAGCCTCGGCATCCGTCTCACCCTTTTGAGCAACGGCACGACGGAAGCGCTCCTGCTGGGCGCGGCGCTGCGCATCGCGCTTGCCACCCCCGCCAAAACCGCCGCGTCCTGCCTTGGCCGTAAAGGCACGCACGACGTTCTCATCGAGCAACTCATCGGTATCGACATGCTCACGCGGAGCAGCTTCTTCCACAGCAGGCACGTCAGCGGAATCCTCGACGACAAAATCTTCGACGGACTCGGCAGGCTGCTCCTGGGCATCGCGGATCTCGACATTGATGGTATAGAACGCCGGGCGCCCGTTAATGCCGCTGCCCTCGATCTTGGTCACGATATTTGCCGCGATAAGCTCATCGCGCATCGCCTTGGTGTCGCATTCCTTATCGACGGAGCGGAAAATCTGCGCCAGCGCGCTCGACTTAATCTTGAGCGCCTTGCGGCAGAGCAGGTCGTAGGCAACCAGCTTGGCGCGCTCGGCAGAAAGCGATGTCTGGCTGCTCAGACGCTCAGCCAGAGCATCGACATTGTTTTGATTATCGGAATATACCGTCTTGGCCACGGGGCCCCTTTCATATGCACACATATACGTCCATATGGTACAACGCACGAGCCTATCCACGCAAAACATCTGCGAGAACGCCCTTGCACCACCTGTTCTCACAAGAAAAAAGACCGGGTCCGCTTGATTGCGGACCCGGTCTTTCCGAGTCAAATAGATGGGAGATTCAACCCGTCCGACCGACTAGGCCTTGGCGGCCTCGGCGTCGGCAGGAGCTTCAGCGGCAGCGGCGCGACCGTACTCGGCCTTGCCCATCTCGGACCACTCGGGCTCCTCGTCGGGCATGGAGCCGGCCTCCTTGCCGAAGAACTCCTTGAGACAGTTGACGGCAACGATGAGGCCCAGGACCATCAGCAGGACGGCGAAAACGAGCTGCAGGCCCTTGGTGGCGGCGACGGAGACGGCGGCCGTGGTGGCGGTAGCCGGGATGGTGCCGAAGAAGCCGTAAGCCTGGACAGCGGTCATGCAGCCCATGGCGCTCTGGACCAGCGAGGTGAAGGTGCAGCAGAGCAGGAAGGCGACGGGCACGTAGAGCATCCAGCCCTTGCGGCCGGTGCACTTGCAGAACACGGCGAGGGTGATCATGGTCATGCCGCCGAGCAGCTGGTTGGAAGCACCAAAGAGCGGCCAGATGTTGGCATAGCCGCCAAAGGCGAGGGCGAGACCGGGAAGCAGGGTGACGACCGTGGCGAACCAGGGGTTGCCGAGAACCTTCATGTAGCCGGCCTTGGACTCGATGGCCAGGGCGTCGTTGGTCTGGGCAAAGAACTCGGAGAACGAGGTGCGGGCGATGCGGGCGACGGCATCGAGCGAGGTCAGGGCCAGAGCGGAGACGTTCATGGTCATGAAGACGGTAGCGAGCGTGCCGTCAACACCGAAGGCCTGCATACCGCGGGAGATGCCAGCGGCGAAGATCTGGAACGGGGTGGAAGCGACGCCGGCGTTGAGGGCACCGGTGCCGGCGGTGTTCATATCGGAGAACATGATGCCGGCGACGATGATGGCAAGGATGCCGACGAAGGACTCGACGATCATGGCGCCATAACCGACCTTGACGGCGTCCTGCTCCTTCTCGACCTGCTTGGAGGAGGTACCAGAAGAAACGAGGCTGTGGAAGCCGGAGAGGGCACCGCAGGCAACGGAAACAAACAGGACCGGGAACATCATGCCAGAAGCGCTGGAGAAGCCGGTAAAGGCCGGAGCGGTGATGGTGGCCTGGCCGTTAACACCCAGGACGACGATACCGAGGACAGCGCAAACGATCATAACGATCATCATGATGGAAGTGAGGTAGTCACGCGGGGTCTTGAGCATCTGGATGGGCATAGCGCCAGCGAAGACCAGGTAGACCATGACGACGGCGAACCACTGGAACTTATCCAGGTAGACCGGGAACTGCATACCGACGGCAAACATGAGAACCATGAGGACCACGCCGGTGACGAACTCGGTAGCACCGGTGAGGTTGAACTTCTTCTGGGCCCAACCAAAGGCGATAGCGACGAAGGTGAACAGGATGGAGATGGTACCAGCGCAGCCGGCGGCATAGGACTTGGTGAAGTCGATGGCACCGGTAGCAGCACCAGAAGCGTCAACGGCCGGGGTGAACATGAACGTCTTGCAGACCATGTCGGTGAAGGCGGCGATGACGATGATGCAGAACAGCCAGCAGAACAGCAGGAACAGGCGACGGCCGGTCTTGCCGATGTACTTCTCGATGAGCTGAGCGAGCGACTTGCCGTTGTTCTTCATCGAAGCGTACAGAGCACCAAAGTCGTGGACGGCGCCAAAGAAGATGCCGCCGACGAGGACCCAGAGCACGACGGGCAGCCAGCCAAAGGCCATGGCGACGATCGTACCCGTGACAGGGCCAGCACCGCAGATCGAGCTGAACTGGTGCGAGAACGCGGTAAAGGCGGAGACGGGCGAGAAGCTCTTGCCGTCCTTCATGCGCTTGGCCGGCGTGAGGGCCTCTTTGTCAACGCCCCACTTGTTGGCCAGCCATCGGCCATAGCCCAGATAGCCGCAGGCGAGCACCGCCGCGGCCACAACCATGAGCAAAACTCCGTTCATTACATTTCCTCCTCTAAAAAGAACTTCTCAGACATAAAAAATGAGGGCCGTCGGTTGCGCTCGACGGCCCTCATCTTCATCAGCCGCCCGTTATCGTACGGGCTAGCTGTATGTGCTAACCCGCATCAGATAATTACTACGCTGATAATGTTTAGCTGATGCGTGAACATGTCTAAAAAATCCTCTTCAATCATGATGCGAACGATCCGTGCGTGTTCACATCCCCCAGTGGTTGAAAAAGGAGTATGAAACTTTAGTTACCTAAAGTCAACGCAAATTTGTAATGAATTTTCAACTATTTTTGAATTTCTCGGTATAAAACGCCATTGACCTCGGACTTTACCCAACAAAAGTTTTTGCATGAGAGATGCCCCTCGGGAGCGGGCGGGCGTATACAAGGTTTCCTGCTCTACAGTCCTGCTCGCACGGAGAGCACATTAAGTGCTCTCCGGCTCGTGCGGAACTCGCGATAAACCTTGTATACGCCCGCCCGCTCCCGAGGGGCATCTCTCATGCAAAAACTTTTGTTGGGTAAAGTCCGAGGT
>CABOHA010000001.1:0-7303 GCA_902399975.1 Coriobacteriaceae bacterium | reverse complement strand
AAAGCTCCGCATGCCATCTTTTCTTTCAGCTAAAGCACGCCGGAAATTCGACGCTGGCTTGTTAACCTTGCTGGACGTTGTCGACGCCGATCCAGCTCAGAAGCTATATCGATACAGAAAGGTCCCCGGCGCTGCCCGGGCGCCAACGGCCGCATATGAACTTTATCGCGAGTTCCGCACGAACAGGAGGCCACTTAATGTGGCCTCCGTCGTGAGCAGGACTGTAGAGCAGGAAAGTTCATATGCGGCCGTTGGCGCCCGGGCAGCGCCGGGGATCGCACCTTTGCGACTACAGCGTCATGTTCGGATCGGCATCGACGTCGAACGGCGAGATTTCTCCTCGGTCGAATTTACGGCGAGCAACCTCTGCGATCATGGCGGCGTTGTCGGTGCACGCCGAAAGCGGTGGCACCGTTACGCGGATCCCCTGACGCCCAAGCTTCTTGATCATCATCTCGCGCAGATGCGGATTAGCCGAGACGCCGCCGCCGATGCAGTATTCCTTGCATCCGGTGGCATGCAGGGCGTTTTTGGCCTTCTTGTACTGAACGTCAAAGACGGCTGCCTCAAACGAAGCCGCCAGATCGGGCAGGTGAATCGTGCGCCCGGCCTTGGTCTCCTGCTCGATGTAGAGCGTCACGGCCGTTTTAAGACCCGAAAGCGAGAAACGATAGTCTCCCCTGCTGTTAAGCGCGCGAGGAAAATCGATCGCGCGGGGGTTGCCCGTCTCGGCCAGCTTGGAGATGATGGGGCCTCCGGGATAGCCAAGACCCAGTGCCTTTGCCACCTTGTCGAAGGCTTCGCCCACGGCGTCGTCGAGCGTCTCGCCAAGCACTTCATAGTCGCCCCATGCCTTTACGTGCACGAGCATGGTGTGCCCGCCCGAAACGAGCGTAAAGATAAACGGGGGCTTGAGGTCGGGCTGCGCCAACAGGTTGGCAAACAGGTGGCCCTCCAGATGATTGACGCACACCAGCGGTTTGCCAGCAGCATACGCAAAGCCCTTGGCAAAGGCGACACCCACCACCAGGGCACCCACCAGGCCAGGACCTTGCGTCACGCCCACAGCGGCAAGCTCACTTGGCGCAATGGCTCCGCCCGTAAGGCCCAGCGACGCTGCGGCGTCCTCGAGCGCCGCGTCCACGACGCTCACGATGACCTCAACGTGCTTGCGCGAGGCGATCTCGGGCACCACGCCGCCAAAACGGGCATGGAAATCGATCTGCGTCGACACCTGGTTGGCCAGCATATTGCCATCCGCATCGATAATCGCCACCGCCGTCTCGTCGCAGGAACTCTCGATGGCAAGCACTAGGCGGCGGCGCTCAATTTCGGCACGCTCCCCCTCGGAGCGCCTAGGCGCAGGCAGCGGCCATACGCGCTGCTCTGCCGCCGTCGGCTCGGGCGAGGCATTGTCGACCGGAAGCACCAGGGGCAGCGGAGCCGTCATGACGATGGCATCCTTGCCGGCACCATAATAGCCGCGGCGCCATCCTGCCTCGGTAAAGCCCAGAGCGTTATAAAGCGCGATCGCTCCCTTGTTGTCGTCCTCGACCTCGAGCGAAGCCGTGGTGCAGCCGAGCATCTGGGCATCATAGCTCACATGCGACAGCAGCTTGCGGGCAATGCCCTCACGGCGATGTGCCGGGTCGACGGCGACATCCAGAATCTGCACATCACCGTCCACGACCATACCGCCGGCAAGGCCCAGCAGCTTGCCGTCGTCGTGTGCCACCCACCAACTACGCGGCGCAGCGACGTCCTCGCCCAGTTCGGACAGGAACATGCCCGGCGTCCACGCCTCGTGTCCGGCACCTTCAAAGCAGGCAGCCTCTAGCGCGCTCGCGCCCTCGGCATCCGCCGCGCCCATGGGACGGAACTGCAGATGACGACCGGCGAGCTCATCGGCAACGCCCGTAATTTCGCTGTGCGCACTCTCGGCAAGACCAAGACGCTTGCGCTCGTTTTCCTCGGCATCCGAAAGGCGCGTGTAAATCGGCAGGACGCGGGCCGGATCGCCGTCACCCGCAGCGTGCGCGAGCAGCAAGCCCTCGCCCGAAGGCCACCACAGGTCGCGCTCCACGCAGCGGGCGGCCTCGTCCTCACCCAGCAGCTTGCCATAGCGCACGAGACCGTCACCGGTCAGCTGAACCTGGCCCCAGTCCGCTGCTTGGCGCCACTCATCGAGCGCCACGGCGGCCTTGACCACGTGTTCGCGCTCAAATTGACGCTCGGGGCCCTCATCGACCAGCATATACAGCGCCGGATATACCTCACCGCGCATAGCATCGGCCAAGATACCAAGCTTGCCGCGCACGCCAGCCTTCCACGCCGTCCAAGCGCAAGCGTCGAGCGTCGACACGCCCAGCAGCGGAACATTGGCACCACGCGCGAGGCCCTTGGCAGTGGAGATGCCGATGCGCACACCCGTAAAGGACCCCGGGCCGCGGCCGACCACATAGCAACCAACATCGCTGCGATCCAGACCGGCTTGAGCCAGCACGCCATCAACGGTATTCACGAGCTCAACGTTGGCGTGACGGCGACACATGTGGTCGCCACTCACGAGCTTCGTCTCGCCCGTCTGCCCATCAATCCAGCTTGCCGCGCAGGCAAGCATGTCGGTCGAGGTATCGAGCGCCACCACCAGCGCGTTGTCGTTATGCAAGCTCATCTTGTACAGCCTTATCAATCAAATGGGAAAGCTCCATTGCGCGGTCACCGTGCGCCTCGAGCGTTATCGTTCGCACATCGCTGTCGCCCTCATCACGCTTGAGCGTCACCGAAAGATACTCATCCGTCAGCTCGTCCTGGAATTGTTCGCCCCATTCCAGCAGGCAAGCACCCTCATAGCCCAGCACATCGAAAATGCCCGTATCCTCGAGCTCGTAGGCATGCTCCAGGCGGTATAGATCAAAGTGAAACAGCGGAATACGACCTTGATCGTGAACGGCCATGAGCGCAAACGTAGGGCTCGTAACCATATGCCCATCGCCCAACCCGCGCGAGACGCCCTTGGTAAAGTGAGTTTTGCCCACTCCCAGGCCACCGGTCAGGATGAGCACATCGCCGTCCTCAAGGCACGGTGCAATTAGCTCGCCAAAGTACTCTGTATCGGCAGCGCAAGTCGTTTTGTAAGTACCTACCCCCAGGCGCTCCAGGGACATACATGCTCCTTATTATTCCGAGGCGTCCTCTGGCGCGGGATGTCGCTCCAGATAGTCGCCCAGCATCTTAAAGTCTTCCTCCAGCAGCTCCTGCCACGCCGGATTGCGCAGCGCTGCTGCCGGATGGAACGTGGGCATTACCACAAAATGCCCCATCTGGTGGAACCTGCCGCGCAGCTTAGTAATGCCAATCTCGGTCTTGAGCACAAAGTGCGTCGCGGGGTTGCCGAGCGTCACGATAATATCGGGCCAGATGCTTCGAATCTGCTCACGCAAAAACGGCGAGCAAGCCAGCACTTCCTCGGGACGCGGATTGCGGTTTCCCGGCGGGCGGCACTTAAGCACGTTGGCAATGTAGACGTCTTCGCGTTTGAGCCCCGCCAGCGACAAAATGCCGTTGAGGTCCTCGCCTGCCGCCCCCACAAAGGGCTCGCCCTGCAAATCCTCATTGCGGCCCGGCGCCTCGCCAATAAACATCACGCGAGCATGGGGGTTTCCCACGCCAAACACGATGTTATGGCGCGACTGGTAAAGCTGGCAAAGGTGACAATCGCCCAGAACGGCCTCGATCTCCTCGAGTGCGACCTCACGCGGCGCCTGATGGCTATGGCCGGGGATGTGCATGACGCCCATAGCGGCTCCTACACGTAGACCTTGTCGAGACGCATACCAAAGCCGCAAGCGACCTCGTAGTTAATCGTGCCGCGTAGGCGCGCCATCTCGTCCATGGTAATCTCGGCATCTCCATCGCGGCCGACAATGATCATCTCGTCACCATACTCGGCCTCGGGAATCTCATGCGCCGGGTTGGACTGAATGGCGACCATAAACTGATCCATGCAGATATTGCCCACCTGACGCACACGCTCGCCGCGATACAGCACGTCCATACGATTGGAAAGCGTACGCGAAAGGCCATCGGCATAACCGATCGGAAGGGTGCAGATCTGAACGCGCGTGCGCGGTACGCGGTAGGTAAAGCCGTAGCCCACGCCCTCGCCCATCGCAGGGTGTGCCACGCGCGTCACACGCGCGTGGACGCTCATGACGGGATCAAGCTGCATCACGCGACCACTCAGCTCACATGGCTGCAGACCATACAAACCGATGCCGGCACGAATCATGTCAAAGTGCATTGAAGAATCGAGCATCGAGGATGGCGTATTGGCACAATGCACGATACCGCATTCAAAACCTGCGTCCTTAATGGCCTGAACGGCCTCGGTAAAACGCTGGCACTGCAGCTTGTAGTCCCAGCCCGAAGGTTCATCGGCCGTGGCGAAGTGCGTAAATACGCCGTCGCACTGAATACCGCGATGGAAATTTATACCGCGGACAAAGTCGAGCACCTGCGTGTAGTGAACGCCGATACGATTCATGCCCGTCTCGATGGCAAGATGGTACTTGCCCACTTTGCCCGCCGCGACGGCACATTCGCCATACGCAAGAGCAAAGTCAGACGTATAGACCGAGGGCATGATATCAAACTCGAGCAACGTCGGAATGGCCTCGATAGGCGGCTCGCTTAGGATGAGGATGGGTTTCGTAATCCCGCCCTGTCGGAGCTCAACGCCCTCGTTAACCGTCGCCACGGCAAACATGTCGGCACCGGCCGAATACATGATCTTGGCGCACTCAACAGCTCCATGACCATAAGCATCGGCCTTGACCACGCAGCACAGGCGCTGACGTGGATTCAGCAAGTTCTTATAGGCCCTCGTGTTGCGACGGAGCGCCCCGCGGTCGATCTCGACCCAGGACCAGCGCGTCAAATCGGCTTTATTCATGATTAGTCATCCGACCCTTCGTCCATGATTCCCAGATCTTCGAGCGCATCCTTTGCCGCCAGCTCCATGGCAGGACCGATCAAGTCGATAAGATCGGTCGCGATAACGCTCTTCTCACCATACTCCGTCGCCGCAGCAAAACCGGCGTAGCTGTGAAGTGCGACGGCGTACGAATACAGCAGCTCCCAACGATCCATCTCGTCGCGCATGGTGGCAAGCGTGCCGGCCAAAATACCCGCGAGAACATCACCAGAACCGGCAGTTGCCAGAGAAGCCGGACCCGAGAGCGGCAGCAGCACACGCTCAACGCCACAGATAGCCGTCGTCGGCCCCTTGGCAATGACCACCAGATTGTCGGAGCCTGCAGCCCAGACAACCTTCTGCGCGGCCGCAATCGCGGTACCAAGGTCGTTCACCTCGTCACCGGCAACCAGGCGCGAAAGCTCACGATAGTGCGGCGTCATAACCAACGGCTGCTCGCGGCGATACATCTCGGGGTTACTATCAATACCGTCAATGGCAATCTTAGCAAGGCAGTTGAGTGCATCGGCGTCCAAAATTAGCGGTACATCAAGCTCGAGCAAGCCCGAAACCACCTGCATAGCGCCGGCAGACGTCGTCATACCGGGACCGCACAGCACGCAGCTGTACTTCTTTGCGATCTCGCACACCGTCATGCGCGCAGCGGCGCCAAAGGAGCCGCGGGAATCAGACGGAATAGCAAAGACGGGAATCGAAGGAAGTGCCATGCGAATAAGATTGGCGCAGGCGTCAGGAGCCGCAACTGCCACGTAACCAGCACCCGCGCGAGCTGCAGACTTGGCCGCCATAATGGCAGCACCAGGATATTGCGCAGATCCGGCGACAATAAGCACAGAGCCACGGGAATACTTATCGATATTCGTAGGTAGTGGAGCAAAGTAATCAACTAAGTCACCGGGCTCGACAATCTCGGCGGCGTGGTCGACATCATCGATGACCTCATCAAGACGGTCGTAAAGATTGCCGCAGATCAAATCGCCAGCATACTCAGGGCCATCAGCGCTATACAAACCAATCTTGGGCGCAATCATCGTCACCGTATGCTCGGCACGAATGCAGTCGTCATCAACAACGCCCGTCTCGGCATTCAGGCCCGAGGGGACATCAATGGATACGACACAATCGGCGCATTCATTGACCGTAGGAATCCAGATGGAGAACGGCGCACGCAGATTCCCGTGAAAACCGGTACCAAAAATGGCATCGACAACAACATCGGCCTTATCGATCAAAACCTCGAGTTCATCACGCGAGGGGCCGACGCAAACGTGCACATCGCGGCCGGCAGTACGACGAGCAACATGACGTGCCAGAGCAGCAGGAATCTCATCCGGTTCAACCGGAGAAACGATATCCACGTCCACACCCTTATGGCTCAGGATATCGGCGGCAACCCAACCGTCGCCGCCATTATTACCAAAACCGACCAAAACGAGAACCCGATCGGGATTGAGCTTCAAGACCTCGTTAGCGGCAAACTCACCCGCTAGCTCCATAAGCTCGGCCTTCGAAGTCCCTTCGCGTTCGATGATATCCTCGAGACGAACGACTTCTTCGGTACTCAAAACCGGTTTCATCTATGCTCCTAGCGTATCTTGCGAAGCATCGCCCAGGTGCTCCGCCAATGCTGAATTCTGCAGCTGCTCGAGCTCATCTAATACAGAGCGAGCCTCTTTAAATGTCTGCGCAACGCGTTTCTTGGTACTCACCTTTTCCTCTTTTGGCTTAGGCCGAGCATCTTCGGTAATCGCGATGGCATTCGCAACGGCCAAGTCTCCCGTAAGCGTAATGGAAAGAGCGACCTCAACAACACCCAGTTCTTGAGCGATCTCGAGAGCACGGCCCGAAAGCAGCGCCTTCGGTTTGCCGAGTTTATCACGCGTAACCGAAACATCCTTGCGACCAACGCCTTGACTAAAACCCGTGCCGAGAGCTTTAAGTACCGCCTCGCGCGAAGCAAAGCGGCTGGCATAGTGAGCAGCGGGACGCGATGATGCATCACAATACGCACGCTCTTCTTCGGTAAACACACGCCGAGCAAACGACGGCGTCTTTTCAAGAATTGATTTCATGCGGGAAATCTCGACGATATCAACGCCGATACCAGCTTCAGCCATGTTCACCTCCATATCGCACAGACTAAGTTATTGTAGCCCGTTCACAGAAGATGCGACAAACGAGGGTTATAAAACACAGCTACTATGTGAGACAAAAGCCCGTAAACGCAAAAAAGGGGGAGGCCGCGAGGCCTCCCCCTTCTTCAATCTCGATGACGGCTCGGTGCCGTCCACCGGTCAGCGGCGCCCT